>NZ_JACRSW010000030.1 GCF_014384965.1 Jutongia hominis
CATTTGTTTGTTGTTCATTTTTTGAAGCAGACGCTCCACATCCTGTTAGAAACAACCCCGCTAACAAACATGTCATTAAAATTTTTCTCATGATCATTTTCCTTTCCATCATTATATAATTTTTTTGTCAATAAAGTAAGCATATGTTAATTGTCTATTCTCATATTGCTATATTATTTAAATATATTTATAAATGTTGTTGTACCAACTGCCACTTCTGAATTGTAATAAGCCACACCTTTTTTGCGGTCATAATAATACCTTAGAATTTTAACCCAATCATATCCGTTCTCCTTTGCTAATTTTTGTGCACCTGTTTGTGATAAAACACCTCCATTTTTTACAGCATAAGAATTATATGACTTACTATGAACATGAAAACCTGGGAAAACTCTATCCTTTGAATCCAACCAAATTACATTCCATACAGCATCTACAGCATCATTACAGATTGGAATATTTTCTTTCTTTGTATTGTAAACCTGATCTGCTTCTGTAGCCTTTACGTCGTATCCTTGACCTGCATATTTATGCTTTTTAACACGAACAATACCATAATTTTTTATTGCAACAGCACATGCTTTTAATGCTTCGAAATTCCATGAAGAATAACCAACCTCGCATCTTTCTACAACCTTAACGTATTTATTGAAATCAACCTTATGAATTTGATTATTATAATACACCCGTATTGTATCAGGATTTTTATTAACATTCGCTACTGGTGTATCATATGAAACAGTAGCAATTGCTGATGCTTCCTTAGAATCGTCTTCTTCAAAGTTCCAGCATCCCACTATTTTATTACTTGAATCAAACAAAAAATAACATACATTATCACCTGCCACAAAACAATCTTTTCCTGTATAAACTTTCATTTCAACAGTTACTTTATAAATACTAGTCACTCGACTTTCATATGTGTCTAATTCAAATTTTTTAGTATCACTTTCTCTACATATAGATTTCACCTTTGCTGATTTTATATCAAATATACCAACATGATTTTTCCGATTTTCCAAATTTTCATATATACAATTTGTTTCTTCATAATAACTTTGACAAAACAAATTATATAAACCAGAATAATCTTTTGTATTAATACAATTATAGTACTCTCTAATATATTGATCACAACTCTTAGCAAATGCAAACTTCACATTAATTAAATTAGACAACATTACACCCATAGCTAATAAAACAATAAATACTTTTTTCATTAACACCTTAATACTTATGCCTTTTAATTCAACCATTCTTACCATAAATTAACACCTTTTCCTTTCAATTTGAAATTTTTAACCCAATATTAATAATCAGTACTCTTTCTTCTTTTTCCTACTATCCTCCTCTTATCATTTGCATATTTCCCCCTCTCTTTTTGGTATTTACTTCATCCATCTAAACGTTAAAAACACATATTCTAATGAGTATTTTAACTTACTTTCTACTCATGAATCTCCATCAGCTCAGCAATTCCATCGCACAACATGGAACATTCATTGAATTTTTCTTCAAAATCTTCCAGATCCATAAAATCTACTCCGAAAACACGCTCTATTTCTGACAACATATCCATTACATTCAATGAATCAAAATTACAATCTTCGATCAGCTTAGTATCCTGTTCTATTGCAATCGTATCATCCCCTGTAATCTCCCATATTATCTGCTGAAGTTTTCTCCATATTTCCTTTTTATCCATAATGTAAACTGCTCCTCTTTATTTCTTTTGTATATTTTTCTCATAAATAACTCATCTGACCAGTGCAATAAAAATGAAACCTATTATAAATAGTTTATTGTACTATATCATTGATAAAAAATTTTAACTTTCCTGTTTGCAAATCAGGTAATATATAATCATAAAATTGAAAATAAAATTTGCTACCTGATAGACTGGTTTCTGCTGCATAATGACAAAAACAATCCTGAACAACTTCTTTTTCCATATTCGTTGCAAGATATACCGCAAATACTTTTTCCTCTTTTTGTTCTACCCGGTATTGATATATCCGTCCATCAAGACTCCATTCCATTGCCTGAAATATTCTTTTGAAAATATCTGCTGATACCCATTCATCATTGATTTTTACCAGATCGTTCTGTCTTGCGGCAAAAAGTTCTAATACCTTTCCTTTATAGGAACATTTACAGCCTTCTTTGCATATCTTCCCAATGTCACCGGTATTATACTTTACAAATGGCATGACTTTGTTATTTTTCCCGGTAACAATGATATTTCCATAATCAGAATCTTCCTTTATCATTCCCTGATTAATAATGTCCACATGTACATTTTGATCCATGATATGCAACTTACCATGGGGACATTGGTATGCGATCGTTCCTACTTCATTACATCCATACTGACTTGCTACAACCGCATTAAATGCGACACTAATAAAATTCTTTTGCTCTTTCGTAAACATCTCTCCTGATAATTCAATGTATTGAACAGATGTGATCGTTTCTAATCCTTCTTCCAGCATATATCTTGCCAATACCATTGCAACACTTGGCTGTAACAGTAACCATACCGGTTGAAATTCTTTCATCTTATCATATATAAATTGTAAATTTTCCGGCTCCAGAATCCCTTTTGAAAAACCTAATGAATTTTTAAAATATTCGTATGGTTCATCCCCTTTGCAATCTCGAAATGTATAAAAATAGCAAAGTCTTGCTGTTGAATCAATTCCATAAAACTTTTTTCTGTATAACCATAAAGATAATAATGCTCTGATCTGCTCTTTATGCGTCGTGTAGACTTCCATACATTCTCCGGTTGAACCGGATGTATAATCTGTTATAATGTCATCTCTGCCGAACTTAGCATAATACTCTGCCGAAACCGCCTGAATTCCGGCATGAACAAGTTCCTTCTTCGAAACAATTGGCAATTCATCCCATGTCCATTCATTTCCTTCTTCCATAATATCTTTCCATTTTTCTTTATAAAACTCCGTATTTTCATATGCATATGTTGCTATTTCTTCTTTTTCCATGCTTCTTCTCCCCTATTTTCTATCACCTTTTACAAAATAAAACGTTTTTATCCTACCAGCCAAAAGCTAATTTTCTAAGGTCTTTTGGCTGGCATTGTGTTTTATTGCAAAATAACCTCCTATATTCTGCGTCTTTTCACGACAAGAAACGTAGAATTATCAGTCATTCGCAGTATCATATCTTTCTTTTGCTTTTACCCACGGAGTCTCAGTATCATCCGCAGTATCTAGCGTACATAACAAACTAACAAAACAACTTGCTTTTCCCATTAATAGTTCTGAATTATCAACTATGTTTGCATTTTCCGATGTTTTTTTTATGATCATTTGTCTTTGTTTCTTTGTAAAATGATCATATGATTTAGGACTCAACAGCATATCTGCATCCAGACACTGCCTGTATAAACAGTATTCCACTTTTTCTTCTTTCTCGTTCTTATTCTGTGGCATTTCCGAATTGATATAATCTTGATAGCACACATTCCATACATCTTTTCGATGGATCAATGCCTCCATACCATTAAATGCCTTAAATTTACCATCTTCCCATGTCTGATATGGTTTTTCAAACTGATTATAAAATGCTATTGCTAATGGATGTCTTGCACAGGCATCTAACAACTGCTCTGTTGTCATAGCTTTGATCAACTCTTCCGGTATCTGCGTTTCTTTTCCTGTCTGTTCATCCCAAGACATCTTATCCCATTCTCCGGTCTTTTTCTTTTCGGATATTTTAAAATAAAACTCACCATTTTTATCAAACCAGTCCGGGTACTTTTGTACCAGTTCTTTGTGCTCCTTGGCAAATGTTCCCCATAAGCTTTCACTTCCCTGCACCTGTTGGTATATAAGCACACCTGCACCTACTCCAACTAATAAAACGGCTACACATATAGCCAGAATACATTTTTTGGCCTTTCGCATATAAGCTTCTCCTTTCTTGATCGTACTTTGTTGTTTTCCATATAATATCTTCTTTTTTCTTAGCTTCATATAACCCCTGTTTCTTTATTTCAACCTCTGCATATCACCCCCCGCTTTTATAAATATTATTTTATAGTTTTATAAATTAAAATCTCATTTTCACCATACACATTTTATAGATGTAATTCAACATTCTGGCAGAATTAACGATTTTTTGGCAGAAATAGCATCTTTTTTACTTTTATTTACATATTTTGTGGTTATATTCCGTATATTTTTGCTGTACTACATTATACTTTGCCTGTGAAACAGAAAGAATATTTCCTGTAGTCAGATTTACCCCATATCTTCTGATTGCTTTAACATACGTTGCATTTACCAGATAACTTTTATGTATCCGCCATATATCCGATACTGTAATCTGTTTTTCTAAACCATCCAATGTGATACGCAAAGAATATTTCTGTAGTGCATCATTCTCTAACACCCATATACCGACATAATGCAATTCACTCTCTGCATAGACAAAATTATCCTTGGTCAGGTTCACATCCCCTTCTCTACATATCAATTTCATCTTTTTGCACCTTCTCTTTTTATAACGTTATAATTCAAAAACCCGTCTCTTCTTGACAAAGTCTATATTCTTCCCTGTAAATATGACATTTTAAATCATTGTCTTAATATACCAACTCAAAACTTCTCCCCAAATCTTGAGTTGGAACCCATTTATTATTCTCATTCTTTCATTCTCTTGTTTTCATAGAAAACGCTGCATATTAATTCTTTTCTTTTTTCACTTTTGTATCCATCATACTTTTCAGTTTCTCTGGAACATCCGGTTCATATGCAAAACCTAAACATGCTGCATTAGCTTTCTTTTTTGCAATATATGAAATTGCTTTTAAAGCTACAGAAGTCTTTTTTTCTGATACCATACCAGTCTCCTCCTTTCTTTGTGTAATACCTTCAATATAATATATACATTGCAATTTTCAATCCCTTATGGCACGAACAGCAATCTAAACAACGCAAACAACATTTGAATATCCTTTTTAATACAAGTTTGTCTTAAAAAAGATAACTCAAGGCAAACATATATTTTCGGCATAAACAGCACTTTAAACAACACAAACAACAATCCGGCTTCTTGAAAATAGTCCTTTTCACTGCTAACATTAAGGTATAACTATCTACCAGAAAGGAAACATTATGTTACACGAGATTGCATCAAAAATCACAGAACAACTGGTCAAAAATAATACAGACGACCAAAATATGATTGATATTTACATATATGGAACAGAATGTATTTTAAATTCATCTATAACAATTTTTTTCATTATTATCGCTTCTTTTTTCATGCATCAGTTTCCACAAATCTTAATCTGGCTTGGCGCATTTGTATTGCTTAGAAATCATTTCGGTGGCTATCATGCTCCAAATCATTTTCTATGTATTACTATATCCTCTTTACTTGGGATTACCGCTATGCTTTTTCATCATTTTCCCATTTATTCGGATCCTCTGTTTGTTCTTATTTTATATATTATTTCCGTTTTATATACAGTATTTCTTGTTCCTGTAAACAACCCTAAAAAGCATCTGTCTGATCACCGCAAACATATCGAAAAATTGAAAAGTATCATAATACTTCTTATAGAATTTACCATTTGTTTTTTTCTTGCAACGTCCTGGACATCTTATATAACAATATCAACATTAGACACAATTCTGCTTTCCTTTATAAGTATTTTGTCAGATCATACTCACTCATTTTCTCAATCCACAAGGCACGAGTAGCATTCTAAACGTCCCAAACGACATACGACACTTCTTGCTTCTGTTATTTTGAAATGATACTATGGATTAGGATGAGATTTTTATACATGGAGGATTTGAAATGCTTTATCTGTTTTTACAGCTCTGGGAAATTATGATCAATGGGATAGAAGCTTTTTTATACTATCTGCTGGTCAAAAAGAAAATGAAAGCAAAAGAAATGCCATACCGCTCGCAGAAAATAACATTATTTTTATGCTGTCAGGTGGCATTATTATATGTGTTTAATCATTTTGGTGTCTCAACTTTAATAACGATCGGTTTTTTTGATATTGTGCGTTTTCTTTTTACAATTTATTTCTTTTATGCACCGTTATTTCCATGTTTGTTTTGGATCATTATCTACACGATACTTTGTATGCTTGCTGATATGATGACCATTTTGCTTCCTACTGTTTTAGCAAATGTAAATGTGAATACGATATTACTGGGCGGAGCTTTTCGTATACCGATCACTTTTACCTATATCAGTCTGCTGTCGCTCTTTATCTTTTTGATAATACTGCTGACGGATAAGCAATTATTTTTCACTCTGCGTCAAAAAATTGCTTTCTCTTTTCTGTCTTTGACAAGTATGATCGTTGCACAATATATTTTTGCAATCACTTTAAAAACAACGACAAAAACAGTTACCCGCGAAATAGCAAACAGCCTTGGAATCATCTGCTTCCTCTTTGTGATTCTTTTTGTATCGCTTTTAGTCTTTGTTTATCAGCTTGGTGTGGCAAAGCAAAAAAACATAACCTATCTGGAAGAGAAAGCACAGTTTGAATTAGAGCAGGCACAGTTTAATAACATTTTAGAAATGACACATGATCTGCGCACATTAAAGCACGATATGAATCTGTATCTTGATACGATTGAAATTCTCGCTTCTCAAAACAAAAACGATAAGCTGTTAGAATACATTGCCGATTACCGCAAACACATTGATAACATTCATCATTTTTTAAGCACCGGAAATACGGCTATTGATTGCATTGTTTCAACAAAGCTTTCTGCCGCTAAGCAAAAAGGGATTCAGGTTTCTTATTCTATCTTATTGCCTCAGAAAATCCCTCTTGATGATATCAGCCTGTGTTCTCTGATCGGAAATCTTTTTAATAATGCGATCGAAGCATGCGAAAAGATCTCCCCGGACAAAAAAGACCGGTGCTGGATCAATTTCACGATACAGCCTTATCAAAACATGTTTGGCATTTACATGGAAAATGGCAGTAACGGAGAGTATCTGTTTGACAAAAATGGTATGCTGCTCTCAACAAAATCCGATACAGCCAAAAAACGCCTGTCTCATGGAATCGGACTAAAAAGAATACAGGAACTTGCAGAACAGGCAGACGGCCTGATTGATATTAATCCGGGCAAGGAGGATTTTAAGCTGCATATTATGATTCCTTTGCTTGAGAAAGATCCTGACAAGGATCCTGACGGATCAACAAACTGATGATATGAAACAGGGGAGGTATTTATCATGATTTTTGAAATTGCTATCGTAGAAGATCAGGCAACTGCCAGTGAAACGCTGACCGATCACCTTGACACATGGGCAAAAGAACGCGGGCATCAGATTTCCTGCCACGTATATTCTTCCGGAGAGAAACTTTTTGCTACAGAAGACATAATAAAAAAAGCCGATATCTTTTTTCTCGATATCAGGCTTTCTTTGGAAGATGATCCTGCTATTATGAACGGTATTCAGATCGCACAGAATTTACGTAATAAAGGCTTTGACGGAGAGATCATTTTTCTGACTGCTTTTACGGAATATGTCTTTCAGGGGTATGAAGTCCGTGCGTTCCATTATCTTTTAAAACCGGTCTCTTTTGAACCTCTGATGCGCTGTATGGATGCACTGACAAAGGATCATTCCAATCAATGTTATATCTTTAATGACTATAAGACCACTTTGCAGATCCCATATAACGAGATCATCTGCTTTACGAGTCTTAAACACTCTGTAGATATTCTGACAACAAAAGACATATTCAAACAGAGATCTACTCTGAATACCATTGCCGGTTATCTCCCCGACTGCTTTATCCGCTGTCACCGTTCTAATATTGTAAATATGAAGCACATCTATAAGATTGAAGGCACTACCATCTCGCTTTCGAATCACCTGACGCTGCAGATCGGACGATCCTACTTAAATGATGTTCGAAAAGCCTTTATGGCATTTGCGGTACGAATGCGCTAATACTGCTATTTCTTTTCTGAACCGGCTTTTACACACTCTTATACTGTGCTTCATACAATTCATAATATTTTCCATGCTTTTGCAAAAGTTCTTCATGCGTTCCGGCTTCCGCGATACCGCCATCGCTGATATACATGATACAGTCTGCATTCTGTATGGTTGACAGACGATGTGCAATGATAAAAGAAGTTCTTCCTTTTAAAAGGTGGTTTAGGCCTTCCTGCAAAACGATCTCTGTCTCTGTATCAATGCTTGAGGTTGCTTCATCTAAGATCAGGATTGCCGGATCTGCTAAAAGTGCTCTTGCAAAAGAGATTAACTGTCTTTGTCCTACGGACAGACGGCTTCCTCTTTCATTCACCTGTGTCTGGTAACCGTCCTCCATTTGCATGATAAAATCATGTGCGCATACTGTCTTAGCAGCACGGATCACTTCTTCATCCGTTGCTGTCTTATTTCCATATCGGATATTATCCATGATCGTTCCACCAAAGATGAAACTGTCCTGCATCATAACACCCATCTGTTTACGCAGGGAACGAAGAGTCACTTTCGAAATGTCCACACCGTCGATCAGGATTCTTCCGCTATCCACATTGTAGAACCGGCTGATCAGATTGACGATCGTGCTTTTTCCCGCTCCGGTCGGACCTACGAATGCAATGGTTTTGCCCGGCTCAACGCTGAAATTAACATCCTTTAAGATTTCTACTCCTTTTTCATAACTGAATGTCACATGTTCAAATTCGAGTTTACCCTGAATGGCAGGCATTTCGATTGCATCTTTGGCATCCTTTACTTCTACCGGCTCATCAATGGTTTCAAAAATCCTTTCTAAATAGGAAACTGCTGTGACCACGCTGTTATAAAAGCTTGCGATCGTATTGATCGGTGCCCAGAAACGGCTGATATACGCTGTAAATGCGATCAGCACACCAATACTGACACCTGATACATTGCCATCTATTATATAATGAACACCCAGCACGTAGACAAAGGCTGTTGTGATCGTTGAGATCAGGTCGACCATTGGCCCCATTGCGAAGCCATAATACGATGCATGCATCCAGGAATCTCTATAGTTCTGACTCAGATCATTAAAGATCTCTGTATTTTTATCTTCCCGGACAAATGCCTGTGTCACACGAATACCATTGATACTTTCCGAGATATATGCGTTCAGATTCGATTGTTTGTTGCTCTGTATCTGCCATGCCCGACGCTGTCCTCTTTTGATCAGCACAATGAACAGAAACAAAAACGGCAGTCCGCACAGACAGATCAATGTTAATCGGACATTCATATAAAACATAAAGCCAATAATAAAAAGTAAGTTAAACAGATCGGTGATCGTTTGTAAAATACCATTGGATAAAATATCACTCAGGTTATTTACATAATTGACTACACGCACCTGAATCTTTCCATGTGGCCGCTCATCATAATAACTAAACGGAAGTTCTTGCAGCTTTTCAAAGATATCTTCTCTTAATTGATGTATCACATCCTGTCCTACATGCATGGTCAGTGTGATCTTTAAGCGAATGCAAACAACAAGATAGATACAGATCACTGCTGTCAAAAGCACGATTCCTACAATCCCTGTTATATTTTTATCCGGAATATATACATCCATTTCAAGCTGTAAAAACTTTGGCAGAAATGTTGATAAAAATGCAGATGACAGCATCAAAAATAAAGCAAGAAGCATCTTTGTCTTATGTGGTGCCACATATTTTGCCAGCCGCTTTACCTGATTGATATCAAACTTTTCTTCTAAGACTTCATCCATATCATAACGGTTTCTAGCCATTTATCTATACCATCCTTTCCTATACAGACTCCTTTCAGAGACTGTATATCTCTTTTTCATTTCCTGCTTACTCTCTGACCGCATCGGCTGCTTCCGGGAACTGGTGTTTATATACGGTAGCGTAATAACCATTCTTCTTAAGAAGCTCTTTATGCGTACCATGCTCAATGATCTTTCCCTGATCCAGTACCAGAATCTGATCCGCATTCATGATCGAAGAAATACGGTATGCAATAATAAAGATCGTGCAGGCATGGTCGATGTTCTCAAGCTGCTTCTGGATATAACTTTCTGTCTCCATATCCACTGCGGAGGTGGTATCATCCAATACCAGAATTGCCGGTTCTTTCAGTAATGCTCTTGCCAGTGAAATACGCTGCTTTTGTCCTCCTGACAGTCCGACACCTCTTTCACCTACGATCGTATCATATCCTTCCGGAAGATTCTGAATAAAATGATTGGCATCCGCCATACGGGCAACTTCTTTGACTTTTTCAAAGCTGATATCCGGCTTGCCATAAGCAATATTTCCTTCGATCGTATCAGAGAAAAGGAAAACATCCTGCATCGCCATACCGATGTTGTCGCGCAGATCATGCATATCATAATCTTTTACATTGACACCATCGACTAAGACTTCTCCCTCTGTTGCATCAAAGAAACGGCACATCAGATTGACTATTGTTGATTTGCCTGCTCCTGTTGTCCCAATAATGCCGACCGTTTCACCTTTTTTTACATCAAAGTTGATGTTTTGAAGAATATCTTCATCATCGGCACGGTATGATACATTTTTGAAGGTCACATTTCCTTCTAATTTTTTATGCTTCACAGGCTTTTTCGGACGTTTGATATCCGGTTCCGCACTGTAAGTATCATAGATTTTTTCTACAGATGTAGTAAATCTCTGCACATCATTGATCCACCATCCTGCCATACGCAGAGGAACTGTCAGCATCCAGAGATATCCGTTTACTGCGACAAGATCACCGAGTGTCATCTGCCCTTTTACTACCATGATACCGCCAACAAGCATTAAGATGATCGTTAAAACATAGGATAAAAACTCAAATACCGGCACATATCTTCTCCAGATCTTTGCAGCTCCTAATTCTGCTTCTCTGTATATGTCATTTTGCACATTGAATTTTTCCTTTTCATAATCTTCTTTTGCAAATGCTTTCACCACGCGGTTTCCGCTGATATTTTCCTGTACAAATGTGTTCAGACCGGAAAATGCATCACGGCATTTCTTAAATGCAGGATGTACACTTTTTGCCTGCAAATATGTTGTAAGTGCTGCCAGCGGCAATACGATCACCATGCAAAGTGCCATCGGAACATTGATTGTAAAAATCATGACCAATGCCAGCACAAAATATAATATGTTTTCATAAATCGTATAAATGACATATGCCACAAAATGACGGATTGCATCCATATCACCGGTCTGTCGTCCCATCAGATCTCCGGTCCTATTCTTATTATAGAAAGCAAAATCTTCCATCAAAAGCTTGCGGTAAACCTTATCACGCATCGCATAAAGAACTCCCTGTGAGCTGGTTTCAAAAAGCACCTGTGAACTAAACCGGCATACCCCCTTTACGACTACAAGCCCGACAAGGATCCCGACAAGCGGAATCAGATATTCTGTCTTTCCTCCTTTGATCACGGTATCTACTATAATCTTGGAGATATAGGGACTCGCCAGTGCCGCTGCTGCTAAGATCGTAACTAAAACCATACCAAAGAACATACGCAGGCGGTATTTTTTCAAGAAAGCATAAAACCATTTCATCGCTGTCATCATCTTCTCTCCTCTCGCTTTTTCCTATCGTATATGCATATGCCATTTACCAAACAACATCCAAATCTTATACCCGATCTCACAACACAATGTATGTCTTATGTAATGTCTGTGTCTGGCAGTTTTATTTTGTTTTTGTCTTTTCAGGCACTGTTTCGTCTGTCAAGAATATCTAAGATTTTTTGCTTTTTTGCTCTTATTATGGGCGCTCTCATCTGATATAGGGGCAAGGCCGGTCTGATGTACATTGCTGTTTGGGAATCTCAAAGACCGTCGCCACTTGCACTGCAAAAAAGTATTTGCTTTTTGCAGTGCTACGTGTGCGCTACGTGGCTTTGCGAAGCGGAAGCGTGTCCCAAACAACAATGCTACTCAGACTGAGTCGCCCCTATAGTTATGACCCGCGCCCAATAAGCAAAAAAGCTTAAAAATCAGATATTCTAAACAGCCGTCGTGTCTCTGAAAAGACAAAACTCAAAATAAAACTGCAACACTTAGATATCATATGGGACATACATTGTGTTGTGAGAATTTGCCGTTCTTGTGATGTTGTTTCGTAAATGGCTGTTCTTTTTATCTTTTGCAAGTATACATATTAATTCCAAGAGATAATATAATAGTATGATACAAAAATAGAACAAATCTATTTTCTTTTCTCTTTTGCTTGATTCTTTTTTCTTGACTTCTTTTTTCCCTTTTGGCAATATAGACTTATATCACACAGAAAAAGCAGTCTGTTTTACGTTTGATGATAACAAAATAGTATTAATTTTTGACAAAATAATTTTATTACATTTCTATTTTTTATCAATTATCAATCAAGGAGAGAAAGTATGAGGAATCTATTTGAATATACGGACGGGTTGAACCACCCGATGGAAGCTTTTTTTCATATCACTAATGATCATAATTTTCCAATCCTTCCGCATTGGCACTATTTCATTGAGATCATTTATCTGACCAAAGGACATATCGAAGCAACTTGTGATCAGGCAGTTTATGTGCTGCATCCCGGAGATATGATCATTTTCTGCCCGCAAAAGATCCATTCCGTGGATGTCCTGAGTGATCCTGCTCTTCCGTCCGGCTATTATAAAGAAAAATCGACTGATGAATGCCGGCTCTATGATCAGGCTTCAAAAGCTCTGACAAATCCGAAGCATAATGCGATCTATCCGATCCTGTGTGACCAGACGATCGCACAAACACCACAAACGGATATTCATTATGAGGTCCTAAAGTTTGACCTTAACTTTTTGCAGACCGGTAATCAGTTCAAAACCAGTTTTTCGAGAACACTTCTCTACGCATTTGAACAGGATCCGGCTAATATTTTCTTTTGTAAAGACCGAATGACCGGTTTTGATGCCGGTGATCTGATAGCTTCTTGTATTCATGAAATGCGTAAACACCAATATGGTTACGATGTCATGGCAAGTTCTTATACTACTGCCCTGTTGACTAATATCATGCGGCTCTGGAAAAAGAACGGGATCGACTGGAACCATCACAAGACACAAAACGCTTCGGGAAGTCAGGCTTTTGACGAGATCACGCAATATATTGACAGCCATTATAATGAACCCCTGCAGGTTCAAGATCTTGCAAACCGCTGCAATATGAGTTATTCCTATTTTGCTAAACTGTTTCGCCAGACATATAACCAGTCCTGCAAAGAATACATTGAATTTATCCGGATCAGTAAAGTAATGGATCTGTTATATTTTACCGATTATGATCTGACTTATATCAGTCAGGAAACCGGATTTGCAGATTGCAGCCATCTGATCCGCACATTTCGAAAAAGAAAGGGGATCACTCCGAAACAATGGAGGAAACAGAACACACAAGCATCAAAGTACATTAATTTGTAAAGATCAGTGGAGCAAAATCCTATTAAGGAAATAGTCCTTCGGAAGCATTCGGAACTTTTGACACCATGATGTTATCATGCAATTTGCTAAAAACAACCGCTAGCTTTTCAGCAAAAATGTCAATATTTTTTTCTAATGAAACTGTGTATATTAAAAGAACAACTTGCAAAGAAACTATGTGATCTTTATCTGTAATTACGATCCGTTTGGAAAAGGAAGATGTTTTTACCGTTTTGAAAATGTCTGCGTTGACGATCCATCCCTGAAACTGAAGGACGATTCCGTTAAGATCATGATCAATCCTTACGGAAATGACACGAAGCAATTCGGAAAAGGATTTGCCGCATTGATGGATTTTCTAAAAAACGGTCAGATATCCGATACCTATACAGAATCGCTGAAGGATGAGATCACAGAGGTCAAAGTGAGTGAAGAGTGGAGGCGAAGATATATGAAACTACTGATAAGAGATCAGGAAAACATTGAACTTGGCAAAGAAGTTGGAAAAGAACTGGGTGAATTATCAACCTGCGTCCGACAGGTAAAAACTAATATGGAACAATTTTCTGCCAGCCAACTGGCTTCCCTGCTCGGATTTGACCAATTGACCATTGAAGAAATATCAGAAAGCATAAAGGCTCATCCTGACTGGAGCAATGAAAAGATTGCAACAGAACTGTTGGAAGAACGTAATAAACATAATAATACGGATGAATCGTGAATGTTGCTCCCATACATCGATCCGCTCTTTTATATTATGCTTGCTGCTTCAAGCACATAAATCCGCTCTTTTATATCATAAACGTTGCTTCAGGCACATAAACCCGCTCTTTTGAAATTTTCGTTTTCCTAAAGCGTATTATTCTATGAAATATTCTTTGGAAGTGTAAGAAATATACCTTACACTAAAAAGCAACTCCTTCTATATTTTTATCTAATTTTTCAAAATCAATACACTTCAAAACACAGTTATTACTTTTTAAATCCAACAAAATAACCTCAGGAAGAATCTTAATTTTATACTAAAATCCGGTTGAAACGCAGCTGCTTGCTGTATATAATAAAAGCAGAAACACACCATTTTTTGTGTAAAAATCTGTTTTGCTTTTATTTATTGGAGCGGTATTCCTTTCGTTTGATTGAAAAGAGCAATCGATTATCGCTGACAGAGCATCACGCCTAAATCATGTTTCTCGAATATATAAAAGTAAGATTTTTCTGCCAACACAAGAAATGGAGAAACATATGACAAGAAAGTACAAAAGACTCGAAGAACTGGAAATATGGGATGATTTTATGTTTGGAGCTGTGATGAGCAACAAAGAACTTTGCAAACATCTGCTTGAGATCATTCTCCAAAAGAAAATCAAGGACATCCGATATACAGAACTTCAAAAAACAATTGATCTGCAATACGATGCAAAAAGCATTCGGCTGGATGTATATGTAGAGGATGATCTGGACTCTGTCTATAATATCGAGATCCAGACAACCGATGAAAAAAATCTTCCTAAAAGATCGCGGTTTTATCAGGGAATGATCGATCTGAACATTCTAAACAAAGGGGAATCCTATAACAAGCTAAAGAAAAGCTATGTGATCTTTATCTGTAATTACGATCCGTTTAGAAAAGGAAGATGTTTTTACCGTTTTGAAAATGTCTGCGTTGACGATCCATCCCTGAAACTGAAGGACGATTCCGTTAAGATCATGATCAATCCTTACGGAAATGACACAAAGCAATTCGGAAAAGGATTTGCCGCATTGATGGATTTTCTAAAAAACGGTCAGATATCCGATACCTATACAGAATCGCTGAAGGACGAGATCACAGAGGTCAAAGTGAGTGAAGAGTGGAGGCGAAGATATATGAAACTACTGATAAGAGATCAAGAAAACATTGAACTTGGCAAGGAGATTGGTGAAAAACTTGGCAAAGAAGTTGGAAAAGAACTGGGTGAATTATCAACCTGCGTCCGACAGGTAAGAACTAATATGGAACAATTTTCTGCCAGCCAACTGGCTTCCCTGCTCGGATTTGACCAATTGACCATTGAAGAAATATTAGAAAGCATAAAGGCTCATCCTGACTGGAGCAATGAAAAGATTGCAACAGAACTGTTGGAAGAACGTAATAAGCATAATACGGATGAATCGTGAAT
Organism: Jutongia hominis; assembly: GCF_014384965.1. Lineage (GTDB taxonomy): Bacteria > Bacillota > Clostridia > Lachnospirales > Lachnospiraceae > Butyribacter > Butyribacter hominis. Next base: position 15,631 of record NZ_JACRSW010000030.1, read on the forward strand.
GCTGTTTCAAACATATAAATCTACTCTTTGATATTATGAATGCTGCTTCGAGCACATAAATCTACTCTTTTATATCGTGAATGCTGTTTCAAATATATAAATCTGCTCTTTGATATCATACATGCTGCTTCAAACACATAATTTGCTCTTACAATTTTCTCTTTTTATTTCATAGAACTATTTATCCGTTCATTCGCTAAAGAAAAGCAAATCCCTATGAACTTTATTTTGAATTCATTTCATAAACAAATCTTAAAGTCACACAGTAAGTCTATGATTTTAGGACAAGATGTGGTATATTTACTTTTATGTGTATGAATAAATCATACCTTGATTTTACAGTTGAAAACGCTATCATGGTATTCATTGAAGTAAAATGTCATTGTATATCAAAAATCCTTCTCGAAATTTTTCATTCAAAAGATTCCGAGAGTACACCACTATACGAGCAGTTTTCTATTCCACAAAAAGAAAGGTGGCTTTTTGATGAGTCTTTGGTATAACTTTTGGGGACATTTACGAACGATCCTGCATCATAAGAATCTGGTTCGTCATTATTGTTTTCGTGCCGGACTTTATAAGCAGGGAATCATGCATGACTGGTCAAAATATTCTCCGGTCGAATTTATCAATAGTGTCCGCAATTTCCAAGGCGGCAAAAAAAGCCCAAACTTTGGTGAAAAAGCAACGAAGGGATATTCTTCTTCCTGGCTTCATCACAAAGGACGTAATCGTCACCATTTTGAATACTGGATCGACTTCACTTTAAATCCCGATGAGGGCTTGCAAGGAATGCCAATGCCGACCAGATATGTGTTGGAAATGTTTTGCGACCGCATCGCAGCAAGCAAAAACTACAATCGTAAGAATTATGACGATTCTTTTCCTCTTGCTTATTATGAAAAGAACAAATCCCATTATATCCTGCACAAGGATACAAAAGAACTTTTGGAACGTCTTTTGCATATGCTTGCCGATGAAGGCGAAGACAAGACATTTGCTTATATCCGCAAAAATATAGATTGGAAACATTCTCCAAAATGGTAATCGTGCAATCACCTTAGATAAAATATTTTAAATTATCAACAGACCAGAAAATAAAAAAGTGCAAAGCCAGCGCTTTGCACTCCAAGAATTGCTAAAGCAATTCTTGTTGGTGTACCACCACTGTACGAGCAGTTTCCTATTCCATAAAAAAGTGCAAAGCCAGCGCTTTGCACTCCAAGAATTGCTAAAGCAATTCTTGTTGGTGTACCACCACTGTACGAGCAGTTTCCTATTCCATAAAAAAGTGCAAAGCCAGCGCTTTGCACTCCAAGAATTGCTAAAGCAATTCTTGTTGGTGTACCACCACTGTACGAGCAGTTTCCTATTCCATAAAAAAGTGCAAAGCCGGCGCTTTGCACTCCAAGAATTGCTAAAGCAATTCTTGCTGGTGTACCGCTACCATACGAGCAGTTTCCTATTCCATGAAGCAGATGTATCAGAAAAGCCGGTACATCCATTTTTGAAGCTTTAATAAAACAGATACAGAGAGGATACATTTTATGTTATTGAATTTTTTAAAAAAGAACAAACATGCTCTTTTTGCATTATATATCCCGGTTTACATGCATTTTTTTACATGGCTGGAAGCAAGAAATGATGTATCTTTTCAACCGATCCATTGTTTTATTGATGATATCATTCCCTTTAATGAACTTTTTGTAATTCCGTATGTTTTGTGGTTCTTATATGTGTTAGTTGTCATTGTATATCTTTATTTTCAAAAAGATCACTTAGAAGACTATTATCATTGTGTGATCACTTTGATCACAGGAATGACAACCTGCCTGTTGATCTATTACTTTTTTCCAAATGAACAAAATCTTCGCCCGGAAGCTTTTGCACATCCAAATATCCTGACAGATATTGTACAATTTATTTATGATAGTGATACGCATACAAATGTCTTTCCAAGCATTCATGTCTTTAACGCTGTAGCGATCCATGTAGCCTTGGTCACAAGTCCACGGATTAAAAAGATCAAATGGCTGCGACCGGCTTCATTGCTGCTTTGCTCTTTGATCTGTCTGTCTACAATGTTCTTAAAGCAACATTCTTTCTTAGACGTGATCGCAGCTTTGCTTTTGTATCTGCTGTATGCAACCTTGATCTATAAAGTAATCCCGCAGTGGAAAAAGGAATGAATGCAAGTAGTTTGTTCTCTTATGGCATACTTTCTTTTTTCAGTTTTATGCAAATGGTTCGCACTCTTTTTGCAACCACTCTTTTTCTTCTTCATTCAGATATGGGCTGATCTTTTCGTATACCTCCCGGTGATATGCATTCAAGCGTGCAATCTCTTTTTGGTTCATTTGTGATATGTCAATCGCTGCACGGTCAAAAGGAACATACGTCAATGGCTCGAATCCCATAAACTGACCAAATTCATTTTTTTCTTTCTTTACACAAAGGATCAGATTTTCCAGACGGATTCCAAACTTTCCTTCCAGATAGATTCCCGGTTCATCCGATGTGATCATACCTGCTTCCAGTACCGGATTTTTGCCGGGGCCTGAAAGGATTCTATAGCGGAATGCATTATTACCTTCATGTACATTTAAAAGATAACCAACACCATGTCCGGTGCCATGATTGTAATCACAACCCATTTCCCACAAAGGCTCGCGCGCTGCATAATCCAGAGCCACACCGGAACAGCCATATAAGAACGTCGCATTGCAAAGATTTAGGTTACCTCGAAGAACGGCTGTATAATATTTCTGCTGTTCTTTCGTCGGCTTACCAAGCAGAATCGTTCTTGTAATATCTGTCGTTCCTTCCATATACTGACCACCGGTATCAAGCAAAAGAAAATTCTGCTCTTTTAAAACCGCATTGGTTTCTTTCGTTGCAGAATAATGTACGATCGCACCATGTGCTCCGTAGCCTGCGATCGGATCAAAGCTTGGTCCAAGGTAATGCTTTCCTCCCATTCGAAATGCCTCAAGCTTTTGTGCCGCTGAAATCTCAGTAATCGTTTCTTTTCCGATATTTTTCTTTAGCCAGTAAATAAAACGGGTAACAGCAACTCCATCTTTGATATGTGCATCTTTTTCATTAGCAATCTCTGTCTCATTTTTAATGGACTTCCAATACGTAACCGGACTTGCCATATCCACAATTCTTGTGTTTTTCGGGAAGTTTTCCACAATTTCATGGTTTATTGTGCGTTTATCTGCGAATATCTTGTCTCCTTGTGGAAAACTCTTCGCATAATCATAAACCGCATCATACTCACGCAAAATAATACCATCTGCTTCTAATTGCTGCTTTTGCTCCTGATCGAAAATGTTATTTCCCGCAAAAAGAAAACATTGTTCTTTTTCAACGACCAAATATGATAAAACAACCGGATTACATGGAATATCATTTCCTCTGATATTTAAAAGCCACGCAATGTCATCAAGCGAATTCAGGATAAAATGTGATCCGTTCCATTTCTCCATAAATTTGCGTACTTTTTGCAATTTACTCTGACGGCTTTCGCCTGCATAATCTTCTGATAATATCCATGCTTTTTGATGGAGCAGTTCCGGTCTGTCTTTCCAGACAAGATTTGCAATATCTGGTGAAGTGACCAATCCTGCACTCTTGCGGCTAAGCATTCTTACTATGCCTTCTGCCCATGCCTGTGACACCAGTCGTCCGTCACATCCCAGTTTTCCGCCTTCCGGCATTTTTTCATAAATGAAATCATTAAGCTTTATCACACCTTCCTGACCGGAACGATATAATGTGATGCCACTGCCTTCTAACTGCTTTTTAGCCTGTAAAAAGTATCTGCCATCTGTCCACAGTCCTGCTTCCTGCTGTGTGATCACTAATTCACCTGCAGATCCATCAAAGCCGGATAAAAACTCTCTGACTTTAAAATAATCACTGATATATTCCGATCCATGAAAATCATTTGTCGGTACATAATACAGATCCATTTGTTCCTTTTCCATCTGCTTTCTGAACTCTGCTAAACGTCCGCGAATATCCATTCCTGTCATCTCCTATACTATTTGCCATTCTTTTCATTTTTATCTTAATAAGGATCTTTTCTTCTTTGTTACCATTCCTATAGTGTTCTGATCACATCAGCTTCTCAGGCTTTTCTCATAGCTGATAAAATATCACTTAACCGGGCAAATTCCTCTAACGATAAACGTTCTCCGCGAATCGTCGGTGCCAGTCCCATCTGCTCTAATGCTTCTTTTGCCTGCTCTTTCGTAACAGGCAGACTCGCATCATTTCCAAGACCATTTTGCAATGTCTTTCTGCGCTGGTTAAATGATGCGCGAATAACACGAAACATAAATTTTTCATCCTGCACCTGTATCGGATTCTGCTTATGACAGGTCAGTCGGATCACAGCACTTCCTACATTTGGCCTTGGCATAAAGCAGTTTGGCGGTACATTCGCAACAATCTCTGCCTTTGCATAATATTGTACTGCTAACGAAAGTGCACCGTAATCCTTTGATCCGGGATCTGACTGCATACGGTCAGCCACCTCTTTTTGCACCATAACGGTAATGCTTTCTAAAGGTACATGGCTTTCAAACAGCCCCATAATGATCGGTGTAGTAATATAATATGGCAGATTTGCGACAACTTTAATCGGTTTACCATCATTATATTCCTGTGCTGTTTTTGCAATGTCTAACTTCAAAATGTCCTGATTGACCACCGTAACATTATCATATGCCGACAATGTATCCTGTAAGATCGGGATTAAATTATCATCAATCTCTACCGCCATGACCTGACGTGCATTTTCACAAAGATACTGCGTCATTGTTCCGATTCCCGGTCCGATCTCCAGCACAAAATCGTCTTTTGTAATTCCTGCCGACTCAATGATCTTTTCAAGTACATGTGTATCGATCAGAAAATTCTGACCAAACTTTTTTTGAAAACGAAAATTATATTTCTGTAATATTTCAATCGTATTTTGCGGAATTCCTAATGTTGCCATCTGCCACATCCTTTCTGTCTTTTGCAGACCTGTTATCTTATCCTATCAGCTTTCTTCTGTGTTACATTTTACTATCTTACTCGAAGACGTTTTGCTTTTCATAACTTTACTGTGCTTTGCCTATCGCGTTATCACCTCTGTTAAGCAGCAATTGCTTTATCTATGAATTTACTGTTCCTATTCTCCAAAGCTGCTTTTCTTCATTCTTCTTATAACGTTATCCAGCGGTTGCTTTTTCTATATTCTTCTTATAGCGTTCTCACTTCTGTTACCCAGCAGCTACTTTTTCTATCATGCTATGACTCCTATTCTCCCTGTCTAAATGCGATACATCTCTTTTGCATTTTTCGTTGTCACGTCAATAACTTCTTTAGCCGTCATTCCTTTTAACTGCGCAATCTCCTGTGCGACATACTTTAAATAATGGGAAGCATTTCTCTTTCCCCTGTTTGGCTCCGGTGTCAGATACGGTGCATCCGTTTCAAGAACAATACGCTCGATCGGGGTACATTTTACGACCTCTTTTAATTTCTTACCGTTCTTAAAAGTAACGACACCGCCAATTCCAAGATAAAATCCCATATCCAGATAAACCTGTGCCATTTCTTTTCCATAAGAAAAACAATGGATCACACCGCCTATCTGCTCGCCATGCTCTTCCTTTATGATATCTAGCGTATCCTGTGCTGCATCCCTGCTGTGGATCACAACCGGAAGTCCTGTCTTTCTGGCAACCTCAAGCTGCTTACGAAACCATATCTTTTGTATATCACGCTTCGGATCTTCATAGTAATAATCTAACCCAATCTCTCCGATTGCTACAACTTTCTCTCTTTTTGCAAGTTCGCAAAGCCAGTCCATATCCTGATTGGTCAGTTCTTCCACCCCTTCGGGATGCACACCGACAGCCGCATAAATAAAGTCATATTGTTCACTCAAAGCAACTGCTTTTTTGGTAGATGCGATCGTTGCACCAACATCTGTAACCAGACCGACACCATCCTGCCGTATCAACTTCAATATATCCTCTCTATCTTCCTCATAAGCCTCATCATCATAATGTGCATGCGTATCAAAAATCACGTCTTCTTCCTCCATTTCTTTTTGCATCTTCCAACAAACACAGCTTTTTCCTTCTGCATGGCACTATGCTCACAAGGCCTCATACCGTGCCAGCCTGCTATCCTTTATGCCATATTTTGATAACTTTCTGCTTTTTATATGTCAGCCTGTTATCTCTATGCCATATTTTGATAAGATCTGTTTTTTATTGTGTCAGCCTATGATCTCCATGTCATATTTTGATAGAGTTCTGTTTTTTATTGTGTCAGCTAGTAAGACATCAAGCTATATTTTGATATTTTTCTAATTTTCAGGTACTGTATCACCCTGTAAGGATATCTATGAATTTTTGCTTTTTTGCCCTATTGTGGGGCGCTCTCATCTGATATAGGGGCAAGGCCAGTCCTGATGTACATTGCTGTTAGGGCTCTCTAAGCCCGTCGCCACTTGCGCTTCAAAAAATGATCTGCTTTTTTGAAGTGCTATGTGTGCGCTACGTGGCTTTGCGAAGCGAAAGCGTGCCCTGCACAGCAATGCTACTCAGGCTGAGTCGCCCCTATAGTTATGAACCGCGCCCACATGCAAAAAAGCATAAAAATTCTGATATCCTAACAGGCTGGCGTATCTCTAAAAATTAGAAAAATATCAAAACACAGCAGTCATGCTTATGCGGCTGACACATCCCATACATTATCAGGCATAGTGCCGTGCAGAAGGACAGAATGCTGTATAGGTTGGAAGATGCAAAAAATTCAGGAGACACCCGTGATTTTTGATACTAAAATCGTATGGGGTATCCCCTGAATTATCATAACATTTTTATTGCGATATGTCTTGTGCTTTTTGAAGATATGATCTTATAGGAAGAAGACCAGCATGTCGATCAAAAAGACAGGTATTAAACAGGTTAATGACCATCCCAGATAACTAAAGAATGATGGCATTTTGATTCCGTTTTCCTCTGCGATCGAACGAACCATGAAGTTTGGTGCATTTCCGATATATGTGATCGCACCCATAAATACCGCACCGCATGAGATCGCCATTAAGATGATCTCCGGAATATATCCTACAACCGTCTTGATTCCTTCATGGAAACCTAAAGAAGCTGCTGTGGTAAAGAATACCAGATACGTTGGTGTGTTATCAAGGAAGCTTGATAATGCACCTGTGATCCAGAAGAACTGCCATGGCTTTTCAATACCAAGAGAAGCACCCTGTGCCTTTAATATCAAAAGAGCAGGAATCATAGTAATGAAAATACCAATGAAAAGGATCGCAACTTCCTGAATCGCTCCCCATGTAAAGTTATTTGCTTCACGCACTTCATTCTTCGTTGTCTTATAAGAACCAAATGCTGCCAACAGAATAATGACCACTTCAAAGATCGCAGAAAATTCTAACTTAGCAGCGCCAAAAATATGAATGCTGCGACTAAAGAACGGAACTGTCTTAGGCAGAACGCCACTCAGTACAACCGCACCTACAATCATTACAAGGAAAATAATGTTGTGAGCACCTGACAGTTTCAAAGGTTTCTTATCTTCACTCTGATCCGGTGCTGCACCATCAGCAAGATCTTTCTTATACGCTCTTGTATCAAGAATAAAGAACAAAGTTAAAAGCAATACAACATTTAGAAGCATAACAGGAAGTAAATGCATGCTCCAGAAGAAATCAACGCCTCTGGTAAATCCCATTAACAATGGCGGATCACCCACCGGTGTCAGACAACCGCCGATATTTGATACCAAAAAGATAAAGAATACGACTATCTGTACTTTACGATGACGCCATTTGTTAGCACGGATCAACGGACGGATCATAACCATGCTTGCACCGGTTGTACCGATCCAGCTTGAAAGCAACGTACCTATCAGTAAAAGCAATACATTTAACTTCGGTTTACCAACCAGATCGCCTTCCAGACAGATATTTCCTGCTACACAGAAAAGACCAAATAATAAAACAATAAATGTGATATAATCACCAAATACAGTCTCTAATACTTCACTAAACGCTTCGTGTGCTCCTGCATAGAAGATAAAAGGAATCACAAAGGCAAGTGACCACAAAATAACAGCATACTGCTTATTTTTATCCCACCATCTTTCAATAACCAGCGGGCATACAGCAATACATAACAGCAAACCTGCAAACGGAATACAAAAAGCTAATGGTAATGTGCTTCCTATATTCTGCTCTGCTCCCTTTTCAGCCGCAAATGCAACGGTTGGATTTAACACAAATGCGCCCAGGAGCAATCCGATAGCCCATAAAAGTTTCTTACAACTCTTCATAATATAACGCCTCCTATGTCTCTTTTTCCCGGTGTACCTTCGGTGGCGGCTCAAAACAGTCAATCAAATCCATTACTGCACGAGTGCGTCATCGTTTTTTCGTATACTATCTCTCGCTATAGCATATTTCGCGTCTGCTTTATCGGACTACATATAAAGCAAAAAATCACTTGAAAAAGTACTTTTCCCCAAGTGCCGAACGTATCTTATCACACTTCTTATTAAAATACAAGTCATAAAATCAATTTGAAGTGCATAAAAACCGGAAAATTTTACAACATTTTCAGCATACTTTCAGATATTTTTACAATATTTCTGACTTACTTTCAGGCTTTTTTTGCAACAATTCTATAAAATCTATAAATTAAATCCAGCAAATAAATCGAAAAAAGAAAAAACATACAAAATTTTCCTTTATGAACAGTAACTATTTTTGACCGGTTTTTGTCTTTTTTTCGACATAAGGCAGAGACACACGAAAAAATCGTCGCAAAAGTTGCTGCCCATCAAACGGGAACAGCGGAAAGAGATATCCTCTGCCATTCAAAACAGGATTTAAAAACAAGGCAGCGACAATCAGTAAACTTCCAACGATAAAACCACCCAGTCCAAAAGCTGCCGTTAAGATCAGACATAACATTCTGAAAAACTTGATCGCATAACCCAATTCCATATTCGCCTGTGTATAATTCGCAACTGCGACAAATGCCATATATAGCATGATCTCCGAATTAAACCAGCCGGAATTTACCGTATAATCGCCAAAAACGATACCGGCAACGATACTAAGCGGCGTTGTCAGCATATTAGGCGTATTGATCGATGCCATCTTCAAACCATCGATCGCAAATTCCAATATCAGAAACTGGATCACCGGTGGTACATTTACTTCATCTTCGATCAAAATAAAATCAAATACCTGTGGTACCCATTCAGGATGTTCGATCAGAAGCAGAAACAATGGTGTAATATAAATTGCAACTATACTCGTTATAATACGTGTCAGACGCAGATATGTGCCGGTGATCGGCGGAAAATAATAATCGTTTGCATCCTCAAGTATGCTAAATAAAGAAGTCGGAATAATCATCGCAGCCGGCGAATTATCCACCATGATCACAATACTGCCTTCTAACAGACAGGCCGCTGTGGCGTCCGGTCGCTCTGTATATTTAAACTTCGGAAATGGATTATACCAGCTTCTCGGAAAAAGCACTTCAGCCAGGCTTTCTTTGTTCATCGACAGGGAATCCACATTAATTTTTTGGATCTTTTGTATCACATTTTGTAAAGCCTGCGGCTTAACGCGATCCTTCATATAGATCACGGCAACATCCGTCTTCGAACTTCGCCCGACATTTTCCATCTGAAAGATCAGATTGGTATCCCGGATCCTTCGTCGTATCAGACCGGCATTCGGGATCAACGCTTCGATAAAACCATCTCTTGAACCACGAAGCACCTTGTCCTTTTCCGGTTCGTCTACATTTCTGCCCGGATATTCTCTCAGATCAAATGCAAGAACCTGCTGATATCCCTCAATAAAAAAGCAAGTCAAACCCGCTAAGACATATTTCACAAAATCCTTTTGCGTCTCAATCGTTGTAATATCAGCAAAAGGTGCAAATTTTCTAACAAAATCATCATATTTCTCCGGCACGTCTTCCGCTTTTATTGAACTGAAAAACTCTAACATCTTCTCAATGACCGAGCTTTTCAAAAAGCCGTCAATAGAATATAATACTGCCCTTTTATTCCCGATCACCAGCTCTTTATGCAAAATATCAAAATTTACATCCAAATGCAGTAGTTCTTCAACTGCTTTCTTGCGTTGGTCATAATTCCCTCTAAAAACATCCGTCTTCTTTTGCTCCATCTGTATTGATTCTTTTCCTGTCATATCTTTTTCCATAGCATCAAAAGCTCCTCATTTTCCAATGCAACAACTCGTCATTTTCTTCGCTACAAAGTATTAACCAAAAAAGCTTGTTCTATCCCTTTAAAGTGCAAAAAAAACGAAATGCGTAAAACTTTTCTTTTCCCAAATAACAAAAATAAATGCATCTTCCTAATTCACAAAAAACTATTTTCACACATAACATTTTCTCCTATAATATAATTATTATTTTGTTGTATTTTCAAAGAAAAAGATATTGTACTTTCATAATCTTTTGAACGAAATTTTTCGAGATGGATTTTTAAACGATATAATCTTCAAGCACAAAGTGCGACAAGCGTGCAACGCTTGGATTTTAGAGTTATTATATCGGAAATCCAGCCGAAAAGATTCGTTTTGAGAAGATACCGAAAGTACATGAAACAACACTACGGAGGAACATATTATGAGTGTGAGTGCATACGATGAGAAACTTTTTGATGCAGCCTGCGAAGATATCATAGAAAAAGAACATGCCAAAAACGGTATTGGCACGTTACAGGAAAAAACAATGCATGCTGTACTCAAGCGTTTTTATGAACCGGATCACACTCATCAGGAAATACGGATCAATGGATATGTTGCGGACATTTTCCGCGATAATGAAATCATTGAAATACAGACCGGAAGTTTTAATGCAATGCGAAAAAAATTAGATACGTTTCTGGAAGAATATCCGGTAACAATCGTGTATCCGATCATTCATACCAAATGGCTGTACTGGATCAATGAAAATACCGGAGAGATCAGTAAGAAAAGAAAATCCCCAAAAACAGGAAGACCTTTTGATGCATTTTACGAATTGTACAAGATCAAATCCTATCTGACAAATTCAAATCTACAGATTTGTCTAACGTTTGTCGATGCAAAGGAATATCGTCTGCTTAATGGCTGGAGTTCTGATAAAAAGAAAGGTTCGACACGTTATGACCGCATCCCGGTCCGTCTTGTCGACGAGATCCTCTTAGCAAGGAAGGAGGATTACCTATGCCTGATCCCGGAAGGACTGCCGGAAGTTTTCACGGCAAAAGAGTTTGCCAAGAAAGCTAAGATCAAACTTCGCTATGCCCAGATAGGAATCAACATCCTAAGAGAAATCGGTGTAATTAAAAAAAACGGCACAAAGGGACGTGCCTACCTATACAGCATTACAAAATAAAAGTGATAACAACACAAACACAGGCAGTACCGATGTACTGCCTGAATATAAATATTACCGTTATTCTTTTTCTTCCGGTTCTGCCTTTCTTTTGCGGAACCATTCAAAAGGTTTTGCAAAAAAACTTGCCACTTTATATCGCTTTGTATTCATGATCTCATAATTTTTATCTTTCAGTTCCTGAATACGTGCATTCAACTTCTCAATTCTGCGATCCTTCGATTCAATCTTCTCTGTCTTGGCAGCAAGCTTGGCATTCAGCTCTTTTTTCTGTGCATTTGCCTTCTCGACGTTCAAGCGACGCACCATACTTTTCTGGACCAGAAAATCTCCCGGCGCCCACTCAAGCATATTATGCATATCCGTGTACATCCAACTGTCAAAGAAAAAATCTTCCGTGCATTTTGTCAGACCAAATTCCTCAAAGCCCTCTTTTACAAGTTTTTCATATAATATCTGATACGATGCAAAATTTGTCTGAATGTTTAATGCATGATAAAAACCACTGATCGCTCTGTTTAAAAAACTTCTCCTGACCAACTCATAATCCGGCTGCTTTTCTAACAATTCCTTTGTCTTGCAATAGGAATCATACGCACAAAAAACAGTATCAGACGCTTTCCCCGATAAACTCTGCTCATTATTGACACGATAGGAGATCAATACATCCGTCACATAAGAAATGCGTTTTGCAAAGTAAAATGCACTCAATGTAAAGAATGTATCATTCGCCTGACGGATCTCCTGAAATTCCAAATGATTTTCTATAATAAAGCTTCGTAGAAACATCTTATTCCATGGTACATTAGTTGCCAGATTAAAAATATGATCCGGAATATCAGTCTTTTGAAAGACTTCTTTTTCCGGCAGGTAATCCAAACGCAGATAAGCATCGGATGAGAAATATTTTCCTGTCTGGTTATCATATCTTCTGGCAGCACAAATACAGATGTCTGCCTGTGTCTTTTCTGCCTGTAGATACATGGTTTCTAATGCATTCTCCAAAAAGAGGTCATCCGAATCCCAAAAAACAACATACTTGCCTTTTGCATATTGCATTCCATGATTTCTGGCTGCTCCGGCATTTTTATTTTCCTGCTCTACTAACTGAATACGTTCATCTTTTTTCTGATATTCTTTTACAATCTCACGGGAATTGTCTTTTGAACCATCATCCACACAAATAATCTGTATATCCCGTAATGTCTGGTTCGTTACATCATCTAATGTCCGGGATAAATATTCTGCCGCATTATATACCGGCATAATCACCGACACCTTAATATCTTTCATCTTTTCCTCCATGCTATTATGCACTACCCCTGATACAATAAAAAAACAATTGCTTCCTCATTGTACTTGTGCCCTCTTATTCTGTTAAACTTTATATTGCTATTATATTTTCTGATCTTTAAAATTCATATTGCACTCTTCTAAAATACAGCTTCCTGATCACTTTGCATCAGGATATACTTCCTGAAATGACTGATTCATGATCTTTTCAAACTTTGCAAATTCTTTTTTATTATAAAAATACTCTTTTGGCTTGTTTGCAATCCCTAATGCCGCAAACCATTCTTTTTTCAACTTATCAAAAAGAACCTCTTTCTTTGCACCTGTCAGAGTATCCAGATTCCATAAGCTAAAATGAAGCCCATAATTAATATAGTCCTGCTCAAGCTCCTTGTAAAGTCCAAATTTCACCAGATTATCTTTCAGAGCTGTTAAAGCATTGTAAAAACACTGCCATGATTTCTCTCTGGTATTTGATAAAGAATTCGGATTATTTCTTCTCTGGTGGGCAAGCGGTTCATCTAAGATCGTAATTCTTTTTGCCAATACGATCGCTGAAAAAACAAACAGCAAGTCATTTGAGGTGCGCTGCTCTTGAAATTGTAATTCATGTTCTAATACAAATTCTCTTTTGAAAAGCTTGTCCCATGCCCAGCCTACAAATACTTTAAACACATTATCCGTAAAGGTTCTATGTGTCATCGGACGATACGGAGGCAATGCTTTTTCACGTAATGTCCAGCTTACTTTTACGATCTTATCTAAGTCTTCCCTGTATTGATCGGAACGAAAGACGATCAGATCTGCATCTTCCTTTTTTGCCTGTGCATAAGACTTCTCAAGCATATCCAATGAAAAGAAATCATCGGAATCCAAAAAAGAAAGATATTCACCGGTTGCGATTGAAAGTCCGTTGTTACGGGCTGCTCCGGCTCCGGCATTCTGCTGACAGATCACTTTTACTCTGTCATCTTCTTTTTCATATTCTTTCAAGATTGAAAGAGATGCATCTGTTGAACCATCATCTACACAAATGATCTCAATATCTTTCAATGTCTGATTCACAATACTGTCCATACATTGTTTTAAATATTTCTCTACATTATAAACCGGCAGGATCACCGATACTTTTGGATGATTCATATGACACCTCATTTCTTATTTTACAATCTATAACCCTGATCTTCTACTGGGATTTCTCCCGGTCTGTTATCTGAAAAATCTTACTTTGACCCTTTGATCCATTCCTTAAGCTTGCGTGGAATGAACAAAAGAATGCGTCCGATACGGTATGATTTTGAACTTTTGATCATCGCAAGTTCATTCGAAAGTTTCTGGTTCTTTCTTTCTAACTGCATGATCTTCTTGTTGAGTTTTCTTTCGGTTACGCTGGCAACAACCCATACTTTATAAAATGTATCCGGTTCTGCTGCCACTACCTGGATCTTCTTCCATGCTGCTACCGAAAATACAGACGGATCTAATTCTTTCTTCTCTAAGCCGCGCTTAAATTCTGCACTGAATCGTTCCACAAACTCATGACGATATTCCATCCCGATACGACGGATCGTACCGATATAGTTATTGTATTTCTTATACCAGTACATTCCCTTAAAGCGTTCCCAAAGCTCAGGATGTTCCATAAGAATATCACGGATATGATCGTATTCGATATTCATGCAATATACTTTTTCTCTGTTATGAACCGATGAGTTCGGATTATCTCTACGATTCATATAATATGGCTTGTCTACGATCATTGCTCTTGTCGCAAAGATAAATGTCTGGAACCAGAATCCGTTATCCTGGAAAGAAGCTCCCGGTGTCTCATTGTGACGGATATGATGCTTCTCGATAAATTCTTTTTTGTAAATACCGCTCCAGGTATTCATAATATAGCGGATTGCTTCTGTATCCTCGCTCGGGTTAAAAACTTTATTATAATCTTCCGGATTTTTAGACAAACGGTTATAAACCATGTTCATATCATCTTCATCCGTTCTTTTGAAACGATAAAAATCTGCTTTTACAAAATCGAGATCGTTATCCTTAGCGATCTGATACAATGATTCATACATATCAAGCTTAACAAAATCATCCGGCTCAACGATACCGATATATTCACCGGTTGCTTTCTCAAGACCGATATTCATGGCGATACCATAACCACCATTCTCTTTGTCTACTAATACGATCCTGTCATCTTTTTGCGCATAGCTTTTTAAAATTTCCAAAGAACCATCTGTAGAACCATCGTTGATACAGATGATCTCTATATCCTTCAATGTCTGATGTATCACACTTTCCATACATTCTACCAGATACATCTCTACATTATATGTCGGGATAATTATTGATACTTTAGCCATTTTCCACTCCTTCACCAAATGCTGTTCTTTTTGTTTACTCTGCTTTTTGTGCTGCTGCAGCCTGTAATGCAGCCTCAATTACTTTATCCATATCATAATAACGATATTCGCCAAGACGACCTCCAAAGATCACATTTTCCTCTTTTGCCGCCAGCTCACGATATCCGTTTGCTAACTCTTCATTCTTTTTATCATTGACCGGATAATATGGTTCGTCACCAAGCTTCCATTCGCTCGGATACTCTTTCGAGATCACCGTTGTCGGCTGTGTGCCAAACTCAAAATGCTTATGCTCGATAATACGTGTATAAGGCACTTCTCTTTCTGTATAATTAACAACGGCATTTCCCTGATAATTGTCTGTATCCAGTCTTTCATGCTCAAAGCGTACAGAACGGTATTCCAAAACACCAAGCTTATAATCAAAATATTTATCCAACATTCCGGTATAAACCACTTTATCGGCAATATCCGGATTGGTTTTGCGATATTCAAAATAATCGGTATTTAATAAAACATCACAACCCTCTAACATCTTCTCAACGATCGGTGTATAACCGCCGATCGGAATCCCCTGAAAACGATCATTGAAATAATTGTTATCATAGACAAAGCGAAGCGGCAGACGCTTGATGATAAAGCTTGGAAGATCTTTGCAATCTCTTCCCCACTGCTTTTCTGTATAGCCTTTGATCAGCTTTTGGTAAACATCCTGACCAACCAAAGACAAAGCCTGCTCTTCCAAATTCTGGGGCTCCTTGATATCCAGTTCTTTGATCTGCTTTGCAATGATATCTTTTGCTTCCTGTGGTGTCTTGATCCCCCACATCTTACTGAACGTATTCATATTAAACGGAAGATTGTAAAGCTCATCCTTATATGATGCGACCGGAGAATTAATATAATTATTAAACTCCGCAAATGTGTTGATATAGTCCCATACTTTTTTATTCGACGTATGGAAAATATGTGCACCATACTTATGAACATGAATATCATCTACTGTTTCACAATATATATTACCGGCAATATGGTCTCTCTTTTCTACTACGAGACATTTCTTACCTTCCTTTGTCATCTCATGTGCAAATACTGCGCCAAATAGTCCGGCGCCAACAATCAGATAATCGTAATGCATTCTTTACCTCCCCTTCGCATTCTTCCTATAACAAACGCTGTATGCGTTCTGCATCAAACAATAAATACTCTAGGCAATTATAATATTATACCATACACTCTGCTTCTTTTCAAATTTTGAAACATTTTCTAATGTGTGTCCTCTTCTTTTTCTGCCTTGTCATCATTTAAGACATTATGCACAATGTAGATCGGTCTGTCCTTGATCTCGGCAAACAGAATCGAAATATATTCTCCGATAATGCCGATGATGATCAATGTGATCGCAAACATAAAGCAAAGTGCCACAATGATCGTAGAATATCCTCCCGGCGCACCATAGACAAACTTGTTGACGATCGTATAGATCATTAAGATCACTCCGCACAATGCGACAAAGATGCCGGAATAAATACCAAGCTTTAACGGCAGATCCGAAAAGCTGCATAATGCATTGATCGAAAAATGCATCAACTTACGGATACTGTACTTGCTTTCTCCTGCTTCCCTGTCTCTTGCTTCAAATTCCAAAGTAGTCTTCTTAAATCCGACACTCTGTACATATCCGCGCAGATAACGTACTTTCTCTCTATAGTCTTGCCGAAGAACTTCGGCTACATTCTTACTGATCGCAAAAAAATCAGAAGAATTATTCTCAAACTTAACCGGTGACATCATATTCAGCACACGATAAAATGCTGCGGATGTGATCTTTTTGATCACCCCTGCACCTTCATTCTTTGTACGGATCATGGAGATCACTTCATAACCTTCTTCAAATTTCTCAATGATTGCCGGAATGCTTTCCGGTGGATGCTGCAGATCGGCATCCATACAAACGATCCCATCTCCACCTGCATGATCGATCCCTGCGATCATAGCTGCTTCATGACCAAAGTTTCTTGCAAAATTCACTACTTTTACTTTTTCATTTGCCTGTGCAAATTCCGTTAAGATTTCCATGCTTTTATCCTGACTTCCGTCATTGACAAAAACGATCTCATAATCCCATGCACATTTCTCTAAAATTTCGGAAGTCACCTGATAAAAATGCCGTAAAGATAATTCTTCATTATAAACGGATACAACCGCAGAAATCTTCTTATCTTTCATTATTCTTTGTCCTCCTTATTGCCTGTAAAGACGAGAAACTTACTGATAAAGTAATTTCCGATCACCACAAGCACCTGTGTCTCTAATTTTCCTATCATTTTATCCTGACCGATCACGCTGACAGCAAGCCAGACACCACCGACCTCTATAACCAGTGTCGCAATACGGGCACCGATGAATTTGCCCATTTCATACAAAAGTTCTTTGAAAGAATTTGTCTTTGAATGAAACACAAACAGTTTATTAGTCACATAAGCAAACAGGATAGACAACACGATAGAGATCACATTGCTGATCGTAATTCCCAGATCACTGTTCCCTAATGATGTTCCATATGTCAAAACGGAAAAAACGACCAGATTTACTAATGTCGTACATCCACCGATAAACAAATACATAAATGCTTCGCTGCATATGATTTTTTTGATTTTTTGCCACATTCTCTTTTTCCTGCTCTTTCTTTTTTATCTGTACTGCTTCTTTATCAGAATCATTTTGTCCGGAAGACACTTCTTTTTCAGTATCTCTCCTCAGTAGATATTTCCTTTTTACAGGATCATTCTACCCGGAAGATGTTTCCTTTTCGTAGGATCATTCTATCTAGGAAATGTTTCCTTTTCGTAAAGAAGCAGATATTTTCTAATTTTGTATTTCTTTGGTCTCTTCTTTTGCAAGATAAAAACGTTTCTTTGCTATATACTGCCAGCCAAAGAATACAAGCAGACTGACGATCGTGATCGCAATTCCTTTTTTCTGTCCGGCAAGCCGGTAATGCATCGTGATCGTACTCTTACCCTTTGGCACATGAAATGCCATCATGCCATTGACAACGGACTTTGTCTTTACACTCTTGCCATTGACACGGACGGTCCAATCGGGATCATACGGTACCGTTGTCATGCAAAGCCTTCTTTTATCAGAAGAAATCGTCGCCTTGACATTGCCGTCCGAGAACTCTTTTAGATTCCATGCACTATCCTGAAATGTTGCGATCATTTTTTCGAATACCGGCATATTCAATGTCTTGACAAGCACATGATGATCTGTCTTGCTGTCATGATCGTCCCGCAGTTCGATCGTCACCGTCTGTCCTTTCTTATAATCTCCAAGATAGACTAAGTTACGATAGAAACGATTAAAATAGATCTGGCGGTACTCTCCGTCGATATACATTTTCTTATCAGGATGGCTGCAATCCATATACATATAAAATGGTCCGTCTGCTGTTGCTTTTGCGGTCCATACAAGCGATGTCTTTGTCTTTTTCATTGTAATCTGTGCATCCTGATACAACGTAACATCTTTTCCCATCAAAAGCTTGGCAGTCTTTCGGTGATTTTCAAAAACATTCGTCTTTGGTGTAAAATCTCTGGCTTTTTCCGATACCAGAAAACCAAGAGACAACGCATACGGATTGTCATATGCATAATAATTCTTGGAATCTGTTTTTTTGCTTCGATAGGTCGAAGTCGAAAGTTTCTTGTCCGTCAATGTATAACGTACACCAAAAAGAGAATCCGAAAAAAGGATCGGCTCATTGTAAGTAAGCTCGGTCGGTGCAACCGCACCCTTGGTATATCCCATGCGTCTGCCAAGATCGGCAAGCTCGGTATTAAAAGTAGAGCTGTAATGCGTAATACCATGATAACCCAGAGACATACCTTCTGATGTCGGCGGAATGCCTCCCTCTCTCCAAAGTGTTAATTTGCTAAATGTTTTTTCAAGTCTGTCACCTTTTTCAAGCTGTAAACTGTCGATCATATTACTTGTTTCTTTATAATAGTTCGAAACAGTCTTTGCGGATATCACATATGTTCCCAGCTGTTCTTTCATATTAAAGAAAAGCTCTCCTGAAAGTCCTGCAAAGACAAGAAGCAGACAGGCATAACGAGCCCAGACTTTCTTCGTATGCAAAAAGCCGTAATAGCAGATGCCATAAATGGCAAGAAGTAACACGATAGCTATAAGAGCAGTCTTTTTCGCTGATTGCCATTCCAGTACAAGCGTACCGGCGATCAGGATCAGAACGGCAAGGCAAAAAGCGTATTTCTCACTGATCCCTTTTCTTTCTTTGCTGTCATTTTCATTCTGACCTATATATTCCAGACACTGTCCTGCGATCATGACGAAAAGGAAGCTTAGCAGGAACGAATAGCGGAAGAAATACGATCCGACGATTCTGACGCAGGATAACAGCACATCTGTCGTTGTCAGGCAGAAGCAGCCAATCCCTACCGCTAAGAAAAGCAGATGACCGATCCGTATACGCTTTGGAACCGCCTTATGGAGCAGTAACACCAGACACAGTACCAGTACAACCCCCCCGGTATAGATAACCGGATTACTGCTGACATTTGTCTCGGAATAAATATAAAGTGTCGATAATACGGCTTTTAAACTTGTCCGTACTGCCGGAGCAAGCTGTTCTAAACTAAAGTTACTCTTTCCTTTCATCTGTGCAAGGATTGCCGGCAAAAAGAGCATTGCGCTTGTACCAAGACCGAGAAACATCGTAACTCCATAGGACAGGAAAGACCCCAGCTTTTCCTTCCATGCTCTCTTTTGCATTCCGAGTTCAAAAAGGAACATGATCACAGAGAATGCACATACCATGTACCCGGTATACCAGTTAAAAAGGATTGTTCCGGCTGCAGAGAACAAAAGAAGTGTCGGTTTCTTCTGATATAAAAGCTTATATACACCTAATGCAACAAGCGGAAGCATGATCACTCCATCCAAGAACATCATATTGCTTGCATAAGCAACGACATATTCCATCAAAGCATAGGATGTACTAAGCAACAGATAACTGACCTTTTTCTTTTGAAAACGGATGCTCAGATACAGATACGACGTCAGTCCGCTCAATGCGATCTTTAATAAAAGTGCCAAAGTCACAAATTCTGTCAGATGAGACAGATCAAAGAAATAAACAAGCAGGTTGACCGGACTTGCCAGATAATACGCATACAGTGCGATCGTTGCACCGCCTAACGATTTTGAAAACGAATAGGCAATGCTGCTATTACCATGCATGACACTATGAAGCCATCCAAAATAATCAATATACTGGATTTCCAAATCCCATTTGATCCACGCTCTGTCTCCAAACGGTGTAATTCCCATACAGATACAGGCTGTCGTTGCGATCAGCAATGGCAAAAGAAATGCCACCGGATATAGGATCCGTCTTTTTTTGTTTGTCTCACTTATCATCCTGCTTATTCCTCACGTAATCTGATTACTTCTTTCTGATTATTTTTGATCTTAATTATCTTTTCAAAAGACTTTTCAGCTTTCTTGGAAGCCAGGTAAGCGCACGGCTGATCTTATAAGATCTGGAATTTTTAATCTGCGCGATCTCATGCGTCAATGCCTGATTTCTCTTCTTGAGCGAATCAATACTTTCTCTCTTTTTGACTACATTTTCTTTCAAACCGTTAATACGCTCGTTCTTCTCCGCAATACGCTGTTTCAAACCATTAATGCGTTCATTTTTTTCAATACGAAGTGCTGCTTTTTCATCACGCACTTTGTTATATTTATTCTCAATTTTTCTTCTCTCATTCAGCACTTTCTCGCGAAAAGCTTCATTTTCTTTCTGCTTTGTCTCACTGATGCGACGCTGGTGCTTCTGGATCTCTAAATAAAAATCTTCAAAAAAGTGTACGAACTCACCGGAAGCCATAACTTCTTCCCACCACTTTTCTGCCATGTCACCAACCATGTCATCCCATGGTTTCCATCGATCCGCAAAATGGATAATGTACGGATCTTTCCCAGCTTCTTCAAACTCTTCTCTTGAAAAGCAGACGGATACTCTCTGATCGGTATCATAATTTTCGGGATGACTGACATAGTATTTATTCATCACATTATATTTCAATGGAAGTATCTTGATCTTACCATAACATGCCACATTCAAAATGTCCTGATCCTGACTGGAGTAATCGCGTTCCATCAGCTTTTCAAACTGCTCTTCCATGTGATCTTCCCGCAGTTTCTTCAAATTCATCAAAAGCACTCCGGCATTGATATATTGGTCAAAAACCGGCATCTCAAGACGATCCATGTTACGCTGTTTCTTTTCCGGCGGATAATAATACCCTGCTGCTTTGACACCGGCAATGTAATACTCTTCCATATCCTGTTCATATAATTCTGTCAGATCGTTCTGTACCACAATATCGACATCCAGATACAGGCATTTGTCTATATCCGGCAAAAGTCCCGGCAGTTTCAAACGATAATATGTCGCCTGTGTAATATGTTTAATATGCATATTTACATCTTCGAAAGCATCCTGCATATCAATATATCTGACAAGCATATCTGCTTCTTTGGCGTGTCGGTCGATCACATCTTTATATTTCTGCGGAAAATCATGAGACACCAGCAGTATAAACTCATAACGGGTGTCCTCCTTTGCATGGCGTATCATCGAAAGTACTGAAAAGATCATCGGATATCCATAATTTGCATCTGCTGAAAAAACAACAGGAATCGTATTCTTTGTCATTTCTTAATCCATTCCCTCTCTTCTATTTTTCATGGTTACAAAGTCACTCCATTGTATTATACACCATCTACCGCATACTTGACAATCCTTACCGCTATGCTTACAATGATATATTATGTATAGGTAATGATATTCAGGTATATTATGCCTGATGCAGAAATGGAGAATCAATATGACAAAAAAAGCTTCATATACAATCGCCGTGGCAGGAACCGGCTATGTCGGACTTTCAAATGCGATCTTATTGTCGCAGCACAATAAAGTTTATGCGGTAGATATTGTGCCGGAAAAAGTTGATATGATCAACCAAAAGAAATCGCCGATCGTTGATGCTGAGATTGAAGAGTATCTTGCTGATCGCGATCTTAATCTGACTGCTACTTTAGACAGTAAAGCAGCCTATGAAAAAGCAGACTTCGTAATTATCAGCACACCGACTAATTACGATCCTAAATTAAATTTCTTTGATACATCCAGCGTAGAAAATGTAATTGAACTGGTAATGAAATATAACCCGGAGGCGATCATGGTCATTAAATCTACCGTTCCGGTAGGATATACCAAATCCGTCCGTGAGAAATATCATTGTAATAATATTATCTTTTCACCGGAATTCCTGCGAGAGGGAAGGGCATTATATGATAATCTCTACCCATCCCGCATCATTGTCGGTGCACCGCAGGAAGATGATTCCTTAAAAGAAGCGGCAAAGACTTTTGCAAGCCTTCTGGCTGCCGGTGCGATCAAAGAAAACATTGATATTCTCTTTACCGAGACAACAGAAGCCGAAGCAGTTAAACTTTTTGCTAACACGTATCTTGCACTTCGTGTCAGTTTCTTTAATGAATTAGACAGCTATGCCGAAGTACACAATTTAAATACACGTCAGATCATTGATGGTGTCTGTCTTGATCCGCGTATCGGCACACATTACAACAATCCGTCTTTCGGTTATGGCGGTTACTGTCTCCCAAAAGATACGAAGCAGTTACTCGCTAATTACAAAGATGTTCCTGAAAATCTGATCGGAGCGATCGTAAATTCAAACTCTACCCGTAAAGATTTTGTTACGGAACGTATCTTAGAAAAAGCCGGTTATTTTGTTGGCAATGCCGGAAGAGATGGCACACCGGGCAAGCAGGTAACGATCGGTGTATATCGTCTGACGATGAAAGCCAATTCCGATAATTTCCGTCAGTCTTCAATCCAGGGTGTTATGAAACGTCTGAAGGCAAAGGGTGCTGAAGTGATCATTTACGAACCGACTTTAGATGCTGATACTTTCTTTAACAGCGTTGTTGAAAAATCTCTTACCGCTTTCAAGGAGAAATGTGATGTGATCATCGCAAACCGCTACGCAGAAGAACTTGCCGATGTCGAAGACAAGATCTACACAAGAGATTTATACCGAAGAGACTGATCTTCTGTACTCGGTCGGTGTCATTTGCAAATGTTTCTTAAATTGTTTCATAAAATAGTACGCATTACGATAACCGCATTTGATGGCAATATCATGTACCGACAATGTGGTTGTCGATAATAGTCTCTTTGCACAGTCCATACGGCTTTGTACCATGTCCTGTGTAATACTGACACCAAAAAGTTTCTTATAAAGATGTTGCAGTCCGGAGCGGCTGAAACCGGCACGCTGTGCTAATTCATCCACCGTACATATCTGCTCCGGCTGTGCATATATTTCCATTCGGATCCGTGTTAATTTATGATTTTTCTTTAAAAAAGACTGTGGCATTACATATACTTTTGTCTGGATCGACCTGCTGATCGTATCAAAAAGGATCTCAAGATAATTTTTTTCAATTTCTTCCCGGTAAATTCCAACCGAATAATGTTCTAAGCTCATGCGATGCATCAAAGAAGAAAGTTCTGCTGTCTGTCCGAGATGTAACAACGTATTGGTTGGGATCTTTCTTTCCAGCAGATATGCTTTGTCTGTCTCTTCCGTCTCGGCAAAGAACCAGTCATCTGTATACACTTTGTCTTTTGCACAGTATTTGCAAGGTGTTCCCGGTTCTAAAAGCAGGATCGTTCCCGGCTCAGCCTGCATCTTTTCCTTGCCGATCACAAACTTTGCTGTCGTCTTAATGATCAAAAAAAGCCAGCATTCCAAGCCATCTTCAAAGTCCATCACAAAACGCTCATCATGTGAATGATCATAACCAATCGAACCTATTTTCATAACCATTCTCCTTTCTCTTTCTTCAAATACGCCACCCATATTCCATCCCTTGGGATCACCTGTGCTGTTAGAACCTTTTTTCTGAATTTTCCCGGCTTAAGGAGAAACGCTTGCGTCATCTTCTTAGTCTGCGTATCGTATTTCCGGTTTGTTATTGTCTTTTGGGGAGACACGACGGTCGGTTAGGATATCTGATTTTTTAAGCTTTTTTTGCAGGTGGGCGCGGGTCATAACTATAGGGGCGACTCAGCCTGAGTAGCATTGCTGTGTAGGGCACGCTTCCGCTTCGCAAAGCCACGTAGCGCACACATAGCGTTGCAAAAAGCGTAACACTCTTTTTGCAGCGCAAGTGGCGACGGGCTTAGAGAGCCCAAACAGCAATGTACATCAGGACTGGCCTTGCCCCTATATCAGATGAGAGCGCCCACGATCAGAGCAAAAAAAGCAAAAAAATCCTAGATATCCTTACCGGGCGATACAGTGCCCCCAAAAGCCAAAACAACCGGAAATACGAATGCAATACCCCAAAAAAGAGGACGCAATCAATTTTCTTATATCAAAAAATTCAGAAAAAAGTTCTAAGAAGACAGGTATTGTGTGGATGCTATGTATGGGTGGCAGAGTTGACAGGGCAGATGGGAGAATGGTTCTTTAGAGCATGAATGTGAATGAGTGCATTGCAAAGAGTTCACGTCCTGCAAAAAAGGTTGCCTCCCAGCCATCTTTTGGATAGGATGTCTGAACCGTAAAGTAAATCGCATGTCTTCCGGTTGGTCTTTCGACAACTGTAGTATACACACCATCTTCTTTGCCGATCAAACAGGTTCCGATTTCTTTTCCATCTTCGCTGTCAAGATGAATATGAATTTCGCTGTCACATCCTCTTCCGTCTGTTTTAATTGCAAATTCCATTGTTTTGCTTGCAAGATCTTCTCCAAAGTCAAAGTATTTATATCCGATCACGCTGCCGTCTAAGATGTGTGTCACAACACGTTCCAATACATTTTTTTCTGTAATAAACGGTCCGTTTTTCAAGACACAGGCATATTCTGCCTGCGTGATCTCAAAAGGATATAACGCTTTTGAAAATCCCAAAGAAGTCATTTCCACAGTGGAAAAGTTTCCTTCATCATCTATGGTGATCGGTTCTACACATCCTCTTCTTGAAAAGATCGTACCGTTTGTCATCTTATGATAGAAGATATACCACTGGTCATGGATCTGTACGACAGAACCATGGTCATTGCCACCCGGATAATCTATTTCATTGTCAATGATGTATCCCTTATAGCAGAAAGGTCCAAGCGGTTTATCTGAAACGGCATAAGCAAGTCTGCTGCCCTGCTTTGGTGAATAGATCAGATAATATTTCCCATTGATCTTTCGTGGGGAACACGCTTCAAAAAAGAGAGACTTCTCATCCGCAAAGCCATGCTCTGCATCCGGTTCAATCGGAATAACATCCTGCACATAGGTGTCCGGTAAGATCTCATACATATTCTGCGGATTGACTTCTGCTGCAAAAGAACGTTGAAAGCCGCAATAAATGTACACTCTTCCATCATCATCCACTAACACACCCGGATCGATAAACTGTCCGTCTACACAGACTTCTTCCGGCATATCATATCGGTATTGCGATACCAGATGAAACGGTCCTTCCGGCTTCTCACTGACTGCTACACAGCCTTTTGCTCCGGCAATATATGCATACAGATAATATTTTCCATCCTTTTCTACAACATCCGGTGCATACAATTCATTTTCTTCGCCTGCCCAGTCTGCATCTGCCAAATGATCCCGGTCATCCTTTGTATGAAAGATGTCTCCGTGACAGGTCCAATGCTCCAGATCATCAGTTGATGCGCTCCAGCATTTTAAAACATGATCACAAAATCTGGTAGAACCGGCTTTATCATGTGAACCATACACATAGATCCGGTCTCCAAATACTCTTGGTTCTCCGTCCGGGATATATTCCCAGACCGGTAAATATGGGTTTGCCATTTTTGTCCTCCTTTTTCCGATAAACTTTTCACGCTTTTTCTACATTTTTATACAGTATCCGTGTATTTTTTTCTATCAGTCTGACTGCTTCCAAATACATTTTTCCATATAGCCACTATTTTTCCTGTTTTCATATATCCTTCGTCTTTTTTGCCTATCTCCACTCTAACATCTTTTTGCACAATAATACATACACTTTTCGGACAGAAGCACAATTTAACACATCTTTTAACACATTATTACATTGTCAGTCGGATAACCGCTTTATAAAATAAAGATAGCAAAGCCGGATGTTGTCCTAATGCAAAAATCCGGCAAAAAGGTAAATTATATTGATGCGTGCTTTGATAAAAAAGCACAGAAAGGAAAAGCATATGAGAAAAAAATGTATTACAGGTTTATTGCTCATTTCTCTATGTACAGGACTTGTGATCCCGGCACATGGAAATGCAGCACAAAAGAAATGGAAACTCAATGTTACCAAGAAAACACTGACCGTTAAAAAAAGCACAACATTAAAAGTCAAAGGCTTTAAAAAGACAGCAAAAAGCAAGATCCGCTGGAAATCCACAAAACCAAAGATTGCATCAGTCAACCAGAAAGGTGTTGTCAAAGCAAAAGCCAAAGGCAAAGCAAAGATTCGTGCTACGATCCTGATCAAAGGAAAGAAAAAAGCAACTTTGACTTGTAATATCAAAGTAAAGAAAGCAGCCAAAACTTCTGTAGCAAAAACAAGTACACCAAAAAGCAGTACAAATCCTGTCGTCTCTGCACTGCCATCCGTGGCTCCAACAACAGTAACACCGACAACTGCTCCAACAGCAAGCAGTATACCAACACCAACGAAGATCCCTGCTCCGACAAGAACTCCTCGCCCGACGGATTTCCTGTCAAACTCGCAGCTTCCTAACTTACAGCCGGATACTTACGAAACCTATGCACAGACGATCAAAGCAGATGGTGAAAACAATCCGATCACAACAAACGGCTATGTTGCCGATCCGACGGCAATCTCCTACAACGGCAGAATGTATGTCTATCTGACAAACGACCAGCAAAATTATGAACTCGGACTTCGTAAGGGTAACAATGATTATAAGAACATTATGTCAATTCGTGTCATTTCCACTGCTGATATGGTAAACTGGCAGGATCATGGTGTCATCAACCTGACCGGCAAAGATGGTATTTGCAACAAATATGCCGGAGAGGGCAGCCACTCATGGGCGCCTAGCGTTGTATGGCGTAACGAAAACGGCAAGGATCGTTTCTATCTTTACTATACAAACAATGGAGCAAACATTAACGTTGTTGTGGCGGATTCTCCAACCGGTCCTTTCCGTGACGAAATCGGAAAGCCATTGATCGAGGGCTGGAACACCAAAAATAACAAAAAAGAAGCATTAGATCCGGGTGTTTTCATTGATGATGACGGCACAGGTTATCTTGCATATGGTTTTACAAACCGTGGTGCAGGTATCATTCAGCTTGGTGATGATCTGATGTCTACAGTCGGTTCCACGATTGACTTAAATGCACCTGCTTTCTTTGAAGACAGTGAGTTAAATAAGATCGGTGATACCTATTATTATTCTTACTGCACAGACTGGAATACCGACAACCGTACCGGAGACTATGCCACACTGGGACAATGCCATATCGCATATATGACTTCAAAATCTCCAATGGGACCATACACCTATGCCGGTGATATCTTTGATAATGCCGGTGATGCTTTTGGAACGATATCAAACAACCATCACCATATGATCGAATTCAAAGGTCAATGGTATATGTTATATCATACGCTGGAAGCCTCTAACCGCAACGGAAACTTTGACCGTAACGGCAACAATGCAGGACACCGCTGTTTGCAAGTCAACAGCTTTTCGATCAATGAAGACGGCAGTATCGGTAAGATCAATCAGGATATGAAGGGTGTCTCTCAGATCCAGTCTTTTGATCCATATGAACTGACAGAGGGTACGGTATATTCTGACTGTGCCGGTGCAATCACAAGTCATATGCGTGAAAATAAAACCTATGTCGAAGATTCTTACTTTGAACCGGTTACAGATGTCAGCTACCAATATAGCTGGAGTAAAATCTCTGCTGCCGACTTTGGCGATGGCTCGGATCAGATGACATTAGAAGCCAACTTTGAATGTGATACAACGGAGACAAAAGAAGTCACTTTTAAAGTTTTATTAGATACCCGTGACGGCCAGACGGTGCTTTCTACAAAGCTTACACCGGATGCAACCGGAAACGTTTCCTTAAAGCTTCCGGTTGACAAGATCACAGGTGTACACGATATCTACTTTGCTTTTGATGGTCATGTAAAGAAATTTGCTAACTGGAAATTTACGAAATAATATTTTCTGATAGAAAAATGGAAGCCAGCAAGTTTGCTAATGCAATTCTTGTTGGCTTCTTTTTCGTTATAATGATTTTGTTATTTTATAACATAACATTTTGCAATGCAGTCAATACCCAAAATCGGCTGAAATCTGACTTCACTCCATTTACCATTTATTTTTCAAAAATTTTATCATATGGTTCATGATCAAGAGAAATGCCCTGATATGAAATCCCTTTCATGTCCCATTTTTCTGCCACATCTGTTGATATAATCTGCTTTGCTTGTGAATTATAAAGCATTCTGCCCTGTGCGCCACTCAAAATAGAATATGTTCCATCATTATTCTTTTGCGCAAAAATCAAATATTCCTGCTCTTTTTCTAACAAAGGAGCATCTTCTATTTCATAATAATGCCCATTGTAAATTCCACCTGTCATTATAATTTCTTTTTCCTGAGCTATCTTACATCCCTTAACCACCCTCTTGACCACTACAGTCGTTTTCGTGATTGGAATCTTATCTATTCTGTCATATACTTTTTCTTTTACCTGAACTACACCAATCAGATCACTCGCTACTTTTAATTGCTTGATCGTTGTATAATTTTTATGCCAACTTGCATGCATTACAGCTTTAGGCAATCTCTTTTCTTCCGGCAGTGAACTTTGCACCTTTTGTTTCCATGTATTCCAAGATATATTTTTTACATTTACCGCACAAAAATCTTTTATGTTTTTGTCTATGTAATTCATAGACGATACTGTTTTTGTATGAGTATCATACCAGAACCTTCCTTGTGTTGCCGTTAATGTGATATATGTATTTTTTTTGACTAATTGCAAAAACATAACATATTCTTCTCTTTGATTCATCAAGGGATCTTCCTTTATCTCCCATATCTTATTTTGTTCTCTTCGTCCAGTCATCTGAATCAATATTATATCATTTTTCTCACAACCATATAAAGCATTTTGAACTTTTGCCCGGTATTGTATTGTATTACTTTTTCCTTGCACTTTTTTACCATCATCTAACATTCTAACATGTGCAATTAAATCACTGCCCTTCACCAACTCATCCATAGATGTATAATTTTGTTCCCAGCTGGCAGTCAGATAACCAATCTTTTTTTCTTTCTTTTCTTCCTTTCCCCTCTGATTCAGTGCAAAAAAGGTACTGCCTAGCAGAATAACTGCTATCACTCCTATTGCAAAAAATAACTTTCTTTTGTTCATTTTTATCTGCTTCCTCCTCAAATCTAATATATTTTGTTCACACCCGATATATCATCTTTTTGTGGTGTTGTAAGTTTATATGTACCATAACGGCTCTTTGTTCCCCATGTTGATCCATTCATTATATTTTTTGTCTTACTTGTATCTGCCAATCCAAAAACATGACCAAACTCATGTATTACCACGGATTTTAATGCCCCGTCGGAAGACCATGTTTGCTTTTTACATTTATTTAAAAAAACATTTTGACTTTTAAACTCCAAACTCCCGGTTTTATATTCAGGACATGTTAATCCATCCCATGTATCGTTGATATTTCTTTCACCACAAACGACCTTATTCCCGCTACTTATTTTTGCATCAATAGATTTCTTTTTCCACTCATTTATTCCTTCTACATACATTTGTTTTGCCCGATATGATATATAATTTTCGTATCTCCATTCTATTTTTCCTTTGTTCCACCAAGCACCTGTTAATGAATATGCTTTTGCAGAATTCGCCACCCCGCAAAAAGATATTATTCCCACTATCATTGATACCATTACTACCTTACTAATTTTCATATTTTCCTCCTTTGTTTTTATTTATATTATATATTTTGTTTATATTTTTTTCAATATCTTTATTATTTAATCATTTACATTGTGTTTGCTTTCAAATATTTTCAAAACCAAATAAAACCTCCAAACTGATGTAAAATATATTTCATATACTCCCTTTAGACAAACAAAATCATAAAACATATTGCCCAAACGAGAGTATACGACTACTCAGTTTAGAGGTTTTTATAATAAAAAATAATTTATTCAAAAAGTATCACATATTTTGCAAAACAGACAATAGCACAAACAGACTAAAATCTATTTTACGACTTTTACTTTACTCCATTTACCATATACTTTTTTACCCATTGAATCTTTTGCAAAGGCACGTATACGGATGTAATTTTTCTTTCCTTTTTTGATTGTGATCTTCTTTGATGTCACCTTTGCTTTCGCAGTTGTCTTCTTAGCTTTCTTAAACTTCTTGTTTGTACCGCAGGCAATTTCATATCCGGCTATTCTCTTGCACTTCTTCCAGGTAAGCTTGCATTTCTTCTTGCCGGATTTCTTTGCCTTTTTCAATGACACTTTACTTACTGTTACTTTCTTCCATTTTGCATAAACTGTGATATTCTGTGTCAGGTTAGAAAGCTTTGTTACGGCATTCTTAAACTTAGCATCACGATACCAGCCGGCAAACAGATATCTTGCTCTCTTAGCCTTTTGCAATGTGAGCGCTGCACTTCCTTCGGTATAGGTTGTCGGATTCGATGCATTGATACCACCATTGAGTTTATAGGTGATCGTATACGTCTTTTTCGCATTGCCGGTACTTGGCGTAACTCCTGTCTTATTGTCTGTTGTATTAGTTCCTGTAGAAGGATTCTGGATCCCCGGATCTTTCGTGCCGATGTTTCCATTATCACCGGGATCTTTTGTCGTATTGTCAGGATAAGCCTTTTCTTCGATCTTACCATCAGAAGATACGGTTCCGGCATCATATAATGTCGCTTTAGAAAGATCTACCGTGATCACCGGTCGGATTCCATAAAGCTTTTCTTTGTATTCTTCAGAAATAGTTCCCGTTGTATCTACATAATTTGCACTGTCTACTGAATAGCCCTTATCACGCATCCACCAGTTGACAACAGTTCCTGCCGCTCCTAGCAATGGGTATTTCTTTTCCAGATACGCAGTTGCTATCGCTTTACAAGTTGGTGAAACATCGGCATCTTCTTGAATCAGACCATATAATTCATTAACAAAATCGGATTCTGCAAGCAGATACACACGATCTGTTGTCGAAATTGCAGATCCGGTTGCTGCTTCACAGTCTTCATCGCCCTCTTGTTTTACCGTTGTATCTGTTTCAACAATTGCTTCTTTTTCCCGCTCTGAGAAAAGTTCCTGATACATTGTTGTATTCAGCCATTCACGAAGTGTCGCGTCTGACCAGCCATTTGATGTACCATCTTCATCGTATTTTTGAGCATCCAGAACGGCATCTGCAATCAGAACCGCTGTATTCTTTGTATCATCCTTATCCAGAACACGCCATTTAACAGGAGTTTTTGCCGTGGAAGATGTCTGATAGTAGTTACCAAACCAGACACAATCCCATGTAGATACCTTATAGACTGTTTCCGATCCGGTATAATCATCATTTACTAATGTAGGGGATTTGATCTTGCTGATATCTGCTGTTCCGCTTCCATAAGGAATCTCATTGATCTCTTCGTTTTCACAGATTTCACCGGCATTCTGCCATACATTGATCTTAGAAGCATCCAAATGAAGCACCGGACGAACTGCAATGCCTGTTGCTTCCGGATATGCCGACGTCACCTGGAAAGAATTTCCTTCAATACAATTGATATAATTCTTATACCCCTCGACATATTCAATATCACTGCTTTCATCATATCCTGTTTCACATACATCACGCAGCCAGTAACTTCCTTCCACATATGTATCTTTTTCAACATCAAGCTTTTTACTGCTATATACTGTCGCTGCCGCTGTGCAATATTCTTCATCACCGGCTGCAACTGTCTCTTCGGAAGCCAGCGTTGCTTCTGCCTTCGAAGGAATTGCTATTTTATCTTTGATCGAAGCATCACTGTCACAATATGACGTATCAACGATTGCCGCTTTCTGAGTGTCATTAAATGCTTCGTTGATAAATGTATCATTTAACCATGTGCGAAGTGTCGAATCACTCCAATCCGTTGTCTCCGTCGTACCATATGGCAACACATCCAGAAGTTTATCTGCCATCAGATACAGATCATTACCGTCTTTTTTCAGTACACGCCATTTGATCGGATCTTTTGTCTGTCCCTTTTCATCACTTTGATAATAATTTCCAAACCAGACACAGCTCCAGAGATTGACTTTTACATTTTCGTCATCTATATCGGAACCTCCCCAATCCGGATCGAATGTCTGCGTAAAAGAAGATGTAACGGTATAACAATCTGTCTTGCTCAGATCCAGATGAAGCACCGGACGGACACCGCAAAGATTATCATCCTCCATGCCCTCGCTTGTATCTGTCATTAAAATATCATAATCATTGCTAAGTGCTCCGGATTCATCTACATAGCACACAGTATTACGATTCTCTCCATTGGTTCGTAAAAGCCACTGTGCTCCGATATCGGTGCTGTCATCCGCCGGATCGTCCGTATCATCTATATTAGATGCTTCCAGATATGTATTTGTATATGCCAGACGGCTTTCATGATCTAAAATGTTATTGCTAAATCCATATGATTTTAATTGCATTTCCTGATACGACGGAAGATATACATAATCATTTGTCATTTCATAATCCGTCTGTGTCAGATCAAAGTTATTATTTTGTATCTCCGTCTGAATGACTGCCGCTCTTTCTTCTTCCGTAAATGCATAATTGAAAAAATCATCATTGAGCCAGCTTCTAAGAGAACTGTCTGCCCATGTAACTGCCTTTGCTTCGTCATTGTAATTCTTCATGGCAAGAATTTCATCCGAAATCAAAAACGCATCATTTCCACTGACATTCAATACACGCCATGTAATTGGTACATCCTTTTCCTGTACCTCAGAATAATAGCTGCCAAAGACAACACGATCCCATGTCGTCTCGGTCTTACTTACTACCGGATTTTTCAGTTCACTGCTGTCAGCCGCCTTTGCCATACCACTTGGCACAGCAAATGTCGTAAGCATCGACAATGCGACCAAACCACTGATCACTTTCTTCACTCTTCCTAATAACATCTCCTAATCTCCTCCTTTTCATCATCCCTAAACCATTTGCAACCCACACCCTCTCACCCTTCTTTGATGCATTCCCTGCAAAATACATGTCATGTTAAAGTAATATGCTTTCGTAATTCTATTTCTTTTGACTTTTGGAGCACTGTTTTGCCCGGTAAGAATATCTAAGATTTTTGACTTTTTTGCCATGATTATGGGCGCTCTCATCTGATATAGGGGCAGGGCCAGTCCTGATGTACATTGCTGTTTGGGAATCTCAAAGGCCGTCGCCACTTGCGCTGCAAAAATGTTTGCTTTTTTGCAGTGCTATGTGTGCGCTACGTGGCTTTGCGAAGCGGGAGCGTGTCCCAAACAACAATGCTACTCAGGCTGAGTCGCCCCTATAGTTATGACCCGCGCCCAATCAGCAAAAAAGTCTTAAAAATCAGATATTCTAACCGGTCAGCGTGTCTTACCAAAAGGCAAAAAGAAATAGCATTTACGAAAAGAAAGCTTTTGTACATGACATGTGCTTTGCAGGGAATGCATGACACAACGTAAAATGTTGGGTTGTAAATGGCTTATTTATTACGATTTTTTATTATAGCGAAATCCTATGTATAGTTGGATCTGGTTTGTTGTGTTGTAGATCAGCCCCTTTCCATGTTCAAAGGTATAGGAATCTCCTACTGCACTTCCGGTTGTTAAGGTGATTTTATCATCTGCTGTTACACCATTTCCGAAAAGGCTTGCAATCTGCTGTTTTGTCAAAGTAAAACCGCTGATCTCATGCCATACCGCGTCGTCAGTATCTTCATCCGAGACCACATACGTTGCCACCATATATTGGTAGACACGATAGTTCAGTTCTTTGCTTTTTCCCTGATAAGTAATCGTGCAGGTATGCTTCCCAAGGGAGGCTGTGCTTAGCCCATCCATCTCATATTCATCTCGGGAAAGCGTTTTAGTGCTGCCATCTTCGTAAACGGCTTTTACAGTAAGAACTGATAAGTCTACGGTTTCGCCTTTGTTATAGTCATTTCGCAATTCGCCATCCACCTGTATTTCTGCTAATTTTTTTGGTTTTGGTGTCGCTGTTGGCTTTGGCGTGGAAGTCTGCGTTGGCTTCGGTTCTTCTGTCGGCGTCTGCGTCGCAGTCGATGGCTGCGCAGTCTGATCAGCTGTACGGTTTGTCTCTGGCTTTTTCTCCGTAGCAGCTTTCTTTGTCTTTGTGTCAGCAGAATCTTTTTTACTGGAAGTGCTGCTGTTCCTTTTCGACTTTTGCTCTTTCTGTGAGACTCTCTTTTCGTCAGAAGTCTGATTGTTAATTCGATCCGCCATATCAGTCTCCTGTACCGCAGGAGCATTTTCTTCTTTCAGCGTCTCATCGCTTTTGCGATCTGTCTTTTCCTGCGTTGTATCTTTTTTAGCAGATAATTTTGTCATTGCAAAGGCATCTTCAAACTTTTTTTGTGTTTTTAATGCCGGATAGTTCTTCCCTGACTCTTTAGTCATTAAATAGGAGGTCGGGTGATATGTAATCTTCTTTTTCTGACAACCGCTGAGCATAATTGCTATCGATCCGATCATAAAAAAATATAATATACTTTTTCGTTTCTTTCTCAAACCGGCACCCTCCCTTCTTTAAATACCATACCAGATTACAAGAACTGCCTTTTTGAAACGACTTGCGTTCCGAAAAATCTGCTTTCTGATATGTTCTACGTAGATTTCCATAGAGTGTTTTTCTTCTGCTTTTGCTTCTTCTTCCGAGAAAGCTCTTCGCTCTAGAATTGTAAGAACCTGCTCAATATTGCATTCCTTTTTCCAAATATCGGACGATATATTTTTTCCTGCTTTTGCAAAATCGCTTGAAGAAGCTTTTTTCTGAAAATTCCGTTGAATATATTTATCTGTCTTAGCAAAACCATTCTTAGATTTTTCATCTTGATGCTCTTTCCAATCATTTTCACGTTGCTGTGACAAATCATTTTCACGTTGCTGTGACAAATCATTTGACGGGCTCTTTTGAGTATGATCATCAGATAGACGCTCATACTTTTGCATCTGATCGATAAAGGCATCACTTCTTTGTATCATTTCATGCATTCCATCTGCTTTTAACCAATAGGACAATTCTTTTGCAAGATAGCCGATCTGATCCGGCAGTGTTCCCTGCTGCCTTCCTTTCTTCCTCTGATATCGGCAGATACTCCGATGTAAAAGCAAAAATACAATTAATAGCACAATCATACCAAGCATAATGCCAACGTATCTCTGAATCGGTATTGTATGTTTCTCAGAAAGTTTTTTCGGCGGCATCTTAACATTCATTTGCAATTCTTCTGTTTTAACCTGATCCACACGCTGTTTTCTGTGTGCCTTCTCGCCTTCTCCATAATATTTCGGAGAGACCTCAACCGGTATCCATCCAAGTCCATCCTGATAGATCTCAACCCATGCATGAGCTTCGTCTGCATAGATATTACGGATAGTCTGCGCGGACTTTCCGCTGTTTTTTTCGTGCAAAGTTCCGTCTGTCTCTTCATCTGTCTGTGTATCGGCAGCCGTACTGTTCATACTCTCCGGTAAAGACACATATCCTTCCACATATCTTGCCGGGACTCCCAGATACCGAAACAAAAGCGTTCCGGCTGACGCATAAGAAGCACTTCCCCCGGCTCTTTGTTTCTGCAAAAAAGCAAGGATTGGATCAGCATAGTTCTGATCAGTAAAATCATCGGCTGTCTCTTCATTTCCATCTGTCAGATCTAATAAATACTGGCGGATCATCGTTGCTTTTTCCTGCACAGACATTGTTTGTACATTCTTTTTGATCTGTTGTGTAAAAAAGTGTTGAAATTCTTTTGGAATGGTAAGATATTCTTCTTTTACAAATTCTCTGTAAGTCCATTCACTTTCCAGATAATCAGATATTTCTTTTTGGGATTGTCTGGCTTCTAACTGTGCCAAAGTCTGAATCGTCAGATAATCCATATCTTTCATTTCGATCATCCGGTATGTCGTGTCTTTTTTGACAGCGTACCATTCATTTTGCAATGTACTGTCATGACCCTTGTTTAGCATACTTCCGGCATTTGTCATGCCAAAATACGGCTGATATTGATATTTTCTGCTTGCCTGTACATTCTTAACACGAACCTTTTTCGTACCCTGCTCTCTATAAGAAGTTGCCGACAATGCTTTAAATTCCTGCGTCCAGACACTCCAATTCCGGTTCGCAAGCCAGCGGAAACGTTCTTTGTGTTTCTTTGTATATACTGAATCATCCGGTGCTTTCCATTGTCGATCCTGATAATTACTGCCGACAAAACCTTTCAGATAAAATACGCTGTCACTGTCTGTCTCTACTGTAAGACGCAGCTCTTTTGAATCGATCGCTTTTCTCTTTCCTGTAAAATCGCCTTCGTAAAGATCGGCTGTACCAAACGCTTTTGTTTCTATCTTGTTCTTTTCTGCCCTTTTCCACTGCACAAACTGATCCTCATAAACAATTCCTGTTCCGGTAGCAATCCCCGTCAACAATATACACAATGTCAAAAGCCCGATTGTGCATTTCTCTTTTTGGTCAGAAAGAACATAACCATAACGAAATGCATCATGCAGACAATACAAAAATACTATCCACAATCCGATCGCACACATTATCACAAAATGCTTTCCAAAGAAAAATGCGACCAGATAAAACGGAAGCATACCGATAACCATGCCCAGTACGTTCCGACGATCCAGAAAATATTGTATGATCCATAAGGAAAGCAGTAACAGACTGCTTGCAAAAAAGATAGTTCCAACTGCCACAAACCGGTCACTGACAGCATATTCTTCTGCAAGATTTCCTGTTCGTTTGCTATACCATTGCAAAATGCCATTTATTGTCTGTAATGCACCATTCCACCAAAAGACACCACCAAACAAAGAAAGCAGGCAGATCCCGGCACTTCCTATCAAAAAGGGATGATGTACTTTCCTTTTTAAAAAATACCAAAGAAATGATATGACAACGCAACAGCATACAAGCACGAGACCCTGATAGATCGTAATATTCTTATGACAAACGAATTCGCAAAACAGAATTCCCGCAAGTAAAGAAAACGCAAAGAGAATAAGCACATTTGTCCCGATCATTCCGATATGTGCTGTTGCCTTTTTCTCTTCATACGAATATGCTTTCATATACTGCTCCTATTCCGATCCTGCTGATCTGGTTTCTATACTTATACACTTAGCATTAAACTGCAATAACAGCTACTTTGAAAGAAGTGCATATAACGCTCCTGTCGCTTCTTCGAGACTTTGTGTAACCGGTGCGTATTTTTTTATATCTACTACGCAAAATCCCTCCTGCATCGGAAGCATTCTTTGCTGTTCTTTGGTAAGATCCTCTGTCACATAGATTACTCTTGCATATTTTGCACCGACTTCTTTATGACTTCGTAAATACTGTAACGAATCATACCAGTCTTTTGCATCTGTTGGACTATTTTTCATTAACAAACTGACTGCTTTGAGATAATGTGCGAAATCAACGATCTCATAACAGATAAAATGTCTGCTTGCATAGTCAAACCAGCCGATATTATAAACTACTTTCTGCTGCATATATGCCTGACAGATTGATACCAAGACCTCATAGAACCGTTTACGTTCTTCTTTTGACTGACTGTGTGGCACATCAAAAGTGATCAATACAAAGTTATCTGTAGGGGTATCAAATTCTCGCACGATCCATTCGTCGTATTTGGCAGAAAGCTTCCAGTTGATATTTTTACGGCTGTCCCCTCTGACATAATTGCGATATTGCAAAATCTCGCTTAAGTTGTTGCCTTTCCGATGCAAAAAGAAACGTTCCTTCTCATAATTTTCTTTCCATACCTGTGCAAGCCGGTCAAGCCGGATCGTCTGTGGCATGATCGTCGTGAAATATTCTTTCTTTTCTAATGCAATCTGAAAGAAAGATAAATGAAAAAAATCTTTTGCTATAATTTTAGGTACAGTAATACATACGGTTCCCGGATATTCCATATCGAGAGGAATGGCAAACCGTTTGTTACTATGTGCTGCAACCAGCCCGGTATAACCTATCTTCTTTGTTTCTTCAAAGACACGATTTTCTATCTGTAAAACTGCTTTCACCTGAAAAAGCGGTATCCTTCCGGTATTCTGTATCTCTATTTCTATAACAGGGTGTTCTGCCATGGTATATTCCGTCGCATGTACCGCTACTGTAACATGATGTCTCAGCATTTGGTGTGCCACTATACACAAAAGAACAACAAACCCTGCCAAAATCACAAGCCACATGCCGATTCTCCCTCCTTCTGTCACTCACGCTCTGCCAATCTATATCGTTTAATGAAAAAACATCCGTTCCTATTCACATCCATAATCGGTATCTATATATACTTGTACCGGATAATGATAGCTGTCTTATTCATGATTGCATACCGGTCAACTGCGTTTCACTATACTTATATCAGATAACAATATATGTTCATCCTATTGAAACAGAGAAGGTGGTGTAACCTGTTCTAAGATCCTCTGTAAAATGTGCTGTTCACTGTTTTCTTCAAGCTTTGCTCTTGCATTGCATATAATACGATGGGCACACACATCAATAAAAATTTCTTCGACATCTTTTGGTATCACATAATTGCGTTCATGAAATGCTGCATTTGCCATTGCCATTCTTTTGACCGCAATCGCTCCACGCGTGCTGACACCACGCTCAATCTCATCATGACTGCGGGTTGCTTCACATAACCGGCATATGTACTCTAAAATCTGATCTTTTACAACAACCTTTGCAATCTGTTCCTTGATCCGGTACAGATCTTCTTTTGTCGCAATCTGATGAATCTGTTGCATGGCATCTTCATCCGAATTTTCACGCAGGATCGTCACTTCATCCTCAAATGCCGGATATCCCATGGACAAACGAACCATAAAACGGTCGCATTGTGAATCAGGAAGTGGTTGTGTTCCCCCGCTTGTGATCGGATTCTGTGTTGCGATCACAATAAAAGGATCAGGAAGTGCCATCGTATTGCCATCTACGGTCACAGTCTTTTCTTCCATCGCTTCTAACAAAGCAGACTGTGTCTTAGAAGAGGTTCGGTTGATCTCATCCCCTAAAAGCAGGTTGCACTGTACGACACCCGGCACATATTGAAATTCCTCTTTTTGCTT
Organism: Jutongia hominis; assembly: GCF_014384965.1. GTDB lineage: Bacteria > Bacillota > Clostridia > Lachnospirales > Lachnospiraceae > Butyribacter > Butyribacter hominis. Next base: position 55,305 of record NZ_JACRSW010000030.1, read on the forward strand.
ATTATAAAAAGAATAGCCGATAATGTCGCTCGGCATTGTATCCGGTGTGAACTGCTGACGGTTATAATCCAGTTCCATGGCTTTTGCAATCGCTTTTGCCAAAGTAGTCTTTCCAGAACCCGGATGATCCTCCAAAAGTACATGACCGGATGCACAAATAGCCATTAAAACCTTCTGGATCACATCCTTTTTTCCTTTGATGACTTTCCCAATCTCCTGCTCGATTGCTTCTAATTTTTCATACATAATTTTTCCTTCTCCTTGTTTTATCATCGTAATAAACGCAAAGTTTTCCTTTTGCGGCAGTCTGATGTTTTCTTATAAAGTTTCATTTACAATGTCACTTAAAAATATACTGCCTGTTTTTCATAAAAATAACATACTATGAATGTAAAAACATTTGATGTTTTCATCTTATAAGTTATATTTTATAAAATTGTGTCAGTTTTCTTTTACACTCATTTTTTATAAATCTACCCATAACATTATTAGTTTTCTCTTTGTCTGTCTCAACGAGCTACGCATCAAAACCATACATATTCATTACACAGCGAATTCCATATTCTATTTCTTCCCGCGAAAAATCGGACTGTTCTATAAATGTATCTTCTTTTTCATTCATATAAGAATATACTGCTGCCGCAAGCTGTAAATCCAGCAGATCTTTCTTCTCTGCACGTTCCCAAAGGATATTCTCTGCTTTTTCAAACTTTCCTTCATCTACCATTTGGGTAAGCTTCCGGTACAAAGAATCCTGCGCGGAATTTTCAATAAATTTGGGTTGCTTATATTTTTCTCCAAAAGCACCACCCGCAATTGCCATTGCTACACGTACAGCTCCACGTATTGTACGTTTCAACCCATGTTTGTTTTCATATTCCATTTTGTCTCCCCTTACCAATCTATATTATACAAAATCGCAAACACCCTCATTCTGATCAAGCGATCAAAATGAGGGTATCTGCTTTTATAATACTCTATATTATATTTTCAAGAAAAATGCGATTACACTTTCTTTTTTCTCTGTAGGATACGATTGTACCTTAGAGTTTTTGTTAAAATTAAGCCTTAGGACCTGCTGCTACTAATGCCTTACCAGCTTCATTTCCTTCATACTTAGCAAAGTTCTTAACGAATCTCTGTGCAAGATCTACTGCCTTTGTCTCCCATTCAGAAGCATCTGCATAAGTATCACGAGGATCAAGGATTGCAGGATCAACACCCGGAAGTGATGTAGGAACTTCGAAATCAAAGTGTGGAATCTTCTTTGTATCTGCTTTGTTGATTGAACCATCAAGGATAGCATCGATGATACCACGAGTATCTTTAATAGAGATACGCTTACCTGTTCCGTTCCATCCTGTATTTACGAGGTATGCCTTAGCACCACTCTTCTCCATCTTCTTAACTAATTCTTCAGCATATTTTGTAGGATGTAACTCTAAGAATGCCTGTCCGAAGCAAGCTGAGAATGTAGGAGTCGGCTCTGTGATTCCACGCTCTGTACCTGCAAGCTTTGCTGTAAATCCTGATAAGAAGTAGTACTTTGTCTGCTCTGGTGTCAAAATAGATACCGGAGGAAGAACTCCGAATGCATCTGCTGATAAGAAGATAACGTTCTTAGCTGCAGGAGCAGACGATACAGGACGTACAATGTTCTTGATATGATCAATTGGGTAAGATACACGAGTATTCTCTGTAACTGTCTTATCAGCAAAGTCGATAACACCCTTATCATCAATAGTAACGTTCTCTAAAAGAGCATCTCTTCTGATCGCATTGTAGATATCAGGCTCAGATTCTTTATCAAGGTTGATAACCTTAGCGTAGCAGCCACCCTCGAAATTAAATATGCCATTATCATCCCAGCCATGCTCATCATCACCGATAAGGAGACGCTTAGGATCTGTAGATAATGTTGTCTTACCTGTACCTGAAAGACCGAAGAAGATTGCTGTATTCTTTCCATCCATATCAGCGTTTGCTGAACAATGCATAGATGCAATACCCTTTAATGGGAGGTAGTAGTTCATCATAGAGAACATACCTTTCTTCATCTCTCCGCCATACCATGTGTTTACGATAACCTGCTCACGGCTTGTAATGTTGAACATTACTGCTGTCTCTGAGTTAAGACCTAACTCTTTGTAGTTTGTAACTTTTGCTTTTGAAGCATTGTAAACTACGAAATCCGGTTTGAAGTTCTTAAGTTCCTCAGCAGATGGCTTGATGAACATATTTGTAACAAAATGAGCCTGCCATGCAACTTCAACGATGAAACGAACTGCCATTCTTGTGTCTTCGTTAGCGCCACAGAAAGCATCTACTACATAAAGTTTCTTGTTAGAAAGTTCTTTCTTAGCAAGTTCTTTTACTGCTTCCCAAGCTTCCTGGCTTGCCGGATGGTTGTCGTTTGGATACTCATCTGATGTCCACCATACTGTATCTTTTGAGTTCTCATCCATAACGATAAACTTATCTTTAGGTGAACGACCTGTGTAGATACCTGTCATAACGTTGACAGCGCCAAGTTCACTTTCCTGTCCTTTTTCATATCCTTCGAGGTCTGCCTTCATCTCTTCTTTGTATAACTCATCATAAGAAGGGTTGTGAACGATCTCTGTTGCTCCTGTAATACCATACTGACTTAAATCTACTGTTGCCATTTGCATTCAACCTCACTTTTCTTAGTATTTTTTGTCACTTAGTAACTGGTATATTGTGCATACCGGTTCAAAATTCTTCGTATCTCTCTGCTTTCCGATAAAGGATTATCCGAAAGTATCGGGGATACAATCATTTCACCTGTAACACAATTTGGATTTATCATCTCACAACTGCTTTAAAAAGTCAATCTATTTTCGCCGAAAATATAAAATTTGTATCTGCCATTCCCATGCATTTTTACCCTTTTAACGGTTTGCTATGACCTCGATCAATCTTCATCATCAATAGAAGCATTCCAATCATCCTGTGTCAAATTTTTGATCTTAACCCGGATTACTTTTTCAAAACCATTCGATGCGGTAAGCTTGTATGCTTTGTCGTATCCTTCATCCGGTGTAACCTCAGTAACCACGGTATCACTATCGCTATCGGACAGAGTAATCTTAATATCACTAAGTACACTGCTGTCTAATTTATTGATACAAATCCTGCTACTGGTATTTTCATACACATTCTTTTCATTGTTATCTACCGTGTAGGAAACATCATACAAAAACATCTTATTTATCTGCTGATAATATTCTTCTACGGCATCCTGGATTTCATTCAACACCTCTATATCATAGCTGTCCGCCTGCTGTCTCCATGCTGTCACTTTCGCATCCACTTCATCTGCACCATTTGCCATACCATTTGCAATATTCTCAATGTTAAACAACCGTTCACGAATGTTCTCTTTTATCTCCAGTACTTTAACTTCTTCATCTGATAATCCGACATTAGAAGGCTCCGTATGATATGTCACTTCATTAACATTTGTAAGTGCTTTTGTACGGCTGTCATAGTCACATACATGCCATAATGTTCCTTCTTTGTTTGGCATATAATATGTTGCCATCTTAAAACTTCCGGAATACACTTCTACTTTAACATTTGATGCTGCAAGCTGTGAACTGTCATTTGAGTCACAATTCGTATAATCATGTACATAGAAAGAATACACTCCAGGATATTCCTTGTAGATCGTAGTAGTCTCCGGACCTTCATAATCGGTATCATCCAGATCAAGATCTGCTACTTCTTCCTCACCATTCCATGCTGCCTGGTCACTATAGTATGTATGGAAATGATTTCCTGTGGCATTTACCGGACCGATCAAATGAGAATCCGCATCGGCAACAGCACCCGACTCTTCATCACCCCATGTCAGGATAAAACGTACCTGACCGGTATGGATCGCTGTGCTGACACCAACGCCCTGATTCTTTGTGATCGTATCAGGACGGATCAACACATTAAATGAAGTAGACAGATAACGGTCTGCGGTATCCTCTAATGTACGCTTATCAAGCACCTGAACGGTATAATAACCTACCGGAAGATCTTCAAACAGATACTCTCCATCTGCATTTGTCTTTGTTTCTTTGATCGCATCATTGATCAGGTTGTTTTTACCCTTGCGGATACGCATGGTAAGACCTTCTACTTTGTCACCTGTCTTACTGTCTGTCACGGCACCGGATACACCACCTTCTTTTCCTTCCCAGGAAGCCGGCAGCATATTGATCAGTTCATTTGTATAAATAGAACCATATACACTTGTGATCACAATATTTTGTGTCACATCCATATAACCATCTTTTTTCACTACTAAAATGTAGTTACCTGTCTTGATCGTATCAATACTGTACTGACCATTTGCATCTGTTGTCAGATGTGTTGCATTCGTATCGTTTACAATATTAGGAATATCATAATCTGCTGTATATGGCACAATGTAGATATCTGCATCTTGTAACACTACATTTTCTTCATCCTGTACATCTCCATGGAATGCTACATCTACTGCATTCTCGTCAACACCCAGATTGTCACTGATCACGGTAACTACTTCACCTGTGTCAGATACCGTAACAGGGATCAGTCCAAGACCAACAATTTTTGGAATATTGATTGCTGTATCGACCGATACCGTTGTATTTTCTGCACCCGGACAGATCTTTAAAAAGAACTTGATGATCGCATCGATCTGCATATTCTGGTTTGTCACAAGATTTACGTTAGAATTTACAACAGTCGGAACAATGTCTTTTGCACTACCGTTGACGGTAACATCACCTTCTGATGCAATTTCAAGACTCTGGATCGTTCCATTGTTTTCTACCTGTGTAGAAGAAGCTGTCTTTGCAATTTTTACTGTTGCATTTGCATCTTTACTGATCACAATATGAGAAGTTGCTGCTTCTACATTTAATGTATTGCCGCTTGCATATTCTTTAAATGTATTTTTCGCAATGTTCTTGATCGTAACGCTTGCAAATGTACCATGGTTTATAACTTCACCATTTGGCATATCCACGATCAGATTTGTGCCTGCATAGCTTCCCTGCGGAATGGTAAGCTGCTTCTTTTCGGTTGTTTCCAGATAAAGATACTCTACATTGGCTTTTAACGCCGTAGCAATCTGCTCATCTGTGCTGACACGTGCTACTGATGCGACCGTGACTGTACACTTTGCCGACTTATTGCCGGATACCGTTGTTGCAACGATGTCTGCTGTACCTTTATTTACCGCAGTGACAAGACCATTTGCATCAACAGTTGCTGTCTGTGCATTTGTTGTAAACCATGTTACATTTTTATTGGTTGCGTTTGCCGGTGCGACAACGGCTTTTACCTGATAGGTATCTGCAACGTTCATAATATGAGCTGCTTTGGCAATCGAAATGCCGGTTACATCCACATTCTTTGCTGTCTTTGCTTTAACCGTAACATTCACTTTTGCCTTTTTGTTACTACCATCTGTACTTGCTATTGTGATCACTGCTTTACCCTGCTTCTTTGCCTTGATCACACCTTTTGAGGATACGGCAGCAATCTTCTTGTTTGAAGTTGTGTATTGCAACTTCTTTACAGAAGCTTTCTTTGGAAGCACTTTTGCTTTGATCGCTTTACTGCTTCCTACCGTAAGCGTTACTTTCTTTGCTGCTGTCACACTCTTGACCGGTGTACCAACGATCACTTTACAGATTGCTTTCTTTCCTTTTACCTTTGCGGTGATCGTAGCTTTTCCGGTTTTTCTGGCTGTAACAACACCTATGTTTGTAACAGTTGCAACCTTCTTGTTACTGCTCTTCCATGTTACAGTACCTTTTACTTTCTTAGGACTGTACTTTACTGACAGCTTTACTCTGCTGTGTTTGCTGATCACACAGATCTTCTTTGACAGCGTAATCTTTTTTAACTTTGTTGCCGCTTGTGCTGTCTGTCCCTGAACGGGAACTGCTGTGATCACCATAGCTGTTGCCAATGTTGCTGCCATGACCGCTTTCCATCTTTTTTTCATTTGCATCTTCCTTTCTTTGTCGCATTACTGTGTCTGATATTTTTTCCACCAAGACACGTACCCTTTTTGTATGTTGAAATGCGAAAATTTTGCATTCACTCAAAACAATACAGCTCTATAAAATAGTATAAAATATCCTCTTTACAGTTGCAAATTTAATTTTAACATTTTATGCGTTATTTTTGACGTAACTGCATCTCTATCCAGCCTTGCATCCGATCCTTTGCTACCGTAAACGGAACCGGACCGAGCGACAGGAAGAACTTATGAAAGTCTTTTAGAACGAATTTCCTGCCCAGTTGCTTTTTTGCATCATTCAAAAGGTCATCTATTTCCAAATACCCTATTGTATATGGCATATAACTTGCCGGCTCTGCCAAAAGTGACTGATAGATTGCCATCATATTGCTTTTGCTAAATCCAAAATCCGTCAGATACCGTTGCAATTTCTTCTGATCCCATCCTTTATAATGAATACCGATATCAGCTTTTGCATACAGACAAAGCGTGATCAATGTGTTTTCTTTTAAAAGCTTAGCGACATCTTTTTTCAACCCTGCAAGATCATAACCGTATAACTCTGCATATGTTCCCCATCCCTCGGTATATCCTGCCACATTGATCATACTGCGAAGCGGTGACGGATTTTGCGATTGAAAATAGCACGTCTGGTACAAATGTCCCGGATATCCTTCATGACCAATCGTTGTAAATGCTTTTGACAGATCATATCTTTTATTTCGGTTAATATAGATTACATTATTTTTGTAATCATCGATTGCCGGAGTCAGATAGAATGCCGGACTCATGCTTTCTTCCAAAGACGCATCCACGTATTTTAATTCATATCCGATCGACTCATCCAGTGCAGGAAAGTCTTTTTGAATCGCTTTTTTTAGATGTTCCATTGCTGTCTGTGGCGTGTTGTATGTATATTCCGCTTTTTGTGCCTGATAATAAACATCCGGTGTATCAGAGATCACTTTTGCAATTTTTTTCTTCAATTCTTCAATCTTATTGTCTAAGATATGCTCTATTTCTTTGATGGAACGGTCTGATCCGGTCTTGGCTTTGACCAGATAACTGTAGTATTCTTTTCCCTTTTCAAGATAACAGAGTCCTTTTTGGTTCTTGCTGCTGCCTATTAGTTCTTTTAACCCTTCTGCGAGATTCTTATATGCCGGTATTACCGCATTCAGAACCAACTCTTTATTCTTTTGCTCATAGGTACTCTTCTCGGTATCTGTCATATCGGCAACGCTTAAAAGTTTACCCGCAAAGATTGTGATCAGATAATTCTCCTCTGTTTTGCTCACAAAATCATTGCATTGGTCGATGATCGCCTGTGCGGTTGTCTCCGACATAAAGATCCCTTTTTTCGCTTTCATCTGTTCAAAAGACAGAATTTCCTTAAAATATGCCGGAACAAGATTTAATAACTCCAAATAGGTATCCACATCGTTTTTCGAACGCAGGCTGTATTCCGCAAAATAAACCGGAAGCTGCGTCTGTATACCGGTTGTCGGCCCTAAGCATTCTGTATATTCCAGGAAATCTGCCGCTTCTAAATTCTGTTTTGATAAAAGATATATCGTATCATAGATCAGCTTTTGCTCTTTGGTCAGCTTTTCATAATCATAGGTTTCGAGTGTTGCAACGCGGTTTTCCGATATAACGAGACTGTTTTTCATTTCTTTTAGGGAATATTCACCAAGCGTTGGTTTCTCCTGTGTAATCCCATAATTTTCTTTTGTCTTTAATGTATAATTTAACGTAAAAGAATCCGAAGTCACTTCGTCCCGAAAGATCTGCTGTATCAGTGCATCAAAATCGCTTTGTGTCTTTTTTACACTACGGTTGTCCTGCACTTTCGGATGATCGAGCAAATGATAAGAAACCGGCAAAATGCCTTGTCTGATACAGACTGCACCAAGAACCGCAACAAGACAGATCAGAAAAGCAGCCAGCCTGCCACGATGCCCGAAAAATCCTTTTTTCCGATCCTGCATAAAGTATTTTTTGTAATCCTGTCTGCTTTGCTCTTTCATGAAATGCCTCCTGCCCTGACCGGTCACACCCGCTCTTTTATACCCTTCTATATGTATATGCACAAGCATTTCGTTTCATTCCTGATTCTATCATCAAGAAAGTTTCTTTTCATGCCCTGCTTCATCTGCAAGACAATTTTACTTCATTCCCGGTTACATCTTCAAGATAGTTTTACTTCATTCCCGGTTACATCTTCAAGTCAATTTTGCTTCATTCCCGATTACATCTTCAAGATAGTTTTGCTTCATTCCCGGTTACATCTTCAAGATAATTCCGTTTCATTCCTGATTTATTCGTCATGAGAATTTCATTTTATTTAATTTGTATTACATCTTTCAGCACATAATGAAAAGTCGGTGCAGAACTGTCCTTATTTTCCTGATAACCTTTATTCAGATCAATAGTATCTTTTGCATCATATGGATTGATTCCTATATAATCCCCCTGAAAAACGGCAAGTTTGCCGGTTTTTAATTGTTTGATCGCATCTTCCATCCGTTCCTGCGTGCCTTTCGCCACTGCGATTTCATTTAATTCAAGCATTGCCACCCAGTTACGTTCAAAGCCTGCTCCGGCATCGTTTCCATTTATGTTGGCATTGACAACATCTTCGATTTTCTTATCTGATAAAACTGCACTAACCGCCTCTAAAATGTAAGGTTCCCAGTTAATACGGCATCCTGTCAGATAGGTTGTCGGTGCCACATCTTCCATGCTCTGATTATATGCTACATGATATGTGGTCTTTGTTCCTCTTGTCGCTTCACAGGCAACAGCCGGGCCGGTTGTGTCAGAATGCTGTGATATTATGACACATCCCTCATCTATCAGTTCCATAGCACACTTTTTCTCTAACGCATAACTCCCCCATGTATTGGTATATCTGACTGTCATAACCGCCTGCGGAACAACCGATCGTACTCCCAGTAAAAATGCCGTATAACCAGATATTACTTCCGCATACGGATACGCTCCGACATATCCGATCTTTGCCTGCTCTTTTGTTATCGTTTTATCTTTGATCATTTCTTTGATCTTCATGCCTGCTGCCACACCTGATACATAACGTCCCTGATAAACTGCTCCCATGAAAGTATGATAATTGCTAAGTTTTGGCTTTTCATTGGCATTGGATCCGGTTGCCTGACAAAACTGTACATTGCGATAGCGTTTCGCATATTCTTTTGTCTTTTCGGAAAATCCATAGCTGGTCGTAAAGATCAATTCACAGCCGGTATCAATCAGTTCCTGTAAGATTTCGCCCTCATTTCCTTCTGTCACATTGTATTTTGCATAGGTTTTTACACGATCTCCGTATTGTTTTTCAATCGCATTTTGCGCTTTAACAAAGTTCCCGGTATAAACAGTACTGGTATCACCTACATATACAAACCCGACTTTGATGTGCTTTTGTGTTCTCTTATCCAGCACAAGGAACTGAAACAATGCCGCAACGATGATCACAGCAATGGTACTAATGAATGATATTGCATATATTCTTTTCATATTGGTCTCCCTTTTTACAAAAACATTTTCTCTGCCTTTTTCATGCCTGATCTGACACGATTCTGATACAAACTACTGAACTTTCCCGGCTTTTTTCATTTCTCAGTCTGACATAATCCTGAACAATACTGCTTTTATCAAAACTATTATCCCGATCATATATTACGGTGCATAGATCTTTTGTACATCAATTGTACCGTCTTCGATCAGATCGAGCATGATGTCTACAAGCATCGGATCAAACTGTGTTCCTCTTCCTTTTTTGATCTCATTTAATACAAATTCCATATCGAGCTTCTTTCGATAGACGCGATTTGCTGTCATTGCATCAAATGCATCTGCAATTCCGATGATCCTTGCATTTAAAGGAATCTTTTCCCCTTTCAACCCTTGCACATATCCCTTTCCATCATAACGTTCATGATGATATAATGCACCTTCATATACATGGTCTACCAATGTGAAATTCTTTAAGATCTCACCACCTCTTACGACATGCGATTTCATAACGGCATATTCTTCATCCGTCAGTTTGTTGTCCTTATTCAAAATGCGGTCAGGAATCGCAATCTTTCCAATATCATGCAAGAGGGCGGATTTCTTTAAATCTTCAATCGCCTGATCACTATATCCCAACCTTTGTGCGATCATCGAAGCATATTCCGATACACGGAACGAATGCTGGCTTGTATTGACATCTTTAGCATCTACCGTCTTAGCGATCGTTAAAATCGTTTCATTTCCCATTTCAAGCTGTCTTTTCGTCAGTTCCAATTCTTTCTTCTGAATATTTAATGTCTTTTGGATCTGTGTTCTGACTACAAGCCATGTCAGATACGCAATTGCTGAGGTAAAGACAATACCAAAATAAAGATAGAACCACCAATGATCATAAATCTCTTTATCTTTAACGATCTGATAGGTACTTTCCTCTATGACTTTACTCTTTTTGTTGTCATATACTGCCATATGGAATGTGTAATTCCCGGTCGGCAGATTCGTATAAACGATATTTTTTAAGTCACTTTGCTGTACGATCGTTGCCTTTTTGTCAAAACCTTCGAGCCAGACACGCACATACGGGTCATTTGTCGAATAATTGATCACTTCCGGTATGATCTCTACACGAGAAACACCTCTTGGTATGTGAAACACCTCGCCTCGCTCTACCTGACCGGTCTCTCCGTCTAACTTGATCGACTTGAGCAACATACGATACGATGACTTCGTTGTACTATATGCGTTGATATTCATATAAACAACTCCGGAACCACCGGAAAGATAGAGGTTATCCTTGTCATCAACATAATTCCACGCATTTGGTGTCAATGACTCCCGTAATCCTTTTGTCGAATCCAGAAGATCATATTCTGTATCTTTATCATGTAACAGTTTTTTCTTATCTACAACATAAATTCCGGCTGCACTAAGGACAAAGACCTCTCCATGGTTTCCTTCTACGAGGTCAAAATTATTATAATACGGGAAATTCTTTAAAATTCTGATCTTTCCTGCTTTTGTGATGTAACAGATACTGTTGCTTGTGATCACAAAATATCCTTCATTATCGCTGTCTTTTACAATCCGCATGATCACGTTCGATCCGAGTCCATCCGACTTTTTAATGCTTCCTACCACGTTAGTATCCTGAATGACCGCAATTCCATTTCCATCGGTTCCCGCTAAAAGCGTTCCATCCTCTTTTTGCAGCATACAAAGAACTTTAGGATTTGTCAGTCCGTCTTTTTCTTTGATCGTAGCACAAATTTTTCTATTTTTGATATAGGAAATCCCGAAATCTCCGGCAGCTGCCATCGTACCATCCGCCAGTTCAATGATCGATCGGAACTTATCTCCTGTCATACCATCTTTTTCTTTGTAAGTGTAGATCCGATCACCGGCAATTTCCCAGACACCTTCACCACCTGTACAGATCCAGAGATGATGTCTGCTGTCTTCTTTAAGACAACGTATTCGGACACCTTCCAGCTTTTTCGTCAAACTGTTATCTACCTTTTTGGTTAACTTCTGATCCACAATATGTAATCCGTTATCCGTTCCAAAGTAAAACTGCCCGTTCCATTTTGTGACAGAATTAACAACATCCCCCGGCAAACCGACTTCATCATAAATCTCTGTAAATACCGACTTGCACATACGCAAAAGTCCTAAACGGGACGAAGTAAACCAAAGATTCCCCTGATAATCAATTAACATATGGTCAATTGAACTGTTAAACTGATTTGTATTGATCGTATGATAGATTCCCTCCTTGTCAATATATCCTGTTCCATTGTCAGCACAGACAAACCAATAACCATCTTCCGACTGTTGCAGGGATTTAATATTTATCATATCCCGACAGGAGATCACTTTTTCTTTCTTTAATGTTTCATTTTCAAATCGGTATACTTCTATCGTATTTTCCTGTGTACCAAGATATAGTTTTCCTGCATCATCAAATGTACAGCAGGTATATGCCGTGCCACTGATGCTTTTTTCTTTTTTAGTAACGATCTTACTTCCATTTAACAGGTATAGACATCCTTCATCCGTAACTGCAGCAACCGTACCCACAGCATCCGTCGATAGGCTTTTTGCATACTTAATCTCCGAAATGGTTTCCGTCACGGAAAGTCCACCTGATAAAGATACGATTGCTAATGCATCGGTCGTTCCAACATAAAAATTACCATCTGTATTTTCTGTAATACAACGAACCGAATCTGCAGGAAGTTTTTCGGTTGCATCCAATACATTTGATATTTCTCCGTTAATGCAGATTGATACTCCGCTATCATTTGTTCCGATCCATAATCGTCCGGCTTCATCTGTATACAGACAGTTTACGTTTTTCACCGATTCAAACTCGTTTACCCAGCGGAAATTACTTCCGGTATAACGGTACAGCCCGCCATACGTGCCAATCCACAAGACACCATCCTTTGTCTGGGCAATATCATTCGCTTTACCACCCGGCAGCCCGTTCTCTCCATTATAGATTGTTCTGACATATGTATTAAAACGATTGTCTGCACTATATTTACTCTTTTGCTTTGCACAGGCAGATGTTCCATCAAGCATTGCCTGCATACAAAGTAAGAAAAAAAGCAAACCAAGCCATGTCTTTTTCCGTACATGACTTCGTCTGCCGTCTTTTTTGCGTAATACTTTTGCTTTTAATATAAAAAAGAATAAAAGTAATGTGATCACTTTATCTAAAAAGTCAACATAAAACTCACCGATGATACACCGGATCACCTTCTGAATCCCCATTAATTCCAAGAAACCGACAACGCCATCTCCCCAGACATTACCGGTCATCCCATTACTAAAGAAATAGTTCAAAGGTGCAGAAACGAGCACCGAGATCATTGTCACTAAAAAGCTCAATGACAATGTCCTGAAAAGATTTTCAAAAAATCCCTTTCTTGCACAAATGCCTACCAGAATTCCAAGTGCAACATTTGTTAATGCATAAACAAGTGAAAGCGATGAATGCAATCCGTATATAATATTTACCGCCGCTCCAATAAAAGCACCGCATATCGGCCCAAGCACATATGCAGCCAATACTGTCCCAAAAGAATCCATCCATAAAGGAAGCTGCAGTGCTCCTGCCAGCCATTTTCCAATGCAATTAATCAAAATGCATCCGATTACAAATATACTTATCTCATAACTTTTTCTGTGCTGCATCTCATACCTGCTTTCTTCTGTAAATCAAATCAAAAATTCCCACTACTGTATGTGCATCTTTACATTGCTGCAAAAGTGCAAAGTCAATGCTTTGCACTACAAAAATCACTCTGTAATTCTTGCCAGCTCCCCCACTGCTATATGTACACTCTTATAAAAATGCATAGTAAGTAATGCTATTATAATGGTTTTTTACCATGTTCACAAGAGAATACGACTTATTTTTATACATTTTTCGCTCGTATTATACATTTTTATCCTGTGATCCCATAAAACCTTTGTATTATTATGTATTCCAGGAAAAATTTGAACTAAAAAGGTGCAACGCCAGCGTGTTGTGCTACTGCACGAGCATTTTCCTATTCCATAAAGCAAAGGCACCGGACTAGAATTGCCTCCCAAAGTCAGATTTCGGGGTGACAGTTCCATAACCGATGCCTTTGCTATCTTTAAAAAGTATTCTTATATATCAATCCTCGTTTTTTGAGGATTTATCACTCTATTCTCCCAGATCAAAATGCTGTACCATATCCGTCAGAATATTTGCCTGTGCAGCCAGTTCTTCGGAAGTAGCTGAGGTTTCCTCTGCAGCTGCCGAATTATCCTGTACACTATTAGAAATCTCTTCGATGCCTAATCGGATCTGCTCTACGCTCTGCTCCTGTGCCACATTATTCTGTGCACTCTTTCCGATCAGATCATTGACATTCTGTACCGCTTTAAGCACTTCATTCATCGAATCTACCACTTCATGTGCTAATGATGTACCCTGCTCGATCTCATCAATGGAAATGCCGATCAGATCTCTTGTATTGCTTGCTGCACGCGAGCTTTCATCAGCAAGTGAGCCGATCTCAGAAGCAACGACAGCAAATCCTTTACCTGCTTCTCCTGCTCTGGCGGCTTCAATCGACGCATTCAAGGAAAGAAGGTTGGTCTGATCTGCAATGTCTTCAATCGTCTTAATGATGCCGACAACTTCATGCGACTTCTCAGAGATACGATTCATGGCATCCATCATCTGTATAATCTGATCACTGCTGTTCTTCATCATGTCTGTTACACGTTCTGTTTCTACAGCAGATTCTTTTGCACTTTGTGTATTTTCATTTACCTGCTCCGAAACAGATACCGCTGTTGCTACCAGCTCCTCAACGGATGCAGCCTGTGTACTTGCACCCTCTGCAATGCTTTGTGCTGCTTTTGAAAGGTCATTTGCTCCGGACAATACCTGCTCTGAGCTTTGAATAATGTTATGCATCATATCCTGCATAGAAGCAGAGATATGTAACAGAGCAGTTTTTACCTTTGCAAACTCTCCGGAATAGTCATATTTTAACGAAACCTTTAACTTACCATCTGCAATCTGGTCTAACATATCTGAAATTTCATCAATATAATCAATGTATTTCTTCAAACGGTCAACCGTCTTTTGAATGGATTCTGCAAGCTCACCGATCTCATTTTGCGATTCAACATGAAGTGCTACATCAAGATTTCCTGCTGCAAGCTCCTGTGCTACATCATTTAATGCTACGATTGGCTTAGAAATGTTCTTTGCCACTTTACGGATCGCAAGTACGATCGCAGCTACACCAATCACAAGAAGGAAGACCAGTCCGACCAGACTGGTAATCAGGGAGCTATAGTATTCACTCGCCGGCAGACTGCTTAACACATAGTATCCTTTGGAGCCAATCTGTCCTACATATCCCTCCTTTGTTGACTTATCTGCTTTATAAGAAAGGAAAGTACCTTTTTTGCTTTTAAGTGCATTCATAACGTCATCTGAAATATTTGCTTCTGATAGCTTCTTTAATTCATTTTCTTTTGTTGGGTGATATACCATCGTTCCATCTTCTGTCAAAAGAACGATATAACCCTTGTTGCCAATCTTGTATTGTGAACAGATCTCATTAATATGGTCTAACGAAATATCTACACCTGCTACACCAAGAACCTTGTCGCCGGATTCGTTGTAGACCGGTGCCGCCACACTCATAATCTCTTTTCCTGTGCTTACGTCCTGATATGGTGCTGTCAGCATTGATTTTCCACTTTCTGTTACCTTATACCATTCTCTTTGTGTTATTTCAAAAGAAGCGTCACTGGTAAATCCATCCGACTGTGTCAGCGCATTCGCATCAATATCACCTACCCATGTTGCCATGATATTTCCTTTATCAAAGTCTGCTGTCTTTTTCAGCTCATTAAATACGTGAGAATATTTATCATTTTCGGTAATCTTATCTCCTGCTTTTGTTGTATCAAGGAGCTCTCTGACATTGCCATCCAAAGCTATCTGTTCTACAGTCGTAACATAATTTGTAAAGAATATTTCCAGCTGATAAGAAGCTGCCTTTGACTGCATGGTAAGATCCTGCTTTTGTGCACTTATGCTGATATTATCGATCATAATAAAGACTAATATCAGAACCAGTGCAAAGATTGCCAATACAACACTTAAGATGCGTATTGTAAGCTCATTTGCTATCTGCTTTTTCCTTTGTTCCTTCTTCATAATCTCTCCTTTCTGCTTTTCTTAGAAAAGCAAATACGTATTGTCCGCACAATTTCCATCTTCTATCGATCAAATTGTCAAAAGTCCATTTTCAAAAACAGCCTGTCAGAAAAGTTCAATCCTTTTGATTTTTGAATCTCATATTATATATTATACAAATTTTATTCTAAAAAAAACAGTATCTCGGCTGTCTATTCTCACCCTCTGTGTCTATTTTTTCGAAAAGTCAGTATGAGAGCTGCTATCCCCCAAACGCTTGACAAAGAGCCATAAAAAAGATCGGAGAGATCTGAATGACTCCATTCTCTCCGATACTTCTTTGTATCTTAATCTTTTTTTAATTTATATTTATGCATAATCTTAACCTTGATTGCAATTTAGGCAGGCTTTCCACCCTACGCTTTTAAAAAATGCTTCGCATGCCATCAGCCCTGACACTCGCTTAGGATATCAGCTTAACAGCTCTTTTACCATATCAACCGTATATTCTACTTTCTTAGCCTGATTCGCTTCGATCTCATATAAAGCATGTGCCGCAAGATGCTCTGCCGCCTGCTCAAGATCACGGATACCGGTTGTATTATCATAACGCCTTACAATCGCATCCAAAGCTTCATCGGTAACAATACATTCTTCCGCCTTCATACTCATACGCTTTAACACTTTTGGAAGCGAGAATTTTGAGAAGATGATCTTCTTTTCTTCAAATGTATAATCCGGAATATCAATCACGGCAAAGCGCGACATAAGCGGTGCACTGATGTTTTCTTTATCATTTGCGGTTGCGATCGGATATACACCAACCGTTGGAATACGACACTCAATATAGTTATCTGTAAACCCAAGATTATCTAACAGCGTAAGTAACACATCTGCCGGATTTCCGTTGCCTTTGCCGGATGATGCCTTATCTAACTCATTAATGATAAAGACAAGGTTTGAGGATTCTGCCATTGCAAATGCTTCCATAATAATACCGGCTTTCGCATTTGCATAAATACGCGAGCTTCCGGTAAGCTGCTCCGCATCATTGATCGAACTCATATCTAATGTAGTCCATGGAAGACGAAGAATTCGAGCAACAGCATATGCAATCTGTGATTTACCGGTTCCTGCCGGACCTACAAGCAGGATTCCGTATGCCGGAAGGGTATGTGTACGATTGATCTGGATGATCGTTTCAATGATACGCTGTTTTACCGGTTCCATACCATATAATTCTTCATCTAAGATCCTGCGTGCTTCCTTGGGATCGATAGCCTCGAAGTAATTGCTTTTCCACTGGATATTCATCATCATGGATAATGCTCTTTGTGCATGTCTTCTCTCTTCTGCGGTTACTTCTGTAGAACGAGCCACAGCAAGGTTTCTTCTTGCCCAGAGACGCACATTATCAGGGAGCGTTCTACCGGCACAATTCATAAAGTCTACGATACTTTGTAAGCTTGTAAGCTTCATGTTGTCGCCGTCTTCTTCGTCATCACTTTCTTCTATGTCTGCCGGGGCATCACTTGCTAAAAGACGTTCGATCATAAACTGTAGGAATCCATCCTCTGCCGAAAGCTTTGTACCGCCTCCAAAGCCAACTTCTCTTACTTTATATACCACATATCCCTCTTCCCTATTTTCACCGGTAAGACGTACTTTTATATGACTTTCACCCAGCCACTTAAACAAGCCTACAAAACGGGCATCCATCTTTAATATGTTCGCACTAACTGTTCCATTCTGACCTGTATATTCAAAAGCTGTCTTTTTGATCGGATTTGTGATCAGACCGACCGGATGGTGGCAGCTTCCTTCTTCCAGACGCTCTAATACCATCAGTGGGTTGTCTGCTGTCGGGTGTTGTTCGTTTGAATAAAAAACGGTGTAAGTACATTCTGCCGGCTTCTTTTCATCCGGTGTATGTGTAAAATCAAATACTGGCATTCTTGTTCTCCTTATTTTACATTTATTTCCTTTTGTTATTGCCTAGCTGCCAAAAAGCAACTGCACTCGCTGCTGCGACATTTAATGAGTCTACACCATGTGACATCGGAATGCAAACCGTATAGTCACAGGATGCAATAGTATGCATTGCTAATCCGTCTCCTTCTGTTCCAAGAATGACTGCTAACTTCTCTTCTGCAAGCAGCCTTTCATCATCAATATTTACCGAATCTTCACTCAATGCCATTGCCGCTGTCTGAAAACCGAGCCGGTGCAAAAGATCAATTCCATTTTCTTTCCAGTTGATTTTCTTTTTATCAAAGAATGTCCATGGAATCTGAAAAACCGTTCCCATACTGACCCTGATCGCCCTGCGGTATAATGGATCGCTGCAATCCGGTGTCAGAAGTACCGCATCCATATTCAATGCTGCAGCTGACCGCATGATCGCACCGACATTCGTCGGATTAACTACATCTTCTAACACAGCAATCCTGCATGCGTTCTGACATATCTCTTCTACAGACAAAAGATCGTTCCGATACATCGCGCAAAGCATCCCCCGTGTCATGGAAAAGCCTGTCATCTGCTTTAAAACTTCTAACGGTGCCGTATAAACCGGAATATCGCCGCAAAGTTCCATCATCTTCTTACCGACCGGTTCACCTGCCTGCGTATCTTCCATCAAAAGTGATTCCGGCACATATCCGGCTGCTAATGCTCTTTCGATCACAATCGGACTTTCTGCAATGAACAGCCCTCTTTGATGCGCCGGTCTGTGCAAAAGCTGTGTCTCTTTACTTCTTGTATAAATATCCAATACCGGCGAGGAAAACCGCTCTATCTGTATTATCTGTGCCATTGCGTACTCCATTCTTAAATCTTAAACTGTTTGATCTGGTCAGCCAGATGATCAGCTGAAATTGCCAGTTTATCAGATTCTTCCTCTACCTGCTGGCTGTTCTTTGAAATATTTTCTGCCTGGTTTAACATAGATTCCGATGTTGCTAAGATCTCATCCGAGCTTGCTGCCTGTTCTTCCGAAATAGCAGCAACATTAGAAGCAACTTCATCTACTTTGTTGATCTCATCTACTACATTGTTGATCAAATGACTTGTATCCTGAATATTCTTAAAGATCGTATCAAATGTATCAACTGCTGTCTGGATCAGCTGTGCACTTTCTGAAATATCGCCTGCGCTATTACCTGCCTGTCTGACTGCATCTTCAACCAGACGATTAATCTCTGCGATCAGATTAGTGATATTCGCTACAGATTCGGTACTGTTTTGAGCCAGCTTACCGATCTCCGACGCAACAACTGCAAAGCCCTTACCGGCCTCACCTGCCCTGGCAGCCTCGATAGATGCATTTAAAGATAACAGGTTGGTCTCATCTGCAATCTCACCGATCAGATTGATGATCTGGACGATCTCACCGGATGCGGTACCTACTTTATTAACTGCTGTCTCCAGATTATGGATAGATACCTCGATATTTCCTAACGCCTCTCCGACACGTTCCATATCTTCACGGCCTTTTTCTGATACTTCAACCGTTTCTTTCATACGATTTTCTACTGTATCACTGTCACTCTTCGTATCTGCTACGACTCCGGCAAGCTGTGTTGCATTCTGGGCAATTTCATTAACAGAGATAGATAACTGATCTACCGTGCTGTTCATCTCACCCATAGACTGTGACTGAATGCCTGCGGCTTCATTCATCTCGCCCGAAACGTTCTTACTGGCATCTGCCTGTTCTTTTAATTTTCCTGAAACTTCTTCAATCTTTTTGATCATCTGTTTCATGGACTCAATGAACTGTTCGACGCTTCGTCCCATAACCGCAATCTCATCTTTTCCTTTTACTTTCATCGAAACAGTAAAATCACCGCCTGCCATCGCTGTAATCACTTTGGTCATTTTCTTAACCGGACTGATAACAACATGTGTCATTCTTTCAATTAATACGCAAAGGATCAAAATACAGATCAGACTGATGATCAACATAATATTTCTCAAATTAGAAAGTTCTGAAAGTACAACACTCTTTGGTATGTAAGATACTAAGATCCAGTCTGTACCATTGACTTCATCAAAGACTGTCATATTACCATCCAGTGTAGTAAAGTCATAATTTTTCTGAGAGATCTTCTTTGCAATCTTCCGATACAATGCACTCTGTCCACTTTCGCCAAGTGTCTTAGAAATCAATGCACTATCGCGGTTTGCAAGGATCATTCCACTGTTTTTATCTACCAGAAGAGCCTCTGCTCCATCCATCTCAATAAAGGAATTAACGATAACGGCGATACGATCCAATGACATATCTGCTGAAATAACACGCACATCGTCAGAACCATCGTTCAAAATACCGGAAGCACTAATGACATTTTCACCATCGGCATTCTTATATGCTGTACCGACTGCCATGTTGACCCTGGTAAGTCCTTCCTTATACCACGTACTATCTGTCGCGTTGTTTTCTTCTTTCGTTGATTTGGAAGCTTTTAAAATCTTCCCATCGGAATCTGCAAGATAAAGACCATCCGGATAGTTTTCGCTATAGTTATAATATCCGTCCAGAATTTTCTGAATCTGGTCATCATCTGCATGCATATCTTCTATTGTCTTTTTTGCCATTTGGAATGATGCAAGATTCTCATTGATCCATGCTTCAATCTTAGATTCCTGGCTTCCTACTGATGTTTTTAACAAATTTGCTGCATTATCTTCAATAATACCTGCTGAGATTTGGTACGCAACTACTACTAACACAACAACAATTGCAATAACTACCGGAATGATCGTACCCAGCAATTTTGCTTTGATCGATATTGTTTTATCTTTTTTCATAGTTTCCCTCTTTTCTTATAATCTTTTACACTCAGGCTGTCTGCTTTTTGGTTTCTTTACTTATGATCATTTTCATTCGGACTGTCTGCTTTTCGGTTTCTTTACTTATGATCATTTTCATTCAGGCTGTCTGCTTTTCGGTTTCTTTACTTATGATCATTTTCATTCGGACTGTCTGTCTTTACGTCTCCCTTTACTCATAATCTTTTACATTTGAACTGTCGACTTTTTCAAATGGAACCCAGACATATTTCTGATCTTTTGTCACACCTGAAAGTTTTGACATATCATTGCCTTTTGCCAGTGCAACCGCAGTCTGAATAACCATATCACCCTGTCCTGAAGCAGACTGATATACCGTAAATGCCATATCTCCGCTTTCAATCGCTGTGCAACCATCTGCCGTAGCATCGATCCCAAGAACCGTGATACCCTCGATTCCTTTTTCTTTGCATGCATCAATAACACCAAGTGCCATATCATCATTATTTCCGACTGCAACATCACATTTCTGACCGGTCTTGCTAAAGATTTCAAACAGATCTTTGGCTTTGGTCCGATCCCATTCTGCACGATCTTCAAAGACATAATTGATCTTCTTGTCAGAAGCATTCAATGTATCTTTGAATGCACTAGTACGACTCTGTGCGGCCGACTGGCTTGCCGGTCCTTTCATAATCGCTACATTGATCTCCTGTGCCGATGCAAATTTATCTAATATGTACTCTGCCTGATATTTACCGGCTACTTTTTCATCCGATCCGACATAAACATATTTTCCGGATTCTAAGCGTGATTCATCCGGGCAGTTATTAAAGAAAATGATCGGAATATCTCCTGCAAGACTTTCAATCTCCAGTGCAGCATCTGCATCTACTAATGCACATAAAATCACATCATATTTTTCTTTGACTGCATCTTTTACCTGCTTAACCTGATTTTCAAGCGAACTTTCTGCCTGCTTGACATCAAGTTGTACGCCGTTTTCTTTGGCTGCTTTTTGTGCTGCTTCCACCAATGTGTTACGGAATGTATCCGCCTGTGATAATGTCAGCATCACTTTAATTCCGCTTCCGTTTGATCTGTCGTTTCCCTTGCTTTGTCCACAACTGCTTAACACTCCGGTTATCAGCACAAAGCATAAAAATAAGCTTATTAATCTTTTCATGATACTATCTGCCTCCCCTTGTAAACAAATGTGACTTTCTGTCGTTTTTTTCCTGATTTGAGATATTAATATTATATACTTTTCATGTTCTGCTTTCAACAGCCGTAAAAGGCTGTATCTCGATCAAAAATGTATTTTCAGTAATAAAAAACAGTCATTTAGTTTATCCTCTCAATAAACCAAATGACTGTTTTTCTGACAATTGATATATCTTTTGTTTTGCCTTTATTCAATACGAAACGTACTGACGCTGTTATTGATATCATGTGCAACTTCTTTGACACCATTTGATGCTTGCACCATATCCGTAACGGATTTTTTAACACTATGTGCTGATTCTAATGTAACTGCTGCATTTTCTTTACTTTCTTTTGTTGCTTGAGTCAGAAAAGCGATCAATTCTACAATAGAACCTTTTGCTTCTTCCAGATTACCGATTGCCTGTTCAATCCTTAAAATGCCATCCATAGAATGATCAATCCCGCGTTCCACTTCTCCAAAGATTTCGCGCGTCTTAACGATATCATTGCTCTGTTTGTCAATAACCTCGCGTACATATGCCATTGTTTCAACGGATTTTGCAGAACTGCTGCCTAGGTTATTGACGATCGTGTTGATCTGTTCCGATGACTCACCGGACTGTTCGGCAAGTTTCTGGATCTGGGATGCAACAACGGCAAAGCCCTTTCCACTCTCTCCTGCTCTTGCCGCTTCTATGCTTGCATTCAGCGACAACAAGTTCGTCTCTTCTGCTATATTCATGATAACATCGACTGCTTTTCCAATCTGTTCGGCAGCTTCATTTGTCAGATCAGTATCCTGCTGAATTTGTTCTACTGCTTTCAAAACTTCTGCATTAACCGCATCAAGGTTATCGAGTGTAGAAGATACTTCCGAACCTGCCTGAAGCATTTCTTTTGCAGAGATATTTAATGTCTTTGTCTCTGTGTTAGCTTTTTCAATCATATTATTGATCGTACTGATTCCGTCGGAGGCATCATCTGCTGATTTGGTCTGTTTATTCATTCCATCGGAGATCTGTTCAATCGCATTTTCCATCCGGTCTATCTCGTGCATATTGATCTCTAACATTTCATTGATATCGTTAGAAGACTGTCCTAACTGCTTCGTCTTTTGTGCAAGCACAGAAATAATATCTGTCAGACCGGTCTTTAACTGCTGCGTACTCTGGATCAGTTCTCCGATCTCATCCGAATCGTTCAGGTATTTCTTCTCTACATTTGTAGTAAGATCTCCTCCGGCAATATCTGTTAAAGTCTGAATACCGGATTTAATTCGTTTGATCATTCTTCCGGCAACATAAATCACGATCACAGTTGTTGCTACCAAAGCAAGAAACAGGATAATTCCAAACGATACGATCATACGATTGATCTTTTGACTGACTTTTGCTGTCGGTGTTCCGACAAAGACCATACCAACTACGTCTTTTGATTCATTCTGATTGACCGGAATGTAATAACCATAGTACATTTTTCCATCAACCGATACACCATTTGTAAAAAAAGATTTCTTATTCTGCAATACCTTCTTTTGTACCGTTTTTCCGGCTTCTGATCCCAAAATTCTGTCACCGTTTTTATCCTTCAATGATGTGACGATCCTTTTTGATCCATAGAAAAAGGTTACTGCCATTCCTGTGTTGTTACTGATCTTATCAAGCAACGCTTCTGACTTCGAAACATTGTAACCACCTTTCCAGATATCCCCATTCTCATTTTGAAAATAGTCTCCGGTATTTTGATCGTAAGCTGCAAGTACCGCTTCTGCGGTGCTGCGTAATGAGTTCTCTGTCTCGTCTACGATCGTTGATGACAGCCATTCTAATGTAACAGCAGCGATCACTGCCCCGATCACCAACATAGGCAGTATAGACAAAGTCATTAATTTTACACGTAACTTTATATTTTTCATATGTCCTTCCCTCCCATAAAACACCTGACATTCTCAAGGTGTATGCAGATCTTTTCCTTTAGCTTAAATTTTTCATATGTCATTTCATGCCCAACATCATCATTCTCCATGCATTCTTTACTATTTAAGTACTTTTACATTATGATAATACCAGTTTATCTTTCCGGTGATCGTCGCGTCGTCTAAGACACTGCCATCCTTTCCGATCACTTTGCCTGTATTTGTCTTCATTTCATTTTCAAAGATCTTAACAGAGCCATCTAAAATAGCCTGTTTTGCTTCATCGATCTTGTCTTGTGCTGAATTATCATTAAAGGATGCCAGCCCGGATAGCCCGATCAACCCCTCTGACATACCGCCATAATAATTGCTTCCATCATATGTACCATCCATAATACTTTGTACATAAGATGTATAATATGCACTCCATGTCCATAATACAGAGGTAAGGGTTGCTTTTGGTGTCTCCTTACTCATATCCGAGTTATAACCAATTCCCCATACTCCTTTTTTCTGTGCTTCCTCCTGAGGTGCTGTCGTATCACAATGCTGTGCAAGCACATCACAACCCTGACTCAGAAGTGCTTTTGCCGCGGCCTTTTCTTCTGCCGGATCATACCAGCTATGTGTTACTTTTACATAAATCGTTGCATTTGTATTTACAGATTCCACACCCATTGCGAATGCATCAATTCCCCCTGTTACTTCTGCATTTGTATTATCCTGTGCGGCTACATAACCGATCTTATTGCTCTGCGTCTTGAGACCCGCGGCAATGCCGGACAGATATCTCGCCTGATAGATCCTGCCAAAATAATTGGTAAAGTTTTTGCCGTTGCTCATATAACCTGAACCATGCGCAAAATAGATATCAGGGTATTTTTCTGCAAATTCCGATAACTCCTGCATCTCACCAAAACTTGTTCCAAATATAATGTTGCATCCTGCATCAATGCATTCCTGAATTGCTTTGTTCTTTTCTTTCGTATTATCATCGGAAACATTTTCTTTACGAACAATCTGTTTTGATGTTAGTCCGAGATTGTTCGCCATTGTTTTGATCCCCTGCTCATGTGCGTATGTATATCCGGAAGTATCCGAAGCACTTCCTATGTACAAAACGCCGACTTTAATGTCTTTTGCCGCGATCACCTTTGTCCCCGCTTCGGTCTCTGTCTTATTAGTCTTTGTTGTCTCGGAACTGTTTTTACCATTTACATTGTTTGTAACAAGATCCACAACCTTCGTTGAAGAACCACATCCAGTCAATGCAAATAGCATTACAAACACCATGCATAGTGCTGTCCACTTTTTCCTCATTTGTCATCCTTCCCTTCTATCCGTTTCTCTGTACGAATTATTTTACGTGCTTAATATTATTTAGAATATTTTAACAAATACATAGTTTTATTTCAATATTTTTGATAAAAAGAGTTGAAAGTGTATAAAAAAGTGCAAAGCCAGCGCTTTGCACTCCAAGAATTGCTATCACTATTTCCGATATTATTTTATTTTCTGATCTTATCCCTGATACACGATCGCATCTTTTACCTGCTTTGCTGTCTCGTCATCTTTCAATGCCGCAATGATCGCACCGGCAAATTCAATACAGGTTCCCATGCCGCGGCTGGTGATCACATTGCCATCGACAACATAAGGCTGCTGTAAATATTCTGCACAGTCTAACTTTCCTTCAAATGACGGATAGCTGGTTGCTTTCTTATCCTTTAAGATACCGAGTTCACTAAGTACAGTTGGTGCTGCACAAACAGCAGCCACAAGCTTACCTTCTTTTGCAAATGTTTTTAATGCTTCGCAAAGCGGTGCATATGCTTTGAGATTTGGTGTTCCCGGAATGCCGCCCGGAAGGATCAATGCCTGTGCCTGATCCAGATCGGCATCTCCAAACAACACATCTGCTTTGATCGTAATATTGTGCGAGCCGGTTACTTCCGGATCTTTTGTAACAGAAACCATGTCAATGTCAATCCCGGCACGACGAAGCATGTCTACTACAGTCAACATTTCTACTTCTTCATATCCAGTGGCTAAAAAAATAAGAGCTTTTGCCATAATCTTCCTCTTTTCCGGTATCCAAAACAGAGCAAGTGATCTGTTTTGATACCTGTTTTATTCTTGACTTTCTGCTGATACCATGGATCACTCCATAGTTATCTTCTTTTAACACTTGCATCATATTGATTTTATTTTTGCACATTTTAAAAGAAAAAACAACCACAAAGACAGCACCGGTACAGTGTAAACGTACTGCCTTTGTAAGAATTGCTAAAGCTGATTCCTGTCGACATTCCACTCCTCTAAAAGCATAATTCCATTCCTATAAAAGCATGATTCCACTCCTATAAAAGCATGATTCCACTCCTATAAAAGCATGATTCCATTCCTCAAAAAAAGGCAGCGCCCATGCACTGCCCTTTCAAGAAGATCATATAAAATTCTATTTATGCGTTCTGTGCCAATGCCTTTCCTAATTCCACGCATTCGCTCAAACCATCCTCATCCGGTGTCTCGTGGCAGATCAAACCTTCACCATTGACTACAGTTGCTCCGGCACTTGTCATACGATCCGTCCAGTCACGCATCCATTCGCCATCGCCCCATCCATAAGAACCGAATAATGCGATCGTTTTACCTGCCGCAAAGCTCTCGACTTCTGCTACAAACGGTTCCATTTCTGACTCTTCCAACACTTCCGCTCCCATTGCCGGGCAGCCAAGTGCAAATGCTTTCTCTTCCTTCAATGCATCCAGAGAAGCACTGCTTACCTCTATTACTTCTGCCTCCTTTCCGGCTTCTGTGATTCCCTGACCAACGGCATCTGCCATTGCTGCTGTATTTCCTGACTGTGACCAAAAAACAACACTGATCTTCATAGATAGTTCCTCCTTTAAAATATAATCACTATAGTTAGTTGTATCTAACTATAGTGAAGTATACCTAATCATATGTTTTCTGTCAATGCATCATTCTATCTTTTCACTTAGCTGATAAAAATTGTCATTACCTGCTCTTATTATGTACCATTTCCTGTAATTGTATGAGGCTTCCACTCTTTTTTAAGACAGAAAATATTACAAATGATAAAATACTGCCGGCAAACGTAGAGATAAAGAACGGGATCACATAAACAAAGGCTCCTCCTACCGGAATCTGCATAAGCCACTTTGCAACAGGAACAGCCGCAAGTCCACCTAAAAGTCCTGTACCAAGTGCTTCTGCTATACAGGTCAGACTGATCTTTTGGCAAAAATAATAAACAATACCACAGCAAAACGCGCCGATCATGCTTCCCGGAAAAGCAAGAAAGCTTCCGAGTCCAAAGAGATTGCGAAGCAGGCTTGCCACAAAAGCGATCGCAACGCCCCACCATGGACCAAGCAATACTGCAGAAAATATATTGACCATATGCTGTACCGGAGCACATTTGCTGCCTGCTACCGGAATACTGATCAGACTTCCTATCACAGCGACTGCCGTAAATACACCGGCAAGTGCTAATTTTGTTGTTTTTTTATTCATATCGG
Source organism: Jutongia hominis (assembly GCF_014384965.1). GTDB lineage: Bacteria > Bacillota > Clostridia > Lachnospirales > Lachnospiraceae > Butyribacter > Butyribacter hominis. The sequence goes on from NZ_JACRSW010000030.1 coordinate 82,532, forward strand.
GATATCCTCCATTTCTGATATGATGTACTCTCGGAATTTTCCAAGCGAAATATTTCGAGATGGATTTTAAAGTTATTATATCGAAAATCCAACCGAAAGGATTCGTTTTTGGAAGATACCAAAAGTACATATATGGTATCAAGACTTTTCTAAAAAGATATCTCACATATACAATAAAGTCAAATCCCTCCGTTTATATGATACGGTTTTTCTCTCCGATCACATGCAATTTTTTAGGATCATTCACGGTTTTTCAAAATCTCTGCCGGTGTAATCTTCCTGATCTTACCCACCAGCACATGATTAATCACAAAATACAACAGGATGATGGCTGCATAAACGCCTGCATATAATTTCCATCCAAATGTCAGATTGATTCCGGTTGAAACATTGACAACAAGAAACGGATAAATCTGATCCATTGCCGCTTTCGCTAATGTCATGCAAAAGATCCCGCCTATTGCTACAATATAAAAGTTTCCATTCAGATAGAGTTTTCGAATTTCTTTTGTCCGGTAACCAAAGATCTGCATCAATGCGATCGGAAAAGAAGAACGGTCGATCATTACCTTTAACATCAGATACATGACAACTACAAAAATGATCGCAGATACACCACAAAGCATTCCGATCATCGGTCCCATCATATCCGAGAAAACAGCAGATGCCTCTTCAACCTGCTTTTTCGTCGTTATGCTGTCGAGTCGTCCGCCCGGTATGGATAACTTTTTATCCGAGCAGACAATATTGTAATAATCATCCTCTTCACCAAAAAGATCACGCATACTGTCAATATCCATAAAGACATACATTCCTGTTGAATATTGCATAATATCCTGTACACAGAAAGCATAGTCCATATCTTCCTCTTCGTCCGAAAGTACCAGGGAATCTCCGACATGCAGGTTATTTTTCTGCGCAAAGGCAGATGAGATCACAACATTTTTCTTACTTTTTGTCACATTGGCCGGAAAATACGGATCATTTTTTCCTACTCCCAGCATTGTAATGTCCCACTTGTAACCAAGAATGACTTTTGTAAATCCTTTTGCAAAATACTCCGTTCCACCTTCCGGCACTTTACTTGTCGGATATTTATAAGAATACATATATTCATATTTTGTATCCTGTTTCGATTCATCTCTGACCGCATTACACATAACAAGACAATCTAGCGAAAGCATGACGATCAAAAGCGAGATGAACATACCAAACAGCACTGTAAATCCGGTTCGAAGTTCTTTTAACATCTGTCTGATCTGAAAACGTGTCACAAAACGCATTCCCTTTAAAGAAACTGCATGGATCTTTGTTTGCTTTTCTTCTTTTCGCATCAGGGATAATACCGTTTGCGATAAATGTTTACGTATCACAAGATAATTCACAATAATGGTAGTGATCACCGGCATGAAAAGCACATATATGACAAGATATAACGGGCAGCGTACCGGAAGAATGCATATTGAAAAATAAGCATAACAATCCTGCATCTGCGTCCATGCACCAAGCGGGCACATACCAACCGCAAAGCCTGCCACGGATGCTGCAAATGTCAGGATGGCAGGAAGCATCAGATAATGACGGATCAGATCATTTTTGGTGACACCAAGTGCATACAACGCTCCGATCACACTGCTTTCTCTTTCAATTCCGTGGATCACAAATACCGATATGACGTAGGCAAACAGTATCAAAATGATCACACCCGATACAAGTCCTGCGTACTTATTCAGAATCTGGTCATCTCCTGCCGCACCGATACACGAATTATCGCTTTGTATCACAAATTGCTTCAGATTATTTAACGAAAAATCAAAATAGCGGTCAACGATCAATGTTAAATTATCCTGTAACTTTGCTGTTCCTTTCGCGAGTTTTTCTGAACCGTCTGCCGCTTTGTTTACGGCTTTCGTATATGAATTGATCGCATCTTTATATTGTTTGATCCCTTTTAATTGATCGATCACTGCTCCAATCTTCAGATTAACGATTCCATTGTCACTTTTGGCTTTTAACGCTTTCAGCTTCTTCTCAAAATTCTGTTCGGTCAAAGTATCTTCTAATCCATAAGAAGCAAATCCTTCCTGCGTTTCCGGCAAAGAAGAGGATAGCAGAAGCTTTGTCACGGACAAAAGCCGCTTACGGTATTTTGATAGCTTTTCCATGCCGTCACCAAGATCGGCAGCACCGTCAGCCAATTTATTGACACCATCTAACAGTTTATCCTTCTTTGCTCCGGTATCGTTCCAGTATTTCCGAAAATACGGATCGGATATGTTGTCAGCAGAAACTTCATATGTTTTTAACTTTTCTTTCAACGCTTTATTTGTCATTTTTCCATTTAACCGGTAAGCGTATACATATTCTTCTGAGCGAATGCTTTTCTTCATTTTTAACAGCTTTTGATACTCTTCTTTGGTTACAAAAGCAACGCCAAACTGCTTACTGTCAACAGAAGAATCCGCAAAAGATTCCTTCGGTGCTTCGTAATCGGGTGCAATACCGATTCCGGTCACCTTAAAACGTTTTCCTGCGAGCGTAAAGGTATCTCCTGTCTTGATCTTATTCGATTCACAAAATCTTTTTTCTAATACCATTTCCCCTGCATGAGAAGCCTTTTTTCCTTGTTCGGTATCAACAAGATTCATCTTCTCTCTGTTTTGAAATACGCGAACATGCTTTCCATTTTTATAAGAAAAATCAAGATAAAATGTTTTCTCTAATGTGATGCCTTTGTCTTCCAGCTCCTTTTCCTGCTCTTTTGTCAATGGAACAAACACATGAAATTCGCCACTTTCTACTTTTTGCTGCTTCGCAAAACGGTCCGTTCCGACAAGAATGCTTTCTGCTGCCGCAACCAGACTGACAACCAGATACATTCCAAGTACGATCAATAAAAACAACGCAATATAACGAAACAGGTTTTCCCGGAACTCTCTTAAAACTCTTTTCCTTAAAACTTTCTGCATGATCTACCTCCTTCACATTACAGATCTTCTAACTGAGCTGCCGGTATTCTGTTTTCATTCCGGTATTCTTTACTGATCCTGCCATCCTTGATCCGAATGACTTTATGTACCATATCCTTTATCGAATTGTTATGCGTAACCATTAGCATCGTCGTTCCATACTGCCTGTTGATCTTTTCTAACAGGATCAGGATCTCTTTTGATGTCACGGAATCCAATGCACCGGTCGGTTCATCCAGTAAAAGGAGTTTGGGATTCTTGATCAATGCTCTTGCGATTGCACAGCGTTGCTGCTGCCCACCGGAAAGCTGTGACGGGAATTTATCCTGATGCTCCCAAAGACCTAATGTGTGTAAAAGTTCATCCATCTCTAGCGGTTCATTCGTCAGATATTGGCACACCTCTATGTTTTCGCGTACCGTAAGGTTCGGAACAAGATTGTAAAACTGAAAAATAAAACCAAGCGTTTCTCTCCGGTATTCCGATAATTCCTGTGGTTTTAATCCGACAATTTCTTTGCCATCAATACAGATCGATCCGCTGTCAACAACATCTAATGCACCGATGCAATTAAGTAATGTCGATTTGCCGGAACCACTCGTTCCCTGAATCACGCACATCTCCCCTTTTTCTACTCCGGTACTGATCCCTTTCAGGACCTGAATATAACTTCCGTCTGCACCATAACTTTTTTTGATATCTTTTACTTCCAGATACATATTTCTTCCCCTTCCTGATCCTTACAGCCGCTATCCGTTTGCATTCATGCAAACCGATCCGCTTTTGATCCTTGCATCATCTTATTGATAAATATTCTCATTAACATAACACTGTTATGTTAATGAGTTTTTAATAGCTATATATCTTTCGATGATCTCTTCCGATATATAGCTGATGATTAACATTTTTGCTTTAAACTTTTTACTTTTAATTTTTACTTTACGAGCCGCTAATGCTCTGTAAAAAGTGCATCCCATCCTCCTCTCAGATACGTTACGATCGGACGGATATACTGTTGCGCTTCTTCCTCAGAGGACACATGCGTCAGCAGATGAATAAACACATCAACCTGCATATGTGCGATCCAGTGGATCAGATATTCGCTGACCGGTTCATAACTTTTATGCTTTTGTAAAAGTTTCGTATAATGTGCATAATGCTTTTGCGTAAATTCTACAAATTCATCAACGGTATGTTCAAATCGCGAACCCAGTGATTTATTCACAAGAAGCTGAAACGCATCGTAATACCGATACAGATAATGGATGATCTGCCTCGAAGCCTCTGCATCATCCATATGATCTTCTTTTTGCTGTTCTGCCGTTGTGATCTGCTGCATCTCGTCTTCATAATGCTGTAACATGATCTTTTTTAGAATTTGCAATGGTTCTTCTACCAACTCTGCAAAAAGAGCTTCTTTTCCTTCAAAGAAAAAATACAACGCTCCTGTTGTCACACCGGCATTTTTGCAAATGCTTCGAAGCGATGCCTGTAAATATCCTTTCTCAAGGAACTCTTTTTTTGCACTTTCCAGAAGCCTTCTTTTGGTTTCTTTCTCATCCTTTACTGCTTTTACCATATCAAGTGCCATCCTTAAACTGTTTTTTGCATCAAATAACACTGTTATGCTAGCATAACAGTGTTACGTTGTCAAGAAACCTATTTTGTTATATTTCAAACAGAGCTCTGCTGTTGTTTCAAATTGTTATTAAATAATATTTCAAGCAGAATTCTGTTATCTCCCCAAATCCGATTGAATACTATTTCGGATCATGTTTCTGTTTCAAAATATTCTTTTCTGTATCAATGTCAAACAGATGAATCTTATCTGTATCGAGACAGATTGCACACTCCGAACCGATCGCTCGATCCGATCTTCCTTTTACCACGACAGCCATATGGGTATCTTTTCTCTTTAAGAAAAGATTCGTCTGTACTCCTAAAAGTTCCTGTGCTTCTATATTCATTTTAAGTCCATCACCACCTCTTGACATATCTAAAACCTCAACATCTTCGGGACGTACACCGACGAAAACTTTCTTACCGATATAATCTTTTTGTTCGAGCTTTTCTCCCATCTCTTTTGGCAGATCAATGCGATAATCATGAACCATTAAGAAATACTTCTTATCACGGTAAAAGATCTTACCATGTAACAGATTCATCTGTGGCGAACCGATAAACTGTGCAACAAAAACATTTGCCGGATTCCGATATAACTCTTTTGCCGAGGCTACCTGCTGTACGATTCCGTCTTTCATGACAACAATCTTTGTTCCAAGCGTCATCGCTTCTGTCTGGTCATGTGTCACATAGATAAAAGTCGTCTTTAACATCTGATATAAATGATGGATCTCGGCACGCATTTTGTTACGAAGCTTTGCATCTAAGTTTGATAACGGTTCATCCATTAAAAATACTCTCGGGTTGCGAACCATTGCCCGTCCGATTGCTACACGCTGTTTCTGACCACCGGAAAGTTCTTTCGGCTTACGGTCAAGGATCGTTTCGATATCCAGAATCTTTGCGACTTCCGAAACCTTTTTTTGCATTTCTTTTTTCGTAATATGTTTGAGTTTCATACTGTATGCAATATTTTCAAAAACAGTCATATGAGGATAAAGTGCATAATTCTGAAAAACCATTGCCACATTACGCTTGTTGGGTTTTACCTGATTCATGATCTGTCCGTCCATCCATAACTCACCGCTTGAAATCTCTTCAAGCCCTGCAATCATACGGAGTGTTGTGGATTTTCCACAGCCTGACGGTCCGACAAATACAACAAATTCTTTATCTTCTATTGTAAGATTAAAGTCATTTACTGCTGTTACTTTATCATCATATTTTTTAAATACATGTTTTAATTCTATTGCTGCCATATTCATCCTCATTTCTTTTTTCCTGTTTTTATCGGCATTTCTCTTTTATCTGCATGACCTTTTTTATGCTACAGGCAGTTTTCTTTTATCTGTTTTAAGTGACATTTCATTAACTGCTTTTATATAGATTGATCAGCCAAATAATCCGGAATTTCTCCGACATTTTCCAACACAATATCTGCCTCTTTTTCCAATTCTTCATAAGCTGCCAGTCCACTCAAAACACCTGCCGCCTTTGCATGACACCGGTGTGCAAAAAGCATATCGTTTAGCGTGTCTCCTACAACCATGATCTCCTGTGCCTGCAGATCATATTTTTTTCGAAAGCGTTCAAACATATCGGTATCCGGCTTTGGTTTCATACTTCCATCATCCCACCCAAGGAAATCAAAGCACGAAAGAATGCCAAGCTTTTGAAAACATCTTCTGACTGCGGTATCGGTATCGGCTGTTGCCAGTCCGATCAAAATATGCTCCTGATGCAGACGATCAAAAAGTTCTTTTAGTGGAACGATCTGCTGATAAGAAAATTCTTTGCGGCTGATCACACTTTCAAACAATACGGAAAGCTGCTGTCCTGCCAGCTCTTCGTCCAGTTCGACAGCTTCTTTTTGCAATGCATCACATATACTTTTTGCAATCTCATGGTAGGTCTGGTAAGCAAGCGGTGCTTTTGCATCGATCGTGTCATTGATCACTCCCATTGCTTCTAAGATCACTTGTTGTAATTCTTTCGTATCTGTTAATCCATTGACTTGCAAGAACAATCGTGCTACCTCTTTTGCTGCTTTAAGCCAAAGAGAGTTAAAATCGATCAACGTTCCATCTTTATCAAACAGGATTCCTTTTATCAACATCTGTCTGCTCCATTTCTTCTAATACTTCATCGCTTTTTATAAAAGACTAATCCATTTCTTCTAATGCATCACCAAGCTGTATAAAACAATGTTCCTTGGTTCCGTAGTACAAAGGATTCGTATATGCCATGAAATTTCCATCACTGTCCCGCACTTCAAAGCGAAGCCACTGCCATCCGCTTCCCATAACCGAATAGTAACATTCCCAGCTATACGTATCGCCTTGTTTTTTGCCACCCGGTACTTTGATCTTTTGTATCTGTTCTCCTAAGACACCATCCCGGTAACTTACTGCATAAAGCTCTGCTGGTGTCTTTGCATCGGTTACCTGTATACGGATCGTGATCGTTTCTTCTTCGATATGATCTCCCGGAAGGTATTCTTTCCATTTTCCTTTGGCTTGAAAAGAAATGTTACAATGTCTTGTCACACAGACGTGTCCTTTTTTGACATTGGAAAGTAACTTTTCCGGACTCAGCCCTTCTGCATAGACAAACGTTGCCGGATCACCGGTTACAGAATGTTCCTTTGCTCCCGGATAATATTCATCGGGCAGATTATGTGCATCACTGCCTCCGACTCCGGTAATGCAATATCCGTCTTTGTGTAACAGATCCAAAAAGTCAATTGTCTCGTCATTGGCTTCCTTTGCGTACTGATACGTCGGATCATTAACAATCTCCATGCAGGAAATATCTTCTAATGCAATTTTTTTGCATTTCCATTTCCAGATGTGTAAGAAAGGATGATTGATACTGACAAGCCAGCCTTTTTCTTTTGCTTCCTGAATCTGCATCAGAAGATAGTCTTCTAAATCCGGCTGATTCACATGCTCCATAATTGCTGTGATGTAACCCGGATACTGCGTAATTCCAAAAAGGTTGCAATGACCAAGCCCTGTGGTGATCTCAACGCCCGGAACCGGCATGACCGGAGTATCTATCCAGCCTGTGTGAACCAGATTATGCTCTGTTGGCACATAAAAGTCCATTTGCATCTCTTTTGCAAGCTTCATCGCATCTTCCACAGTCTGCTTTCCATCAGACAATCTCGTATGCGTATGAAAATCACCTTTGTACCATCTTGTCTGTTCGTTATATATTTTCTTTCGGTCATAACGGTTAAAAACCATTTTTCCATCCGTAAGATCATCTATCCAGCATGATGCACCGATCGACTGTGTCAAAGACGGGTCTGTACTGTCGGTATCGATCGTTATCTGTACCGTAACCGGAAGTGTTCCTTCATAGCGTTCCAGATATTCTGTAAAGATCCCGAGTGCAATCCGGTAAATGCCTTTCGGAAGGATACCCGGAACACCACCCACCGTTGTATTCTGCGGTGATGTTCCAATGCCAATCTTTTGTTCTCCATAACCTAACAGCTTTTGCAAACGCATCTGCCCATTGCTGTCAAAGATCACCAAAAAGCTTCCATATTCGAATTCTTTAGGATATTGCACCTGTAAAAAGAGCTGTTTTGTATCTTCTTTTAACGCAATCTCCCGATACAATACCGGATCAGAGTGACGGTCTATACTCCATGATAACTGTTCTTTCACGATTTCCTACATCCTTCTATCATACATTTTGCGTTTAAACTTTTGTACTTTACTGTACCGCATCCAAAGCTTCCTGTGCTGTCTTTTGCGCTTTATCCAAAGCTTCTTTTGCAGACTTGCCTTCAATCTCTACTTCATCTGCTGCGATCTTTAATGCATCCCAGATCTTTCCACCTGTCGGATCTTCCGGAAGAATAGAACCATGCATTGCCTGCTGTAACGGAACAAGTGCCTGTGGATGATCTTTTGCGTAAGTCTTAAACTTCTCTACATCCTGTGTTGATTTTCTTACGGCAACATAACCTGTATTCATAGACCAGTTTGCCTGATTTTCAGCTGTTGTAAAATATTTCATAAATTCATAGACACCTTGTTTTTCTTCGTCTGATGAATTTTCTAACATCACTAACTGTAATGCATTTGCTGTCGGTGCGGAAGCGTTGCTGCCCCAGCCCGGCTGTTCCATTGCTGCAACTTTTGTAAAGTCAAGATCTGCCTGATCTCCTGAAGATCCTGTATATCCACCTGCTTTGTTTGCAAGAACATCATCAATTGTCTTGTACCAGTATTCCCAGCCCTGACCACCGGAATGGATCTTCATGGTCTTATCATCATGAATCCAGCTGCGGAAACTGTCCCAAACTTCTACCCATGCATCGGAATTGATCTCAACGGTTTTACCGTCTTTACTTAGAATGCTTGCACCATTGCTTAACGCAGCATCTACCATGTTGTCTTTGCCCCACATCGGCTCCCAGCCTGCCATCTTGCTGTTCTTTTCATGAATCTTTTTTGCAGCGGCACTCAGATCCTGCCACGTTTTGATATCGGAAGCATTGATCCCTGCATCTTTGAATGCTTTAATATTGTAGTACATTACCTGTGTTGTTCCATAAGCAGGCAATGCGAATAACTTACCGTTGTCATCATATCCCTGATTTAAAAACACATCGAGATAATCTGATTTATCAAAATCTTTATCCTTGTCTACAAAAGGCTGGATATCGGCTGTCAGCTTTTTATTCGAAAGGTTTCTTGCTTTATCTACATCTAACAGTGCCATGTCCGGTGCTTTCTTTCCGGCAATACCTGCCTGTAATTTCTCATATGTTTCATCATAATCTGCCTGTGTAACAGTGTTGATATGATATTTTTTCTGTGATTTGTTGAACGCATCAACAGTATCCTGTAATACATTAACTGCTGTCTTACCACCGGAGAACCAGAAGTCTACCTCGACTGCTCCGTTTGCATTTTTCTTTGCTGTACTGTTCTTTGCACCTGTTCCGCAACCTGTTACCGCCATTGCAGCGATCGTAACCGAACATAACATTGCTACTAATTTTTTTCTCATTTCTTTACCTCATTTCTTAGGTTTTTTAACCTGTTTCATTTCTAAATTGATCCAAACTTTCGAACCGCACACACGGCCCCGGTAACTGTGCACGTTACATTTTTACGAAAACATCAAAAGCATCCACTCTTTTGACACTCCCGATATCTATATAAAAGGGACTACCCCTTCATACCGGTATCTCCACCGATTCCATTGATAAACCACTTCTGTGTAAATGCAAATAAGATCAGAAGCGGAAGAACAATGATCGTACTTCCTGCCATAACAAGCGGCCATTCTGTTCCATACGAACCACCTTCAATGAAGAATCGCCGCAATCCCTGAGAAACCAGACTTTTGTCCGGATCATCTGTGATCAGGGATGGCCACATATAACTGTTGTAACAGGTAATAAAATTCATTAAACCAAATGTAATAAACGACGATTTCGTCATTGGTGCGACGACTCTCCATAAAATTTTCCAATGACTTGCTCCATCGATCCTTGCTGCCTCGATCAATCCCATAGGCACTTGCATAAATGCCTGTCGTAATAAAAAGATTCCAAAAATGCTGACGCAGTTTGAAATGATCAGACCTGTAAATGTATTTAACAGATTCATATCTGCCAAAATAATATAAGACGGAATATACGTTGCCGCGGTAGGCAGCATATAGGTTCCCATAATGATCGCAAAGAGAAGCTTTCTTCCTCGAAACTCCATAAAAACAACTGCATAAGCGATCAATGTTCCAAAAAGAAGCTGTAATGCCAGCGTCAATGTTGATACAAATAAACTGTTCCAGACATAATGTAATAATGGTGAATCAGAAAAAATCGATTTAAAGTTTGCCCATTGCGGTACTTTTGCAAAGAATACGGAAGTATCCATAATCTCTGCTTTTGTTTTCAACGCACTTACGATCATCCAGACAAACGGAAAGATCGTAAAGATACCCGCTATCGCAAGCAAAAGAAGCCTGATTGCTAACGTTCCTCTTTGTTTCCATCGTTCTATTTTTTCCATGTTTATCCTCTTTTCTTATCAGGATCATAACCTGTATGTTCTATTTCATATTGATCTTTCTTCTTTTTCTGTCACAGACATTTGCTGCCTGTCTGTTCTAATAATGTACCCATTTTTTAGAAGCGACGAACTGTAGCAATGACAAGATCACGGTAATAATGATCAGCACGATCGCAACTGCGGTTGCCTGCCCCATGTTATATTCTTCAAAGCCAAGCTGATAATACATATATAAAAGTGTTCTTGTGCTTCCTGACGGTCCACCCTGCGTTAAGATCTGAATCTGGTCATATGCCTGAAGCGAATTGACCATTGTAATGATCACTAAGAAAAAGGTTGTCGGTGAAATACTTGGAAATGTCACGTCACGGAAACGTTGCCAACTGTTTGCTCCATCCAGTGCATTTGCTTCATAGAGTTCTTTTGGTACTTTCTCAAGTGCGGTGATATAAAAGATCATTGCATAGCCGAGACTTTTCCAGATTGTTACAATGATCACTGCAAGCATAGAAGTTTTGGAACTGTTGATCCATTGCAATGCCGGCAAATGTAAGAATTTCAAAACAGCATTGGCAATTCCGACATCCGGTTCATATATCCATGTCCAGACAATAGAGATCGCAACGGTTGGTGTGATCCATGGTGAAAAGAGAATGAATTTAAAAATGCCATCTCCTTTGAATGCTTTCTGTAAAAGCAATGCAAGTACCACGCCACCGGCAATCGTAGGGATCACGGTTCCGATTCCAAAGATAAAGGTATTCCATAATGCTTCATAAAAACGTGTATCCTTAAAAAGTGATATGTAATTCTTAAAACCGATGATCGAATACTCCGATGACATATAATCCCAGTCTGTAAAACTCAAATAAAGTGATCTAAGGATCGGATAGATCCAGAACACAACCAATGGAAGAAGTGCCGGTATGACAAATGCCATGACGCTGCACCATCTTTTCCAGTTAAATTTCCTACTCACAATCATTCCTCATTTCTTTTGCTTGGTTTCCTTTTTGCAGCAGATAATAAAACAGAAGCATTCCGGCTGCTGTCCCCGGAAGTGACCACCAGATACCATCGAGTCCGAGCTTGATCGGAAGAAGAAAAAGTAATCCCGGTGCTAACAAAAGGCTTTCACCATATGTTAATAGAAAGGTTTCTTTTACATTCTGTATCGCACTTTGCTCTGCTATATGGAATTTAACAAATCCCATCATACAAAAAGCCAAAGCACTTATTTTCATGCCATGTACAAAGAGTTGGCAACCTGTTTTTGACATGCCAAACCATGTACCGATAACCGGAATACTGAATGCTGCTGCCACAAATACAAGGATACTTAACCCTGCCAGCAAAAACTTTGCTCCTCTTTTGATACAGCGAAGTTCTTTTTGATCTCCTTTGCCATATGCAAAGCTCATCAATGGCAAAGCCCCCTCGCCTACACCTTGCAATAAAGACTGTACCGGAAAGACCAGATACGATATGACTGCATAAACTGCTACTGCTTTTGTTCCGCCATACCGCAGACATTGCCGGTTCGTAAAGATCAAAACGATCGTGGCTGACATTGCCACGCCAAATGAAGCAACACCCATCGACAGAATTCTTCCGATCCGGTAAACACTCTGCTGCCAGACCATAGCACAACGGATCCATACTCCGGTTTTCTTTGCGATCAGGAAAAGCCCTGCCACGCAGACAACACTCTGTGCCAGAACCGTTCCGCAGGCTGTTCCCCGTATTCCCATATGAAATACAAAAAGAAAGATCGCATTTGCTGTCATGTTAATGATCATTCCAATGATCGTGACTACCATTGCGGATACTGCCATACCGATACTGCGAAGAAGCGGGATCACACCTGCACCTACGACCTGAAAAAGACTTCCGAGTAATATAACTTTCGTATATTGCTCTGCCAATCTAAAAATGATTCCTTTTGCTCCAAAAAGAGAAAGCAATCCGTCTTTACAGATACCAAGAACCAATAGTAATGCAATGCCTGTTATCAAAAAAAGAATCTGTGTCTGCAAAAGTACGCTGTCTGCTGCCTTTTGCTTTTTCTTTCCGCAAAAAGAAGCATATAAGATACTTCCACCTGTTCCCATGCCGGTTCCTGCTGCCGTGATCAATGCTGTAACGGGCCATGCAATGTTAATTGCCGCCAGTCCATTGTCTCCCTGTGCATTCCCGATAAACAATCCATCTATTACCGAATAAAGTCCGGTTAATGTCAAAGCAATAATTGCCGGTACACAATTTTTTATCAACAATTTATTCATCTGCTTATCCTTTCATCCGGTGCTGTATCCTTCGGACAACTAAAAGATTAGCACAGCATTTTTTTGCAAACTATCATGACAGCGTAAAAAGATTGTAATAAAAAATTTACATAACAAGAGGGGGATTTTACATACAAGAAAAAAGAAAGCCGCCACTTTACATCACTGTAAAATGACGGCTTATGCACGTTTTTATAATGAATCGTTATTCTTTTACTGCCAATACTGCCGGTGGCTTTGCTAAAATTCCTTTGACCGGAATATAACTGATCAGCAGGTTTAATACATATAACGCTGCGATCAGCGCAACCGAAGTCCACCACGGGAAGATCAGTCCGAGTTCCAAAGACGGAATCGAACCAAAGAACTGTATCACACCACTTACGATCAATACAGTCGGAAGCACCGTATAGGATGTGATCAAAAGCATTTCTAAAAGATAGGCTTTGATAATACTTCCCTGTGCGATTCCGATCAGACGATATACCGTCAATTCTTCCGTACGTGAAGTGACATTGGACTTGATCGTAAAGTAAATGATAAAGAGAGATACCAGAATAGCCGCAACCATGATCAAACGGCTTCCCGATGCACGTTCTTTTTGTTTCTTCTGATAATGTGCAATCTGCTTCTGACTTGGAGAATACGCACTTAATGTAAAGATATCGCTATATTCCTGTGCTGCTTTCTTTAATGCTGCGATCGTCTTTTTCGTATCTTGCGTATAAACGTTATATCCTTTTGATGTAAGGATAAATTGATTGCGAAGCTCCTGACAGTCCTTATCATTTAAAATATACTTTACATGAAAGGTATTTGGAAACGCACCGACGATCGTATATTCATTTCCATTTTCCATAGTAACTTTGTTGACTTTTCTACGCTTGTATCCTTTCATCTCTTCCTTAGACACCATGATCTCATGATCTCCTAATGTCTGGTTGTCATATTGTCCCGGATATTCTTTCTGAAGCTGCTCAAGCGTTGCAATCTTATCACCGTTGATTGAAATACCCATAGCTGTATATTGATCCATATAAATGCTTGGTTCTCCTTTGTCGGAAATGCCAACGATTTGGAACGTATCTCCGGTGATATCGGATGTCAGATGTTCATTTAAGAACGATTTTACATCCCGATAAATCGCCTGATAAGAATTATCTTTATCAAAAAATGCATCAAAGATCCAGCGGTCTACTACGATTTCATTTCTCTTTTGCGGCATTCTTCCATAGATCAGATCTTTCTTGCTGACTTCGTTTAAAGAAACATACGAAAACTTCTTAAAAACAACACCGGAAGATGCTAACTGCCAGAAACTGTCGCATTGCAAACTTAAAGCCCCGCCATTGGAACGATAGATATCAGAGTTTGCACCGGTAAATGCATTTTTCTTACAAAATGCTTTAAATGCTTTGTCATATTCATTATCATCGACACTTGCCTGCGGTGAAATACCTACCGTGACATAATGCGAATCTTCTGATACAACTTCTCTCTCATTGTAATATACACCGTTTGTAAAGTTTGCAATCGTGATCGTCAGCATGACTGCCGCAACCACAAGAATTCCGACAATAAATGCCTGCTTTTTGCCCATCAGACGAATGTTTTCCAAGGCAAGCTTCCAGATTTCTTTTTTACTAAGCTTTGCCTTCTTATGATCCTTCAGACGAGGAAGAGAAAACTCAAACTCTTCTACATCTTCCATATCAATGTCGGGCTTTGTATCATCAATCATTTCACAACCGGCTTCTGCTCCTTCAAAAAGCACATCATAGTTTTCAAGATTCTGAATGTAAAGCTTTCCATTCTTCCATGCAAGATTCAAACGGATCTTATCCTGTGTCTGTTCCTCTTCGTAAACATGGATCTCATATTTGTCATTCTCGACAACATCCGTACATTCCATATCCTGTAGATAGATATTTCCGTCATCCATTCTCTGATAAGCCGTCTGGTTTTTGTTTTCATAATCCTTTACAATACAACCATCTGCGATCTCAATGATCCTGTCTGCAAAAAATCTGGCAATCCTCTTTTCATGCGATACCAGTATAACCAGACAATCTTTTGCAATACTACGCAAAATACTCATAGTACGCAGTGTATTTTCTTCATCAAGGTTTCCGGTTGGTTCGTCCGCCAAAATGATCTTTGGCGATTTTACCAATGCTCTTGCGATCGAAACTCTCTGCTGCTGACCACCGGATAACTGTGATACCAGTTTTTTCTTGTACTTTGCGATGTCTAACTTTTGTAAGACATACTCAACCCTCTCATCCTTCTCCTCTTCGGAAATGTCAAATGTATTTAATGCAAGTTTGACATTGTATGCAACGGTATAATCCTGCAACAGATAATAGTTTTGAAAAATATATCCGTATTTATCATTGCGGATCTTTTCTACTGCCTTAGGATCATATTTATTTAATGTGATCCCCTCAATCTCCATTGAACCGCCCTGAAAGGTATCCAGACCACCGATCGCATTTAACAGCGTTGTCTTACCGGAACCGCTTTCTCCCAAGATACATACCAGCCCCTTATCTTCGAAAGTTACGCTGACACCCTTTAAAGCATGAAGTTCATTATTCTTTCCTTTATTAAAATATTTCTCTAATTGATTTACTTTGATCATGATGCCATCCTCCCTTTCAGAAGCTTATTAAAGGAACGTACTGTTGCATATTCCAAAAGCAGATTATAGACAAAGAAGCAAAGGTAAGTGGCAACACCATAATAGATCATCATTTCCCTGATCACCGGAATGCCCGCCGCATATAACCCAAGCATAACTACTACGGCTGCCAGGAGAGCTTCGATACAATAACGTGTCATTTCAAAAAGGCTGATCTTATTGATCATATGGATCTGCATACCCATGGATTTCATCACAAAAAAATCTTTGATCTTGATCTTCATTAAAGAACGCAGGATCAGGATTTCTACGATGATCAGAACAAGAAGGATTCCGACGGAGATTCCGATAAATACCAGACGATCCATCACTTTATTTTCATTATAATTTACGGAACTGATACGATAAGTGCTGACTGCCGTATAACCTGCCTTTTCGATATCACGGATCACCTGATCTGTCTTTGTATAATTTTTGATATATACAGAGCACTGCGTACTTTTTCTTGTGAAGATCTTGTTGAAAAATTCCTCACTGACTTCCAAGATCGCACCACTCTGGTCATTTAGCTTATCGGTTACGTGCAGCTTTTGTCTGACATCATCCAGTTTTAAGGTTTCTTTCGAAAGACCTTTCCGGTTTGTATTAAATTGAACCGTAAGTGCATCATCCCCCGGAATAATGTCTTCTACAGGGCTCGAATAGGTATCATATCCGACAGGCTGTAATAAATGGTTTCTTGAGACTCTGGCCTCACTTCCTTTGAGCTTATCATTGATCACAAGATAGAATTGGTTGCTTCCAAGGTAATCCTGTGTTTTCAGATCAAACGAATAAAAAAGCGTACATTGGTCACCATCCGCAGCAGCCGAAAGCATATGACACAGATCATTGTCAAAATAAATCTGAGATGTCTTTTCTTTTAATACACCTACGACTTTGAACTTATTATGATAATATGTTTCTGAACCCATGATATTAGATGAAGTAAAATAAATTTCAACGGTACTGTTTAGCTTCTTCTTCCCATCTTCATATAAAACGATCTCATTACGGCTCTTTGGCAGGCGGCCTTTCTTTAGATCTGCTTTTGTAATGCAGGTAGCCGAATGCATGAATTTATTCCGATGAAGGAATTTTACATTTTTATCATCATGATACTGACTGCGTACTCCTGTAGACACTTCCTCATATCCATTGCTTATTACATCGGATGTATTTTGCGAACCAGTTGTACCATATGTATAAGTATAATCTTTTCCTTTATCCACATAATAGTTAATATCATTTGCATAATCATACTGGTCTGCTGTCACTACGTTTCTGATCTGCTTTAGCTTTGCAACATCCTTTGTAGTCATAGCACTTCCGTCTTTTTTACGAACAGAAAGTCTGCTGTCGTTTTTCTGATAAAAGATATCTCTGTCATAATTTTTTGTCTTCGTATCATCTGCATTCGCAAAAAGCTCACCGATAAAAACAAAAGAAATTATTGCCGTCAGAAACAAAAAAGTTCGAAACAGCCATGCTCTTGACTGCTGCGTCTTCGTATTCATACGTGCAAAGATCCTTGCAATGCGGTATTGTTTCTTTTTCCATTCTTTTGTCGTTGTATCTGCTGTGATATCTTCTCTTTTTGCAGCAGCCATCACTTCCTGCTCTGTTTTGCTGTCTATAACAGATTCATCCTGTTCATTGACCGGTACATCGACTACAACTTCTCCATCATGCAGACGAATCTTTCTTGTAACATAAGGTTCTGCCTGATCATAGTTATGTGTAACCATCAAAACAAGCTTATCTTTTGACAGTTCCTTTAAGAGCTGTATAATCTGGTCTCCGGTCTCACGGTCCAGATTGCCGGTCGGCTCATCTGCCACAATAATAGATGTATTCTTAGCAAGCGCTCTCGCAATTGACAGTCTCTGCTTTTGTCCACTCGATAATTCCGATGCACGCTGCTTTTCCAGTCCTTTTAATCCTACTTTTTCAAGATATGTCACGGCCTTTCTTGTAGCTTCCTCTTCCTGATATCCCATGATCAAAAGGGCACTTTTTATATTCTCTACTGTAGTATAATGTCCGATCAGACTGTAATTTTGAAAAACAAATCCGATCTCATTTCTTCGGAAATTCTCCCAATCCGCTGCATCATATTGAAAGGTCGGTTCCCCGCAAAAAAACATTTCACCATCATCAAATGCATCCATTCCACTGATCACATTAAGCAACGTTGATTTGCCGCTGCCGCTCTCACCGGTGATCGCCACGAATTCTCCAATCTTAAATTCCAGATTTATCTTACGCAATGCCTGCGTTACGGACGTATCTGTATAATAATACTTACTGATATTCTGCAATACGATCATATCTTCATACCTCCTGCCTTTTCAAACATACACAAAGTGCTTCATAACGATCTTCTTGGGACTATAGCGTGATCTATTTCAGGTGTGTGCATTCACGTTTCTATTTCTTTTGACTTATGGGGGCACTGTTTCATCCGCTAAGGATATCTAAAATTTTTTGCTTTTTTGCTCTGATTATGGGCGCTCTCATCTGATATAGGGGCAAGACCAGTTCTGATGTACATTGCTGCCGGGGAATCTCTAAGCCCGTCGCCACTTGCGCTTCAAAAAGTGTTTTTGCTTTTTGAAGTGCTATGTGTGCGCTACGTGGCTTTGCGAAGCGGGAGCGTGTCCCAGGCAACAATGCTACTCAGGCTGAGTCGCCCCTATAGTTATGACCCGCGCCCAATCAGCAAAAAAGCATAAAAAATCAGATATCCTAACCGGATGGCGTGTCACCCCAAAGTCAAAAAGAAATAGAAACGTGAAATATACATTCCATAGATCACGCAATACAGTCCCAAAAAGATCGTTATGAACTACAAGAAGTATGTAGAAAAGGCACTTTTTGTATATTTGATATATTTGTTCCACACTATTATTTTAGCATGGGGAGGAGGGGATTGCTTACCTGTAAATTCGGACATTGTTTGGGTGCGATTATGTGAATAGCTGTAAATGTTCGTGCATTTTAGTTCAAATTACTATGGTAGAAAAGTTTATTTGGTGGTCGGTGACGGTGATGCAGAGGCATCGGTGTCAGCTTCCCTGGAATAAGTAAAGTTCGTTGTCAGCTTCTTTTTGATATCGTATTGGTAGCTTCCTTTTACGGTAATTCCGTTATCTGCCTGTCCCGCAAAGCCGATCGTCAGGATATCGTCTTTTAATTCCTTTAAATTATAGACAACGACTGCTCCGTCTTCAAATGTAATATCATCTTCTTTGTATTGCTTAAAGACCTTTGCAAGCTGCGTTGTTCCATCCTCCTGCTGATAATACTGCGTTCGTGTCTTTGTATCATAAACAGTAAAAGTCTGTGCTTTTGTACCGTTATAGATCAGCATTGCATAGCGGTTGTTCAAAACATTTTCCTGTGTGATCCACTTTAAGTCGCAATAATATCCATGAATATTATCCCATTTCTTTTGATTTTTTTTCGGGGAAAGGATAAGCGACCGAATGTCTTCATTGCCATCGCTGTCTTTTTTCGTTGTGACAAGCACTGCCGTACTTCCACTATTGTTTTTCAGCGTATGTTCCTGTGTTTCTTCTTTTGCTTCTGCTGTGCTGTCTGTCTTATATTGTTCAAGATCTTTCTTTGACAGATCTTTTTGTTCGTATTTTCCTTTTTCCTGATTCCAGACATAATATTGCGTCTCTTTGGCAAACGGAACGGAAAATACAGTCGTAATATCTTCGATCGTATCAAGTTCTACAGAAGAAGAAAGTTCCTTTTTCCCATTTTTTGAAACTGCCGCACAGATGTCACTGCCGATCACTTGCATATTTTCTTTTTCAAGATTGATCACGCTGTAAGAATATACAGTATAATCTTTGACTTTTTGTGAGCTGTCTGTCTGCTCTGTCATCCTGTCAAATTCTTTTTGAGACAATGATAACTTCTTTCCTAAAACTGCTTCCTGCGTACCATCACCATTGTAATCTCCGACAAACAGGTTCATATCTTTCGGGAATGCATAACTGCCACCGGTGCCAAAAATGTCCTTCATTGAAAGAGATGCAATCCGGTTGTCAAAATCATCATACATTCTTAAAGCAAATGTTCCGGTATAAGAATCCTTGTCT
Organism: Jutongia hominis; assembly: GCF_014384965.1. GTDB lineage: Bacteria > Bacillota > Clostridia > Lachnospirales > Lachnospiraceae > Butyribacter > Butyribacter hominis. The sequence continues at coordinate 102,245 of NZ_JACRSW010000030.1, forward strand.
GTCTTATCTTTTTCAAGCAATTCTAACTTTAAGATCCGGTCCAGCCCATCCGGGGATGAAATATCTGTCTTAGCGATCACGATTCCTTTTATATTTGAAAAAAGGGATCCTTTTGATGAATCAACAGGATTTTGCCAGGTTCCCCCACTCCATGCTATCTTCATTGGTGCAAGCAGGAAAAGCAGGATCAATGTAACAGACCATATCAGAAAATTTAACAGCTTTTCTCCGGTCTTATCCCACTTCAGGTACATCATTCTCTGAGCACGCTTTTCTACATTTCCCTCACGGATCGTAAAAAGCGACAAATGTAATTTTTTTGATTCTTTTTGAATATTCAAAAGTCCCTGTGCATATTCGCGGCATTCGGCTGACGGCTTCTTATGCACTGCCTTTTCATCCGCAAGATATTCTTCATCATGATTCCAAAGAATATAGTAAAGCCACATGACCGGATTAAACCAATGGATCGCTGTGATACCGACAACCACGATCCTTTTTGCATTTTCAAAAGAATGTGCCTGTATATGTTGCAAATAATAACGCATATCCCGTGCATGCATTCCTGCCGGAACGACATGTATCTTATGAAAAAAGCCAAAGCGGACCGGGACAGATGTTGTACCGGATTCTAAAATATCTTCTCCGATCTCTTTTCCCTGCATCAAAGTCTGCTTCACTCTTCTTTGTACAAAAAATGCACTAAACAGCACCAAAAATACCCCTGCTGCCCATGTCACCGCACAGACAGTAAATGCTTTTGTCATATGAACCGGATGCAAAAAAACGGCACTCCAGCTATTCATAATACCGCTTTGCTCTTCTATTGTCAGTCCAAGCGTTGATAAAAAGAGATGGTATTGCCTGTTCCAACTGTCAAAAAGACAGATCGGGCTTGATAATGCAACCGGGCAGAGACTCCGCAGATATACAAGCCACCATTCCCATTTCATAAATTTCTTTTCCTGATTTCTCATACCAAAACGAAGCAGCAAAACCAAAGGTGCCAAAAAAAGCATCATGCCACTCATTGATAAAACAGTATAAAAAATTCTGCCAAGCCAGTTCATCTCATTCTCTCCAATCAACATGTAATACTATAATCATATTGCAAGGACAATCGTATTGCCATCCCCCACGATACAATAGATCATTGCTATTCCATTTCTACAAACTTACATTTTTTTGAAACAAAAAAGAAACAGCAATTTATATGTAAACATACCTTGCTATCTGTTTTTAATCCCTGCATCATTATACACAAATCAAAAAGAAGCCACAACAAATTTGTATTAACTTCTAAACTGTTGTAATATAGTCTTACTTGTTTTTTTACACATTTTGATTATAATTCAGCCAGACTATAACAAACTGGAAACCATAGAAAGGATTTTGAAATTATGAAAGACGGTTTTCTTCGTGTCGCTGCTGCCACTCCTGATGTGAGTGTAGCCGATATCGCACATAACGTTACCAATATCATTGCCCGGATCAAAGAGGCAAACAGCCGGGATGCCAAGGTTGTTGTATTCCCGGAGCTTTGTATGACCGGTTATACCTGTAATGATCTTTTCCTGCAAGAGCTTCTTCTTGATAAAATTTGTGATGGTTTAAAGGAAATCTTAGCGGCTTCCATCGCTACCGATATGCTGATCGTAGTCGGTTTCCCTTTCTTTTTGCACAACTCTCTCTATAATGTGGCAGCCGTGATCCATGAAGGAAAGATTCTTGGAATCGTACCAAAACAACACATTCCAAACTATTCCGAATTCTATGAAGCAAGACATTTTACTACTCCGGGCAAGGGCTATGAACGGATCACTTTAACCGCTCTTGGAGATGCCGGTAAAGACATTCCTTTTGGAACAAATCTTTTATTTCAGGCAGACAACATGACGGAATTTATACTGGGCATTGATATTTGCGAAGACTTGTGGATGCCTATTCCGCCATCCTGCGAACATGCATTAGTCGGTGCTACCGTGATCGCAAATCTGTCCGCCAGTGATGAAACTACAGGAAAAGACATTTATCGTCGTGAACTTGTCCGCAACCAGTCTGCCCGCCTTGTCAGTGGTTACATCTATGCAGATGCCGGTGAGGGTGAATCTTCTACCGATCTTGTCTTTGCCGGACACAATATCATTTCCGAAAACGGAACGATCTTAAAAGAGACAAGCCGTTTCCATAATGACATGATTATCAGCGAACTGGACTTGAAAAAACTGATCAGTGAACGCCGCCGGATGAGCACATATGAAACGATTCTTCCGAAAGATGCCGGCTATCTGATCCTGCCATTCCATTTTCATCATGTTGGTACAACGAACCTGACACGTACTTTTACACAGACACCATTTGTACCGCAGAACAAAGCAGACCGCGATCGTCGCTGTAATGAAATTTTAAATATTCAGGCATTAGGTCTGAAAAAACGTCTTGCCCATACACATTGCACCAGTGCTGTCGTTGGCATTTCAGGCGGACTTGATTCCACACTTGCTCTTTTAGTCACCGCAAAAGCTTTCGATATGCTCGGACTTGACCGCAGCGGCATTCTTTCTGTAACAATGCCTTGCTTCGGAACAACAGACCGCACCTATCAGAATGCTTGTGAACTGACAAAAATTCTCGGTGCCACGCTAAAAGAAATTCCGATCCATGAAGCCGTTAATCTGCATTTCCGGGATATCGGGCATGACAGTTCCGTGCATGATGTCACTTACGAAAATTCACAGGCACGCCAGCGTACATTGATCTTAATGAATCTTGCAAACCAGACAAACGGTATGGTGATCGGTACCGGAGATATGTCGGAACTTGCTCTTGGCTGGGCAACTTATAACGGTGATCATATGTCTATGTATGGTGTAAACTGTTCTGTTCCGAAAACTCTGGTTCGCTATCTCGTACTGTATTACGCTGAGACAACCAAAGAGCAGAAACTACATGACATTTTGCTCGATGTCTTAGACACACCGGTAAGTCCTGAACTTCTGCCTCCTAAAGACGGAAAGATTGCCCAGAAGACGGAAGATATCGTAGGACCATATGAATTGCATGATTTCTTCTTATATTACCTGATGCGATTTGGATTCAGACCGGCTAAGATCTACCGACTTGCGAAATATACTTTTGATGGTGTTTATGATGATAAAACGATCTACAAATGGCTTCGGACCTTCTATTGGCGTTTCTTTGCACAGCAATTTAAGCGTTCCTGCCTGCCGGACGGTCCAAAAGTCGGAAGTGTTGCGCTGTCTCCGCGCGGTGACTGGCGAATGCCCAGTGATGCCTCTGTCAATCTATGGTTAGCAGAACTCGATAAAATAAACCCGGATGCCTAGGACAGCAAATCACTAATAATTGAAATACGTTTCCTATTCTATAAAAGAAAAGCAAATGACAACTTCACTGCCACTTGCTTTTCTTTTTCATTTATTATTCCATTCCTCGTTCTGTTATTCCACCGGAATTTCCTTTGATAACGCGAAGGAATAGATAATCTTTTCTTTGACTTTTCGTCCGCTTAACCGTTCCAATGCCTGTGCGTAATACTTAAGCTGTTCTTTGTATTTTTCGACAAGCTCCGTGCCATCTTTTCGTCTGACACGGTCTGTCTTGTAATCCACCAATACAATATCTTCGTCTTCGAAGAAAAAGGCGTCAATAATTCCCTGTACCATGATCAGTTCTTTACTCTTTTTCTCTGTATAGATCTGATCTGCCGGAATACCAAGCATAAATGGCTGTTCTAAGCGGAGTGTCTTTTGTTCCTGCGCTGCTGCCATTCTCTTTCCAATATCCGTTTCGAGAAATGCGACAAACTTACGACAATTTAGAAGTTTGGCTTCTTCCTGTGTCATATAACCATTTTGTACCATTTGTGCCAGATAACGTTGAAAGGCTGCAACATCCCATTTTCCTCCATCACTGCGGATCTGTGCATATGGAAAATGTTCCATTACTAAATGATACAACGTACCACGGGCAGTTCCTGAAACTTCCTTCTCTTTCTGTAAAAATGCCGGACGAGGAATTTCAATTTCCGGCAGATCTGTTTCAGATACTTTGTCTGCTGCATCTGAATTGCTTTCCTCTATCTGACCAGATTTGCTATTCTTTGTCATGTCTGACTTGTTCATGTAAAAGTCGTCTTCCTTTAGAAGAGAAAGTTCTTCCTCCTCTTCCATCTTCAATGCATTTTCATAGGATTTTCTTTTTAATTCTGACACAGAAACTTTAATCGGCAGATCTGTCTCATCCCGATAAGGATATTCGTAGTTCAAACGCTGCAGCAAAGCTTCATGCATATCTTTGTCATAGATACTGTTCGGATCAATATCCCTAAGCTTTTGTTGTAAAAGAGCTTCCGTTCCAAGCTCCTTAGCTTCTTTTCCGATGATCTCGTCCTGCGAATACACAAAAATGCGGTAAAGTTCATCCTGTGCCAAACGATTCCCTTTCAAACTCATAGCATTTCTCAATGAATCACGGGTAAAAAGAGAAGTCATGATCCAGTCAAGATAAGTCTGTGCTTTCTTCAATATCACAAAATTCTGTATACTGCTTTGCTGTATCCATCGTTTCAGTACCGTTGACGCATCTTTTACAGCTCCTGTAATATACAGTTTTTCTTTTGCTCTGGTCAACGCCACATATAGCACCCGGAGTTCTTCTGCCAGATTTTCCAAAACCATTGCATTCGCGATATATCTTTTAAAAAGACTGGGCTTGCAAACACGCATAGACAGATTGATATAATCACAGCCAACTCCATGTTCTCCGTCAATGATCGTTGCCTTTCTTGCATCCATCATATTAAAACGTTTTCCCATGCCTGCCACAAAAACAACAGGAAACTCTAAACCTTTACTTTTATGGATCGTCATGATACGAACGGCATTTGTGTTTTCATCCTGTATCGAAGCTTCTCCAAAATCAATATCTGATTTTTGCAGACTTTCAATATAATAGGTAAAGCCAAAAATGCCACTATGTCCATGACTTTCAAATTCAATCGACTGCTGCAATAAGATGTCTAAATTTGCTTTTCGTTTTTCTCCTGCCGGCATAGATGCCATATAATCATAATAGCCGCTCTCTTTATAAATCTTGCGTAAAAGTTCGTATACCGAATGAATCTGTACAAAAGAACGATATTCCTTTATTTTTTCTACAAATGTAGTTAATTTTATTTTTAAACTTTCTCTGTCTTTTTGCTCTTTTAGGATGGTATCCCATTTCGTCAGGTCAATGCCTTTCTCTTTATATTCTTCGAAAACGGACTCTTCTCCTTTTTTCCAACGGCAGAAATCCAAAAATCCCTGTACTCTTTCCCAGAAATCCACGCCATCCGGAATACTTCCGATCCATGCCAGTTCATCATCCGTCAGCCGGCAAAAGATCGACCGTAATACAGCACTCAACGCAATATCCTGTCTTGGATTATCGATCACATGAAGTAGGTTGAGCACCGTCTCTACTTCCATGCTTGTAAAATATCCTGTCTTGGTATCTGCAAAAGCAGGAATTCCCATTTCATTTAATACTTCGATAAATTTCTCACTCCAGCCTGTCATACTGCGGAGCAGAATGGCAATGTCACCAAACCGTACTTTTCTGTATCCATCTTTATCACGGACAAACAAAGGATCATCTCCCTGTACCAGTTCCTTGATCTTCTGCCCGATGCCTGCTGCTTCAAACTCCTTTTTATCAAAAACCGCCGCCTGGTCATTCTCCTGATCAAAAAGAAGTACCTCTGTCAGATCCGCTGTCCGTTCGCTGCATTCTCCAAAATCCGCTCCCGGCACAAGACTTGCCTGCTCATCATAACAGATCCCGCCAAGTTCCTTCGTCATAATATGTTCAAAAATATAATTAGCGGCTTCCAGCACGCTTGCACGGCTTCGGAAATTCTTATGCAGGTCTATCCTCCGGCAGACGCTCTCTCCGGTCGCATATTTCTCATATTTATGCAGAAAAAGATCGGGTCTTGCCTGTCGGAAACGGTATATACTCTGCTTAACATCACCGACCATAAAAAGATATGGTGCGCGGTCCGGACGACTGATAAAATCTTCCTCTAACATATTTTCATCCGCATTACAGCACAGACTGCTCAAAAGAAGCTCCTGCACATAGTTACTGTCCTGGTATTCATCTGTCAGAATTTCTTCATAATAATCTTGCAATTCCAATGCTGTCTTGCTTGCGTACGCACCGCCATCTCTGTGATCGACCAGAATCTGAAGTGCAAAATGCTCCATATCTGCAAAATCTACGATTCCTTCTTCTCTCTTTTTCGCAGAAAATGCCTCCGAAAATTCTTTCGTAAGCTTAACAAGCTGAGCCACCGGCGCTGCCATGCTTTGCATCTCTTCAAACATCATTTCCTCTGATTGGAAGAAGAATTTATCTACAATCTCGTCAATTCCGTTTTTCCAATAAAGATCACGATAGGCACGTACAGCATCTTTACTTTCGACATCCGAAACATTTCGTATCGCTTTGAGCCGCTGTTTTCTTTCTTTACTGCCCGTTAAAAGAGTGGCGAATGCATGATAAGAATTCGCTTCTGACAGCTGTTCTAAATATTGAATATCCGCTTCGATCGCAGGTGAATACTCAAAAAGCTCACCACTTGCACCACATATTTGTAATGCTTTGTATGCAATATTCAAAAAGCTTTTTATCGTTTTTCTAAGATAGGCAATAAGACTCTTCATCCATGCGGACTGCTCAAACTCTTCTATATCCGTACAAGCATAACTTTCCGGAATGCCATCTAACCATTCTGACGGCCACGGAAAACTTCGGGATGCTTCATACAGATTGAGTACCAGCTCTTCTATCTCATGATCCGTACGCCCTGTCGCAAAAATGTCCGTAAATGCCAAAAATGCATCATCCTTTTCCTCTTTTGCTCTGGCATAATTCTGTTCTAAAACTTCCTCCAGTACATCCTGCTTCATCAATCCGAGTTCTGTCTCATCGCCAACCGTAAAGACCGGATCCAGATCGATAATATGAAAGTAGTTCTTAATAATAGACTGGCAAAAACTGTCAATCGTTGTAATCTGTGCCAGATGCAATAAACTTGCCTGCTTTTGGATATGTTCATTATCCGGATTTTCTTCTATCCGCAGTTCCAACGCATTTCCGATACGTGTTCGCATTTCTGCCGCTGCCGCTTTCGTAAATGTTACGACTAAAAGTTTATCAATGTCTTTTGGCTTTTTCTCTTCGGTGATCTCTTCAATGATCCTTTCGACCAAAACAGCCGTCTTTCCCGATCCTGCTGCCGCTGCAACTAAAATATTTCGGTCCCGCAGATCAATGACTAATTGCTGGTCCTTCGTCCATTTTGTTTCTGCCATTCTATTTTTCACCACCTTTCTCTAATTTCCCGGTTTGCTGCAAAAGATCCTGCTCTTTACTATTTTCCTCTTTTTCTTCCCCATTGATCTTTTTTGCTGCCTCGTAAAGCACCATATCTTCTGTCATTTTGTCAAAGACACGATAATGATTCCCCGGTATCTTGATATCAAAACGGCAAACACTGTGATACGGGCAGTACTGACACGCTGTTTCACCGCTTGCATCATTTCTCCGGTATGGATTTATTGAAATCTCACCTTGCTGTATCGCATCATGAATCTCTTTTAACTTCTTATCGGTAAATTGCATTAAGGTCTCAAAATCCTTTGTTTGCAATGTTTTAGACGCTTTCTTTAACTGTCCCTTCTTATCGGTTGCAACCGGTATAATATCGGAACTGACATCCAAAGGCAATGTGCCTTCTTCGCTTTCAAAACAATGGTCCAATGCCGGCAAGACCGGATCATCCTCATTAACAAGCCCTTCCATACGAAGCTGCTTAAATATTTCATTGTTGATCTGTTCCTGATCCTGCTTCATCGTCTCAACCATCGGATCATCAATGTTGTAATACAAAACAGCAGCCGGAACGACAAGTTTTTTGGTCTTTTCTTGTGTCTCTTCGACAGTCGCCTTCAAATAGATCATAAGCTGCATTTGCAATCCATAATAAAGATCCGATAACGATAATGCCTTTTTCCCGGTCTTATAATCTACAATCTTAACATACAAAGAACCCTCTTCTTCCATACGGTCAACACGATCAATTCTTCCGATCAGGCGAAGCAGATCCGGCTCTTTCGTTTCCGAAACATTTTTAAGTAATTCAAATCCAACTTCGCTATCTACCGTATCAAAAGAACCTGCTTCCATCTGCTTTGTGATCGTATGGATCGTTCGATGCAGGATTCTCCGTAAACGGTTGATCAGGTAGGTATCACGCTCGGTATCATATAAAATTCCTTCACGATATCGTTCCACAACGCTGTTAATACACTGGTTTGCACGAACATGCTGTTCTTTTTCGCTGATATCCTGCCACTTTTTCTTCTCTGTGATCAACTGTCTGGTATAAAGCTCTAATGCCTCATGTACAATATTTCCGATATCAAAAAATTCTACCTGATGTTCCTGTCTCTCCCGCAAATGAAGTCCATATTGCAAAAAATACGAAAATGCACAGGCGGCATACCGCTCAAACTGCGATGTACTTCCGGTCAATATATTATGATACAAAGCCCTTACTGCTTCTTTCGAAAGTTTCGTTTCGGTTTCCCGATAGAAAGCAGCTTCTATCAGATCTTCCAGTTCTTTTTTTCGATTAGGATCTCTGTTATAGAAAGCAAATACTTCTTTCCATTTATCCGGTACCGTTTGATCTTCTCTGTTTCGCAATCCCTGTATCAGATATTCTTTTCCAAAGCTTGTACCAAGCAGATAACTGTCATCCTGCCTTCTGTCCTCGACACGGATCGAAACTTTCGGCAAGATCTTTTGTACTTTGTCGATCATATACGAAGGATTCAAAGCTTTGCCATCGTTTCCCGATTCACAAAATGTCAGATACAAATGTCTCGATGGTTTTGTCAGATTAAGATACAGGTAGAATTGCTCCATATAGACGTTTTCTCTTACCGTCGGTGCCAGTTCAAATTCTTCCTGTGCAAGGAAAAGCCGTTCCGAATCCGAAAGAACGCCGCCATGACTTCCGCTCTTTGGAACATTATTGTCATTCATTCCGAGGAAGAAAAGATATTTGATATTTGCAAGACGGGTACGGATCATATCACCCACGACAACCTGGTCAACTCCCGGAGGGATCAGTCCGATACGAGCCTCACTAAATCCGGTATCTATGATTTCTTTAAATTCACGAAGATTCATTTCTTCGTCACCTAAAAGCTCAACTAAACGCTCAAAAACACCTAAAACAATTTCGTAAATCTGGCTGTATTCTCTTGCAAGGTCACGTTCTCCCTGTTGTGTAAATGTTTCAACCATTTCCTGAATCTTCAGATAATGTTTCTCTTCTTCCATCCATTCACAAAAAGCCTGTGCATATTCCCTGACCGTATGCTTTCCGCGTCCGATCTGTTCGTAAAGTCCGCCAAGCTGATCCAAAGTCTCCTGACGTATGGTATCTAACGTAACATTAAGTGCTGCATGCATTTCTTTCGAAAGGTTTCGAAAAGCCCACTTAGGATCCCAGACTTCACACCATTTGCGATATCCACGGATTCCCGTTGCACGAAGAAAATTATCCAACAGGTTGCACTGCTCTAAGCTGGCTGTCGAAAAAAGATTTTTCTCAAAACGGATCACTTTTTGCATCTCAAAATTCGTCAGAAAAATGTCGATCACTGCACTTAGCATATCTACATAAGGATTCAAAAGAATGCTTTTCTTCTGATCCACAAAGCAGGGAATCTCATTTTGTGCAAAAAGTTCTTTTGCAAGTTTTCCATACACTTCGAGATCTCCTGCCACCACAGCAATATCCCGGTAACGGCAGTCTTCTTTTCGAAGCAGGTTGCTAATCTGCTCTACGGCAAACGCAACTTCCTCTTCCGGCTGTTTTAATACATGGATCGTAACATCTTCTACCTTTTCGTGGCATGGCGAAAACGGATAACGAAAAAGCTGCTCTTCTAATACACGTACTCCGGGTGCCATAGCGAAACGTGTCTTTTCGAAATCCTCTCCAACCCAGATATCTTCCTCCACTTCTACACGATGCCCCTTGGCGAGTTTGCGTAGCCGGCAGATCGTCTTCTGGCTCATATGAAAAAGCTTATGCTCTGCTCCCACTTTTAAAACAGACTCTCCCGGTGCGATCGTTACGGATATATATACTTTTCGTGCAACACAAAGCAGTTGTTCAATGAACTGATACTGTGTCGGTGTAAAACCGGTAAAACCATCCAGACAAACCACGCTGTCTTTTAAAATCTCTGACTCTTTTGTTACTTTCGTAAGCACCGTTAAGATTTCTTCGGAAGTAATATAATTCTGCGATAAATATTCGACAAACGCTTTATAGATCTTCTTAATATCGGTAAGCTTCTGACGAAGTACCGGCTGCCTGTCGGCTTTTTGGATCATTTCTTCTACAACTGTCTCATCCGCTCCATATTGCATCAATTCCGATACAAAGGATTTGATCTCCAGCACATAACCCTTTTTATGAATATTTCTTCCAAAATAAGTAAGTTCTTCTTCCAGATTAGCAAGCACTTTTTTTAAGATCATGGTCTTGCCCATATCATCCAGTATCGGCATACTTGCTGTTCCTGTTTCGGCAAGCACACGAAATGCCAATCGCAGAAAACTTTGCACATCAATATTCATAATACCTTTTTCATCGCTGATCGCGATCAGTTCTTTTTGTGTCTGCATCGTAAACTGCTCCGGCACAACGAACAAATATTGTCTCTCCGGGAAAAGCTTCGCTTCCTTTGAAATGAAATGCTGTAAATAATAGCTTTTTCCTTTACCTGATCCCCCAAAAATAAATTGTAATGACATAATTTCCCCTTTGTTGTTTTATGTACTCTCGGAATCTTCTGAACGAAAAATTTCAAGATAGATTTTTGATATATAATGACATGTTTGTATATCTGCTGTTTTGATCTTTTAACTTGTCAGGATTTAAGACCATTAAATGACCTATATCGTAAAAAACACACGATCTGTGTTTAATGATTAAAAAATCTATATTTTAAATTGTTTGATTATTTTTTCTAATTCATCCACAATTTCTTTATTATCCTGTACTGCATTCACAATTTCTTTGAATTCTTCATCCATTTGTGATATATGCTCAGAATTATTCAGCACCTCTTCTTTCTGCTTATCAAATCCATTCATGATCTGATCTACATATTCATTGATCCGATTCATGCTTTGCTGAATTTCATTAATATGCTCTTCAAAAACTGTCATTAATTCTCTAAATCCATTAGCATCATTTGCATATTCTTTTCCGGTATGTACCAAAACATCATAATCAGACATGACATTTCCTTTGACCATGTTCAAAAGTTCAAAGGATGCTTCTGCTAACTGATCCACGACATTTATAATATACGCATTTAATGTCTGGATTTCTTCTGCTGTTTCTGATGATTGCTCTGCCAGCTTCCCAATCTGACCGGCTACTACCGCAAATCCTCTTCCACTTTCTCCTGCCCTTGCTGATTCTATACTCGCATTCAGTGCAAGCAGATTGGTCTGATCAGCAATTTCTAATATCTGATCAGTAAGCTCACTGATACGTTCTACATCTTTAGATCCTGCTATCTTTTCTTCCAATGTCTGTCCAATCCTGTCTAGTGCACTTTCTATGTGCTCTTTAGCAGATATTGCATCTTTTTCCAGCTTTTGTGCTTTCTCACCCACATGGTTGATATACTCTGTTTTAGATTTTGTCTCTGACATAACAGAAGATATCTTATCATGATTGTTCTTCGCATTCTGAGCGATCTTATGAACCAGGTCGCTCATTTCAAGAACATTATCACCCATTTCATTCATGACTACATTTACCTGCGACACTTCGTTTGCAGAAGAAACTACAATATCATTGACATGTTCTGCATTTTCCAAAAGTTTATGCTCATTTGTTCCTATATTTTGAACAATCTCACGCAAATTTTCTAAAAACACATTCAGACTTTTTGCAATGTCCCCTACTTCATCCTTTGACTTTACATGGATCTTTTGTGTAAGATCGCCTTCCTTCATCGCAAGCTCGCTCATTTTTCCGGCTATCGTACTGACACTTCTTGACAAAACCCTGCTAATGATCAAAGAAAGCACAATGGCGACTATAAGACCTGCAAATCCAATCAATATAAATTGTCTTATAAATGTATTCTGCTGCGTCCGAATCGCTGATGCAGAACAATCCACACCGACAATCCCTACAATTTGTTTTGAGCTGTTATAAACCGGTGCAAATGCACTGTAAAAGTCACCCCATTCATCGGATGTCATTTCACGGTCAACAGTAACATTTCCTTTAAAAGCATCTGCAATCTCATCATAAATTTCATATTCTTCGCCAATCGCCGCTCCATCTTTTGTATCTGCATCAACGACAAATTCCAGCTTATTATCATCCATTCTCATCGTATAGATATATTTAATATCATCACCGGCAAGAAATACCTGCAGCTGTTCTAACATTTCTTTATAATGATCCGTTCCTTCGTCACCTTTCTTGATCTGTTCTAAAAGATCACCATCTATTCTTTTTGCTGCAATCTTTGCCGAACTTTTAGCTGTCTTTTTACACTGTTCCAGCATTGTGTTTCTTGCCTGAATAATAAAGCTCCATCCTATCAGATTCATAACGATCAAAACACATATGATCATGCCTGCCATGATTTTTGTCCGAATGTTCCAATGTTTCTTTGTATTCCCCATCTTTGTTCCTTTAGCCCTTATTTTGTTTTTCCCCATTCTGTTCTCCGTCCCGCAGATATCTCCATACACTTTACAGTGACACCCCTGAATCTGCTACTGTTGTATATTTATGCCGACTCTGGAAGCAAAGCTTTTATCTTTTGCCAAAGATTTCAAAAGCTCCCCTTTTTTCTTGTTCCAACACCGCAATGTTGTGCTGAAAAAATACTATTTTATTTTATCATACCTGAAAAAATATCTCCATAGAAAAAAGGCAGCACATATGTGCTGCCAAATAATGCCCTTTGTCGGGCTTACTCCATTTCTACGGTACCCTCTCGGAACACGCATAAAATGGGGGCACAATTCAGACGCAATTGCAGGTAATTGTCTGACAATTTAATTTTTTACATTTTTTTCGCCATTTTTCCTTCTTTTGCTTTTCAGAGTACTTTTTCTGAAAAAGAATATAAAAATAGTATACTATTACAAAACATTACAAGCAAGTATTTTTCATTTATTTCTCCTTCCCTGCATTCCTAATTCTTCGTATGTTCCTTTAACATCTCGCTTACCGTTTCCACCAAAATTTTTTCCGTATATTGCGTATCCTCTGATACCACGATCTCTTCCATCGTCTTTCCGGCTGCAAGCTGCTTTGACAGCTTTTCAACCGTTGGCTGCATCAAAGGATACATCGTTTCTACGCTTTCACTCAGATTTACAAATTCCACTGCCTTAACCCGGTCTTCGTCCAATGATAACTGAAGATTCACTACGCTGTCTCCAATCGTCAATTCTTTCGTATAAACACCGGCTTCATATTTTTGATCTCCGCTGCTTTGTGCCGTTGTCTTAGAGTCATTCTTTCCTGTGAAAAGAAAGCCCAGAAGTACAAAAAGCACGATCACGGCAATACCAACAAATATTGCGGCTGTGATCACCTCTTTGGAACGTAAGACGACTATTTTGGTATTCGACATAGGAATCTGCCCCCATCCTTATATTGATAGTAACAGTATATGACACCAAAATGCAGATTAGAACTACTTTACATCTGATCTAGCGATCAATAATCGGAAATTACAAATACGAATGCAAGTCGATAACATCTTCTTCGATTCTCTTTAACTGATCATAGATGTCCGTTTCGATCCGGTCCTTGACCGAATCCAGATCTTTTCTCTCAACCCCTCTACAGAACATTTATAATTAGGGTTATTAAGCACACGCGAAACAGTAGCCGGTGATGTTATTGTATGTCCTCCTACATTCATTCAATATATGGATTTTTTACTTTCGTTTTAATAAATCTTAATAACTATAGAAAAATATCATCTGATAATATTGACATAATATAAGTATGCGAATATAATAGCAGCATAAGATTAGGTCAGGAAGCGTACGACGCCCTGGCCATTTTTTTTAATAGGAAGTACAAAAGCTGAAAGAATTTAAAACATTTAACCAACAACTAACCATATTACGCAGCAGAGGAATGATTGTTCCAACAGATGGCAGACCAAAACGATTTTTAGAACAAGAAAATTATTATAATGCAATAAATGGTTATAAAGATCTGTTCTTATGTAAAGACAATCAGGGGCAGGTAATCATACTTAGTAAGAAATCAATGTGCCCATGGTGAGCGTCTTTATAACTCTGATTACAAAAATATTCGTGTAGCTAATATTGCCAATTATTATAACATAACAAATTATAATAACAGACGTATTTTTGTTGCCATTCTTTACCTTAAAATATTGCTTAATAAATCGTATTACAAGAAATTTCATTCCGAATTAAATGAAATCTTTTGCAAATATAATAGTGAATTTCAAACAGTTAGTTTTAATGATATTCTAAACATTATGGGAATTGATCGATCAGAACTTGAAAAATTAAAACCATAGATCAAATATCTTTGCTTTAAAAAAGTGCAAAGCCAGCGCTTTGCACTCCAAGAATTGCTAAAGCAATTCTTGTTGGTGCACCACCACTGTACGAGCAGTTTCCTATTCCATGAAAAAAGACACCCGAATTCTATTCCTATATACTGCCCCCCAAAAAGTCAGACCAAAATCTAACATTTAAAGGTCAGTCCATAACACAAATAGAAACCAGGTGTCTCTTATTGTAAATTCATGAATGACAAAATATCATTACAAAGAAATCTGACTCTCAACCTTCCGGCAATTTGCTATTTATTAAAATCCTCTTCGTCTCCATGAAGCCAAACAAAGTCCCGATTCTACTTTCCACAAATTACTCTGACAACAAATCAATCTTCTGAGTCGTTCTCTTCTAAATATTCCTCTGTTGTTTCATCTGAGTCAATTTCCTCTTCCTCATCGGATTCGTCTGTATCCTCATACACCTCTTCCGTCTCTTCGTCAGTATCTTCCGTCTGGTTTTCCCGCTCTTCATTTTCATTTTCGATCAATCGGAATGCCTGTCCTGCAAATCCACTGATCGTCAAAAATACACATGCCGGACCAACTAATATACCTAACAATTTTGTAGTTGCACTAAAAGTAATTACAAAATATTCCACTAACAAAACGACAAACAGAAAAATTGTTTTTGGAAAATACTTCATCTGGATCGAATATGAATTACGCATTGTATTAATGATCGAATTCTCATATCTTGCTTGCAAAGCAAATGCATAAGCAATATGCATATATGCCAGAAAACCGGCAACGATTCCAATGATCATGTATCCTGTTGTACTATAACCGATTTTTTTTGCGGCTCCATAGAACTGAAAATCAAGATACAATGCATACACAGCGATCAATGTGATCACACCAAGGATCATTCCATCTTTGAAGTTCTCACGATATGCTTTCAAAAAAGGTTTTGCAATATATCCTTCTTCTTCATCTACCATCCGCAGGGTAATGGAAAATGCGGCTGTTGTTGCCGGACCGATCAAAAGAAGCGGGATCCAGCTAAACACACGGTAAGAACCAAAGCCGGCTAAGACAATGATTCCTTCTATGATAAACTTTGCTGCAACTCCGCTGCAAAGAAGCCACATTACATTTAACTTGAGCATATCAAGCAATCTGTTCATAAACTTATAAAAGGGACTGTCAATCGAAAAAAAACTACTCATTTCTATATCCATTTCTGTGCATTTGCTACTATCATCTTTTAAATGATCGTATGCACTCTCTTATTGTTTTAACATTATTTTCTCTAATTTATGAAATAGGGCTGTTCATATGGAACAGCCCTACCGTCATATTATCATTTTTTAATTATTTAGATGTGATTGCATCTTCTAAGCTCTTACGTCTGTTAGCTTCGTTTGTAGACCAATCTACGCACTCTTTGTAACCATACTGCTCACACTTCTTGATCATGCTGTTTACGATCTTGTCGTATGCAGCATCTGTCTTAGCGTAGATAGCTTTCCAAGAACCATTCTTGATCTCGTCAGTTACCTGTGACCATGTTGTCTTTAACTCATCAGACTTTTCGCTCTTTGTATAAGATGTACCAGGAGCTACGACATATTTGCTTTTCTCCATGTAATCATTTACACCTGTAGCACCGGTCTTATCACGCCAATCTTTCTCGATATCACTTGAAGCTGCTGAAAGGTTGCTCTTCCAGTTATCTGAGTTGTATGTTTCACCGTTTGAATCCGGGTTAGAAGCATCTACAGACCATGTAGTGTTTACAATCTGTAATGTACCATCCTGGAAAGTACCCTTATGACCGTTACCAATCTTAGTCTGTTTATTGTTGTGACACTCTTTACCTAAATCAGTGAAGTATGTGTTGCCTTCTTTATCATAATCCCAGCATACGCCCTTAGGACCGTAATCCATTGTAAGACGACCTTCCGGAGTACAGAAGTAGTTGATAACTTCCATACATAACTCAGGATATTCTGTTGTAGCACCGATTGACCAGATACGATCTCCACCCTGTGGGTTCATACCATAAACAATTGGTGTGGCTTCCGAAGGTTTCATACAGTTCATCATCTTACCTGCTTCTGTATGAGCTTTCTTATTATAAGCTAATGATCCGGAATAATTAAAGATAGAGAACATTGTTCCACCATTCTGTACTTTCTCGATCATCTTATCATATGTCTGAGTCATTGAGTCAGGATCTATTAATCCATCCTGATATAAGTTGTTATAGAATTTTAACATCTGAAGGTATGGACCATTCTTCTCTAATGCATCATGGAACTTACCATTCTGAGGATCATATAATCCACAGCCTAACTCATCATAACCATAGTAAGCAGTAGCTGTAGCTTTAACATACATAACCATTGCATCATCCCAGTCAGGCCATAATGAAACAGCATATGTCTTATTACCAGAGTCATCCGTCGGACACTCTTTTACCATATTTTTCATTAATGTTTCGAAATCGTCTAAATTCTTAACTTCAGGATAACCTAATTTCTTGTAGAGATCCCAACGAACATCCCATGTATAGAAGAATGATTCATGATCTTCACTTGAAGTAGCTACGTTATGACCAAAACCATAAAGAGTATCTTTTGCACCATTTGTAATAGTAGAAGTTAATTCCTGATTCTTCTTAATCGCATCAGGCATATGCTTTTTAATATATGGACCATAATCCTTTAAGATATTATCTTCATTCCAGTCATATAAAAGACCATTCTTTACCGCTGTTGGGTATTTATCACTGTCATTACCCCAAACCACGATATCACCCAAGTTACCATCTTCCATACGTGTCTCGTAAACACCGTCACCATCAGGAATAATATTTAATTTAACTTTGAACTTGTCCTTTAAGATATCAGCGATCCAACCTGTCTGGACACCTGAATAGTTTGCTAACTGACTGTATACATCAAGTGTAACAATCTCACTTTTCTTAGAACCACATCCTGCCAAGAAAGATGTACTTCCAACGATCATACTTGTTGCTAAAAGCATAGAAGTTGCTTTTTTTGTAAAATTCTTACGCATTATTTTTTCCTCCTCTCAAGAAAATGCATTTTTAATAGATTCATTTTACAGTCACAGCAGTTTACACTCTGCTGTGACCAATATTTTAATTTTAATAATGTTACGAGTACATTAACCCTTAACAGCACCTAACATAATACCCTTTTCGAAATATCTCTGCATGAATGGATATACACAGAAGATAGGAATAACGGATACCATGGAAATCGTGTACTTAATAACCTTAGAGTTCAATGCCTGCTCCATAGCCTGCTGTGCTGCTGTTCCACCCTGACTCATCAAAGTACCAAGGTTTGATGACTGGTTCAGGTAGTTGTACAATCTATGCTGCAATGTAAAGAGCTTTTCATTACCCTGCATCAGGATCAAAGAATCCTGGAATGAGTTCCAATGTCCTACTGCACCGAAAATAGCGATTGTAGCAAGAATCGGTTTACTCAAAGGCCAGATCAGCTTACGGAACACTACCATATAAGAAGCACCATCAATAAAGGCACTTTCTTCAAGCTCTGCCGGTATGGACTCTATATACGTCTTAACCAGAATAATATTATACGGAGCTACGATCGTAGGAATGATGTAAGCTAAATAATTCTTTGTCAAACCTAACAATGCCATGTTCAAATACCAAGGGATCAGACCGGCATTGAAATACATAGTGATAACGAGGAAACGATACCAGAAACTTCTGTGCCACATTTCCTGCTTTGTTACGATGTAACCTACGAAAGCGGAAGCAACTACCATGAGTGCTGTACCGATCAATGTTCTTGAAATGGTTACGATAAAGGAAGTACCAAGATCACCTACCTCACGTAACGCAATATAGTTATCAACGTTAAATCCCTTTGGATAGAAGTTGATCAAACCTCTTTTTACCAATTCGTTATCTGATACCGTGTTGATAAACAGATAGTAGAATGGGAAAATACATGTAAGTGTAAATGCTGAGAAGAAAATATAGTTAAAGATGTTAAAGATCACATCGCCCGGCTTAGTACGGTACATCTTTTTATGCTTTTTGTAATATGCTTTTTCTCTCTTAGCATCAAGCTTTTCCTGTGCTGTCTTTGCCATTTTTCTTCACCTCCTATATGATACTCTCGCCACGAAGCAGTTTTGACATACCATTTGCGGCGAACAGTAAAACGACACTGATTACAGATTTGAACATACCTACTACAGTAGATAATGGAATACTACCATTACCAATACCTAATTTATAAACGTATAAATCTAATACACGGATAGACTCTCTGTTCTCAGCGTTTTCGAATACGAGGTACTGGTCAAGACCATTACTGAGAATACCGGCAATAGCCATTAACAATAACACGAAGAATGTTGGAAGCAGACCCGGAAGAGTGATATGACGCATCTTCTGGAAACGTCCCGCACCATCCACGGTAGCCGCCTCATACAATGACTGGTCGATACCGGAAATACCTGCTATGTAAATGATTGCGCTCCAGCCTACACCTTTCCATGTACCCCAGCCCCACATCTTAACCCATGTGAAGGAGTTACCCATCAGGTAGTTATGACCTGGCGCATTCTGTGACATCAAACCAACCTCTTTTGCAAATGTGTTAATGAAACCATCTGTTGAGAAAATAGAAAGCGCTACGGCATATACAAGTACCCATGAAATGAAGTTAGGGATTGTTGTAAACGCCTGTACAAAACGACGGAAATTCATGTTACGGACTTCACAAAGGAATACAGCGAAGATCATAGGAATCCAGCTTGTGATGATATTTAAACCACTGATTGCCAATGTGTTTTTCATAACGTTGATAACATCATTTCTTGTTGCAGAGTTCTTAAATAAGTAAGCAAACCATTTAAGACCAACAAAGTTGTCTGATGAAAGCGTTCCACCTGACTTGTAATCGAAGAATGCGTATCTCCATCCATAAAGAGGAAGGTAGCAGAATAAGAAACCAAGGATTGCAAACGGAAGGAACATCAGGAATAATTTGTACTTTGATTCCATCTCAAACTTCTCACCAGGCAGTGCCTTTGGAGTCTTAACAAATAATACCAAAGAAAGTATCAGAATCAAAGCAGCGATTCCGCCGAAGATAAATACACCAACCGGCATAGAAGGTGCAACTTTGTCCACACGATTTGTATCCCGAACCAAAATGTAACCTACGAAACAAACTGCATATCCAACTACTTCTGCAATTGCTCCGATAATAGAGAATTTTAAGCCAAATCTCTGAAGCTTGTTGTTACCCATTGATGTACAAACACCAACACCTGTTGCCGCGATACCAAGTACCGCGATCACCGCACCAATATAAGTAACTACGAATGTTGTCTCATCAACCCAATTCATACGAAATGCTCTCGCACAGTCACTAATAAGACTGTTATAAGAAATAGCTGATGTAAATAATGAAATCTTGTCACTAACCAAACCACAGATCTTAGCCGGGTTAGCGATTGGGAAGAATGCCATGACGATCACAAGTACGGCAATCACACGCTGCACAATCCAAAGACTGCTTAACGTCCCTTTCTTCTCGGTTATTTCTTCTTTCATAATGACCTCCTTGTTTTGTATTTCAGTCTTCGCTTCAAAAAAACGAATAGAACTTTTCTACTATTATTTTATCAAAAAGTGCATTTTAAAAATACCATAATTTATGGATTGAAAATACACATATTTTTCACACTTTTTAAACTGTTTGTTCGCACTTCTTTTTTATTATGAAATCATACAGAGAATATGCAGACAAACGTAAAAACAATTTAGACATGAAAAAAAGAGGAAAAGAGATGAGATTGTATTTCAAATCTCATCTCAAGATCTCCTCAATCATTCTCTGTCAGAATGAATTATTTTTTCTTTTTCTTTGAAGTTACAACAACTACAACACCTGCAACTACAACGACAGCTACAACTACTACGATTGGAATAACCGGTACACTTGACTTGCTGTCATCTTTCTTATCGTTTGACTTTGCTGCCGGTGTAGGAGTAGCTTCTTTTGCATCCGGATCGTCCTTCGCAAAACCGGAAACAGTAAATGTTACTTCCACAGAATCATTAGGAATCTGGAACTCCGTCTTTAATTCCTTTGTATTTCTATATGTGTTAGCTGTGTTAAAGCAAAGTGTATGTGGAGCATCTTCTGCTTCTTCATCAATAATGGCATTGTCCTGTGTTAATTTTGTAATACCATCAATCTTTGTCTTAACATTTGTGATCTTAACAGTGTCATTAGAAGGGATATCTGTAGATACACCTACGAATTTAACATGTGTGTTACCATCGTTTGTAACGCATCCGTTTAATCCTTTAACGCCAACTGTATATGTACCATTACCTTTGATCTTAACGTCAGTGATCTGACCATCAACAGGCTTAGCTTCTTCTACATCTAATGTAGTAAGCATCTTGTCCCAGTTTGCATTGTCGATACCGGTTTCCTTCTTGAAGAACGGATCTCTGAATACCCAACATCCATCTGCCTGGAACATAAAGTATGCATTGTACTCTCCATTTGGATCAAAATCCTTTTTACCAAGTGCGATTGCCTCTTTCGTAGGATCATTTGCTGCAAATGCTACGGAAGGGATCACTGTTACGCCAAGAGCTAAAGCCATAGCACCGGCTGTAATTGCTGAAACGATTTTCTTTAATGATTTTCTCATTACCATTTCCTCCTCTTATTTTTACTCAACATAATGACATTCTCATGCCTGTATTTGAGTATACCATAAAAATCAACAAAAGTAACCTTATTTTTTTGACATGTTTACCCACATTATTTCACTTTTGCATTTAAAAAAGAGTTTTTTATGGTATTTTCCACAAAAAACTCTTTTCTGATATGGTTACTTTTGTATCTGTTATGCAATCTTTTCCATTTTTAGATGTATTTTTGAATTTCTTGTGGGATTTCTGCCGGAAAACAGATTGTAATACAAGTTCCTTTCCCCTCTTCACTCCTGATCGATACACCATACGGCTCGCCATATAATATGGTAATTCTCTGATTCACATTATTGATTCCGATATGATCATTTTCCGAATGAATTCCTTCTCTGAGTGCTTTACGAATCTTTCCTAATGTATAATAATTCATTCCTGCACCGTTATCTTTAATCTGAATTTCAATATCTCTTTCTTTCTGCATAACATGCACTTCCAGATAGCCATCATTTTCTTTCGACTCCAGACCATGTGCAAATGCATTTTCCACAAACGGCTGCATGATCAGTGGGATGACCATGATAGAAGTATCAACATTATCGTCTACAATAACTTTTGAATGGATTCTGTCTCCAAAACGATAATTCTGAATTACAAGATAATCTTCGATCAATGTGATCTCTGACTGCAAACTGACCATCTGATCACCAACCTGTATATTTCTTCTCATGATCTTTGCAAGTTTTTTTACCAGTTCTTCGATCTCAGGTTCTTTGTTAATCTTTGCTTTCATACGGATCGTTTCCAATGTATTATATAAGAAATGGGGATTGATCTGGCTTGCAAGCATTTTAAATTCAACTTCTTTTTGCTTGGTATGCAGCTTTTCTTTCTGAACCTGTTCATCAACCACTTTGGTTGTCAGCTTTTGAATATCCTGCATCATCTGTTCTAACTCCTGGTACAGCTCAGCTGCCTCATCTGTTCCATCGATCGGCTCTACTTCCTTATATCTGCCTACCGCGACTAAATGCATCTGTTCACGCAGCTTTTTAATACGATGCCCAAACAGATTCGAAAAGAGCAGGATCAAAAAGATTGACATCATAAGGCCGAGCAATACTGTAACAATACTGATCAGATTTGTTTTATTAAAATCAACCAGTAAAGCTCGTGAACTTTGGACTCGCACGATCGTATAACACGATCCCGTATCATCAGGATAAATTTTTTGATAGGTTACCAGATACTCACTAATACCATTAACCACTTTTTGAGTTCCCAAATTTTTACGATAAGAATTCAAATTTGCGATCAGAAAATCATTATCGTTTGTAATTTCAAAATTTGTTGCGATCACATCATCGGGGCCATACACCAATACGGAATTGTCTGTTCGTTTAATCACTTTTTTCACAGTTCGTTCGGGATTCAAGCGTACGGCAAGCACAGCTATTGTTTTACCGGAAGAATCCTGAATACTACGTGTAAGCTGGATCACATTTTCTGATTTTGTCTCATCAAAGAAATAAGACCAATAACTCTCACCATTCCGGTAACAGGTGGGCAGATACCAGTTAAGCTTTTTGATATCCCCTCCACCCGAATAGCTGAAATACCGGTTCGATGCGATCGTTCTGTTCTTTACATAGATCTTGATATCATAAATCTCTTCCTTATAATATTCGAGATATTTATCAATAAACTGCATGCTGACACAGTCCTGTGTAAACTCATCGGTATCTTTATATTCCTTTTGTGCGATCTTCGTAATAATATTACGGACCGCCGCATCACTATAGATCTGTTTCCCTACGTCTGTAGCAACTTCCATAGATTCTTCTATACTGGAGCCGATCAGGGCAACCTCCTCCTGCTGTGCTTTTTTATTCTGCTCCAGAATCAGATTACGGCTCTGCTGACTGATATAAAATGTTGCAATTACAAAAGGAATAATTCCCCCTATTATATATATAAGGAACATTCTCTTTCCGAAACTGATACTTTTTGCTATATCCAGCACCTTATACCATCTGTATTTTCTTTTTTTCATTCTTTCTATTCACCAATCTTAAACTGTACCTGAACCGGACTTTTTAACGGTTTACCGGATAGTGATGTTACTTTCGTTGTAATATTCAAAATATATGATTCATCCTGTGCATATGGTTCGATCGGTTCGATCTCGATCTCATTTTCAATTGAATTATAACGGATCGCCGTCTTTAATGGCGACATATTCATCGTTGTTACATACAGGTTTACATTATTGACTGTCTTAGGATCCAAAGGCACATTAAACTTAATTTTCCACAAAAAATTTCCTGTCTTGAATTTCAGATCCTGTTTTACTTTATTCTCCAATCCTTCTGTCATAGATTCAAATGCCAAATAATTTGCCATAATTATCTCTCCGTTTCTCCTCTGATCAGACTTCTTTGTATCCAATCCTCTATCTTAGTTTATTTCCATATTATCTTTCATTTTAACACACATCCTGTTTTTTGTGTATATCTAATTATAAGTGTATCGTATCTGTTATTTTTTTGTTATAATTATGTTTAGAAAAACAAAGGAGGTTACCCTCTATGGCAAAGATAAATTTTAAGCCCGGCAACATGCTCTATCCTTTACCGGCTGTATTGATAAGCTGTGGTGATATTGATGGTGAATCCAATCTTTTTACTGTTGCATGGGCAGCTACTGTATGCACAAATCCGCCAATGGTTTCGATTTCTGTCCGCCCGGAACGTTATTCCTATGACATGATCCGCAGGCAAAAAGAGTTTGTGATCAACCTGACGACAAAAGATCTGGCTTTTGCAACTGATTATTGCGGTGTCCGTTCCGGCCGGAACTATGATAAATGGAGCGATTGTCACCTGACAAAAGAAAAAGCAGATCAGGTCCTATGCCCGATGATCAAAGAATCACCTGTCAATATTGAATGCAAAGTCTCGCAGATTCAGGAATTAGGTTCGCATCATATGTTTATTGCTGATGTTGTTGCTGTTCATGTAGATGATACATTGCTAGATGAACATAATACATTTCATTTAAACGACAGTAATCTGATCTCTTATTCGCACGGAACATATCTGACGCTTGGAGAGCCGGTCGGTAAGTTTGGATATTCCATTCAAAAAAAGAAAAAAAAGAAAGAACACAAACGAAAAGCAAAGTCATAAAATATACTATGACAATGTCAGCAACAGATTCATATACTATATAGCAACAGATCCTGTTAACAATGGTATACAAAGAACCGGCGTTTTTGATGCTATTCATGGTATAAAAGGGAGCACTTATGAAAATAACCTATATAAAAATCCGCAACTTCAAATCTATTCGCGATATTGAGATCTGTGACATTGAAAATGCATTGATCTTAGTCGGTAAAAACAGCACCGGCAAAACTTCTATCATTGATGCACTCTTATTAACTGCCGGTAAAACCCAAGTGGAAGATTACCAGTATCGTGACGCAAACACATCTATTGAAGTTTCTTTGCACATCGAATTTTCTACGGAAGATCTCGAATATTTTCACAAAAAAGGAACATTAAACAAGCTGCGTGATTATGATGCATGGTATCAGGAATTCTGCACAAAACTTCCTTCCTTTCAGGATAATGTACTTTCTTTTACCTGCATTATCACACCACAAAAGAAAGTACGTTATGACGATGGATTCCAAAAAAACAATCCATATATATTAGAAGTTTTTCCAAAAATCTACCATATCGATCAGACGCGAAACTTAGAAGCATTACAAAATGATGTATTTAATTTTTACGACAAAGAATCTTTCCAAAAACTCAAAGACAACCAATGTACTTTTGATGCGACAAGAACCTGCAACCGCTGCTTTCAGTGCATTGGACTGATCAACAAAAAAACACCGGAGGAACTAACTCTTTTTGAAACAGCACGACTTTTACAATACAAACTTTTTCATACGAACCTGAATGAATTTGCCAAAAAAGTCAATGAACATTTCCATGCGAATGCAAGTCCATCACAGGATATCCAATATGTTATGAATTATGATATTGACAGTCTGCTCCATATTGATACTTTAGTACGTAACAAAGTCCGTGGTGGTTCTGTCGGTTCGATCAATCTGCTTAGTGAAGGCTTAAGAAGTATTTATGCTCTTTCTTTTCTGGAGGCTTATATCGAAGAAGAAGATACTCTTTCTTGCATTATCATGATCGAGGACCCCGAAATCTATCTTCATCCACAGCTCCAGAAGGTAGCAAGTGAAATTCTTTACCGCCTTTCAAAGAAGAATCAGGTTTTATTTACAACACACTCCCCGAATCTGATCTTTAACTTTTCTACAAAGCAGATCCGCGAAATCATTCTTGATGAAGAATATTACACTATCGCACGTCAGGATACGGATATTGATGTCATTTTAGATGACCTTGGATATACTGCAAATGATCTGATGAATGTCAGCTTCGTCTTTATTGTAGAAGGCAAACAGGATAGCAACCGCCTGCCGCTGCTTTTAGAAAAATATTATTCCGAAATCTATGATGATGACGGCAAACTGCAGCGAATTACGATCATTCCTACTAATAGCTGTACAAATATTAAAACGTACGCAAACTTAAAGTACATCAATAAATTATATTTGAAAGATCAGTTTTTAATGATCCGCGACAGCGATGGAAAAAACCCAAAATACCTAAAGAAGCAGCTTTGTAACTATTACAGCCAGCGGGCCAAAGAAGATTTAGGCAATCTGCCAAAGATTGAGCCGAAAAATGTATTGATCTTAAAGTATTATTCCTTTGAAAATTACTTTTTAGAGCCATCCGTTATGAAAAAGATCGGCGTGATCCGTTCCGAAGAAGATTTTTACAATATTCTTTATAAAAAATACAAAGACTACTTATTTAAATTGAACAGTTTCAAAAAGCTGCTGCGCACAAAAAATTTCAGGATAAAAAATAAACAAGACATAAAAGACCATATAGAAGACATAAAAATATATGTCAGAGGCCATAATCTGTTTGACATTTTCTATGGACGCTATCACGGAACAGCCGAACAGGAAATCCTCAAAAAGTATATTGATGCCGCACCACGCGAAACCTTTCAGGATATTTTTGATGCGATCGACTCTTTTGTATACTTTGAAAACAGAAAAAAATGATGACAACAAAAACAGCCATACAGGATGGAGACGAATTTTTGTCACTTTTGTGTCACAAACCTTTTTTCTTGTTGACATAACATAAGTTTTGTTTATAATATTGTTATGTGTTGTTTTTTGCTTATTTTTACAAAAGGCAGGAAACACATTCGACAATTGAGACAAAATGCAGAGGTTTTTGTTAAAAAAATGTATTCTTCTTCTGCGACACAATACATTTTATGTGCACGAATTGCCATAAAATGTATTTTAAACTATAATAGTGAGATACTTATTTTGACTTATCAGACTGGACTTACAGATATTATATAAATTTTAATGCAATATACAAAAGAGAGCGAAATTGGATTTTATGAGGTGCAATATGGAAAATCAATATATTATTAAAGGCGGTGTTCCTCTCCGTGGAGAGGTTACGATCGGTGGTGCTAAAAATGCTGCTTTAGGCATACTTGCCGCTGCAATTATGACAGATGAAACGGTTTTGATCGACAATCTTCCTGATGTAAACGATATTAATGTTTTATTGACTGCAATTGAGGGGATCGGAGCTACAGTCAACAGGTTGAGCCCACATGCGGTAGAAATTAACGGTAGTACCATTGGAGCTGTAACGATTGATTACGATTCCATTCGTAAGATTCGTGCTTCATACTACCTGCTCGGTGCGTTGCTGGGCAAATATCAAAAAGCAAAAGTAGCGTTACCGGGTGGATGTGAGATTGGAAGCCGTCCGATTGACCAGCATTTGAAAGGATTTCGTGCACTTGGCGCTACGGTCAACATTGAACATGGTATGATCGACACTTTTGCGGAAAATCTGGTTGGAAACCACATTTTCCTTGATGTTGTTTCTGTCGGTGCAACGATCAATATTATGTTAGCTGCCTGTATGGCAGACGGAAAGACTGTATTGGAAAATGCTGCCAAAGAGCCACATATTGTAGATGTAGCAAACTTCTTAAACAGTATGGGTGCAAATATTAAAGGAGCCGGTACCGATAAGATCCGTATTACCGGTGTATCAAAGCTACACGCAAGTGAATATTCGATCATTCCGGATCAGATCGAAGCCGGTACTTTTATGGTAGCTGCTGCCGCTACAAGGGGCGATGTTCTGATCAAAAATGTCATTCCAAAGCATTTAGAAGCAATTACCGGAAAACTTACGGAAATCGGTGCATTAGTCGAAGAATTTGATGATGCTGTCCGTGTATCCGCAACCGGCAGATTAAGCCACACACAGGTTAAAACTTCTCCATATCCGGGATTTCCTACAGATATGCAGCCTCAGATCGCAACACTTCTGGCTCTTTCTGAAGGCACAAGTACCGTTACGGAAAGTATTTTTGAGAACAGATTTAAATATATTGATGAACTTTCCCGCATGGGAGCAAATGTAAAAGTAGAAGGAAATGTTGCTATTATCGAAGGCGTTTCGGGATTTACCGGAGCTGCTGTTTCAGCACCGGATTTGCGTGCCGGAGCTGCATTAGTAGTAGCTGCATTGGTGGCGGATGGTTATTCAACGGTCGATTCGATCAAGTTCATTGAGCGAGGTTATGAATGTTTTGAGCACAAACTGAATCAGCTCGGTGCGCGAATGGAAAAAGTTGAAATTGATGACGATAGAGCCATTCAAAAGTTCAAGCTGAAAATCGGATAGATATCTATAAAGAGCTTTTGCAACATAGGCAGAAAACCTACGAAGCAAAGGCTCTTTTTTTAGACAGATCATTTCATAAAAACATTTTTATTTTTTTAGAACTTTTTGTCAGCCTATACCGGAGCAGATAACTTGCAAATATCCCCCAAAAAGCGTATTATTAAAGTATCTATACGATAGAATAATTCTAAAATTCAAGCATTGCACGCTTGTCGCCCATTGTGACGGATAATTTCATTTTATCGTTTATGTATGCTACACAAGGGGCAACTTTTAACCAGATCAAACCAGGAGATTTTTAACAAATGAGAGGACGTTTTATAACTTTTGAAGGAATTGACGGCTGTGGCAAAAGCACACAGATCGAACTGTTAAAACAAAAGATCGAGCAGCAGGGAACACGCTGTTATGAAACCCGTGAACCCTCTGACGGTCCGGTAGGATGTATGCTTCGTCAATGTCTTACAAAAAGAATCGAAGCAGATGAACGCACTCTGGCTGCCCTTTTTGCATCAGATCGTCTGGATCATCTTTTTAATAAAACAGACGGCATTTGCCAGAAGTTAGACGAAGGAATTCATGTAATCTGTGACCGCTATGTATTATCCAATTATGCCTACCAAAGTGTACGCGCCCCATTAAACTGGGTGATGAGCCTGAATTCGGTAGCAAACGATACCGTCAAACCTGATTGCCATATATTTATTGATGTTACTCCTGAAGTATCTTTAGAACGTATGGCAAAAGGACGTTTTCATACAGAACTTTTTGAAACAAAAGAAAGATTGACAGAGGTCAGAAACCGTTATCTTTCTCTGATTGAGCAGCTAAAAGACAAAGAAAAAATTATTGTCGTTGACGGAGACCGGTCCGTAGATCAGATTGCCAATGCTATCTGGAAAGAAGTCTCTGCTCTTTTTTAAATAAGTATTGATAAGGAGGCGATAACTGTGGATTTAAAAGTTACTAATCTTGCACAGATACAACAACAAAATGCACTTTCGAATCTTCCTGAAACAGATGGCTCTTTTCGATTTGCTTTACTCAGTAACCTGCAGGAAAATGAACTACAGTCCCAGCTTGCCTTCATGATGGAAGAGATCACACAACAGGGAAACCGGATCAGCAAGCGTATGGATGTTCGCGATATGAAACAGTATCGCAAACTGATCAAAGAATTTATTAATGAAATCTCTACACATTCCCATAAATTCAGTCGTGAAAATTTTCTTGACCGTAAAGGCCGGCATCGTGTATATGGAATTATCAAGCAGATCAACCAGACATTAGACGAACTTGCAGAGGAACTTCTGGAAGAAGAGAAAGATCATCTTGCCATTTTGCAAAAGGTTGATGAAATACGTGGTTTGATCCTTGATATTTTTACCTGATGCAAATAAAGAAAACAGGTACATACATTTCTTTATATTATGATAAATATAACGTCAGTACACTACTGTACATTCAGTTTTTTATAAAGTAAATAAGTGTATATTTGAATACACGGATTGGAGTAATAATGGCTAATTTTAAAGATATAATCGGACAAGACCAGATTAAGACACATCTTTTAGATGGCATTTTACAGGGAAATATTTCCCACGCTTATATTATTAATGGCGAAACAGGATCAGGCAGACGTTTACTTGCATCTGCCTTAACAAAAGCCCTGCTTTGCGAGAATCGTTCTGCGCAGGGAGATGCCTGTGGCGTGTGTAAATCCTGCAAGCAGGCAGACTCAAATAATCACCCGGATGTCCGCTTTGTAACACATGAAAAAGCAAGCATCAGTGTAGATGATATCCGTGAGCAACTGATCAATGATATTACGATCAAACCTTATAGCAGTGCTTACAAAATATACATTATCCCGGATGCAAACAAAATGACAGAACAGGCACAAAATGCCCTTTTAAAAACAATTGAAGAACCACCGGAATATGCTGTGATCTTATTAATTACGGAAAATTCCAAAAATCTGTTAAATACGATCCAGTCACGCTGTATTACATTAAATACACGTCCTTTGACAAAAGCTGAGATCAAGGAATATCTGATCAAAAACCTTCAGATGGACGAAGATCAGGCAGACATTGCTGCTGCTTTCTGTCAGGGAAATGTCGGAAAGGCAATTCATTTTTCTTCAGACCAGAATTTTCAGGAAATGAAAGCTGAAACACTTTCTTTATTAAAACAGATTGATAAAATGGATGTTCCTGAAATCATGCAACAGATTAAGAGCTTTTCACAAAGAAAATCCTCAATGGACGATTATCTTGATCTGATGCTTTTATGGTATCGTGATGTTCTGATGTTTAAGATTACAAAAGATACGAATATTCTTTTATACCGTGAAGAATACAAAGCAATTTCCGAGCAGGCTTGTATTCATAACTATCAGAAGATCGAGAACATTATCAAAGCGATCGACAATGCAAAAGTCCGTCTTGCTGCTAATGTCAACTTTGATATAACAATTGAATTACTTCTTTTGACAATAAAAGAAAATTAAACCGGACGAAAAAGAAAGGAAATTATATAGATTATGGTATTGATTATAGGGGTTCGTTTTAGAAAATCGGGTAAAGTGTATTACTTTGATCCACTTGATCTTGATATCAAGAAAAACGATCATGTTATTGTAGAAACCGCAAGAGGTGTAGAATACGGAACTGTTGTACTAGCGCCAAAAGAAGTCGAGAAAGAAAAGATCGTACAGCCATTAAAACCGGTTATGCGTATCGCCACACCACAAGATGATGCAACAAGTATCGAAAATGAAAAGAAAGAAAAAGAAGCTTATAACATCTGCTTAGAAAAGATTACAAAACACAATCTTGAAATGAAACTGATTGATTCAGAATATACATTTGACCGTAATAAACTGTTGTTCTACTTTACAGCCGACGGACGAATTGATTTTAGAGAGCTTGTAAAAGATTTAGCAGCTGTTTTTCGTACCCGTATTGAATTACGTCAGATTGGTGTACGTGATGAGACAAAAATGATCGGAGGCATTGCAATCTGTGGAAGACCCCTTTGCTGTCACACTTTCCTGTCTGATTTTGCACCGGTATCGATCAAAATGGCAAAAGAGCAAAATCTGTCATTAAATCCTGCTAAAATCTCAGGAGTTTGTGGTCGTCTTATGTGTTGTCTGAAAAACGAAGAGGAAGCTTACGAATACCTCAATAAAACATTACCGCATGTTGGTACACAGGTCAGTACGATTGACGGATTTGAAGGAGAAGTACAAAGTGTCAGCGTATTAAAACAACGTGTTAAAGTTATCGTTACCATAGATAACGAAGAAAAAGAAGTACGTGAATATGACGTAGATGAATTAAATTTTGACAAAGGAAACCGTCCATCTAATATTCCAATTGCTCCGATTATACCGGATGAAGTGATTGATGAAAAAACAATCAAAGAATTAGAAGATCTGGAACAGAAAGATCTGGAAGATTCTGTTGCAGAAGAGGCAGATAATGCTGTTTCCAAGAATTCACACCGAAACAACCATTCAAAGAAATCATATAGAGATAACCGAAACAAAAACCATTCTTCTGCCGATCACTTTGCAAAAGATAATTCAAATAAAGAGAATAGAGCTAAAAACAATTCTCCTGCAGATTATATTGCAAAAGAGAATCCGTATAAAGAGAATCGAACTAAAAACGATTCTTCTACAGATTATATTGCAAAAGAGAATCCGCATAAAGAGAATAAAAACAAAGACAATTATAAAAAACGAAATTATAAGAAAAATTATCCAAATGCCGGTCAGAAAAATGCGAAGTATAATAATGCAGAGCATACAGAACCGTTTACAAAAACGAATTCACATAACAATAATACTTTCAAAAACGCAGGCTCTGCAACCAGAGGAAATTATAAGAAATACAACAACAAGAATTCTTATTACTCCCATAAAGGCAATGTAAATAATTCGAAAAAAGAAACGGAGACTAAGTAAAAGATTATGATACAGCAGGACTACTTGCATGACGGAGAAAGACTTGACGATCTACAGCGTAACGGTTACCGGATCATTCAAAATCCGGAAAAGTTTTGTTTCGGCATGGACGCTGTCCTGCTTTCTTCTTTTGCTAAACTCACAAAAGGACAACGTGTACTGGATCTTGGCACAGGAACCGGCATTCTTCCCCTTCTGCTATGTGCAAAAACGCAGGCTGCTTCTTACGAAGCATTGGAAATTCAGGAAGAAAGTGCTGATATGGCACGCAGAAGTATTGCCTATAATCATTTGGAAGATAAGATTCATGTCACAACAGGAGATATCCGTAATACATCTGAAATCTACGGAAAACAGTCTTTTGATGCTGTTGTAACGAATCCACCTTATATGACAGATACACATGGACTGAAAAATCCGGATATGCCAAAAGCGATCGCTCGTCATGAAGTTTTATGTACTTTAGAAGATGTGATCCGTGAAAGTGCTGCCGTATTAAAACCAAAAAGAAGCTTTTTTATGGTGCATCGGCCTTTCCGCCTTGCCGAGATCATGCAAACAATGAGTAAATACCATTTAGAACCAAAAAGAATGTGTCTTGTTCATCCATATATTGATAAAGAGCCGAATATGGTTCTGATCGAGGGGGTAAAAGATGGCAGATCCCGTATCACGGTAGAACCACCGATCATTGTATACAAAAGCCCTAACGTCTATACAGACCAGTTGCTAAAGTTGTATGGATATCAGTAAAATACACAGACAGATTTGTTATCATTTTAGGAATGATCATAAAAAATATAACATGTAATCTCGAAATCTTCTGAACAAAAAATTTTGAGATTACATTAACATAGAAACGAGGAAAACAATGGCTGGAACTTTATATTTATGTGCAACTCCGATTGGAAATCTCGAAGATATGACATTTCGCGCAATCCGCACATTAAAGGAAGTTGATCTGATCGCAGCAGAAGATACACGTAATACGATCAGACTTCTGAATCATTTTGAAATCAAAACACCAATGACAAGCTACCATGAATACAACAAAATAGAGAAAGCAGCATATCTGGTTCAAAAGATTCTGGATGGTACTAATGTTGCTGTCGTAACGGATGCCGGCACGCCGGGCATTTCCGATCCCGGTGAAGAACTTGTCCGCCAGGCATTAGAAGCAGGTATTACTGTCACCTCGGTTCCGGGTGCCTGTGCCTGTGTCACAGCTTTGATCCTATCCGGGCTTTCAACCAGACGCTTCGCTTTTGAAGCCTTTCTGCCACACGACAAAAAGGAAAGGCGTACGATCTTAGAAAGCCTGACAACAGAAACACGCACGACTGTGATCTATGAAGCACCACATCATTTAAAAGCCACACTTTTAGAATTATATAATGCTCTTGGTGACAGAAAGATCACCTTATGCCGTGAACTGACAAAATTACATGAAACGATACAGCAATTTACTTTAGAAACAGCAATCGACTACTATTCACAAAACGCCCCCAAAGGCGAATATGTCCTTGTACTTGAAGGGATATCTCAAAAAGAGCTTGACAGTCAGGCACAGGCTTCCTGGGAAGCAATTTCGCTTCCGGAACATATGGAACGATATCTAGCCCAAAACATGGATAAAAAAACTGCAATGAAAAAAGTCGCTCAGGACCGCGGCATCTCCAAAAGAGATGTATATCAGGCATTGCTGGAGCAAAAAGAGAACTAAGTTATTTGAAAACCTTATCTCAAATAACAGATTTATATTAATGGAATCGATCAGAAAATTTTATATAAAAATATCAAACTCCCGGATAAATTCATTTGAATCTATCCGGATTTTTTTACCGGTAATCACATGGTTTTCCCATATTTCTTTTATGACAGCTTCTTCTTTCTCTTCGATATGACATTTCATTACAAAGCATTGTCTGGATCAACACTTGATAGAAACGATTACTGATCTCAGATTGTCTTTTGCATTTGCTCTTTTTAGCGATTCGGGAAGCCAAAAGCTCCACACTGACTTTATCAGGATAGGCATCATACATTAGACTTCCATCATATTCCATATGATCACAAGCATCTTCGATTGCCCTTTGAAGCTCTTTTACCTCATATGGGCATAAGTACCGGTTATCTTTTGCGATATGTTTCATTTTGATTTCCGTCAATTCTAATGGAAATGTCATTGAAATCCCTTTCTCATATTTTTTATTTTCCATATTGCCATTCCCTGCTTCCTGTCTGGTTTCTTAGAATATTTTATGTTTTTTCCCAAAAAAGGTTCTTGCTATACATTGTCTTTTTTTTGAAAACAAACTATACTATAAATTAGATTATTTTTGGAGGTTCTTATGAAACATTTATATAAATTTGTTGCTTTATTTTTCTTGTTTTTCTGTTCGCTTTTTTTCTTCGGACAAAGCATTCCATCCGTGTCGATCACTTCGACAACCGCATCAAGCTTACAGGATTCTACTTTTCCGATCATGTATCTTCAGGATGGAAACTATACGATCAATACGTTGCATGGCTACAGCAGTGAAATGCCAATCGGAAAGATCCGTGAATCGATCACTCCTTTAGACAACAGCAAAACATTTTCCGTAAAAATACAGCAAAATGAATCAAAGATCAAAAAGATTACTTATGAACTTCGCGATATTGCAAATCACAAAGTTTTAGAAACAAATTCCTATATGAGTTTTGATTCTGATGGAAAATATCTGACCTCGAAGATTACGCTGAATCAGGCACTTGATACCAGTACGGAATATGATATGCAAATCACTTTAACAACAAATGTCAGCAAGAAAATTCATTTTTATACACGTATCAAATACTACACAAACGATTTCTTTTTGCAGCAAAAACTGGATTTTGTTTCTTCTTTTCATAATGCAACATTAGATCCGCAATCAGGATTTAACATTTCATCCTATCTGGAAGCGACAACCAATGAGGATGCTACTCTTGCTAATGTAGATATTCATTCCAGCAAAAAAATGATTCAGTGGAACAATCTAAAACCAACAATCATTACAACGATCGTACCAACGATCAAAGAAATCAATATCGAAACAGCTGCCATTTATCAGGACTATTTTGTACAGATCGGCTCCGGTGATAATTTCGAAACATATCATGTGAAAGAAAATTACCGTGTCCGTTTCTCAGGTAACCGGATTTATCTTTTAAACTTTAACCGTACAATGGAATCGCTCTTTGATCCTGATCTGATTTCTGTTAAGAAAAGTGAACTTAAGATCGGCATATCTAACGCAGATGATCTGAATATCACAACTGCCGATAAAGACAAGAAAATGGCTTTTGTACGCAATGGAAGTCTTTGGTATTATGATCTTAGTAAAAAGAAATTAAATTGTGTCTTTAGTTATGCTAAAAATAAAAAAGATTATCTTCGTGATGAATATGATCAGCATGATATTCAGATATTAAACCTGGAAAAAGACGGAACGATGAGTTTTATGGTCTATGGTTATATGAACTGTGGTGATTATGAGGGCAGAGTGGGAATCCTTTTATATGATTACGATGCAAAGACAAACCAGATCACAGAAAGAGTCTATATACCGCTTGAAACAAGCTTCCAGCAGCTTAACCAGGATCTTGGTACATTTAACTATGTCAACACCAAAAACATCTTCTATTTCTCATTAAACGACATTGTTTATGCTTATAATATTTCTTCTAAGCGTTACACGATCCTGACTGAAAATGCAACAAGAGATCATTTTTCCATGTTGAAAGCCGCAAAATGTTTTGTATGGTCCACTACCGACAAAAACGGTTTTGTCAACCAGATCACAATTCTTGATCTGAATACTTCAAAAGAATTGACGATCCAGTCACCGGATAATGAGAGTGTCGTTGTGCTTGGAACGATCGATGCTAATATTGTATATGGATTTGTACGCAATTCCGATATTTATGAAGATTCCACCGGCGACGTTGTAAAACCGGCATACATTCTTAAAATATCCGATTGCAAGGGAAATATCCTGCGTGATTACCAAAGCAAAAACCGCTATGTGGAAAGTGCTTCTGTCGATGGCAATGTTATTCATTTGAAACGAAGTAAGAAAGTAAATGGTCATTTCCGTTCCGCTACATCGGATACGATCATGAACCAGATGGCAGAGGAAAAGACATCGATCGGACTGACAACGCGACTCACGAATAAAATGCTGACAGAAAAGTATATTTCTCTTCCTGCAGGTTATGTAATGGAACGGATGCCTGAGATTTCTTCTACGAAAAATGTAATGGTTACGGATAATACAACACTTCATTTTTCAAACAAAGATATCTCTACATCAATCAAATATTATGTATGCGCTAACGGAACGATCACAAAGTCCTATACGAGTGCTGCAAAGGCGATTTCCGAGGCTTATAAGGAAATGGGAACTGTCATTGATAACAAATCACATATTGTATGGGAACGTGGTGGAAAATTTATCAGCAAGAAATTGTCAACGATCAGTTATCCAAGTGATACTTCATCCAGCATAAAAGCCTGTACACAGATGCTTTTACAGGCTGCACAGGTAACAACAACAACCTCCGAGCTTTCCGGCAAATCTATTTTGTCAATGTTGCAAAAGCATTTGGAGTATCCGGTCAGTCTTGCCGGCTGTTCTCTGGATGATGTCCTTTACTTTGTAAGCCGTGAATGCCCTGTGATCGGAATGTTGGATTCTAACCATGCTGTACTGATCACAGCTTATACTTCTTCTACCGTAAGCTGGATGGATCCACAGACAAGAAAATCAAAAACCGTATCAATTCATGTCGCAGAAAATATGTTTAAGAATGCCGGTTATAAGTTTGTAAGTTATATTTCGGATTAAAAGAGCTTTGTAAGATTATCCTTACACTGTAGGTAAAAGAAAAAAAGTCAGGCTTATGTCCCCCTAAATACTTCTGAATAAAAGTATTTAGGGGGATTGTTGATATGTCAAAATGCTCAAATTTTAAAAGTTATTTTCATGATTATGCCAAACGTAAACTCTCTTTTCTGTACTCTTTTGGCAAAATGCTGTTTTTTCAATCTCATTTTCTACCAATTTTGCCATAGTAATTCTTTATTATTTTTTGTACACTATTCTCACCTTAAACAGAAACAAATTGAAAGGAGATTTATGCAAAAATTATATTCATATCTATTACTGTTGTCTGGTGCGTTTCTTTTTATCGTCTTTCTCTTGATAGTCTATTTATCTTTTTTCACTGAATCTTTTTCCGGATATTCTTCCCATTCTATCTATAAAGCCAGTGCACATACCATAGCTATCTCTCAAAGGCACAATACCTTTTCTACAGCTTATGATCTGCCCATAAATATAAGCCAAAAAAAAACACTTTCCACAAATGAAAAAGAATATTATTATATTGCTCCGGCTAAAAAACAAGCTATTGGTATTTCTATTCAGGCTTCCGGTTCTCTCTCACTAAAACTCTATTCGCAGACAGGACAATCTCTTAACTTCTCCGTAAAAAAAGAAAAACACAACTATACTTTGCTGCCCAAAGAAACCTTTGATTCTGTGGATGGCTGTTTTTTGCAAATCGCAAATTATCAGAAAAAAAAAATATCGCTCTGCATAAAAGTTTTTTCAAAAAGTAAAAATAAAAAACCGAATAAAAGTGATT
Source organism: Jutongia hominis (assembly GCF_014384965.1). Taxonomy (GTDB): domain Bacteria; phylum Bacillota; class Clostridia; order Lachnospirales; family Lachnospiraceae; genus Butyribacter; species Butyribacter hominis. Next base: position 140,159 of record NZ_JACRSW010000030.1, read on the forward strand.
CAAATCAACTAAAGAATAATAAAAATATTTCTTCTAAAAATGATTTGAATTCACAGAAAAAAAAGAAGAACACGTTTTCTGTAACTGCTTCCAATCGTTCGAAATCAGATAACCAAAGTATTTCTAACAACAATATCAATAGTTCAAAATCAAAAAACTCTTTTTCTTCTAAAAAGCCTTCCGATAAAACTAAAATCAAAAAAAATTCTTCTTCTCGAAAGTTATCCACATTTACCCATGGAAATGCTAATCTAAATCCACATTTTTTGATTTTACGTGTAAATAATGTTTACAAACCTGATTTTGATCTTACAAAAAATGAAACGAACATATCATCCATTTCTTTCTATGTAACAGAACCTTCTGTTGCTCTTTATAAAAACGGAAAAATCTACGCAAGATCAACCGGCATTTCTATTTTGTATTGCAAAGATACTAAAAAGAACCATACAGCATGCATGATAGTGCGCGTTATCTAAGAAAGGAGACCTATTGTGGCAAAAACTTTAACAACCCAATCGTTGGATTTGTCTGCTTTTTCTTCCAAACTGGCAGAACAATATACCGTTGAACACATCATTTCCACCCAGTCATCAGAATTAGTCTTACAAATCCGTTCTAAATCGGATGCAGAAGATTATGTCCTGCAAATATATTCTTTTTCCTATCCATTATTAAGACAAGCAAAGAAAATGCAATCTAATCATCCGGATATGCTATTATTACACGAAAATGGTCTGTTAATACTTTTATCTCCTTCCTTTATAGAATTGCTGCCTAAAGAACAGCCAAAAAGAAATGCCTTTTTGCATTCGAAATATCTTCCCTATGTAGCATTCCTTTTTTGCAGTTGTCTTTTTCTATATTCTATACATGATGCCTTGCGCAAAAAAAATGCAAATACCGCAATCGCAAAACATTCGATCATTTCTGCTTTTTCCGGCAGCCAAAACAAAAAAAAGACAGCTACCGGTAGTGCCTTATCAAATCAGACCAATGTTTTCCTGGCCAGTTCTCCCTCTTCAATAATAGTTTCTCCGCCTGACAATTCTCCTGCTGCCGGTTTCCCTGCTACCGTTCCAGGCAATTTTTTGGATTTACAAAAACAAGGACTAACGAATGTTTCATTAAAAAGAAAACTAAAGCAGAATCAAGATATTACAATCCTTGCAGCTTCGTATAATCAAATAACATCATGCAAAGAAATAGCACCTCTTTCCAATGTAAAGGAACTTTATTTGAACACAAATAAAATCACATCCATACAATCGCTTTCTGCTTGTCAGAATTTGTCCATTTTGGTATTGTCAGATAACAAATTACAGGATATTGGTGCATTGCAAGCATTGTCTGATCTGACAATACTTGATCTTTCCGATAATCCAAAAATAACGAAAATACATTGTCTTTCTTCTCTGACAAAACTTCAATTTTTACTTTTGCAAAACACAGGATGCAGCAGGAAAGAGATTTCTTATTTGCAGAAAAAATTGCCACTGTGTACTATCTTTTATTAGTAATCTTATGATTTGTACTTTGAACTCACAAAAACGCTCTTGCAGATCCTTACTTTCTGCTATGCAGAATAATTCGTTCGTTAATTCGCTCGAAAAGCAAATGCCGGCTTTGCTGTCGCTTGCTTGGATTTTGGAGTTATTATAACATTTATTTTTAGAAAGAAGGATTTATATGAAAAAAATATCATTTCTGATTTTATCAATTACCATCTTTGCATTCTTTTTCACTGTGCAATTGTGCCTTGGCCCTGCGACAAAAGCTTGTGCAGCAGTTAAAACAACCAATCACTCTGCTAAGCATTCTTTATATTCCTCTTCTCTTTTCTCTTATAACCAAACGATCAATCCATGGAATCATACGATCACATTAAAAAGCAAACGTATTATGCGAAAAAAAGAAGTCATCCGTTCAACACTGACTTTATCAAAAAGAGGGAAGAAAAAACAAATTTATCGGGCAAAGTTTGCATCTTTATCTTCTAATGGCAAAAAGATTACCTATACAATCATAAAAAAAGATCAGAAGAAATTATGCCCTTCCAATCGTTCCAAAAACGGAAAATATATTGTCAAAAGTTCTCTTTTTTCAAAAAGAAACATTCTGTCTTATCACGAACGCATTCCATCTAATACAATAGCCGGATTTATTGTCAACGATATTGGAAAACCGTTAGCAAAAGCCACTGTTATCTTGAAAGAAAAAAATAAAAAGATAACAGTCCGGACAGATTCACACGGATATTATAAGATTACAGCAGATATAACAAATTCAAAACCACATACTATCTCTGTCTCCAAAAGCGGATATCTTTCGCAAAGCAGAAAACTCAAAAACAAACTTTCTAAAGGTATATTATGCGAAAATTTTACTTTATCAAAAAAGAGAGCATCCTGTCAGGCAAACAATCATTCTATTGAATTTGAAATCAAAAACAAACAGGATCAGTCTCTTTCCAATACCACTGTCTATATTGTGCAAAAAGGGACTTCTACTATTCTTTTCTCAGGAAAAACAGATTCTTTAGGACAATTGCTTTTTAGTAATACAGATACATTTTGTAACGACGAGTATTCTGTCATAGAACGTTCTGATCCGTCAAACACAACTAGAGTATCGGTACAAAAAAAATATCAACCCAAAAGCAAGAATCATTTTTTGATTACAAAAGATCTTCTTAATCATGATAAAGAATACACAATTTTTGTACAGGATTTATCTTCCTCTGTTCAACCCCCTTGTTCCCAGACAATGCAATTTTCTTTTCGCTTTTCTGACTTTATGACAGATCATCTATACTTTTCACTCCATCTGTCTGACTGCCAGACTTTGTCATTACAGCATATTACATTACAAACAAAAGATATCACATTATTGCCAACAGATTTTGTTTCCTGTTCTATTTATACATCTTTAAAGCATACTCCGTTTTATACAAATGAATGGCATGTATCTGACATATCTGAAAATCTTCTATCCGGTCTTGATATAAAGAAACTATTTTTGCCGGATGGCACTTATTTCATTCAGTTTACATTATATAACCAGACACACACAGCAAAAGCATTATCTTCTGTTCTGCCTGTATCTGTTTTGCGTGGTAAAGCATATGCTGATACGATTATTTTGCAAAAAGCACAAAAAGCACTTAGTCTGAATTTTGCAGAATATACTTCTACTTCATTACAAGCTTCTTTTGACCTGTATCAAAAAAAGAATCACAACTATTTTTACCAGACTACGCTTCATTCTATGCCCTTTTTTCTGGCTGCATCAGGCTTTCAGCATACAGAACTTTGGTTAGCTCCCCTTTATCAAAACGAAGAATATCTTCTGCTTCCAAAAAAGAATTCTGCATTTGCATCTTCTTATTATATTTTTCATACAACATTAGAAAATACAACTCCTTTCGACTATCAGAATCCTCTAACAAAATACATGCTAAAAATATACTGTCAAAATAGCAATACTTCTTCGTTCCAGGAAAAAGTTCCAAATGATTTTTATGAACAATCCCTTTACCTGCTTGAGAATGATTCTTTTGTATTATCTCAAAAAGAAATCACACAGTCACAGACAACATTTCCTTGTATTTCCATTTCATATAAAAGAAATGGTGCATTTGCGTCCATGTCCGTATCAAAATCCTCAAATGCACCACGTACTTTCATTTATAAAAAATCCGGTTTGATCACTGATATCTACCTAAATCATTCATCATTAAAAACAAACCAGCCTAGTTATCAATAACACTGTCTTTTGTAACTTCTGCTATGATATTTTTCATTGGATCTACCTGCTGATCCCCAAAGAAATAGCCATTTTTCAGGTATTCCACTCCTCCTTTAAGTTTTTCTTTGTCCGATGCACATAATGTTGCAACTGTCTCTCCGGCTTTTACTTTATCACCTGTTTTTTTGTAAAAATAAATTCCGGCTTTTGGATCAATCGCACTATCCTTTGTTTCTCTTCCGGCACCCAGTACAACAGCGGTTTTTCCACATATTTCCGTATCCATTTTGACAACCCAGCCATCCTGCGGTGCAATAAAATCCTGATGATACTTAGCCGGTTCAAACTTGTCCGCATGATAGATATATTCTGGATCTCCACCCTGCGTTTTTACCATTTCGGCAAATTTTTGCAATGCACTTCCGTTTGCGATCACTTCTTTTACTCTTTCATGTGCTTCTTTTTCATTTGCAATTTTTGCAAGCATCAGCATATTAGCAGCAAAAACTTCGCAAATTTCCTGAAAATCTTTTGGACCTTTCCCCTGTAATGTCTGTATTGCTTCAACAACTTCTATCTCATTTCCCACAGCGATACCTAACGGTACATCCATATTTGTCAGAATTGCTTTCGTTTCTCTTCCGGCACCTTCACCGATCGCAACCATTTTTTGAGCAAGTATGATCGCATCTTTTTTCGACTTCATAAAAGCACCACTTCCAACCGTAACATCGAGTAAAATCTTATCACTTCCAGCCGCAAGCTTTTTACTCATAATAGAAGTTGCGATCAAGGGAATACTATCCACAGTAGCTGTTACATCACGCAAAGCATAAAGTTTCTTATCTGCCGGTGCGATTTCGCCGGATTGCCCAATAACAGCAAGTCCGGTACGATTAACAATGTCATAAAATTCTTTATCATCAATTGCCGTCCGAAATCCCGGAATGGATTCTAATTTATCTATTGTGCCACCGGTAAATCCAAGACCTCTTCCACTCATTTTTGCAACTTTACCACCACAGGCAGCAACAATCGGTGCGATCACCAATGTTGTTTTATCACCAACACCACCGGTGCTATGCTTATCCACTTTGATCCCCTGTATTTTAGAAAGATCCACCATATCACCCGATTTTGCCATATACTCTGTCATTTTTACAAGTTCATGATCACTTAAACCATGAAAGAAAATTGCCATCAGCCACGCTGCTACCTGATAATCCGGAATCTCTTCTTTTACATAACCTTCGATAACATATTGTATCTCCTGCTCTGTAAGTTCCTGTCCTCTTTTCTTTTTATCTATAATATCATACATTCTCATATGCATTTTCCTCCCTATGTAATCAGATCGTATTGCAAATGATCTAAATTCTTTCATTGAGCTTTCCGATTTTTTTTAAACATCTGACAAAATTTCAAGAAAGATTCACTCGTCCAACCCCATGTGAAAGCAGATCTTTTAATGTATAAATTTTATACTCCCTATTCGATCTTTCTAACTTTTCCTAAAACGTCTGATAAAATTTCAAGAAAGATTTGCTCGTCCAAATCCATGCGGAAGCAGATCTTTTAATGTATAAATCTGATATTCTTCATTTGATTTTGCTAAAATAATTTGAAATTTTTCCGGATCACAAAATTCCATCATAACCTGTAAGCAGACACCGCAAGGTGGACAAAAATCCTGTATTCCTTTTTTCTCACTACCACCGATGATCGTAATACTGTCAAACTCTTGCACTCCTTCACTAACTGCTTTAAAAAATGCCGTTCTTTCCGCACAATTCGTTGACGAATATCCGGCATTTTCTATATTGCATCCTGTAAAAATCTGCCCGTTTTTTGCAACCAGACAAGCTCCGACTTTAAAATGAGAATATGGTGTGTATGCCTTTTTTCTAGCATTCATTGCGAATTGAATCGTATCTTTTATTGTATTCATACTAACCGCACTCCTTTCCGGTCAAATTCTTTTTATAACAAATCATTTCATACTTTTTATTATTATCAGTATAACACCACTCATATCATGATAAAAGCAATATTAAGTTTTCTGAAAGGAATTATTTAGCCTTTAAACCTTTTCTGAAATGCAAAATCATATTATAATACACATATGAATAAATAATTTTCACAAAAATGTGATATATTGATTATAAGAATGAATATCTTATTTTTTTATATTCATTTCAAAGATGAAAAAAAAAGCCGGATTTGATATAATAAAATGTAATATATTAATTTAAGCCGTTATTTGTCTTGATACAAATAACAGAAATGGAGATAGCTATGAAATTATTAACGGTAACGATTCCGAGTTACAATTCTCAGGAATATATGCGCCATGCGATAGAAAGTGTATTAGTCGGTGGTGAAGATATAGAAATATTAATCGTAGATGATGGTTCATCTGACAACACTTTATCAATCGCACAGGAATATGAACAGAAATTTCCTACGATTGTACGAGCGATTCACAAAGAAAACGGAGGACATGGATCGGCTGTCAATACCGGTATTCAAAATGCAACCGGATTGTTCTTCAAAGTATTAGACAGTGATGACTGGTTTGACGAAGCCAGCTTAAAAAAAATATTACATTTTATTCATTATATTGTAAATGAATCAATACCGCTTGATATGATCATAAGCAATTACGTTTATGAAAAACCTAGTCTGAACAAACAAAAGACAGTCAATTACCGCAGTGCATTTCCAGTCAATAAATTCTTTGGCTGGGATGATGTAAAACATTTTAAAATAACACAAAATCTGCTTATGCATTCTATTATGTACAAGACAAGTATTTTAAAAGAATCCAAGCTGGAATTACCGGAGCATACATTCTATGTTGATAATATTTTTGCTTTTTGTCCTTTACCATATGTAAAAAAGATGTATTATCTGAATGTGGATCTTTACCGCTATTATATTGGACGTGAAGACCAATCGGTCAATGAAAAAGTCATGACCGGTCGTATTGATCAGCAGATTAAAATTACAAAAATAATGATTAATGCATATGACAGTATGGAAATTCCAAGCAAAAAATTAAAAAGCTATATGTTGCAATATCTTTCTATTATGATGATTGTAAGTTCTGCGTTATTAGTCAATGAGGGTTCTGCCACAAACATTGCTAAAAGAGATGCCCTTTGGGATTATTTAAAAACAACAAATCCTGCTGCATACAAAACAATCAGTTTACAAAAACTTGGACTTCCATTGCAATTTAAAACAAAATTCGGAAAATCAATTGTTGTAAAAGGATACCATCTGTTTAACCGCATTTATGGATTTAATTGATTGTAGATTTATGAACTACTACAAGGAGGAAAAAAATGGGTGAATTACTATATTATGATGAGGAAGAAGAATGGAATCGTGCCTTACTTCTTTATGATGCTGTATTAAAAGAAATTAGCACAAAACTTGAAATTCTAAACAACGAATTTAAACTGGCACACCAATACAACCCAATCGAGCATATAACATCCCGTATAAAATCCGCATCAAGCATTGCCCGCAAAATTCGGATCAAGGGCAAAGAATTAACAGTAGAAAATATACTAAAATATATTAATGACGTAGCCGGAGTGCGTATTATCTGCTCTTTTACTTCTGATATTTATCGCATCGCAGACGCCATTGCTAAGCAGGATGATGTTACTGTGTTAAAAGTCAAAGATTATATTGCCAATCCAAAACCAAACGGATATATGAGTTACCACATGATCGTGTCGATCCCTATTTTCTTGTCAAATGATGTAATTGATACAAAAGTGGAAATTCAGATCCGTACAATTGCCATGGATTTTTGGGCAAGTCTTGAGCATAAAATTTATTATAAATTTGAAGGAAAAGCTCCCGATGGAATTCGCGATGAACTTCGAGAATGTGCAAAGATCATTTCATTTTTAGATCAGAAAATGCTATCAATTAATGAAAATGTCAAAAATTATCACGATGATTTTAATGGCGGTTCTGCTATGGCAGCCGCTACATCTGAAGGAGAATCTTCTAATGATAATAAGATTCCGGATACTTTGAAACCATTATTTGGCTCATTGCACAATAACGAGGCAAATTCTTAAGAAATATAGTACACTAACAATATTGTTTATTATGTTATTAGTAATACCTGCATTATATATACTAATGCAACGCAAAAAAACTCATATAGTTATCTTTCAGATTTACCATATGAGTTTTTATATTTCCGTAAATTCTGATAAATATTGAGATTTATTCTGCTCTTACCGCACAAACAAACCTATTACAACAGCTAAATATGCCGTAATCATAATACTGCCTCTAATGGTTGCCGGAATCTTTTTGATTAATTGCATTAAAGTAACAATTACGCACAATATCATTACATCCTGAATATATCTTGCACTCATCCAAAAAGGATGTATGATTGCTGTACATCCAATTCCACCTGTAAGTCCCACTAATCCCTGAATGTATGATTCTTCCAATATCACTTCCTTTTTATTTCCACTTCTCATTGTTAAATAGATATAAGGCAGATTTAGTACCCAGACTCCCAGTAAAGAATTCACCAGATAAAATGATTGGTGCAATTTCCATGTAATATATGAAAATCCACTAAACAAAAGTGCAACTCCTGTATAAATTAAAAGAAATATTATAACAAAAACAATGATGCTTTTTTTAATACTTTGTGTATTCTCATGCAAATAAGATATTTCACCACTTTCTTTCTGCTCTATGGATTTCTTTGAAAAATAAGCCTGTATGAAAAGATAAAATAACAAAAGAAAAAACAATACCATTCCATCTGTTCGACTTATCATATTTTCAGTTGAAAACCAGCTTGCTGACGATCTGTTTCCAAACATCAAATAATCTGCTCCAAGAAAAAGAAAGACAATACAGCTAAATGCATAATACATCCCATGATTCCATATAACTGTATTTTTTTCTTCTTTCTCCAATACAAACTTCACGCCACATACTCCCAATATATGCAAAATAGAACTTCCTATAATTATAGTAAATACAAATTCCGTATTTCCATACAAATTTCCTGCTAAAAGTACACAAAACATAGTCATATAATAAATAATATTTCTATGAAAGAAATCATTTAATTCAATCCATTTTTTCTTTTTTGCCATTTCGATAATGAGGACAGGAATCACAGAAGTGATTACTGTCCCCAGGATTATTTTAATCATTGAACTCATTTACTATCTTTCCTCTGTTAATTTTTTCAAACTGACATTGGCTTTTGCTTCTTCTAGTGCCTGCTGTTCTTCTTCCGACAAAATTACAAATGCTTCACCATTTACAACCTCTTTTGCATATGTATAACAACCTTCTTTTGTGCTATGCATTGAATTCAAAATAAAACCATTGTTATCTTCTGTCAATAAAACTAAAACAAAGCTCAGTTTTCCACCGATTTCCTTAAATGCATCATATTTTACAAGACCGATTTTTTGATAAGCTGTTGTCAACTGACCACTAATTGCTTTAATTTGTTTGTAAATCTGATCAACATTTTCTTCCAAAAAGTCAATTGCAGCAAATTTTTCTAAAATAGCTTTTTCCATATTTTTGCCATTCTCACCATTCATAAAAATCTTATATTTTTTACGCATACTGGCATTCTTTGCCATTGTAACGATCAATAAGATCAACATGATAAGAATTACTCCAGCCATTCCCATTACTACATATCCGATATCAATATTATACTGTTCAAATAATTTCATTCTTGTTTATCCTCTTTTCTGCATATTTTTATTTATGTAATTATACTATTTTAGTTTTTATCTGCTATTTTTGTCATTAATTCCATAATACGTTCAAATTCATCCGGTGAATAATATTCAATTTCTATCTTGCCTTTTCCTTTTTTTCCATGATTAATATTCACCTTTGTACCCATTATCATTTTTAATTTTTCTTCAAAATTCTGATATATGGTTTTCATTTGCTCATCATTATTTTTTTCATCTTCTTTTTTTTCTGCTTTTGGAAGAAGAATTTTCTTCACTAGTTTTTCTGTTTCTCGTACACTTAATTTCTGATCAAAAACCTGAACTGCTGTTTCGTATTGTAAATCATTATTTTCAATCGCAAGCAATGCTCTTGCATGTCCACTTTTCAATTTATCTTCTACCAGCATTGTCCGGACTCTTTCATCAAGCTTTAACAACCGTAATGCATTTGTAATTGCGACTCTGCTTTTAGAGACTTTTTCGGCAATTTCATCCTGTTTCAAGTGAAATTCTTTAATTAGACTATCATATGCTTCTGCTTCTTCGATTGGATTCAAATCTTCTCGTTGAATATTCTCGATTAATGCAATTTCCATAACTTCCTGTTTCGTGTAATCTTTGATTACAACAGGAACTTCCTTCAGATTTGCTATTTTGGCAGCACGCCATCTTCTTTCTCCTGCAATAATCTGATAGAATCCTTTTTTCCCTTTTTGAACGATCAATGGTTCTATCAATCCATGCTGTTTAATAGAATCAGCTAATTCCTGCAAAGAATCCTCGTTGAAATTTTTTCTTGGCTGTGATTGATTTGGTTCTATTTTATTAATCGGTATTGTCTCTAACTCTTTCACTACCTCTTTTACTACTTCTTTAACTACTTTCTTTTTTTCTTCTCCTTTTTTTGTCCCTTGTGCTTTTGGAATCAAAACGTCAATTCCACTTCCTAATCCTCTTTTTTGTGGCATTATTCTTTTCCCCTTTCCAATACTTCTTCAGCCAAATTACGATATCCCTCTGCTCCGGCAGATTTACTGTCATATAAATTAATTGGCATGCCATAACTTGGAGCTTCCGCCAATCGAATATTTCTTGGAATAATTGTCTTATAGATATTTTGCTGTAGGTTTTCCTTTACATTTTCCACCACTTGTAATGATAAACATGTTCTAGCATCATACATAGTAAAGACAACACCCTCTATCTCTAACTTGCTGTTCAATCGTTCTTTAACTAATTCAATTGTATATAACAATTCGCTAAGCCCCTCCAATGCATAATATTCGCACTGAATTGGTACTAATACAGTATCCGCTGTTGTCATCGCATTTACCGTTAATATATTTAATGATGGAGGACAATCAATAATAATAAAATCAAATTGATCTTTTACTTGATCTACCTTTTCCTTTAATACATACTCTCTTTCATTTTTACCGATTAATTCAATTTCTGCTCCTGCTAATCCTCGTTCAGATGGAACAACATATAAATTATCGCATACAGACCGTTCCATCGCATCTGTAATTGAAATATCATCTAAAAGCACTTCATAGCTGGAATGTTCTACGGATGCTTTTTCAACTCCCAATCCACTGGTTGCATTGCCCTGCGGGTCCATATCTATCACTAAAACTTTTTGTTGTTTTTCTGCCAAACAAGCAGAAAGATTAATAGCTGTTGTTGTTTTACCAACTCCACCTTTTTGATTTGATATTGCTATTACCCTGCCCATTTTTTCATCCTTTCCAAATATAATTTTATCAATAGTCTATGTATTATTATAATATATAATCGTATAAAATTTCTATAGAATATTGCATATAAAATAATTTTTTATTTGTTCAATTTTTTTGAAATCAGCATTTTCCGTTAAAATATGTTTAACTGAATAAAGTGGAAACAAAGAAATATATATTTTATCTGTCTGCCAATATTTTTTTACATTTTATAGAAATATATACAGTGCTATGTATATATGTTACTTTTTTGTTAGATATAGCAATTAATGTTTCACGTGAAACATTTTTAACAATGTCCAGTTAAAAACACTCTAATTACGCATATTTTATTTTAAAAAAATATAGATATGTAATTAACCACTATACTCTTTATAGCAAAATGTTATTATGTTTTCTAAATAAAACCATTTAAATATATTACTCTTTTATTTATTTTCAGTTATCATCCTTTGCCTCTTTTGTAAAAAGTCTCGACTCAAATAAATTATTTTGTTTCATATAATTATTTTTTATTTATGCGATAACACTGATCAGCTAGTTGTTGCTTCGTTTCATATATCATTTTTTATTTATGCGATAACACTGATCAGCTGGTTGTTGCTCCGTTTCATATAATCATTTTTTATTTATACGATAACACCTGATCAGTTAGTTGTTATTTTATCTTGTATAAAATTAATCAACGATTCTTTTTATATCAGGAGTTCTTTAATTTGTTTTCAATAAAATCATTTATTTTTTTCATTTCATATTCATATCTACCAATTTATTATATAATTCTATTTATATTCAATTATTCTCTATATTTTATGTTATTACCTATAACGCATTAGCATAATGTTTCACGTGAAACATTATATAAATATAATCAACTGATAATTATATTTATATAATAGATGTTTTTGCTCTTCCTATATTTTTTTATGCATTTTTTTCATGAATACATTTTAATATCAATGATATAAAAAACTACTCTTCATTAATTATTTACATCTTATTATTCATTATATTTTCCGTTACTATATAATTTGAACTGGTATAATGTTTCACGTGAAACATATACCAGTTTAATTAACCCAGTATTAATTATTATTCTGAATATAATATAAATATTTTTTTACCTGTATTTTCAGTTCTATACATATTTACTTGTAATAATAAAAACAACTTTTTAATAATTTATGTGTATCTTATATTTCATTATAATTTTTCATTTCTATATGAGTATACACTAATATAATGTTTCACGTGAAACATTATTGAGCAATATAAATCAAAAATCTCCTATCTATTATTGTTTTCTATATAAACTCAAAACATTTTTTATATTTTAAATTCTGTCTTTTTAAATCACAGTGATACTTATATTTCAAAGGTCTTAAAAACATTTAATTGTTGTTTTATCAAAGATATCTTTTGCTTAATCTTTTCTATTTCTTCGACTGCCAATTTGATTTGTATCTTATTTTCCATGTTAGAGCCATCCGTTATATGTCGATTTAAATAATTAAGATGTGAAATTGCCTTTATCAAATTTTCATTTAAAATTTCATTAACTATACATATCATTTCATGAAATGATTTTTCTGACAATTTTTCCTTATTATAATTAAATTGAGTATCTTCCCGTATCTCAGGTGTGATAATTTCATCTGCAATAAAATATTCAGTATTTTCATCTTCCTCTAATGTCCGAATCAAATCATAAAAGAAAGTATTTTGCATTTGTATCTTCAATAAACTAGTTTGCAACTTCTTTTTATTATCATGACATTTTTGATACAAATTTTCTGATTTATAATTCATTTGAATTTCAGCTAAGGATATAAGATTAAATTTATTTTCCAAATAATCAAATGAAGACTGGTATTTATGTTTAATATTTTTCAAGCAATTTTGTTTTTTCTGATCTGACGTATTACTTTTTAAAACTAACAAAATATCATTATAATACATTATTATAAAATGAAGCTTTTGTATTATATTATCATTTTCCGATATGTATTTTTTTAACTTTTCTATTAATATATATTGCTGCATTACCAGGTCATCTCCTCGTATCTATTATTAAATTTTCCTTGGCATTAATAATTTCTTCTTTCTCTATATCAACATTTTACTGTATTGATATTTCAATCAAAACATCTATATTTTTTAAACATACAATCTAACTTTTATTTCATAAAGCCTACATACAATTTTCTTCTTTATTTTATTAAACATGCACCCCCTGTTTTTATTTGATGAAGCAGCAACCTACTTTCTTCACTATTTTATTCAAAATTCATTTTAATTTTCTTCTATTCAATCAAACAATACAATCCATTTTTATCTATATTTTATTATGCATATAATCATTTTTTATAAAACATGCTATCTATTTTCTTTATTTTATTTGACAAACATTCTAATTTTTCATATAAAAAAGATGTTAAAAGAACATAATACAAATCATGCTCTTATTAACACCTTTGTTAGTCAATTTATTATATTTTACGCTGATAGAAACCGTACTCCCTGGTTTTGTTATCTGTTTAACAAAACATTATTTGATTGATCCATACATCTTAAAAAGCAAATACCAATTTATCAAACTCATTTTACGTTTCGTCTTCTTGCCTACGGACAAGAAGCATTCCTCGCCTTCAGCTCAGTCAATATCATTTTTCTGTTATCTGCTTTGCTTTTTTATTTTGTTATCTTTTAAAATTTATTATACTTATACACTACCTCTCCATTATAACGGATTCCTTTTTGGTTTTCCAGCCTGTCTTGGATACTTTTTCTTCAAAGGACCATTTTTAGAAAAAGCTGCTAACACTCTATAATAATCCGTTTCCGGTAAAGTATATGAATATTCCTGATATAAAGAACAATTCAATTCCTGCATTGCATGCTTTGCTTGTCCTAACTCCTGTTGCAATGTTTCACTTTTATAAGAAATAAAATAACCATTCTGCTTTACAAAGGGAATACAAAGTTCCAATAAGACAGGCAATGATGCTACTGCTCTTGATACACAATAATCAAACCGTTCACGATACATCGTATCTTGTCCAAGATCTTCTGCCCTGCCATGAACAGTAGTAACATTTTTCAGATCACACTTTTCTGTAACCTGGTCAATAAAATGTAATCTTTTTTTTAATGAATCAGCTAATACAAATTCTGTATCCGGATTTAATATAGCCAAAGGAATTCCCGGAAAACCTGCACCTGTTCCTACATCAATTACCTTTTTACCTTTCAGATCAAAATAAGAAACAATCGATATACTATCAACAAAATGTTTTAATACAACATCTTTCATTTCTGTAATTGCTGTTAAATTCAATGATTTATTTGTCTCCAAAAGAAAATCAAAATATATTTGAAATTTTTCTAACATTTCATCCGTAAGTTCAATTGACAATGCACTTGCTGATTTTTTCAAAAATTCTTTCATATAACCCTCTTTTCCATTTATTACATATATCTAATTGTATTTTCTAAAAAGTAAACTTTTCCATTTCAATAAAACCCACTACAAGTAGAATAATATCTTTATTTCTAACTTACAAACACTCTGTTGCAGAGTATCTTTTCTGCCTAAGCAAAATTTAGTTCATTACATTTTCCTATAAAACAATCGCTTACTTTGCTATTTATACTATACTTTTTCTCGCTTTTCCGTTTTTTAGTCTACCTTGCGAATTGGCATTTTTATTTCCGTTGCCATGCCATTACATACTCTTTTTCTCCGGTAGCCTCATCCAAGCCACTATGCTGAATTTCAAATTTTTCTCTCTTATAAAAGGATATTGCCCGTGCGTTCTTTTGGTATACGTTCAAGAGTAACTTATTCCTTTTATCCTTTGCGTAATTCAGCAGAATTTTACCTATACCCTGCGATTGCATTTCACCAGAAACAAAAATACCCTCAACATATTCATCATTTAAGCCTATAAAGCCCTGTATTTCTATATCATACTCATACACATAAACCTCTGATCGTGACAGTGCTTCTTTTACTGATTTGAAGTTGCTTTTCCAGTATTGGGAGGGGATAAAATTATGTGCCTTTATATTTGTATCTAACCATATATCCGCAACTTTATTTATATCATCTCTTTGAAATTCTCTAATCATAACGGTGACTCTCCATAAAATTCCGATTTATCAAACTATTTTTCTTTTCCCTTTTTATCCTTCAAACAAGAAGCATCCCCCACGAAAGAAAATCGGTCAATCCTACTTTTAACACTTATTTTCTTTACTTTCTTTCGAGATAAACGAGCAGCACCGAAATATCAGCCGGTGATACACCCGAAATACGGGATGCCTGTCCGACAGAAGCAGGACGAAACTCCTTTAATTTTTGCGTTGCTTCTTTTCTCAAACTGTATACGTCATCATAATCAATATCTTCCGGTATTTTCTTATTTTCCAGCTTTTTATATTGGGCAACCTGTCGTTCCTGTCTCTTGATATATCCATCGTATTTTAAGTTAATATTAACCTGATCACAGACATCTGCCGGAAGACTTTCTCTGTCTGTATCAATTTCTGCAAGAAGATCATATGACAATTCCGGTCTTTTCAAAAGCTCAGCTAATGTTGCACCGGATTGCAAAAGTGTACTTCCGTTTTTTTCCAAGAATTTCTGTACTTCTTTTGTTGCACCGATTGTAGTTTTTTCCAAGCGTTGAATTTCTTTTTTAATCAGTTCCATTTTTTTACATAATTTATCATATCGTTCATCGGATATTAAACCAATATCATGACCAATGCCGGTCAAACGAATATCTGCATTATCCTGTCTTAAGAGCAGACGATATTCTGCGCGTGATGTCATCATTCGATACGGCTCATTCGTTCCCTTTGTAATCAGATCATCGATCAGTACACCTATGTAAGCCTGCGAACGATCTAAGATCAATGGTTCTTTTCCGGCAAGCTTTTGTGCTGCATTGATTCCGGCAATGATACCCTGTGCTGCGGCTTCTTCATATCCTGAACTTCCATTTGCCTGTCCGGCACTAAAAAATCCAGATATATCTTTAAATTCCAATGAAGCTTTTAATTGCACCGGGTTGATACAATCATATTCAATCGCATAGGCATTTCTCACAATCGTCGCATGCTCCAATCCCGGAACAGAATGATACATTTCATATTGCACATCTTCCGGCAATGAACTTGACATACCTCCCACATACATTTCATTCGTATAATTACCCTCCGGCTCCAAAAAAACCTGATGACGGTTCTTATCAGCAAAACGTACTACTTTATCTTCAATTGATGGACAATAACGTGGACCTGTGCCTTTGATATTTCCTGAATAGAGAGGCGAACGGTCAATATTATCCATGATGATCTTATGTGTCTTCTCATTTGTATAAGTAAGCCAGCAGGAAATCTGCTCTTTCTCAATATCTTCCGGTGTATTTGTAAATGAAAAAGGAACAACTTTTTCATCACCAAACTGCTCTTCCATTTTACTAAAATCAATCGTTCTTTTATCTACTCTAGCCGGTGTACCTGTTTTAAACCGTCTGATATCAACGCCAAGATCTAACAAAGACTGTGTCAGATGATTGGCTGCCGATAATCCGTTTGGTCCTGTATAATTACTGACATCACCATAGACACAACGGGCATTCAGATAAGTTCCCGTACACATAACAACAGCTTTGCAAGGATATTGTGCATCGGAAGCAGTAACAACACCTGTAACTTTTCCATCCTCTACAAGGATTTTTGCAACTTCACCCTGCTTGATCGTCAGATTATCTGTATTTTCCAAAACCATACGCATTGACCGGCTGTAATCCTTCTTATCTGCCTGTGCACGCAAAGAATGAACTGCAGGTCCTTTTGACATATTTAACATTTTAGACTGGATATATGTTTTATCAATATTCTTACCCATTTCTCCACCCAGAGCATCTATTTCGCGAACCAGGTGTCCTTTCGAGCTTCCGCCAACGTTTGGGTTGCACGGCATCATTGCAACACTGTCAATGCTGACCGTAAAGACCAAAGTACGAAAACCAAGCCGCGCAAGAGCCAATGCTGCTTCACATCCTGCATGACCGGCTCCTATCACAACAGCATCATAACTTTCATATATATAAGACATTATTCATACTCCTTTTCCCATCTGACACTTATTTTCCCATACAAAATTCTTTGAATATTTTATTGACCAGATCTTCCGAAGCTGTCTTTCCATTGATCAGTCCCAACTTTTCATAAGCATCCATCATATCAATAATAAACAGATCTTCCGGCATTCCATCTTCAATCGTCTGCATTGTCCGTTTTAAACTTACTACTGCTTTTTCAACCGCATCACGATGTCTTACACTCGTCAGATAAATCTGGTCATTATAAGAAATGTTTCCTTCTAAGAAAGAATCTGTAATATATTTTTCCAGTTTCGAAAGTCCCTTTGTCGTTTTGCTTGAGAAATCAATACAATCCCAATGCAATTTTTGTTCAAGTTCTTTGTCATCAAGATTCTTTTCTAAATCTGATTTATTTTTTAAGATTACTCCTTTCTTATCTGAAAGAAGTTCTATAATCTTATGATCTGCTTCGTCCAAAGGAATACTTGCATCCACAACATAAATAATAAAATCAGCCTGTCCAAGATATTCTTTTGCCTTTTCAACACCCATATGTTCCACAATATCTTCTGTATCATGAATTCCTGCCGTATCTACTAAATTCAACACAATATTACCTATATGAACGGTTTCTTCCAATATATCACGCGTTGTTCCGGCTATATTTGTAACAATCGCTCTTTCCTCATCAAGCAAAAGATTCATTAAAGATGATTTTCCGGCATTTGGCTTTCCGACAATGACAGTATTGATACCTTCTGACTTCATTCGTCCATTTTCAAAATTATCCAGAAGTTCATGCAAACGGTTACATTCCTTTTGAAGTATATCATACAATTTTTCTGAAAATCCATCCAGTTCATAATGTTCAGGATCATCTAATGCTGCTTCAATATATCCCATATTATGCAAAATTTCCTGTCTGATTTCTTCAATATATCCCGAAACACGTCCTTCTAACTGTTTCGTTGCACTTTCTAATGCAAATTCTCCTTTTGAAGATATCATCTTCATAACGGCTTCAGCCTGTGCAAGATCAATACGTCCATTTAAGAAAGCTCTTTTTGTAAATTCTCCGGGTTCTGCTAATCTGACACCCTGATGCAATATTCTCTTTAGAATCTTTTGTACCAAAAAAGGACCACCATGAGAATCAATTTCAACAACATCTTCACAAGTGTAACTTCTGGGAGCTTTCATCAAAAGAACCATTACTTCATCTAACATCGATCCATCTTCATTGACGATCATTCCATAATGGATCGTGTGTGTCTCTTTTTTTTCAAAATAAGCCTGATTCCATTCTTTCTTTGGATCTTTCAGATATTTTTTTGTCCGGAAGATAGCACCGGCTGCTTTTAAAGCATCCGGTCCACTGATTCTTATAATTCCAATTCCTCCACCCATTCCACTGGCAATACCGGCAATTGTATCAAATTCCATTGAACTTCCTCCAATACACAAAAAGTCTTTTTCCTATTTCACAAAAAAGTGCAAAGCCAGCGCTTTGCACTCCAAGAATTGCTAAAGCAATTCTTGTTGGTGTACCGCTACTGTACGAGCAATTTCCTATATAGCAAAAAAGGGAGCTGTCTTCCAGCCCCCTTACCATCTCATCAAACACATACTTTTTGATTCGGATTATTTTATGCAGACCTGACTATGCTTCTACATCTGTTGAAACTGTCTCTTCTACACTTTCATCTCTGTTATATGCATTTTTCTTATTATATGGTTTGCGATAATTATTCTTTCCATAGGAACGATTACGAGAATATCTTCCACGGTTTTCATAACCGGTATCAACGCCGTCTTTTAAGGTAATAACCACTTTACGATATGGTTCTTCTCCTTCGCTATGTGTTTCTACATATTTATCTTTTTGTAATGCAGAATGGATAATTCTTCTCTCATAAGGATTCATAGGCTCTAAATAAACCGGTTTGTGAATTCTCTTTACTTTATGAGCAAGATTATGAGCAAGGTTTTCCAATGTTTCTTTACGACGCTCACGATAATTTTCTGTATCAAGTTTTACTTTAATATAACTTTCTGAATTGCGGTTTACAGCAAGACTTACAAGATATTGCAAAGAATCCAATGTATTTCCTCTTTTACCGATAAGGATTCCCATTTCGTTTCCTGTCAGCTCGATATCCATCGTATTTTCATCTTCATGATAAATGGCTTCTACTTCAACTTCCATATTCATTGCATGAAATACTTTTACTAAAAAATCTTTTGCAATTTCTTCATATCCCATCTTCAAACGTACGCGGATGATGGCAGGCTTGTTGATCAGACCAAGAAGCTTAGAAGACTCTTTCTCTACCACTTCATATTCTACTTTATCACTTGATGTATTAAATTCGATCAATGCATTTGTTAATGCTTCATTTGTTGTTTTAGCTGAAAACTCTTTCCATTCCATTATATATCTCTCCTTTTTCGTACATACTTGTCCACATTTTGTATTATCTATAACTGCTTTTTCCATGCAAATCTCCGGTTTGCATTTCAACTTCACTTTATAAAGACTATTTAATCATGTTTATGACAAATTTTTCTAATTTTTCTTTGTATCTTGCGATTTATCGCGGTTTAACATATTTGCATATGCCGCAATACTGCCTTCTTTGTATTTTGAATTTTCAGGACGCTTATAATCGCTCTTCTTTGCCTTATTAACAGCTTTATTTACATTTGCAGTATTCTTCTTAGGCTGTGATCCTGTATTCTTGTTGATTGTGCTTGTCTTCGTCTTAGCATAATTCTGAACCTTATCCGGATCAATACCTCGCTTGATCATACGCTCTCTGGCTTTTTCGGCATTCTTTGCTAACATTTCTTCCATATCTACTTTACTAAAATACAGATTAATGAAAAGCTGCTGAAAAATTCTAAATACATTACCGGCTACCCAGTATAAACCAACACCGATTGGGAACATAAAACACATAACACCTGTTACAAATGGCATTACCGTATTCATCGTCTTCATAGAATTTGCAGTAGGATTATCCTGCATATTCTGCTGTGGTGTACCTGCCATACTTAACTTTGTACTTATAATCTGTGTAATTACAGAAAAAACAGGAATGCTGAAACCAAGTGTCAAAGCATTTCCACCGACAAACGGGACTTTAGGTGCATCTGCAATGTTCATTCCAAAAAAAGAATTAATTGATGCTGCACGCGTTGATGTACTTGTAATTTCCTTTAATACTTGTTTTGCATCTTTCGCATTCTGTATCACATCCATATTCTTTAACTTGTCCCAGGCCTCCTGGTTAAACTGACCGATAACGTCTATATAATATTTAATATCCGTCTTTGCAGCAGTTTTTGCAGCATCATTTACCGCATTTGTTACTACATAAGTTTTTGTTTTCATAAAGTCGGCTAACTGTGCTACCGTAATATCTAAATCTTTTAAATTTCCTGCAACACCGGCATAAATATCATATACCTGATTTACATAAGCCGGAATATTATAAATAACACGATACAAAGCAAATAAAATAGGAAATGTGATCAACAATGGAAGACATCCGCTTGCCGGACTGACACCGTATTTCTGATATACAGCCTGCGTTTCCATTGACATCTTCTGCTGGGATGCCTGATCTTTTTTATTTTTATATTTGTTCTGAATCGCCATGATTTCAGGATTCATTATATTCGACATTTTAGCAAACTTTTGTTGCTTAATCTGAAGCGGAAGCATCAATGCATTTACCAAAAATGTAAATAAAACAATACAGATACCTGTATTTTCAATTCCTACAAGTGACAATACATAATAAATTGCCTCAAGAATCTTTCCGAGTACACGGGCAATCGGTCCTAAAAAAGCTCCCTGGTAAGTTGTTAATATTGCGCTCATCATAATATTTTTCCGGTACTTTCTAATTTAAGGAACCGGATCATATCCTCCTTTCGCAAAAGGATGACATCTTAAAATCCTCTTAACAGCTAAAAAACCCCCCTTCAAAAAGCCGTACTTTTCCAAAGCCTGTATTGCATACTGCGAGCATGTTGGAGTATAGATACATGACGGTCTTCCTTTTAAGGGAGATATATACTTACGATATAAATTTATAAGAAAAATCATTATTTTTTTCATTTATAATCATCTCATCACTATTTTGTGCAGCCTACCTAAATGTAATAATGCACTTTCCACATCAAAATAACTTCTTTCCTTAGCCGTATTTCTTGCTACTATTACAATGTCAAACCCTTTTTCAAACTGTTCCAAATTTAAACGAATACTTTCTCTTATCAACCGTGTAACCCTATGCCTTACAACACTGTTACCAACTTTTTTACTAACTGTAATTCCAAATCTGTTCTCCTCCGAATCATTCTTGAGAACATACATTACCAAATACTTATTAGCATAGGATTTTCCACGATGATAAACATTTAAAAACTCTCTGTTTTTTTTAATTGAATTCAATGCAACAAACCCTCTATAAAAAAGAAAATTGTGATAGAAGAAAAGGCCACATAAATGCGACCTATGCAGATAACTTATGTCTTCCTTTTGCTCTTCTATTTGCTAAAACTTTTCTTCCATTAGATGTCTGCATTCTCTTTCTGAAACCATGAACTCTACTTCTAGACTTCTTCTTTGGCTGAAATGTCATCTTCATTGTGAATACACCTCCTTAAATTCATCAATAATTATACGCAAAATCACGTGTATCTCATATTATACAAGCAAAGTAAAAAATAGTCAAGCTTTTTTTACACTCCTTATTATTTTCTCTCCATTATTTTCTTTTTTCACACTTTCTTACAAACTCTCTCATTCTCCATAACATTTTAAAAATCATGTTACATTTTACCTGTCATTAAATAAAATCCGGATCTTATTTGAATCAATCCTGCTTTGCGTTTTATTACTATGACATTTTGGTATGCAGGCCACTTCGTTAAAAAACTTTGCCATACGGATATCCAAATATCATTTTGTGACTTATACACAATTTTATACACATGTGCATTTTGTTCATTGTTATTTTAAAAATATACACATTACCAATTCTACTAAAAACAAATCATATTATAATAGGAAGAAACGCAAACTATTATATTTTTATTCTACAATATGATAATACTAATATTCACATAATACACCAATAGACTAATCACACAATTTTTCCTTTATTTATGCTATTCTACATAAGTAGATAGAATATATGTTCCATACAAAGTTATAAACAATTTGTGCACAAATTGTTTATAACTTTGTATAACTAACACCACTGTTATTAGTTTTCCACAATTTTATTAACATTATCCACTTTTTTGCTGAAAAACTGCCCTTTTTTGTGATTTTGAATTGTTATTAATTTAATAACCTTCCTTTTTCTTCTTTTGTGGATAACTCGCTTTTTTTCATCAATCTTATTTTTTTCCACACCCAATATATTATATTTTTCCTGCCTTTTTTTCTATGTTGAAAACTTTTTGGTGCAATTTTAACACGATTTCAGGCTTTTCTTTCTCTTTTTTTTAAAAAGCAGTCTAATATATGAATTATCCCCAATATGTTCCTTGTATTTTCGCCTATTTTGATATAAAATAGATAAGGTATGATGTGTTATTTGTTGCCTATAGACAGGCTCTATTTCAGGCACATCTGAACGCTTTACATGATATTTTAAATTTTGTGTTCTAGATACCGTTTTTTCTTTTGTAACTATATATAGAAGAAACTCTACCGGTATATAGTCTGACATTACAATAAATATAGAAAAGAGGAAAAAAAATTGGAATATGAATTACAACAAAATTGGGACAAGATTTTGGAACATATGCATATTGCATTTTCTATATCAGACGTAGTATTTCGTACCTTTATTAAGAAGTTAAATGTATATTCTGTTCAGGATAATCTGCTGACAATCTTAATTGATGACACAGAGATTGGAGACAGTAAATCTTTTATTCAAAAGAAGTATTCCACTTTTCTTGCTGCTTCAATTGAAGAGATTACAGGCGTACATTACCAGCTAAAGTTTATTTCTTTATCGGAATTAGATCCTATCAACAGAGAGAATAAAACAAAGGCTCCTGAGGTAAAAAGAAATATTCCTTCTAATATAAATCCTAATTATACATTTGATACTTTTATTGTCGGTGATAACAACGACTTTGCACAAGCCGCATCTTTAAAGGTAGCTGAAAAGCCTGGCGAAAGCATTAACCCTCTCTATATTTATGGAGGTGCCGGACTTGGAAAGACACATTTGATGCATGCGATTGCAAACTATATCTTAGAAAACGATCCTTCTAAGCGTGTCGTTTATGTTACAAGCGAGAAATTTACGAATGAAATCGTTGAAGCCGTTCGAGGCAGTAACAACGATCATTCCCAGTCATTAAAAGCTTTTCGTGAAAAATACAGAGAAAACGTTGACGTTCTTTTAATTGATGATATCCAGTTCATCATCGGTAAAGAGGCAACCCAGCAGGAATTTTTCTTTACATTTAGTCATTTAACGGACTCAAAGAAGCAGGTTATTATTTCTTCCGATAAGCATCCTTCTACAATGACAACCTTAGACGAACGATTCCGTTCACGATTTGAAATGGGTATCACCGTGGATGTAAAAGCACCTACCTATGAAACCCGTATGGCAATCCTGCGTTCCAAGGTTGATCAGGAAAATATCCATATCGACGATTCTATCCTTGATTTTATTGCCAGCAATATCATTTCCAATATCCGTGAGCTTCAGGGAGCCATTAATAAAGTTATCTCATTTTCAAGCTTATGCGGTAAGGAAGTTACGATGGATCTCGCAAAGGAAGCTTTATCAGATAAGATCAACCCGGATATCAAACGTCCTATCACGATCGACTATATATTAGAAACAGTAGCAGATCACTTTGGCATTACGGTCAAAGATATTCTTTCTAATAAAAGAAGCAGTAATATCGCATACCCTCGTCATATCTGTATGTATATATGCCGTGAACTTACGACCAGCCCTCTTGCCGAGATTGGCAATAAACTTGGCAACAGGCATCATTCTACGGTATTACACAGCGTAGAGATCATTGAAAATAAAATTGCTGAGAATGATGCAGAAACAATCCAGAATATTGATGTTCTGAAGAAAAAGATTGATCCCCAGTAGCTGTGTAAATTTGTTAATCTAAAATTAACATGTCAACAAAAACGGTTGATAACTCAGATTCACAATTTTTTTCTGTTTTTTTGATTTGTTAACAAAAACGTACTTCTGAACATAAATCAACAGATTATTTTTAAGTTGTTTTTTTCACTCGAACAGCATGTATTATGGGCTTGAACCACTTTTCAACTTATTCACAGCCTCTAATACTACTGCTACGACAAAATGACTATAAATATTTATATATTTTTATTTGGCTTTTTTGAAAGGAGTTATACACATGAACATCATTTGTGATAAATCGAAGTTAATCGAAGGTATCAATATTGCTTTAAAGGCAATTCCCGGTAAATCGACTATGGCAATCTTAGAATGCCTTGTACTTGAAGTAAAAGATAACATTATCAAACTCATTGCCAATGATCTTGAGATTGGCATCGAAACTACCATTGATGGTCAGATCATAGAAGAAGGTTCCGTTGCTATTAATGCAAAGGTCTTTTTTGAAATCATTCGTAAACTTCCATCGGATGAAGTAACAATATCTGTAGACGATAATTATGTTATGAATATTAGTGGAGGAAAAGCTAAATTTAATATTTCGGTAAAACCGACAGAAGAATTTCCATTTCTTCCTCAAATTGTAAAAAATAATAATATTACTATTTCACAGTTTTCTTTAAAAGAAGTAATCCGTCAGACAGTATTTTCCATTTCTGATAATGAAAATACAAAAGTCATGACAGGTGAACTCTTCGAGGTAAAAGGAAATAAATTAAAAGTTGTTTCTCTGGATGGCCACAGAATATCTATCCGCAATATCGAACTTAAAAATAGTTATGACGAAGTCAGCGTTATTATTCCTGGAAAAACCTTAATAGAGATCAGCAAGATCTTAAATGGTGGTATGGATGATGATGTAAATATTTACTTCACAGACAAACACGCTTTATTTGAATTTGAAAATACAATTGTTCTTTCCAGATTGATCGAGGGAGAATATTATAAAATCGATAAAATGCTTTCAAGTGATTATGAGACGAAACTCACGGTAAACAAAAAAGAAATGTTAGATTGTATTGACCGTACTACCTTATTGATCAAAGAATCTGACAAAAAACCGGTTATTATTGATATCAAAGATGATAGTATGGGATTTAATATGAATTCATCGATTGGTTCCATGAATGAAGAAATAAGTGCTATTAAAGAAGGAAAAGATATCTTGATCGGATTTAATCCTAGATTTTTAATGGATGCTCTTCGTGTTATAGATGAAGAAGAAATTACAATCTATATGATCAATCCGAAAGCACCATGCTTTATCAGAGATAAAGAAGAAAGCTATATTTATCTGATCCTTCCGGTTAATTTTAATGTATGATAATCAGAAAGCTTAGTTTTTCTGCATTATAAATAAAAACAGAGTTTGTAAAGATAAATATTTTTTTGAATGTATGGTATGTAAGAAAGAATCGAGGTAAAAATGGAAGCAGTAGTAATTAGTGATGATTTCATCAAACTTGGTCAGCTTTTAAAGCTGGCAAATATGGTATCATCCGGTGTAGAAGCCAAAATTGTAATTCAAAATGGAGAAGTCAAAGTCAATGGAGAAATAGATACCCGCAGAGGAAAAAAAATCTACCCAAATGATGTGGTAGAATATAAAGGACAGCAGGTAACTGTAATCGGTGAATAATATATGCATGTTGATTCTCTAGAAGTAGGCAATTTCAGAAACTATGAATTTGCAAAGATTGACTTTCATCCAAATACTAATATATTGTATGGCGATAATGCACAGGGCAAAACCAATCTGCTGGAAGCTGTTTTCGTATGTGGAACAACAAAATCCCATAAAGGAAGCAAAGATAAAGAATTGGTCAGCATTGGTAAAGAAGAAGCACATATCAGATTGCATCTGACCAAAAAAGAAATGACACATCGGATTGATATGCATCTAAAAAAGAACAAAGGCAAGGGAATCGCAATAGATGGAATTCCAATCAAGCGATCCAGCGAATTGCTTGGTCTGTTAAATGTAATATTTTTTTCACCGGAAGATCTAAGAATTGTAAAAAACGGTCCTGCGGAGAGAAGAAAATTTATTGATATGGAATTATGCCAGCTCGATCAGGTTTATTTGCATGATCTGAAAGAATATAACAAAATTCTGATGCAGCGAAATAAACTGTTAAAGCAGATAAGTTTTCAGCCTTCTTTAGAAGATACTTTAGATATATGGGATATGCAGCTTTTACAATATGGTGAATCAATTATAAAAAGACGCAGTCAGTTCATTGAGGAAATTGGAGAAACAGTAACAAAGGTAAATGAAAACCTTACCGGTAACAAAGAACATTTACAAATGCTTTATGAGCCGGATGTTACTATTGATGAATTTGCAAATAAGTTAAATAATTACAGAGAACGCGATAAAAAACTTTTCTCTACAAGTGTAGGACCACATAGAGATGATCTTTGTTTTATGAATAAGGATATTGACATTCGAAAATATGGTTCACAGGGACAGCAAAGAACATGTGCACTTTCTTTGAAACTTGCAGAGATAGAGATCGTCAAAAATATGACCGGAGATTCTCCCGTTTTATTATTGGATGATGTTTTATCAGAGTTAGACCGCAACAGACAAAATTATCTGCTAGATAGTATTCACGATATTCAAACAATCATTACCTGCACGGGTATTGAAGAATTTATAGATAGCAGATTGACTTTAGATAGGATTTTTAGAATAAAAGAAGGTACAGTATTTATAGAAAAAGAGTAGTTTAATAAAAAAATCAATTCATTTGGATTGAATGTGTGTGCTAAGAAGATTATAAAAAGTAAGTAACAATGTACTATCGGAATTTATAAAATTTTGAGAGTACATAACATAGGAATGGAGGAACATATGGGAACAGAAGTGAATGGAGAATATGGAGCGGATCAGATCCAAATATTAGAAGGATTAGAGGCGGTTCGTAAAAGACCTGGTATGTATATCGGCAGCACTTCCACGCGAGGTCTGCATCATCTGGTCTATGAGATTGTAGACAATGCAGTTGATGAAGCATTAGCAGGATATTGTACTGAAATTCAGGTATTTATTCAAAAAGGAAATTCTATCAGGGTCGTAGATAATGGACGAGGTATTCCTACCGGTATCAACCATAAAGCAGGTTTACCGGCTGTTGAAGTTGTCTTTACGATTCTTCATGCCGGTGGTAAGTTTGGCGGTGGCGGATATAAAGTATCCGGTGGTCTCCATGGTGTAGGTGCTTCTGTTGTAAATGCACTTTCTGAATGGCTTGAAGTTACCATTCACCAGAATGGAAAGAAATATAATCAAAGATACGAGCGTGGAAAAGTAATGTATCCGTTAAAAGAGATCGGTACAACGGATCATACCGGAACCGAAGTTGTATTCCAGCCGGACAAAGAAATTTTTGAAGATACCGAATATGACTTTGATACTTTAAGACAGAGACTGCGTGAAATGGCATTTTTGACAAAAGGTATCAAGATTGTTTTAACA
This sequence comes from Jutongia hominis, assembly GCF_014384965.1. Lineage (GTDB taxonomy): Bacteria > Bacillota > Clostridia > Lachnospirales > Lachnospiraceae > Butyribacter > Butyribacter hominis. The sequence continues at coordinate 168,212 of NZ_JACRSW010000030.1, forward strand.
GATGAAAGATTAGAAGAGCCAAAAGTCAGAGAATTTCATTACGAAGGCGGAATCAAAGAATATGTCTCTTACCTGAATCGTCATAAAGATCCTTTGTATGACCAGATCATTTATTGCGAAGGACAAAGAGATGATATTTATGTTGAAGTAGCGATGCAGCATAACAGCTCTTATCAGGAAGGTACATACAGCTTTGTTAATAATATTACAACACCGGAAGGTGGCACGCATCTTACCGGTTTCCGTAACGCAATTACAAAGACATTTAATGATTATGCGAAAAAGAACAAGATTCTGAAAGAAAAAGAGGGCAATCTTTCAGGAGAAGATATTCGAGAAGGACTTGCTGCGATTATCAGTATAAAGATCACAGAGCCACAGTTTGAAGGTCAGACTAAGCAAAAACTTGGTAACAGTGAAGCAAGAGGTGCGGTAGAATCCGTTGTTACAGAACAGCTTACTTATTTTTTGGAGCAGAATCCTGCAGTTGCAAAGATTATTTGCGATAAAGCATTATTAGCACAAAGAGCAAGAGATGCTGCACGTAAGGCTAGAGATCTGACCAGACGTAAGACAGCATTAGACGGTACAAGTCTTCCGGGTAAATTAGCTGACTGCAGTGACAAGAACCCTGAAAATTGTGAAATTTATATCGTTGAGGGTGATTCAGCCGGTGGTAGTGCAAAAACAGCAAGAGATAAAGCAACACAGGCAATCCTTCCTTTGCGTGGTAAGATTTTAAACGTAGAAAAAGCACGTCTTGACCGTATTTTGGAAAATAATGAGATCAAAGCCATGATCACAGCATTTGGTACAGGTATCGGAGAAGATTTTAATATCGAGAAACTGCGTTATAACAAAATTGTTATCATGACCGATGCCGATGTCGATGGAGCGCATATCGCAACATTGATGTTGACTTTCCTGTATCGTTTTATGCCGGATCTGATCCGGGAAGGTCATGTTTATCTGGCACAGCCGCCATTGTATAAAGTAGAGAAGAACAAGAAAGTATTCTATGCTTATGATGACAAGGAATTGAATGATATTCTTACGGAGATAGGCAGAGATGGCAACAACAAGATCCAGCGTTACAAAGGTCTGGGTGAGATGGATGCCGAGCAGCTTTGGGATACGACAATGGATCCTGCTAAGAGAATCTTGCTTCGTGTCAATATTGATGAGGAATCCGAATCAGAGATTGATGTAGTATTTAATACATTGATGGGTGATAAGGTAGAACCAAGAAGATTGTTTATCGAAGAAAATGCAAAATACGTTAGAAATCTTGATATATAAGAAAATAGATTTTTGATAAAGCACACAGTCAAAAATCTGTTTAGTAGTAAGCATGTGTGCAGGAATGAGGTAAAAAATGGACGAAAATATCTTTGACAAAGTTCATGAGGTGGACTTAAAAAAGACAATGGAAACATCCTATATCGATTATGCCATGTCCGTTATTGCAGCAAGAGCACTTCCTGATGTAAGAGATGGTTTAAAACCTGTACAGAGAAGAATCTTATATGCAATGATCGAATTAAATAATGGTCCGGATAAGCCACATCGTAAATGTGCCCGTATCGTTGGTGATACCATGGGTAAATATCATCCACATGGTGACAGTTCTATTTATGGTGCATTGGTAAACCTTGCACAGGAATGGTCTACACGATATCCTTTAGTAGATGGTCACGGAAACTTTGGTTCTGTCGATGGTGATGGAGCTGCTGCGATGCGTTATACGGAAGCAAGATTAAGTAAGATTTCAATGGAAATGCTTCGTGATATCAACAAAGACACAGTAGATTTTATACCAAACTTTGATGAGACAGAAAAGGAACCTGTTGTACTTCCATCTCGTTTTCCAAATCTTTTAGTAAATGGTACATCCGGTATTGCGGTAGGTATGGCAACGAATATTCCACCACACAACCTTCGTGAAGTAATCAATGGTGTAGTTCGCCTGATCGATGATATTGAAGAAGATAAAGAAACAACAATGGAAGAAATTCTTGGAATTATCAAAGGACCTGACTTCCCGACCGGAGCACAGATCTTAGGTACAAGAGGAATTGAAGAAGCATATCGTACAGGACGCGGAAAGATCAGAGTGCGTGCTGTGACAGAGATTGAGCCAATGGATAACGGTAAGAACAGAATTGTAGTTACCGAGCTTCCATATATGGTCAACAAAGCAAGACTGATTGAGAAAATAGCAGAATTACATAAAGATAAAAAGGTTGACGGACTCACAGATATTCGTGATGAAACAAGTCGTGAAGGAATGCGTATCTGTATCGAACTGCGTCGTGATGTCAATCCGAATATCGTATTAAATCAGTTATACAAGCATACCCAGCTTCAGGATACGTTTGGTGTTATAATGCTGGCATTAGTCAACAATGAGCCGGTCGTTATGAACCTTTTGCAGATGTTAAAATATTATCTGATGCATCAGGAAGAGGTTGTAACACGTCGTACAAAATACGATTTAAATAAAGCCGAAGAGAGAGCACATATCTTAGAAGGTTTATTGGTTGCATTAGATAACATTGATGAAGTGATCCAGATCATTCGTGGATCAAAGAATGCCAATGAAGCGAAAGAAAAATTAGAGCAGAGATTTTCTTTATCAGAAGCGCAGGCAAATGCAATCGTAGAAATGCGTTTGCGTGCATTGACCGGTTTGGAAAGAGAAAAACTGGAGAGTGAATATGCAGAATTAGAAAAGAAAATTGCCGAATACAAAGCAATCTTAGCAGACAGAAAAGTATTGCTTTCTGTTGTAAAAAAAGAAATCATTGAGATCAGAGACAAGTATGGTGATGAAAGACGTACTTCAATCGGATATGATGAGTACGATCTGTCGATGGAAGATCTGATTCCAAATGAAAATACGATCATTACGATGACAAAGCTTGGTTATATTAAGAGAATGACTCTGGACAATTTTAAGAGCCAGCATCGTGGAGGCAAAGGAATCAAGGGAATGCAAACGATAGAAGATGATTATATAGAAGATCTCTTTATGGCAACCACACATCATTATCTGATGTTCTTTACCAATAAGGGAAGAGTATATCGTCTGAAAGCATACGAAATTCCGGAGGCAAGCAGAACAGCCAGAGGTACTGCAATCATTAACCTGTTACAGTTATTGCCGGATGAAAAGATCACTGCAGTTATTCCAATCAGGGAATATCAGGATCAGAAGTATCTGTTTATGGCAACGAAAAAGGGAATTGTTAAGAAGACATCAATTGTAGAATATGCCAATATCAGAAAGACAGGACTTCAGGCAATCAGCCTTCGTGATGAAGATGAATTGATTGAAGTAAAAGTAACAAACAAGAAGAAAGATATTATTTTGATCACGAAACATGGTCAGTGTATCCGTTTCAATGAAAATGATGTAAGACCTACGGGACGTACTTCTATGGGTGTGATCGGTATGAATCTTTCTTATGATGATGAACTGATCGGCATGCAGCTTAATACGCAGGGAGACTGTCTGATGATCGTATCAGAATATGGTATGGGCAAAAAGACAGATATCAATGAGTTTGGCGTACAGCATCGTGGCGGTAAAGGTGTGAAATGCTATAAGATCACGGATAAGACCGGAAATGTTGTAAATGCCAAAGCGGTGAATGATGACAATGAAGTAATGCTTATTACAACAGAAGGCATTATTATCCAGTTAAAAGTATCAGAAATATCAACACTTGGACGTATTACATCAGGTGTCAAACTGATCGATCTGGATCCTGAAAAAGATATTGTTGTAGCAAGTATGGCAAAAGTCAGAGATGCGATTCCGGAAGAAAACGGTAATTCAGAAGAAAAATTATTAGAAGAATTGCAAAAAGAAATGGATGAAGAAGAAAAATAAAAGATAGAAACCAGACAGCCCAGCATAATGATTTGTGTCGGGCTGTTTGTTACGAAGGAGGCAACTTATGAGAATCATATCGACAGATGAAATAAAAAAGAATATCAAAGAAATGTGTATAGAAGCAAATTATGAGTTATCGGCAGATGTCAAAGATAAACTTTATGATCAGGCGCAAAAAGAAGAAAGTGTGTTAGGAAAACAGATATTACAGCAATTAAAAGAAAACTTAGATATTGCTCACAAAGACCGTATTCCAATCTGTCAGGATACCGGAATGGCGGTTGTCTTTTTGAAAATTGGTCAGGATGTGCATTTTGAGGGAGAAAACTTAGAAGATGCGATCAATGATGGCATCCGTCAGGGATATGTAGAGGGTTATCTTCGAAAATCAGTTGTAAAAGATCCTATCGAAAGAGAAAACACAAAAGATAATACACCGGGAGTCATTCATTATGAAATCGTACCGGGAGATCAGGTAGAAATAACAGTAGCACCAAAAGGTTTTGGCAGCGAAAACATGAGCCGTGTCATTATGTTAAAGCCGGCTGATGGCATAGAAGGTGTTAAAAGAGAAATTTTAGAAACAGTACGTCTGGCAGGTCCTAATGCATGTCCACCAGTTGTAGTAGGTGTTGGTATTGGCGGAACATTTGAAAAATGTGCATTATTAGCAAAGAAAGCCCTGACAAGAGAATTAGGATCTCACAATCCGATTCCTTATGTCAAAGAATTAGAAGATGAAATGCTTGAACAGATCAATCAGCTTAAAATAGGTCCGGGCGGATTAGGGGGCACTACAACTGCATTAGGAATCAATATCGAAACATATCCTACACATATTGCAGGACTTCCTCTGGCAATTAATATGTGCTGTCATGTTAATCGTCATAAAAAGAGAATTTTGTAAGTGCTATGTTCATTTTAAAATTATATAACATAAAAATACGAATAATTTATTCAGACTGGAAATTATAAATTAATCGTGGAAAAAGTTCTATTTTGTTAATGTAAATGTCATTTTAAAGAAGAAATGTGAATAAGAAGGAGATTTTTTATGGAAAAACATATTACAACGCCATTAACAGATGAAAAAGTAAGAGAATTGCATGCCGGGGATTATGTATATTTGTCCGGAACAGTATATACAGCCCGTGATGCTGCTCATAAAAGAATGTACGAGGCAATGCAAAGAGGAGAAGAAATACCGATCGACCTGAACAACAACATCATTTATTATCTTGGACCATCACCGGCAAGAGAAGGACAGGTTATAGGATCGGCAGGACCAACGACAAGCAGTCGCATGGACAAATATACACCGCTTTTATTGGAAAATGGATTAAAAGGAATGATCGGCAAAGGAAAACGCTCAAAAGAAGTGATAGAGTCAATGCACACAAACAATGCTGTTTATTTTGCTGCAATAGGGGGAGCTGGAGCATTATTATCCAAATGTATAAAAAAAGCAGAGGTTATTGCCTATGATGATCTTGGAACAGAAGCAATTCGTAAACTGGAGGTAGAGAATCTCCCTGTTATTGTTGTTATTGATCATGAGAAAAATAATATGTATGAAGAAGCCATAAAATAAAGACATACAAGAAATATACATGAAATATGTAAGAAAGTTAAAAAAAGTAGTTGACAAGAATAAATAAAATTGATATACTAGTTTCTGCTTGACAGTCAAGTGATTGAATGTCAGAGAGCTGGAGAAATACTCAAGAGGCTGAAGAGGCGCCCCTGCTAAGGGTGTAGGTCGCTTACGCGGCGCGAGGGTTCAAATCCCTCTTTCTCCGTTGTGACGATAGTCACATAATTCAAAATATATTTCCGATTGATAGTCGAGCAAGATATTTTGAAAAAAATAAAAAAAAGTGTTGACAAAGAGTTGAAAGCATGATAGTATATATCTTGCTGACGCACAAAAGGTTAGCACAGAGGAACGAAAGTTCCGAGCGAGTTTCTTCTATATAAAAGAAGAGAGGAGCAAAAAAGAATCTTGATAATTAAATAGTAAAACAACCCTGAAATTTCTAAAGAGGATCTTGAAAAAGAGATCCAAGAATTTCAAGAGGCTTATCAGAAGATAAGACGAAAGCGAGACCAAGTAATTGGTAAAAACGGACAAGCCAAGCGAAAGCTTAGCAAGGACAAAACTTAAATATGAGAGTTTGATCCTGGCTCAGGATGAACGCTGGCGGCGTGCCTAACACATGCAAGTCGAACGAAGCTCCTGCGACAGAATCCTTCGGGAGGAAGATGCTTGAGACTGAGTGGCGGACGGGTGAGTAACGCGTGGGTAACCTGCCCTGTACAGGGGGACAACAGTTGGAAACGACTGCTAATACCGCATAAGC
>NZ_JACRSW010000035.1 GCF_014384965.1 Jutongia hominis
GTATCTCTAAAATTACTGTTCCTACGGCTCCCATAACTCTTCTCATAATAATCAGTCTCCTTTCGACATCCATCCCATTGCAAGTCCTGCAACATCTGCATCGTCCATAACATCTTCTGTAGGTTCTTGTGCTTCACTATTGGCTGCCTGCATTATTACCGGCTGACCAACATTCATTCCGGATATCACTCCGCCTAACAGCCTTATGACCTCTTTCCTAGCCTCATTGGTTGCTGCTTCAATGACTTCTTCCTTAATGTCATCAATATCTTCTGACCGGATATATTCAGCCCTCTCTTTTTCCTTCTTCTTGATAACAAAAGTTTCTTTTCCATAATTATCAATGTAGAACTGAATCGCATCTATAATGAACTGGTTCTTAGATTTGAAAATCTTCGGATCAAGGTTCTGAATCACATCATTGATTTTCACATGCTGAGGATTGCTCATGTTGAGGCGGACAGAAGTTTTTACTTCATATTCAAGTCTTCTTCCCATCATCTGCCTCCTTATGATAATCGCTTAGTGCTTTTAAGTCCCATTGTGGCAAGCTGCTCATATCCTCTTGCATTTGCCTTTACATCAAGGTTATAGGAAATGTTCTTAGCATCATGACTACCAAAATTCTTCATCACAACTGCCCCGCCACCGACAAATACAATCGGTGTAGTCTTTAAGTTATACCCAAACTCACGGATTGAGTTATATACCTTATCAACAAAATCCTCTATCTCTGCCTTGATAATGGCAAAGTATTCATCATCAATATCTGACCTGCCATACCGCATGATGTTCTGTATCTCTGACTCGTCTACCTCTCCGTTAAGTTGTCTTACACACTGTTCATTGATAGAACGCATACAGGTAATAAGACCTTTTGGTATCGTCACACACTTTGATTCATCCGGTGACTTGTTGATTACCGGCATAATGTCGATTGTCCAGCTACCGATATCTACTATCAGCGTTTTCTTTGCCATTGTAGGAATCTTGTCCACTACTGCTGCATAACACTGAGGGAATACTGCCACATCATCAATTTCAATATAATACGGCTCATTCTCATATTTGAAGCTTACACGCTTATTCTTTGTCAGGTACTTGATAAAATCATTCTTCTCTGCTCCAAACCTTGTAAGTGGTAGTCCTACGGCAAGGAATACCTTTGCCTCTGCAAGACCTCTTCTTTTAAGTTCCTTAGCAACTGCTGCAAGAGTGAGAAGATAAAAGCTGTCATCTTCGACCTTTGTATCCTTTACTTCCTGCCTCACAGTTCCAACCTTATAGAACTTTCCTTCATACTCAAGTACATCGCCGAAAAGTGCCGGAGTTGTTGTAATCTCCTTAACTCCTGTGACAAATACCTGAGAGATTGTTTTCATCATTGACCAACCATGATCAATGCCGATTACTTCTAACTTGTTATTCATATGTTTTGCACATCCTTTCTTCTTAAACAGCCACTTGAACATCTTAACCACCTACTTTCCTATCAGCTTTCGCATACAAGGAAAACAATAACCATTCCCTTGATAATATGGACATCCGACACATTCCGTCGGAAGTTTCTGTTCTTTTTTCTTAGATGGTTTACAACATGTTCCATTGGCACATCTGTTGTTATGTCCCCAGAAGAATCTACAATGCATACAATCTTTTAATTCTCTTTCAAGCTTTTCTTCTGGAGATACAAACCTGCGTTTCTTATGCTTATCTCTTTTTTCAACTGTTCCCACCAGAGCTCTCCTCCCTTCCAAGGAGTGATTGCTCTCTTATATTTTCCAATATCCTGTCCGACTCACCTGCTGTCCTTGCTAATGAATACAATACGATAAGAACAATAATTATAAATGCTATGCTAAATCCCATCATCACTTTATCCTCCTTCAAATTAGTTGCCATATAGACAAAATTTGAATTTGGAAGTGATATAGTCTACATGGCTATGCTTAATGCTAAGCATGTAGGTACACGCCAGTCTTCTAGACTCCTATATCGCCCCGTGTACAAAGAGGTGTTCTCACCTCCGGGAGTTACAGACGAGCCACAAAATGTGTTTCACGACGCCCTTCTGAATTATCAGAAGCACTATCTCCTCTTTTAGCCTTTTGAGGATAAGGACGAACTTCTCGCCCTCTGTGGTTAATTATCCTTACGCAACATGCCGATTCCTTTTACCAGATTTCCATCCAGCTTCTCGCCCTTCATCTTTCGATCCATCAGACTACTAATATGATAGCTGTGACTTTCATCTTCCAGGTACATGCCCCGTAATTTTACTACCTACAGAAATTCTGTAGTGCAAACTACTTTGCAAATCTGTAACTGATTATTCAATTGTTACGTCCAATCTCTCTTGGACAATTGATATTCTACAATGCACTTTAATTTTACGGAAGTGACACCACTGGTGTATTTTTACGAATTTTCACCAGTTTTTGGTGTATTTGTCATTTCCTTTAATTTGTTCCATGTATGCTTAGGCAGTTCTCTTGCCGGCTCTCTGAATCGTTCAAGATATTTTTCAAATAATTCCGTATTGATTAATGCTGAATTACCGACTTTATAGACTGCTCCTGCCTCTCTCGCAATTACTATGATTCTCGATTTACTTATCCCATAAATAATCGCTCCTTCCTCTGCATTGACAAATTTTTTCATAAAATCCTTTGTATCTGAATAGCACTTATATGAGTAACTCATTCATCAGTCTCCTTTCACATTTGGCAATGGATGTTTCATTTCTGTTGGCGGTTCTCTGAATTGCTCCATATATTCATCAAACACCTCCAGATTAATCAGAATAGTATTTCCTTTTGCTTCGCCTATCTTATATACAGCTCCAGCTGCTCTAGCCATTTCGATAAATCTATGATGTCCTATGCTGTAAGTCATTGAACCCTCTCCGATTCTCACAAACTTCTTTTCCACAATTTTATTTGAACTAGGAACTCTTGCAGAATGTTTCATAAATTTCATCAACCTTTCCTTATGTACTAATATAATCTTTGCAAGCTGATATCTTGCTCCAGCAGCCAACGCTATATCCATTGCCTCATCTTGTGTTACATCTAATAAAGCCATTACCTCATCAATACGAATAAATCTTGGTTTTACAGTTTCTTTTCTATAGGCACAAACTGAACCACTCAATGTATTTACCATAACATCACCTACTTATAAAACTCAGAATCTGTAATATGAAAAGTTTCAAGATACTTATCCAATATTTCTGTATTAACAAGTACAAGCTGACCAATTTTATAACAAGCCTTGGCATCCTTAGCCACTTCTTGAAATTTTGTCATTCCCATACTGTACATTTTTGCACCATCTGAATATCTTACAAACTTTTTTGCATCCTCATATCTATCTTTCTTCTTTGATTCATTCATTGCTGTGCTCCTTTCACTTTGACTTCATAACAAATGACGTATTTTCTCCATAACGCAAAAAAGAGGACATCTTCTAAATTTCTTTAGAAAATGTCCTCTTAGTAGTTCATATTTGATTGAATCTTTTTCTTTTCAGATTGTGTATTCTTTCATACTGATGTAAATGACTATGTCAAAATGCGTCTTTTAATGCGTCCTTTGACGTACTCAAATGCCTCAACCCCGCATAAACACTAGGTTTATTTATCCAAGCTCTTCATCGTCGGGAAGAGCAATACATCTCTGATTGCCGGTGAATTTGTCATGATCATAACCATTCTGTCAATACCATAACCAATACCACCTGTTGGAGGCATACCAATGCTCAGTGCATTCAGGAAATCTTCATCCGTATGGTTTGCCTCATCATCACCAGCTGCAAATGCTTCTTCCTGTGCCTCAAAACGCTTGCGCTGATCGATCGGATCATTTAATTCTGAGTATGCATTACACATTTCCCAGCCATTCATAAACATTTCGAAACGCTCTACATAAGCAGGATCTTCCGGTTTCTTCTTTGTCAAAGGAGAAATCTCGATCGGATGATCCATTACAAATGTTGGCTGGATTAAATGTTCTTCTACATATTCTTCAAAGAAGAGATTTAAGATATCACCTTTTTGGTGTCTCTCTTCGTATGCGATATGATGCTCGTCCGCTAACTTCTTTGCAGCTTCCGTATCCGGTACTTCATTGAAGTCCACATTGGCATATTTCTTAACAGCGTCTACCATTGTGATACGTTCAAACGGCTTTGAAAGATCTAATGTATGCTCACCATATGTTAATACTTCTGTTCCGTTTACTTCTTTTGCAACATAACGGAATAATTCTTCTGTCAGATCCATCATACCGTGGTAGTCCGTATATGCCTGATATAATTCCATCAAAGTAAATTCCGGATTATGTCTTGTATCAAGACCTTCGTTACGGAATACACGTCCAATCTCATAGACACGTTCCATACCGCCAACGATCAATCGCTTTAAATATAATTCCAATGAAATGCGAAGCTTTAAGTCTTCATTCAATGCGTTGAAATGTGTCTCAAACGGACGTGCAGCCGCACCACCGGCATTTGAAACAAGCATTGGTGTCTCCACTTCCATGAAATCTTTCTGATCTAAGAATTTACGAATACTGCTAAGCACTTTCGAACGCTTTACAAAGGTATCTTTTACATCTTCATTCATGATCAGATCCACATATCTCTGACGATATCTGGTATCTGTATCTGTTAAACCATGATATTTCTCCGGTAAGATCTGAAGACTCTTTGATAATAAAGTAACTTCCGTTGCATGAACAGAGATTTCTCCGGTCTTTGTCTTAAAGACTGTACCTTTGATACCGAGAATATCTCCGACATCATACTTCTTAAAGTCTTTGTAACTGTCTTCACCGATCTCATCTCTTGCCACATATGCCTGAATCTTGCCCTGAAGATCCTGAATGTTACAGAAAGATGCTTTTCCCATGACACGTTTAAACATCATACGTCCTGCGATCGATACTTCTGTATTTTCTAATTCATCAAAATGTTCCTTAATTTCTTTAGAATGCTTTGTTACATCATATTTTGTAATGACAAAAGGATCTTTTCCTTCATTTTGTAAATTTTCTAACTTTTCTCTTCTTACCTTCAGAAGCTGATTTACATCCTGCTGTCCCTGAGGCTTCTTCTGCTGCTCTGCCACTGTTTTGTTTCTCCCTTCCTGAATTACATCACTGCTCTCTGGATCTCAAGCACTTCATACTTGATAATATCGCCTGTATTCGATTCTACGGTTACAACATCACCTACTTTAGAACCGATCAAAGCAATACCAACAGGTGATTCATTGGAAATCTTACCATTCAGGCAGTCTGCTTCTGTTGATCCGACGATTTTATATTCTTCCGGCTCTTCATCTGGAAATTCCAAGTCCTTTATCTTAACCTTGCTGCCTACATTTACTACATTGACATCAATATCATCTTCTACTACGACTTCTGCATTCTTTAAGATGTTATCAATCTCTTCGATACGGATCTCGATATCACGCTGTTCGTCTTTTGCGGCATCATACTCGGCATTCTCTGATAAGTCACCCTGTTCACGGGCTTCTTTGATCTTTACGGCTACTTCTTTACGTTTGTTTACCTTTAAATCCTGTAACTCATCTTCTAATGCTTTTAAACCTTCATAGGTCAAAATATTTTTCTTTCCAGCCATATTATTTCCTCCATTTTCTTTCAATGATCGGTTCTGGCTTTCTGCCATACACCGAGCTATCACTTCATTATAACGCATACAGCATTTTGCGTCAACTGACACCCTCTGACTCTCCTCTATTTCTGATTTATCAGACAGGTTATCCTTTTTGCATTCCATGTAACATACTACATTACACCTTCATTGCTCAGGCGGCTTCCTGTTACACAGCTTCCATCCAGACGGCTCGTGCGGAATGGTGCAACCGGGATTCCATTCTTTCCAAACAATGTGATCTCCTGATAATTCGTCCATGCATATCTGACATATTTCGGTTCTTTGACAGTATCTGCTTTGACAAGGATCTGTGATCCTTCTATCACGGCATCTGCTTTCTGATAGTTTTTATCCGGTCCGGCAAGTTCAAAGCCTTTTAACTCACCACGCACATCGAATCCGTCTTTACAATGTGCAAATTGTAATACCATCGTCTGATCCTGTACATAAGAAGACTGATAGACCGGTCCAAAGGCTTCTTCTTCCCCGATCAGCTGGTACACATGATACAATGCCTGTTTTGCAAGTCTTTTTCCTACCAGCTCTTTGCGTGTCGGATGAATATTTCCATATTCTCCGTTTTCAAGAATAACAGCAATTCCGGTATTTTTGATCGTCTGGTAGACACGCATCTGTGCTTCACGGATCAGAGGCCAGTTCTTAAAATCAGGCTCTCCTTCATTCTGAAAGACCGGAAGCTGTACGACAAGGAATGGCAATGTCTCATCATTCCAGTCCTTGCGCCATTGTTTGATCAATGCAGACAAAAGTTCATAATAGGTTGTCGGTTTATGATCATCTTCTTCGCCCTGATAATAAATAAAACCGGCAATCGTATAAGGAATCAGCCTTGATACCATTGTCTGATACAGACCGGACGGGCGGAATTCCGAAAGCGGTCCCATCGGTCCCGGATATTTATTTTCCCCAAAGAGGCTGATCGCTTCATCCCATGTCGGATGTTCGCAGGTTTCATAATAATGTGATACATTCTTTTCAAACTCTGTCTGGTAGATAATATATTCTTCTCTTTCTTTCACATACGCATCGTAGTCCTGGTCTTTTACGATCGCATCATATTCATCGACATAAGAACGTGTCTTATCACTTTCTAAAAGCATTTCACGGCTCATCCAGCAGGATGCGGAAGTGCCTCCCCAGTTACAGCCGATAATACCGACGCATACACCAAGCTTGCGGCTTAATTCTCTTGCATAATAATAAGCTACTGCTGACCATCTTCCTGCATTTTCTTTTGTAGGAAGTTCCCATGATGTCTTGGCAAGCTCTTTATCTAACTCTTCACCTTCAAACGGTTTCTTTGGAGCATAATAATAACGAACATTTTCATCGACAACAGCTTCAACAGCTTTTGCACCTTCAAAGCTGTTTTGCAATTCGAGTTCCATATTCGACTGGCCTCCTGCGAACCAGACTTCACCGATCATGATATCATGATATGCCACTTCTGCTCCGTCACATGTGATCTTCATATCATATGGGCCGCCTGCTTCCATCGGTGGAAAATATAACATAAATCTGCCATCTTCCACAGACGTTGTCACTTTCTTTCCATTACATTCACCTGTTACTTTTGTCTGATCACATTCTCCCCATACAGCGATATTCTTGTCACGCTGTAAAACCATATGATTCGAAAATACGTTTGCTAATTTTAACATTTTCATCCTCCTGCGTTTGATTATATACTCTCGAAATTTTTTGTTCAGAAGATTCCGAGAGTACAGTATTTTCTATTATTCATTTCAAAAAATAGTTGGTGCTGTCTGCTTCCATGAAGCCATTCTTTTGGGTTTCTGCCAAAATGATGTACCATTTTGTTTTTCGGTTTTTATTCCAAAAGTCTTCTATACAGAATCCCTTATTCAGAATCCTGATACTCTGCTTTTATATTCTCACCGCATTTACGCCCATAATATTATATCCTCAATCCATATTACTGGCAATAGATTTTATATGAACAATACAGACATTTTTGCACTCTGCTTACCAAAATCGGCAACGCTGTTTACTCATCTTATTTTGAGAATTCCATTTTGACAGTACAGAAGAATACATATATAATTTAGAAAGATAATTACAAAGAAAAAAACAAATATATGAACTTTTGGAATCTTCTGAACGGAACTCTAACCGAAAGGATTCGTTTTGATAAGATACCGAGAGTTCCTATATATCGAAATGAGGGATTATATGAAAAAAGAAAGAAAAAATATTATTTTGATCGCTGTTGCCGCGGTAATGATCATCGTACTGGCTATCGGTTTTCGTTTGTTAAACCGTACCTCTTATAACGATGAGAATACGCTTGGTAATACCAGTTCCAATCTGTTAAATGGCGGACTGTTCTGTGAAATAGATGACAAGATCTATTTTGCAAATCCATATGATCAGAACACACTTTACTCTATGAGTTCCGACTTGCAAAATCCAAAGCAGATTTTTTCGGACAATGTCAGCTATCTGAATGGTGCCGGAAAATATCTGTACTACACCAGACGAAATGACAAAAAAGAAATTGATAAAGATGCCTTGCTTGCACTCAGCAGCACCGGGCTTTACCGTATCAATACGAACGGAACAAACTTAAAGCAGCTCTATGACGATCCGACACAGGTTGCCTGCCTTCTTGGAAACAATGTCTATTATCAGCATTATGATCAAAAAAAAGGCTTGGAATTATACTCTGCTTCGATTGATGGCAAAAAAGACACTAAAATCTTAGAACAGCCTTGTGCACCATATGCCGTAAAGGGACAGACAATCTATTATAGTGGTGCTTCTTCGGATCATGCGATCCATTCTGTCGCAACAGACGGTTCTAATGATACGGTCTTAAGTGACGGAAACTATACGGCATTAACATTACAGGGTGATTATCTTTACTTTATGGATATGAATGCGAACTATGCTTTAAAAAGAATGCCATTAGATGGTGGCAGTGTAGAAACATTGATCTCTGACCGTCTGGCAACTTACAATGTCAGCGAAGACGGTCAGACCGTTTATTGCCAGATTGATAACGGTACAGCGAACGGACTCTATGCACTGGATGTAGAAAGTAAAACATTACGAAAATTAAAAGAAGGCAACTTCAATTATCTTCATCTGACAAAGAAGTACCTTCTTTATGAAAAATATGACCAGAGCGTTTTATATGCCATGGATCTTTCTTTAGAATCTTCCAAAGAATTACATTTCAATAAATAGAACATTTGATTCTGTTTATAACAATTTCTGTTTTAATGCGAGCACGCTTTCGTGTAATACCGGATGGATCACATACGGAGCGATCTCACAAAGCGGTTCTAATACAAAAAGGCGGTTTGTCATCTCAATATGCGGGATGATCAGATCGTCTTTTTGTATGATCTGATCATTAAATAAGATAATGTCCAGATCGATCGTGCGGGGTCCCCAATGAATCTTTCGCACTCTCTTTAACTCCTGTTCGATCGTATGGATCAATTCCAGAAGTTCTTCGGGTGTGCGAAGTGTCTTTATTTCCAAAGCGGCATTTAAGAAATCATCCTGCTCGGTATAACCAACAGGCTCTGTTTCAATAAACGAAGACTGCTTTGTCACTTTTGTCAAAGGATCTTCATTTAATAAACGGATCGCTTGTAAAAGATTATCTTTTTTCTCACCAAGATTAGATCCAATGCTAAGATAGGCTGTATTCCATCCCCTGCTGATGCACACGGAAACCGTATCAAGCGGAAGCATGACCGGAGCCCATGGCTTTTCGATCTCAATATCAACCTTTTCGATCTGTGAAAAAGTAAGTAAGATTTTTTTTGCCAGATGCCATGCCAGTCGTTCTAACAGACAGAAAGTCTCCTGCTTAGTCTCTTCTTCGATCAGCTTTGCTACTGCCGCATAATTCACGGAATCTTCTAATTGATCGCTTTTACCGGCTTTTTTCGTATCACAATACAACGTTGCTGAGATCAGGAATTTCTGTCCCAATACATTTTCTTCGGTCAGAACCCCATGTTTTGCAAATACTTCAAGTCGTTTTATCTTAATCTGATCCATATACCTTTCTCACTCCTTTTTATACCTCTTTGTCCCAATATCCTTTGTTCATCGTACAGCGAAGGATCATTTTTTTTGACAGCTTATCATAATGCAATCCAAGACGATAGCCTGCCAGACGGAAACCACATTGCCATGCAAAATAAATTGCTTTTGCAAAATGCATTTTCTTACATAATGTAACGATCAATTCCTTAGCATATCCGGCGCCTTCCTTTTCAGAAGAAATATTTTCAAATACTTCATGATATTGCTTTTGTGATACGCCCAGATCAAAGTTACGGACAAATTGCTGCTTACAGGTATACGAATGTGAATGGATCACTTTGGCATCTGCTGCATAATACACACTATGATCACTCTGGATCACTTTCGACGCCATGATCATATCTTCATTAAAAATAGTCGGATAAACAAAGCCTCCCAGCTCATCATATACTTTCTTATCATATACCGCACATACATCCGAGCAAAAATAAGTCTTGATACCAAGCTGTTCTAAATCGGCTTTTGTCTTTAGACTGCTTTTATCAGGATAACTGTGTATTCTTGTCATTTTCTCGGTAATGTCAGCATCCGGTCTTGCTAACTGTCTGCCATACACGATTGCAACAGTCGGTTCGATCGTAAAACCTTTTAAAAGTTCCTGCGTCAGTCTGTCATCAACAGGCATCGCATCCTGTGTCATAAACATCACATAATCTGCTTTCGAAAGCGACGCACCATATGCTCTGGTGTGTCCATGATCAAAATCTTTTTTAGCGATCGGATATACTTCGATCTTAGGATCATTAGATTCCATTGGCTTTTCGCCATCCTCAATGGTTTGTAACAGAAATATTTTATTGAATGCTTTCTTTTGTTTCATCAACCGTTTTAGTAACTCCTGAAATTCCTTTCCGGGTTTATACGTTGGTATGATAACGTCTATTGTTTTTTCTTCCATCTGTTTCTCCTTGTTCTTAATCAGCCAGCAGTCTGCCGACAACTTCGACCGCATCCTGTGCATCCTTTGAATAGCCATCCGCTCCGATCTCATCAGCAAATCCCTGTGTGATCACAGCACCGCCAATAATTACTTTTGCACGAACATTTTGTTCTTTCTTCATATTTACTACTTTTTTCATTTCCATCATAGTTGTTGTCATCAATGCAGAAAGACCGATGATATCGGCATCTTCTTTGATCGCTGTATCAATAATGACATCCGCAGGTACATCTTTTCCAAGATCGATCACTTTATACCCATAATTACGAAGCATCAATGCAACAAGGTTTTTACCGATATCATGAATATCATGCTCTACGGTTGCGATCACGACTGTTCCTAATGATTTTGCACTACGATTTTTGGCAAGTTCCGGCTCTAACAGATCAATTCCGCCTTCCATTGCTTCTGCACTGGAGATCAACTGTGGCAGATAATAGATCTGCTTGTCAAAAAGCTCTCCTACATGGTTGATAGCCGGGATCAGGCTTTGATCGATCACTCCCTGTGCATCTTCTCCATTTGCAATCTTTTCTTTTACCAGCTCAAGTACCTTTTCTTTTCTTCCTTTAACAACTGCAGTAAAAAGAGCGTCTTTTCCTTCTGTATCAACAACACCGGTATCCGTCTTTTTGACTGCCTTTTTTGCAACATCTGCATCTACTTCGCCATCCACGACCGAAATCTTATTTTGTGACACACGCTCAATATAACGAAGATCCGAATCCGGCTTGTTACAAAGAAGATCAGCCGCATAAACCGCATGCATCAAAAGTTCCTGTGACGGATTGGCGATTGCCATCGTCAGACCGTTCTGAATCGCCATTGCCATAAATGCACTATTAACAAAAATTCGTTCCGGCAGGCCAAAAGAAATATTGGAAAGACCGCACGCTGTAGCAACTCCCAGTTCATTTTTGCAATAAGAGATCGTTTCTAATGTCTCAATGGCAGCCAAACGGTTTGCTCCTACGGTTGCAACCAGGCCGTCAACGATCACATCTTCTTTACAAAGTCCCTGCTTCTTTGCCGCATCCAAAATGATATGAATGATCTCTTTCTTTTCCTGAATATCCTTTGGAAGTCCTTTTTCCGATAACGGAAGTAAAATAAACATTGCTCCGTATTTTTTAGCGATTGGGATCAGTTTTTCAAATTTCTCCGGCTCTAATGAGATTGAATTGATCAAAGCACGTCCCGGATAGATTCGAAGGGCTGCCTCTACCACATCCACATGGCTCGAATCGATCGATAGCGGCAGATCCGTGATCACACTTAATTCTTTGACTGCTTTTAACATCATTTCTTTTTCATCAATACCATTCATACCCATATTGACATCAAGAATTGATGCTCCGGCTGCTTCCTGTGCCTCCGCCATATCTGTTACAATATCCAGACAGCCTTCCCGAAGCTCTGCCTGTAACGCTTTCTTTCCAGTCGGATTGATCCTTTCACCAATAATACCGAAAGCTCCATCCAGATCAATATCTTTTGTTGCACGTTCACTTGAAACAGCTCTGCGGACCGCTTTACCGATCCGTTCAGGGTACGCTGTCTTATCATAAAGGTTTTCTTCTTTTAATGCACTGACCATTTTTTGAATATGTTCCGGTGTAGTTCCACAGCATCCGCCTAAGATATCCACACCTTTTTGTGCAAGAACCAGCATTTCTTTTGCAAAAGTATCCGCATCCATATCATAAACGGTCTCGCCATCCACCATCTGAGGCAGTCCTGCATTCGGTTTACAGATTAATGGAATGTCCGTATATTTTGACATCTTTTCGATAACCGGTATCATCTTTTCCGGACCGGTCGAACAGTTTATACCGATCGCATCCGCTGACAATGTTGTTAATACTAATGCTGCTGTTTCCGGGTTCGTTCCAAACAAAGTACGTCCATCTTCATTAAAAGACAAAGTAACCATAATAGGAAGTGTTGTCACTTCTTTTGCTGCGATCACAGCCGCACGGCACTCCTGCAAGCTCATCATGGTTTCTACGACCAGAAGATCCACACCTGCTTTATCCAGACAGGTGATCTGCTCTTTATAGACCGAAACTAATTCTTCAAATGGCATTGGTCCAAGTGGTTCTACCTGAACACCTGTCATCGTGATATCACCGGCTATAAAGACTTTGCCTTCGGCATGTTCTTCCTGAATCGCTCTTTTTGAAATAGCGACCAGATCCGTGTTCATCTGTTCTAATTTATCAGCAAGTCCATATTCTTCTAGCTTAATACGGTTTCCTGAAAATGTCGGTGCATATAGCACATTCGTCCCTGCCTGAATGTATTCTCTTTGCAATCCACACATGACATCTGCATTTTCTAAGATCCACTCTTCCGGGCAGACACCGGTTGGCATTCCTCTCTTTTGTAGATTGGATCCGGTTGCACCATCTAAAATCACTTTATGTATATTTACCAAATCTAAAAATTCTTTTTTTGTCATTCTGTATCTGCTCCTTCATTTGCTCTTTCAAAAGCATTTGTACCTGTTATTTTACTGCTTTTGAAATTTTTTTCTTATAGGATCAGGGCATCCATAATGTCTACATCCGCAATGTCTGTATTCCCACAGCTGTATTTATCCTATAAAATTATATTATAACGAATTTTTTTCGTGTTTACAAGACGATCACACTCTTATATGATCCGTCTGCTGCACACTATCCTCAGCCGGTGTTTTTCCTATCGTTGCGTGCTATGATCTGCCGCCAGCGCTGCAAGATCCAGATGATAAAGCAGACTGGAATTTTTCCTTCATTTCCGTTATAATGGACGCATTAGTGTACTTGCAAAGGAGGAAGAAAAATGATTTTACAATGTAGTCATATCGACAAATCATTTGTTGGTGAAACCGTATTATCAGATATTTCTTTTCATATAAACGAACAGGAAAAAGCGGCCATTGTCGGAGTGAACGGTTCCGGCAAATCCACTTTGATCAAGATCATCATGGGGCAGCTTAGTGCCGACAGCGGTGATATTATTCTTTCAAAAGATACGACCGTTGGTTATCTGGCACAGAATCAGGAATATGCATCCGACCGTACGATCTTAGAAGAAATGCAAGATGCCAAGCCTGAAGTCGGCATTCTCGAACGAAAGATTGCTTCCTTGTCGGCACAGATGAACGAAGCAGACGGAAAAGAGTTAGAAGCTTTGATCAAACAATTTGATCATGCACAGCATCGTTTTGACCAGATCAACGGATATGCTTACCAGAGTGAATTAGTCGGTGTCTTAAAAGGACTCGGCTTTGAAAATGAAGATTTTGACAAAAAGATCGCCTCCCTTTCCGGAGGAGAAAAGACAAGAGTTGCTCTTGCAAAAATGCTTCTGACAGCACCGGATCTGATCATTCTCGATGAGCCTACCAACCATTTAGACCTGAATGCGATCCATTGGTTAGAAGGTTATCTCGCACAATACAACGGTGCGGTACTGATCGTTGCACATGATCGTTATTTTCTTGATAAGATTGTCTCAAAAGTGATCGAGATCCGTCAGACAAAATCCAGAGTCTATCTTGGCAATTATACCGAGTATACAAAGAAACGGCAGGAAATCCTTGATTCTTTGCAAAAGCAGTATTTAAACCAGCAGGCAGAGATCAAACATCAGGAAGAAGTCATTGCAAAGTTAAAGCAGTTTAACCGGGAAAAGTCGATCAAA
This sequence comes from Jutongia hominis, assembly GCF_014384965.1. GTDB lineage: Bacteria > Bacillota > Clostridia > Lachnospirales > Lachnospiraceae > Butyribacter > Butyribacter hominis. The sequence goes on from NZ_JACRSW010000035.1 coordinate 14,420, forward strand.
CGTGCCGAAAGCCGCGAAAAAATGTTAGACAAGATCGAACGGATCGATAAACCGATAGAGGAAAATACCAAAATGCATCTGCTTTTTACACCAAAGATCCAAAGTGGTAATGATGTATTAACGGTTAAGGGACTTTCAAAACGTTTTGCCGATCATGTTCTTTTTGAAAATATTGATTTTGAGATCAAACGCGGAGAACACGTTGCGATCATCGGAGACAATGGTTCCGGTAAGACAACGATCTTAAAAATGATCAATGATCTTTTAACACCTGATAGTGGAACGATCACGCTTGGAACCAATGTAGAGATTGGATATTACGATCAGGAACACCATGTATTGCATATGGAAAAAACACTTTTTGAAGAAATTCAGGATGAATATCCAAATATGACCAATACAGAGATCCGCAATCTGCTAGCTGCATTTCTTTTTACAGAAGATGATGTCTTTAAACAGATCAAAAGTTTAAGTGGTGGAGAGCGCGGTCGTGTTTCCCTTGCCAAACTAATGTTGTCGGATGCAAACTTTTTGATCCTGGATGAACCGACGAACCATTTGGATATCGACTCCAAAGCCATCCTTGAAAATGCGATCAACCATTTTGAAGGAACGGTTCTTTATGTTTCGCATGACCGTTATTTCATCAATACGACGGCACACCGCATTCTGGATCTGACATCGCAGACCATGTTAAACTATATTGGTAATTATGATTATTATCTGGATAAAAAAGACGCAATGGAACAGGCGCATTTACAGACAGAGACAAAAGTCTCTGACGTAACCGCTTCTGCAACTGCCACAGCTTCCGATACAAAGCTTAGCTGGCAGCAGCAAAAAGAAGAACAGGCACGCCAGAGAAAGTTAGAAAAAGAACTTCAGGCAGTAGAAACCGAGATTGAAGAACTCGAAAGTGACAACGAACAGATTGATACTGAACTTTCTGATCCGGCAAATGGCAATGATGTTGCAAAGTTACAGGAACTTTCTAAAAAACGTGCCGAAAATGATGCACGCTTAGAAGAGTTGATGCAGCGCTGGGAATCTTTATCGGAATAAAACGGAATTAACCCGCTGATACACTTCTTTTTCCTCTACACCGATATGATAACGACCATCTTCGTATAAAATGCGTCCATTGATCATTGTCATTTTAATATTTTGTTTGCTTCCACTATAAACAAGATTTTTTGTTATATTATGAATCGGCTGCATATTCGGGCAGGCAAGATCGATCAGGATCATGTCTGCCTTTTTTCCTGCTTCTAATGTATCGCATTCGTCTAGTCCCATCGCATGGGCACTTCCTGTCGTTGCCATTTGCAAGACACGGTTTGCATCCATTGCTGCCGCATCCTTACAACGTAGTTTTTGCAAGCCTGTCACTAAGAACATCTCACGAAACATATCCAGACAATTGTTGCTTGCCGCACCATCTGTTCCGATTGCAAGTGGAATTCCCATTGCATCCATTTCCCGAATCGGAGCGATCCCGCTTGCCAGTTTACAATTTGAAGAAGGATTGGTGATCACCCAGATCTTTTTCTTTTGACAAAGAAGCATATCTTCTTTGGTCATATGCACACAATGAAAACCGCCTCCGCCATATTCAAACATTCCAATCGAGTCTAAAAAGGTCATTGGTGTCTTACCGTATCGTTTTTTGCACTCTTCCACTTCCTTTTTTGTCTCGGAGTTATGCATATAGACAGGTGCTTTTAGTTTCTGTGATAACGCTGCGATCTGCTCTAAAATCTCACGCTTTGTCGTATATTCTGCATGAAAACCGAGCTGATAAGATAACAAATCTGCTTTTTCATCATTATAACGATAATAATCTTCTTCCATCTGTGGTACCGAACCGGTAAAATCATTGACACTGCCACAAAAGACCATACGGAATCCGGTATCAAGAGAAGCTCTTGCAGTATGCTCACATCGCATATACATATCAAAACCGGCTGTGATCCCACCGGAAAGATACTCCATGATCGCAAGAACACTTCCCCAGTAGATCGCATCATCTGTCAGTCTGGATTCGATTGGGAAAACTTTTTGATAAAGCCAGTCTTGCAAGGAAAGATCATCCGCATAGGAACGAAGCAATGTCATTGCAGAATGGGTATGCGCATTTTTAAAGCCCGGCATTAAAAGATTTCCGTTTGCATCAATTTCACGGTCCCAGCTATCTTTTGGTGCATCTTTGGCAGTTCCAACATAAACGATCCAGTCATCTTTTATATGTACTTCCCCTTCAAAGACGGCTTCCTTCTCTTTCATCGTCAGAATCCTCGCATGATAAAAACGAATCTTCATGATGCACCCCTCCTACTCATCTAAAGGAATTTCTTTTGCAATATTTATAATACTCTTAGTCACTAACTTCTTAAAACGTGGTGCAACACGGTCTGCTGCCTCCTGTACTTCTTTATGAGTCAATGGATTTGGGGTAATGCCGCATGCCATATTTGCAATACACGAAATGCCACAGATATGCATTCTCATATGGTTTGCCGCTACTGCTTCACAAGCGGTACTCATTCCAACTGCATCGGCACCAAGGATACGGCACATACGCACTTCTGCCGGTGATTCAAAGTTCGGTCCGGTAAGCTGGATATAAACGCCCTGTTCCAATGGAATGTCATTGACCGCTGCCGTCTTTTTTATGATCTCCTGTAATTTCTTATCATAGATCTCGCTCATATCAGGGAAACGTGTTCCAAGCTCTTCCATATTTGCTCCGATCAATGGAGAAGGTACAAAATCAGATATCTGATCCTGTATCAGCATCAGGTCACCGGCACGAAATTCCGTATTGATCCCGCCCGATGCATTGGTTAAAAAAAGCACTTTTGCTCCCATCAGTTTCATCAGACGGATTGGTAAAACAACATCACTTATATCATATCCCTCGTAATAATGCACACGTCCTTTCATACATACCACAGGAACTGTTCCCACATAACCAAAAATATACTTTCCTTCATGTCCCTGTACCGTCGATGTCGGAAATCCATCAATCTCTTTATAATCCAGTTCTGCCACAACTTTAATATCATTTGCATAATCTCCAAGTCCTGAACCCAGTACAAGTGCTACCTGTGGCACAAAAGAAATCTTCTTTTGAAAGCAAGCGTAACAATCCATTAATTTCTGATATCTCTGATCCATAATAAAACCACCTTCCCATAAAATAAGATACTCTTATTTTAACATAAAAAAGGTGCAACGTCAGCACGTTGCACCATAAGAATTGCTTTTGCAATTTTACTCTTTTATCCTGCAAGGTCATTACTGATCTTACCGGTATATAACTGGTAATATTTGCCCTGCTTATCGATCAGTTCATCATGCGTTCCTCGTTCAATAATTCTTCCGTCTTCAAGAACCATGATACAATCACTGTTACGGACTGTTGACAGACGGTGAGCAATGACAAAAGTAGTTCTTCCTTTCATCAGGCGGTCCATACCTTCCTGTACCAGGCGCTCTGTTCTTGTATCGATCGAGCTGGTTGCTTCATCTAAGATCAATGCCGGAGGATCCGCGATCGCTGCTCTTGCTATCGCAAGAAGCTGTCTTTGACCCTGACTTAAACTTGCACCATCTCCGGTCAATACCGTATCATAACCATTTGGCAGACGTTTGATAAAGCTGTGTGCATTCGCAAGCTTTGCTGCTGCTATGACTTCTTCGTCTGTCGCATCTAACTTACCATAACGGATATTGTCTGCTACTGTTCCTGTAAACAGATGCGTATCCTGTAAAACAACTCCAAGAGACAGTCGTAAATCTTTTTTCTTGATCTTATTGACATTGATATCATCATATCGGATCTTACCGTCCTGAATATCATAGAAACGGTTGATCAGATTTGTGATCGTCGTCTTACCGGCACCGGTTGCTCCTACAAATGCAATCTTTTGTCCCGGCTGTGCATACATTTCAATATCATGCAAAATGATCTTATCTTCATTGTAACCGAAATCCACATGGTCAAAGATAACTTTCCCCTGTAACTTTCGGTATGTTGTCGTTCCGTCTTCCTGATGGAAATGCTTCCATGCCCAAAGTCCGGTACGTTCTTGGGATTCTATGATCGTTCCGTCTTCACTTTCCTTTGCATTGACCAGTTCCACATATCCGCCATCCGCTTCCGGTTCTTCATCCAAGAGAGCAAAGATTCGCTCTGCTCCGGCAAGTGCCATAACGATCGCATTGATCTGCTGGCTGATCTGGTTGATCGGCATATTAAATGATTTATTAAAAGTCAGGAAACTTACCAGCTTACCGATTGTCAAAGAAAAACCGCCTTTTAACGCCATAAGACCACCAACGATCGCACAAAGCACATAGCTGACATTTCCGATCTGTGCATTGATCGGCATTAATATATTAGCAAACTTATTCGCGTTGTTTGCACTGTCAAAAAGCTTTTCATTTCTTTTATCAAACTCTTCGATCGCTTCTTCTTCATGGCAAAAGACTTTTACTACCTTCTGACCACTCATCATCTCTTCAATAAATCCATTGACAGAACCAATATCTCTTTGCTGTGCCGCAAAATATCTTCCACTAAGCCCTGCTAACTTCTTTGTCATAAAGATCGAAATGCCAACCATCAGAAGTGTAACAACCGTAAGTGGAATACTCAGGACAACCATGCAGACAAAAACACTGACGATCGTGATCGCGCTATTGATCGTCTGTGGAATACTCTGGCTGATCATCTGACGCAATGTATCAATATCATTTGTATACATAGACATAATATCACCATGGGAATGCGTATCGAAATAACGGATTGGAAGCAGTTCCATCTTATGGAACATATCATTTCGCAGGTTACGAAGCGTTCCCTGTGTCACATTGACCATTACACGGTTATAAATATATGATGCTGCTACACCGATCAGATAAAAACATGCAATCTGAAGGATCTTATGTGCCAATGGTCCGAAGTCAGTTTTAGACGTTTTTAACATCGGTTCAATAAAATCATCGATCAAAGACCGGATAAACATCGTTCCCTGCACATTTGCCAAAACACTGACAATAATGCAGACAACAACGACAACGCTGGAAAATGTATAATTCTTTAACACATATTTCATCAGACGGACAAATAATTTCCCCGGATGTTCAATTTTTTTCCCCGGCATCATTAATCCTTTTTTCTCTTTTCCTTTTTCAAACTTTTTTTCTGCCATCCAATCACTCCTTTCCTTCTTCATCAAAGTCACCGCTGCCGCCACCTGTCTGTGACTCATATACTTCACGATAGATCTGATTGTTTTCAATCAGATTCTTATGGGTATCAAAGCCGTCCACCTGACCGTCTTCCATAACGATAATACGGTCACAGCCTGATACACTCGAAATTCTCTGCGCAATAATGATCTTTGTTGTTCCCGGAATTTCTTCGGCAAAAGCTTTACGGATCTTGGCATCCGTAGCCGTATCGACAGCACTTGTAGAATCATCAAGGATTAAAATCTTTGGTTTCTTTAATAAGGCTCTTGCAATACAGATACGCTGCTTCTGACCGCCTGATACGTTTGTACCACCCTGTTCAATATATGTCTCATATCCATTCGGAAGTTTTTGGATGAACTCATCAGCACAAGCTAATTTGCATGCACGAATGCATTCTTCTTTTGTTGCTTCCTTATCTCCCCAGCGAAGATTATCTAAGATCGTACCGCTAAAAAGTACATTTTTTTGCAACACAACAGCCACTTCATTACGAAGTACTTCCAAATCATATTCCCTGACATCTTTTCCGCCAACAAGCACACTTCCGTTTTCTACATCATATAAACGGCTGATCAGATTGACAAGACTGGATTTTGAACTTCCGGTTCCACCGATGATACCGATCGTTTCACCCGAACGGATTGACAGGTCAATCCCCTTTAATGCATAATCCGGTGCATCTTTTTTATAACGGAAATCCACATGATCAAATACAACCGATCCGTCTTTTACTTCCATAACCGGATTTTCGGGATTGCAAATATCTGCTTTTTCATTCAGAACTTCCGTAACACGCTCTGCGCTTGCGATACTTAATGTGATCATAACAAATACCATCGAAAGCATCATCAGACTCATTAAAATGTTCATACAATAAGCAAGCAGCGAAGTTAATTCACCGGTTGTCATGGCTGAACCAACGATCATATTCGCACCTAACCAACTGATCAACAAAATACAGCTATATACCGTAAATTGCATGATCGGATTATTCAAAGCAATCAGACTTTCTGCCTTGACAAACATTTTATAAATGTTGTTACTTGCCGTAGAAAACTTTTCCTGTTCATACTCTTCTCTTGCATAGGCTTTGACAACACGAATCGCTGATACATTTTCCTGCACACTCTCATTTAATTTATCATAACGTTTGAACACTTTATCAAAGTAATTCATCGTTACTTTAATAATCGAGAATAGAATAATACCAAGTAAAATAACTGCGATCAGATAGACACTTGCCACTTTTGCATTAACATAAAATGCCATTGCCATTGCACAGATCAGACTCGCAGGTGCACGCATACACATACGAAGGATCATCTGATAGGCATTTTGCAAGTTTGTCACATCGGTTGTCATTCTGGTAACAAGACCAGACGTACTAAACTTATCAATATTTGAAAAACTGAATGTCTGGATATTATCATACATTGCTTTTCGGATATTTTTGGCAAAGCCTGTTGACGCACTGGCTCCATATTTACCGCCAAGAATACCTGTCAGTAAACCTAATAATGCCGTAATGACCATACAGCCGCCTACCAGATATATGTGACGCATATCTCCTTTTTTTACACCATCATCAATGATCGATGCCATCATCAAAGGGATAATAGTCTCAAATAAAACTTCCAGAATCATAAAAACAGGCGTTAGCAAAGAATCTTTTTTGTATTCTTTGACTTGCGCTCCAAGCGTTTTTAACATACAATTACCTCTTTTCTATTATGTATTTGACAGCCATTTGCAAATCAAAATGCCCCTGAAACCACCTTACATCAAAAAAGGAATGCGTCATATTCATACTTTTGAATTGTGTTTCTATTTCTTTTCATTTGGGAAGCACTGTTTCATCTGATAAGAATTTTTAAGATTTTTTTCTTTTTTGCTCTGATTATGGGCGCTCTCATCTGATATAGGGGCAGGACCGGTCTGAGTCGCCCCTATAGTTATGACCCGCGCCCAATAAGCAAAAAAGATTAAAAATCAAAAATTCTAATCAGCTGCCGTGTCTATCCCAAAATAAAAAGAAATAGAAACACAATCTGATCCATTAAGATGTGACGCATTTTAACATTTTGTTGTTAGGACATTTGTTATAACACAGGGATTTGTTTTGCAAATGGCTGATTATATATTAGACATTTTTATCAAATGAAATTTTTAGTGCTTTTAAAATTTGCGGTACAAGAAGATCCCACGAATTTTCGTCGCGTTTATCCATTGTAAATTCTAATTGTGAAATTCCTGTGACCAAATATAAACTATCCTTTTCATATCTAAATTGCAACAAAAGTTCCACTTTTTTATCATGAAGCCTTTGATACAGACCTTCTTCTCTTATCCAGTTTTTTGCTGCCATTTCTGACAATTTTAAAGAAAATGTAAATGCTTCCGGTGATCTTTTCCCACGAATATATTGAAACAAGAACGGTCGCATTTCTCCCCAGCCGATCAGATCTGTCTGATCGTTTTCCTGATCATACCAGTTTCTATTTCTCCTGCCTGCTATGCCAAGACGGGCAAATGTTGTCACCTGTGCTTCTACTAAAAACCAGTTGTCAAAGGTTTCTTTCAATAACAAATGTGACATCATATCTTTTGTATCTAAAATTTTAAAAACGATCATAAATTCTCCTTTTTTGAGCATACTACTATCACGACATCGTGTCTAAATCGAGATTGACTATCCATCAATTCCTTTTAGAGCAAACACGCTGTCTTCTATATATACTATGAAAAAGCACATTGTGCAGAATGGAGGAAACCATGAAAAAAGATGCAAAAACAATGAAAAAAGTCGCAGAACGCTGTACACAGTATGCACCAAACGGTGAATGTCATTGTACAAACTCAACAGCCGGTGACAATGTAACATGTAAGAATTGTACGCATTATGAGCCGGATGAAGTCTGTACCCTTCATCTTTACAAGGAAATTGCCGAAAACCATGATCTGATGTCATAAATGCATCTAAGATTCTTTTCGCCAATATCCCGGCTTTGGAATATCCTGTATCCATGATCCGATCTGATCTTTGCGATAGGATATTCCGATACGGATCATGCATAAAAGCTGCATGAGGCTGCCAAAAGGCAGCCTACATACTATTGCTATATTTCTATCCCCATTATACTTCCACAAATATAACGATCGATCTTGGAGCAACTACTGTTTTTCTTGAAATATACGGTTCTGCTTTCTTCTTTCTCTTTTTTTCTGCAGCCGTTTTCGGAACGGAAAGCAGAGATGCATCAAAGGTATTGTCATAGGTATCTACCATCACTTTCCAGCTTCCATTGGTTGGCAGATCCGGCAGATCAAAGGATTTCGATTCCCAATACATATTATAGATCAGATATACCGAACGACCATCCCACTCAGCAGTATATGCTCCATAATAAAGCATACCAAGCATTCTGCTGTAATTCGAATAATCCGGTCTCCATGCCTGTACTCCATGCATAGACAGATCCGGCATACCACAGGAAAGCGTATCCATCATCTGTAACGGATGATCCTGTCGAAAGACACGAAAACTTTTACGCATCGCGATCATATTTTTTACAAAAGTAAAAATACTTTCCGATCTTTTGGTCTTATTCCAGTTCAGCCAGGTCACTTCATCATCATGGCAATAGGCATTATTATTTCCCATCTGCGTATTGCCAAATTCATCTCCGGCAAGGATCATCGGCGTCCCCTGACTTGTCAGAAGCATCAAAAAGGCATTCCTGATCTGTGTCATACGACGATCCATAACCGTCCGCTTTCTGGTCTTTCCTTCCACACCACAGTTCCAACTATAATTGATCTCTGCACCATCCCGGTTACCTTCTCCATTGCTTTCGTTATGCTTGATATCATATGATACCAGATCCATTAACGTAAAGCCATTGACATGGGTAATGAAATTGACCACCGAATAAGCACTTTCATTTCTTGCAAAAGAATGTACGACCTTTTCTACCATGCCCTCATCTCCTTTTAAGAAGCGTCGGACATTGCATAAAAATCCTTCATTATATTCTGCTAATGTGTTCTTGCGGCTTGAGATACCGGCTTGGGAAAGAGCCGCTACATCCCAGTAATTTCCAAATATTTTCACACCCGATAGAACCGGATCCGAAGCAAGTGTCAGCGATGGCATTACTTCCTGATTGACACGAAAACCATCGACGTGATATTGCATTACCCAGTTTCTGAGACAATCTGTCATTAGAAACAAATTTGTTCCCGGTGTAAAATAAATATCCATGATGATTTCTATGCCGTTTGCATGCAATGCTTTGACCATTTCTTTAAATTCCATGGATGGTCTTGTCTTATCACTGGCATAAGAAACTTTTGGAGCGAAATAATAGGTATTTTTCGTACCATATCCCCAGTAATTTAGCAATACTGTCTTCTCTTCTGCTTTTGGCATCGTATCGGCAGGTATTTGATAATCCTGCTGCCGGTTGCGGATCTCATCAAATTCATAAACCGGAAGCAGCATCACTCCGTTGATCCCTAATTCTTTCAGATAGGGAATCTTTTCGATCAGACCACGAAATGTCCCTTTATGCTCTACTTTTGAAGAACTGTGCTTTGTGAATCCCCTCATATGCATCTGATACAGGATCATGTCATTGTAAGGAATCTGTGGACAGATATCGTCCTCCCAGTCAAACGTTTCCAGACAGATCCCGCCACGGACAGGAACCGGTCTTCTTTTTCCCCAGCTTTCTCTTCCTGTTATAAAGACAGCATAAGGATCGACAAATTCTTTTCCATCCGCTTCATACATATATTCGTATTCCTGCGTCAGAATCTCCTCTACGGCTCTGTCGTCTTTGCTTTTTCGTGCTTTCTTTTCTAATGTGATCAGATAAATTCCGCCTACTTGAAATTCTTCTGTCAATAGAATTTCAAAATCCGGCTTTTTTCTTCCTTTCTTATATAACTTTAAATAGCGTTCCTGATGATCAGGAAGATAGACGGCAAATTGCACCCCATCTTCTACCTGCGTCACCCCCAGAGTCAGAACTCTGCCTGCTGATACGGAAAAAAGAGTCGAATGCAAATGTCTTTTTCCTGTGCTGCCTGCTTCTTTTTGCGTCATATCGTTCTCCTCTTGCATCGTTGACAGTATCTTTTTATCTATGCTCATGTTTATCCTCATTTCCACGCTTAGAAATATATCCTTTATCTCTAAGCATCCTTGTCCCCTGTTATGTATGTTGCATTTCTTTTTGAAAGAGAAAAAAAGCATGATCGAATGCTTTTTTCTGTCGGATCCGATATATTACAGCATACTATTTTTATTTTACTACACTTATCTTTCGAATGTCAAAATATTTCTTGCAAAATCTGTAATTTTCTGTACAATAGATTATGTATGCTTATATCCTATCGATCTGCGATTTTATAGGATATGAGAAAATGGAACGCAAAATATAATGATAGAAATGAGGTTAATATGATTCAAGCAAGTAATATTACATTGCGTCTTGGCAAAAAAGCACTTTTTGAAGACGTAAATATTAAGTTCACGGAAGGAAATTGCTATGGTCTGATCGGTGCAAACGGTGCCGGTAAGTCAACTTTTTTAAAAATCCTGACAGGAGAGATCGAACCGACCAAAGGAGAAGTCATTATCACTCCGGGACAGCGTCTTTCTTTCTTACGACAGGATCATTTCCAGTATGACGCTTATTCTGTTATGGATACCGTTATCATGGGAAACGAACGTCTTTATGAAATCATGAAAGAAAAAGATGCGATCTATGCCAAAGAGGATTTTACAGAAGAAGACGGTATCAAAGCCAGTGAATTAGAAGCAGAGTTTGCTAATATGGACGGATGGGAAGCTGAATCCAATGCTGCCATGCTGTTAAATGGTCTTGGTATTCCGACAGAGATTCATTACCAGATGATGAGTGAGCTTCCTGCCAGCGATAAGGTTAAGATCCTGCTTGCCCAGGCACTTTTCGGCAATCCCGATATCCTGTTACTCGACGAGCCGACCAACCATTTGGATCTTGATGCGATCCGCTGGTTAGAAGAGTTTTTGATCAACTTTGAAAACACAGTCATTGTTGTATCCCATGACCGTTATTTTTTAAATAAAGTCTGTACCCATACTGCTGATATCGACTATGCCAAGATTCAGCTTTATGCCGGCAACTATGACTTCTGGTATGAGTCAAGCCAGTTGATGTTAAAACAGATGAAAGAAGCAAACAAAAAGAAAGAAGAAAAGATTAAAGAATTGCAGGACTTTATCCAGCGATTTAGCGCAAATGCTTCGAAATCAAAGCAGGCTACATCCCGTAAACGTGCATTAGAAAAGATCGAACTGGATGATATCAAACCATCCAGCCGTAAATATCCATATATTGATTTCCGTCCGGAACGTGAGATTGGAAATGAGGTACTTACCGTAGAACATCTTTCTAAAACGATCGATGGAGTCAAAGTATTAGATGATATTTCTTTTATTATTAACAGAGAAGATAAAGTTGCTTTTGTCGGAAGCAATACAATTGCCGCTACAACACTCTTCCAGATCCTTGCCGGCGAAATGGAACCGGATGAAGGAACTTACAAATGGGGTGTTACAACAAGCCAGTCATATTTTCCAAAGGACAATACCGAGCTTTTCAATCGTGATGAAACGATCGTTGACTGGCTGATGCCATTCTCACCCGAAAAAGATCCGACCTATGTCAGAGGCTTCCTTGGAAGAATGCTTTTCCCTGGCGAAGACGGAATCAAAAAAGTTAATGTATTATCCGGTGGTGAACGTGTACGTGTTATGCTCTCAAAAATGATGATCTTGGCATCCAATGTCCTGATCATGGATGAACCGACTCCCCATCTGGATATGGAATCGATCACTGCTTTAAATAATGGTTTGATCAAATTTAACGGTGTTGTACTGTTCACCTCACAGGATCACCAGTTTATCCAGACAATTGCGAACCGTATCATGGAGATCACACCGGGTGGTCTGATCGATAAGATCTCTACTTATGATGAATACTTAGATAGCGATGAAATGGCACGTAAGAGACAGATTCTTTCTGTATCTGCAGAAGAAGATGATTAAGCATTACTTTCATTTTTCAGTCAAAAACGTCCTGTTATTGTCAATCTGAATACTGACTGACAATAACAGGACGTTTCTTTTTCCTATTGTTCTACTGCAGTTTTTCACTTTTTATCCATAGTGATGTAAAAACGGTCATATCTTTGTATTTTCTATTTTGTATAAAGAATACTCTCGATCTTATAACGTGGACGTTTCTTTACTTCCAGATAGGTTTTTCCTATGTATTCACCGATTACACCTAATGCAAGAAGTTGTAATCCGCCAATTCCCCATACAGAAATAACAATCGTTGTCCATCCGGTCACAGTATATCCTAATGCCCATACGATCAGGAAATAGATCAATAAAGCAATGCTGACACTGAAAATAAAAAAGCCAAGACCGGTGATCATACGGATCGGTTTTGTACTAAAAGAAGTAATTCCTTCTACCGCAAACGAAAGCATTTTACCTAATGGATATTTTGATTCTCCGGCAAAGCGCTCATGTCTCTGATAATATACCACATCTGTCTCGAAACCGATCATCGGAACCATGCCACGCAGGAAAAGATTCACTTCTTCATATTCCGATAATGCGTCTAATGCTCTTTTACTCATCAAGCGATAGTCAGCATGATCTTCTATCGTATCTGCTCCCATCATCTTCATCAGTTTATAAAATGCATGTGCTGTGCCTCTTTTGAACTTTGTATCGGTTGTTCTTGCCGAACGTACTCCGTATACAATGTCCTTTCCTTCATTGAACTTATCAATAAATTCTTCGATCGCACCAACATCATCCTGTAGATCCGCATCAAGCGAAATTGCTGCATCTGCATACTCTTTTGCGGTCATCAAACCGGCAAACAATGCATTTTGATGTCCTTTGTTATGTGCAAGGTTAATACCGACAAAAATCGGATCTTCCTCATGCAATTGTGAAATGATGTTCCATGTTGTATCTTTTGATCCATCATTTACAAATGCCACACGGCTCTCACTGCTGATCTTTTCTTTCTTTATCAGATCCTGCATGATCTGTTTTAATTGCTTTGAAGTCTCCGGCAGCACCTCTTTTTCATTATAACATGGTATTACTAACCATACTGTTTTCATGCTTTCTATTCCCTTCCTGTTTTGTCATTCTTTTCCCTTTATCTTACTCCATCATAGACGCAAGCACCTGATTGACCACTTTACCATCCGCCTTACCTTTCACTCTTGGCATCAGTTCTTTCATTATCTTTCCTTTGTCTTTTGCTGTCGGTGTCTCGATTGCAAGTCCTGAAAGCACTTCTTTGATCACCGCCGTAATCTCATCTTCACTCATCATCTTTGGTGCATACTCTTCAAGAACTTTGATCGTATATTCACATTCTTCGATGATATCGGTACGATCTGCCGGAGTCATCTCTAATGTTTCTTTTGTCTGTTTGATCTGCTTTAAAATGATCTGGTCTTCCTCTTCTGTGGTCAGATCTTCTCTCTTGTCAATCGCTTTATTCTTCAGTGCAGTAAGAAGCATGGACAAAACATCCTTTCTCTTCTTATCTCTTGCTTTCATAGCTGCCATCATTTCCCCACGGATAAATTCTATCTTTGTCATCTTAATTCCTTTCTGTGCTGCTTTAAACTCTTTTTCTTTTTTTGCAATACAGAGTCTGCGATAACAGCGCTGACACAGATCTGCATATCAGTCTCTATTATAACAGATGATATTTGACAAGTCTATGAAAGAAAACGTTCCTATTATAGAAAAAATTGCAAAATTCACTTTACACTACAAGAATTGCGTTAACAATTCCTGCTGATATTCTACTACCGTATAAGGATTTTTCCATTCCATAAAAAAATCCTTATGAAATGAACCTATATAATAAAAGATCCATATCCACAAGGATTAAAAAATATCGGCGTGACAGGATTCGAACCTGCGGCCTCGTCGTCCCGAACGACGCGCTCTACCAAACTGAGCCACACGCCGAAAGAAAAAGCACAGATCTTTATCTGTGCAAAAGCTGGGCTACAAGGATTCGAACCTTGAAATGCTGGAGTCAGAGTCCAGTGCCTTACCATTTGGCGATAGCCCATCATTATGTAATCAAAACCAGTTAAAACCGGTTTAACTGGGCTACAAGGATTCGAACCTTGAAATGCTGGAGTCAGAGTCCAGTGCCTTACCATTTGGCGATAGCCCATCATTTGCTTGCTTTCCCGCAAGCACTTGACCATTATATAATGGATTTTCAAAAAAAGCAAGCTTTTTTTTTGATTTTTTTTGTTTTTTTGCTTAATTCACTTTTACAATGCTAATTTAGCCTTTTTATAACTACAATGATAACAGAAAAATGAAACATGATCTTACATTTTCTCTTTACTTTTCTTCATCCCTAACTGCACTTATCTGTTATTTTTATTTTTCACATAATGAATAATACGAAGCAAAAGTTCTACACGTTTAAATGGTGTGATCAGGTAATAACCATCTACATAATCGGTAATCTTATCGATAATGGCAGTCGAAATGCGATATGCCAGTTCTTCTCCCTCTTCACGATTCTTATCCTGATACATTGAAACGATCGTATCCTGTACATCAATACCCGCCATCTCATTATTCATAAAACAAGCATTCCGATAACTGACAACCGGCATGATACCACCTAAGATCTTTACATCCAATTCTTCTCTTGCTCGTTTCAGGTTTGCAAATCCACGCTCTGATAATACCGGCTGTGTAAACAAAACTGACACACCGTTTTCTATTTTCTTTTTGGCATGACGGATCTGCGAATCAAATTGTAATGCATTGATATTTAATGCACCTGACACCATAAATGGATTTTCTTCAAATACCTCTTCATTCAGCGACTGGATATGTCTTGCTAACATCGCAGAATTATAACTGAACATCGTTTTGACCTGATCTCTCATAGCTGTCGGAACAGGATCTCCTGTTACGGTAAGTACATTATTGACACCTTCCACGTTAAGTCCGAGCAAAAGAGCTTTTGTCGCATTGATATTGCGATCACGGCAAGTCATATGCGGTATTGTAGTCAGACCTAATTCCCTTGTCACTTTGCAAGCTAAGATACTGCTGTCAATACGGGCTTTTGCGATCGGACAATCTGCGATATCAATCGCATCTACCCCGGCGTATTTATAACGTGCTGCACCTTCCATAAAGAAATCAATATCCGGTTCGATCGGCGGATCTAACTCAACGACAATGACTTTTTCTCCTGCAAAAAGTTTCTTTGCAAATGTATTATGTTCATTTTTATTTGCAACAATATGTGTGCTTTCTAATTCCTCTTTGTATCCTGCTGCCTGTACAAGCTTCCGATCTCTTTTTTCAATCCATGTTACAAACCGGTCCTGCTTTTGCTGCATCATTTCCGCAACACCTTTGATATCTTTCGGACGTGTACCACAACAGCCTCCAACCATTGCAACGCCTTCTTCTAACAGCTTTTCAATGTTAT
Source organism: Jutongia hominis (assembly GCF_014384965.1). Classification (GTDB taxonomy): domain Bacteria; phylum Bacillota; class Clostridia; order Lachnospirales; family Lachnospiraceae; genus Butyribacter; species Butyribacter hominis. The sequence goes on from NZ_JACRSW010000035.1 coordinate 30,250, forward strand.
TGCTAAAATAGGTATAGCTTTGCTCATAGTACATTCTGTTTCCTAAAAGAGTAGGATATCCTGCATTTGGCATGATCGTAAGATATTTTTTTATTTTCTTTTTATCTAGACGTTGTACAAGATCTAACAGATGTTTCGGTCCTGACACACAGTTAAATCCTAGTGCGTCAATGCTTTCAGACTGCTGTAAATCCCAAAAAAGCTTTTTCACAAAGAAACCCCCTCGGGTATAGCCTTCCGGCGAAGCCGCAAAAGATACAGCGATAAAACTTCCCGGTGCTTTCTCTTTGATATACGATGCAATTTCTTCAATGGCTTCTCTGCTCTCCATGGTTTCAAAAAGAAAATTTTGGGCTCCACACTCCAGAAAGGTATTTGCAATTTCTTTGTACGCTTCCAAAAGATCCCTCTCTTCATTGACAGGAACCGGACCAATATCTGCAAAGATAAAACGCTCTCCGGCAAAATCTTTGATCGCATTTTGAGCGATCTGATATCCTTTTTTTATCATTTCTTTTACATTTTCAACCGGCTGCTGTAATACAACTGTATTTGCTGAAAATGTATTGGTTTTGATCGCTACAGCACCGGCCTTTAAATATTTCTCATGGATCTTTTGTACCCATTCAGGATGTTCTATATTCATAAATTCACAATTTCTTTTTACGGTTTCCGGATGCTTTTCTACTAAATACGTCCCCATTGCTCCGTCAAACAACAATGGTTTCTCTTTTAAATACTCCTGTACTGTCATTTATATTCTCCCATCTGTTTGTCTTTTCTTATGATGCCGGATGGATTCCTAATAATTCTTTTCCTTTCTGTAGAAGGAAAAAGACCAGAAATGCACCTAGATTAGCAAGTACCACACTTGCACCGGCAGGCATTGCTGATTGATATGATATCACTAAACCAATGGTAAAGCAAACAACAGATAAAACTGCTGATGTTACGATCACGCCCTTAAAACTCTTAAACAAACGCATGGAAGTAAGTGCAGGAAAGATCAAAAGACTCGAAATCAGCATAGCTCCCATCATTTGCATACCAAGAACGATCGTGACGGCTGTTAAAATTGCAATCATACTGTTATAAAAAGAAACTTTTACACCGGTTGCCTTTCCAAAATTTTCGTCAAAGGTCACGGCAAAAATATTATGATATGATACAATAAAAAGTGCCAGGACAACACAGGAAAGCAAGACACATAATATAACATCATCCTTGGTCATCGCTAAAATGCTTCCGAACATATAACTATTGACATCGGTTGTCATGCCTGTTGTCAAAGAAGTTACACTGACACCAATCGCCAGAGCCGATGCAGATACTGCTGCAATCGCTGCATCCGATTTCATCAAACCTTTTTCTGTCATACGCAAAAGTAAAAAAGCGGCAGCAATCACTACCGGTATCGACACCTTTAATGGTGCAACATTGCATGCTAAGGCGATTGAAAGTGCACCATATGATACATGAGATAATCCATCTCCGATCATCGAATATTGTTTTAATACAAGGCTGACACCAAGAAGTGCTGCACAAAGTGATACCAGCACGCCTACAATAAATGCCCTTACAATAAAGGGATAACTAAACATTTCTATTATAAAACTCATTTTTCTTCCTTTCTGTATAAATGAACATTTCTATCTTAAACACTCTTCTTATGAATGAATACTAAAGATATCCGAAAAGTCAGAATCCATATATTCATGTACACTGCCAAAGAAATAAGATCCATTGCTCAAATGTAATATTTTATCTGCCCAATGTACAGTACTTTTCAGATCATGTGTAACCATGACAATTGCCATGCCTTCCTGATGAAGTTTATGCAGGTTATCATACAATTCTGCTGCTGCCATTGGATCCAGTCCCGTTACCGGCTCGTCTAATACTAAAATATCTCTTGCGGCACATAATGCTCTTGCTAAAAGAACACGCTGCTGCTGTCCACCCGACAGATTGCCATAACAGGCTTTTTGTAATGACTCAATTCCTAAACGTTTCATATTGTAGATTGCTCTCTTTTTGTCTTCGTTGCGATAAAAAGTAAATCTTTTCTTCTGATTTAAAAATCCTGACATCACGACTTCCATAACGCTGGCAGGAAAGTTCCGCTGTACCTGTGTCTGCTGGGGCAGATAACCGATCGCACCGTTTTTAATATCATCGCTCAATACTACTTCACCACTTACCTGTTTGATCAACCCCAAAATCGTCTTTAATAATGTACTTTTCCCGGAACCGTTTTCTCCAACCACACAGACATAATCGCCTGATTGCACTTCAAAATTAAAATGTTCAATAATCGATTTGTTTTCATATCCTAATCCTGCATCATGACAGCATATCAGATCTTTTTTCTCTTTTAGATTGTTTTCCTTTTTTTTATTCTGACTATCTGTCGAGCTTTCTTTTCCCTGTTCTTGCATTTTATATATCCTCTTTCTTTCCTATCATTTTCACCGTAATTTGAAAACAATTTTCATTTTATATTTTCCATTCCCCTTTGTCAAGAACTATATATCAAAAAAGCCAGCACAAACAATGACCATTTCCAGTTACTCTCCCCCTTTTTTAACCACTTATCAAAATAAACAGACATTTTTAATTTTATTTTTGACTTTTCTTTGTTGAATATAATACGGCACAAAAAAGGAACCATTTACATAAAGGGAAACACCTTTTGTAAATGGCTCCTTGTCGCCGTACAGCTCAGTCCTCATAAAACCTACTGCCTTCCATATCCTAACAAGATACCGATGCATAGGCAGATAGATTATAACCTTTCTCAAAGAATAACAATATCGCATCGACTATTGTATGATTCAAACACACAATATACTCGCAATCACGAGTAACTCCGCTTTCCGTCTGGGAGTATAGCTGATACATTCGTTTGATAAACGCTAAAATCATCTCCGGGCTGTGAACTCTTTCCCCTAAACGCTTTCTTACTGCCTCCGGACTCTTTACATAGGAACGAATTGCATGTTTTAATTCTTCCTCATAAATACAATGATCTTTTAATTTTCCGTTGTAATTTACGTTATGTGGAAAGGTAAAGTAATCAGAAATATAATGTGTAATCACGCCTAAATGAATGAAAAATCTTCTATTCAAACCCTCTCGTGGGTTATAATGTGATACCATCTTTCTGAGTTCTTTCTCCACTACGCCAAAGGAATCTTCCATCGTATGTTTTCTTACTATAAAACTAGGTAAGCAATCCGGTAATACACTACCAATGTAGAACAATCCTCTGTGACGTTGTATGGATTCCATTCCCTCACTATTCATCAGATACCAAGCTAAGGAAATATGGGATTTCTTACGCATATCCGCCTCCTTCTTGATATACACGATTTTCGTCGCTATCTTTTTATGTTTTAATTGTACATCTTATTTTAGAATTTTGCAATAGTTTTCTGACAATTTCACATCTTTTTTTAATTTTCGCCAACTTTTCTTGTTCTTTTTAACATATTGTCTTTTATTATTTTCTAAAATAAGATTCTTAAAAAAGTTATCATCAAAAAAGCAAATGCCGGTTTTACTGACACTTGCTTTTTTTCAATCGTATATTACGTTATAGATCTGCAACACAGGAAAGGTTGCTTTTGCTTTCCATTGCAGAAATCAAGAGTGACAAAATCAAATACAGCACGAAGTGCTGCAAGCGTATTACGCTTGGATCTTTAAATTACTATATAGAATTCTCTGCGGCTTCTTCCTCTTCTTTTGGCTTAGGAAGTAAATGAAGCTTAACTTTATCAATATGATTTTTTTCTGCTTCTAATACCGTATAGCGGGCAAACTGATCACTGACTGATTCACCTGCCTGCGGAAAATGATCCAGCAGATTAATAACATGACCGGCAATCGAATCATAATCCTCAGACTCAATCTTAATTCCTGATATTTTATCAATATCATCTAATTTTGCAACACCAAGTAGAATATAATTTTCATCATCTAACTTCGTGATCTCATCTTCTTCATTGGCATCATATTCATCACGGATCTCGCCAACAATCTCCTCGATCAGATCTTCAATCGTCAGCATACCTGCAGTTGATCCATACTCATCTAATACGATTGCCATAGGAATGGACTTCTTCTTCATTTCAAAAAACAATTCTGAAATCTTCTTATATTCATATGTAAAGTAAGGTTCACGCATAACATCTGCGATAGAAAAATCTTTCTTTGATCCCTGATAAAAGAACAGATCCTTCAGATTAATGATTCCTACAACATTATCACGGCTTTCACTATATACCGGCATTCTTGTAAATTTATCGACAGAATAACATTCTACTAATTCATTATAAGAAAGCTTAACATTAGCAAATGCAACATCCATCTTAGGCACCATAACATCTTTTGCCAGAGAATCACCAAAGTCAACCACATTTGTGATCATCTGACGTTCTTCACTTTCAATGACACCTTCCTTGTGACTGACATCGACAATTGTTCGAAGTTCATTTTCTGTAATAGCAGGTTGTTTTTTGGTATCAATTCTAAGAATAATTAATAATCCTTTTGAAATCTGATTCATCAAAAAAGCAACCGGAGCTAATACCGTAGTAACCGCATATACCGGTTTTGCATATGTAAGTGCCAGCCTTTCCGCACTCATCGTTGCCAATGTCTTTGGAACGATTTCTCCAAAAATCAAAATAAGTACCGTTAAAATACCAGTTGCAGCTCCGGTAATAATACTTGTCATTTCAGAAAAACCTGACTTTTGTGCTATCTGAATAGCAAATGAAGTTGTTAAGGAAGATGCTGTCAGGTTCACAATGTTGTTTCCGATCAATATAGCACTTAACATTTTTGTCTGGTTTTCGATCAATTTTAAAACAATCCTGGCATTTTTCACTTTTTCATCTGCCATAGATTTCATTCTCATTTTGTTTACTGTGGTAAGACATGTCTCTGCCGATGAAAAGAAAGCAGAGAGAACCAATAGGATAAATAGCGTAATTATCCTCCAGGCGTCACTTGAATCCAAAAAAAATCAACTCCTATCATTTTAATGTATAACATGAATCATTGTACAATAGACGTTATCATGCTGTCAAGTTTACAAAAAATTTCCTTTTGCAAGTATTATGTATTTACAATATATACCTTTGACCAGTCCGAATATACAGTTCTTTTTTTCTTCCCTATTGATATTTTTTGATATGTTCTGATCTTAAAATAATACTTCTTCCCTTTTTTCTTTACTGTCAGTTTTCGTGAAACGATTGTTCCTTTCTTTATTGTAATCGTCTTTTTCTTATTCATTTTAGCATTTGCTGCATAGATGATCTGATATCCTGCCGGTTTCTTTGCCGGCTTCTTCCAATAAATCCAAAGAACTTTCTTACGAACCCTTGCTTTAGTAAAAAACGTGCCTTTTTGCTTATGCTTTGATGTAACAGCCGCTTTTACTGTAGCCGTTGGTTTCGGACCTGGCACATTGCTTTTTAACGGAGTTTGTGTCGGACTGGCAGCCTGCTCCAGCTTTACTGTCGGTATAATCGTAGCATTTGGTTTCTCCGGTGTTACCGGCGTTTCTGTTACTACCGGTGTTGCACTCGGTTTGCTGCTTACTTCCGGTGTCGCACTTGGTTTGCTGCTTACTTCCGATGTTGCACTTGGTTTACTGCTTACTTCCGGTGTTGCACTTGGTTTGCTGCTTACTTCCGGTGTTGCACTCGGTTTGCTGCTTACTTCCGGTGTCGCACTCGGTTTGTTGCTTACTGCCGGTGTTGCACTCGGTTTGCTGCTTGCTTCCGGGCTTTGTGTCGGGCTGGCAGTCTGTTCCGGCTCTTTTGTTGGCTTAGCTGTCTGCTCCGGTTTTTTTGTCGGAATAACCGGTTGTTCCGATTCCTGTACAAAACGTATCATAACTTCTTTTAAGATATTACTCTTCTGTGCTTTTACATCTGCCACCGTTACTAATTCTTCTTCTAACGGCTCTTTAAAAAATAATAATGTATATTCTCCGGCTTTCATTTCACCATGAGATACCAAGTAGTAAGTATCCGGTGCTTCTTCATCGCTTTCTAAATGAATTGGACAGATCCAGTCTGTCTGTTTTTGGTCCTCTGCCTGATTTGACTGCCAGTAAGAAGAACGGATTGCAACCATCGCATCATAAAACTGTTCCTGTTCCACTTCATCTGTTTCATAGCGTTTACCTTGTGAATCTTTCCAGATCAGCTTCAAAGCTGTTGCTTGGGGATCTGTCATTTCATTCATATTTACCTGTTCCGGACACGATATAACTTCCAGATCATCTACTTCTCTGACAGACTCTACATAATTACGATATACCGTCCATCCTCCATCCTTATGGATCAGGCTATACTTATTATTGATATCTTTTTGTGACAAAATAAAGTTTCCGGCTTTTCCATATGCCGAACGGATATATGTATGTTTATCATACAATGCGCCTGAAATCACTCGATTGCCTGTCTGGAATTGTGTTACCCCCTGTATCTGGCCATCAATCTGTAATCCACCATTTGATGAAAGAACTAAAATGCCATATGCTTCGTTTGATCCACCGGTAAAACTACCTGCAATCTTCGCACCGGAAATGGAAGAAAGATCCAGACATCCGCCCTTCTTTATTGTTACATTTTCTAATTGCTGTGTTTGGCTTCCAGGCTGTAAACATCCGTTTTCTTCTAAAACAATCTGTGAAACACTTTCTATCTGATTGCAAAAAAGCGTACAGCCCTGAAGCGACATCTTTGTGTTTATATTTCCTTTCACATAGCTCAGACTTAATTCATCACTTCCATCGCCAATGAAAGAAATATTTACCAAACCATTACTTTGTGCTGCAATTCCTTCACGAATCTTAACTGCTGCATCCGACTGAAACCATGCCTCCCCATTATAACCTGTTCTTTGCCCATTCACTGCATCATGACTCAGCTCTATCTTTTGAAAAACAGTCATTTTATTGGCATGTTCTATGATCAGTCTCGCCATATTTCCACAGAAAGTATCATAATATGCACCGGCATAAACAGATGGCAGCAATTCTTTTTCTGTTCCGCCCAGACCTCCAAGAGATCCTGCTGCGCCTTCCAGATAAGTACTGACATTATCTAAAGTCAGGCTATGCCCGGCTAAAAAGATCTCACGATGCGGCACACTATTTAAGCTGTTACTGGAACTAAAAACCAATTCTATATCAGAAATCCGTACATCATCTCCGACGATCTGAATCGGTGAACGGCTTGTAATACTGCCTGTCCCATTTCCTGTAATAACAGTTCCCCCCGGAATCTGCACCGGACGCATCTGACCATTTGATTCTACTTCACTTCCTATCGTAATTCTGCCATCGACAAGGATATTTTTTCCCTGAGCCAACGCTCTCATAAAAGAAGTCTCGTCCTGAACCGTTACATAATCTGCTACTGCCGTTTCCTGCGCATTTACCGTAGCTGTCGGTATAATTCCAATCAAAAGACAGATACACAAAAGCCATCCACAAACACATTTCCATTTTCCTGTCATATATTTTCTCCCTTACATAATAGTATACTCTCGACAGAACGCTTCCAATAAAACCTTTTCTCTTGTCCTGTTTTTACATATATCACCTGACACGATCTTATACAAACTTTTTTTATATCATGCAACTATACAGGTTCGCACGATCCAAAAAATCATACAATTTGTCTCTACGATATATCATTTGGTTTACAATCTTCACAAGTGCATTTTATCACACGCTGTCCGAGCATTCTGTCTACTGCTCCTCCTGTGTGATCGGCAATGCATCTTCTGAAGCTGCATTGTTCTATCACACCTCTCGTACCATACATGGATACACCTGCACCATTTTTTGCACGACAATTCACAAACACACAACGCTTGATCTCTCCATTTTGACAAAATACAGCACCTTTTTCACAATAATTAAAAATCGTTTCTCTAATATCCGGTGAAAACGCATCATATATTGCTCTTCCACCACTCATGTTACGAAAAAGTGAATTTGATATCATAATCCTGCTTCCGGATGCACTAATCCCGCCGGTTTTACACATTCCATTAAATTCACAATGATGAATCCTGCAATTTCTGCTGTGTTCCAATATGATCATATCCGTATCTTTTAAATGTGTGCTGATCATATGTACATTTTTCATCTGTAAACCGCCCCTGCAGCAGATGGAATAATTTAAATATATATTCGCATTTTCAATTACAAGATTTCCTTCAGTTTCCACAATAACAGGACAATCTATAATTGTTGAAACCGTAATATGATATTCTCCCGTAATGTGAAATGTTGCCATTGGTGCCAGATATTGTACAGTTTCTGCTCCTTCCGGACAACAATTCTTATATCGAAGATGATGCATATTGGCCCGGACAAATCCATGATAGAAAATAGCCGCTCCATATTCTGCCACGCAGCATTCCTCAAAAACACAATGTGTAATCTTATTTCCCTCCACACCAAACACAGCACCGCCGCGTCTGGCTTCACAATTGCGAAAACGGCATTTCGTTACTTCTCCTTCTGGCGTACGGATCATGATCGCACCCCCATCTTCCGGAGAATAGCAATTATAAAAAGTAGTATTCACAATCTTTACTGCATTACCCCAAAAACGGATTGCAGCTCCTCTTGTTGTCTGGTAGATCAAAGAATCCCTGATCAACAGGTTTCCGGCTTCTGCACGTACCAGCATTCCTAAATTCCGGCAATCCATCTCACTTCGATCGATCAAAATTCTGCTATAGACAGACTTCATGTTAAAACATGCCCGATGAGAATCGCCTTTTCGGATTACTTTGCTGTCTTCAATGATCAATTCCCCTCCATCCAGTAAGATATTTCCATGAATGCGCACTTCGCAATGATCAAAGATCAGACGCATTCCTTTTGTCAGCACAAGATCTTCTAATATCTGACAACGCTCTGCGATCCTCACTTCTTTTGCTTCTACAAGCATCTGTTGTGTACAGTCCATAGTCCCCCACAAACGCATAATATAATATTTCATATCCAGCGGAGTCAGTTCCATATCCTGCAAATGCATCCTATGCAAAATTTCTCTGCATCGTGTTACATCTTCCCGGTTTGCTGCTATAGAAAATTCATAGATCAATGTCATACATTTTCCATTAACTTTCAATTGATTACGGACCTGTTCAATATGCTCCTTTTCCTTTACCGGAAGCTTTTCTTTTGATAGGCTGACATTGATCATATCTAACAAAAGCAGATATTTTTCCCTCTCTGATATAAGCTGTTTTTGTAAAGCAGCATATACTTTTTCTTCCTCTTTTGCAACAGAAAGTACTTTTGCCATCTGCTCACGTTCTAAATGAAGACCGGATACCAAAAGTCTTTCCAGCTCAAAATTATTTAAGGGATTGGAAAAAGAGTCAATTTCTGCCTGGATCAAGATTGCAGCACCATATAAAATCTTAAAATCGACACTTCTGATATACATTGGATGCTTAGGAGTCATCCATAGCTTTTTCTTTTGATTAAATTTAGTAAGATTATCAACTATCATTTGTTCCTCCTGTCCGACATGTGTGCAAAAACAATATTTAAGAACTTATCATTAGCTCAAATGTCAGAGATCCGATTTTCGTTGTGCGAGGAATCTCTCTGCCTCAAGCGGTTCAAAATCATCATCATAGGTATTAAAGATTGCATTTTCTGATGGTATGCAATTCCTGCAAACACAATTTTTCACCACCTGTCCTAATTTTTGGTACTGAAAATAAACTGCGCTTCCAAGATATGCAGCCTTACAGTCATCAAAAGAACAATCATAGATGGCAACAGTATCAATCGAATCCGAAAAAACAGCTGCACCATAGGATGCTTTTGCATGTATAAAAGCACAACACTTCATATATAATTTTGCAGAATCCGATATCTGAATACACCCCTGTGCTGCTTCTGAAAAAGTACAGCGTTCTATCTTAGCATAAATTCCACAAAATGTAATAGCACGTTGTACATCTGTTTGTAAAAATTCGCTTTCTTCGATCAACAATCTTCCTGATGACTGCTCTAAAAAGCCACAAAATCCCTGACATTGTACTTTTGCATGATCAATCCGAACGACTGCTGCATCTTCGACATGCATAAATACATCCTGTGAGCAGGATAGAACTGTAATTTCAGAATCTTTGATTCGAATTCTTCCACCCTGCACCAGAATACTTCCCTTAATTTTTAAATGTGCACCATCCAAAAGCAGAGAGCCACCACGTTCTACCACAATATCTCCATTTACTTGTGTTGGTTTATCCAGATGAAATGTCTTACCTGCCTTAACAATAATATCCCGGAAAAAATCTTCCTCTTCAAATTCCGGGAAAAAATAGCGTAGTGTTCTGTACGAAATATCAAATCCCTCTTCCAGAAATTCATGATATAACTCTTTTGCTCTGTTTAGATCTTTTTGCATAGCAACCTTTGAAAACTGTTCAAAAAACGCAATTTCATGCTCTGACATATGAAAAATATCAAAATAATTACGCAATACTTTTTTACAATAGGCTTCTGCCCAGACGACATTCTGCATCAAATGATACAAATCACAAAAAAAACAATATTGAATTTCCTTTGTCTTTAAGATCTGGATACACTCACTCAGACGATATTCAAAATGATCATTGATATCTGTCATCAACTGCTCTCTTTGTTCAGCCGGTATTGAAAGACATTCTAAAAAAAATTGAAATCGATCCTGTAATTCTGTTATTGCCTTCATATCGCCCATTGCCATAACAGAGACACCAAATGCATATAAATAGCGAAACGATGAATCCCTGTCACTCAATGGGTGCCGTTTTTTTTCCAATTCATTCTGTCTTTGCTTCAGATAAGCCAATACATCCATAGCATTTCTCCTCTTTTGTTCACACTCTCCATATCTATAGCTGATTATACGCCCTGTAGACTATAATCGCAAGAAATACTATTTACATGATCCAAAGAATTTCTTCTCTCTGGTATTCCAGAGTTCATGTCATCATCCGGCTTACATGATTGAAAAAACTTCTCCGATCTGATTTTCTTTACTAAATCTCATTTTTTCTCTACGGCATGCAACTGATTTTTTTCGTATCATTCTACATGCTCTTTTTAACTGGCGGACAAAATATTCATTTTCTTTATTCATTGGCTGAAAGTAACTACGATTCAAAAACGATAAGACTGTTCCATTTTTTACACTTTCTTCGAGTTCAAAATGATATGGCAGACCGACAATACGATCACGCTCTACAGAATATTCTTTACAAATTTCCTGAATATTATAAGATACTTCCGGTCTGTAATTTCCTACCAGAAAGACAGTCTTTTCCTGTAAAGATGCATAATGATCAAAATAGTCCTTCACATGCATAGGATTCTGATCCAGATTGACAACAACAAGATCTGCCTCTTCTAAAATGATATTTGTACTTAAGTTCCGGTTTGCCTCTGTATCAATAAAAACATAATCGGATGTCGTTTCTAATGCTTCAAATAATTTTTCTTTCACTATATGAAATTCATATTCAAACACTTCACGGTTAACAATCTGACTTTGCGGTACATAATGCATATTCGAAAATAAAAGTGGAATAGATGCCTGATGGATCAGTTTTTCACCATCTTCTCCTGAATATAATCGTTTCATAATATATTCAATGCTATAACGATTAAAATATTCTCCATACTCTCTTAACGATTCAATCTTATCTCCCTGCAAAAGCATTTCACTTAATCCATACGCACTATAGTGATTTTCTAATAATACGGTTCTTCCAATTCCTCCAAGCGTAATCAGTGCCGATACACATATCATGTTTGTTGTTACACCTGCTTGTCCCCTAACATTACTCCAAAATGCTATTTTCATTTGTCCTCTCATTCCCACAAAGAAATTTTTGTAACAGTGCCCCCATTTTTCCTGCATGATTCCTTTGTGCATACCTTCTTTTTCATGGTTTCATTTCCCCTCCGTTTTCAAAACCTAAACTCATAATATATAATTTTTCTCTTATCGTAAAGCTTTTTCTTGTCTATTTCCTATTTTCTACATTTCATACAAATGTCTTTTCTATATTTCAGCATAATAGAAAAGAATGCCCCTTTTATCATGGCATTCTTTTCTATTACACCTCATTTATACTGGCACTTTTTTGTTCTCAAAGCAGGATAAAACTCCATAAAAAAGGAGTCCGAAAAAAGTTTTCAAAAATTTCCTGTAATTTTTGCGATACTTTCTCTCCATGAACACATAAACGGTATACTAAACCAATCGCCTGCTCCCATTCCCCGACCCTTACTTTTCTTTTTTTCTGTAGAAAAATACAAAAAACAAGTAAACGAATCACAAAAAGTTCTGCACAACTTTGTATATAAACCTCCTGTATTCCCATCTTAGGATATTCCATCAGACAACCAGCTGTCCGATAAGAAATATAATTTTCCTTCAAACAAACCCACTCTGTCTGATTCAATGTACAAAAGGCAGTACAGACCGTAAAACATTCTTCATCGGTTCTGTCTTCTTCCAGCGCAGACAAATATTGAAAAAAATCATCTTTTTCACGAAAATATGGAAGTATTTCTAATAAATCATCTGCCATCTTTTCAAAGCATTGGTAAATGATCCATTCTTTTTCCTGCTGCTTTTCATATTGTATCGCAATTTCTTCCATCTCTTTTTGAAAAGACAGAATCGAATCAAATGCTTTGATACCACATAATGAAACCAATGTTATTTTTTGCTTATCTATCCATTTCCATTGCAATTTTTCAGTAACCAGTCTACGTGCAAATGCCGGACAGGATGCTGCCATGGAAATACAGACAATGTCTTCTATCCGATTTGATATCCGCGGATATTTCCGGCATGTATTGCAAAGCATTGCTTCTTTGGTATGTTTTTGAATCTTACACAGATGATCCTGCTGCAGCATAATACAGCTTCCATCTTTTTGATTTTTAAAATAATACTTACCGTCTTTTTCTTCAATACCCTGTAAGATTTCTTCTTGCAGCCACTTTGGTTCTATTTGCTTAAAGCGCTCATATGCTTCTTTGTCGACAAGTATCTTCCAGCCTATACAACAACTAGATGGGCAGTCTCCTGCCAGACAGGAAAAATCATCCAGAAACTTTAAAACCAAATATTGCATTAGAAGATCAGATCTGAACGGTGTTTCAGAAGTTTTGCACCTTTGACGATTACTGCTACACCAAAGCAAATACCTGATACGATCATCAAAATACCCATTACAACATTAAACGCACCAACGGATTTCATAGTTTTATATACTTTTTCCATAAACAGCCTCCATTTTTATACTATTTTACACCATATTCTTCATAATATTTATCAATCGCAGCTTTTAAGGTATCATCAATCAATACTTTTCCCTGGCACTCTTTGTTATACAGGCATTCCACAACATCTTCCATTGTGACGATCGCATTTGCACCAAAGCCATATTTTTCCTGTATTTCATCTAATGCACTGGCATTCGATGTCAGACCTCTTTCCATACGATTTAATGAAACCATAAGACCGATGATCTCTACATCACCCTGTGCTTTAATGATTGGGAAAGTTTCCTCGATCGACTTTCCGGATGTCGTAACATCTTCAATGATCACAACTTTATCTCCATCCTGAATCTTACTTCCAAGCAGGATTCCGGTATCACCATGGTCCTTGACTTCTTTTCTGTTTGAACAATAACGGATCTCTTTTCCATACATCTCACTAAAAGCGATCGTTGTTGCTACACTAAGCGGAATTCCTTTGTATGCCGGTCCAAATAATACATCAAAGTCATCGCCATAATGTTCATGGATCGCTTTTGCATAATACTGACCGAGCTTACGAAGCTGTGCTCCTGTTACATATGCACCTGCATTCATAAAAAATGGGGATTTTCTTCCACTCTTTAATGTAAAATCACCAAACTTTAATACGTTACTTTCTACCATAAACTCTATAAATTCTTTCTTATATGCTTCCATCTTAATCTGTAACCTCCTTATTTTAGGTTTTTTCTATCTTTACTCTACACATCCGATCAATTCTTTAATATCTTTTACACCATTCTTTTGCATAAAAGCTTCCATTCCACGGATCACATCTACGGTTGCTGTCGGATTATGAAAATTAGCTGTACCGATTGAAACCATTGTTGCACCTGCCATGATAAATTCCAAAGCATCTTCTGCTGTTGCGATCCCCCCCATACCAAGTACCGGGATTGTTACAGCATGTGCTGCCTGATAAACCATACGGACTGCTACCGGCTTTACTGCCGGTCCCGACATACCGCCTGTCTTATTTGCCAATGCAAAAGCACGACGGTTGATATCAATCTTCATTCCGGTTAAGGTATTGATCAAAGATATAGCATCCGCTCCGCCTTCCTGCGCTGCTTTTGCCATAACCGTAATGTCTGTTACATTTGGACTAAGCTTCATGATAACAGGCTGCTTTGCTTTTGCTTTGATCTCTGATGTAATCTTTTCTACCTGCTTTGGATCCTGACCAAAGGCAATTCCACCGGCTTTGACATTTGGACACGAAATGTTGATCTCTAACAGATCAACATCTTCTTGGCTCAAACGCTCTACCACTTCTACATAATCCTTTGTTGTTCTTCCACATACATTGACAATAATCTTGGTATCATATTGTTTTAAAAAAGGAATGTCTCTTTTTGCAAATACATCAATTCCCGGATTCTGTAAACCGATCGCATTAAGCATGCCGCCATAGGTTTCACATACTCTTGGTGTGGGATTTCCTTCCCATGGGACATTGGCAACTCCTTTTGTCGTAACAGCACCTAACTCGTTCAGATCAACAAATTCTGCAAATTCTGCACCCGATCCAAATGTACCGGAAGCTGTTGTTACCGGATTTTTCATTTCCACTCCCGCAAAATCAACGGATAAGTTCATCTTTTTTCCTCCTACAATATAATCTCACGGGCATCAAAAACAGGTCCATCCTTGCATACCCTCTTGTTATTTACATGGCTGTGGCTGTCTTTTTCTTTGGACTGGCATACACATCCAAGGCAGGCACCGATTCCACATGCCATTTTTTCTTCGAGTGAAACCTGTGCTAAGATGTCTTTTTCTTCGGCATAGGCTTTAACACCACGAAGCATTGGCATTGGCCCACAGGCATAAAGTGTATCCGCTTCTAATTCTTCTTCGCGGATCGCATCTATTACATTTCCTTTTGTTCCAACGCTGCCATCATCTGTTGCGATCACCACTTTGGCATATGGTTCAAATTCTTCTTTTAAGAAAAGATTACTGTCTCGATATCCTAAAACAACCGTTACATCCTTTTTTAATGCTTTTGCAAGTGCAAGCATAGGAGGAATTCCAATACCGCCACCGATCAAAACATTTTTCCCTTCTTTTAATGCAAAGCCATTGCCGAGAGGACCGACGATCTCGATCGTATCTCCTGCCTGCATCGTTGAAAATTCTTTGGTTCCCTGACCGGCTATGCGATATACAACGCGAAGCATACTTTCTTCTTTATTGATCTCACAAATGCTGATTGGTCTTGGAAGCAGACGGCTTCCCTCTTTACAATACATCGAAATAAACTGTCCCGGAACTGCTTTACTTGCAACATCCTGTTCTTTCGGAAACTTTAACCACATACTGTAGATTCCGTCTGACAGCATCACCTGACTGTCAACGGTCGCTGTGCTTTTCATTTTGTCTGCCATTCTCTTCCTCCTATAATACACTGTTAATATCTTCAATCATATCAACAACAGCCTGACGAGAAGCATCTGCATAATTTGCTTCACCGTATTTTGCATAGGTGTCTTTCTTATAAGCAGCAATGATTCCTCTTGAAGAATTTACGATCGCACCCAGTCCATCGCTGTTAAAATATGGAGCAAGATCTTTTGCGGTACCACCCTGTGCGCCATACCCCGGCACAAGAATATATGTCTTTGGCATGATCTTACGAAGAACCTTGCCCATCTCAGGATACGTTGCACCTACTACACAACCGACATAACTGTAAGTATCTCCCATGCACTCTTCTCCCCACTGTGCGACCTTTTCACCGACTAATTCATACAAAGGCTTGCCATCAATCTTTTGATCCTGAAATTCCCCACTTGATGGGTTTGAAGTCTTAACTAATACAAAGATTCCTTTCTTTTCTTCCTTACAAACATCCAGAAACGGATTGATACCGTCACTTCCCAGATATGGATTAACCGTTGCAAAGTCTTCATCAAATCCATAATAGGATTTACTTCCAACCTGTACTTTTCCAAGATGACCGACTGCATATGCAGCAGAAGTTGATCCGATATCGCCTCTCTTGACATCACCGATCACAATCAGACCTTTTTCTTTACAATAATCCACTGTTTTCTTAAAGGCTGC
Organism: Jutongia hominis; assembly: GCF_014384965.1. Classification (GTDB taxonomy): domain Bacteria; phylum Bacillota; class Clostridia; order Lachnospirales; family Lachnospiraceae; genus Butyribacter; species Butyribacter hominis. The sequence goes on from NZ_JACRSW010000035.1 coordinate 46,706, forward strand.
CATTCCCGGAAGACCAAACTGCTCATACATGGCGATCTGTGGCTTTACTGCCGGAATCAGGTCGTATGTTGCATCTACGATCCCTTTATTAAACTGCCAGATTGCTTCGGCAGCACCTTCTAAGGTTTCACCATATTCTTCGAAAGCAGCTTTTTGAATCTGCTGCGGTACATAATTTAACATAGGATCTAATCCTACAACGATCGGTGCATTTTTCTTTTTAATTTCTTCTACTAACTTATTGATCATCTCTGATTTCCACCTTTCTTCGTATGAATATCTGTTTTCTATCCTGTTTTTCTTATCTGTTCCATATTCTATGAAAATACTTATTTTTCACTTTCGAACTGATATACGATCTTTCCGTCTACGATCGTTGTCTCTATCCGTCCGTATACTTTCTTTCCTTCAAATGGTGTATTCTTTCCTTTTGAAAAGAAATCGTTTGTGTCGATCGCATATTCGGTTGACAGATCTGCAATAATAACATCGGCTGTTCTGCCCTGTGCTAAATTTCCTTTATCAATATGCAAAATCTTTGCCGGATTTACACTCATTTTTTCTACAAGCTGTGACAAAGTCAGGTATCCTTTTTTTACTAATTCGGTATATCCTAATGCAAAAGAATTTTCAATACCGACAATACCAAATGGTGCTTTTTTCATCGACTGGTTCTTTTCTTTGGCTCCATGTGGTGCATGATCGGTCGAGATTGCATCCATAATGCCATCGCGGAGTGCCCCTCTTAATGCTTCTACATCTTCTTTGCTTCTAAGAGGCGGATTCATCTTAAATCTGCCATGATCCTCTGTGATCTGGTCATCTGACATCGTAAAATGATGCGGACAGACTTCTCCGGTTACTGAAAGTCCCTGTTCTTTTGCCATTTTGATCAAAACAGCACTGTCTTTTGTCGAACAATGGCACAAATGAAGCTGACAGCCTGCTTCCTTACTCATAATAATATCTCTTGCCACGATCACATCTTCTACCGCATTGGTGATACCCGGAAGTCCTAATTCTTTTGCTTTTGCACCTGCATTCATGACTCCGCCATCGACTAAGCTTTTATCTTCACAATGCGAAAACATCGGAATATTACATTCTGCTGCTTTCCATAATGCTTTGCGAAAGACCAGTGTATCCATGACAGATTTACCGTCTTCACTTAATGCAACGGCTCCGGCTTCTTTCATAGCAGCAATATCAGTTAATTCTTTACCCTCCTGACCGATCGTAACAGCTCCGATCGGAAGAACGTGTACTGGTGCGTCTTTTGCTCTTTTTAAAAGATCTTTGATCCGCTCGGCACTGTCGATTACCGGCTTTGTGTTTGGCATCGGACAGATTGAGGTTACACCACCATGTGCTGCTGCTTTTGTTCCGGTTTCAATAGTTTCCTTGTACTCAAAGCCCGGTTCTCTTAAATGCACATGAAGATCGATCAGTCCAGGCATTACATATTTTCCGGCCGCATCAATCACCTGTGCTTCGTTATCCGTGATATTTGCAGCAACCTTTGCTATCTTATCGTCCTGTATCAAAATATCGCAAACTTCATCTTTTTGGTTTGCCGGATCGACCAGATGCCCATTTTTAATCAAAATTGCAGACATTTTATCCCTCCTGTTTTCTTTTTTTTGCACAGCCCTATACATACAGAGAGCACCTGTCAACCAAATTGACAGATGCACCCTTTTTAATATAATTCTGCATTCTTAAGATCTTCGATCATTCTCTTGTTATTTATATAATCTTCAATCTCATCCGCCTCGATCCACTTTGCGTTGTTTAGGTCCTCCGATAAGACAACCGTATCTTCATCCATGTCCGTAAGGCAAAGATAAGAAAGTCCGAGATTACATTCTGAACCGATCATAAAAGTCCATGTATACAAAATCCGGTCAACAACAGAAGTAAGCCCTGTCTGCTCTTGAATAATGCGTACAACAGCAGCATCGGGAGATTCTCCGAATTCTGCTTCGCCATCTACAAATTCCCACTGGTAAGGATCTACAATATTGTCATCATACCATTTTTCGACAATAAGAAACTTATTGTCTTTTTGTACAATTCCCTTTACCAAAATTCGATATCTGTTATTTGCCATATATCCAATCCCCCTTATGAGCTTTTTCCTGTCTGTTTCTTATTTTGCAGTGATGTATTTCTTTGCTGTAAGAAGCTCTGCTGTTAGCAATGCACCACCGGCAGCACCACGAACTGTATTATGAGAAAGACCAACAAACTTGTAATCAAAAACAGTATCTTCTCTTAATCTTCCCATAGAAACACCAAAGCCATTTTCAAAATCCACATCCAATGCAACCTGTGGACGGTCATCTTCTTCTAAATACTGAATGAACTGCTTTGGAGCACTAGGAAGTTCTAATTCCTGTGGAAGTCCTTTAAATTCTCTCCATACTTTAATGATCTGCTCTTTCGTTGGCTTCTTACCTTCTTCAAAAGTAACAAATACAGCGGCTGTATGACCATCTAATACAGGTACACGGATACACTGTGTTGTAATAACAGGACTGTCTGCTTTTACGATCTCGCCATTTTCAACATGTCCCCAGATACGGAGTGGTTCCTGCTCACTCTTTTCTTCTTCACCGCCAATAAACGGGATGATATTGTGTTCCATCTCCGGCCAGTCCTTAAATGTCTTACCCGCACCTGAGATTGCCTGATATGTTGTAGCAACAACTGTCTTAGGTTCAAATCCTGCTTTCTTTAATGCGGTTAATGCAGGTGTATAACTCTGGATTGAGCAGTTTGGTTTGACAGCGACAAAACCTCTTGTTGTTCCAAGACGTTTCTTCTGTGCTTCAATAACTTCAAAATGCTCCGGGTTTAACTCAGGCACTACCATTGGGACATCCGGTGTCCATCTATGCGCACTATTGTTGGAAACAACTGGAGTTTCGGTTTTTGCGTATTCTTCTTCGATCTTTTTGATCTCGTCCTTTGTCATGTCCACGGCACTAAATACAAAGTCTACGCCGGCAGCAACTTCTTTTACATTGCTCACATCCTGTACAACAATCTTCTTTACCTTTTCCGGCATAGGAGTTGTCATTTTCCAGCGTCCGCCAATTGCTTCTTCATAAGTCTTGCCTGCACTACGTGGGCTTGCAGCAATTGCAACTACTTCAAACCAAGGATGATTCTCTAATAATGAAATAAATCTCTGTCCTACCATTCCGGTACCACCAAGGATACCAACTTTTAACTTCTTGTCCATATTTCCTCCATAGTCGTTTTCTTACCGTTTATTCCGGCTTTATTTCTGCTGTGATTCTTTCGAACCAGCATATTAATAACTAATTTTACACCATTCCAGAAAAGAAGTCAAAATTTTCTTTTCGTTTTCTGACGCTTTCGCTTTCTATTCCATTTCTGTTGACAATCTGACTTTCTTTTTCCTTGCTGAATACAGTAAATTATGATAAAGTAAATATGTTTAGGCTTTATTTTACGATAAACAGAGACAAACCATGAAAATTTGTAATCTTATGAACAGGAAAGGATGACATATATGAAATCAACTCCAGTAAAAGGAACGAAAGACTATTTACCACAGGAAGCAGCCATTCGCGATTATTTACAAAATGCGATCTTAGAAACCTATCAGAATGCCGGTTTTTCCCGCATTACAACCCCGATCATCGAAGATGCCGTCAACTTAGATAAAAGTGAAGGTGGCGAAAACTTAAATCTGATCTTTAAGATATTAAAGCGTGGACAAAAGCTTTCATCGGCTCTTGCATCAGGAAATGCCGATGAAAAATCATTATCCGATATGGGACTGCGCTACGATCTGACGCTTCCGCTTTCCCGCTACTTTGCAAATAACAGAAACGATCTGCTGACTCCGTTTAAAGTCATCCAGATGGATCGTGTATATCGTGCAGAGCGTCCGCAAAAAGGCCGTCTTCGTGAATTTATGCAATGTGATATCGATATTATCGGTAATCCATCTTCTGACGCTGAAGTTGATCTGATCCTTACTACAACAAAAGCACTTAAAAAGATCGGTATTTCTGATTTCACGGTTAAGATCAATGACCGTCGTATCTTAAAAAGTATCTTTGCCTATGCAGGATTTGAGGAAAGCGATAATGAGAAATTAGCGATCATCTTTGATAAACTTGATAAGATCGGTATTGCCGGTGTCAAAGCAGAACTGACAGAGGCAGAATTTTCACAGAATGCGATAGATAAATTTATCTCTCTTTTTGAAAGCGGCTCTCTTGATCTGGATTCCGTTGCCAAGGTTTGTGATGCAGAATATGTAACAAGTCTGAAATATATCATGGATACAGTAAAGAAAGTTTCGAATGACACGATCGCAATTACTTTTACACCTTCTTTGGTACGTGGTCAGGGATATTACACCGGTACGATCTTTGAAGTCGAAGCCAAAGGATACAGTGGTGCTGTTGCCGGTGGCGGACGTTATGACAATCTGATCGGTAAGTTCTTAAATGAAGATATTCCTGCTGTCGGATTTTCGATCGGTTTTGAACGAATTTTTGGTATCTTAATAGAACAGGGATATACGATTCCGGGACAGAAAAAGCGCATTGCGGTCTTCTATGATCCTGATACTTTTGCCGATGCCCTGGTTTACGCAGAATCTCTCCGTAACGAATATATGGTTTCTGTATTTGCCCGTCCAAAGAAACTCGGAAAGTTCTTAAATAAATTAGAAGCACAAAACTTTGCCGGTTTTGCTGTATATGGACAGGACGATGGTATAAAACTATTTGATGCAAACTAAGATAAAAAATGAAAAGAAAAAACATCCTGCATTTTGATATGTACTATTATCGCCGGATATCACAGATTCCGGGTACCTATCTTTTAGCAGGATGTTTTTTATCAGATACGATTAGTATCGTTTCATGGTTATTCTAGAAAATTTCTCTAGTATGCAAGATTTTTTTACTGATCTGACGCAACAATGTTACCGTCTTTTTTACTCTACATAAAAGACCGTTCCGGTATTTGCCGGTAATGTTACTTTTAGTGTCTGCCGGTCTGTCACTTCATAAAGAACAGCCTCCTGATCTAAAAGTTCTTTTGCTGTTGCATTCTGACAGCATAACGGAATCTCAAACGAAGCTTGGGCATCATCACAATTCAATGCACTGATGCACTCTTTTCCATCCAGAATCCGTCCAAAAGCAAATTGTCTGTTTGTCAGAATCAACTCCTGATAGGTTCCATTCGTCAATTCTGCATACTCTTTTTTAAGCTGTCCTAACTTCCGGCAAAGCTTTGTAATCTCATTGTTCTCATAGGCATCTGCATAATCAGCCAACGACAATGCAGGACGCAGATTCCAGTCTGAACCTTGCTCTTTTTGTCCTTCGATTCCAAATTCCGAGCCATAATAGACAGAAGGAATACCATAGACTGTATATAAGAGAATTGTAACCAACGGCAGATGTGCTTTATTTTGCAATTTACTTGCAATCCTTGCTACATCATGATTGTCAACAAACGTATATAGTCTTCGTCCACGGCAGATATCGTTAAGACGCTTGATCGAATGTGCGATTTCAAAATAATTATGGTCATTATGACCGGAATACAAACCCTTGTGCAATTCATAATTTGTCACCGAATGTAACATCTCATCGTTTACCCAACGGCTGTAATCACCATGGATCACTTCACCCATCAGCCAGAAATCTTCTTTAACGTCGTTAGCAACCTGCCGCATAGCTTTCATAAAGCCGAAATCCAATACATCTGCTGCATCCAGACGAATACCGTCAATATCAAACTCCGATACCCAGAAGCGGATCACATCAAAAAGATATTCCTGTACCTGTGGATTTTGCTGGTTTAATTTAACAAGCAAGTTGTATCCGCCCCAGTTCTCATAACAAAATCCGTCATTATATTCATTGTTTCCCGAGAAATTCAGATTACAGAACCAATTGCAATATGCGGATGCTTCTCTTTTTTCTTTAACATCACGAAATGCAAAGAATTCACGTCCCACATGGTTAAAGACACCATCGACAATCACATGAAGTCCTAACTCGTGACAATATTGCACATATTCTTTAAAATCATGATTGCTCCCAAGACGTATATCTACTTTCTTATAATCAGTTGTCTCATATCCATGTCCCACCGATTCAAACAACGGTCCGATATAAATTGCCGTAAAATTCATCTTTGCAATATGCTGTGCCCATTCTTTCAAAATATCAAAATGATATTCTGCTTCTCCTGTATTTTCCTTTTTGCATCCACATAATCCTAATGGATATATATGATAAAAAACTGCTGAATCATACCATGCCATACTTTTTGTTCCCTTTCTTTAAAACTTCTGTTCCATACACAGATAACGTGTCTCAAAGTCACTTGCTGTCGTTGGTTTGGCAAAATAATATCCCTGAATATAATCCGGATTCAGGTCCAAAACACATTCCAGATCATCTGCTGTCTCAACGCCTTCATAACATACTTTCAGATTCAGGCTGTGTGCAAGTTCTGTCATCTGTTTTACAACAAGATAGTCATATTGACTTTTCGTGATATTACGGATAAACGCCTGATCGATCTTAACTAAATCAAACATCATTTCCTTGACATAGCGGAAATTAGAATATCCGGTACCAAAATCATCAATTCCAAGATTTAAGTTTCTCTTGCGGAATGAAAACAATATCTTTTGTGTTATACTGTCTGATTCTAACTCTCCGCTTTCCGTTACTTCGAACAGAACATTGTGATTGCCGATTCCTAATTCCTGCATGATCGTTTCAATATCCATAATCACATCGCTCTTCTTTAGCTGTATTGAAGAAAGATTGATATTCATACGAAAATTTTTATCTTTCTTCTGCCAGCAAAGGCATTGTTCTAATGCAGTCCGGATAATCCAGCGTCCTACCGGAATGATTAACCCACTTTCTTCTAACAATGGTACAAACTCTGCCGGTGATAATCGGCCTACTACATCATCCTGCCAGCGAAGCAATGCCTCTGCCCCAAGGATTTTTTTCTTCCGGGTATTAACGATCGGCTGGTAATATAATTCAAAGCCCTTGTAATTTTCTTCAACGGAACGACGTAACCGTTCCTGAATATCCATTCGTTTAACAAATGCCTGATAGGTATCTTCCTGATACCTCACATATGTATTCTTTCCACGTTGCTTTGCTTCATGCAATGCAAATTCTGCCTGCTCTAATAAAGTATTAACATCCTGCATTCTCGGCTTAAAATAAGTTCCACCAGCGGAAATCGTATGAAAATGCTTATATCCCATGGCTGCAATCGACTCATCGACACGCTGACGGATCTTGTGATATAAAGTACGTGCCTGATCTTCTTTTTGATCATAGTCAGCTACTTCTGCTACGACCATCATTTCATCACCATCCATCCGGTATACTCTGCCGTGTTCATCAACACATTCCCGAATGCATTCTGCTACAGAATTTAATACACTGTCTCCAAAATTTCTGCCAAACTTATCATTGACTGTCTTAAAATTATCAATACCGATCCGTAACAAAAATCCATTCTTATCCCCTGTTAAAACTCTCTTTGTAAGATCCGATTTCAATCGTATCTCACGATATAATCCTGTTGTGTTGTCGATCATATTCCGTCTTCCGAGCTCTGTGATCCTTCCTACCATGTACTTAGCATGATCGTTCTGATCATAGACAACCTGTCCTCTACAACTTATCCAGATTGAATGTCCGTTTCTGCCAAGCCACCGGTATTCCAAATTATGCTCTCTGACTGTACCATCTATGATCCCTTGCAAGTTATCTCTTAACAGCTTTCTGTCTTCCGGATGGCAGACATTCATTAAGATCTCTGTTGCATGATCAAACTCGGGCTCCTCGAGCATAAATGTCTCTGTTGCACTTGCTGATATCGCATATTCATCTGCCGGAAAATCATATATAAACAAATAATCTTCTGTGCATTTTGATAAAAGTGAAAAAACATGTTGTATATTCTCATAATCAAAAGTCTCTACTTTACGCATTTGCTTTCCTCCCCAATAGACTATTACATACTTTTCTGTCTGCTTCTGGCTGCTCTGCTGTTATGATGCCTGCATTTGCATTGATACATCTTCTCATCTGTTTCTTTCATCATAGTATCAATTTCCTCTGCATTCTGAATCTTTCTGCCAATCACCCCACAACTGGCACTTAATTCATAGACCGCTTTTTTCTTTTGGTTGTCCTGCCTGATCTTATCCTGAAGCCGCTGCTCAAAATGGTCACAAAAATCATGATCTATTTTTTCTGCTTCCATAAGCTGCACAACCATATATTCATCACCGCCGAAACGAGCACAGATTCCGTGCTCATCCGTTACCATTTCCTGCAAAATTTCTGCCAAACGTTTGATTGCAAAATCTCCTTCAGCATGACCATATGTATCATTGATAAACTTTAATCCATCCATATCCACAGATGCCATAAAAAGATATTTATCCTTATCGGCAAGCTGCTTCATCTTCTTTTCAAAACGAAGATAGAAGCCCCTTCTGTTATACAGACCGGTCAAGGCATCCGTGACATAACTACGATGAAGCTGGGATTGTCTGCGGATTGTTCCTAACACCTGATCTAACCCCAATACAAATTCATAAAATGCCCTGGTATCTTTTCCCTCATAATCATATGTTGTTACCATAAATCCATAGTTTTCCTCCTGACAATGGATTGGAATAAATAATAAAGGCTCCTTTTTTTCTGCCATCCAGCAGATCTTATCTATAAATTCATCTTTCTTTACTTCTTCTAACGGAACATCGTATACATTATCTTTTAATTGTGTAAACAAAACATACGAGTCTTTTTCAAAATGGTTTGTCGGGATATCTGTCTCCTTATAATAAGAAGGATCCAAAAAAAGCATCATATGTTTTGCATCAATTGCTTTACGATAGTCTTTTAATTTATTTCCCATTTCTACAGCAGAATATCCATCTGTCAGCGTTGTCATCATAAAGAACGTATCGGTTGACTGCTGACGCATCTCAGCCGCATATCCGTAAAGCTGCATGATCCGTTCATTCGGATTGCAACTCTTGATCGGTTTGCAGCCACAGGATTCCGTAAACCGGGTATGAAACGGAATATACAAATCTTTGGGTTCTTCTGTCGGATTTTCAATACAACGATCAATAATGTCTAACATACTCTTTCCGATCTGGCGGACATCATCTGTTGCTGTCGTCAATCTCGGAGTACAATATTGCTCTAACTCTAATCCGTCAAAGCCGGTCACAATAACATCTTTTGGAATACAAATACCATGATTCGTTAAAACATTCATTACTGTCAATGCCATAATATCATTTGCACAGATCACTGCTTCCGGCATGCTTTGTTCTCCACGCTGCCACTTTGCAACCCATTCTTCACATGCATGTCTTGCCGGCATCTCCCAAAACTGTCCATAAGCCAGTCGTTCCGGCTCAAAGGCCAGATCATTCTGTTCTAAGACTTTTTTAAAAATGCCGATTCTCGCATCCGAAAACTCATTATGTTCAAAACCTGCCATGAAATTAATCTTTTTACAGCCATGATCTTCGATCACATGACGAACTACTTTTTCAAAGGATTCTTCATATGCAAATAATACGTTATGGCAGCCTTTCATCCTTCTGTCTATCGTAATAACAGGCACACCGGCATCTTTTGCTTTTTGTACCAGCTGTTCTGATATCTCATCATTTGCAATCGACTCAGAAAAAACGATCAAAACCCCAAGCTTATGAAAAGGAATCATATCAAATACTCTGACTTCCCCTTTACCAAACTTAGTCACCTCATATAAGCGCTGGAATGTATTAAAGATCATAACGGTATAATCTCTTTTTCCTGCTTCTTTGCAAATCGCACGCACATGCTTTTCCCAACTGTCACTTTGCATGGATGCGACACAAATTCCAATTACTTTTTTATCTTTTCGCACAGTTTCCTCCTCCGTGTTTATAGTGCTTTTTCCCTTACTATTTATTGTACCACAAAATCCATTGGCAAGAAAGCTTGTTTTCCCCCGTCAACGCCTTCTTATCAGCTATCCAGAACCTGTAAAAATTCAGGATTGTTCTTCCCGCAGCATCTTCTTTTGGTATTCTTTTCGTAACCCGGCTGTTCCAACCAGAAACAATACAATTCCGACAGCAAAAAGTACGATTGTGATCCATGGGGCAGCGGCTCCTTTTACCGCACTGATCGCCGAAATCGCATACGATGTTCCATTAAAAAGAATGTGTGCTGTAATATTAGCAAGGATCGTACCTGTAACATAACGAATCATTCCCAGAAGAATTCCTAAAAGAAATGCATATAATCCCTGTATCAGATTCATATGATATACCCCAAAAAGGAATGCCTGTAATGTGTTAGCGATCCAGAACGGAAACGCCAAATGAAAACGGTCTAAAATTGCTCCGCGAAAAATAAATTCTTCGGAAATCGGTCCCACTAACAATACATAAAACATGGTAATTCCAATACTGTCAGCCGACAAATGATCCATTACCTGGTTATACTGTACAAATATCTTTGGGAAAAGTGCACCGGCTATAGAAAGTAATGCCGTCAACACAATACAGCCGCCTACTGCTGTGCTAAAAAGAATACCACAATTTTTTAACGCAAAGGCTTTCTTATACGAAAAAGGATGCACTCTCCAGCTCGACTTCTTATAAAGAATTCCACACCAGATCAGGCAAAGAAGTGCACTAACAAAAGAAACCCAGATCAAAAAAGGTCCTTTCTTCGTATTTGCCTGTGCAATCTGCTGCAATATCTCGACATTTTTCTTGTCAAATACCGTAACATGAATCGTCATAACGATCATACAGACCATATAGGCAAGCATTTGCATCAACAATGCACCTAAAAAGATCAATAAAGCCCTGATACATACCCGATTCCTGACTATCTTCCAATTCTCATCCTTATTTGATATCATATTTTTCATCTACGCCTCTTTTCTTTTTTTATTTGCCCTCTATCTTCTCAAAACGAATCCTTTCGGCTGGATTTTTAATATAATGCAGGAAAGCCCGAATAGAACAAACCTATCCGGACTTTCCTTTTATCTTGCCTTTTGCTATTATCTTTTTCTCTGTAAGAACTCAGGAATCTTAATACCGGAATCATCTGCTGACTGTCGGCTTAAATTTCCTGTTGGTGCCGGTGTGACCGGTCTTGCTGTCTGTATTGGAGTCACGCGCTTTGGATCTATCTTACGTGGTGTCGGAATCTGACCTTCTCTTGTCGGGAAGTTCGTTTTAGGAGCTGCGGGCTTTTCCTGTTTCATGGAAGTAAATGCTCCCATTCCATCATTCTCTAATCCGGTTGCAATAACAGTAATCTGTACTGTATCCCCTGCGTCCTCTCCACCATCTACTACACCAAAGATGATGTTCGTATCTTCTCCCGTTAATTCCTGTATGTAAGATACTGCTTCATTTGCTTCCTGTAAAGCAACAGCACCTGAAATGTTAATAATAACATGAGAAGCACCTTCAATCGTTGTGTCTAACAACGGACTTGAAATTGCCTGCTTTACTGCATCCACGCATTTTTCATCACCACTGCCTGTACCAATGCCAATATGGGCAATTCCTTTGTCTTTCATAACGGTCTGTACATCAGCGAAATCCAGATTGATCATACCCGGTACATTGATCAAATCTGTGATACCCTGTACACCCTGCTGTAAAACTTCATCTGCTTTTAAAAGAGCATCAGGAATAGAAGTGCGGCGGTCTACAATATCTAACAAACGGTCGTTTGGAATAACGATCAGCGTATCTACGTTTTCTTTTAAACGTTCAATACCGGATAACGCGTTGTTCATACGGCTTCTTGCTTCAAAAGTAAACGGTTTCGTAACAACACCGACAGTAAGAATACCAAGATTTTTAGCAATCTCTGCTACAACCGGAGCTGCACCTGTTCCCGTTCCGCCACCCATGCCACAGGTAACAAAGAGCATATCCGCTCCTTTGATCATATTGGTGATCTCTTCTTTGTTCTCTTCTGCTGCTGCTTTTCCAACTTCCGGATTTGCACCTGCTCCAAGTCCCTTTGTCAACTTCTCACCAATCTGTAATGTATTGTTTGCTTTACAATTTGATAAATGCTGTCTGTCTGTATTAATGGCAATAAACTCAACACCAACGATTCCTTCATCTATCATTCTATTGACGGCATTGTTTCCGCCGCCACCGACTCCGACCACAATGATCTTTGCTGCAAATTCTGAATTTTCTGACTTAATCTCTAACAAAGCTGCTCCTCCTTTATCCTTTTTACACTTTAGGGGTATAATAGGAATATATCTTTCTCATTCTAATAAAACAGGCAATTTTTTCCTGCTCTAAGACAATTTTCGCCATTAAAATAAAAAATCTATTTTCATTTTTAATTGCACTAATATATATAATACCTATTTAGACTTCAATAATCAAGAGAATATCTGTTTTTTTTTCGTTTTTTTGAACTATTTCTCCGATTTTTTTGTAACCTTCTTTTTTTCACTTTTTAAAACAATCTTATCACCTGCCTGAAAGTTCTGCATATCAATCGTTCCTTTCAGTTTTTCTTTCTTTGCTGTCTTTAAAACATCCGATAACGCAGACATCTCATCATCATACATTGTCTTTCTCGCAAGAGTAACTTTAATATCACCCGATAACAGCAAAATATCTTTATCTTCTATCTGCAGCTTGTCTACCGATATCTTATAATGTGAGATCAGCTGTGACAGATTCATGATTGTCTGAAATAATGTATCATCCTTGACATTGAATGCTTTTCCTACTGTAAATGTACCAAACCTGATACCATTTACAACCAAAACATCTTCTTTTTTCTCTTTCATACTTTGCAAGACAATTCCGTCTTTATCAAAGTAAATATATTGTCCCATATATTCAATGCATCCACTGATCTTTTTATCGTAAACATGTAATGTGATCGTATTTAATGAATCATACGAAACATCAATCTCCTCAACAAAAGGAAGCGTATTGATTCCATACATCTTCTGATAGATCCAGAAAAAAAACTCATTATCCGCATATTTTCTCGAAAATACCGATTGTTTGATCTCATCAGCTGAATACATCCGGGTTCCTTCTACATGTACGGTCGTGATCTTCATTCCAAAGAATACGAAAAGGACGAGCAATACGACCAATGCAAGCAGGATCAAAACTTTATGATACCATCTCATAACAACCAGCCACCTCTTTTTCTATTTTTGTTTGATCTGACGGGACACACTTAATACCAGACCGATCTCCGCCATTATGATCGTAGCGGATGTACCGCCAAAACTGATCAGTGGCATTGGAATACCGGTTGATGGAATCGTATTGGTTACAACCGCTATGTTGATCAGCACCTGAACTGCAAGCTGTACTAAAACACCGACACAAAGCATGGTTCCAAACATATCCGGTGCATGACAGGCAATCATGACAATGCGCCATAATAATGCTGCAAATACCACGATCACAAGAATCGCACCTACAATTCCAAGCTCTTCACAGATCACCGAAAAAATCATATCATTATACGCTTCCGGGATAAATCCGAGTTTTTGCATACTGCGTCCTAAGCCTTTTCCAAAAAGTCCTCCCGATGCAATGGCATATAGCCCCTGACGAATCTGAAATGCCGGTCCGTAGTTTTCTACATCAAGCCACATACGGATACGTTCCATACGGAATGGATCTGCAAACAGGATCACAAGAACACCTGCCGCTGCCAATGCAACAAAAACAGCCAAAAAATAAGCTTTCTTATTACTTGCGACAAGACACATACAAAAGAAGATCATGCCGACAATAATCGCAGAACTCATATTCTCTTTCAAGATAATTATGATCAGCGGTCCTATATAGACCAACAGGCGTAATGCGCCGATTCCCCATTTATTGTCCAGTGCCCTGCGGTTTTTATAGATTGCATATGCCAAAAATAAAATTGTAGCAATCTTTGAGATCTCTGACGGCTGAAACTGGATCACTTTAAGATCAAGCCAACGCTTCGCACCATTTCTTTCCACACCGACAAACAAAACCATAATCTGTAAAATATACGCAAAGATCAACGATATCTGTGATAAGGACGAATGTAAAAATCCAATCTTATGCATTAACACCTGATAATCCAGGCGGGATACCAGAATCATAACTAAAAAACCCAGGAAGAGTCCCTTTACCTGGGATTTAACATAAAACAGCGGATCACCTCTTAATGAAGCTGTATAATATCCGGCACTATAGATCATCAATACACCAAACAGTGCAATTCCGATCGTCAGAAAAAGCAACGCAAAATCATATTGTGTCACATAACGCATAGAACGTCTTCTTTTCCTTTCCGATGCATATGAATTGTATGATGCCGATCCTGTTCTCGTATTCGGACGACGCGTATCCGGCTGCCTCCTATAGCTGCCTCCTTGTGAATATTCCATAAATACCTCCCTTTATTCTTCAGGAAAGTTACTGTAATGCTCTTACATATTCCTTGAAAAGTTTTCCACGCTCTTCATAGCTTTTAAACATATCCCAGCTTGCACAGGCAGGGGACAATAATACAGCATCTCCGCTCTTTGCTTCGCGGCTGCTGACTTCTACGGCTTCCTGCAAGCTTTGCGTCATAATAATATTCGTAAATCCGGCTTTTTTTGCTGTAGCAGCAATTGCGTCTTTGGTCTCTCCAAGGAGAACTAAACATTTTACTTTATCCCCAAAAGAAGCAATCCATTCTTCATACGTATTTTTCTTATCATAGCCGCCACCGATCACAATCGTTGGACGAACCATGGCTTCTACTGCTTTGATCGCAGCATCCGGATTCGTTCCTTTAGAGTCATTATAATAACGGACACCATTGACTTCTTTGACAAATTCAATTCTGTGCTCTACCGCCTGAAAATCACGGATTGCCTGACGGATACAGTCTATCGGAACACCCGCATGCATTGTGATCGCAATCGCAGCCATTACGTTTTCGTAATTATGTTTTCCAAGCAGATTCATATCGTGGATCGTACAAACCGGAATCTTTTCGGTATCACAATAATAGATTTGCTCGCCTTCAAGCCATATACCACGTTCTAATATATGCTCACTGCTAAACCAAAATACATCTGCACTCATGTCTTTTGCAAGTTTTTGCAAATAGGCATCTTCATAATTCAGGACACAGATCTCGTCTTTTGTCTGGTTCTTTGCAATACGTGCTTTCGTTTCCGCATAACATTCCATCGTATGATGACGATTTAAATGATCCGGTGTGATATTTAAGATTGCACTGACCTGTGGATGAAATTTATGGATTGTTTCTAACTGGAAACTGCTGACTTCTGCTACCGTAACAGAATCCTCTGTCATATCCAATGCATATTCTGTATAAGGAAGTCCGATATTTCCCACTACAAAGACACTCTTATAATAAGTCTTTAATATCTCGCCCACCAACGCAGTTGTCGTTGTCTTTCCATTCGTTCCGGTGATTGCAAGCAGTTTTCCTTTACTGCAACGGTATGCTAATTCAATCTCACCCCAGATCTTAATATTATGCTCTTGCATTTCTAATACAAACGGAAGATCGGTTGGAACTCCCGGACTTAATATTGCAATATCGACTTTATCCATGACAGATGACGGAATGGCTCCTAATACAAAATCAAATTCTATCTCTTCAGGAATTTTTCCCCTTACTGCTTCGCAGTCTAATTTGGCGTTGCTGTCAAAAAGTATGATCTTAGCCCCCATTCTGCCAAGAAGCTTAACAGCCGCAATTCCGCTTACTCCTGTACCTACTACCAAAAACGTCTTGTCCTTAAATTCCATTTTTCTCACCAAACTCATGTTTGTCCTTGCGGACTCCTTTCTTTTTCGTTACAAATGTTCCTTTCAAAATGCGTTTCACTTTGAAAGGAGCATAGGCACACATACATTTTATTTTAATGCAACAAGGTATAGAAATCAACTACTACTTCTTTTTTTGCACACTCCTTTTTGCCCCCAGATAAGGCAATGCATTATCCAGCAATTTAGAGATCACAGGAGCTGCGATCTGACCTCCGTAATAAATGCCTTCCGGTTCATCGATCAACACGATTGCTAAGACGATCGGATTTTTTGCCGGAGCAAAACCAAGTGTCGATGCAATGTATTTATTACTGCTTCTTGGCAGCTTTTCGGATGTTCCGGTTTTGGCACCGACATCGTAACCTGACACAGCCGCTTTTTTTCCTGATCCTTCGGATACCACGGAAGCTAAGATCTCTTTCATGGTTTCAGAGGTCTGACTGCTTAACACATCAGCTTTCTCTTTGTATTTTAACTTTCTGACATAAGACTGCTGTATGTTTTCCATGCAAACACCAACATGTGGTGTCACTAACCGCCCTCCGTTGATCACGGCACTTACGGATGTCAGCAGCCGCAGTGGTGTTAATTGAAAGGACTGTCCAAATGTCATTGTAGCAAGCTCTACCGCACCAACATTTTTCTTTTGATGCATGATCGTAGCTGCTTCTCCGGACAGATCGATCCCGGTTTTTTCTAACACACCAAACTTCTGTAAATATTGAAACAGACGCTCTGTGCCAAGTCTTGCACCGACTTCCATAAAGACCGGATTGCATGAATTCTGTACCCCCTGTACAAATGTCTCTGTCCCATGTCCTGTTGTCTTGTGACAGCGGATCCTTCGGTCTTCGACCACCTTATATCCCGGACATTGGAACGTATCATTTAATTTTACAACATTGGCTTCTAATGCAGAAGCTGCCGTGATTACTTTAAAGGTCGAACCCGGTTCATAGGTATCACTGACACAATGATTTCGCCATTTCTGATTCAGATAATCCTGTGTTCCTTTTTCCGATAACTGCACCTTTTGATCGGTCTTATACGGATCATTCAGATCAAATTCCGGCAGATTGACCATGGCATAGATCTGCCCATCCTGTGGATTCATCATAATAATACGGACATTTTTTGCCTTTTTTGCTTTCATGACTTTGTCTGCTTCCTGCTGTGCAAACTTTTGCAAGTTGACATCCAAAGAACAATACAGATCGTTTCCGGCAACCGGTTCAATCCTGTTTTCTACTGCTCCTTCAATCTCGATTCCTCTGGCATTCGTAGAAGTCAGAATACTGCCATCCTGCCCGGCTAACATCGAATCATACGTTGCTTCTAACCCTAAGATTCCCTGATTATCACCTCCGGCAAAGCCGATCACCTTAGAAGCCAGACTGCCATATGGATAGTATCGTTTATAATCTTCATCTACCATCACGCCTGCCATATTTAGTTTTCTGATCTGGTCGGAGATATTTTTTTCTACATTCGATTTTATTTTTTCGCGTGATGATTTCTTTTCGACACGTTTTCGCACCTTTTCTTCATCAATGTCTAATAAAACGGACAGATTCCGTATCACAGTCTCTTTATCTTTAATCTGATTATGAATGACCGATATCGTTGATACGGGTTTATTGGCCGCGATCAAAATACCATTTCTATCATAGATCTTTCCTCTTTCTGCTTTGATTGCTCTTTCTCTTTGCTGTACTTCTTTGGCTTTTTTGGCATAATGATCTGCCTTTATCACCATCAGATACACCAGTCTTGCACTCAGCAAAAATGAGCATAAAATAACTATGACAAATACGAAAAAGATTCTTTGTTTTTGTGCTGTTTTACAATTTCTCATAAAACTCCCTGTCTTGCTTTCACAGATGTTTTTACTACTTTACTGTATGAAAAAAGCATGCACATTGCTTTTACCTTCATACCGTTTGCATCTGTGAAATGACACTGTCTTTTTCTATATTTTTATTTTGATAAAAATGTACATATGACTGTTTTACCGGAATGTATTATTACATATATTGTACATCCGGCATTTTTTCGGTCTATACAAATTGCATGGCTTTATTCTGCACTCGGTACAGGAGATGCGGTATTTGCTGTGTCCGTACCGTCTGTCTGATCACCTGCAACTGAATAAGTGCCATCGGAATAGCCGCCATCCGGTGCTTCCTTTGTAGACGGAAGCTTAATATCAGAAGCTTTTGTCTTATCTGCTTTTTTCGTAGAAGAATCCTGATACATTCCCAGTACAGGAAGCACTTCTTTTAAGACTTCACTTGAAAACTGTGTTGCATAGGTACTATGTGCCTGGTCTGCTACATGTGGCTCATCGATCGTAACATAGATCATAACTTCCGGGTTATCTTTTGTTGCAAATCCGATAAACGATACCAGATAATTGCCTCGTCCTGTCGGATGCTTTTCTGCAGTACCGGTTTTTCCGCCAATCTGATAACCTGCTACTTTTGCAGGCAATGCGGTTCCTTCTTCGACTGTTTTATACAGATATTTGCGAAGCTTTTTGCTTGTGTTTTCCGTGATCACACGGCGTACCAATGCATTATCATTGGATTCAAGCACTGCTCCATTTTCGCTTTTTACTTCTTTTACAACATGGGGCTCATAATAATTTCCACCATTGATCACAGAAGAAAACGCTGCCGCCATCTGGATCATCGTTACAGTCTGTCCCTGACCAAAACTTGAAGTAGCAAGCTCAACAGCATGCATCGTATCATTTGTAAAGACACCTCCTGTTGCTTCGCCCGGAAGGTCGATCCCTGTCTTCTTTCCAAATCCGAATTCATTAACATATTGTAAGAACTTCCTTTTTCCAAGATCCGCACCAAGCTGCATCAAAACATCATTACACGATTCCATCAGGCTCTGGCAGATATTGATCGTGCCATGACCGCCTCTGGAATATGCCACACATTTGATCCTGACTCCATTGATCACCTGATAACCATCACAATGATACGCACGGCTTCCGGTTGTCACACCTTCATCCAGGCAGGCTGCTACTGTCATTGGCTTAAATGTTGATCCCGGCTCATAGGCATCGCTGATACAATAATTTCGCCAGATCTTGTTCAGATTTTCTGTCTTCTTTTTATCACTCATCTTATCAATCTTTTCTGGCGAATAGAATGCAGAAAGATCGCGTGGATTGTTCAGATTATATTCAGGATATGATGACATCGCATAAATCTCGCCATTTTGCGGATTCATAATAATACATCCCATATTCTTTGATCCTGTATTCTTCTGAAAGGTATTCATATGTCTCTCTAAAATTCCCTGCACATTGACATCGATCGTAGACGTGATATTGTTTCCGTTTGTCGGTTCATTGACAGTCTCTACAAGATCCAGATCGGTATTAAAATAGCCATATCTTCTTCCACTTACTCCATTCAGACTGCTGTTATACCTGCTTTCAATGCCCCATACACCGGTATTATCCGTCGAGCAAAACCCTACGACTTTACTTCCTACCGTGGAATATGGATAATATCGTTTATATCTTTCGTCAAAAGTGACACCTTTGATATTTTTATCCTTTTTTGCCAATGCTTTGAACGCTTTGACTTTCTCTTTCTTTAATCCTTTGTAATCTTTCATTACATAATACCGGACATCTGATTTTTCTTTTAATATTTTGTTAAATGCACTGTTAGAGATTTCAAAAACCTTTTCTAGCGCTTTGGCTGTTGCATCAACATATTTATCATCTTCTAAGATCAACTGTGGATCTAACACCAGATCATATACTTTTTTACTCGTCGCTAATTTATTGCCATTGCGGTCCGTAATGTCTCCTCTGCGGTATGCGATCTCATTCGTACTGTAACTTTTTTGCGAAAGCACTTTTCTTTCGTATGTTTTTCCTTTCGTCTTATTCAGGTAAAAAATTCTGCCTACTAAAAACATTGCAGCACAAATAATTACGGCAAATACGCAAAAAATACGCAAAAACATCGTTCTTGTTCCTATTTTGATCTTTTTTCTGGTATCAATCGCACGTCTTCCCATTTCAGCCTCCATATGCTATTTTTTCGTTAAACCTTTTTTTACAAAAAGGCTGTTCACAAATATTTTTCCAAAAATATCTGTGCCAGCCTGTTATCTTTTTTCTTATTTGCTTGGTATATCGGCATACTGCTTGACCATATCACTTTTTCTGTTTTTATATTTGTAGATCTGGTTACTTTCTGCCTGAACCATCTTCAGCTTCTTCGTTGCTTTTTCATAAATTTCTGCAAGGTCAACAGAATCTGTGATCGCCTGATAGTCACTTTCATAATCTTCCTTCTCATCGGCAATCTCAGACTGCAATGCCACAACTTCTTCTTTGGTGTGGTTCACCTGATATTGTGTCGAAAGATATTGAAATGCAAAGAACAGCACGACTGCTGTCATAACACTCAAAAAAGCAAAACCTTTTGCGCTGATCCCTGCCATACGCACCGGTTTTCTCTGCGGTGTTCTTTGTACCTGACGCTGTGTTTCTTCCCGCTCTCTCCTCTTTGGCAGAGCATCTGTCTTATACACTGTATTTCCGTCAATATACGATTGTGTCCGATAACTGTTCTTACGCTGTCGTTCTCCGTTACTCTTACGCATTCGGCTGTAGTTTTCCCAGTCCATATCCATACAAGCTGCTCCTCTCCTTAAATATGTTCAAAAATCCTGAGCTTTGCGCTCTTTGAACGAGGATTTTCTTCCAATTCCTCATCCGATGGCAATACCGGTTTCCGATATACCATTTTCCCCTTTGGTTTCTTACCACATACACAAACCGGAAAATCCGGTGGGCATGTACACGGATTTTGTGCTGTCCGAAAAGCCTTCTTCACGATACGGTCTTCTAAAGAATGGAATGTGATAATACAAAATCTTCCCCCAGGATTTAAAAGATCGATCATATCATTGATATTTCGTTCTAAAACTTCCAGTTCATGATTCACCTCAATACGAATCGCCTGAAATGTTCTCTTTGCAGGATGTCCGCCCTGCTTTTTTACCTTCATTGGAATGGAATAGCTGATGATGTCAGCCAGTTCCTTTGTTGTCTTAACAGGTTCCTTTTGTCTTGCGATCACAATATTTTTTGCAATATTCTTCGCAAATTTATCTTCACCATAATTTTTAATAATATGGTAGAGTTCACTTTCTGTATATTCATTTACAACCTGATATGCTGTCAGTTCCTGACGGTTATCCATACGCATATCCAATGGTGCATCAAACCGGTAAGAAAACCCTCTTTCTCCGGTGTCCAGTTGAAAAGAAGAAACACCAAGATCCAAAGTAATACCGTCTGCTTTTTCTACACCAAGATCATGTAATACATTCACCATATCAGAATAGTTGCTGCGAACAATTGTCACTTTGTCCTGATAAGGTTCTAATCTCTTTGTGCTTGCCGCAATAGCATCTTCATCCTGATCCAATCCGATAAATCTGCCGTTCTTTCCAAGCTTAGAACATACGACACTGCCATGTCCTGCTCCACCCAGAGTACCATCCACATAGATTCCATCGGGTTTGATCGCAAGTCCGGCGATCACTTCATCAAGAAGTACAGATTTGTGATTAAATTCCATGTTCTCTCCTTCTGCCTTTCTATCTGTTTTCCCTAGATCACAATGAAATGTCAAGCTCATCCATTGCTTCTTCTAATACTTCATCGTCATCCTGCATCTCCTGTGCTTCCAGGCGGTTCTTATCCCAGACTTCAATTCGGTTCATCATACCAACAAATGTAACTTCTTTTTCTAATGCTGCACTGGTGCGAAGTAAAGCCGGAATCAAAATACGTCCCTGCTTGTCTAATGAAACCTCCATCGCTTTGGATAAGAATTGTCTTTGAATTTTTCTCGTATTCTGGTTAGAAGGAAGCTGCTGTAACTTCTCTACAAATTGTGCCCATTCTGCCTGCGGATATAAAAAAAGACATCCATCCAGACCTCTGGTCACTACGAAAGTATCGCCCAATTCTTCGCGATATTTTGCAGGAATGATAATTCTGCCCTTGGTATCGATCGAATGCTCGTATTGTCCCATGAACATGATTATCACCTCCTACTCTCAGCGTATGGCTTGTCACCCCACTAAAAGGGATTCATTCACCACTTTACCCCACTTCTCACCACTTACTATCATATTTTATATCTTTTTTGGGAATAAGGCAAGTATTTTTTTGGAAAAAAAAGAGTTTTGTTCCAAACATACACTCGTATCTGACCGATTTTGAGCGATGTCAGTTCCAAAACTCTTATACTTTTTATTCTTTTTCTTTTTATCCCAATAAAATATCTTTTAAAATCATGGATTCTCTTAATCTTTTACAATGGATTCCTGTGCATTCTTCTCTCTTTTTGCTTTGACTGCCTTCCAGAGCAAAATACCTGCCGCTCCGAGGAATAAGACAGCAGAAAGTATCTGTGATATGGCAATCTGTGTACCAAAGAATTTCAACTGATCGGTTCGAAGTCCTTCGATCCAGCACCTTCCGAGTCCATAACCGCAAAGATAGATTAAAAATAACTGTCCTTTATATTTTCTTTTCTTCGTCCAAAGAAGAACAACTGCCAAAACTCCTATATTCCATAACAATTCATATAAGAATGTCGGATGCACCTGTATGTATTGTATCCCATCAATATTGACCAGGTGCTTTAAGACATCTTTTGTCATATCTCCGGCACGCACCTGCGAACGTTTTAATTGCATGGCAAAAAGATTATCCGTATATCCGCCAAACGCTTCACGGTTAAAGAAGTTTCCCCAGCGGCCAAAGATCTGCCCTACCAAAAGACCTCCGCATGCTGCATCTGTCAGATCAAAAAAAGACAGTTTCTTTACTTTTGCAAAAATAAACGTTGTTAGAACTCCGGCAATCACACCACCGTAGATTGCCATGCCACCGCCACGCGTATTTAAGATCTCCATGGGATGTTTTCCATAATAATCCCAGCTAAAGATAACATAATACAGTCTCGCACCAATGATAGCAAAAATAATATCCCATAAGGCAAGATCCAGATAAATATCTTTGTCCTGCCCTAAGCGTGTTGCCTGCCAGCTTGCCATAAAAAAGCCGGCAACCATTCCGAGTGCTATGACGATTCCATAATATGCGATTGAAAAATTTCCTATATTAATTGTTTTCCCCAACGAATCGATTACAATTCCCAGATGAGGAAATCTTACATCTGCTCCCATATCAATCTCCATTTCTATGCAACAGTTTTCGTTTTGTCCGATTATACGTTAAAACGGAATAAAACAACATCCCCATCCTGTACCACGTAATCTTTTCCTTCGCTTCGTACAAGACCTTTTTCTTTTGCTGCATTCATGCTTCCCTGTTCTACAAGATGCTCATAGCTGACAACTTCTGCACGAATAAATCCACGTTCAAAATCGGAATGAATCTTTCCTGCTGCCTGTGGAGCTTTTGTTCCTTTTTCGATCGTCCATGCTTTTGTTTCCATTTCACCGGATGTCAGGTAACTGATCAGACCTAACAACGAATAACTTGCGCGGATCAGTTTTTCAAGTCCGGACTCCTTCAAGCCAAGATCCTCTAAAAACATCTTCTTTTCTTCGTCATCAAGTTCTGCAATCTCCTGCTCGATCTGCGCACAGATCACGAATACTTCTGATCCCTCTTTCTTGGCATATTCTCTAACTTTTGCCACCTGCTCGTTGGATGCTCCGTCATCTGCTAAGTCATCTTCACTGACATTTGCAGCATAGATTGTAGGCTTGTACGTCAAAAGATTAAAGCTTGCAAGCAGCTTTTCTTCCTCTTCATCGACTACTTCAAAATTCTTTGCCAAAGAACCGTCTTCTAAGAATTTTTGTAAACGTTCTACCAGATCAAGCTCTTTTGTGAGTGATTTGTCGCCCTTTACACTCTTGACTAACTTTGCATGTCTTCTTTCCAATATTTCTAGATCAGAGAATAAAAGTTCTAAGTTGATCGTTTCAATATCTCTTAATGGATCAATATTTCCATCTACATGAACAATATTTGTATCTTCAAAACAACGTACTACATGCACGATTGCGTCTACCTCACGGATATTGGATAAGAACTGGTTACCAAGTCCTTCGCCTTTGGATGCACCTTTTACCAGACCGGCTATATCAACAAATTCAATCACAGCAGGAACGACTTTTGCTGAGTTATGCATCTTAGCCAGTACATCTAATCGCTCATCAGGGACTGGAACAACACCTACATTCGGGTCGATCGTACAGAATGGATAGTTGGCTGATTCTGCTCCTGCTTTGGTTAATGAATTGAATAATGTACTTTTTCCTACATTTGGTAATCCTACAATTCCTAGTTTCATATCTTAATATACCTGTCTGAAAATCCTTATATTTAAAGGGTTTTCGCCTTTCTATGTTATTTTACTACACAATTTACTACACAATTTTTAAGGCTTTTTCTATCTTTTCAACTTCCTTTACCTTTTCATCTTCTGTCACATGGACATATAAATTCATGGTAATTCCTACATTAGAATGCCCTAATATTACTTGCAAGGTTTTAGGACGCATATTACCCTCTATCGCTCTCGTAGCATATGTGTGCCTTAATACGTGCATCGAGAAACGAGGAATACCAGCTTTATCACATAGCTTAAATAGTGTGGTATCATATGCAGAATTTTTTGTAGGTTCGCCCTTACGATTCAAAAACACAAACTCCGAAAAATCCATATTGATAACTTTAAGACTTTTCACTTTTTCTTTTTGTGTTTTCAATAACTGAATTGCTGCTTCTGTCAAAGGTACATCTCTATACCCCGACTTACTTTTTGGCTCGCCTATTCTCCACTCACCTACAGAATGCCGATACTCCATTGATCGTTGAATATGTACTACTTTCTTCTCAAAATCAATGTCTGACCATTTAAGACCAATCATTTCTCCTGTTCTTAATCCAGTCTGTAATATAAATGCAAACTGATTGTAATTGCTACAGTCTTTCGCTACTTCCAAGAACTTCTTCTGTTCTTCTACTGTCAATGCCCTTACTTTCTTTGGTTCTTTACCAATATTGTACTTGACTGCTTTTGTTACTGGGTTTCTTAGTATAACATCGTTCTCAACTGCATCTGAAAACATACAATACAAAGCAATTCTTGTCTGATAGATTGTTGAAGTCCTATAATTATCCTTCATCTGATTCAGAACATTTTGACAGTGCATCGGTTTTACATCTGATAAAATCATACTTCCTATACAGTCTTTAATGTTATGTTCAAACCTTTCTCTGTAATTCCTTATCGTGTTAGGTCTGATACTATCACCTTTTATATTTTCAAGCCAATACTCAAACCAAGCTGTGACTGTCATATCACCACAAGCATTGATTCCACCATGTTCATCCTCGAACCTAGCGTCTGCGTACCAATTACGGCATTCTTGTAACTTCGGAAAATATCTCTGAACGGATTTTCCTGTACGCTTGCTAACAAATCTAGCTGTGTATAATCCGTCTTTTCGCTGGCATATTCCTACACCAAGCTCTCTTCCTTTTAAATCTTTGCCCGTAAAATCAACTCCTTCCTGCTGTGTAAGCATAAAGAGTTTGATACAGCCTATTATTATATCATAAGTTCTGCAATTTTGAAACCACCAAAATTTTTATAATTCAATGCTCTTTGATATGTACTGTTCAAACTCTTTTCTCTTTACCAATTTTTTATTTCCTACATAAAGTACAAAATTGCACTTCGGTTGTTTTAATAACTCTTCAATTCTGTTAATTCCTATATTTGAATAAGCTGCCGCCTCTTTAATTGTCATATTTAATTTTAACCAAAATGGCATTTCTAAAGTTTTACTGTCTGTCATTTCTATAAAAATCACACTCCTTTATACTAACATGTGTTATAATAAATAAAATTGTTTAATGGGGATATCCTCTATGGATAAAATCAATCTAACTCCAGCAGAACTAAGTAATCAACTGAAAAATATCGAACCTCAAAAACTATTAGATTCTGTACCGCCTGTTCACTATAATTTTCAACAAACGCCAATACTTAAAACAGATAATCCTATGGTAAAAGAACAACAGAAATCAAATAATAAACTTGATGCTATCCAATATGAAAATATGAAGTTAAATGCTCAGATTGAAACTCAGAATAAACTTATTGATACTTGTAATACAAAGATTGATGAATTACAAACTACCAATAACAACTTAAAAGAAATTAATCAAACTCTGATAGACAATAACAAGCATTATTGGATATATTCAACAATTATAACGATTATAGGTGCTGTTGTTGGATTTTTATTAGGGAAGTATTTTGCATAAGATTAAATCAATAATCAATCCTATAATTCCTCCAACCAAGGCAGGATTAAACCTATAAATACCTTTCATTCCTGACATATTATCACGCTCCTTAATATAAAAGGCAGAAGTCATTTTCTCATCTGCCATAGGATCATCAATGTCCACCTTTGCTACCACCTTCCTTGCACCCTCACCCAATCTATGCTATACTTATCTAAATGTAAAATATCGTAAATCAAAGGAGGTACAAGATGAAAAAATTTAACAAATCATTAGCAATCACACTGATCCTGTCACTTTGTCTTACCTTAGCAGCACCGGTTGATGCAAAGTCCAAAGTCAAATTAAACATAACAAAAGCTACCCTCTCGGTCGGTGGTTCGATTAATCTGAGACTTCTCAATAACAAGAAGAAAGTGACATGGAAGAGTAGTAACAAGAAAGTAGCTTCTGTTACGAAAAAAGGTAAGGTAAAAGCAAAAAAGAAAGGGAAAGCTTCTATTGTTGCTAAAGTTGGCAAAAAGAAATATACTTGCAAGGTTACTGTTGGTAGTGTGAGTAAGAAGAATACAAGTAAGAAGAATACGAAGAATGTGAAGAAGACTGCTGTCCCTACTGCTATGCAAAACCAAAAACCACCAGTGCCTACAATGCCACCAATACCAACAAAAACACCACTTATACCAAGCACAGCAGAATTTGTTGAAAAAGAAATTACTATGAAAGTTGGAGAGACACATAAATTGGAAGTGAATTTAGTACGAGGTACATTATATCATTCGCCATCTACAGGGTTTATTAGTAAAAACGAAAAAGTGGCTACTGTAGAGAATGTAACTACCAATGATAATCATGCATGTGTTGTAACGGCTGTTTCTGAAGGAACTACACAAATAAGATTTTTATCTGGCGCACCAGAATGCTATTGCACAATTACAGTTATAAGTGCAGATGATGATACAAAATAATTATATAAATACTAGACTAAGGAATAAGCTCATGAACTTGAGCTTATTTTTTTGTATCCTACAAGATATACGACGCATCCTAAAGTATGTGCTTCGCCACTGATATTTGTCATAGTTAATGTTAATTTGCCATTTGAATGACTTTCAGAAGTCACAATTCCATAACTTTGTGTAACTGGAATTACCATAATATCTGTAATATCTTTCAACATACTATAATCATAATCAGTCCACGTTTCACTTTCTAAATTTTGTTTTACATTTGGTGAATTAAATGACACCTTTGAAATACTACTAATACATATATCTCCAATATTAGGTGCTGTAATATTTACATCAGTGATAAACCTTTTTGCTTCTGTATCTATTCTTACTAACCATTCATTATCAGCCATACCTTTAGATTTGGAGAAAAATCCTCTTGCTGACATATCTGTATAACCATGCGATGTGTCAGGAATAGTTAAACTTGCGCTATCACTTGCTACACCACATATAAGTTTACCGTTATAAAACGTAGACTGGAAACTTATTCCCTCTAAGTTAAAATCTTTATCTGTTAGATTACCATAAGCAGTTAAAAAAGATGATTTATTTTCTTCACCATAAAAACCATTTCCATCAATATGCCAAGAACCAATATCACCACTTGAAGAACTGATTTTGCCTGCAAACGCAGCATTACCATTTTGGTCAAAAGTAATACCACTTGTATCACTACCAATTCTCAAACAACCTAAACCATCCGAATTGAAATCAAATAATGACTTTCCGTTACGTGATAAAACCATAGATGGATTTTCGGGTTTGATAGCAATCTCGCTAAGAACCTTTCCGTTACTGTCCTTTTTGACCATTGTGAAACCATTCTTGTCAATATAGTAATTTCCAGAATCATTCATGATGCGAAGCTGTTCTGACATAACAAGATCACCGATCAACACTCCTGCATTGATACCATAATCCCATTTATAAGTCTGATCCATATCATCAAAATAACTGATCTTGCCAATCGCAGCACAGGTATGTTCCCAACTATCCTTTGTAAACGCAAGAAGATTATTTGTCATAGCAAGCTGTTCAGGTGCAAATTCATTTTTAACATCATCCCATTCTCTGCCCTTAAAACCATATTTGTTCCATACAAAATCAAGATTGTCAGAAGATTTGATCATAGTATTTGCAATATCAAGACCATTTTCTTTCATATTTTGGAATTGCTGATTTGCTTTACTGCCTTTGTCAGCCTGTCGTGCCACATAACTATAACTGCTTGCCATAGAGGAAGCCTGCTTGAGAATATCTTTTACCTGATTTACAGAAGATACTTTATTCTTAATCGTATCAGAGAATTCCACAGAACAGTGCGAGAGATCTGAATAATCAAAAGAAACAGTAATAATTCTCATTGTGTAGATATCTTCATCTACACGAACACGAATATAATTACCTAATTTAAATTTGTCCCAAAATGGTTCAAATTCTTTTAATGTAAGAAGATTTGCTATTGTAGCAGTAGTAGAATAATTCACCTTGCAAGCTTTCTCTATTTCTATATTCGCTTGTTTGAGTAATTCTTCCACGTTTTCCATCAATACACTTTCAGGTTGGTCTTCTCCAATAAAATTATCATTTTTATATGTATCAGTACGTCTAAAAGTGCAAAGCTCAATCCATAGATCCTTACCCCCTAATGCATTTTCTACTCTTGTTAGAAAGTTTTGTAAATCACAATTATTTCTAATAACGTTAATCTTATTACTTAACGCATCATTCTCTTCTTCAAGAGTTTTAATCTTTTTGTTAAGATATGAAATCCTTGCAGACAAACATTCCATTCTGCGTTTATACTTACCGAGAAGAGAATCGAAGATTGCTTCTTTCGTATTATCATCTTTAATATACATTAACAGCCTATCCTTTTCAGTTGCATCATCGGATGCTATTTCTGCGTTTTTCTTAGAAATGACCTGACTGCAAGCTTCATACGCATCAAAATATGACTGCAAACGTTCTATACAAAACATCGTGTAATGATTAGATTGTAAGTTCTTTGTATTAGTTTCGTTATCATATTCTGCAAAACTGTCAGCATTATAACCAGACTGATATTTATTCGTTGTTGGATCAAGAGGTGGATCAAACACCATTACTTCTTCTTTGGTATCTACTTGTTCTAGCTTGATATCTATTTGCTGTTTTAAATAATAGAAGTAATCAGAGGTATATGTTTTGTTGTCATTTTCATTAACATATAACTTATATCCCTTTTTTACTGGAAGAGTGATAGTGGACGAAGTATATTCATCCTTTAACGTTATGCCATCATCTTCATATTCATCTTTGAGATAAATATGTGCTTTAAACGATAAGCTATTGATAATAGTAAAAGTACCGTCTGTCTCAGTAGTTGTGTGAATGTCATTTAATTCTACTGTGTAAGTTGGTGGGGCAATCGCTTTGGCAAAATTACTTACAGTGTTAGATAACATTGTTTTATTCATTGTTCTGTTTTGCAGACAAGCATATGTTATTTTTCCTGTTTTACCATTGCCGCCAAAAATCTCCTGGCATACAGATTCGGCAGTTTCGTCCGTATCATCATTTGGCATCATAGAATCACGATAATAGCTTATCTCGTCAATATTTGCACTTAATTTATCCCAATATTTATTGTAAGTATCTTGTTGGGTTGCAACATATTTTTCCCATTCTGACAACGCTATTTGTAAGTTTTCTGACATTTGAGACTTTTGATAATCAGAAAATTTCCATATATAATTACCACCAATCAGCCTACTTGCAATTCGATCGGTAATGATATCATCACCGCCTTCGACTTTAAAGCAGTTCTTAACACTATCTTTGTCACCAGTAATAGTGATAGTTTCTGTCGTATTATCTTCCTGACTAGCCCCTTCAATAAATACACCTGTATCTTCTCCATAGCCATCCACTACATAATCAGAAGAATTACAATGTTGACATACTCCATTAATGATATTTCTATGATCTTTATCTGCGATACATTTTGGATTGGTACAGTGTTCTTGCAGATCATAACAATTTACTGTACGAGAAAAATTATCGAATACAAATACACATCCAATTTCTTCTGCTATTTGCTGTAAGAAATCATATACTGTTGTGTCACTAACAGAAAAGGTTCTCTGAATATTTTTTATAGAATCATCCACATGACCTATAGTATAGTGTGGCATTACTTTAAATATTCTATGTAATAAAGATCCTTCTGTATTTGTTTCATTATATAAAACTGTCTCTACATAATCGTCTCTATCCATATCGTCATCAGTATTGATCTCTAAAGTTACATTTGTCTGAGCAGTTTCTGCTTCTCCGAGAGATACACCTGTAATCTCTTTAAAAATTGCACCATCGTCCGTCTTAGGTACAGCTATTTCAAAATATCCTTTTCCTTGTACTAAAATAATAGACAAATCATCTATTTTATCCCAAAATGGATTAAATACATTATTGTTATTTTTGTACAATGTAAATGATACTTCATCATTTGATGCAAAATGCATATCCGTTTTTAAATTATCTATAGGGTATATTTCACAAATAGTATTGAGCATTCTATCACATAAGAATACCTGATCTTGCTCAATGCTTCCGTCTCTGTTTATAATAAATTTTTCCATTATTTACCTCCTCTTTTTATTAGATTTTACATAATTGTCAAACTATTTCATAAGTTTATTCAAGCTATTCCAAACATTTTCTACTTTTGATTTGTCATATCCCATACATATATACATATGGATATGGGTATTCTTCTTTGTCTCCTTCAAGGAATTTATCTGTATGTAATACCATCTTTTGTATATTCAATATAGTGTTTTGTTTTAATGTTTATTCATTGTACTATAACCTCCAATTCAATTTTTAGCCTTTACAGCTATTGTTTATCTGTATATTATCTGTTATCTATCTATACTATCTTAGTACTCACGATAACGATTTTTCAAAAAAATTTATTCACACAAAAGCACCTACTGCCCTTATGGAAAATAAATAAAAATAAGAATTTCTTTTTTGAGTTTTTCTGTATAAATAGTCCCGACTTTTATGTGTCGATAAAGCATTTACTACCTCTTTGCTATGATTTAATCCTATATTTTCTGCATACAAATAAGGACTAGGATTTTTTTCCCAGTCCTCATATATACGCAAAAAGCCTTATTTATTCAGTCTTTTCGCCCTTTTCTACTGCAAATTCGGTCTTTTGTTTTCTTCCCTTATCACTCTTTTTAGGCTGCTTCGATGCATCATACGATAAAGGTTTATCGTCATTATGGAACTCTTTTACAATGGCTTTTGCCACATCTTTACTATCCAACTTCTGCACAATAGGAATAATATCAACCAGCTTATTTACTGCCTCATAATCAATATCTCCCCTATCAGCAAAGGTATTTACAGCATTTGTAAGAGCCTGTAAAAGTTCATTCATGTAGTCTGGCTTAACAACAAACTCTCTGACTACCTGTAATAAATCCTCAATCTCATCCTTCAAATCATTGTAATGCAACTTTCTGTATTCAATAGCTTCATTACAAGCATTGTCAAGTTCTGATCTCTCATCATCAGATGTATTCTCACGAATAACATCAATAACATTTTCCTTGTTATCCTTAATGAATTTATCCACCTTATCCAGACTAAACTCTTCTCCATTTTCAAACAGAACAATATTAGTGTAGTATGTAATAAGGCAGTATTCAAACATTGGCTGTCTTAACACTTGTGCATATCCAACCTCTTTTGATACTACTGTACTTGCTACTTCTACAACAAAACTCATTTTCTGACTAAGAGATAAGCCCTTTTCTAATACATATTCAACCTTTTTACCATCAAAATCATTATAAAAATACTTCTTGTTTGCCATTACTTATTTTACCTCCATAGCTTTTTTAATCAATTCAGACATTCTTGTATCTGCCATTTCTTTTCTTGAGGATGTATGTTTTTCCTCATATTTTGCTCTACTGATTGCATCCTCTTCATTCTTGATTTCTGAAATTCTGTCATTCTCATAGAATACAAAACATTTCTTCTTGTACTGATCCACACAAGTCCTTTTAAGCATATAGGCATATCCTTCATCAACAATACGCTTAACTGCTTTAAGATTCCTTGTAACAATACTCTGTGGCTTTTCTTCTGCATTAACAATTATCTTATCAAATGTTTTCCAGCAATCATCAATACTTCTATCACTCTTTAGATTGTGCTGTGCCACAAACTTTCCTACAATGTCTGCTACCTTGTCGGTATTCTTAAAACAATACTTCGGATATGGTGAACTCTTTACACTCACAAGACTTTTCAACTGTCCTTTATCTACCAACTCCTTAAATAATGTAGCAGATTCAAATTCAATTCTTTCAACTTTTGCCATTTTGCTATTCCTCCTTAAAATTATCGTGTGCATAACCGCACATTTTCTCGGCTTTATTAAGAAAATTTAATTTGAAAAAACATAAAAAGTTTATTCAAAAAATCTATGCTCAAATATTTTGAACACACATTTTATCAATAAACACAAACAGGCACTATCAGTTATTTATCTGGTAACTGTATAGTGCCTATCTGTTACCTCCACATTTTTTATATTTTCCACAATTATTTATTAAGATATGCCTCAAACACCGCTTACATGTTTACCAGACATTTCAGCGAACATATCTTATATTCAAACTTATATCTCAAACAAATATAAGTAGTAATTTATCGAATTATAAAATCTTTTATATGCAACCCAGTCTTTAAACTAAGTCTCTACAATCAATAGTAGTTGGACTGTATATTGAAGCAAAATACAATTACGCCTGTATTCTGCCTAACCTTGTCAGCCTCTGAGGGTATTTCCGACTATATAATACTATCTGTTTTCAGAAGTCAGCATAGTTTGCATATATCAAATAGTCATATTTTTATCGTATGCACGACTTAGGAACTCCCCTGCTTTCGATATGAATATCATATCTACCTATAGACCAGCACCATTTTCAATCTCTCATATTGCAGTCAAAACTTCGTGTACCTGCAACAATAGACACTTAGGCTCTCACCATATGTCAACTATATGTTTTTTCTGAATTTCTTCACACATTACGTCTATGATTTCTCATTCCGCTTTGGTATATAGTTTAAGTGCTTTCCCAGCATATTCGGTTATTTTTATGATTTATTATCATGCGATTATTCCCGTCCGTTAATTACGTGGCATTATTACACAACCTTAGAAGGGTGGGCACAGTACACTAATAACAATGATAAATGATAATTTATACCCCAACCGCTTTTATTGGAATTGTTAAACATCTGCTTTTCAGCTTCGCCCACTTGCAAAAAGCCATCTTTGACTTGCATACTTCCATTGACAGCACTCTGGAAAAATGCGTTCATAGCGTTTTGTGTCTGTGTAAATGTGTTCTTCTTTCCACTAATAAAGTTGAAAAGGTCAATTCCTTTTGTAACTGTTTTATATGTCATAAAGCCTTTAATCAAGGCTGCTATTCCATCATTACCAGTTAATGATTTCAAAACAGATGCAAGTGTTTTAAGTACTTCGGTTATAACACCGATAGTACCAGAAACTAAATCATCCTGTTTTACAATATCTGTTAATACACCTAAGAAATCAGTTCCAGCAGATATTAAATCCTTAATCCAATCCGAAGAGATCACTTCTTTACTCAGCATCTGAAATTGGTTATTGAACTCATTTTTCATTCCCTCGATGCTCTGGCGGTAAATCTCATTTTCGTTTGTTGCACTGCCTAAACTATCCTTAGATTGTTCTATTGCTTTATCTACTGCCGACATTTCATCAACAATAGCATTAAATACTGTAATTTGTCGTTTACCAGCCGCAAGTTCTCCAAAGTATTGTCTCTGTTCACTTGTTAATTCTGGGTAAACCTTCGCATAGTCAGAAAGAATATCATATGTAGAACGCAAATCACCATTCGCATCCTCAATGTTTACTCCTATTGAACCAAAAGCTTTTCCCAATTCTGCTGATAATCCGTCAATTTCCTCTCCATCCTCGTCTATTGCCCTCAATCTTTGTGAGATTGCGATAAGACCAGTAGACACTTTTTCCATATTTCTAAGCTGTGTAAAACCACCTGTCAACAAACCAATAGTCTGATCAATGCTATTACCAGCCTGATTCATTGTACCAGAAACACGCTCTAATCCATCTGCAAGATTATCAAATCCAACAGGACTTTGGTTTGATACACTATTCATTTTGTCAACAATAGACATAATATCCGATTCATCAACATTAAAGCCATTTAATACTGAAATCAGTGTACTAGCCGCATCGGAAGTCTGTGTAATACCATCAGCAACATTTGTCATTACAAGAGCTGCATCGCCCATCTGCAAACTGTTATCAAGGTCATAGCCAGCCCTCTTAAACTCTGTAGCCGCTTCAATCATATCTGAACCAGTTCTGCCAATTTTATCTGCTGCTTCATATGCTTTATCCGAGAAATTGGATAATTGCTCATATGATAAATCAGCAACCTTATTAAATTCAGTTAGGTTCTTGTCCAAATCAGATACAGACTGTATCATTGCTTTTAAAGCATTGGTTGTCTTTTGAATAATTTCGTAAGCCAACTGATACCGCATCATATTGCTAATAGCTTCACCTAACTGCATTTTCAGATTACCAAAGAATCCAGTAGACACACTATCTGTAGCCTTAACTTGTGCTTGTATTCCTCTAAACTGTTGCTGTAACCTTGTTAAATCAGTTTTATTACTACAGTTCTGCAAATCAGCAACTATCTGTTTCAACTCTGCGTCATACTGTACGGCGGCTTCTCTATTCTGTCCCATCCATGAAATAATTCTATTAGTAAGAGTAGATGCACCCTGCATAGTTGCCATATCAGCATTTAGATTCTTTTGTTCTTGTGAAGTAACTTGATACTGTTTCTGTAAACTCTTCAAAGAAGATACCATCTCATTGTATTTTGCAATCTTTTCCTGCGGATCACTAATACTATTGATAGATTTCATTAAAGCCTTTAACTCTTCAATCTGAGTTTTTACATTATCAGGCATTTTAATAGAATTGAATTTTGCTTCAATTAAAGCAATTTCCTGTGGCATAGTTGCTAAAGTATTCTTCATAGCTTCTAATGAGCTTGCATGAGTACCCTTTGCAATTTCTGCATTGAAAGTCTGATATTCGGTTCTTGCCAAATGCAAATAACTTTCTAACTGTTTAATATCATCTAAAGTGGATGCATTGATAGATAAATCATTGAACGATTTCTGATTATCAGAATTTAAAGAAATACCAGCCTTTTCAGCCTGTGTATTAAGAAGTTTCATCTGTGCAATCAATTCCTGTTTCTTACGGATAACTTGATTGTCAGATTCCATCTGTCTTTGATTAGCTTTTACTGTAGCTTCAATGTTCTGTGATAATGATTTCTGACCTTCAGACCATTTTACAATGCTATGTTCTACACCATTCGCATCATACCACTTACCAACAGACTGTAATTTTAATGTAGCATTTGTTACCTCATTAAGTTCATTCCTATAAGTGAGTAATGCTTTTGTAGCCTGTCCATTATCATCTACATTGATTTTATATTTTACTAACTGACCCTTATTATTGGTGATGTCTGCAACGATTTTATTGATTTCTGCTTTAACCGCATTTGCATCTGATAAATCAAACTGAAAAGGTATTTTAACACCTGTTGCATTGATTCCAGATTTCATCTGCTGATTTATAGCATTTTGCTGTTGCTTGATTGCGGAAGTGTCAATATTGACTATTCCCACATTGATTTTAAGATTCTTAGAAATGTCATTCAACTGCTGTTGAAGTTTGTTTTGTGATTTTGTTATATCTAAACCACCAGTCACACGAATAGTATCGCTATCAGATAAATTTTTCGCTATCTGTTTAAGCTGATTACTCATTTTGTTCTGTGTAGCCGTTATATCCAATCCTAATGTAAATAGATTGTTATTAGCCATTTTATAAGCCTCCTTTAGTAATTGATTTCAATATCAATACCAAAGTAATTTTCTTTGTTAAAACGTTCTATGGCATTTTCCAGGAAGTGACCTCCTTCCCTATAGCCAAAATTTTCAATATCCCTGTGCCAGTCATTAGACACATGATACCCTTCATTCATCAGTAGGATTGAGTTGATTTTACTATCATGCCATAATGATTTATGAAATGCAGTATCATCATAATTGATTTCTATTTGAAGTTTATTACCAGAAGTGCTTACTCGTACCAAATCCTCCGCATATATAGAATTTCGCATGTCATAAGTTCTTTGATATATTATAGGTGAGTATAAACTATACCATCTGTCGATTTCCTCTTGTAAAATCTTCAAGAATCGCTTTGCTTCATACTTCATCTGCTTCTCTAAAGTTCTTCCATTCGGCAATGTCAGCTTCATAATATCAATATCCAGATTATTACTCATTCTCTGCTCACTCCTTTCTGTGAAATTTTAACAAATACAGGTATTGATATTTTAGCAATAATGTACATTGCTTTCTTAATTGGTTTTGTGATATAGTTATAAGGATTTATTATATCATTTTGTCAATTAAGTTCTGTATATTGAGACTTACCATTGCAAAAATCTTCAATTATTTTTATCTGGTTCGTGTTTAAGTCATAATCCCCAGACAGCCATTGCGACAATTGACTTGGATAAATCCCAACTAAAGAAGCCAGATACTTTTTCTTTATGCCATAGCGTTTCAGATACTCTTTGGCTCTTAATTGTAAATCCATATCAAAAGTCTCCTTTCTTTAATGATAATTCCGTGAGATCAGAAATAAAGTACCGATAATTCGGCTATTATGAAATAAATTTCAAAAATCTTTAGTTCTTCTCCCTATATAATTTTTGTAAAAATAAAATCAGAGTACCAAAGTTCCCTTATTTTCTAGGCTTTTTTGATACTCTGTTTCTTATTCAAAAATATTAAATTGCTTTTTTATCTGCTATGGCAGCAGACTTATTTTTATCATTATTTCTATCAACACATATTTTATGATACTTACTCTTACACTTATCACTACAGGTCTTTTTATTTCTATCCTTAATAAATTGCTTACCACATACAACACATTCCGATAGTTCCTTATCTTCATTATATGCCTGTAAATATATTATCGGATTGTAAATATCTTGGACTGTAAATAACACCTCAGTATTATCTTCTTCCTCAATATCAAGATTTATACTGATTTTGTTTTCATCAGTTTCAATCTGAATACCGCTACTCATAAACCTTGCAAAACTTCCTGCGTAAGATTTAGCACCGACCATTTCCATAATCTTATTCATATTATAGGATATGTCGATTTTCTTCTTTTTACCATTTGGCTTAATCATAGTGTTGTGCTTTTTCCTTGTGATATAGAATGAACCATCTTCTTTTAATCGTCCCGACTGTTTAGCATACTTATAATGACACAATAACACAAATAGCAACCCAATATCATTCTGATAATATGAACCATTTTTCTTTGTCTGAAGGACTGCTCCCATATAATCCATATCCGCTCGTGTTATATCAACACTCTTTCGCTCCATCTTATCAGCAATCATCTGGTCTAATTCATCATTACCTCTAACCGCTTTTTTATAACACATTCTTGGTCTTTCCTTTAGTGTTATACCAGTTTTCTGATTCTGATTAAGATTATCTACAATCACATTACCAAAACACTTCCACAAAATATCCTTGCTTGTGGTATAAAAGTCACCTTTGTTATATTCCATATCAATTATGTAATTAACTGCAAGATTAACATTGAATATACCATTTTTATCCGTGAAAATATCCTTAATCTCTTTGATACAGTAATAATGAAATACATCATACTTAGCTGTTATCTCTTTGGTATCTGTGTTTTTCCTGTCTATTTCCTTTTTAACATCTTGACATAACTTCTGTTTTGCTTTCTTCCTGCTGTTCAAGACATTATATGCTTTCAAATATCTTTCATCTGTTCTATCGACTTCAAATAATGGCTTGCTATTCTTCCCGACAGAATTATTCATCAACTGCCTGTAATCAAATTCTTCATCAGTTCCTATTTCATATTTATAATGCTTGCTACCGACTGTTTTATCAATGTATTGTGCAATTCTATCCATTGGACTATCTGTGTATTCAGCAAGATTAGATTTTTTACCTTTGGCATATTTGAAAAATTGCGGATATTTAATCTTCTGTGGCTTGAATTTTTCTCTTATATCCTCTGGTGGAACTAATTCTTTATACAACTTCTGATATTCGCCTATGTCAAGATTCTTACCAGTCTTAGGAAAATCTATTGCATAATTTGATAATGCACATATGACATTTATCATATCATCATACATAAGCGGATTATCTGCTAACTCAGGAACATTCCACAGCTTTGTAATAGCATTACTTGATTCACCTATGATATTATTGCTAAAACCTTTAACCAAAGTGCTGTAAATTGCCTCATTCGTTATCTGCTGTGGCTCTGCTTTCTGCATATCATAATATAATGGCTCTTGTGGTAATGATTCTGCTGCTTTCAACAATGCTTTGTCGGGGCATACTAAAATCTCGTCACCATCCCAATCACATTGTAATGACTTGGAAATTAAATCATGGGAGCTTACAACTGTGTCACTCTCCATATATCCAAACCATTTATTGCATTCATCAGAAGATACTAACTTTCGTCTTGGATATTCATATCTTGATAAGTGTGGACTTCTAAGACATAATACTTCTTCCACATCTTCACATTCAGCATAATATTTGTTATACACACAATTCTCTGGAACTAAGCCTTGCGGGTCAGTATTACCAATAAACAGATATTCACAAAAAGCATACATATCTGGTGCAACATAACTGTAGTAACCTCTCATTGGAAGTTTACCGCCCATATATGCCCTTTTCTTTGCTTTGAATAGACTTTGTACCTTATTCATAATATGTTTATCGTGAATAAGTGGAGGGTATATATCTAATGCCTTTGCAATATAATAATTGGCTCTTTCAACATTTGTATCTACTGTCTGTGATTCCTGCTCTTTAGTCTCTTCGTCTGTATCATCATTTGTCACTTCATCAAGTGTCAATCCTAGCTGTGACTTCATATAATCAAAATCTGTTTTCAGCTTAGTTAAATCTTCAATAGCAGACTTACACAATTCTGTAATATCGGTATTATATGGAAGTGTCTGTAAAAATTGATATGAGAATGTGACCTCTTCTTTAGGAGTATTCGCATAAGAATTGATAGATAATTCCAGATTATTTTCCTTGAACTTAGTCTTGTAATCTTCCCATGAGTTATACTGTTTCCACATCTTCAACTGACTTGTTGTAATGATGTACCTTATATCTTCCTCTTCTACATCATGCGGTGTTCCCCACGGATCAACCAAAACACTATTATTTGATACTTCATGTGTAAACAGTCTAAAGTCAAATGGGAACATAGCACCTTTGATATAACCGCCCCTTATCTGACAGCTTGAAGGTAATTCGCCTGGAATAAACATACCAGCACCATCCGTATGCTCAATAGAAATACTCTTTGTCTGGTATTCTTTCGGTATATCATTTACATAACATTGTCCGTTATTATCTGTCTTAATATCAATATACTTAACCTTGTCTGTAACAACAGTTTCAAAACCTTCTACAACAATACATCGGTCAATATCTATTACTGTTTGAGGTTTTACACTTGATGATAAAGATAACGCATTATATGACAAATACTTTCCTACATTCATACCACCATTAGCATTGATACTTTCAGTAGTCAATCCTACCATCAAAAAACCTTTGTGCTTTTCAAAAAAATCTTTCCTCATAAGAGTAACAGTAACATTTCTGACCTGTCCTGTTGTGGCAGTAAATAACATATATTCTTTACCACCGATTTTGATTCCATCTCTTAGAATCTGCCACAAGATTTCATTATGGTTGATTACCATATAAATTATCTCATCCAACAACTGATAATCACATTTCTCACACTCTCTATCAGCTAATGCAAGTCTGACAATATCATTCTCAAATATTGCAATCTCATTTCTTTCATTCAAGTATTTATCTGATACTTCTCTGACAGATTTATTATTATGAATGACTTCTAATAAATCTGCATTCTTTTTCTTCTTGTCATTATAAATCTCATTCTCTTCATCTGTTAATGCTTTGAATGTATTTAATTTATATATCCTTACTCTTCCTGCTTTAACGTGTCCTATAATACTCTACCACCTTTCGTAAAAATGTCTTTCTATATATAATATTCTCCATCTGACTTCTGATTTTGCGCAAAAAAATACCAACCATCGAATATTGACGGTTGGTAAAAATTTATTTAAATATACTGTATATTGATGCGATACTTCCAACAAATCCCACAATTCCACATATTACGCTAACCCATTTTCTTCGTGTTAGCTTATCTTGTATATCTATTAAATGTCTATCTTTTTCATATAAAATTCCATCAGTATAAGCATTCAATCTGATTAAATATTCCCTAATTTTCCTAGCATCACCTTTTCCCGATTTATTTCTAACATTTTCAATAACCTCATTCATTTTTTCATCATCAAATTTGTACTCATCCTTGAAAGAAGTAATTATCTTATTCAATTTACTAACAACAACCAAGTCCCCCTCTAATTTTATTTTTTGTTCAAGTTCTTGACACAATTCAATAATGGAACTATTCTTAAATCCAAACATATGTTTTCTATATACTTCGAAATCATTGCGTATTTCACTAAGTATGTCTTCATTTTTTTCAAACTCTAATGATTTTCGAGCTGCTTTAAAAAACTTCTGTTTTGTATATTTACTTCCTATCCACATACTCAAAAAAAGTACAATTAAAAATACCCACAAAAGAATGACACCTATTGCTAACAAAAAATCTGTATATTGTAGTAATTTTTCCATAAATATTTACTCCTTTGTTATCTATTATAGAAAAATTATATCACACTTAATGTTCGATGTATATGTGTCTACTTTTCCAAGCTACGGTGATATTTCCAACCGCAAAACTATTTCGCTGCACATAGGGTTTTTATAGTGGCTACCCACCACTTTATTCAGATAAAAATATGGAGATTTGAATCGACAGTTTCATCCGATTTTCAAAAAAATATCTTGCCTACACAGGCACAATATTGAAGGTCGCTTTTTCAAAAAATGTAATTTTACTTCACAATCTGCATAAATGATGGCTTATTGCTCAATTTTGCAATTTTTCTAGTTTGATTATCTATCACAATGCCATTTTCACGATCCACACTATACGAACCTATATTATTATCTTCGCAGAATTTTTCCGCAAAGGTAACACCAGTTTGTCGCTGATACATGGCACTCATGCAACTCATATAGAATACTGTCAATTTTCTTAACTTTCGATTTTCATAATCCCATAGCAAATCAAATACACCATCACGACCAACTGCATTATCAAGTCCTCTTTCACGCAACACATCCATTGTGAAAAAGTAGTCTTTGCATCCCCATTTATCCCCATCATATTCCTTATCTATCGGGAAAATTTTAATCAGATTTTTCAGCTTGATTCTTCCAATAAGACCAAATAAAGCATCTATCATATTAAAGGCTGTTTGTTTCACTTCAAATGGGGTCTGATATGCGTTATCCAGTCTGTGATTTGCAGAATCAATATCAATCGCATAATTTATGTACTTCACACCGCATAATGCAACCTTCATAAGTTCATCCTGTGACCAATCATCAATGCTGTTGTGTTTTTCAAATATACTTGTCACAACATTGTGGTACTGTCTGCACCACATATCATTTAATTTAATTAGCCTTGTAATTTCTGCTAATTCTGTCTCGTTCTTGTTGCCTGTTGTAACTGTAAATGTATTCATATAGTATATTCTCCTTCCAGATTTTAACGCCCACGATTTCGTGGTCGTTGATCACGCTCTGCGTCCAAATGGACGCTAACCGACACTAAGCAATCTTCTTATCCCTTGCACCATATACAAGTGCATCCGCTTTTCCTTCTACACAATCAGCAGTTACAACAACTTTCTTTGCACTACTCATATCAGGAACATCAAACATGACTTTCTGCATAGCCGATTCAATGATACTTCTAAGACCTCTTGCACCTGTTTTCTTTTTAATAGCCAATTCTGCAATCTTTCTCAATGCTGCGTCCTCAAACTCTAACTTCACATCATCCATAGATAGTAACTCCTGGTACTGCTTTGTTATGGCATTCTTTGGCTCTGTGAGAATATGTACCAAATCACCCTCTGACAACGGACTAAGTGCAGTAATAATAGGAAGTCTGCCTATAAGTTCTGGCATAAGACCATACTTGACAAGATCGTGCTGCTCAACCTTTGATAAGTCGGTAACTGATTCTTTCTTATCGGCAATATTAGCACCAAATCCAATAGTATTATGCGTCTCTCCCTTACCGATAATCTTATCAATGCCATCAAATGCACCACCACAAATGAAAAGTATGTTAGATGTATCTATCTTAACCGTTTCTCCCTGTGGATGTTTTCTACCGCCTGTTACCGGCACTTCTGATACTGTACCCTCGATGATTTTAAGAAGTGCCTGTTGCACACCTTCACCAGATACATCACGAGTAATCGACATATTTTCGCCTTTACGAGAAATCTTATCTATCTCGTCAATATAGATGATTCCTCTTTGTGCTAATTCAATATCATAATCCGCATTCTGTAAGAGTGTTCTTAGCATTGTTTCTACATCTTCGCCAACATAACCAGCCTCAGTAAGTGTTGTAGCATCAGCAATAGCGAATGGAACACCTAAGAATTTTGCTAAACTTTGGGCAATCAGTGTCTTACCACTGCCGGTTGAACCAATCATAAGAATATTGGATTTCTGAATTTCCACATCAGATTTTTTATTCTGTTTCAATCTCTTATAGTGGTTATATACCGCAACTGCAAGTGTTCTCTTTGCTTCATCCTGTCCGATAACATACTGATCCAAATGTGCTTTAATCTGTGAAGGTGTAGCAAGTTTCATATTAGTTGCGATATTTTCCTCTTCTTCATCATTGAGTAAGTCACTTGCTATACTGATACAGCTATCACAGATGTAACCATACTCACCTTTAATTAATTTATTTACTTCATTTACGGACTTACCGCACATATAACAAAATTGATTATTTTTTGCCATTCTAAACTCTCCTTTATTTATGAAAATTGTACTTATCAATTATCCCTACTTATGCTTCTTATGCTTATGTTTTCTCTTATGGTATCTATCCCAATGATTCCAATAATCACATTTTTCTTCTGCATTTTCCTTATCCTTAGTTTCAAATATTACTCCTCTACGAATTGATACAATATTCTGATCTGAAATTTTAACCTCAACTCTATGATTGTTTCCTTTATCAGATACTACTATTGCAGGTTCAACAACCCACATATGGGCGTTATGATGTTTCTTTTTGATTCTGTTCAAAAAATATACGTCTTGTCCTTCCTTAAATACCATTATTAAAATCTCCTTTACTCATCAATACTCATGCATATCCACATACGCTTGTGAAATTTCAACTTCCATATATTTATAATCCCTTTTTCTCTTTATAGACATTACAAACATTGGGATAATTACAGCTCTTAGTCTCTTCATTATAATATTCACAAAAGTAACCATCTTCGCAACCAATATCACATTCCATTTCGCTATAAATTCGCATAATTTAATATTCTCCTTCCATCAAGTGAAAAATTGTAAACTTATCATTCCGATAAATAGTGAGTGCTTATTTCGGATGCCGATAGGCAGCCGACATACTCTCTCTTTATCGTATGAATTATAATGTTTAATTCATATTTTGAGCCATTCAATGTACGCTCAAATTAAGTTTCTATTAGATACATTCGCTGATTCATGCGCTTTCTTTGTTACTTTCTTTGGCGCAGGCTTTTCAACTTAGCGGAACAGCAATCTTTGATTGCGTTGTGTAGCTTAGTAGAAAAGGATGGTTTCAAAGAAAGTAGGATATATTAGTGGGAACATCCCACACCCTGTTAGTCTGCCATCTTATCTTGCTAAACAAGTTCGCAATCTAATCTGTCAGCCTTTTTCGTTGATATGTCCTGTCACATTGCTTACGCAATATGCCAGTCCAATCAAACGAAAATCATTATCAGTTGTAACTTTATTTATTTTTCCATTCTCATTTTGGGTGGGTTTTCCTAATATAATATATTAGAGAATCCCCCCTAAAAATTTATACAATCATGTAATAACCTCTTTTATCAGTTTTCATATCATCAAATAACTTTTTTATTGTCTGATTATCTTTTCTAGTATTTTTGAATGAATCATTATTCATTCCTGTATCTTGTAATAACTCATTTAACTTAAATACTTTTCCAGATTCTTGTTTATCACACCATTCTATAATCTTTTGTGCATTTGTCATTTTCTTTCCTTCTGGTGGCTTTCTATCTCTAA
Organism: Jutongia hominis; assembly: GCF_014384965.1. Taxonomy (GTDB): domain Bacteria; phylum Bacillota; class Clostridia; order Lachnospirales; family Lachnospiraceae; genus Butyribacter; species Butyribacter hominis. Next base: position 91,533 of record NZ_JACRSW010000035.1, read on the forward strand.
TCTTTTCAATTAGTAATTCTTCGGGAGTATCTTCATATTCGAATATTGTTCCATAGGGTTTATATCTTTCTTCGATCATTGAAGATAACTCACTGTACAGTGAATCATTAGAATTGTAGAAAGTCCAGATATGAACGTTTTCCGTATTGCTATAATTTCTGATTGCCAATCTAAATATATTCTGTTCAAAATCAGCCAACACACATCTAAGCATGACGGATGTTATAATACTTTCGTATTCCTTGTTATGATTTTTACTTAATGCACTAAAGAAATCCAGTGATTCTTCTTCTGACATATCCATAAGCTGCCTGTATATTTCCATATGACAACCGCAATATATAAAGAAATATGCCATGTTAGGAAATCTGTTCATTCCAATGTGTGCCATTCTGTATAAATCCTTGAAATCATTGAATCCTTTAAGGTTTCCAAAATAACCTACATTGTCAAATTCCTTTTGAAATCGTCTTAGCAAATCACTATATACTACTATTAAAATTTCACGTTGCTTTCCTATGCCATGTTTTAATTTATTTTTCAAGTATTTAATGATAGTATTTGAGGTTGTGATTGCTCTTTTATTTCCTTTACACATGACATTTTTGCTAGTGGAAATCTGAACATTTGTTATTAACATATTCAAAGGTTTATTATATTTTTCTCCTGTTACAATCTCCACATAATCAAGGTCATATCTCGGATCAATGTCTGCCGTTGCATCAAATACAAAAAACTTTTTATCTTGTCCCAAAAAGAAATGATTCCTATTATCTACGACCAACACAAATGAGCGTTCATAGTTTCCATATTTTTTCTTTACGGAATTAAATATTGCCCCATTCTTAGCAATCTCCTTTAAGCACTGCATATCTTTCCATATGCAATTATACTGTTTTGTCAAAGACTCTATATTGTCTTGCAATACCGAAAAAAGTAAATCATCATTTAGTGTTATACTGGAATATCGTGTATCTTTCCAATATATAGTAACATTAGAATCCTTCAGTAGTTTTTCCTTCTCGTCCATCTGTTCAAGCAGTCTATCCTTAAATGCCTTATACTCTCTTATTACAAACTCCTTGTCCTTAACTTCATCGGACAGCCCTTTATATAATGCCGCCTCGATTCTGGACAAGTTATCGCTGTCGATTGTGACAGTTTCTGAAAATTGTGGGCTTTCATCAAAGATAACAATATCTCTTTTTAATGTTTCTCCATTATAAGTAAACGAGAAAAGTTGTTCTCTGATATTATCTCCTAACATGAAATAACGCTGTGTAGAAAGTAGAACTATTGGCTTATAATGTTGCTTGATAAGTTGCTCCTTAAATGGTTCATCTGATCTCAGTACAATGACACTTTTTTCAAATTCCTTATAGTGGTATTCAATGCCCCACTCTTTGAAAATTTCTCCCCAATACTTTTCTGCTTCTATTCTGTCTTTATTAGTGCTGGACAGCTCCTCTAATCTCTTAATTGAATCCGTTATAACTAATAATCCTTGAGGTCTATGCCATCCACCATAAAAACTATCTCCAATGCAGCAATGCATAAATGTATGAATAAACGTTGATTTTCCTATGCCGCATCTATTAGCAAAACAAGTAACTTTGTCTGTATCTCGATTAGTTGTGATTATCTCAAATGTATCCTTGAAAAAATCCATTTGTTTTTCATCAAATCCATAATCAGGAAGATATGTCTCAAAATCTTCCCATGTTAAATTTGTCTTTTTCTTATTCTGCTTGCCATTTGCCATACACTCACACTCTCTTTCTGTACTTCATCATAGTGTCGTGTAAAGCTGACGAATCTTCAAATAAAAAAACCTTTAACTTATCATCTTTTTCCGAATCCTCGACTTTTAAAATCTTAAATCCGTTGTTGCATAGCCAGTTTGTCATTGCGAGTGATCTGACTATGTACATTTCTGTCTTATTAGATCCTTTATAAATAACTCATTCCTCCAATCTTATTCCAAAATATATTTTTTCAGACCATCAACACCAATGTCATTGAAAGCGATCTCCAATAAATCATTCTCTGTCAGTTCGCCATCGCCTACTAAATCCTGTAAAATATACTCTCCATCGTCCACTTCTTTTTCAAGTACATCTGCATTCAGTTCTTCATACTTTTTATAATATGTCTCCGAAAAAGCAATTCTGATTCTCTCTGACATTGACATATCGTATTTGTGAATCTGTAGTTCATCCAAAATATTTTCCACGTTATATCCCACAAAAGCGTATAATTCACTTTCGGAATTAAATACCTCTGCTTTGATAAAGTCGATATTTTCATTTATAACTGCTTTATATTCCTTCAAAATATCAAACACAACATCCTTGCACCACTCAGCATACTGTGGATATTTCAGAATGCTCTTATATTTATTGAGCTTGTCTTTCCATAGCTGCTCCTTCTGCTTTTCTTCATTGATTCTGTCGTTCAGCCATTTTTCTACTTCATCCAATGTCATATAAACTGGCTGTTTCTTATCATCTAATGGTGATGCTACCTTGTCTGTATATGTGCATTTAACAAAGAATCTTTCATTTGCACCTTTTAATTTATAGCCATGCTTACCTAACTTTTGTCTTAATATGATTTCTCTCTGTTCCATATAAATGTACCTCTTTTTCAATTTAATGTAGGCACACCACCAATAAATAGGTAATGTGCCTGTGATTCCGTCAAATATGTAATCAGCATCTTCACTGATAATTGTTTTAATAAAAGGGGATTTGTAAATCCGTTCTGAATTGTAACTATTCGCTTCAACAGTCGGTTGCATCATCTCATAGCAATAAATATCTCTGTAATTTATAATATTCTCCGTTTTTATTCGGATAAAATACTAAAAATTGTTTCTCTAAACTGCTTCTCTATCTCTTAAATATGTTCCTTTACAAATTTTTTCAAACGATCTTTTGCAATCTCCTGAAATTTCGAATCTATATTTGCAAAACCCTCACTGAGTTTTTCTGTTCCTTCCTCCAAAATTTCACAAGCCTTATTTTTAGAGATCAATTCTCTTGATGCACCTGGATTACTTCTCATACTATCATTAACAGAATAATTCAATGCCCCCTGTACTACACCTTCAGATGCAGTAATATCATCAATTCCAAACTGATTATTACATAAATAACGCATTCCTTCATAAATCATTTCGTTTGGCACATCAAACTCCACTGCAAGATTATATATAATCTCTGCCATTTCCTTTGTCAGCCCATACGTTTTGTACTCACCCATAATTTTTTCAATAATCTGTTCTTTTGTCATTTTATTTGTCCTCCAAATTTTTATAGGTGAGGATCAACTTTTCGCCGATCCTCTATGTTTATGTTTTGATGGAATGAGAACATACCTCATTAGGACTCCCACCTATTGTTAATATTCTCCGTTAGGAAAATATTTTTTACGGTTGCATCTCAAAATCAATTTCCATGTCATTCTCTAATCTGCAAATAATCAGTATAATTTCTTTCTCTTTGTCATATTCAGCATTTACAGATACAATATCTTCCTTATAAATCTGATATGATGAAATATCCATATCGCTACAGAAGTTTGAAAACTTATATGTATCTACAGTTTCCTCATGTCTATTGACATTCATTTTGCCGATTGTTTGATTCTGTCTTTTAATCTTAAGCACTACAGAACAACAATCATTCATAATTGCATACCATTCTGTATCTGTAATATCTGTTCTTCCATTTGCAGCCTTAATAGCTTCAATAATCCCATTCATTTTTCTAATCCTCCTTTATTCTTCGCTGACAGAAAAACCAGCATATGCAGCAAGTTCTTCAAAAGACATGCCTTGTTCTGGACTTTGAATGACGTCATTTCCGTCAATCACCAAATATGAATTGTGTCCAATCTTTTTAAGGCGTAAATGTTCATCTTTCAATGATTTCTTTATCATCTGTGTTGTAAGAATTGGCTGTACATTTAATGCGCTGTCCCTACCAAAAGAGTTTTCTCCATACTCAAACTCAACAATGTCATTTTCATCTAATGTCTTACGACCTTCCATATTTACAATATTGGAGTAATGTACGAATGCTTCCCAACCTTCTTTACTTGTAATAAATCCCCAACCTTTACTGTTGTTAAAAAATTTTACTGTACCTTTCATTTGTTAATCCCTCCGTTTTCTAATAATTCTCTTTAATAGGATTGATAGCACATTTTTCTGTGAATCCATCAATCAGCTTATCAAAACAATCACAACAAATATCCAAATCAATCATGCTTCCATCATGTTTACTGCCATATCCGACACGATCATGGATGCTAATAAGCATCTGATTTTCAAATACTTGCTCTACTGTCTTTCCCACATATGTTACATCTTGTTAATCCTTTTGCCATTGGTAAATACTTCCTTTCTTCTGTATAAGGCAGGAATGAGAAAGTATCTCGTGACTTCCTTTATCGTTCAAACTGAATGACCTCTAATATATTGTTCTCTCTTTATGCCGACCATTTTTCATTGAGATCTTCATACAACTGTTTTGTGACAGTTTCCATATCTACACCATCACTAAGTTGCAATGTCACGTCTATATCGTCATAGCAGTAACAACTTGCTTTCCCGATGGAAATGAGCAGTTTATTTTCTGCAATTTTTTCATACGAAAAATCAATCGTATCGGCAAATATGCCCGAATTGACATAGAACTCCAAATCTTCCTTGAATTTTTCATCAGATATTGGTTCTTTCATACCTTCATCATGGTTTACTACTGCACTTGTAACTGATACAAGATTGTCTGTGATTGCTTTTAATAATCTGTTTGCTGTTGTCTTTCTCATAATATATGTTCTCCTCACTTCTGTATTTTTCTGTTATGCAAATAGTGTCTATCTATTGCCTATATATACATTCTCTGTTATCTATCTGCATTTTTAATTACTAAGCATTTTCAACTTATCTCGTCTTGATAACTTCTTAGGCTTCTGTTTTTCCTCCTTTTCAACCACAATATCATCTGAAAAATCCAAATCTTCTAACTCATTAGATTTAATTGCTTTCGCAGCATTGATTCTTTCATCATGTTTCTGCTTTGCAATCTCCTTAATACTGTTAAGATGGTCAAATGGGAATGATAAACCGGATATAGCAGTAATAGTTTTGTCACTTCCATGGCCTTCAAATGTTCGCCTTGGAATACCAACAATCTTAATAATATCGTCCTTGTTAATCTTCTTAGCAGAATTGATGATGCCGATATATTCACACTTTCCATCACTCTGTATTGGTGCAAAGATATTGTTCGTTGTAAGCATTTCAATAACCTTTTCTGCACTTGCTTTTTCATTTCCTAAAACAGATAACACCATACTTCCATGTGTGCTTAAAATAGTCCTCTTTTCCTGTTCGTCTACATTTCCTAACTCCGATACAGAATTGTTTGAAAGAAATGTGTTAAGCATTGTGGTACAGATACTATTGATTGTCTGCTTGTTGCCACTGTTATTGTCAAGGAACATAACAGAACCCATATTTTCAATTTCAAGTAATTCCTGGCAGCACTTATAACTGTTTACATGAAAATCAAAATCTTCGTCTTTATCTGGAAGTACCACGATTGCACAAATAGTCTTGTCCGTTTCCTCAACCAACATATCAATCAATGCTGTAGAAACTCCGCTACCTGTACCACCTGCACTTGAAAAAATCACATATACAATAGATTCTTCAAGGGCAGAGATTTCATCTACAATATCCATATTTTCAGCAAGTGCCTTCTCTGCTAATGCACGATTACCAGCACACCCATTAAACCCTTTTAAATGTCTGATATTCTTTGCACCTTTAATAGCTGATTCATCCTGTGTACTTGAATTGATATGGATTGTTGTATATCCTAATTTTTCAAGGCAGAAGGCTATATTTGTTCCTGCACCACCTACACCAACTATTGCTACATCATTTACTAAACCTCTATTGCTCATTGCCTTTTCCTCCATTCCACTTAATTGTTGTTAATCCTTTTTCTGTGATAAAATAGGTAAATTCTAAATGGTCTTTAATACCTTTCTCCATATATCCATCTTTTACCAATGTTCTTACACGCATTACCAAATTGTGCCTTGTAGTAAGTAAATCGTCCTCACCATAAAATGTATTGATCTCGTTGATTGTCATACCACATAATTCATCAAAGCATTTTTCCTGTGCAAGAATCTTCATTATATTTACATCAAGCCTGTTAATAGATAAACTCACTACTTCGCACCTCCCTTCTTTTTGTTATCCATAAGCTGATTACAAACCTTTTTCAGTTCTTGATACTGAAGGTCTGTTGCAATATCCTTGCTATCGCTCTTATCAATTACCGAAAATTTTCCTTTATTTAATGAGCTCTCTTTGATTTTGTAACCAATCTTACCCATTTCACATTTCAGCCTCTTAATATAATTCTCCTTGGCTTTCTGTATCTTAGGTTTCTTTATCAGCTTGTAATAATAGTTGCGATACATATTACTCAATATCCTGTCTGGTCTAATGGGATGAGGTACAGGGTGTCCTTTTTTATTCTTCTTGAATGCATGTACCTTAAATTCCCATTCGTAGACTAGCAAATCATAATCTTTAGGATATTTTTCTTTAAAAGAACTGATAAACTCTTTCTCATTCAATTTCTTTGCATCTATCAGCTCATTAAATAAATCCGTTACTTTCTTGCTCAAATCCGCAATATAAATTTTTCCGTATGCCATTTACACCATCCTTAATTTTGTGCTTTACAATATTTTTTTCCTAGTTCATCAATGTAATATGTACTTGCTAATCCATCTACAAGACCACACTTCACATATCCTTGCTTAGTCATTTCCTGCAAATGTCTATAAGCTGTACTGTACGACTTCCTTTTTGCTACTGAAATATCTTCTAATATCTGTGAGATATTCATTGCTTTTAATGAATTATCCACATTTTTCTCATTCAGCAACATCAGGATTTCATAATCAAACTTTGTCATTGCTTTCCACACCTCCTTGTCCCTCGTCATTAAATGCTAAAAAATATATTGGCATTCTGCCCTCCATATACTTATTCGCCTTTTGAAAAATGATTTTTCATAATAGAATACATAAGTCTCACTCTGATTCCTCTTATCATGTGCCTCTACTTATTAATACACCTCTTACAAACGAAATTCCCCCGTAATACAGAATTTCTTATTAAGTTGTCAAGGTACTGTGTTTCTTCTATATAAATGTGTTTGGGAAATTAGCATTAGCAGACAGCTAATGCTTGACTAAAAGATTTTTTCATGATAGTATTTTAGATACCAATATGTGTGTCAAGTTTACCAGACTTGTCACATTACCATGAGCCTTTAGCATTGGATGTTACCAGCATCCAGATTGTTGCTATTGGCTTTTTCTTTTATGTACCAATCACTTTTATAATTGCATTTGAAATACGATGTAATGTGTCTTGAAAACCTTTGTATCTCTCTTGCATGGTCTTACTATATCACCGCATGTACATATTGTCAAGTTGTTTTATTGAATATGTACATGTTTTATCATTTTATGTATTTACAGGCTTGTTGTTTACATATCTATCTTTTTACATTATAATATGTACATATCATTTAAGGAGGTAATTTTTCATGTTCCCTAAAAAAATAAAAATAACAGACGAACTAATACAGTTAATTATAGATACAAGAAAAGAACATAATTTGACAGCATACCAATTATCAGAAAAAATCGGCAAAAACAAATCATGGCTGCCGAATATAGAAAATAGACGTACAAAAAATATTTCACGAGACGATCTTATATTGCTATTTAAGGATTTTGCAAAAGAAGAGAATATGGATGCAGAGGAATTTGTTATCAAATATTTATCTCCAACCGCTACGGTAGAATTAAATGATAATGTTTCTGTTCCTAATCATTACCTGCAAAATTCAATGGGTATTTATTCCCCAGATCATGATATGCTGCATATATCTGATGAAGAACGGATCAAGAGAATGGAATATTATATACAGGATAAACCATATGAAGTTGATTTAATGCGTCTGAAAAAGAATTTAAAGGATTTGTCAGATACAATCATAGATGAATTTAGTTACTGTGAAACACCAGACGATAGAAGAAATATGATCAATTTGGTAAAAACAATGCGAGTAAACTTTCAAGGTGAATTTGCTTATACTCAAAAATTATACCAGTTCCCTTTATTCCACGGTGATGCCGAAACATGTTTTGGAAAAACTGTTGGAGAAGATTATTTGCAGAAAACCAATAGTAATATTGAAAGTTTTTCTGCAAAACAAAAATTGTTATATTCGTATGCAGACATATGTAGCGACATAAACTTTGAAGAAGGAAACTATAATCTATTTGTTGATTTAATACTCATAAATGAGAAAACCGACATTGAAAAGTTAGATGATGTTCTTTTCGGATTTGAAAGTTTCATATATGAATTACATGAATATCTTTTAGCTGCCAAAAATGAAGCACTAATAAATCATCATCCATGTAAAATTAACTTCATAAGGTTATTTGAACACATCATTAAATCCTTGAATGATTTTATTAGTAATGTAAAATTAGATTACCATTTTGAATATACAATGCCGACACAGGATACCGATATAGATGAATTGATTAAAAAATGCTTGGAATTAAATACTATTACTTATGGAATAAAACAAGCTATACGAAACAAAAAGCAGTAAAATTCCACATGAAATTGTTCTTTCATTTTTGGTGCAAGAAATGCATTATATAGTGCTTTTATTTAAGATTTTATACTATATATTGTGTATTTATTGACAAATATAATAAAACCAGAAAAAATCTGTGGCATTTTCCACAGTTTTGCATCTCATATTAATTTATCAGTATATTACGCAAATTAATTTCTTCTGTATAAGCCATCGGATTAGTTTATTTCTGATGGCTTATATATGTATGAGTTTCTTCTTATCTAATAGTATTGATGGTTATGTCAATAGTCACATATAATTTCCGAACCAGTTTTCCTATAAAATTCTTCATTTTTTTTTCATCTACATGCCATAAAAATGCCATAAAGTTCAACACTCTTAGATTTTTATTACAGTAAAAAATGCTCGAATCATAGTTCGATACATACCTGTACTTTCTATGTGTATATGTATTAAGTCCCTTCACAAAAAAGCTAAAAAATCAGCATAAATCTTATTATTCCCCTGATTTTCTTAAACTTTTCGAACTCATCATCTTTTTGATTAAGGTTTATGTATCAGTTTGCAATTTTTGAATTTTCTTACAGAATTTTCTTACATTTTCATACTACAATCTAATCTTATCGAACTCCCTAAAAAGTGAAAAAGCCATCGCATAACACGATAGCTTTTCCTTTTCAATCAACCAACATATTTAGAAAGTTTTCCTAAATACCAATTTTATTATACAATCAATTTGACTTATTTTCCATATGTAAATTTCAGAAGTTATACCGCAACTTTCTCACAGACATAATCATCATCTTTTCCGAAAAACAATTCATTGCAGCACTCTGGACTATTATGATCCCAAACTCTAATAGTTCCGTCTGCATCCTGTATAATCCAATTATCAGGTGTCTCATGATTATATTTCAAAATAAAGAAATCATACATTTCTGTCTCATTAGAAAGTAACGCATACTTTCCTTGAAAACAATCTGTATATCCTACTTTCTTTTCTGGATCTGTTTCTTTTCTATGTAATACTGGCATTGGTGCTTCATATACTACTGCTATTTCTGTAGGTACACCATTCTTGTTAATATACTGCTTGTGATCTGCATTGATATAATCCCATGCTTCCTGTTCTGCATCAAAGAACTTCATGCCCTCATGTAGATTGTTTTCCATATCATGTTTTGGTTCATTCTGCATATATACAACCCATCCAGTTTCCATACCAGGCTGATACTTTGTTGCTCTAACTGGCTTAGCCTGATATACTTTTGCATTTTCTTCAAAAATATTGTTCAATTTAAAACTGTTTGTCTCCATAATATTACTACTCCTTCCTTGTGAAAATATAACCTTATACAGCAGAGTAAAAAGCATCCTCAAATTTTTCCAACTGTTCAGATGTAAGAATATTTTTCAAATCCTCTTTGCAGTTTTCACACGCTTCTCTCTTTATTCTGTTGCTTTCAATAATATCTTGCATTGTTATAGCCATTGCTTCACCTTCTTTATAATCATTTCCTTTGTTGGGAAGATTCCTCCATATACCACTTCTGGTCTAGGATTTTTTGGAAATTTCTTTCCATCGCTTGTTATATTATTTTTGTCTGTTAAGATAATCTCATCATTCATTTGTTATTACCTCTTCACTTATATAATGCACCTTTTAGATTATGTTTTCCCCTTTTTGTGGTAAATTTATTTTCTCATTTTTTCCTCGATGATACTTTTACCTATTATGAAAAACCAATATATTGCTAATGGTATGAGAATCAAAAGGATTTTCATTGTTACATTTTCCACAATCAGAGATGCGACCAAACCGCACGCCCATACAACCATGCTTATATAGAATCCATATGTAAAAAATTTCAATTTTCTCTTCATTCTAATACCTCTCGTTCTTCCTGATTTTCTCTAACTTTTCCTTCTTTTGATTTTTATATCTTACCCTTGCTCTCGGTCTATATTTGTTACAGCGCTGGCAATAATGAACGTGATCCGCTTTTCTACCTTTGGTGCAAAGTCCGGCACAAACATAGTATAAGCAAGGTGTCTGTCTATCTGTTGCCATTATCCATGACCTCCTCTCAATTCTTTAAGCTGAGATAACATTGTCGTTTTATCTTCATCGGCTATTTCCTTATCAAATAAAAAGATCTCACCCAACTTTTCAGTGTATGGAATTTCCAATGCTTCCAGAATCTTTTCCACTGTTGCTACTTCTATCCTATTTATTTGAATTGATTTGTTTTCGCCACTGATAAACACTTGATCTATTTCTTTGTCGTATTCAATTTTTATGCTCATCTTGAGTCTCCTTATTTAATTCTCTACAGTGCTTTCCGTAAATTCGATTCCTAAGAAATTCAACAACTCTTCCATCTTGTCAATTTTTAGCATGTTGATTTTGATTTTTTCGCCTGTATCATCATTTACAAGAAATGCTTGTGTAATTCCTTCCTCTACTCCTAATTGTTTCTTCTTATGATATATATACAAATCAATTCCGCAAGCTACCAATAACACCATTAAACTGATAATTGGTAATTTAATGTCGATTATAAGTAAAACTGCAAGTATTACACCGCTTAATATCCATGCAGTTAAGGATATATAAGAGTAATAGGTATATGCTTTCAATTTCTCCGCATAGCTTTTCATATCATTATTTTTTTTACTTTTAATCAGGGTTACTGTACCTCCTTATTAAGTTCGTTGCATCTGGTTTCTGCTTCTTCCTGTGTGGGGAATAGCTTCTGATCTGTATAGTCGCTCCTATCAGCAAATCCATATTTCACAACTGTTTTCGGTTCGTTGTGGTGTCCACCAGTGTTAAGCAGATAATTATATACCTTGATATTAGTAATGGTGTCTTTATCAGCTAATTGATATATTTTTCTCTTTCCGTGTAATCGACCAGTGCCAAAACATTTATCACATGAGAATCTATTACCATCTACAATAATATGTCCTTCTCCATTACAAGCTGCACATGGTTCTTTTGACCTTGCTTTCTGGATGATATAGACCTCTTGACCGATGTTGAACTTTGTTTCTATATTTATTTGCATTGTATTGCCCCTCTTTCTTGTGTTGTTTTTGTGTAATAATACCTGTTACATCTAAAAATTGCTTTCTATTGACGATAAGCCATTTTGGGGCTTAATTCCTTATTTATGCCCTATATAGTAGGCTTTTTCAATGTCGTAAGTTAACGCACTTATTAGTGTACGCATTTTCAATATTACTCACTACATAGGAATGATTCTCGATATAATTTAATCCCTATTAATTTGGTAGGTTATCGCAATTACTAAACATTTTTGCTTAGTAAATCAAGTGTTTTCGTTGTACACGATATAGTGTACGATAACCAATTTATTCATTCTTTTTCATTTCTGCGTTATATTCCGCTTCAATATCATCCATAATATCACGCAAATTTTCCTTTGCTCCCTTTAACCAATACAGATTATCATTGGCAAGAATTGGTTTTCCTAACTCATACTGCTTTTCGATCTTATCCATCATGTACTTAATTCCAGTCTGCATACCAATTTGAAATCCTAAGTTAAAAAGCTCCTGTCTGTTCTCTGCGTTCTCCTGTGATCCGTTCATCATCTTATCCATCTCCTTTGACATTTCTCTCATAGCTTCAATAAACTTTTCCATATTCAATTAACCTCCATTATGTGTAAATTATCAGCAATACAGCAATTATGCTTCCTATAACAATTTGCAGTATAGTTTGCTTTGTTATTGGTTTCGGTTCTTTGTTCACTCAACCGCTCCTTCCTTTTGTGTCCTACATATATACAATGCACATTTTGAAAATGATTTTCCCCTCCTTACCAGAAAATTTATAATAATTCGCTCTTTTTCTTGATTTGCTCTAAGTTAGGGTTCAAATACTTCAATGTGGTTTTTATACTTGTATGTCCTGCTTGATTTGATACCTCATTGATGCTATATGCTCCACTCTCCAATGCGTTATAACAAAAGAAGTGTCTAAGCATATGCGGATGGATATGGTAGCCATCAACACTAAATTCATCAAATACTTTATTGATAGTGGACGGATTCAAAATCTTCCCTTTGCTGTTATGGAATAAATAATCTGATTCCACATTATCTGATCTCTGATATTCCCTTATAGCAGAGATAACCTTTGAATTGATAATAACAATTCTTTGTTTTTCGCCTTTTCCGTCTGCTACTCTGATCTGGCTTGCAGCAGTGTTTACATCTACCTTTTTCAAATGCAATACTTCTGATATTCGTAAACCGGCATAAGCCATAATGGTAATAATGGCATAGTTCCGTTTTGCTGAACATCCTTCAGATTGCAACACTCTTTGTCTGAACTCTTCAACTTCTTTTTTCGTGATATTAGTAGGACTAATTATCTCCGCTTGTACCTTTATCAAGTCTGCTTTGCTTATTACAATGTTATCTGGTTGCATCAGCTCATTATATTTAATGAGTGCGGATAACTTTGCATTGATGGACTTCGCATTTAGATTCTGTCCTGTCCTCTTACAAGTTTTCACATTCTTCAAATAACTTTTGTATTCCAGAATATTTTCCCTATACAGCTTTTTAAATCCTACATCACCGAAGCTGTCATTAAACCATCTAAAAAATTCCTTTACCGATGCAATATATACTTTGATTGTCTTTTCGGATTTTCCCTCTAAGTGCATCTTGTTTTCAAAATTCATTATCAGTTCATCCATAAATACACACCTCCCAGAAATTTTATTGAATTATTATTTTGCATATTTTCAGAAATTTTATTGAAATTTCTTTTTGCTTCCTACTTACTAATACACATTTTTTCAGTAATATTCCCCTTATATTGAAAAAATAATTGAGGTCATTTTTGCCTTATTCCTTGTATATATTCCGTATCTCCGTTATACTATATAAGGAAGGAGTTGATTTACATTTACATTGAGATTCATAAGCCGAACCGCTTCAAAGATATGCTACATAAGATTCAGTCTAAACTGGAAGATATGTTATTTTCCATTTTACAACACACACCAGATAAATTCATTCCAAAATCCCTTATGCGTTGGTTTGAGAAATACACCAACAAACGACTTGCACAACTGAAAAGTGATGTAATCCGCAAACGCTGGCAGACAATAGAATTAGAAAAGGCTGTTGATAATATCCACCAGAGACAGCAGCCATAAAAATAAGAGGTCTTTCTTCTATATATAATATAGTAGATTTACCTCTTTTTTGTTTGAACATCTGTTCCCTTTATGCTATACTGTTATTGTGTAATTGAAACGAAAGCAGGATGTGATTTTCCGATTATTAGATGCCCTCTAGTTTGCAAAGGAGGGTGATGCCCTATGAACACAATGGAAGTTCTTACACTTTTATTAGTCGTTTTTGCGGCTCTGTCTTACATAGATAATCATAATAACAAAAAGAAATAGCATCCCACACCGTCCAAAGTTTAGGATGCTATTCTTATAAACATTTTAACACTGAGGGCAAATCGGAGTCATATCCGATTCACTTTCTAAGTAGATTATACACTAGGGCATTTGAGAAATCAAGTGCCCTTTTTAATTATCCTGTGATTCTGTGTCTGCCTTGTCACGCTCACAAATACTTTCATAAGATAGCTCTGGATTCAATTTCACTTCCCACTCAATCAAATCTTGTGGCTGACATTGTAAAAGTTGGCATATATCCTCAATGGTTTTTGTTGATACATCACCACCAGCAAACACTCTTCCCTTTTTCACATTATCTTCTTTTTCATTGTATTCTTTTATATTATTTTCAATCTCTTCCCATGAATTGCCACTACACATTTTCATTTTAGTAAGTATTCCCTGCGGAATTAAGCCTTTTTGCCTTATAATATAGGTTGTTATCCCTTTTTCTTTTAATTTCTGCATCAGTTTATTATAATTTATCATTAACATATCTCCATTCAAATATTCATTGATTTCTGTGTATATTCTAACACTCCTTCCCTATTTTTTCAAGGTCAGCAAAATTCACACGATACAGGATAAGATCAGTTTATGTACTGCTTTCCATTTCCACGGCTGTTTTATTTTCTTTTCCATCTGGTACATAAAAATGTCATTGATTCGATCCTCAAATAGTTCCGGTGCAATATTTGATTTGAATTGATTACATGGCAAGCAAGTACACTCTAAGTTAGAAACATCATCTACACCGCCCATTGATAAGGCTATATGATGATCTAATGACATTTCAGAAAACAATATTTTCCGTCCGCATAACTGACAGCGACCATCATATTTATTGTATATTAGTTTGCGTGTTGCCTGTGAATACTTCTTTCTCTTAATCCTGCCGTTGTTTCTTCTCTTTACATTTCCAATTCCGTTTTTCTGTTCCTGTAGTTCAATTTTCTCTTCTGGTGTCAAATGCTTCCATATTACATGATTAGTAAATGTGTCATATACATAATAACCATCTGTCTTTATCGGTGCATGGTTCATATACCGAATAGCTTCTTTTATTGTGCTATACTGTAAAGCCTGTGTAACATCCTTTGTTTTTCTATGTTTTCCATTCTGATTCAGATATATATAATAGTTTCCATTTGTGATTACTATAGCCATAATATCAACCTCTTTTCTGTTAAGGACAGCCTTATTTCAGACTGTCCCATCCTTTACAGTTCCCTTTTATCTTTCATCCGTGAAACAAATTGTTGTCGCATTGTCTCCTGGTGTTTCGGAGATTCGATTTGTAATAATCCAAATTCTGCCTTTTGAGGTATTGTAAGCACCCATAACATATAAATCATCTGGATAATTCAAAGCATCCTCATTTGTCTGTTTGTCTTCTGTGTTCATGTCTCCCCAGTCTTTAACCGCAAATCTCTGTAATGCAACTGTGACCTCAATCGCAAATTTCTGTTCCGCTGCCATAAGATCATTGATTGATCTTGTAGTTACTACCTGTCCCATATTGAAAAATTTTGATGTAATCATTTCGCCTTACCTCTCTTTCTTTTATATCAAGCCAATCATACAAGCCATTTTGTACAATGGATTCTTTGCAAGTTTCCGCATATGCTCCGCTTTCTGTTTGGCTTTGCGTTCCATCCTGTCCATAAATGCCATCTGATTATCAAGTTCTGTATATTCCAACATTTGCGTTGGTGTCAGTGCATTATATGGTGTTTTAAGACTTCTATCTATAATCTGGTTTCCGTCTGCTGTTGTGATGATTCTAAAATTAAACATATTGTTTTCCGTCCTTTCTATGCTTCCATTACTTCTGTAACAATTCGCTTTACCTTGTCAAACTGTTTATATGCTCTTTTCTGTTTGATTCCGTGATTATCCGCTATTTCCTTTAGTGAATAGCCTTCTACCTTGTCAGAAAATATTTTCTTTTGTTCTTCTGTCAATCCGTTTTCAATCTGCTTTACCATTTCCCTATATTCCATATTAGAGGCTGTTTCCATTGTGGAATGATTAGAAATATTCATGCCCATTGAATCTAAACTAATGTTTGATCCGACTCCTGTACTTCTCTTTTGTGCTTTCTGTTTTCTAAAGTGAACAAATACCGCCCTTTTCATGTACATATAGGAAACCGCTTCAAAACTGCATTTCGCTTGTAATTGCGGATCATTCAAATACTTTTCTACTGATAACAGGAAATCAAACACAACAATATCAAAAAATTCTTCTGCATCCAGTTTTAACTTCTTCAGAAAGTCCATGATTAGATGGTAATTCTCTTCTGAAAACTTGCGTTCTTCCCTTGTCAATGGTCTTAATTGCTCTTTATTTTCCATGCGATAATCTTCTTTCTATTGGTGGCAAGTGTGCCATTTCTGACACACCGCCCAACTTTGTCATTGATTAAATACTAAAAACCTCTTTGAAGATTTTTCTGAACTTCTCAATGTCGTTATCTAAACCCCAACTATACAAACCGTCATCATTACATCCGCCATACATCTTCAATGTGGTTCTTAAAATCTGCTTCAATGTATGTCCCTCAATCAGCATATCTAATTCAGTTTTTCTAATATCGTTCTCCCATGCTTCACGCTCTGTACATTTTCTGTAAAATTCTCTATATAATTCTTTTAAAATTACCTGTCTTTCAACATTTGTATATGGGTCAATCAGTTCAAATTCAAAAATTTTTTCTTCAAAACCATCATCAAGTAATGCATCATAACTAAATAAACCATTCTTCGGACGATGTTTTTCTCTGTTCATATCTCGTAAATAATTACTTCTTGCACTGTCAAGTGTTCTGAAAAATATCTGCTCAAATTTAAGGCTCTGTAACCTCTCATATTCATGATATTTTTTCACCGCATTCAGATATGGGATAATTAAAATGTCGTACCACTCTTCTGGAGCTAGTCTATGTATTCTCATATAGCGATACATTAAATTGTGATGTTCTTCTGCAAAAACTCTTTCTTCCTCTGTTAATGGTCTGATTGAATAATTCTTGTTGTTAGCGTTCATAATTACTACCTCCTAAAATATGTATTTTGATTGATTGATTGATTTTGTACGACTACTATTGAGCCGATAGGCAAGTTGTAATTGAATACCACGGCTTGACCGCTTGCCTGGATGGTATCGGGTGGATTGCTCCACCCTTTGCCCTGTTGATTGCTAACCACTTATTACTTAATTCGTAATACGCTGTATGTCGTTGTTTTGGTGTACTCTTCCAGACTTCCCAAATCTTCCTCAAGTCTTTTCTTGTCAAGCGTTGCTCTTGTCTGTGACTTATAGGTAATTTTTGCCGTGTCTGTAAGTTCTTCTGTAAGGTTGTTTTCATTCATATAAGAAATAACCTCGGCTTCCAAAGCCTTTTCAATGTTGCTTGCTTCCTCAATCATTGTTTTGTACTTTCTGATTTCTTCAACCTTTGCTTCTAATTCTTTTTTTGTCATAATGACTACCTCCTTAAATATGTTTGATTGATTTTGTGTAGGTCTGTTTTGTTTGACCTTGTAACTGTATTATACACAGATATCTGTGTATAGTCTATTGGCAATATGCACAAATATCTGTGAATATTCTTGTTGATTTTGTACACACTCTTTTGTGTATATTTTATTGACTATACACATTTTTCTGTGTATAATATAGTTATCAAATCAATCAACAATATATTTTTAAAGGAGGTTTTTCTATATGAAATATTTTAAGAATGTAGAAACACTGGAAGAATTAAGAAAACAGTACAAAGAACTATTAAAGAAGTACCACCCAGACAACCCAAACGGAAGCACAAAGGCAACGCAAGAAGTCAATGCAGAATATGACAACCTTTTCAAAGTGTTAAAGGATAGGCACGAACACAAGACAGAGCAGACAAGCGACGCCGACAAAAAGAGCTATGATAATATGAAGTATGATTTTTCAGAAGATGAAAAGTTAAGGGAAGTTTTACAAAGTATTATCACATTGCAGAATATCAATATTGAAATAGTCGGTTGTTGGATATGGGTAGATGGCAACACATACGAACACAAAGACACTTTGAAGGCTTTAGGGTTCAAGTGGGCAAGAGAAAAAAAGAAGTGGTATTTTCATACTGAATCATTCAGAAAAAGAAGCCACAAAAAATTATCTATGGACGATATACGGAACTATTACGGAAGTACAGAAGTACAGACGGAAAAAGTCAAGAGGATAAAAGAAGCCTAAAAAAATAAAAGTGCAGTCTTTATATATGACTACACTTTTATTATATATTTTTACTATGCAAAATATGGGTGGGGTATATTTACATTTTAGAATAGTTTAGTATCGTTTAAATAACCTATAGTAGATGTATTCACATGTTACTATTGTTTTAGCAGACTATCGAACTTGATTTAATTTTTAGTATAATATAGCGTGTCAGGGGGTAGTAAAAACCACAAAAAGACTTTATTTTTCTCTCCCGTCATATAGTTGGTTGTTACACATACCGACTGACGATTTCCACCTTACCGATATTTTCCGCAGTAAAATTCCTATAACCACCTATAAGTACACTCTTACGATATTTTAAGGTAATCCAAATGCAGTCCCCCACAAAAACAACCCCATATCCTTAGAGAAAATCAATAGAAATCGCACCAAATCTGCTTCATAATACATCATAGGTAAACTTAATCAGCTACGCAATTACAAAGCCAATTTGATCTCAAAATCGCTTATTTTTGCAAAGGATAATAGCCTATAACAGGGAGGGGGTACACTTAAGTCACAGGGATTTAAGTACCTAGCTATATACCGGGTACTGAAAAACTATGGCAGAAATAAGTACCTGTCAGCCTGCGCCTATACCCATAATTTACGTTATTTTATTATACCAGAGTCATAAAATCAATTGCAAAATCCTCTCCCCCTAACGTAAATGCACCATAGCAAGTTATCGTCTATGCAATTTTTATCCAGAATTTACACATAGAATAAAGGAAATATGAGAAAAAAGGGACTACTACATTTGGTAATAGTCCCTGTAATTCTGCTTAGTTGTTTAAATAGTATGTAATTTTATCTGGATCAACTATTTCTTCTTTTTTTGTACATTTTGTATATTCATTATATGATGTTGTACTATCAAGATAGTCGGTATATCCAGTTATTTGTGCCAGACCAAAAAACGGATCTTCGAAATCTGAAGTTATTCCAAAACATGATGTCTTATCTAACGTTCCTCCAAAACTATTTGTTCCAGAATATTCAACAAGCACCCAATAAAAATTCTTTTTATCAAGATCATTTTTTACTGTGACCTTTTGTACTTCAAAACTATCTTGATTTTTCATTACAGATTTAATATTCTTACATGCTGCTAAAGCTGCCTCTTCTATATCTGTCAATTTCATTAAATTCTCTAATTTACTAGAATCAATATACTGCTGAACATTAGAATCTAACAAATCAACCTCTTCTTTTAATTCGACAATTTCATTAAACGGACTAGAATCGCTAATTTTATTAATTTTTTCAGAAATCTTGTTAACTTTCTCTAAATCAATCCCTTTCAAATTACTTACTACTTTCCAATTACCAATCTCAGTTTTATCGGTATCTGATAATGAATTATAGTCGGAAATAATTTGATTATATGCATCTTGAGATGGTAAGTTGCCTTTTCCAATTTCCTGAATTACTTCATTTATAGAAGTTATCTTTTCTTGCTTTTCTTTATTTCTATAAATAAATACAATAGCAGTTGACACTATCACAAGAACTATAATAGCAATTGCAACAATTAAAATCACTTTTCCCCTCTTCTTTTTTATTGCAAATCCGCATTCAGGGCACACCTTTGCATGATCTGAAATTTCTTTACCACATTCAGGGCACTTAATCATAGCCATAGCTCATATTTCTCCTCTTCTTATTTTTTTCATAACTATAAAGCTTCACACTTTCATTATATTCGTTTTTGCGAAGACATTCAAGTAAAAGAATACAAAGTACACTTGTTTCATATACTAGCGAAACGGAGGTGCTATGATGATTGACTATTCACCATTTTGGAATACACTTGAAAAATCAAGTGAAAACTTGTACACACTTACAAATAAATACCATATGTCACACAGCACACTCCACCGATTGAAACACAATAAAGATGTATCTACCAAGACACTTAATGATCTATGTCGGATTCTTGATTGTGATATTTGCGATATTGTCAGATATATTCCATCTGATACAGACCAACCATTATAATAAATTACAAAGCAACAAATGTACTTTCATCATTTTTTGTATCAAACATCCACACATTCCCAGAATCACTTACTAAATTACTTATTTTTGAAATCTCATGTATTGTATATTTTGAAAAATCATCAGGATATTGTTTTATGTTTTTGCATAAAATATTTGCACATGTTTGAAAGTCACAATCATTAGGATGAAATAACATCATTGAAACTGGCTTTAAATCTATATGTTTTTTCCTCAATGTAACTGCAAACAATTTTGCTTTCCTATCTACAGTTCTTCCTGCAACCAAAAAACAAGCATTACTATTTGCTATTAGTTTTGCCCATTCAGTATCCATATTGATAATTGCATTACACATCGAATATATATTACTTGCAAGATCATTAACAAACCAATTTTGATAACCTTGCATATCTTTATAGCACTTCATAAAAAAAGATTGTGCTCCATAGTTTCCAGCAAAAACTACAGCCGTATTATTATTAACCACTTCTATTTTTATATCATCATCCGATATGAATTTACCCTCTGCATCTGTTATTCTATTGTCCGCTGCTAAATAAACCTTCTTATCCATAACATATCCAAATATAACACTCATTTTTACTTCTCCCAACATTATTGATTATATGCTCCATTTTACCATATCCACCAACAAAAAAGTAAAAAAAATAGGGCATATCAGATAAACTAATATCCAATATACCCTACATAATTAAATACATATTATATAATTACTAATTCCATCCATTATAACCTTTCGATTGCAATTACCAATTCATTATAATATAAAAGCAATTTATCTAATATCTTCACATATTGATCCACTTCATCCAAAAGAGATATGTTATCTTTTCCAACATCTTTGTTTTCACGTAACTGAGCAATCTCATTCGGTAGTTCCAGGAGCATTTTCTTTAATTCTTTATACTTTGAATACTTTTTTTCAATTTCTTCTCTACTCTTTCCGTAAAGAAGATTATTTATTTTTTCTCTACAAATCAATGTTAACCAATCTGCTGTATCAAAAAAAGCTCTATACTCATGCCCTAATGCTTTAGTCATGTTTTTTTGCATATATAAATCAGAATCTTTTACTTTGTTTATTCCTTTTCGTGTCGCATATACTCTAATCACATGATCGTATGCATCCCTATGTTCCTTCAATGGTTGTAAAAATAAATCCCCTTCGGTGGCTAATTCTTCAGCCAACAGCAAATAGTGTTTGGTAAATAAATGTATCTTGCAAATATCATTCCAATATTCTTCAAACTTCATACCTATTTTTAAGGCAACTCAACAGAATAAGCTTTTGCCTTTCTATCCTCCAAACTTGTTTTTGATAAAATATTTCCTTGTGCCAAACGAACAGACCCTCTATTCTGAATGGATATTCTATTAATTCTTGAATCACTTATATTTTCATATTTCAATTCCTTCATATCGCTACTAAACAATTCCGATGGAAATTCGTATTCAACTTTATCTGCTGCATTCATATTAGATATAAGAAGTTGCATAATTGGAACAACACTAACAAAAAACAATAATACCAATAATATAATTATAAAATAAATTATCAATCTTTTACCTCCTCTATCTTAATTTGTAATGGAGAACAACACATTAATGTAATTGCTGAAACTGCAAATGTTACAATAATAGGAAAATTCCCTTCATAATCCACAGTATAAATATATTTAAAAACACTCCAAACGGCAAATACAACTCCCCATAACACCATACCGATAATTGCACATACTAATTTAAGTGTTCCTTTTTTCTCATCATTACTAAAATAATCTATTGCTGTAAGTATGATAATAGTTGCTAAAATCCAAAGCACATCTCCCCTAAGACAAACCCCAATCCAGTATTGCTTAGTGAAGTTTTCATTTTTAGATAAATATACAATCATATCAATTAGAATTGGTAAAAAAGAAATAACTATTCCTAAATACCATAAAAGTAATGATTTTATATTTATTTTCTTTTTCTTCTTAATACTACATCTTTCAATTTTTCCATTGTACATCATTTGCCTTGCCTTCAAATTATTCATATATAAAAATTGTCTTGCATATGCAAGACAACCTAACAATACTGCCTCTACAGGACGTATGGATATTATAACTAATCCACCTATTTCTTAGACTATCTCATTTATAATTGTATCATCTCAATACATACTATGCAAGCACTTCTTTAGAATTTTCTAAGTAGCTTGTCCTTATTGTAACATACTTTCCAGCATTTTCTTTAGATTTCAACAATTTTTCTTTAAAAAACACTATATACTGTAGTTTTCATCAATACAACCACATCATTTTGTTATTTATTCATAATAAAACATACTATCCAATATATTTATCCATTCTCCTAATCTGTAATCTCAATCTTATAATTCAGCATACCTTCATACACATAATTTGGCACTTTGCCCTTACACTTTTCTGCAAGGTCACAAATATAATCAATCTTACCATCAATAAATCCAGTATGTGCTTCTTCCTCTGTGTCGAATACACCTATATCCACTTTCTTATTAAGAACATTTATTGATACTGAATATGTACCATCATCATTCTGCTGGATATTGCTTTCAATTCCTCTATCTTCAAATACTGTATTCAAGAAATGAGTCATAAATGCACACGTTTCTGGACTGTATATATTACCTTCCTTATAGAGAAGATCTTTGTCAAGATCAACCTTAGTTCCAGGAATGTAATGTGCATCAAACCATATCTTGAAATTTTGGTAGTTCTGCCATTCAATACAAACTTCCTTATCCATGTAATAAGGCTTTAATTTATGCACAACATCACTGTAGCACCTCTGGATCATATTCTTCCACTTGATAAATGAGTATGATTCATAATCAATATCTCCTCCTACATAACCTACACCTTCATAAGTTCTTTTATTGTACCAAGGCTTCCAATCATCGGGTTTAAACTCTACCGCATTGACATTCTCCATAATCTGTTTATCTGTGATTGTTCCGTCCTGTTCATGTACCCTCAAAATCTCATTGTATTGTTTATCTGTGACTGGGAATAAATGCTTGTAGTAATTATCCTTCATATCATTGTTCTTATGCCATACCATTGTATTGTTTTTCATGTCATAATTTACAACAAACATCTGAATTACAAGGCTACTGGCAGTTACTTTCTCCTTCCTATATCCCCATCTGTTCTTAGACTTGAAATAAACATTCCTATCTAATGTGTAGGTCAATTCCTTTGTTGTTCTTGAATATACACCTTTTACAAGTTGATATGTGCCATCATCCAACTTCTGAATTATCCTGCCATAATTGGAAGTCCATACAGATTTATAGTCAAATAAACGCACAAACACTTCATCTTTTGCAATATTCGGAATACCCGATTCCGACCTATACAATATCTGAAAATGGTATGGTTTCTTATATTTTCGTTTTATCCTCATAGACTTATCTTTATGATATATTTCCAAGCCATCCGACAGTCTTTGTTGATAACGCTTTTCTCGCATTCCTTCATTGAAGCACTCTTTACATACACATCTTGTATAATTATGGTTTATTCCAAACCTTTCTATTGGGAGTTCTCTCCCACATTTCTTACATATTTTTGCTGTATTGTTCATAATTTGATTTTTCCTTTCGATAATAGACTTGCTCCCATCGGAAGCAGTAAGAATTTTCAGAATCAGATTTGATTCTGGACATAATAAAAGAGTGCAAGTATTAACCTACACTCTTCTCACAAACAGTTTGATTTACAAACTCTATATTATTTTTTATGTGTCAATGGATCAGCCTCGCCCCATTCATCTGAACATTCTACAAAATCTTGCGGAATGTTATCAAATACAGATAAATCCAATTTATCAGCTTCCTTAAATTTACCATCTGAATCCAATGTTTCTATCGGCTTGTAATCCAACGACTTATTATATTTGCGACATTCTTCTAATAACTGCACGATTGCAGCAGGATTATTTTGATACCTTTTCGCACCATTACAAAAAGCATTGTATCTAAGTTTAATTGACCTTCTATCAATCTTCTCATAATCATCTTCACACTCAACTGATTCCACATATTTTTCAGCTTCTTGTATGACAAGTGAAGCATCCGCATATCTTCCATAGGAATTGTTGACTTTATGGTATGTTCCGTCAGTCCTACGTTTCCTATGCCTGTAAAGATATATCAGCTTCATTTCTTCTAATTGCTCCAAGTAATCATTCACAGTACGTTTACTGCATCCCCATTGTGAAGCCATATCGTCTTGTGACATATGCCATTCTTTCGTCTTATTATTGATTGTTCCAACCAAATCTACAAAGAATGTAAACAGATTAAAAGGCATTTTTGCATTAGTGAAAATATGTTGCATTTCCCATAATTCCACTACAACAAATTTCTGATTTTCAGTATCGACCTCTAATCCGTTATTAGAAATAATATAATTATCTCCATCCTGTTCAATTATTTCAATTATCTTTCTATCATTAAGAGACTGCAAAGCACCCTTGATATTATCAGCAATACTTCTATCTCGTCTTACTGTTCTTTTCAAAAAACTACCAGACAGAAAATATCCAATACCACTAACAGAAGTAATCAGATAATCTTGCTTGTTGCTATATAATCCATTCAAGGCAGCTATCACAGATAACTCTTTTGAATCTAAATCAATTTCCTTACTTATAAAAATCTTTAACATAATAATACGTTGTCCTTTCTCCTAAGTACCAAAAACGGCAAAAATTGCCCTTTTATGTAAAAACCTAAGTGTTCAAAACGTCAAAATTTGACGATTTCGGTACTGCTATTAAAGGAGATACATTTACTAAAAGAGATCCTTTTTATACCCCTAATGGGGTAATAACATCTACTTTGTATTATTTCTTTCTTCTTTGTACTGTTGGTCTAATTCATTGTACTTTTTGTTTATCAGAAATATAATAAATGTATTTCCTGTTTTCTCATGCTTACCACAGCCAATAGGTTTGATTCCATGCTTAAATAACCAATTACATTCATCTAAGTCATAGTTATAGTAAATTCCTTTTGACATCTATAAATCCTCCGCTTACTTTTAAATAATATTTATATAATATTCTCTGATAATGCTATGCAGATGATTTATGCTTTACTGATAAGCAGATAAAAGGCTCAACGATTATATGTTGTCCTATTCTGTGTGTTTCCTCCACACATCTATAAATTGCATTATACATTTTCCTCCTTTTTATCGAATCAGAGGTCAAGAAAAAGGTACGGCATAAATGACGCACCTTAATAGACCGCTATGTGCAGCAGTCAAATTTATTCAATTTCTCATTGAGAAATGTGCAGAATTGCACGTTAGATATTCTTGAACTCTGATACAGACTTTCTTTTACTTCCTGCCTGTTGGGAAATATCCATACATTTGTTTAGAATCGGTATATGTCTGCCGATTGTAATTCACTTGTTACCCTTTCCAAGAAACCACAATATATCATCATATGTACCGCTATAAAGTTTCTTGTTGTTATAAATCAAAGAATATTTAGCAAGATCAAGCAATCCTTTGGTTAGCTTGCCACTCTTATAATGTTTCAAATATGAACTTGTATTTACCGCAAAATAGCTACTTTCACGTTCCTCTAATATTGCATTAAGATTATTTACACATGATGTTCTGTATGCTTCTAAATCTTTAACAAAAACTGATATATTTTTTCTAACTGTTCCTTTGTGTGATTTCATAATTGCATACTTATTAGTGTATTCATCAATAGTTTTTTGCAAAATTTCATCAAGTTCAAGATATTCCCATACACAATTTTCACCATCTAATTTTGCTTGCGTTGTGGATTTAACTAAATGTCCTTTATACAACCTTAAACGCATATCCTTTTTAGTTTCTCTACTGAAATCTCCCCATTTTTTATACCATTCAGTCAGAATAAAACTCTTATTCGGTGTCATTGGTGCAGAACACATAGAAACCGTTAATGTTTCAATTATCTTTTTCTTCTCCTCTAAATCCTTAATCATTTTGAATCCTCCTTTATTTCATCTATTGCAACTCTGATATGGTTATTTACTATCTGAGATAACCTATCTATATTTAATTCTCCATATAGATTCAATAAATCACAAATATTTTCTTCTGTCAAAATTGCAATTCTATCTTTTAAATCAATCCTCTGTATCATTCTGGTTATCCCTCACAATCTCTGTAAGTCTTGAACCTGGTAATATCTTCACTATCTTATGTTCTTTTTCCATAATAGTTTTTCCATAAGGTGCTATATATCTTTTTCGTGGCTTCTTTGTTATGGTTTTAAGTGTGAATATTTCTTTCAGAAACATTGATTCATCCTCTTCAATTACATTAACCATAACTTCCTTAAAAGCAAGCAACATTTCTTTTATATCCTTCTTATAAAGACCTGTCTTATCGGCAATTCTGTTTACAATATCTCTCTGATTTACCATATATTCTATTTTCCTTCCTTTGATAGATTTTTACACGCATTATTCAGTTTTGTACCTGTCTTAATTTTCGCCTTATATCGTGCTGGAATATTGACTATTGATTGATCCGCTACATTCTTAATCTGCTTTGATTTATATAGCTGTGGATAGATAGTCATATAACCTTTTAATTTGATGCTATCACCTTCAGATAAAATATCTGCTACAGTATCTAAAAATGCTGTCAGAATAATATCTGTTGTCTCTGGCGATATAACCAATCCATTCTCATTTTCAACTCTTTCAATAATCCGTCTTACAATACCAGGCTTAATAATTTCTTCTTTCAATATGTTTCTTCCTCCAATTCTTCAAATGAAATCACTATTTCTTATACCACGTTATATAATGGCTTAAATGTGCTTATATGGCTCATATTCGGCTTCAAATGACTTTTATGCATATTTCCTTACCTTGAATTTTAAGGCACTAAAATAAGCCCACATACTCATAATAAATACAAGTATGTGGGCTTATTTAGATGTCCTAATATTCTATTTTTGTACCAAACTTACTTACACAGTTACTACACAATCACTACACAATTTTGCCATTAAGATACATAAATTTGCATAGAGATATATGTTACTTTCAAATTGCTCAAACACTGATAATATAAGGCTTTATAGGCTTTTATAGAGATATGTAAAGATACGTGAAATTGGTACTGAAATTACGATTCCTAGTTTCATTTTCTATCTTTCCTTTCTTGTAAACCTTGATTTTACGGAGCTTGCGGGTTTTGGCATCTCGTTTATGTACCAATCATGTACCAATTTTTTGAGAGCAAAAAAAATTAAACCACTTTCAAAGCATCCACAATCTGGTCGATTTCTTTATAAATAAGTCACAAAACTCAAATTTAATCATAGCATAAAAGGGGGGAAATGTAAAATCTTATATTACGATCTGTGCCACCATCGCTTTTTCCCATATTGGAATGCTTATATTATCTGATTCCAATCTCATCACTCTCCCAAACCCAACTGATGCTTTAAAAGGTCGTTGATTTTTTGTATGATATCAAAAAAATACCTTTTGAAATTCAGGCTTCTTCCGCATTTACCGACCGCGAGCAGGGACGCAATGCTTTTATGACACTCTGCCAGGAAGCAAAACAAAATAGCATTCAGTATATGTCTCTTGACGAGATCAACGCAGAAATACAAAAAGCCCGCTATGGGTAGGATGATGTATGACTTATTATGCCGTTATTGACACAAATATCCTTGTTTCCGCTTTATTATCCAGTCACGAAAATGCCGCAACTGTTCAAGTTGTAAGCAGGCTTTTCTCCAACGATGGTATTCTTGCAGAATATAATGAAGTTCTTCGCAGAAAAAAATTTCACTTTTCTGAAGATGTCGTTCGTACTCTACTCGATACCATCACATCCATCGGAGAAAATATCACTCCTTCTCCATCCGGTGAAGTTCTTCCAGACATAAAAGATCTTCCCTTTTACGAAGTTGTTTTTGAAAAAGAAGCGGATAATGCTTACCTGATTACCGGAAATATCAAACATTTTCCTGACAAATCAAACATTGTAACTGCCAGAGAATTTTTAACCATTCTCGAAGCATAAACATCTTTTCAGGGACTGTGAAAAAAGAATAGTTCCGAAAAAAAAGAAGGACCAGGGAGTTATTATAACCCACAAGGTCCTTCTTTCTGTTATAATTAACTTGCAATGAAAATTAATAACATAATCTATTCTAACCCAAAACAGGCAGTTTTGCCAATACTAACCCATTTGAGTTTTTTCAATAATTGACATGCATCCGTCACACAATCTATGTGATTCAGATTTTTTGAATACCGAGATTCGTGATGTCACTTCTAGTTTCATAATTTTCTTTTATCCATTCCCTTGCGCTTTATATTTTGATCTTCGCCCCCCTCTGATAATTATTGTAGTTCTTTCCGCATCCATGTATGTGGACATTCTTCGTCCATATGAATATCATTCAACTCCATATATCCCTGTTTTTTATAAAAATCTGCCACACGACATTGTGCAGACAATTCTACCTTTTCACCTCCGAGATCACTAACTGCTTTTTCTGCACCTTGTAACACCTTTCCCCATATCGTTTTCCCCGGAATTCTTTACGCATTGCAATTCTTCCAATAACATAGCATTCCCTCTCATGAGAAAAAAAGAATCTGCAGGTTGCTACCGGGGTGTCACCACAAAAAAGTAACACGTGTTTTGCCAGGTGATCTATCTCATCAAATTCGCCCTTAAATCCCTGTTCTTTCATGAATACTGCTTCCCGTATCATCTTTGCTTCCTCTGGTATTTTATCATAAATCTTTATAAGCATTGTTATCCTCTTATATAGTTATTTACAGCAATTCCCAGACAAACTTGAAGTTATAGTGCAATCTTTTTCCATTTTCTAATCTTGGTTCTAAAGGTTCCGAACGGAGCAACTGTATTAACATGTATGAATTTGTATACTTCCCAGACAGCTGTTTTAGTTGCTTCGTCAGCCCATTTTCTCATATGTGGTTTAAATAATTCTTCCTCACTCAGAGAATCAATCATTGCATAAATAGAGTTGATATTCTCATTCAATCTGTCTTTCAATTCTTGCAGTGACAGCTGAGCATATGTATCTGTGAACCATTGATATAATTCGCCAAGCTGATTCCACTTAAAATTATCCGAAGGAGTTTTAACAGGAATACCCTTTCTTTCGTCTGATTCCCATTTAATAACAAGAGTTGTCCAGCCAACCTGATAAGCAAGATTTTCTGCCGGAGTTCGATCGATCTCATCAATTCTCTTATCTTTTAAATGCTCCGGAATATCATTAAATTCTGAAATATATTTTGCAAAGCTTTTATTTATCTCGTTTTTAAGCTCGTCTTTATTCTCATATGTTCTCAATAGTCTATCTCCTCAGCTTCCGATTTTCCAGTTTCAAAAACAGGAATTTTCAAATTAGTCTTTGCAAATAACCTTTGAACCTTCACCATCAATTACAATTCCCTGACGGTTGTTAATCGGGCATAGATTCAAATCCGAAAACTCAGTCATTATTTTCTCGGTAACTTTCTTAAATGGTGCTGTAAGATAATGCGGAAGAACATAGAAATCAATCAAATCAATCCCTGCATCATCTTCTTGTGAGTAGTCCTCCGGCTTTTCATCCATTTGCTCGATATATTGGATGCTTGGAGCGCATATAATTGCGCCTGCCGACTCGCCGATCATCAATTTTCCATTTGCCAATTCCTTTTTCAGCAGTCCATCAGTTCCCGTTTTACGGAGCTGGTCCATAAGAAAGAAAGAATTTCCGCCGGTAAAATATATCACATCTGCTTCTTCAAAAACAGACTGTATCGTTGAATAAGCCTCCGTTGAAATATCAATTTCAGTTACGATCGCTCCCAACTTTTTGAATAATTTTCGAGCCGAGCCGACATAACCGGTGTAGCCTTCACGCAGTGAAGCTGTTGGAATAAATGCGACTTTCTTATTTTCAATTTCTTCCTTTATCAGACTTCCTACACTTGAAAAGTGCGAACATAAAAATAATTTCATCAATATTCTCCTTTATAAATTCCGATTTTCCTATATTTTCCATTGTCATAAAAATGTTTTCCCAAAACTTTCTAAAAAGTCTCCGTGGATGAACCAAATAAACGCAAGCCATAAAACACGGCCTGCGTCTATCTTACCTCCAATCACTTTCAGCCTCATCAAGCTTTTTTACCAACATATCCTTAAGAGCAATAAAAGCCGGAATAAAACTGTCACGTATCAGCATAATCATTTCATCAACTTCATCTTCATTATATATATGAACAGAAGTATTCCGTTTTTTTAACATAAGCAGCCATACTTCAGAATCATTGATAAATCCAATTCGATAACCAAGCTGTAAAATTTCACGAGGAGATCCTGTAAAAGCCCCTTCTACACTGTGCATTCTCATAATTGCCTGTAAAGCTTTCCAAGCAAGTTCAAAGGTTAGATTAAATTGTCCAATAATCCCTGTTCGATATATATCATTCGTTTCTGCAAGTTTAAAATCTGCATTTTCTAATATCGACAAACAATTTGTAAAGTTATCAAGCTTTTTCATAAATTGTAACACCATCCTTTTCTATTTCTTGTTTCAATTCATCTGAAATCGCCACATCTGCCTGTACAATATCAAACATTAGAAGCGAATGTATTTTTTCTTTAACATCCCAATAAAACCGATCAAACTCTCCACCATATACCGCAATATCTATATCACTTCGTTCTGTATTTGTGCCCCGCGCGCGGGAACCAAATAGTACAATTTTGGTGACAGAATATTTGTGTGCCAAAAAAGAAAGTTCCCTCAATATTCGATCTGACAGATTATATTTCATATTCTGTACCCCCCTTAAAATTAATCAAATCATAATTAATTTTAGCATAGCATATTTCTATTTGATTAACAAGCATTCGAAACACACCGATAGTGTAAACTGTTCTTCGGAAAAATATGAGCAGACCAGCTCCAGGAGAGTTTTAAGAACTTGTGTGCTTTGATAAAATCATTACCTGCAACATTTCCATTCATAAACTTTTGGAAGTCTTACCGGAAGAATTTTATCCATTGCACCGCTGTTATTTGGTAAATACAAAATATATTCTTTCTATTCGCCGCTTTGAAGTTGTGCTACAAACAAATGATACACTTCCAATTCCCGCTGCACAGTATTCTAGAATCAAAAAGTATTAGAGCACTATCTGTAGGAGCATTTCCTCTACTCGTCCTCCAATAAAATTGTTATATTTCGCAATTTTTCATTGCACTATCATTATAAAAACTATATTGCAAGATAACGTAAATTGTTAAATACCGAAAAGGTGCCACAAAAAAGTTTTTTACAGCACCCTCTATTCTTATTTTCAAAATAACAACCTTTAGAACGCCGGACCGGTTACCGGTTATTTGTCATAATCATTCTGCTTATTTTACAAATTTTCGATTTACATATCCTACTTTTCCACGATACCGTACTTTCATATACCATCCTTTTGCATATAAAACATCAACAGTTGCACCATTCGGAATTCTTAAATAACATCCGGTCAGTTTAGACTGTGCCTTCCAAAGAAGAAGTCCTTTGCTTCGTTTTACTTTCTTTTTCCATGTCTTTCGAAAAACATCCGGTGTAGTGTATATTGTTTTTAATGTTGCTGTCGTACTTCCCCATTTTGTCAGGTAAAAATGCGGTGTATCAACAATGGATCTCCAGTCACCACCCCAGCCAAGGCCAATCTTTTTTGCGATTTTGGCTACTTTTTTTAACATGGCATGATCATATAAAAGCCTGCTGTCATTGATCGCAATATCAAAAGCGATCCCCCACATATGCTGGCTGGAATAGGTGCTGCCTTTGGCATTTGTTACAACTTTACCGGGTTTTGTCCTGCCTTTGGCATAAAGAGCGTCCTGATAGGCTTTGCTTCGATATCCTTCCGTAATGATCAGATAAATTCTCTTTTTTGCACATTTCTTTAATAAGATTCCAAGCCGATAGTCAAGCCATGGATGCAGCATAGTTCTGTCAATCCGGATATCATGTTCTTTTTTCATTATTTCTGCCTCCTTTTTTGTACCTTCTTACATCATTTGGTGCTTTCTTCGCTGCTTTTTACTTCCGGCAGTCCGGCAATCGAAGTAAGCAGACTGATCACACCTGCAACAATCGCAGAGGAAAAAGCCACTTTCCAGTCTACTGTTGCAATCGTACTGCCAACAGCAATCAATGATAATGCAGTCTGCGCCATAGTCTTTATTGCTCTGAATCCGGCTTTTTTTGCCCATTCACAAGTGCTGACACTTACTTTAAACACACAATTTTTAAACATAAAAGCCTTCCTTTCTCTCATTCCCCTTGATTTTCCCTATCATTCTCGTTTGCATTTTGAGAAGAGTACCAGAAGAAATTATCTTCTTATTATTAAAATATGCATATCAGACCATGTGGTTATTGACAGGGCAAATATTTTCTAAAATACCCACACCTCTCTCCACCAAACTCTGATTTCAATTAACTACAAAATGATACCAACCAGGTTAATCCTTCGTAATACGATACAACTTGGAGATTTCAAAAAAACAAGGCAGCATTAGCCATGCTGCCTTGTTTTTCTATAGAAACGGATCTTTAAAATGTCTGTTCATTGAGTCAAAATCCATGATCAAAACATAAAATACTTTTCCATAACGTCCATTTTCGACAATCCTGCCATGGTCAAGCACATGTATAAAGCTTCCATCCTCTTTTTTCATATGATAATAAACATAATCATTACTATGACCATCTTCGATCTGTTCCCAGATCCTTTGTTCAATATCTTCTCTTTCCTGCTCACGAATCAGATTACGAAAACTTCCGTTTGTATACTTTAATAACATATCCAGACTGTCACACTTTAATATGCGGAGTAATTCACGATTCGCATATAAGATTTCATCATCTTCTTTATCTGCCTTATAAATAATAAATGCTCCCGGTAAATTTTCCGATATGTCATTCAATGCAAATCCAAGCTGTGTACGGACTTCCAAGCGAAAATCTGTCTGGTATGCCAGACAACCTTGTTTTCCCCTCAGCTTAACTTCATAAAGAGCTGCATCGGCACAACTCTTAAGTTTTGTATAATTATCTGCATGTAACGGATATTCTGCATATCCCAGTGAAATGCTAAAATTTCTTTCTTTTCCCTCATATAGAAACGTTCTTTTCATCTTTGCAAATTGTTCAATACACGATTTTGCCTCTTTGCAATTACTATTCGGGAGAAAGGCACAAAACTCATCTCCACCACTACGTCCAAGTATCGCATTCTCCGGTAATGTTTCTTTCATCTGCTTCGCCAAGATCTGTAATGCTTTGTCCCCGGAAACGTGACCATACATATCATTTATCATCTTAAAATCATCCACATCAAATTGAATATCAACACAATTTTCCCTAGGATGTTGCGTTAAATACAGACTTACCTGTTCATCAAATCCATGTCGGTTATAAATGCCGGTCAATGCATCTGTAACAGCAAGCAATTTAAACCTTTTCCGGTGTTCATCCAGGATCAGAAGAGCCCCTGTAAAACCTGTCAAAAGAAAAACAATCAGCAGTCCGCCACCAACCACACCTGGCAGATCCTCTCCTCTTAACCAACCGGTCTTTGGCATAACCTCAAGTTTCCATTGAACTCCGCCCATTTCAAATACATAAGAAACCGGATCACTGATTTTTCCCTTCGAATGATCAATCACCTCATAGTCTGTTTCCCATGGAGAGACTGTTTTTGATAGTCAATATTGGTATCCAAAATCCATCAACGCATTTATCGTATCCGAAAAAATATCCGGCACACGAATGATCACAATCGTAAATCCCCAAAATGATCTGTGTCCTTTCTTATTTTTCAGATACACCGGATTTCTGACAGCAATACCACATCCATCCTGCTTCATTTTAAAAGGTCCCTGCATCACAATCATTTGATTATCTATGGCATAACGCGAAATCTGCCCCCGATCCTTGTCATTGATCAGATCGATTTTCCCGAGCTCGTTGCCTTTTATCGGATAAATCTCTGTTACGACACCTTTTGGGGCAATCTGAATACTTTGGATATAATCCGTCATCATATTTTTTGCAACCTGTTCAAATTTATTGATCCGCCCCTCTTCACTGATCAAAATCTGCTTTAATGTGTCGGTCGCACGAATTCCTTCCTCTATATCTGCTTTCATACGTTCCGCATATATCATTGCATTCAGATCGGCCAGCGTCCGATCATGTTTTTGCTGTTCTTTTATCATGTGATAGGTTGTCAAACCAAGAATGCTCATACCTGATAAAAACACCAAAAGAGGCAATATGATTTTTTTCTTTCTGAATCTCTTATACATTTTTACTCCTTTAACTATCTGTTTTTTCTTCCTCAGGATATTTCATTCCCCATGTACCTCTGAATTCTGTCATCAAGTCCATGACATCTTTCGTATAATCCAAATGCATTCGTTTTCTGTCTCCTGCGATGGCTTTTTCCATATCTTGCAATTCATAAACAAGTGCATCGGCATTTTCTCCTTCATGAAAATCCGTTCCCGGTATCCTGTCATCTTCCGACTAATGCACCAAAAAAGGATCTGTCTAATCATTATTTGTCTGTTACAGAAGTGTTTTTCGTAATTGGGCTCCATCCTTTGCACTCAGATAAGCCGGTGCGATATCAAAAACAGTCTTGCAGCCTTTTTGTCCTTCCTGATACAGACGATAGGCTGCTCTTGCATATGCCACTATCACACAGGAAGTAAACTCAGGGTTAGAATCAAGCTTTAAGCTGTACTCGATCACATGACTGTTCTCCTGATCCCAGCCTGTCTTACCGGAACGGATTACAAAACCACCATGTGGGATTCCACTATGCTTTTCTTTTAATTCGTCTTCGCTGATAAAATGAACGGTTGTATCATAGTCAGCAAAATAATTCGGCATAGTTTTGATCGTTTCTTCCACTTTAGCAGGATCAGCTCCTTCTTCAAGTACCACAAAACACTCTCTTGTATGCTTCTGTCTTGTTGTCAGTTCCGGATTTTCTCCATTTCTGACTGCTTCTAATGCTGCTTCTACCGGAATCGTATATTGCTTTCCATCTTTGACTCCTTCCACACGACGGATCGCATCAGAATGTCCCTGACTGACTCCTTTTCCCCAGAACGTATAATCCTTTCCTTCCGGCAGGATCGCATTTGCATACATTCTGTTTAAAGAGAACATTCCCGGATCCCAGCCAACTGAAATAATGCCGACATGGCCGCTTTTTTTCGCTGCTGCATCTACCTTTTCAAAATGCTCTGGAATTTTTGCATGTGTATCAAAACTGTCTACAACATTAAACATCTGTGCATATTTTGGTGTCTGCTCCGGAAGATCCGTAGCACTTCCGCCACATAAGATCATGACATCAATCTTATCTTTCCATTCTTCTACATCTGCTACTGAACACACTTTTGCATCTTTTGTAAGAATAGAAACACTTTCAGGTGCACGTCTTGTAAATACTGCGACAAGCTCCATATCAGGATTCTGTCTGATCGCACACTCAACCCCTCTTCCCAAATTTCCATATCCTAAAATTCCAATTTTCATAACAGTTCCTCCCAATTTACACATTTAACTTTTGTTATTCAAAAATATACATAGTCAGTTTACTTTTTTCCCCGGTACCTGTCAACTGCCATAAAATCAGGATGCAGAATGCAACTGTTTCTTAAATTTGTATGCAGCAGTACTCATCGGGTACTTCGGATCATATACTAAGCTGATATAGCGATCCGGTATTTCTTCTTTTATGGGCACATGAAAGATTTTCCCCTTTTTCAGACCGGCTTTTACCATCTCTTCCGGCAAAAAACCCAGACCTAATTCACTTTCTACCAAAGAAAGGATCTGATCTGCTGTTGCAGCTTCGATTTCCGGTTCGATTGCCAGTCCGTTTTGATAAAATATTTTTTGATAAAAGGTATGTGTCGCTGTATTTTTCCCCATACTGATCCATGGATAGTTTTCTAAGATTGCAATTGAATGACTCTGATCTTTCAATGCCTGAAATGTTTTTCCTGCTACTAAAATTTCATGAAATGTTTGTAAACATACCTGTCGCAATGAATTTTCCAGTCTGACCGGAGAAGTCACAACAGCAAGATCTACTTCTCCGGTCTTCACAGCCTGAATTGCCTGTGGTGTAGTATGATTCCATATTTTTAAACGGACTCCCGGATAATTGGCATGAAACTTTTTTAAATGTTCTAACAGATACAGATTTAATGCAATCTCACTGACTCCAATAGCAATACTGCCATGTTCTATTCCTGTATGATCCGACAATTCCTCTTCTGCAAGCCGAAATTGCATCATTGCTGCAGATACTCTGTTATAAAGCTTTTCTCCCTCCGTTGTTAGTTTTACTCCTCTGTTCGTTCTGATAAATAAAGTACATTGTAATTCATGTTCCAGACTATTTATCATTCTTGTGATATTAGGCTGGCTGTTCTTCATTACACCCGCGGCTTTTGTAAAATTTCCATATTTTGCGACATAATAAAAAATCTTATAATATTCAAAATTTATATCCATTCTTTTGCTCCATATAAACATATCAAAATAATATATCTATTATATCAAAAATACTTTTCACATATGTTTCTTACCTTATTATAATAAGAATCAAAAGAAAGTACAAGGAGATGATAGCATGTCACTCGTATTACCAAAAGAAGAGGAAGTAGAAAAAATATTTACAAGGATCCTATCTTCAGAAAGTTCCTGCGAAAGATTACTGGATACCTTTTATAATCATCTTGGAGACAATCCGCTTTATGTTGATCCTGACTCAAAACACTTTGCACAGGTTTTATTAAACGCTTATAAAAACGGAGATGTCAGTGCACTGCTACTTGAAATTTGTAATCGCAGTATGTTTGATCTTTTAAAAGAAGCATATCTGATTCCAAAGCGTTTTCATGGAAAAGCCGGAGAAAACCCGGTTCTTTTAACAGATGCTTCCGGTAATTTACTTGACAGCCAGAAGAAATTTGTTACAAAGCACGAATATAAAAAATTTCATGAGATCTATCTGACTCATCCTGCTGCTCCTCGTTCAAAATTATATTTAGCAGATGGTTATGATCTTGTTCGGTATTATACACATGATATGGAAATTGCCGAGCGTAAAGAGAAAAAAGAAAGAGGTATTCTGATCCTATATGCTCTCCCGGATACGAAAAAGCTTCATCTTACAGAAGCACAGGCATATGATGTGATCTGGTCTACTTTTCACGAAATACAAAAGGAAGCATATTCTGCTGTTGTGTTCTACGGGCAGGAAACCGGATCAAAATTCGGAAAATCGTTTGATGAACTGGGGGTTCTTCTTCCAATCCATCAATTTGAAGCAAAAATGCTTCAACATCTTGGTATCATCGATGGACTCGTTCTTTCCTGTCGTGAAAAAATGCTTAAAACAGCCGGAAGCAACAGTTTTGATCTCTAGATAGAACAGACAGAAATGGGGATTATTATGAAAAGTATAACATACAAAACGAATCAAACCGAACCGGTTACGGTCAAAAAAAATCATATGGATATTCTCTGGCACAATTATACAGACAAAAAAGACAAAACACCGATCTTACGTGCACCTTTACCGGCAAAAGCATCTATTGTCGGCAGAGTTGGCATTATGATGCTTGCCTGTGGAACCGGTGCCTGGCGTGTCCGCAGTTCTATGAATACGCTTTCTGAATTGATGAACATGACATGTACTGTAGATATCGGGCTGATGTCGATTAATTATACCTGTTTTGATGGAAATGACAGTTTCAATCAATCTTTATGCCTGACAAATACCGGTGTAAATACTTCACAGTTAAACCGTTTAGAAAAATTTGTTACGCATTTTCATGAAAAAGAACTCGTTCAAAGCTGTGAAGCTATCCATTCTGCTTTAGACGATATTGAGAAAGTGCATGGATTATATTCTCCAACAACATTAGCTTTTGCTGCTGCTTTAGCATGTAGTGCTTTTACTTTTCTGCTTGGTGGTGGAATCGTTGAAATGCTTTGTGCTTTTGCAGGTGCCGGTATCGGAAATTATATTCGCGGAAAACTTTCCAGAAAACACCTGACTTTATTTTTATGCATTATTTCCTCTGTATCGGCTGCCTGTCTTAGCTACACTGCATTATTAAAGCTTTTAGAGCTGATCTTTTCTGTCAAATTGCAACATGAAGCCGGTTATATTTGTTCTATGCTTTTTATCATTCCTGGTTTTCCATTTATTACCAGTGGCATTGACCTTGCTAAACTGGATATGCGTTCCGGAACAGAACGTCTTGCCTACGCATTGATCATTGTAACCGTATCAACTATGACAGCATGGATTCTGGCCATGTTACTTGGATTAAGGCCCATCCCTTTCCTTCCGCTTAATCTGGCTTTATGGCAGCGGATCCTGTTTCGTCTTATAGCGGGTTTTTGTGGAGTCTTTGGTTTTTCGATCATGTTTAACAGTCCTGCCCGTCTCGCTACAGCAGCCAGTATTATCGGTGCGATTTCTAATACTCTGCGTCTTGAACTGATCGATCTGTGTGCTCTGCCACCGGCTGCTGCCGCCGCTATTGGTGCTTTTCTTGCCGGTATTCTTGCATCGACATTAAAAGGTGTTGCCGGATATCCCCGTATATCGATCACGGTTCCATCTATTGTTATTATGATCCCCGGATTATATTTATATAAAGGTTTTTATAATCTCGGCATCATGAACCTTACTTCCGCAGCATCCTGGCTGGCTTCTGCTTTATTGATCATTTTAGCTTTGCCTTTAGGATTGATCTTTGCCCGGATCATGACAGATAAGACATTTCGTTATTGTACCTGATCGGCACGATGCAATATGGATGTCTGAAACCAATCTACAACCCGATATCCGATGTAACCTGCCAGAATACCAACCACAATTCCACCAAGGATATCGGTTGGATAATGCACATAAAGATACAATCTTGAAAACGCAATCAAAACAGCTGCCACAAGTGATATCTTCCAAAGCTTTTTCTCTCCTGAAAAGAAGAGTGCTGCTACTACCGCAAAAGATACGGCTGTATGACCGGATGGAAAAGAGAAATCTCTTGGTTTATTGATCAGGATTGAAACCGAAGTATTGACATCAAAGGGACGTGTTCTTCCCACCAGATTTTTCAAAATTCCATTACAAAGTATAAGATCAACGACTAATGCTGCTAAGATGATCACGCCACTCTTTCTTAACTTTGGAAATATCAGTAAAATAACCGCCAGCAATATCCACACTCTGCCGGCAGAACCTAAACTTGTAATAAAACACATCAACCGATCCAGTATCGGTGTCCGTATTGTCTGTATGGCATCTAAAATCTGTAATTCCATATCTTTCACTTCCTTTATTTTTCTTATCAAAGAGAATACATTGTAATTCTAAACAAACAGAACAGCTTTTTGAAAAGATTTTCTAAACTGTTTGAACTTTTTTGCTGCTTTTTCTGTAAGTTATTTTTCCTGAATTTGTTTTCCTGTCATATGCTCTATTTCCATCTCATACAATTATGTCTTTTGCTGTTGTCATTATGACACAATGTTTTTCTATTGTAAATTAATCTTTCAAACAAATGATATATGTGCTTTCTGATTGTAAAACAGAAATAGTTTGTTATCCTCTAACTGCATAAACATCATCTACATATGCAAAAAAGGAAGAGAACTACGACATATCGTTGATATGCCCAGCTCTCTTCCTTTGTATTTCGTTTTTTGCTGTTAAGACCGGATCTCTTTTGCTGCCTGTACCATATTGCGCAGACTTGCATCTGTTTCGGCGACGCCTCTGGTTTTTAAGCCACAGTCAGGATTGATCCATAATTTTTCTTTCTCAATCTTTTGCAACATGATACGGACTGCTTTGACAATCTCTTTAACAGACGGAACTCTTGGCGAATGAATATCATAAACACCCGGACCGACTTCTGTCTCAAAATGGTTTTCACGCAGTGAATCTAAGATCAAAAGATCGGAACGTGATGCCTCAAAGGTAATTACATCCGCATCCATATCGTCAATTGCCGGAATAATATCCGTAAACTCACTATAGCACATATGTGTGTGGATCTGTGTTTCCGGTTTCACACCGCTATGTGTCAGACGGAATGCCGGAATTGCAAAATCAAGATATTCACGATACCAGTCTGATTTACGAAGTGGGAGCTTTTCACGCAATGCCGCTTCATCAATCTGGATCACACGGATTCCGTTTTCTTCAAGATCAAGCACTTCATCCCGGATCGCAAGTGCAATCTGTGAGATTGACTCTTTGATGGAAATATCTTCTCTTGGAAATGACCAGTTCAAAATAGTAACCGGTCCTGTCAGCATTCCCTTCATCGGCTTTTTTGTCAGAGATTGTGCATAGACAGACCATTCTACCGTGATCGGACTTTTACGATAAACATCTCCCCAGATGATCGGTGGTTTCACACAACGCGTTCCATAAGACTGTACCCATGCTTTCTGTGTAAAGAGGAAACCGCCTAATGCTTCTCCAAAATATTCAACCATGTCGTTTCGTTCGTATTCACCATGGACAAGCACATCCAACCCGATATCTTCCTGCCATTTTACACAATCGGCTATTTTTTTCTTATTGAAATCCACATATTCCTGTCTGGTTATCTCCCCTCTGCGGTAAGCAGAACGATTTGCTTTTACATCTTTTGTCTGCGGGAAAGATCCGATTGTTGTCGTCGGAAAATCCCCCAGTCCCAATACTTCTTTTTGCAATTGCTGGCGGCTGCTGCGCTTTGGCACACGGACATAATCCTTCTTAGTTACTTTAGAAAGTCTTTCTTTCACTTCATCATGATCACAATCTCTTTTCCGGGTAAAAAACTTCTGATTCTTACGATAGGCTTCTTCATCCTGATAATTTTTAACTTCTGCTAATGTACCGATTTCTTGTAACTCTGTTAATTTTTCTTTTGCAAATGCAAAGTGATCAAGATATTCTTTTGCAAGCTTTTCTTCATTTTCCAATGTATATGGTACATGAAGCAGTGAGCAGGAAGTCGATAAGACTACCTGAATCTCTTTTTGTCTTAATCCTTCCAAAACCTGTAACGTTTTATCATAGTGATTCTTCCAGATATTCTTTCCGTTTACAAGTCCTGCAAATAAGATCTTATCTTTGGCAAAACCATACTTTTCGATCAATGCAACTGTTTCTTTTCCTTCTAAGAAATCCAGACCAATTCCATCAAAAGGCATTGCGAGCAGATCTTCATAAATATCTCTGACATCTCCAAAATATGTCTGTAATAAAATATGTACATCCTTTTTATATGGTAAAAGAGCATCATACACCGCATGAAATACTTCAATATCTTCCTTTGTCATGTCCTGTACCAATGCCGGCTCCTCAATCTGTATCCAGTTGATCGCTTCCTTTTGGCACCGGTCAAGCAATGCTTTGTATGCAGCAACCATATCTTCGATAAAGTTTGTTTCATTCTTTACGCCTGTATAACGGCATAATTTAAGCATCGTATATGCTCCGATCACAACCGGTTTGGTTTCTATACCAAGTGCTCCTGCCTGCTCATATTCTTTCCATAATTTGTCATTTGACAAACGAATCTTTGTATCATCCTCTACTTCCGGAACAATATAGTGATAATTTGTATTGAACCATTTTTTCATTGCCAGGGCTTTTACATCACCGGAATCTCCCTGGTATCCTCTTGCCATTGCAAAATAGGTATCTAATTCTGACAGTTGCAATTCCTGATATCTCTTTGGAATAATACCAAGCATAACAGCTGTATCCAATACCAGATCATAATGGGAAAAATCATTACTGGAAATATAATCAATCCCTGCATTTTTCTGTGTCAACCAATGTGTCTTTCTAAGTTCTTTTGCTGTTTGAAGCAACTCTTCTGCTCCGATCTCCGAACGAAAATATTTTTCAGAAGCAAATTTTAATTCGCGTAATATACCGATTCTTGGATATCCAATAACTGATGTTTTCATAAATAGCCCCCATTTCTTCTGTTATGTACTCTCGACATCTTCACAAAATGAATTCTTTCGGCTGAATTTTTCACTCAGACGATACCGGAAGTACATTTTTAAATCTCATCGTCATTCAACTGTTTTTTTGCTTTTCATTGACAAGATTCATTATAAAAGAGAGGCGTGCCATTGTATAATACGAATAAATAAAGGTTGTTCATAGTTTT
The DNA here is from genome assembly GCF_014384965.1 of Jutongia hominis. GTDB lineage: Bacteria > Bacillota > Clostridia > Lachnospirales > Lachnospiraceae > Butyribacter > Butyribacter hominis. The sequence continues at coordinate 134,353 of NZ_JACRSW010000035.1, forward strand.
AAACTATGAACAACCTTACTTTCTCAAATCTTTGACGGTACATTTCCTTTTCTTATTCCAGATATTTTCGGATCGCTTCTAAATAAGTAACACCTAACCGGCTTGTCATTCCCTTTCGGTGCCTGATATAGCCGATCCGCATATCTCCTTCATCAGCTAACGGAACGGCAATGATATTTTTTCCATTTAATTTCTTATCGATCACGCCACTACATACCGTATAACCATTTAATCCGATCAAAAGATTAAACAAGGTCGCCCTATCTCTGACACGGATATTCTTCTTTCGCTCAGAGGTAGAAAAAATCTCTTCTGAAAAATAAAAAGAATTGTGTTCGCCCTGTTCAAAGGACAGGTATGGATATTCTTCTAATTCTTTATTCGTGATCACTTCCTTTTTTGCTAAAGGATGTCTGCTGCTGATAAATACATGTGGCTTGGCAGTAAATAGCGGATGAAATTCCAGATCATGGGACTTTAAAAGCTTACGAAGAACCGCTTCATTAAAATCATTCAAAAAAAGAAGTCCGATCTCACTTCGCATCTTTGCAACATCTTCTATGATCTCATAGGTCTGTGTCTCCCGCAGACTGAAATCATATTCTTCCTGCCCATATTTCTTGATCAGATCAACAAACGCATTGACTGCAAAAGAATAATGTTGCGTCGATACACAAAACTGCTTCTTGCCACCTTTGTTTCCTTTATAATGGTCTTCTAAGATTGATGCCTGTTCTAAAACCTGCCTTGCATATCCCAGGAAATCATCCCCTTCTTTTGACAAACTGATCCCTTTATTGGTGCGGTGAAAGATCACCAGATTCATCTCTTTTTCTAATTCATGGATTGCATTGGTCAGACTCGGCTGAGAAATATATAATTTATTCGCGGCTTCCGTGATCGTTCCGGTCTCTGCTACCATAACGACGTATCTTAACTGCTGAAGTGTCATTGTCTCCTTCTTTCCCTTCTATCTTCATGCACACACAAAGGAAAACATATTTGATGATCCGGTTTTAATACACCATATCTTAATCTTTTGATTCGATTACGATTAAAATTCCATCGTCAAAAGTAAGTTCTGCTTTTGTACACTCCATTGCCAGTTCATTGCTGACACCGAGACTGTTTCCGATTGCAAGATTGGCTCCTTGCAGTTCGTACTTCAAACCTCTTATATATACATTCGTTACTTTTTCTGTCAAGGGAAGTAATGAAATATATTTTCCAAATACATGATCCTGCTCAAAAGATGCTTTCTTTTTGACTAAATACAATCGGTTATACGGATCAACAATATACGTCCGGATTCCTTTTTGTAATGGGATCATCAATATATTGACATTACCAAGGAAATGATCCAGCCGCTTTCCGGTTGCACCAAGAATATGGATTTCTTTGGCTCCCTGCTCTACCGCCCAGTCCAATACGATCTGCATGTCTGTCGCATCTTTTTCGGGGGGATACGATACAAATGCCGTCTGCATCTGATGATACTTTTGATAGATCTTAGTGCTGACACTATCAAAATCTCCCATCGCATAATCCACTTCCAATGCCAGCCGATCTGCTGTATCTAAGCCTGAATCCGCACATACAACCGTATCAAAGTCCTGCTTTCTGATATATTCCTTTGCAAAAGCCAGATCGACCTGACCGCCACCGATCAATAATGTATTTCCTAACATAATAAGCTCTCCAAACTTTATCTGCCCTCTGATGCTTTTTGCTTCTTTAAAAATTCTCTTTGCATCTCAAATATATAACGTGTCAGTCTTCTGTCTGACTGTGTCAGCACACAGCCATAATAAAAATCATAACGGTTCGATCTGGAATCCACTTTATTCTTGCGAACAATCAGAGCCTGCACAGACAGATTACCATATGCAGATGGGATATCAAAAAAGATACTGTCATTAATCCCAAATTCAGCATCGCAGTAAATACCGACACCGGTTTCACTGACATCTTTGATCATACCTTTTACTTTATGTTTCTTAGAAGCTTCAAAAAGCCAGTTATCTACTTCTTCATTTGTCATTCCTGTATGCTCCGGCACTAACGGAACATCCGAATAGCACAGTCCGGTATCCGGATCAAGATAATATCCAAAGAGAACTTCTTCAAAAAGGTTAACACGATACGCATTTCTCCTATTAAATGTTCTTCCTTTATCTTTAATTTGAAAATAATGTACCGGATAGCCATCTAACTTAGCAAGCCCTGATTCTACATGATCCCACATCCACATCACTTCTGAACTTCGATAGATCAATGTGATCCGGTCTTGTGGTTCAAAATGGAAAAAACGCCCATTCGATGCAATGGCTGTTACACAAACTCTCCTATCATTCGTATCTTCTACCTTACTGACCAGGCGGTAACGATAATCCTCTCGTTCTACTATAATCTCTAACGTCTTTCCTAATGGAATCTTTTCAAGAAGCATCTGCAATCACTCCTCTCAATTTCTTTAAATTCGATTCAATATCTCCCCCAAAAACAGCGGTACCCGCTACTGCAATATCAACACCTGTCCTGGCAACACTTTCTAAAGTGTCTGCATTCACACCGCCGTCCACTTCGATCAGATACTTCCATCCATTTTCCTGTCTTAACCGATGCAATGCCGTTATCTTGTCTAATGTTTCCGGTATTAGCTTCTGTCCTCCAAATCCGGGCTGTACTGACATAACAAGGATCATATCTGCATCCTGCAGATATGACTCAACAGCCGATATGGGTGTATCCGGATTGATAGCAATCCCGCATTTCATATTATGATCATGAATTTTTTGAATCGTATCTGCAATACAATGACATGCTTCTGCGTGAATTGTCATCATATCCGCACCTGATTTTGCAAGTGCCTCCACATATCGCTGTGGATCCTGCACCATCATATGAACATCAAAAAATAATTTTGTATTTTTTCGAATAGAAGCAATTACCGGCATACCAAATGAGATAGAAGGAACAAACATGCCATCCATCACATCAATGTGAAGGATCTTTACGTCTAATGCCTCTACCTGACTGATCTGCCTGCCCAAATGATTAAAATCTGCTGATAATATGGATGGTGCTATCTGAATCATATCATTTCCCCTATCTAATATTTTCTCCGTGTACTGATTTCTTCATAAAACTGCTTATAATTTTCATATCTTGCTTTTGAAATCATGCCTTGTTCTAATGCTTCCTTGACACAACAATCCGGTTCATGAATATGGACACAGCCTAAAAACCTGCATTGATCCCGGTATTCCATAAACTCCGGATAATAATCTTTAATCTCTTCTTTTTCAATTTTAGGAAGTTCTAATGAAGTGAATCCCGGAGTATCCATAACATATGTGTCTTCTCCCAGATAAAAAAGCTCAGAATGCCTGGTTGTATGCTTGCCTCGTTTGATCTTTTCGCTGATCTCTCCGGTTTCCATCTTCGCTTCCGGGAAAAGTGTATTCATGACCGATGACTTACCAACACCGGATGGTCCGGCAAATACCGTTGTTTTTCCAGAAAGAGCCTTTCGAAAATCTGCAATGCCATCTCCGGTTTTGGTACTGGTTATGAAAACAGTGATCCCACTCTTCTCATAATTAGCTGCTAATGCTGCCGCTTCTTTTGGCGGACAGTCATCTGATTTGTTAAAACAGATGATCGTCGGAATCTCCTGCTGTTCCATGGAAAGCCAGAAACGATCTAAAAGGTTTAAATTCGGTTTCGGATAAGACAATGCAAATATCACAACTGCCTGATCCACATTTGCAACCGCCGGGCGGATCAAACGATTCTTTCTTGGAAGAATTGTAATAATATTACCCGCTTTCTTCTCTTCATCCAAAATCTCAATCTCGACATCATCTCCCACAAGAGGTTTTTCTTTTCTATTACGAAAAATCCCCTTTGCTTTACATTCTATAATGCCTTTTTGTTCTATATTCACATAATAAAATCCTGCTATACCACGTATGATCTTTCCCTGCATTATTCCGAAACCTTACTAAATGCGATATTATATTCTCCACCTAACACTTCACCATCTTTGACAATGGAGATCGTACCATTGTTCTCACTCCATCCGTTGACAGTAAATTTTCTAGGGAAATCGTTATAACTTAATGTTCCTGAGAATACAGTCTTCTTTTTACCATCCTGGTTCAATACAAGTTCGATTACAGCCGGATCATCTTCCGGATAATCAAATGGATTCGAACTGATTGATACACTACCAACATACTTGTAATTCTTATTGCTTGTCGGCGCCGGAGTTGGTGTTGCCTTCTTAGGTCCTTTGCTGACAGAATATCCAATAACCGTACCTACTGCTACCTTCTTACCGGCTTTTACATTCTGTGATACAACTTTTCCTTTTGCATATGTGTTTGAGTATACATAAGTTACTCTTGATTCTTTTGTAGAAAGTCCGACATCAGCAAGTTTTTCCAATGCCACTTCTTCTTTCTTGCCTACAAGGTTAGGTACCGGAACCATATCACTTTCTGCCCCTTTACTGACTAGGATCGTAACGGCAGTTCCTTTCTTAACACTGGTTCCGACAACAGGATCTGTTCCACAGACCTTTCCTTCACTTACTGAATCACTATATTCTTTCGTTGTCTTTGCTACTGTAAGCCCCAGATCCTGAATCGCAGACATTGCATCTGATACCGATTTGTTCTTCAGATCAGGAATAGTAATTCCACTATCACCTTTACTATAAGAGATTGTTACCTCTGTGTATTCATCTACTTTTTCATCTGCTTCCGGGCTCTGACTGACAACTGTATTTGCCTCTTCATCAGATTCTACTGCCTCTAATTTGTATTTTAAATTCTTGTCTTCTAGCAATTGCTGTGCTTCTTCCAGTGTTTTTCCTACCAGTGAAGGTACTTCCACCTGGTCTCCATCTGATACATCAGAAGATGCGTCCGGAGTTGCACTCGCTTCTGCTACTTTCTTCGCAGAATTGTCCTTTGAGCCGCCACCCCACCAGCCGGCAACTTTACCGATGATCAGAAAAATCACGATCACAATGATCACAGCGACTACACCACTACAAATCTTTAAGATTCTTTCCAGCTTTGGATCTAATGCATCTTCTGCTGCTTTATCATTGTCTGCCACTCTACGTCCTTCTTCCGTTCCAAGATGTTTTTTATTATCTTTAACAGCCTGCACAACATCATCTCCGAGCATAATTGTCGGAGAATCATCTGTCTCCTCTTCTAAAACAACATAATCGCCATCCGGATCCGATACGGCACGACGAAGATCTAAAACAAGTGCCGATGCATTTTCATAACGAAGATCCGGCTTTTTCTGCATACATTTTTGTACAATGCGTGAAAGGCTTCTTGGAATCTCTGCATCCACTTCTTCTAACGGAACAGCTTCTTCATGTACATGAGCATATGCCACCGATACCGTACTTTCACCTTCAAAAGGAACATGACCTGCAAGCATCTCATACAAGGTAACACCTAAAGAATAGATATCACTTTTTTCATCGCTATATCCGCCTCTTGCCTGCTCCGGACTGATATAATGCACTGATCCCATGGCATTGGAAGTGATCGTGTTTGAAGTGGCTGCTTTTGCAATACCAAAGTCAGTCACCTTGACTTTTCCTTCACGGGAAATAATGATATTCTGCGGCTTAATATCTCTGTGTATGATATGGTTCTTATGTGCTTCATCAATTCCCTGTGCGATCTGGATACCAATACCGATTGCCTCATTGATCTCTAACTTGCCTTTGCGCTCAATAAACTTCTTTAATGTAATTCCTTCTACTAATTCCATCACAATATAATGCAGGTTATCGTCTTCCCCTACATCATATACATTGACAATATTAGGATGTGATAATCCTGCAACAGACTGTGCCTCTGCGCGAAATTTAGCGACAAACTTAGCATCATTGCTGTATTCCTGCTTTAAAACCTTGATCGCTACATTTCGATTCAATCGCAGATCTTTTGCATTGTACACATCTGCCATTCCACCGGAACCGACTTTATCTATTATCTCATATCTTTCACTTATTATCATACCCGGACTAATCATTCTTTTCCTCCATTCTCTATAAACATTCCTCTATACTATTCATCATTTACCTGTTTTATGCTTATGTATCTTCTATTCAATCTTTGCAAGCACTGCTGTAATATTGTCATCGCCGCCATTCCGGTTTGCGCTTTCAATCAGCTTGTCGCCTGCTTCCTCTAACGTAGCACTGTTTTTAATGATATATTCCATATCATCATCTTCGATCATGTTAGACAGACCATCACTACACAATAATATAATGTCATCTTTATGCATTTCTATCTCAAAATAATCCGCTCTGACTTCCTGATCGATTCCTAACGCCCTTGTAATAATATTCTTCTGTGGATGAACGCGTGCTTCGCTTTCCGTCAGATTCCCCTGTTTTACAAGTTCTTCTACCAAAGAATGATCATCTGTAATCTGATGGATACTTTCTCTTATTAAATACAAACGGGAATCACCAATATTAGCAACATACATTTTTCCATCTACTAATGTGCATGCTACCATTGTGGTTCCCATTCCTTCAAATGCAATATTTTCTCTCGCAGCATCGTAAATGCTTTTATTCGCGTTGTTTACCGCTTCTTCAAAAATAGATACCGGTGTTGTATGCTCCGACTGTTCAATCGTCTCTACTATACTTTTTACACAAAGCTTAGATGCCTGATCTCCTGCTTTATGCCCCCCCATTCCATCTGCTACGATCAACAGGTTATGGAAACTACCGACATTGTTTTCATTACAGTAGAAGAAGTCCTGATTCATACTTCTCTTCTTTCCAACATCAGTCTTTGCAACTGCTTTCATGTAGTTTCCCTCCTTTGTTCTTATTTCGTAATTGTCCACAGGCAGCATCAATATCTCTGCCCATCTCTCTTCTAATAGTAACATTTGTGTGATATTTTTCAAGGGTAAATTTGAATTCTTCAATATTATTGCGCTTAGAACGCTGTCCCATTCTTCCCTCTACCGGATTTAACGGAATGAGATTCACATGACAATTCATTCCCTTTAAAAGATTTGCCAATTCGATCGCATGCTCTTTCGAATCATTTTTTCCCTCGACCATACTATACTCAAATGTAATTCTTCTTTTCGTCTTATCAATATAATAACGGCAGGCATCCATGATTTCCTGTATCGAATATTTATTTGCGATCGGCATCATTTCACGTCGCAATGTATCATTCGGTGCATGAAGTGAGATTGCTACCGTGATCGTTAAATCTTCTTTTACCAAGTCTTTTAACCGGTCAACCAGACCACAGGTTGATAATGTGATATTTCTCTGGCTGATATTTAGACCATGCTCATCTGACAACATACGTATAAAACGAACGACATTATCATAATTATCAAGCGGTTCTCCAATTCCCATCAAGATAACATTCGAAACGCGTTCTCCTGTTGTCCGCTGGATCTCATAGATCTGATCTAGCATTTCCGAGGTTTTTAAACTTCTTATCAGACCGCCTACCGTAGACGCACAAAAGCGGCAACCCATACGACAACCAACTTGTGTTGAAATGCATACGCTGTTTCCATGCTTATATTTCATTAAAACGCTTTCCACAAAGTTTCCATCTGAGAGTTCCATCAGGAACTTGTTGGTACCATCACTCGAAGTCTGTCTTTGTACGATCTTTGCACTATGGATCGTACATGTCTCTTCTAATTTTTTACGCAGATCCTTTGACAGATTTGTCATTTCATCAAAAGATGTTACCAGTCTTTGATGGATCCACTGATAAAGCTGTTTACTGCGAAAGGCCTGTACACCGATACTTTGTACAAACGCTTTCATCTCTTCAAAATTCAGACTTTTAATGTCTATCTTTTCGTCCAATCTATCACCATCCTGTGTCATTTTTAAGCTTTTGTCAGATTGTTTTTTCAAAGCAAGAAATAAAGAAGCCATCGGTTTGTGCCATCGTAGGTAAAACCTGTAAATATCCTTTTTCTCCTGTCTTTTGTTGCAATTTTTCAGGAAGATCTTCTTCTATTGATACAAGCCTAAGCGGAAGATTTTCCTGTATCCATGCAACATTTTTTTCATTTTCTTCCTGTGCGATCGTACAGGTACTAAAAAGAAGTCTTCCACCCGGTTTGACATAAGATACGGCATTTTTTAAAATTTCTTTCTGAAGCGATGCAAGTACCTTAATATCTTCGGGTTTTGTCTTATATTTGATATCGCATTTCTTTCCGATCACACCAAGACCGGAGCATGGAAGATCTGCGATCAAAACATCTGCCTTTTCTTTCCATTCCTCTTTGTATACCAATGCATCATTTTGAAAAACGGAAACATTTTGATAGCCAAGCCTTTGGCAGTTTTGCTGTATCAGATCTGTCTTTTCTTTTGTCAGGTCTGCACTAAGCACCTGTCCGCTTCCTGCTAACAGATCGGCTGCATGTAATGTTTTGCCACCCGGAGCAGCACAGATATCAATCACGGTATCGCTTTTTTTTATACCCGAGATCATACCGACAAGCATAGAACTTTCATCCTGCACCTGAAACATTCCTTTTTGAAACGCTGCAAGCTTTGTCATATCCTTATAATCCTGTAAAAGCACGGCTTCTTTTGCAAAAGAGGCTTCTTTTACCGTCACGTGATCCTGCAACAAGGTCTGAATGATCTCTTCTTTTGAATAACGGCTTGTCGTCAGTCGAACTGCCAATGCTTTTTTCTCTGTTAAAAAACTTTGTAAGATCTGTTCTGTTTCATTAATTCCATATTGTTCTATAAACAATACTACGATCCATTCCGGCATCGAATAACGGATATGCAGATATTCTTTTGTTCCTTCTTTCGGATAAACGATCCTGTCTTTTTGCCGGATGATCGTTCGCAATACACCATTGATAAAGCCTTTCAGATTGTGCATCTTTCTTTTGATTGTCAATTTTACTGCCTCATTACAGGCTGCGGAATCCGGGATCTGATCCATATAAAAGATCTGGTAGCATGCCATTCTTAAAATGTTACGGATCACAGGTTTCATCTTTTTGACTTTGACTTTTGAAAACTGATCAATCACATAATCTAATTCTATACAACGTTCTACCGTTCCCTCTACAAGACGCATCAAAAAGCCTTTGTCGCGTTGTTCTAAGTCATATGTGTCTAATGCCTGATGCAGACATTTGTCACAAAATGCTTCTTTTTCCATAATTTCGATCAAAAGATCCAAAGCAATCTTTCGAACCGAATAGAACGCTTCTTTTTTTTGTGTCATGTAAAGTTCACCTCTTTTTCAAACTTTATTCTCTGCTGCTTTTTAACTGCTGCCCTTTTTCTAATGAAAATCCTCTTAAAAATGCATCACAGCGCATCCTTTTTTTGCCTTCTAATTGCACCTCATACACTCTTAAAAGTCCGTCCTTTGTCTTAACATCAAAAGAATCTTTTGCAACGTCTACGATCATTCCGGCTTCTATATCCTGATCAGATGATACCGTATCTTCTATCACATCTGCTTCCCATATCTTTAACATCTTACCATTTAAAAAGCAAAATGCACTCGGCCATGGATTCAATCCGCGAATCAGTCGTTCCAACTCGTTTGCAGGCTTTGTAAAATCCATCTGTCCGGTTGCCTTAGAAAGACGTTTTGCATAGGTATGCTGTGCATCATCCTGCTTTTGTGGCTGTAACGAGCCTTCCTCTGCCATTTGTAAGACTTTAAGGATCATCGGTCCACCGAGCTTGGCAAGCTTATCAAAAAGACTTCCACCTGTTTCTTTCGGATCCAATGTGTATTTTTCCACTAAAAGAATGTCTCCGGTATCCAGCCCTTCATCCATCTGCTGGATCGTCACACCGCTTTCTTTATCTCCATCAATGACAGACCATTGGATCGGAGCAGCTCCACGAAGCTTTGGTAAAAGAGAGGCATGTACATTCAGACAGCCATATCTTGGAAGCTCCAGAATTTCTTTTGTCAAAATCTGACCGAAAGCAACTACGACGATCACGTCTGGTAAAATGCTTCTAAGCTGTTCAATAAATGCACCATCTCTGACACGGTTTGGCTGAAAAACAGGGATTCCTGCCTCGATCGCAGCTTCTTTTACCGGAGAAAACTGTACTTTACCGCCTCTGCCCTTGGGCTTATCCGGTTGTGTTACAACACCAATCACTTCATGTTCGCTATGGATCAGTGTCTCTAATGTCTCCACAGCAAAATCCGGTGTTCCCATAAATAAAATTCTCATAGGTTCTCTCTCCTTTCCCACTGTTTCCAATGTACCTTATTCCTGCTCTTCGGTAACATTAAGAAGCTCCCCTTCTACTTTTGATACATATAGTGTACCATCCAGATGATCAACTTCATGCTGGATCGCCCTGGCAAGAAGTTCTTCGCCTTCTACCACGATTTCTTCCATATTTTCATTCAATGCTTTTACTTTTGCATAATTTGCTCTTTTTACAATACCTACTTTGTTTGGAACACTAAGACAGCCTTCCTGTCCTTCCTGCTCTCCTGCCAACTCAATGATCTCCGGATTGATCAATACGATTGGATCATCTCCTTCCGGTGTTACGTCGATCACAACGATTCTTTTTAATACACCAACCTGCGGAGCTGCAAGACCAACGCCCTGTGCATCATACATCGTATCTAACATATCTTCTATCAGTTCTTTGATACGTGGCTTCATCTCTGTCACCGGTCTGCATTTCTTTTCTAATATTTCGTCACCTATTATTCTGATATTTCTAATTGCCATGTTTCATCCTCATTTCTATATAATATTTAAGATTCATTGTTAAACGTGAATGTGATCCTGCAGTCATTATACATATGGCTTGTCTGCATAAATTTCTCAAAATGATCTTTCACATTGCAAAGCATTTGATAATCTTTGGAACGAATATATAAAATCTTGCGATAAACATCCCGAAGCTTTGCAATCGGTGCATCATTCGGCCCCAGTACGATCATATCATGATACGATATGGTTTTACTCTTTAATACTTCTGCTAACATGGCCGCTTTTTCTTCTTTTTCAGAAAACACCAACACTTCTAGTATATTGGAAATCGGCGGATATTGCAACATTTGTCTTTTGGCGATCTCCTGCCTGTAAAATGCTTTATAATCCTGTGCAGCCGCACATTGAATACTGTAATGATCCGGCTGATAAGTTTGTAAGATCACTTTACCTGCTTTTTTCCCTCTTCCGGCACGTCCACAAGCCTGTGCGAGCAATGCAAAAGTACGTTCGGCTGCACGGTAACTTCCGGTATTTAATGACAGATCGGCTGCCAGAATGCCTACTAAAGTAACATTTTCAAAATCATGTCCTTTTACGATCATCTGTGTACCAACCAAAATATCTGCTTTTTGCTGTGCAAACTGCTGTAAGATCCTGCTATGTCCTTCTTTTCCGCTTGTGGTATCTGCATCCATACGAAGCACACGGGCCTCCGGGAAATGTTTATGGATCATTTCTTCCACCTGTTGCGTTCCCAGACCGAAGGTTCCGATATATTTAGAACCGCATGCCGGACAGACTTTTGGCATTTGTTTTTGTGCCCCGCAATAATGGCATTTTAATATACTGACCTTCCCTTTATATTCATGTGGTTTCATTGCTACCGAGCAGCTGTCACATTGTATCACTTCTCCACATTCCCGGCAGGATACAAATCCTGCATAACCTCTCCGGTTAATAAACAGAATGATCTGCTCTCTTTTTTGTAGCCGCACTTTAATCTCTTCCTGTAGTCTACGGCTAAAGATCGAAAAATTTCTTGCTTTTAATTCCGCACGCAGATCGGCAATTTCTACTTCTGCCATCTGTGCATTTCCGGCACGTTTTGTCAAAGTCATAAGGGAATATTCCCCCGTCTGGCAACGGTAATATGCTTCAAGCGAAGGAGTTGCTGATCCCATTACAACACTGGCATGCAGCATTTTTGCCCGTTGTACTGCTACTTCTCTGGCATGATACTTTGGTGGACTGTCGCTTTGATAACTGCTTTCATGCTCTTCATCGATCACGATCAATCCAAGATTGGAAAATGGCGTAAACAACGCTGACCGTGGCCCGATCATAATCTGTATCTCACCTCTTTTTGCCCGAACGAACTGATCATAACGTTCTCCGGCAGACAGACGGGAATGCATGATTGAAACCTTTGAACCAAATCTGCCATAGAAACGCTGTACGGTCTGAAAGGTCAATGCAATCTCAGGGATCAATACGATCGCCTGCTTTCCTTTTTGGAGTACATGATCGATCAGATTCATATAGACTTCTGTCTTGCCGCTTCCTGTCACACCATGGATCAGATAATCCTTTCGGATTCCTGCGTCAAAGTCCGTTATAAACTGCTCTACGATCGTTCTTTGCTCTTCGTTTAAGACTTTTGCTTTTGTGACGACTCTGTTATCAGAAAGCGGATCCCGGTAGATCTGTTTTGATACAATTTTAAGAATTCCTTTTTCTTCGAGTCCTTTTAACAGGGCGGCTGTCGCTTTAAACCGGTGAAGAAACGTTTCATAGGGTGCGCCTTTTTCATAGTCCTTCTGCTCTAAAAGTCCCTGTAAGATACGGGCGCGTGCTGTATTGTGTTTTTGTTCGAAATAAACCTTTTTTTGTTCCATTTCTTTCCTTGAAAGAGCGGGAATAATGTGGCGTGCGACCTTTTCCTTTACTTCTTTTCGAACCGGCATAACAGCCTTGATCGCATCATTCATCGTTCCGCCAAAATTTTCCTTGATCCAGTAAGCAAGTGAAAGCAGGTGTGATTCTGCAACCACTCCCTGCTTTTCTACTCGTAGGATACTTTTTGTTTTATGAATATCATATTTGGCTGTCCCCGACAAACCTATGATATAGCCTTTCATTTCACGGTTTCCTTTTCCAAAAGGAATGATAACACTCGCACCGATCACAGCATCTGCTACCATTTCTTCGGGAACCAGATATTGAAACGGACGGTCAAGGCTTTTTACGGACACATCAACTATGATGTCTGCAAATATCATGTATCTCCTCTTTTCTAAAACAGCTTATATAAAAAATATTTTATCTTTTCTATCGAATTTTCTGATCATGCAAAGTTTTTCATCTTTTCATACAGCGGGATTTCCATCTTTTAAATATTCGTTGTATCAGTCTGTTATGAAATAAAATTCCCATCCGCTACGACATCAGCGATCAGTTCTCTCTCATCCATATGATATTTCTTTCCTTTGATCTCCTGATAATCCTCATGGCCTTTGCCTGCCAGAACGATCACATCGCCTTCTTTTGCATTTTCGATGGCATAACGGATCGCTTCATGACGATCTGTAATCGCAATATATTCTCCATCTGCTTTTTTCACACCGGTAATGATATCTTCGATAATCGCTTCCGGCTCCTCATTTCTTGGATTATCGGAAGTAACAATCGTCAGATCGGCAAGACGGGAAGAAACTTCTCCCATCTCAAATCTTCTGTCACGGGAACGATTGCCTCCACATCCAAACAAACATACCAGACGTTTTGGATCGTATTCTTTTAATGTGGTTAAAAGACTATTTAAGCTCATTGCATTGTGCGCATAATCAATCATTAATGTAAACTTTGAAGAAACCGGCACGATCTCTACTCTGCCTTTAACACGAATACTCTTTAAGGATTCTAAGATCGTTTCTTTTGAAACGCCAAAATGACGGCAGATTGCGATTGCTGTCATTGAATTATATACACTGAATTTGCCCGGAATATCAATTTCTACATCCATATCCAAAAGCCCGCTCATATGATATGCAACCCCTAAGCTTCCGCCTTTATCAAACAAATGAACATCGGACGCACACATATCTGCATTGGCACTAAAACCATACGTTTCCACTTCACAAGTGTGTCCTTTTAAAATCTCTTCTAAATGGCTGTCATCTGCATTAAAGATTCCCTGCTTGCATTGTCTGAACAGAAGGCTCTTGCAATGAATATAATCCTGTAGATCTTTATGCTCATTCGGACCGATATGATCCGGTTCTAAGTTTGTAAAGATACCATAATCAAAGATAAAACCACCGACACGATGTAACATCAGGCCCTGTGAAGAGACTTCCATCACAACACATTTGCATCCTGCATCTGCCATTTTACGGAACGATTCCTGTACAACATACGATTCCGGTGTTGTATTCGCTGATGGGATTTTTTCTTCTCCGATGATCGTTTCAATCGTTCCGATCAATCCGGTCTTAAAACCGGATGCTTCTAAGATTGAGCGCACCATATACGTTGCTGTGGTCTTACCTTTTGTACCGGTAATTCCAATCGTTATCAATTCTTTTGCCGGATGTTTAAAATAAGCTGCCGATGTCTGTGCAAGTGCAAGTCTTGTATTCTGAACCCGGATCACCGTAACCTCCTCCGGTACCTCTACATCTTTTTCAACAAAAAGAACTGCTGCTCCTTTTTCCGCAACTTCCTGTGCAAAATCATGTCCATCACAAACTGCTCCGCTGATGCAGACAAAAGCAGAATCTTTTTCTACTTTTCTGGAATCATATACTAAAGTAGTAATCTCTCTGTCTAATGTTCCCTGCACACATTCATATTCCATTTCTTCTAACAAACAACTTAATTTCATCCTGCTCTTTCCTCCAATCCAGTTGAATGTACTCCCGGTATTTTCTCAAACCGAATTCTTTCGATTTGATTTCCGAGAATACATTTGATCATCATCTTTTTGATCTCTGTATTCTATTACATTTTATTCCAAACCGGAAATGTCAATCTCGCCATCGCAGATGACTGCTGCCGGTCCGGTCATCCAGACGGTATCTTCATTTTCATCATAATTCAGATACAGATCTCCGCCAAGCAGATGGACTGTGATCTCATGATCGGTCAGATCATTTAATACACAAGCTACAACCGTTGCACAGGTTCCCGTTCCACAGGCAAGCGTTTCACCGGAACCACGTTCCCATACACGCATCTTAACTTCTTTACGGTTCAAAACCTGAACAAACTCTGTATTGACTCTGTCCGGGAATGCTTCATGCTTTTCAAAATGCGGTCCAAGTTGTTCTAATGGCAGCGAATCGGTATCGTCCACAAAGGTAACGGCATGTGGATTTCCCATTGAAACACAGGTAATATAATATTCTTTTCCATCCACAGTGATCGCTTCATTGACACAGCGGTCTGTTCCGATCGTTACCGGAATCTGCTTTGGTTCAAGAATCGGTGCTCCCATATTAACTTTTACCAATACCACTTTTCCATCTTCGATCGTAAGATCCAGATACTTGATCCCGCCTTTTGTCTCGATTGAAATCTTGTCTTTATCGGTCAATCCATACTCGTATACATATTTTGCAATGCAACGGACACCATTGCCACACATTTTTCCTTCCGAACCATCTGCATTATACATTGCCATTCGGAAATCTGCTACTTTGGACGGACAGATCAGGATCAAACCATCCGATCCGATGCCAAAATGTCTGTCACTTACATATATTGCAACCTTCTCAGGATTTTTTACCATCTTTTCCATACAATTTACATAAATATAATCATTTCCACAACCATGCATTTTTGTAAATTTCATATGCTGCCTCCTTTTTGCTGTTTATATTTTATTTTTAATTAATTTTTAAATAATCAGACTCGCAAATCCGCTCTTCCAGAGCTCTCGTTTTTGCTTCGCAAAAACATTTGCTCGTTGAAACATGCATGAAAAGGAAATGCCTGCTTCGCAGTCGCTCCCTTTTCTTTTGCCACAATCAGACTCGCAAATTCGCTCTTCCAGAGCTCTCGTTTTTGCTTCGCAAAAACATTTGCTCGTTGAAACATGCATGAAAAGGAAATGCCTGCTTCGCAGTCGCTCCCTTTTCTTTTGCCACAATCAGACTCGCAAATCCGCTCTTACAGAGCTCTCGTTTTTGCTTCGCAAAAACATTTGCTCGTTGAAACATGCATGAAAAGGAAATGCCTGCTTCGCAGTCGCTCCCTTTTCTTTTGCATGTTTCATTATATCATGAATTCGCAACACAAGAGAGCTTGCTTTCTTGTGCAGAATTCATGAACGACAAAATCTTCAAGCACAAAGTGCGTCAGATGCGAAGCATCTGGATTTTGGAGTTATTATACCATATCCCAATAATCTTTGATACCCTGTCATTGCATTTTGCTCTTTTCCCTTTTACAATAGATACATATGGGAGGTTCGATTTATGCGTTCAAAAATTGTACTTATGACCGGAGGTACGGAAACTCTGGATTTCTTTTCACGACAAATGCAAAATACATTCGTTCAGGCAGGATATAAAATCTTTCTTTTTGACCAGCGTTATGAAGAAGAAAGTGCCCAAAAACTAGCTTCTTTTGCCGGAATATCCGATACAGTCCTGATCACATTCAATTTTGAAGGATTACAAATGAGTCCCTGTCTGTACGATCCACTCAACCGACTCTTTTGGGATTCCCATGATGTAATCTGTATTAATATTGCTGTTGACCATCCTTTTTATTATCCTGAAGTGATCGAGATTCATCCAAACCGTTTCTATCAGGTATCGATCGACAGATTGCATCGTGCGTATCTGAAAAATTATTATCCACAGATCCACAGTGATCTTTTCCTGCCACTTGCAGGTACTTCTCTTTATCCGGATGGTTCTTACCCTTCTTTTGAAGACAGAACATACGATGTTGTCTTTACCGGCAATTTCACTCCGAAAGAAGAATTCGACCAGTATATCGACCGCCTTGGAGAAGAATATGCTGTCTTTTACCGCAGTATGCTGACAGAATTGATACAAAATCCTCAATTAGCAGATGATGCGGTTATGGAAGCACATCTGCATCGGGAATTTCCGGATGCTTCCAACGAAGAAATCCGGAAAACAATCGCCAATATGATCTTTATTGACGCTTACATCCGCTTTTATTTTCGTGAAAAAATCATAAAAACCTTAGTCGATCATAAGATCAACGTACATTGTGTCGGTAAAGGCTGGAATCGTTTACAATGCAAACATCCCGAATATCTGACATTTGAAGAAGGGCAATTATCAAAAGGATGTCTGGAACGGATCGCAAATGCAAAGATTTCGCTTAACATCATGCCATGGTTTAAAGACGGTGCACATGACCGTGTTTTTAATTCTATGGCAAACGGTGCTGTCTGTGTTACAGATACAAACCGCTATCTTTGCTGCGAACTGACTGATCGGGAAAATGTCATTTTTTATGATCTGAGTAACATAGAGGCATTACCGGATCTTGTAAATTCCATCCTGCAAAACCCAAAAAGGGCAAAAAAAATCGCCCGGAATGCTTACACATTAACAATGCGAAAGCACACCTGGGCAAACCGTGCTAATGATCTGCTTCGCTTTATCCACACGCTTTCCTGAAAGCCGATGCAAAATCCACAAAAAACAACCTTTTTATAGTATTTTATTCTTGTGGCTGCAGTCCAAAATGATGATAGGCTGCGTCCGATACCATTCGTCCTCTTGGTGTTCTAAGGAGTAATCCATTTTGAACAAGATATGGTTCATATACATCTTCTAATGTTCCTGCATCTTCACCGATCGCAACAGCAAGCGATTCGATACCAACCGGACCACCGCCATAGCTTTCGATCATCGTTGTAATGATCTTGCGGTCGGTCCTGTCTAAACCAAGACGGTCTACTTCTAACAAATTTAATGCGAAATCAGCTACTTCTTTTGTAATCTTTCCATCATACTTGATCTGTGCAAAATCACGTACTCTTTTTAAGAAACGATTGGCTAGACGAGGTGTTCCTCTGGAACGACGTGCCATTTCCATTGCTCCTTCTTTATCAATATCCACCTGTAAAATCTTAGCGGAATTCTCAATGATACAACACAACTCTTCCGGGCTGTAGAACTCTAACCGGTTGACAACCCCAAAACGGTCTCTTAACGGTGCGGAAAGCATACCGGCTCTTGTTGTTGCTCCAACCAGTGTAAAATGTGGCAGATCAAAACGAATCGAACGTGCTGCTGTTCCTTTTCCGATCACAACATCGATCACATAATCTTCCATTGCAGGATACAATACTTCTTCTACCTGTCTTGGCAGACGATGTATTTCATCCACAAAAAGGATATCACCATCTTTTAAATTATTTAAAATAGCAGCCATCTCTCCTGGTTTTTCAATAGCCGGTCCGGCTGTCACTTTCAAATTAACACCCATTTCATTTGCTATGATCCCGGCAAGGGTTGTCTTTCCAAGTCCCGGAGGACCATATAAAAGAACATGATCTAACGATTCCTGTCTTTGTTTTGCTGCTTCAATATACACTTTCAGA
Source organism: Jutongia hominis (assembly GCF_014384965.1). GTDB lineage: Bacteria > Bacillota > Clostridia > Lachnospirales > Lachnospiraceae > Butyribacter > Butyribacter hominis. The sequence goes on from NZ_JACRSW010000035.1 coordinate 152,729, forward strand.
TTGTCTTTTACTTTCTTCTGACCAATATAATCTTTTAGATATTGTGGTCTGAGTCCTGTCTCTATCTTTTCATCTTCCTGTGTAAATTCTGTTGTTATCATTCTTTTTGCCATCTATGATTCCTCAAATCTTATAAATTCTTTAAGCTTTGTTTCAATAATTCATCCACTTCCAAAGGTATTGTCATATCGACAGCACGTACTGCTTTGGTCGCATCCGTCTTTGGATAGCCGAGAACCACCAAAGCTTCTATCGCATCTTTTATTACACTGTTTTGTTCTTTTGATGTATCTGCTGAAATAATCACATCACCACTGTCATTTCCAATATCTCCGGTAAACAGATCATCCAGACTAAGCTTATCTTTTAATTCCAGAATCAGTTTTCCGGCAGTTTTAGGACCGATTCCGGGTACTTTTGAAATTGCTTTCGCATCATCTGCCATCACGGCATATTTCAGATCATACGCACCCATCACACCAAGTATTGACAGTGCTGCTTTTGGTCCGATTCCATTTACTGTGATCAACAGTTTAAAGACTTCGAGATCTTCCTGCGTCAAAAAACCAAAAAGCTGCATCGCATCTTCTCTAACATTCAGATAGGTATAAACCGTCAGTTCTTCTCCGATCGAAGGTAGTTCCTGCATAAAAGAACCCGGGATAAAAATAGCAAATCCCATTCCCTGATGTTCTAATACAATCTCTCCTTCTGATATCTGTGCTAAGGTTCCTTTGATAAAACGAATCATCTTTTCCTCCAGTTGTTTCTAATGTACTCCTAAAATCTTCTGATTCATAATCCTGCCAAAAAATTCGGTTCAAGAAGATACCACAAGTACATTCTATTCATCAGGAAGCCGGCTAAACGTTCCGTTCACTTTGCCAAGCCATCCTTCATCAATAAATTTTACCACAATATATGGATGAATCCCCAGTTCTTCCGCAATCTGTAATGCGTTGCTGTTTGGATACAGCTTCAAATATTGCACGATATCATCTAACTGGTTTTCATCTTCTTTTCTACAATCATTGCAACACATGGTTCTGATCTTTGATTTGAATACTTTATGACAGTGTTTACAGACATTGGTATACATAATAAGACTCTCCTCCTATATCAGAATAACGTTGAAAAAAGATTTAAGATTGGCTGGATCAGCTTCCAGCGTCTTGGTCTGTGCTTCCAGCTTTCATAACTGATCTCTTCACAGGTTTCAAATAAATAGGCAAAGTCCTGACGGATATCCTCTTGTATCTTCTTACCTGACATCCATACACCGTTTTCGTAATGCAGATAGAAACTGCGGTAATCCATGTTGATTGTTCCAACGATTGCAGCATTTTCCGACAAAATCTGCTTTGCATGGATAAATCCCGGTGTATATTCATAAATACGAATACCTTCTCTGAGCAAAATACCGTAATTATAGTTTGTTAATAATTTCGCATATTTTTTATCAGGAATATATGGTGTCAGAATACGCACATCCACCCCGCGATGAACTGCCTCAATCAGACTTTGCTGCATATAATCTTCTAATACCAGATAAGGTGTTGTAATATAGAGATATTCGTCTGCAAATGTGATCATCTGGTTATAGACACTTTCAATCGAATTATTCGGATTGAACGCCGGCCCGTCTGCAATCACCTGACAATATGTGTCACCGGCTTTGTCAGGCAGTTTCTTATATCGCAAATAATCAATATGTTCTTTCTCAAATGCACTTGCTTCCCACATTTGCAAAAAAACAACCGTAAGATTCCATACAGCTTCTCCTTTTAACCGTACGCCGGTATCTTTCCAGACTCCAAAGCGTTCGATAAGATTTGCATATTCATCTGCAAGATTAAATCCACCGGTAAAACCAACTTCGCCATCCACGACCAGTATTTTCTGGTGCGAACGATAATTCATATATAATTCACCGGTATATTTATGGATCGGATTAAACACACGTACTTCCATTCCTTCATGTTCAAGAATCTGCTTAAAAAACTTTTGCGTACGGATTGCAGCGCCAAAGTCATCATATAAAAACTTAACTTCCACTCCTTCTTCCAGTTTTCTTTTTAAGATCTTGTGGATCTGATCCCATAAAGCACCTTCTGCTACAATAAAAAAATCAATAAAAATATATTCTTTCGCCTGTTCTAAAGCTCCTATTATATCTTCAAACGCATCTTCCCCCATAGGATAGTATTTTACATCATTTCCTGCTGTTAAAGGGAAGCCCTCGCTTATCATATATTTGACCATTCTTCCGGCTACCGGATGTTTCTCAACATATTCTTCTGCTATCTTTCCATCCTGTATCAGAAAATTCTGTCCATATGAGATCTGGCGCAATATGTGTTCATCAAGCTGCTTTTTCTTACCGCCTTCACGTCCCCACAGATAATAAAGTACAAAACCTGAGATTGGCAAAAGTAATACGATCGATATCCATGCGATCCGAAATGATGGACTTTGCTTTTTATTTACCAGTGTAACAATTGCAATAATTGAACACAATTCCAATATAAAATAAAAATAAACCGTAATGCTCCTTAGCAGAAACGGCAGAATAAGAATCAATAAAATCTGTAACAGAACGATCAATGCGGTAACGACTACACGCAATAAACCACTCAGATTATTTTGTACACGTCCTTTTAAACCTTTCAAATAGCTTTTCTTTGCTCTGGACTCCGTATCAAAATAATTATCCGTTCCTTTGCTTTTATTCTTTTTATCCCATTTTTCATATGCAGCATCTGTTCCGAACTTTTTCTCCCACTTTTCATGTGCATAATCCACTACCATCTTTTTTTCCATCCAATCATCCTTTCAATATCAAATCATGGATTTCTTCTTTTTATCCACTTTTTTCGGTTGTTTGGAATACTCCCGTATTCAAAGCACTAGTACAAATTATATCTCATTGTTTCCGGTAAAGCAAGCTTTCCTGGATTTCGACTTGACGATATAATAACTCCAAAATCCAAGCATTACATGCTTGACGCACTTCGTGCTTAATGATTTTGTTGTTCATGAATTCTGCACAAGAAAACAAGCTTTCTTGTGTTTCGAATTCATGATATAATGAAACATGCAAAAGAAAAGGAAGCGACTGCGAAGCAGGCATTTCCTTTTCATGCATGTTTCAACGAGCAAAATTTCTGCGAAGCAGAAAGAGAAGCTCTGCAAGAGCGATTTTGCGAGTCTGACTGTGGCAAAAGAAAAGCAAGTGACAACAAAGCAGGCATTTCCTTTTCATGCATGTTTCAACGAGCAAAATTTCTGCGAAGCAGAAAGAGAAGCTCTGCAAGAGCGATTTTGCGAGTCTGACCAGCACAAAAAAAAAGGAGAACACTATGCAGACAATTATCAGCCCCATTCCGGATCCGGTCTTTTCCTATCCATTCTTTCACAATACCCAAAAGACTGCCTTTTTTGATATTGAAACGACCGGACTGTCTCCAAAAGCTTCTTCTCTTTACCTGATCGGTATGATGTATTTTAATCAGGAAGAGGAACACTGGGAACTTTGCCAATGGTTTGCTGACGATTATCAAAGTGAGCCTTTGCTATTAGAAAGCTTCTTTCAGAAACTCGAACAATATTCTTATCTGTATCATTTTAATGGTCAGACATTTGATATTCCTTATATATTAAAAAAGTGTGAAAAGCATTCGATCACACCAAGCGATCATTGTATGCAGATTCTTTCTGATACCGCATCTCTTTTTTCAATCGACTTATTAAAAAAGATCCGTCCTCTCAAAAAATGTCTCGGACTGGCTCGCTGTAATCAGACTTCTGTTGAAAAATGGCTGGGGATTCAAAGAGAAGATACTTTTTCCGGTGGCGACCTGATATCGGTTTATTCCGAGTATATGCAAAAAAAAATCTTAAACCCACAAAAAGCAGATTCCTTAAAAGAACTGCTTCTATTACATAATCATGATGATATTGCAATGATGTTAAATGTATGCAGCCTGCTTCTTTATTCCGATCTTTTTGATCCGGAAAAATATACTGATATCCTCGTTTGTAAAAGACATTCTGACAGAGACCTGCCAATACCAACGACATTCTCTGATTCCCAAAACGATCAAAACAATTCTAATTTACAAAAGACCGGTTACCAGCTTGAGCAGACTGACACAACGGTTACACTTACCTTTTTACTGAAATTTTCTTTTCCTAAAAAAGTAAGTATGTCTGTGTGTTATCCTGAAAGTAATGTACTCTCTTTACAACAACAGGCAAATCTGCTCATAAATAACGATCAATTAAGCCTCACAATACCTATTATAACAGATTCGTTAAAATTCTTCTTTCCGAACTACAAAGAATATTATTACCTGATCAAAGAAGATATGGCAATTCACAAGAGTGTAGCGAAATTCGTCGATCCGTCTTTCCGTAAAAGAGCAACAAAAGCAACCTGTTATACTCATCAAAACGGTATTTTTATACCAAGTCTGGCGGTTCAAAAAAAATCAAAAAAAGAAGAGAGTTCAAATAACTTCTCTCCCCTTTTTCAAAAAGAATATCAGGATAAGCTTGCGTTCTTTCGCTTACCGGAAGAAAAAGAAAGCGATACTTTCTGGCATTCTTTGCTGCTTCATGAACTTCCATTCTTTGCAAAAGCAGAATGCATTTAAATTATAATTTTTCAGGTTCCGGATATTCTACACCAAAGGTCTCAACGGTTACTTTATTCATTACTTTTGGTACAACCGGTGCATCCATGTAATCGGTTTCCGTCATTGCGATCTTATCTACGACATCCATTCCTTCTGTTACTTTACCAAATGCTGCATAAGCACCATCAAGATGTGGTGCATCTTTATGCATGATAAAGAATTGCGATCCTGCTGAATCCGGCATTTGGGAACGTGCCATAGAAAGAACTCCTTCTGTATGACGAAGATTATTTTCAAAGCCGTTCTGTGCAAATTCTCCCTTGATCGAATATCCGGGTCCTCCGGTTCCTACTCCGTCAGGATCACCGCCCTGGATCATAAAACCAGCAATCACACGATGAAAGATCACACCATCATAAAAACCTTTTTGAACCAATGAAATAAAATTGTTGACAGAGTTTGGTGCGATTTCAGGATATAATTCCGCTTTGATCACACCTTCTGTTGTTTCAAATGTTACAATTGGATTTTGTACCATAACTACCTCCATATCACTTAGAATAGTAAAGCTATTCTTTTTATTTTTTTATTATAGCAAATCAGAATGTATTCTGTAAACAAGTGCTGTCTCTGTTTACTGTCTACCACTTCTTTGATCTACTTTCTACTTTCTTTTACTGTTCCTCTAAAATCTCCCCTAATGCCATAACAGCATTGCGGACACAATCCGGACATTCACATAAAGGCTTTCCACTCTCGAGTCCTTTTAGATCTTTACAGATTGTTGCGCCACTCTTTGCCTGAAAGCGATTCACAAGTTCTTTTGCATAAAGCATAGTTCCCTGACCATCTGTCAACATTCCAGATACCATGACAGCACCGATTAACGCACCACATGTACTTTCAAGGCACCCCATTCCTGCTGCAAAACCGGCTGTCAGTTTCATAATTTCCTGTTCCTCCATTGGAATCTTGTCTTCAAATACTTTTAAAACTGATTGTGTACAATTACAGACTCCTGTTGCCTTTAACTTTGCTGCCTGATCTGCTCTTTCCTGTATATTCATAGCCATACGATTTCCTCTTTTCTATGTATTGTAATTATTTTCTTTTGTCTGCTAAGACTTTTTTCCTGTTAAGTATAACACATTTTTTGTCCTTTGTTTTATTCTCCACTTGACAATTGCCAAAATATTCAAGATAATATAAAAGTTAGTTCTCTAATTATTTGATTTCTAATTATTTATTCCTATCTGTAAATCAAATACTTTTTACAATTGCAAAAAGGAAATGCATGTTCTGATAAACTGATGATCATGCACTATTTTATTTTCCATTCAAAAATGCAGAAAAGAGGTTTCCTTATGAACAATTCCTTACATCATATGATCATGGCAGATCATATGCTTTTTCAAAAAGATCTGCTTGGCAGAATCCGTAATACAGGATTAACATCCGGTCAGCCAAAAGTCTTAGAATATCTTCTCTCACATGACGGTTCCGTACAAAAAGAACTGGCTACAGCCTGCTATATCGAGCCAGCCACGCTCACTTCCGTCCTGAATGGTATGGAAAAGAAAGGCCTGATCCAGCGTAAGACAGAAAATCAGAATCGTCGAAGCCTGCATGTCTATCTGACTCCCAAGGGCAGAACCCAAGCGCAGGAAGTAAACAAAGCTTTTGCATCCCTTGAAGAAAAAGCTTTGCAAAATTTCACCAGACAGGAGCAGAAGCAATTGATGGATCTGTTGCAAAAAATTCATTACAACATGAAAGAAACTTCCTAAAAGGTATTTTATCTCCTATTAATTACTCACCAAAAGAAATCATATTATTTTATACAAAGAAAAGAGGATGCATCATGAATTATAAAGAACAAACAAAACGATATATTTTATTTATTATCAGTCTGTTTTTCTCGGCACTCGGTGTCGCATTTACAAAACATGGAGAACTCGGTGTATCACCTATTTCTTCTGTAGCAAATGTTGTGAATTGCAAGTTTCCTGCATTTTCACTTGGTACGTTGCTGATTGTCTGGAACTGCGTTTTGATCTTAGGACAGATCCTTCTATTACAAAAAAATTTTCAACTGATCCAGCTTTTGCAAATACCGCTTTCCTTCCTTTTTGGCTGGTTTACAGACCTTGGAATGTATCTGGTAGCATCGTTTCCCGTAACGAACTATTTTTTACGGCTTATTATGGTATTGCTTGGAATTATCATCCTTGGTTTCGGAATTTCTCTTTCTGTTATCGCCAATGTAATCATGAATTCCGGTGAAGCTTTTGTAAAAGCTGTATCCGATACGACCAAAAAGAACTTCGGAAATATCAAGATCGGTTTTGATATTTTATGTGTTATTTTATCAATTCTTCTTTCTCTCTTCTTCTTTGATCTTAAGATCGTAGGAACAAGAGAAGGTACTGTTCTTTCAGCTCTTTTAACAGGTATGATAGTAAAAGCATTTACCAAGTATTTAAAAGCACCTTTGGATTCCATCTTACAAACCAAAGAAACAATGACTCCGGTCGGTCAGACAGCAGATTCTTTGGTTCAGGATCTTACCAGTGCACCACAGAATACTTCTAAGCAACATCTTGTTGTAACAATTGCAAGAGAATATGGCAGTGGCGGACGTGAAATCGGAAAACAGCTTGCCAAGCGGTTACATATCCCCTATTATGATCTTGACATGATCCACAAAGCAGCACAGGAAAGCGGTTTATCAGAGAAAGTCATTTCCGAAAATGAACAAAAAGTCAAAAATACTGCTGCTCATTCTCTCTATTTCTGGTATATCCAACCCATGCCACAGGAAGAATTACCACTTGTGGAACAGGTTTTTGAAGTGCAATCTAAAATCATTCGTGACATTGCAAGCAAAGAATCCTGTGTGATCGTTGGACGTTTGGCAAACTTTATCTTGCAAAAAGACTATCCTGTTTTCCGAATTTTTGTCGGTGCAACCAAAGAAGCAAAAATAGAACGTGTTATGAAGCGTGATCGGTTAAATGCCAAAGAAGCAAAAGAAAAAATCAAAAAAGTCGAACATGAACGTTCTAATCATTGTTATTATTTTACACACAAGCATTGGAAAGATATGGATAACTATGACTTTTATTTAAAATCTGATTTTCTCGGAATTGATGCAAGTATCAATCTACTTTCCGATATGATAGAACGAAGAGAAATAAAATAATATAATAAATAAAGATAGAATCCATCCGTGATTTTTGCTATAATGAGCCTGGAAAACCGGACGAAAACAAACCCGTCATTTGGTTTTTCAGGCTTATCTATATTTACGAGCAAATATTTTTATTATTGATATCATACGCATGTACAACACCGTAATAGAATCTATCACGGATAACAAAATCAACAAAATAAAATTGACAGAAAGGAAAATCTATTTTTGTAAAAGTCACTCAATAAGTCAGGTAATTACAAGATAGCAGGAAAATACATATGAATACAAATAATATCATTTTAATCGGTATGCCCGGTGCAGGGAAAAGTACGATTGGCGTAGTTTTAGCCAAAAAGCTTGGATATACTTTTATCGATTCTGATCTGGTGATTCAGGAAAAAGAGCATATGCTTCTTCATGAAATCATTTCACAAAAAGGATTGGATGGCTTTAATGAAGTCGAAAATAAAATCAATGCACAGCTGGATGTTTCTCATTCTATCATAGCAACAGGAGGCAGTGTTGTGTATGGAAAAGAGGCTATGCAGCATTTAAGCAGCATCGGAACCATAATTTATCTGTGTCTTCCATTTGACGATCTGGTCAAACGACTTGGTGATCTTGAAGAACGCGGTGTATCTATGCGTCCCGAGCAGACGCTTCTGGATCTTTACCGGGAACGTACTCCTTTATATGAAAAATATGCCGATATTACGATCAACTGTTCTGATATTTCTATTCGTGAGATTGTAGGGTTGATCGCAAAAAAGCTAAACAAATAAACACAATTCAACAGATAGTATCAAACACTAACGGAGAACAATAAAAAAGTGCAAAGCCAGCGCTTTGCACTCCAAGAATTGCTAAAGCAATTCTTGCTGGTGTACCACTACTGTACGAGCAGTTTCCTATTCCATAAAAAAAAGCCATTACATAAACGTAATGACTTTATCTATCTGATATCTTCAAAACTACATACTGTTCCATCCGTTTCGCTTTCCATGCTTTCTTGGTTAAGCCCTCGACCTATTAGTGACAGTCAGCTCCATGCATTACTGCACTTCCACCTCTGCCCTATCTACCTCATAGTCTTTAAGGGGTCTTACTGGATTT
>NZ_JACRSW010000009.1 GCF_014384965.1 Jutongia hominis
GCATTTATTCTGGGGCTTTATATGAATCTGTATGAACACCAGAGTACACTGAACCCGAATATGCCGCTTCGTGATCTTTTTTATATTGCAAAACAGATGGAAAAACTGGTCGTTGACGACACGTTATACTCTTCGAGAATAGTCAAAATACCGACACCGAAGTTTATCGTATTCTATAATGGTGTGGATGCGTGTGAGGAACGCCGGATATTAAAGTTATCGGATGCGTTTCAAAAGAAAGAAGAGGAAGTGGATCTGGAATTAAAGGTACTGGTATTAAACATCAATGCCGGCATGAACAGACAGATCATGGAAAGCTGCCGGACATTGAAAGAGTATAGCATTTATGTAGAACGTGTCAGAAAATATCGTGCAGTCATGCCGATCGAGCAGGCGGTAGAAAAAGCAGTCACAGAATGTATTCGTGAAAATATATTAGCAGACTTTCTAAAAAAGCAAAGAGCAGAGGTGATAGCAATGTCTATACTGGAATATAATGAAGAAGAAGAGATCAAAAAGATCCGGGCAAGCGAGAGGCGCGGAGGCTATGATGATGGCTGGAATGCAGGAAGGATCGAAGGAGAAGCAGCAGGAAAGATAGCAGGCAAAAAAGAAATATTACTGGAGATTTTAGAAGAAAAAGGAGAGATAACAGGATTGTTGAAAAAGAAGATTCACGATCAAAATGATATGACAACTCTAAAAAGTTGGATTCAAAAGGCATGTATGACTGATTCGATTGAAGAATTTGAAAATGATATCGGAAGCATGTGATAGTGAAAAATACTATCACATGATTGTTGTTTTGTGTATTTATTAAGAACGCATTTATAAAAAAATATAATGTTTTTATAAGTTTTTGGGAGGTCATATTCTTATGGAAATGACCTCCTGCTTTTTGTGTAATAAAAAAAGCATAGTGTATCAAGGTGCTGTATAAAGTTCCATCTGGGTATATACTTACTTGCAGGGAAAAATGGATATTTACTCTATATTGTCAATTGGATAGGATGTATGGTGATTATATGCAACATATAACAGAGCGTTTTATGCAAAAATTTATATCTTTTCTTTTTTTGAGACCAATGCAAATGGACGTCGGACAAACAGATTGTTTCTATATATTAAAATGAATTTATAAAATTATAATCATAAGTAAATATTGTTTTGCTATAGAATGCTTCATAGATTAAATATCATATTTGCTTTGAACTTTATTAAGATATGAATAAATATAAATAGAAACAGTGCTAAGAAAACGTTTCGTTCTAATGATATTTAAAAATTTTATTTTATATGAAAACAGAGATATGCAATGTATTTTATTTTGATGCAAGAGTGCACTCAAAAAAATAAAATGAATAAATATTATTTTGTGATGAATAAAAATAAAAGTTGCCTTGACAATCCAAACGAATGGAATATAATAATGTTGGGGTCAAAAGGCGTTTGTTTTTTGCGGATGCCGTGACTTGTGTTATATAATAGATTTAACATGTTTTTTGATAGAAAAATAGACTGTTAAAATACTTTCAAAAATCATTTCGGACGAACTTTTGAAAGATAAGCAATCGATAAAAAGAAAGGCAGGAACAGTTATGACGAAAGAACAATTTGACGGATATACTTATATAGAAGGCGGTGTTTGTGCAGCAAAAGGATTTCTGGCAAATGGATTGAACTGTGGTATCAACCCTGATAAAAAGAAAAATGATCTTGGTATGATCTATAGTGAAAAGGAATGCACCGCAGCGGCAGTTTATACGCAAAATAAAGTTAAGGGTGCACCGATTCTTGTGACAAAGGAAAATTTAATCAAAAGCGGACAGAAAGCGAAAGCTGTGGTCGTTAATTCAAAGAATGCGAATACATGCAATGCCAATGGTGTGGAAGTGGCAACAAAAGTCTGTGAGTTGACAGCAAAAGAACTTGGTATTAAGACGGAAGAAGTGATTGTTGCATCTACCGGCGTGATCGGTCAGCCGATGTCTGTTGAACCATTTGCAAAAGGAATTCCGGAGATTGTAAAAGGGCTTTCGGCAGAGGGACATGAAGAAGCCGCTAAGGCGATTATGACAACGGATACTGTAAAAAAAGAAGTTGCTGTATCCTTTGAAATTCAGGGAAAGACCTGCCATCTTGGCGGTATGGCGAAAGGTAGTGGAATGATTCATCCGAATATGGCTACTACATTAAACTTTGTAACAACAGATGTTGCGATTTCCGGTGCATTGGTACAGAAAGCTTTGAGTGAGATCGTTAAAGTAACATACAATTGTCTGTCTGTTGATGGTGACACATCGACAAATGATATGGTCAGCGTGATGGCAAATGGTATGGCTGGAAATGAAATGATCGAAACAGAAAATGCAGAGTATGAGATCTTTAAAAAAGCACTTTATATTGTGATGTCAAATATGACAAAAATGCTTGCAGCAGACGGAGAGGGTGCATCCAAACTTTTGGAATGTACCTGTAGCGGAGCAAAAGATCTACAGACAGCGATTACTGTTGCAAAGAATGTCATTGGATCAAGTTTATTAAAATGTGCCATGTTTGGTGAAGATGCAAACTGGGGACGTGTTCTTTGTGCTATCGGTTATGCGGATGCGGAATTTGATATTATGAAAGTAAATGTTGATCTTGTATCAAGTGCCGGAACAATTGCCGTTTGCCGCAATGGTGCAGGTGTGGAATTTTCAGAAGAATTTGCAAGCAAAGTTCTTGCACAAGATGAGATCCATATCCATGTCGATTTACAGGATGGACAAGTAAGCGCCAAAGCATGGGGATGTGATCTGACATACGATTATGTAAAGATCAATGGCGATTATCGTTCATAATTTCATTCTCATACAATTCACATCATAAAATAAACAGACATTTGCAAACTCTTTGTACATTTTCTGATTCTATTCAGTGTTCAAACAGATGCCTGTACAGCGTCATGTTATAAAGTTTGTATCATGTTTCTATTTGTTTTATCTTTGGAGGTACTTTTTTGCCTTATAAGGATATCTAAGATTTTTTACTTTTTTGCGTTTGATTATGGGTGCTCTCATCTGATATAGGGGCAAGACCTGTCTGATGTACATTGCTGTTTGGGAATCTCAAAGACCGTCGCCACTTGCGTTGCAAAAAGAGTGATACGATTTTTGCAACGCTATGTGTGTGCTACGTGGCTTTGCGAAGCGGGAGCGTGTCACAAACAACAATGCTACTCAGGCTGAGTCGCCCCTATAGTTATGACCCGCGCCCAATCAGCAAAAAAGTCTAAAAAATCAGATATCCTTATAAGCCAGCGTGTCTACTCCAAAGATAAAACAAAATAGAAAACATGAATTCAAATATTCTGATATGACGCTGTACATGCATTCTGTTTGCAATATTGTGGTACAATAAGGAAAATGTAAGACAGCTTTTGCAAATGTCTGTTTTTATGAAATGGAAAAAGATTTGTGCAGTGGTAGATATCAGCTGGAGTTGTAATATGCCGGTGTTGTGCTTTTATGAAAGGGAAAGGTGAGGATGGTTATGAGAGCATATGAACGTTTGCTTCAATATGTGGTGATCGATACGCAAAGTGATGAGTATAGTGAGACTGTGCCAACGACAAAGAAGCAATTTGATCTTGCAAATAGGCTTGTGGAAGAAATGAAAGATCTTGGTATAGAAGATGCCTGCGTAGACAGTAGGTGCTACGTATACGGAAGTCTTCCGGCAACAAAGGGCATGGAACATTGTCCTAAAATGGGATGGATCGCTCATATGGATACCGCACCGGACTTCAATGGGCATGGGGTGAAACCATGTGTGATCAAAGAATATGATGGTACGGATGTGAAACTCGGACATAGTGGAAGAGTGCTTTGTACAAAAGAATTTTCTCATTTGAAAAAGTTAAAAGGGCGCACCCTGATCACAACCGATGGAACAACGCTTCTTGGCTCTGATGACAAATCAGGCATTGCGGAAATTCTTACAGCAGTAGAACGTATACAAAAAGAACAGATTCCTCATGGGAAGATAGGTATTGCATTTACTCCTGACGAAGAAGTAGGCGCCGGTGCTGATTATTTTGATGTGAAGAAATTCGATTGTGATTTTGCCTATACATTAGATGGCGGTGAAGAGGGTGAGATAGTGTATGAAAATTTTAATGCGGACTCTGCCGTTTTTGAGGTCAATGGTTTAAATGTACATCCCGGCAGTGCAAAGGATATTATGGTCAATGCACAGCTTGTTGCCATGGAGATCAATGCGATGCTTCCAAAAATGGAAACGCCAAGAAACACACAGGGATATGAAGGCTTTTATCATTTGTGTTCAATGGAAGGGGATGTTGAAAAGGCAACATTGCACTATATTGTCAGGGATCATTCAAGAGAAAAACAGGAACAGAGAAAAGAAGTATTGCGTCAAATAGAACAAAAACTCAATGAAAAGTATGGTGCAGGTACCGTGATTCTGACTTTGCAGGAACAATATCGGAATATGCGTGAAAAGATCGAACCTTGTATGGAAATCGTAGAATGGGCAAGAGAGGCGATACAGGATGCCGGAGTACAGTTTTTGGAATTTCCGGAAAGAGGAGGAACGGATGGAGCAAGATTGAGCTTCATGGGGCTGCCATGCCCTAATCTTGGGACAGGTGGCTATGCTTTTCATGGACCTTACGAGCATGTGACAGCAGAAGGAATGGATTTATGTGTTACCATTTTAATCTGTCTTGTGAAGAAGGTTTCAGAACAGAGAAAAAAGGATCTGTCATGGTAATAGTGGTCAGAAAAATATACAGAATAATGAATACAGCAAATTGTCTTTATCATAATTTAACCATTCTATATAAGCGCAATGCAAAGAACAGTCAGTGCAACATATTATCGGTATTACCTTAGGTTCTGTATAAACGTTATACAATCAAAAAAAGAATTTTATCAAAAAAGCAATTCAAAACAAAAAAGCAATTCAAAACAAAAAAAGCAATTCAAAATAAAAAAGTAATTCAAAACAAAAAAGTAATTCAAAACAAAATAATAATTTAAAAAAGAAGTTATATTCTCAAATATGCTACATGTATTTACATCCTGCAGATTGTTATTAACACACGTCTGCATGGTGCATGCTAAATCATTTTGGAATATAACTTCTTTTTATTATTTCGTAGTTATTAGTGCATAAAGACTGCCATTCTGTATTTTGCTAATTCATAAATCTGTGCTGCATCTCCCGGTGAAAGGTTGATACAGCCATGAGAACCTCTTGTTTTATAAAGAGATGGGTTCCAGCTTGACCATGGCTGCCATGTTGCAGGATGGAATCCGGTGCCGGTCCAGGTGATTCGAACCCAGTTCTTAACAGGAGTTGCATAATCTGCACCGGTTAAAGTATAAGCTCTTTTGTGCTCTTTGATAAAGAACACACCTGTCGGAGTTGCTCTGCCCGGTACAGGGCGGCCGGTAATACAACGGAAAGTAGCTTTTACTTTACCTTTTTTAAGAAAATAAACTTTCTGATCGGCAATCGAGATTTCAATATAATTATCAGGATCCCAGTCTTCGTTAAAGTTTACATAGTCTTTTTTGAAACCGGTATTTGCATAGATGACTTTCTTTTTCAAAGTAATCGCACTCTTGTTGTTCTCACTCTGATCGGCTATGTATGCGTCTGTTGCATCTTGTGAAATCTTCTTTTTCAATGCCTTTTTTGTCTGTGCTAAAGTTTTTTCATAATCAAGCTGCCAGCCGTAATCGCCACCGCCTAATTTGGCTTTTTTGCCATTATGGTCGATAAAGGTTCTTGTCTTTCCGACTGTCTTATATTTCAAACAGAAGGCTTCTACCCAGTCAGCAATCTTCGTATTGTTATATTTGATCTTGCCATCTTTGCAAGTGATCCATTTAGAAATGTCTTCCGGTGTGATCTGTTCTATCGCACCTTCGCCCATATTCCATGTGATATAACGAAGAGCGGCGTTATTGCAAAGAGTTAATTCCTGATTGAGTATATCATCTTTGGATGTATATTTTGGAGCTTTATAGACATCCGGATATTTCTTGCTGTCAGCAATGTTGATCTTTGTATTTGCTTTTTTGCACGCTTCATCAATTGCCTTGATCAGATTAGCTTTAATGATGGTGTTTCCAAGAACTTCTTCTTTACATTCATATCGCGATTTGTCTTTATTATAGACAACTGTTGCAGAAACCGGTTTTTGAACCTTGTATGTTGCACTGCCTTTTACAATTTCTGCTTTTTTAACAATTTTCTTTAATGCAGCATCATCGTAAGAAATATTGTAATCGGTTGTATAAGCATTTTTTTTGGCAAAAAGCTGTATGGCTTCGTGCTGCTTATCAAAAATTTTATCAAAACTGCTTCCGATCTTGAAATGATATCCGATGTCATTTCCATCAATTTGCATTTGTCCTTTGTCGCGTCCGGAAATAGTAAGTGTATAATCCGCATACTTTTTTTCCAGATTCTTCTTAGAGCTTTCTAAAGTTTGCCCTGATACATCAACACCATTGATCGTTGTGTTTTTGTACCAGCGGTCTGCATAATATACCTTGTGATAGATCAATACAATTGCAATGATCAGAATGGCAGCTATTGCTGTAACACTAAGTAATAGAATTGCTCTTTTTTTTGAAAATACAATAGAAGAATTGGTTGTTTCTTGTGTTTTCTTTTCTTCACTCATTTTTCTTATACCTTTCTTTATTATTTAGAAATCATAGATAAAAAGTTAAAAAACCGGATCAAAGGTTTCGGAATACTTTTATTTATGAAAACGATTCAAACCACATAATTTCAATCTTACATATTATAGTATATAATAGCAATAGAAGTGTATCAATTTTTTTAAAAATACAGTATAAATATTAAAAAAATGTATCAAAAGCATTAAATTTATCATAAAACCGGCATTAAATTTATCATAACACCACAGCGTTTTGACAGGATGTATACAGAGTATCAAATAATGTGGACAGAACCGGGACGATTTTTAAAAAATGTGCATATAATATACTTTTTGAGAGCAAAGTTTACGAAAAACAGATGTAAAAAATATGAAATTGTGTTATGATATAGTTAGAAGAAATTAGTGGATATGATTTAAAATATTTATTCTATGGGGAGGTGTCGGTTATGCAGGTAAACAGAATACAGACAAATGCATATCATCGTCTTTCAATGGAAGAGAATCAGAAGAAAGCATCTCAGATAGCGATCATCCAGCAGCAAAAAGGCCAGATCTCAGGATATGGAGCAGGTGCAAGAAATGCACAGGATGGAAAATCTGTATTGAATACAGCAGATGCGGCAATGGGATCAATCAATGATTATCTTTTGGGAATTCGTGATCTTTCTGTTAGGGCATCCAATTCAGCATTGTTGTCGGATGATGAGAAGAAAGCAATACAGCAACAGATTGATCAGTATAAGCAGGGAATTGCAGATATTGCGAACAACACAGAATTTAATACAAAGAAGCTTTTAGATGGAAACAATGATGCTATGCACATTGCAGCCGGTGCAGATGGAAGCGGTATGGATATTAATACCGGCAATGCAACATTAGAAGCACTGGGAATCAAAGACTTTGATACTACCGGAAGATTTTCAATTAAGACAATTGATGATGCATTAAAGAAAATTTCTGAGGATAGAAGTAATATCGGAGCACAGAGCGATGCATTGGATTATACGATCGGATATAACACACAAACGTCCTATAACCTGACAGCAGCTATGTCACGTAAAGAAGATACAGATGTTGAGAAGGTGGTTTCTGACAGAGACAAGCAAAAGATTCTTCAGACATACCGGATTTTTGCACAGCGAAGACAGCAGGAACAGGAACGGCAGAAAGTTGTAATGTTTACACAGTAGTATTTCATGATGAGGCAGAAATACAAAATGTTTTGACAATGCAGCAGTATATGGCATGTGTCAGGACAGGTATGATGTGTCGGAAAGGTGTGGTGAATTATGAACAAAGTAATAACAATAGGAAGACAGTATGGCAGCGGGGGACGTGAGATTGGTCAGAAACTTGCAAAATATTATGATATTCCGTTTTATGATAATGAATTGATTACCCGTGCAGCAAAAGAGAGCGGATTTGCAGAAGAGACATTTGAAAAAGCGGAAGATAAGGCAACGAACAGTTTACTGTATTCTCTTGCTATGGGAATCAATGTATATGGCAATCAGGATTTTGGTTTTTCGGGTCTTTCTTTAGATGACAGGATTTTTCTTGCACAGTCGGATGTGATTCGTAAAGTGGCGGACGAAGGTCCTTGTGTTATTGTAGGCAGATGTGCAGATTATGTGTTAAAAGAACGTGAAAATGTAGTGAATCTTTTTGTTCGCGCATCCATGAGTTATCGTTTACAGCGTGCAATCGTAAATTATCAGGTCGATGAGAAAAAAGCGGCTGACATCATTATGAAAAATGATAAGAGAAGACGAAATTATTATAATTATCATGTAGGTGAGAAGTGGGCTGACCTGAATAATTATGATCTGGTGATTCGTAGTGATATGTGTGGAATCGACAATGCTGTAAAGTGTATTATAACGTATATTGGTGAGTAAACAGAATTCAGTCGTTTTGCATCTGAGGCAGCAGATGCTGACATGGGGTATCTGATCGAAGAATAAAAAGCATATATTTTTTTGGGGGGGAGTAGCAATGGATAAAATAGCAGATAAAATTAAGGAATTGATCTTAAGCAGTGATAATGTTGTACTGGTTAGCGGCAGTGAAGTGATGCGTGAAACCGGATTGAATGGTATTCGTGCCGAGCACATGGTCTATGAGATAGAGGATCAATACGGATATAGCGGCGAAGAAATTATAACCTCCCCGTTTTTTTCACGTCAGGTTGATACATTTTATGACTATTATAAAAATGTAATCCTGAATAAAACGAATGTAGAGCCGACAGCGGTATATAAAGCAGCAGCTAAACTTGAGAAAGCAGGCTGTATCAGCCATATCGTAACTCGCATGATTTATGGCTTGTATCAGAAAGCAGGCTGTAAAAATGTGGTAGAATTGTATGGTTCGGCAGAAGAAAATCGCTGTCCGGTTTGCGGAAAGATATTTGGTTCAGACTACATTAAGAAGGCACAAGGAACACCAAAGTGCGATAAATGCAACATAGTCCTTCGTCCCGGTTTTTCATTTTTTGGAGAAATGATTGATAACGGAAGATTAACAAAAGCTTGTAATGCAGTTGAAAATGCTGATGTTTTGCTGGTTGCCGGTATGGCACTTTCCTCGCATACATGGGCATCAACACTTCGTTATTATGAAGGGGATAAGCTGGTTTTGATCAATAACGAGGAACATCCCGGAGATGAAAAAGCAAATTACCGGATGTATGGTAATTTGTCGGAGATCTTTACATATCTTGCAGATCTGTAAAGGATAAAGATTCTTTATAGGGAGTACAGCTAAAAATTGAAGTAATAAAATGTCGGAAAGAGAATTGTTCGAAATCATTTCCGGCATTTTTTGTGTAAATCATCTTTTTTGATGAAATCAAATTTCAAGGAGGGTGCAAACAGTCTAAAAATGATGAAACAATAGAAACTGTACAAGCTTCTTTCCGATAGGGAGAGAGTGTACAAGCTTCTTTTCGGTAGGGAGAGAGTTGCAAAATAGGGAAAAAAAGTATACAATATATAGCGATTTTTCTAATATACCGGAATGGTAGGAACAAGATAAAACCGGGAGTTGGGAATGCGATACTGCTTGCGAAGCATTGGCATATGCAAGGACCGGATACAGCAACATAAATAAATTTACAGAAATGGAGATTGTGATGAGTAAGATTAGAACCAGATTTGCACCAAGTCCAACAGGTAGAATGCATGTAGGAAATTTAAGAACGGCATTATATGAATATTTGATCGCAAAACATGAGAACGGTACATTTATATTGCGAATTGAGGATACTGACCAGGAACGTTATGTACCGGAGGCACTGGATATTATTTATAACACGATGAAACTTACCGGCTTGAATCATGATGAAGGTCCGGATAAAGATGGCGGTTACGGTCCTTATGTACAGAGTGAACGTATGAAAAGCGGTGTGTATTTAGAATATGCAAAGCAGCTTATTGAAAAAGGAGAAGCATATTATTGTTTCTGTACAAAGGAAAGATTAGAGTCATTACGTGCATCTTCCACTACAGAAAGCGGAAAAGAGATTGCAAAATATGACAAACATTGCTTACATCTTTCGAAAGAAGAGATTGAGAAAAATCTCGCAGACGGAGTGCCATATGTTATCCGTCAGAACAATCCGACAGAAGGTACAACTACATTCCATGATGCGATCTATGGTGACATTACTGTAGATAACGAAGAATTGGATGATATGATCCTGATCAAAGCAGACGGATACCCAACCTATAATTTTGCAAATGTAATCGATGATCATATGATGAAGATCACACATGTTGTTCGCGGTAATGAATATTTATCTTCTGCACCAAAATATAATCGTTTGTATGAAGCATTTGGATGGGACATCCCGGAATATGTACATTGTCCGATCATTACAGACGAGAATCACAAGAAGCTTGCAAAAAGAAGTGGTCATGCATCTGTAGAAGATCTGCTAGAGCAGGGATTTTTGCCGGAAGCGATCGTAAACTTTGTTGCACTCTTAGGATGGAGTCCTACAGATGATCGTGAGATCTTTAGTTTAAAAGAGTTAGAGGAAGTTTTTGATTATCATCATATCAGTAAATCACCGGCTGTTTTTGACATCACAAAAGCAAAATGGATGAATGGCGAATATATCAAAGCAATGGATATGGATCGTTATTTAGAATATGCATTACCGGTGATCAAAGAAGTGATCACAAAAGATTATGATCTGACAAAGATTGCCGAACTGGTTAAGACAAGAATTGAGTTATTCCCCGAGATCAAGGAAAAGATTGATTTCTTTGAAGAACTTCCTGAATATGATACAGCAATGTATACCCATAAGAAGATGAAGACAAACAGTGAGAACTCTTTGGAAGTGTTAAAAGAAATGCTGCCTTTGTTTGAAGCACAGGAAGATTATTCGATTCCGGCTATTGAAGCACTTTGTAAAGATTATATTGCAAAAAAGGAACTCAAAAACGGTCGTGTATTATGGCCGCTTCGTACAGCGGTATCCGGTAAGCAGATGACACCGGGCGGTGCTTATGAAATCATGGAGATTCTCGGAAAAGAAGAATCCATTGCACGTATTAAGAAAGGTATTGAGATGTTAGAGGCCGAAGTGAACGAAGAAGGAAAGTAGAGCCTATGCAAAAGTTAAATGCCGCACAGCAGGAAGCGGTAACACATTTTAATGGTCCGATGCTGGTTCTTGCCGGACCGGGTTCCGGTAAGACCAGAGTGATCACAGAGCGGGTTCGTTATCTCGTAGAAGAGAAAAAAGTGATGCCGGCAGGAATATTGGTAATCACTTTTACGAAAGCGGCAGCGATCGAAATGAAGCAGCGTTATCAAAGACTTTCGAAATCAAGAACAGGTGGTGTGCATTTCGGAACCTTTCATGCGATCTTTTTTATGATCCTCAAACATGCATATCACTATACTGCCGAAAATATCGTGCGGGATGATTTCAGAAGAGATCTTTTACGAAAGCTGGTGCGTGATACCAATCTAGAGATTCAGGACGAAAATGAATTTTTAAATGATCTCGAATCGGAGATCAGTCGTGTCAAAGGAGAAAGAATAGAATTGAAAAACTATTTTTCTCCTTTGTGTTCTAATGAAGTATTTGCAGAGATTTTCACACGTTATCAGAAAGCGTTGGGACAAAAAAGACTGATTGATTTTGATGATATGCTGGTATATTGTTATGAACTTTTAGAACAAAGACCGGATATATGCAAAATGTGGCAGCAGCAGTTTCCGTATATCTTGATCGATGAGTTTCAGGATATTAACCGGGTGCAATATGATGTAATGCGTCTGCTTGCTGCTCCTGTAAATAATCTCTTTGTTGTAGGAGATGATGACCAGTCAATCTATGGATTTCGTGGGTCAAAACCGGACATTATGCAGCAGTTTTTAAAGGATTATCCGGATGCCGGACAATGTCTTTTGAATGTAAACTATCGGAGCAATGCTGCAATTGTAGAGGCTGCCGGAAAAGTGATCGTACATAACAGTAATCGTCTGCCAAAGGAAATACAGGCTGTCGATAAGGAGCCGGCAAAAGATGCTATTGAGTTAAAAGAGTTTGCAAAAATGTCAGATGAAAATGAAACGATTCGGGATAAGATCCTTGCTTATCGAAATGCAGGCATTCCTTACCGTGAAATGGCAGTCCTTTTTCGGACAAATACGCAGGCACGTTCATTAAGTTCCAAATTAATGGAATACAATATCCCATTTACGATGAAAGAACGGCTTCCGAACTTATACGATCACTGGATCGTGCAGGATGTATTAACCTATGTCCGTGTTGCACAGGGAAATAGAGAAAGAGGGCAGGTGCTACGGATCATAAACCGCCCGAAGCGTTATGTTCATCGCAATGCATTTACAGAACCTTATGTGGATTTTGAAGAGTTAAAGCTTTTTTATGAAGATAAAGACTGGATGGTAGACCGGTTAGAGCAGCTTTCTTACGATCTGTCTATGCTAGCGCAGATGCGTCCTTATGCCGCAGTCAACTTTATCCGGAAAGGGATTGGCTATGACGAATATATCAGAGAATATGCCGATTACAGAGGAATCCGTGCAGATGATATGCTAGAGATCCTTGACGAGCTGCAAGAGGAAGCACGCTCGCAGGAATCATTTGAAGACTGGTATACCTATATGCAGGATTATAAAGAAGAATTAAAAGAGCAGACGCAAAAGAGTCTTGAAATGCAACGTGGAAAAGAACAGGAAGATTCCGTGATGCTTATGACAATGCATGGGGCAAAAGGCCTGGAGTTTACCTGCGTCTTTATTCCGGATGCCAATGAAGGTGTTACGCCACACAGCAAATCGGTACTAAATGCCGATATGGAAGAAGAACGCCGGATGTTTTATGTCGCTATGACAAGAGCCAAAAAGCATCTGCACATCTACTACCTCAAAGAACGTTTCCACAAAGAAGTAGACATCTCACGCTTTGTCACCGAGATCGAAACTTCCGAAGACCAAAACGAAACATCACCTTCCCATCCGTCCACAACTTGATAAACGGGGGGATTTAAGCGTGCTTTATTATAAAATTGACTTTTGCATTTCTATTTATTATTGCCTTTTGGGAAGACACGCCGGCTGATTAGGATATCTGATTTTTATGTTTTTTTGCTAATTGGGCGCGGGTTATAACTATAGGGGCGACTCAGTCTGGATAACATTGCTTAGGGGGCACGCTTTCGCTACGCCAAGCCACGTAACGCACACATAACCTATCAAAAAGGGAGCAACGTTTTCGTTGTTCCCTTTTTTGACAGGTAAGTGGCGACGGGCTTGGAAGTACCCCTACAGCAATGTATCTCAGGACTGGCCTTGCCCCTATATCAAATAAGAGCGCCCAAAATCAAAGCAAAAAAACAAAAAATCTTAGATATCCTTATCAGGTGAGACAGTGCCCCAAAAGGCAAAATAAATAGAAATGCGAATTGTAAACTTTGGATAAAGCACGTTAAAAATCCCCTCTATGATGTCACAGAGGGGATGGGAAGTGGTGTTTCGTTTATTTCTTTTGGTGGATCTTTCGAAATTCGGCCGGGCTTTGGTTGACGTATTTTTTGAATTTGGTATGGAAATAGTCCACATTTCGGTAGCCGACTTTTTCGGAAATCTCATATACTTTTAAGTCGGTGTCGGTCAGAAGTTCTTTTGAGCGGCTGATACGAACCTGATCAACAAACATATTAAATCCCATGCCGACTTTCTTATTAAAGATCTTACCAAGGTAGGAACTGTTGTAGCCAAAAAGCGGAGCAATCGTTTCTAACTTGATGTTATCCATATAATTATGCTCAATATAATGGATGATATCGTCCATTACACCATCACTGGATGGATTACCGATCGCACGCATGATCATTTCAAACTGTTCCGTGAAGAAAAGAATGATCTCATAGAGGTAATATTTTTCGCCGATCAGATTAATGATCTCTGCATTTCCCGGAAACGGAATATTTGCATTATGATACAGATGAGAAATCTTTTCTTTGATCGACAAATATAGATCCGTTAAAAAGAGCTTTATGCGTTCGATCGTATTACTGGAATAATATAATTTATGCTCTAATTCATTTAAGGTTTCAGCAACCTGATTTCTTTTCGCAGCCTGAATATAGCCGATCAGCTGCTCACAATAATCCTGTAAAATGTCGTTGTTTAAAGAATACATATCCGACTGCGTCAGATCCGGCAGTTCACTGTAGCCGATCGTATGCTGTTTGTGTTCGCAAAAAAAGCGGCGCTGCAAGAGGCGGAGCGCTTCCTGGTAGGAAATGTGAATATCTTCAATATCCGATACAATACGTCCATATGTAATAAAAAGAGAATCGAGCGGAGAATTGGTTTGTGGTTTCTGCTCACGGTCATAATGCTCTAAAAACTCTTCAAATTTCTTGATCGTAAATGGTCCCTTTAGAATCAGGATCTCATTGTCATCTAAAGTAATATTTTCGTAGGAACTGTTATCAGTGTTGGTAACTTTTAACAGGTCAGAGAAACGATATGTCATTTTTGAAGCATGGTGGCTGTATTTCTCATAGATTACAACCTGGTAGACATCTGCCTGTAAGTTCAGATTTTGAAAATCAACAGTAGATGGGATGTTGTTATTTAAAATGTCCTGCAGGATCATGTTTCGGGCCTTGGAACGATATTCTTCCATCTCTTCTTTCTTCTGGGCTTCGTCTAGAAGCAGTTTTTTGATCTCTTTGACCGTATTAAAAAGTTCGTCTTCATCAATAGGTTTTGTCAGATAATATTCGACACCATAGCGGATCGCAGACTGTGCATATTTAAAATCCGTAAATCCGCTTAAAATAATGACTTTTCCTTTATATCCCTGTTCTCTTGCCTGCTTGACAACATCAAGCCCGGTAAGCTTTGGCATACGGATATCCAGCATAACCATATCAGGGTTATACTTTGTGATAAATTGTAATGCATCCTCACCATTTGCTGCTTCACCGATCACTTCAAATCCTAAAGCACTCCAGTCTATTATACATTTTAATCCCTGACGAATGATCAATTCATCATCGGCAATAAATACGGTGTTCATATAAATCCTCATTTCTTCACACGTTTTTCAGTTCTAAAGCTTAAAATTTATCATAATCTGATTATAACGAAAAATGTCTTGATTCGCAATAAAAGAGATAGAATTTGCTTATGTATGGGAAGACAACGTGTAGGGGGCTTTCATATGGAGATATTAACTTTTATATCAAATCTGATGATTCCTTTAGTGATCATGTACATTGTAGCATATGGTCTTTTGGCTAAAACAGACATTTTCGATGCATTCTTAAAAGGTGCGACCGATGGTCTGAAAATCGTTTTCAGGATTTTACCTACGCTAGTGGGGTTAATGGTTGCAATATGCATTCTTAGTGAGTCCGGCTTTTTTAATGTACTTTCTGTTATTTTAAAGCCGCTTGCCGATCTGACCGGTTTTCCTGTTGCCGTATTGCCGTTATCAATTATTAAAATGATTTCGTCATCGGCTGCTACAGGGCTGGCATTAGATATTTTTAAAAAGTTCGGAGTCGATTCCAGAGAGGGGTATCTGGCAGCATTGCTAATGTGCTGTTCCGAGACGATATTTTATACGATTTCCGTGTATTTCCAGGCAACAAAGGATGAAAATGGAAAGGGTGTTACAAATGGAAGATGGCTGCTGTTTGGTGCTTTGCTCAGTACCTTTGCAGGCATGGCAGCAAGTCTGATCCTTACGAATCTGACACATTAGGCAGACAGTTAGCTGATAATCTGCTATAATAGGAACAAAGAGAGGAGGAAAAATCATGGCAGAATGTGATACCTGTGCGAATTTGGTATATGATGAAGAGTATGAAGAATATGTTTGCGATGTCAATATGGATGAAGATGATCTTGCACGTTTTTTATCGGACAAGCGTGAACATTGTCCATATTATTATAACGGTGATGAGTACCGTGTGGTTCGAAAACAGATGTAGTGTCCTTTTAGAAATAAAAAAGGCAATTTTGCCCTTTGACGACAAAATTCGTCACAAAAACGCATCTTTTTAATTTGGAAGGGATTGAAAATTGTGTCAAAAAGGAATAAGATATTAAAATAAATAGTTAAAAAATGACGAGAAATATGGAGGAGATACCATGAGAAAAAGAATAGGAGCAAAAATATTGAGCGTATTTATGCTTATTTTGGTGATCTGTCTTGCCGGAATCGGAATAGTGTCAGTGCAGGTTAAAAATATGGATAAGATCAATCAGAATATCGGTAATGAATACCTCGACAGCATTCAGGAAGTAAATACGCTTTCCGTTAATGAAGCATATCTGGAAAATGATCTGAAAGATTATATGTTAAAAGAAGATAAAGATTCGATACGGTCAGATATTACAAGTGCACAGGGAAATGTGTTATCTTCTTTGCAAGCATTGGAAGATAATGCAATCAGTGAAAGACAAAAAGAAACGATACAGCGTTTGAAAAAAGCATATGATGCCTATATAAAACAATATAGTGCTGTGTTAGAGCAGATTGCAAGTGGAAAAATCTATGATTTGGATACTGCCGAAGAACAGGTGGCAGATCAGACCTCGGATCTGAAAGTGTATATTCAGTCGGTTACTGTTTTGAACAAGACGAATATGATCCGGGCACAGAAAGAACTATCTATGGCAACGACATTGTGTTACAGGGTTCTTATATTTGCCGGAGTATTTTTGTTGCTTGCGTTTGTGGGCGGAATGCTGGTTACATATTTGACAGTCATAGTTCCTACCAAGAAAGCAACCGCAGAACTGCAAGAGATTGTAGAAGACATGGAACATAAGAACGGAGATCTTACAAAGCGCGTGAAGGAACGGACAAAGGATGAGGTAGGACAGCTTGTAAGAGGCATTAACAAGTTTATTGAAACATTACAATTAACAATTTCTGATATCAAAAGCGAGTCAGGAATTATGATGAGAAATGTAGAAAGTGTCACAGGACAGATTACAAAAGCCGATGAAAATATTACGGATGTATCTGCAACTATGGAAGAATTGGCAGTCAGCATGACGGAAATTTCCGGTGTGGCAGATAATATTAATAATAGTTCAGAAGAAGTTGCCAAAGCAGTTGTTGACATCGCGACACAGGCGACCGAAGGAACTGCCATGGCAAAATCAATAAGAAATACGGCACAGGAGCTCAGTAAAAAAGGTGTTGAGAGCAAAGAAAACACCGGAGCAATGGCAGGTGAAATGCGTCAGATCATGGAAAGTGCTGTGGAAAGAAGCCGAAATGTAGAACAGATCAATCTTTTGACGGCAGATATTCTTGAGATTTCGAGTCAGACAAATCTTTTAGCATTAAATGCTTCGATTGAAGCAGCAAGAGCCGGAGAAGCAGGAAAGGGCTTTGCGGTAGTTGCGGATGAGATCAGAAAGCTTGCTGATTCAAGTCGTGAGACGGCAAATAATATTCAGGATATCAGTGCAGATGTTACGGATTCCGTTAATGCACTGGCTGATAATGCCAATAAGATGATATCATTTATTATGAATGTGGTTATGCCGGATTATGATATACTGGTAGAAACCGGAAAGCAGTATAATGAAGATGCAAATAATTTTGAGTCCATTCTTGCAAAATTCGAAAGTAATGCAAATAAGCTTCATGATACGATGCAAAATGTTAAAGAAATGATTCAAAATATATCAGGAACGATCAATGAATGTTCTGATGGTATTAATGTTGTGGCAGAGAATGCGAGTGATCTGACAAGCGGAATGGCAGAAATTCAGCATGAAGTGACCGATACGGATGCATCAGCGAAAAAGTTAGTGAACAATATTGATAAGTTTAAACGTGTATAAGCAGGAGGAGTATTATGAAGAAGAAAATAGTGCTTGCCGGATGTATAATGGCAATGGCGATGGTATTTACCGGTTGTGGCAAGAAAACAGAATCAACCACATTTATCATGTCTGATGTACAGGAAGGAGATCATCCGACTGCAAAAGCCTGTGATGAATTTGCAAAAAGAGTGTACCGGGAAACAGACGGAAGAGTGAATATTGAAGTATATCATGGTGACACACTTGGTGCAGAGGCAGACCAGATGGAGCAGGTACGCGTGGATGGTATTGATTTTGCAAGATTATCCGGACCTCTTTCAAACTACGTAGAAGATATGAAAGCATTTCAATCGCTCTATTTGTATAACTCCGAGGATGATATGTGGAAAGTGTTGGATGGTTCGGTTGGAAATGACCTATTAAATGCAAAGGGACTGACAGATAATGACATGGTTGGTTTATGCTGGTTTAGCGGTGGCAGCCGAAACTTCTATAATAACAAGAAAGAAGTGAAATCACCAAGCGATCTGGATGGATTGACATTACGTGTAAATACAGATCCGATGATCAAGCTGGTGTCGATGAACGGAGGAACACCGGTAAATATCGCTTATAATGATATTTATAATGCAATTAAAAAAGGCACGATCGACGGTGCAGAGAATAACTGGCCATCTTATATATCAACAGAGCATTATAAGGTTGCAAAATATATCACGGTTGATCAACATACCTGCATCCCGGAAATGATTGTTGCATCTCAGAAGGCATTGGAAAAGATGTCATCACAGGATCAGGAAACAGTAAAGAATGTTGCAAAAGAAATTTCCAAAGAACAAAGACAGGCATTCAAAGATTTTGACAAAAAGGCGATCAAGCAGGCCGAGAAAGCAGGATGTAAGGTGACAGAACTTACGGAATCCGAGTCGGCAGAGTTTAAAAAGCAGGGACAGGAAGTCAACAAAGAAGTGAATGGTCAGTATCAGGATGTGATCGATCGGATCACACAGTAAAAATCAGTTGATCGGGGGGATGCTATTGTAAAAAATAGTATTTCCCTTTTATGGTTTTATAGAAGAGTAAAATGGAATCTTGCAAGTAGGAACTGAAAAAGTGGAAGAAAAAAGCTGCAAAAAATAAAGATTTTTAAAAAAAGGGTTGACAGATAAACTATCGAGTGGTATTATTTATATCGTTCGTTGCATTTATGTAAATGAAATGCGGAAGTGCTGGAATTGGCAGACAGGCTAGACTAAGGATCTAGTGTTGGCAACGACGTGTGGGTTCAAGTCCCATCTTCCGCATTGAGAAAAAGAAAGACTCAAACGAGAAAACGTTTGAGTCTTTTCTTTTTCCGAAGCCGAAGCGTCCCTTGAACCCAGGTTCAAGGTCTCCGCTTCGCTTCGGTCGGTGCAGAGCCGAGATCCTCCGGATCTCGTGCACCCCATCTTCCGCACGTCGGAAGGGAGAATGGAGTGTCTGATTAGAAAGAACTGTTTTCGATATAAAGATGAAAGAATTTTATGAATTCATGGGTTCAAGGTCTGCGCTTCGCTTCGGTCGGTGCAGAGCCGAGATCCCCCGGATCTCGTGCACCCCATCTTCCGCACGTCGGAAGGGAGAATGGAGTGTCTGATTAGAAAGAATTGTTTTCGATATAAAGATGAAAGAATTTTATGAATTCATGGGTTCAAGGTCTGCGCTTCGCTTTGGTCGGTGCAGATCCGGAAAGGAGGGGAATGTCATGGAGAATGAAATGACATCAAAATACAAAATTTTAAATCGAGATGTGATCAAGTATCTTGCCATGTTGACCATGTTACTCAATCACATTTCTACTATTTTTATGCAGCCAGGCGATTTGTTAGCAGAAATCTTTTTGGATCTGGGCTATTTTACGGCAATTACGATGTGCTATTTTCTTGTGGAAGGGTTTGAATATACGCATTCAAAAGAAAAATATGCCATGAGATTGTTCGTTTTTGCTTTGCTTTCCCAAATACCATATTCATTGGCATTTACGCAAAACGGAATTTTAAAATTTGAAAATCTGAATATGCTTTTTACACTTCTGGTATGCTTTGGAATTCTGCTCGTAGTCGAAAGAGTAACGAATAAAGCCTTAAAGATCGTATATGTTCTGGCTTTGGTATTTTTCTCTGTCGTTTGCGACTGGGCGATCTTAGCACCGTTTTTTACATTGCTCTTTATATGGAGTCATCGGGCAAAAAGTCGGGAAAAGTATGCATTTCTTTTTTCTATGCTTTTGTTTGGAGCTTTTAATTTTGTCGGTGGTCTTGGCAGGTTCCCGGTGCAGACCAATATAATATACGCGTTGGGAAGTATGGCAGGCATTGCACTTGCCGGAATCGTTCTTATGTTCTTTTATAATGGAAAACGTATGGAGAGAGCAAAAATATTTTCAAAATGGTTTTTCTATCTGTTCTATCCGGTGCATCTTTTAATACTGGGATTGATCAGGGTTTAATATACTCTTGGGATTTTTTGTTTAGAAGATTCCAAGAGCACATTTTACAGCTAAGGATGACAAAGCTTGCAACGCAGTTGATATGTCTGAAGTTTGCAGTAAATGTTTTTTTGCAAAATGTCTATTTCCATGGTAAAATGTATGTTTCTGTGCAATTATAACAAAAAATAATTTAAAATGCAGAATTTATAGTTGAAAATTACGATACGATGTGCTATAGTATCTTTTGTGATTGAAAGAATCATGGGGATGGTTCTAATATGCTTTTTATCAGAACTGCGATAAAGAAAAAGCACTGTTTTATGGTTAATACCGTGGGATAAGAAAGTTTTCTTTGCGGAGAAGGTAGTGATGATAAAGGTACTCTAAGTACACGAAATGACCGGATCATTGGGTAAGTGAGTGATCTGGTCTTTTTGTTTTTTAAGACGTACTTCACTTTTATGCAGAAATGAATTTTAAAGAGGATGTTTTATTTTCTGACGCAAAATGGATTTTTAAGATATCCTTTTTTTCGTGTAGAAGATGTCCGAAAGATAACGTAAAATTTCAGTTGCGTATCAGGTGCATTATCTCGTATAATAAACATGTATGTGCATTTATCACATTGGCGTTTATTGTTTTCTTATACACTTTGTATGATCAAGGGGAAAACAACAGAGGAATAGAAAATGTGAAGACAGAATGTACAAGCGTGCGTGAAAGAAAAAAGATAGGAGGATTACAATGAGTAATTTAAAATTAAAGACTCTTCATATGGGACCGGCACAGTGTGCTGTAGATTTAGGAGATGGTAGTGAACGTGGCGAATATGTCAATCAGGATTATATTCTTCAGAAATTAGGCAGACCGCATAGAGCGATCAACCTGATGTATTGCTATTATCCAAATGATGATAAATGGCCGGGACGTGCCAGTGTAGTACATGCTGATCCGTCTGTACAGTTTGCATGGGATTTCCCATATGACGATTATTTTACATATAAGGGTGGCTTAAATGGTACATTGGATGATGAACCATTTACATATATGCGTGATGTCCGCAGACATGGTCAGGATGTTCTTCTTACCATGACGATCGATCCAAAGCTTACAGATGATCATATTATTGCGATCGCAAAGGATCTGCGTACTTTTGGTCGTGTACAGCTTCGTATCAATCATGAGGCAACCGGTGACTGGTTCTCATTCAACAAGCGTGCATCGTATGAAGAAGTGGCTGCTTTCTTTACACATTGCTGTGAGATCATTCATAGAGAAGCTCCAAATGTTAAGACGATCATCTGTCTGGATGGCTGCAAGGA
The DNA here is from genome assembly GCF_014384965.1 of Jutongia hominis. Classification (GTDB taxonomy): domain Bacteria; phylum Bacillota; class Clostridia; order Lachnospirales; family Lachnospiraceae; genus Butyribacter; species Butyribacter hominis. The sequence goes on from NZ_JACRSW010000009.1 coordinate 21,851, forward strand.
GCTTGAAGATGAAAAAATGGAAATGGAAGACATTTTTGCGGAAGCATCCCGTGCGGCGGATATCGTTTCTGTTGACCGTTACATGGCTCTTCATTGGGGATGGCCATATGATGTGGCAGAGGAAGGTGGAGACACTTTTGCACGTCATACGGTAGAAAAGATTTATAAACTTGCTAAGAACAGCTATGAGCGTTATACGGTTGTAAATAATGGCGTGAAAAAGCCTATGGTTCTTTCTGAGTTCAATGCAGACGGTGATGTTACCGGTGCATATGATCAGGCACAGATGTTAAAAGATTTCTGTGAGATGTTAAAAGCAGATAAGGAAAAATGGTTATCCGGATTTACTTTATATCAGATGCGTGACCGTGGACGCCTTGGATTAGAGATTGAAGATCCAAACAATGCAGATGTCGGTATTGAACAGCCAATCTTAGAGACATACCGTGAGATCATTCATGAAGATTTCTTCAGCCCTTCTATGGATGAGGGGGATGAGATTACACTTCCTGCAAAATTACGCTGGGGCGGATCAGAAGATGCAGACGGTGTTGCACTTCCGATTCATTTTGATTCGAATCCGGTATTCTGTGAAGTATACTTTGATGAAGACAATATTGATATGAATTTAATGATGGAGCTGAACGGACATTGGTTCTATAAAGCACCGGGTGTAAAATGTATTGATATGATGAGTGCTTTCTTTAAGAAACCTTTGGATGGTGAAGCTGATATGACTTTGAAGATCTTTGCACCACCGGCTTCCGGCGAAAATGATGCAACTCAGGGTGATGACTGGATGACAAATTACTATACAGAGTTAAAGTCTCTTCCAAAAGTACGTGTTCGTTTTGCACCGATTGTAAAATAATCGTTTTAAAACAAAAGATTTTAGAAATGTTATGACACAGCCACCGGGACATTTTTGTTCCGGTGGCTGTTTTATGAAGATTTCCGATAAAAAAGGAATAGTTGCAACAGGTAAACCTGCTGAATGTTACAGATTTATTTTATAGAATAGCCGTGCCCATTCGGGAATCTTTTCAATAAAAAGGAACAGTTATAGCAAGTAAACTTACTAAACGTGTTCCCTTTTATTGAAAAGGATGCTTCGCATCTGCCCGGCTATTATATAAACTTCGACTGTTAAGAGTCTGCGATTTCCTATGGGCGAATCCTATAAGCTTAGTATAACGTTACAATTTTGGGAGGCGTTATACCGAATTTAGGTGGCATATTGCCGAATTTTGCTTTTTTTATCGACAAATTGACAAAATTGAGTTATTATAAAGTAACTAAAACTTTATCAAATTTCATGGTGTATTAGTAACGACTGATCAAAACCACAAAAAGAGCCGGAAAGGAGTCCGGTATGTGGCAGCATATCCAGGGAAAGGAGTGGTCAGAATGGATACAAGTGTATACAATCATTTATTAGGTACGTTTAATCCGAAATACACAACCAAATATGTCAATGATCCAAAGCAGCTTCGTTCTGTTGTCAAGAAGATCCGCCAGATTACACAGACTTCTCCTGTATATCTGCTCGACTTTTCGAATGACAAACAGTCGTTTGTGCTTGGAATGAAAGAATACTCCATGAAGATCAATGAGTCCTTAATGACCATGGCAGATGATTCGCCGGATTCTGTTTTTGAAAAGAAGAAAGCAAGTTCATCTGATACAAAGCAGGTAAAAGCAACACTTATCAATGACAATGAAGAACAGCTTCCGAGTCCGTTTACGATTCAGGTAAAAAATCTTGCAAATTCACAGATCAATATTGGAAAAGAGTTTTATGAAACCGGAAAAGGCTTAGCAGCTGGCACGTATCAGTTTAAAGTAACTGTCAATGATGCAGGATATGATTTTCAATATAATATCAAAGATGATGCGAATCATCGTGATGTGATCGGTGGTTTATGTAAGTTTATTACAAAAGCAAAGATCGGTATTGATGCACAGCCGGTATCAAGAGAAGCCGGCAAGATTGCGATGCGTCTGGAGTCGACTTCGGTCGGTACACCGGATGGCAATGTGACATTTCGTTTTGAAGATACAGGCACGAACAAGCAATCACATGGCATTGTTGATTATTATGCGATGAATCAGGTGTCTGTTATGCCCAAAAGTGCAGAGTTTACATTAAATGGTGCTAAGAAAACATCCATGTCAAACACATTTACATTAGGAAGAGCGGTAGAAGTGTCCTTGCTCAACCCATCCGATCAGGAAGCAAGAGTGGATTACCATCCGGACAGCGATTTGATCATTGAACGCGTTCAGGATTTTGTGGATGACTATAATACAATCGTAAAGAATAATGTTTCGTTTGAAAAAAAGACAGATACACCGGCAAAACTTTTGCGGGAATTAAAAGGAATCATTGGAAGTTCTAAGAACGAATTAGAAGCAGCCGGTCTGAACTTTAATCAGGATGGTGCAATAGAACTGGATACATCTCTTGCAATGCAGGCGATTGAAGATGGTGATATGCAAAAACTGTTTTCGAAAGAGTCGCCTTTTGTCAATCGACTTTTTACAAAGATGGACAGCGTAAAACTGAATCCGGTTGAATACATTGATAAAAAGATCGTCAGTTATCCGGATTACAGTAAACCGGCAAAAGGATATTCCTATATTACTTCATTATATAGTGGTTTGATCTTTAATTCATATTGCTAGTACAGCAATGATTAATAATTGTTATAATGCCCGTTTTGCATTACCGATCAGTTGGCTACACCATCGAGCTCGCTATGGTCGGACGGATCAGAAGAACTGATACTTACTATCACTTTATGAGGAAGGCAGACAAGTGTCTCGCCTTCTTTTTTTATAGATTTTTGTTTGACACATAGATTGTCGGGACAGTTTGCTTCACGAATCAATGCACTTCCGTTTTTGATCACCAGCAGATTTGTACCATGATTGGCTCCTTTGATCGTATACGTGGTATCTTCCGAAAGCGGAAAAGAAGCCTTTTGCATACCATCTACGGTCACAATGACATAGCTTCCGTCTTTATGATAGATCACACGATATCCGATGAAAAAAAGGAGTGCGGCAACAAGAACACTTCCTATTAAAATAAGATCATTTTTTTTCATCACAGCCTCCATTTTCTAAATGTCGTTCATGAATTCTGCTGGGGAAAGCAAGCTCTCCTGTGTTGCGAATTCAAGATATAATAACTCTAAAATCCAAGCGTTGCACGCTTGCCGCACTTTTGTGCTTGAAGATTCCGGGAATATATAAAGCAGTATTGTTTTTGTGTTTTATCTTATCATATATTGCAAAAAAGAGTAAGATGGTAAAAGTCCTGATTTGGAAAGCAACCTTTAAAACGGAAAATTTCAGCACAAAATCTTTCGGAATTTATCGACTTTTTCTTGACGTGGCAAAGAGTACGTGATATAGTAAATGGGCGATGTAACAGTCTTTTTTTTATGCCCAAAATTCTTTTTGGCGTGAAAAGCTAGATTTTATGCGGTCTGGCACGTTGAGCCGTGAGGCATGTGAAAGCAGAATATTAAATATGGAGGTACGAAGTCGTGAGAGTAAAAATTACTTTAGCTTGTACAGAGTGCAAACAGCGTAACTATGATACGACAAAGGAAAAGAGAGAACATCCTGACAGAATGGAAACAAAGAAGTATTGCAGATTCTGTAGAAGACACACATTACACAAGGAGACAAAATAGTTTCCTGTACTCGGAAAGGAATGTGAATTATGGGAGATTCTGATATCAAGAAAGAAGTAGAAAAACAGAAGGAACCACAAAAGACAGAAAAAACTGCAAAGAAAAAAGCCGGTTTCTTTCGTTCTTTGAAGGCAGAATTCAAAAGAATTATCTGGCCGGATAAGGACACAGTTGTTAAAGAGACAACGGCTGTAGTTGTTGTAACAGTAATTTTAGGCGTTATCATTGCTCTGCTTGATTTTGTTATCAAGACAGGACTTGATAAGATTATTCAGATAGGATAAGGTGATAGACTTATGGCAGATACAGAAGCACATTGGTATGTTGCACATACTTATTCAGGATATGAGAATAAGGTAAAGATGGATATCGAAAAAACAATCGAGAACCGTAATCTTCAGGATCAGATCTTTGAAGTATCCGTTCCTATGTTGAATGTTGTTGAAGAGAAAAAAGACGAGCAGAAGACAGTTCAAAAGAAAATGTTCCCTGCTTATGTTCTTATTAACATGATCATGAATGACGATACCTGGTATGTTGTTCGTAACACAAGAGGTGTTACGGGGTTCGTTGGTCCGGGATCAAAGCCGGTTCCATTGACAGATGCAGAAATGGCAAGCATGGGCTTAAAAGTTGATGCTCCGAATGTACCATTTACGATCGGAGATTCCGTTTTGGTAAAATCCGGTGTTTGGGAAGGTACGACAGGTATTGTGCGTAAGATTGACCACGAAGAGAGAATGGTTACGATCAGTATTGATATCTTCGGTCGTGAGACACCTACTGAGCTTAGTTTCAACGATGTTGAAGCAGTATAACAAAGCACAGAACATTGCATTGTGCAAAGTCATGTGTAGCAGCATCTTTTTTTAGATGTGTTGTGGTTAGAAAAGTTTTTATTCTAAGAAAAAGGTATTCGTCAGAGATACGAACAGACGAAATACGAAAAATCATGCATATTGCGTGAATTTTATAGGAGGTAAAGTTAAAATGGCTAAAAAAGTCGAAGGATATATTAAATTACAGATTCCTGCTGCAAAGGCAACACCGGCACCACCTGTTGGTCCTGCTCTTGGTCAGCACGGAGTAAACATTGTACAGTTCACAAAGGAGTTTAATGCTAAGACAGCAGGACAGGAAGGTATGTTAATTCCTGTAGTTATCACTGTATACCAGGATAAGAGCTTTAGCTTTATTACAAAGACTCCTCCGGCAGCTGTATTGATTAAGAAGGCATGCAAGATCGAATCTGGTTCAGGTGTACCAAACAGAACTAAGGTTGCTACAATTACAAAGGCTCAGCTTCAGGAGATCGCTGAGACAAAGATGCCTGACTTAAATGCAGCATCTATTGATGCAGCTATCAGCATGATCGCTGGTACAGCTCGCAGCATGGGTGTTACTGTAGAGGACTAAGAAAGAAAATCGCAGTGAAAACTGCACATCGCATAAGAATAGAAAATCGCAAAAATGAGAATTGTTGTAAACAAGTAACAGGATTTACAACCGTTTGAGATAAAAAAAGAGTGTTATTGTATTGAACGTTGTGGGAGGCGACACATAAGTGTCATCATACCGCCGTTACTACCACTAGGAGGTTATTTAATTATGAAAAGAGGAAAGAAATATACAGAAGCTGCTAAGTTGGTCGACAGAACAAAGCAGTACGAAGTTGAAGAAGCAGTTAGCTTAGTAAAGAAGACAGCTGTTGCTAAATTTGATGAAACAGTAGAAGCTCACCTTAGACTTGGTGTTGATGGACGTCATGCAGATCAGCAGATCCGTGGTGCCGTTGTATTACCACATGGTACAGGTAAAAAGGTTAGAGTTCTTGTATTTGCTAAGGGCGACAAGGTTGATGAAGCATTAGCTGCAGGTGCAGATTATGCCGGTGGTGAAGAGTTAATTCCAAAGATCCAGAATGATGGATGGTTTGAATTCGACGTTGTAGTAGCTACTCCTGATATGATGGGTGTTGTAGGTCGTCTCGGTCGTGTACTCGGACCAAAGGGCTTAATGCCAAACCCTAAAGCCGGAACAGTAACAATGGATGTTACGAAAGCTGTAAACGATATCAAGGCTGGTAAGATTGAATACAGACTTGACAAAGCTAATATCGTTCATGTTCCTGTTGGAAAAGCTTCTTTCACAGAAGAGCAGTTAGCTGAAAATATTGACGCTTTAATGCAGGCAATCACAAAGGCTAAACCAGCCGCTGCAAAAGGTCAGTACTACAAGAGTGTTTCCATTTCATCTACAATGGGACCTGGTGTGAAATTAAACACAGCTAAGTATGCATAATTGTCATTAATGTAATATTGATTTCTATAAAAAAGAACCATCATTTGGCGGGGAAGACAGCCTTATGGTGGTTCTTTTGGTACTTTGTGCCTTTTGTTAGATGCTTTGAATGTTTTTTAACTTCTTCCTTTTGGCATGAAGCTTGACACAAATGCCCTTTCGTGATAAGGTTAAAAACATAAAAAGCAGGTCAATGTCGACAGCAGTCGGTAGTGATCTGCTTTTTTATAGAGCATAAAAGCTGCTCGTATAGCAGTGGTACACCAACAAGAATTGCTTTAGCAATTCTTGTAAAGTTTAATGTGTCATTAAACTTTTGACAAAGTGCTGGCTTTGCACTTTTTAAGAAAAAGGAAACTGCTCGTACAGTAGTGGTACACCAACAAGAATTGCTTTAGCAATTCTTGGAGTGCAAAGCGCTGGCTTTGCACTTTTTATGAAAAAGGAAACTGCTCGTACAGTAGTGGTACACCAACAAGAATTGCTTTAGCAATTCTTGGAGTGCAAAGCGCTGGCTTTGCACTTTTTATAACAAAAAGGAGGTACATAATATCATGCAGAATTTTAATTATTCAATTCCGACAAAGGTGGCATTTGGTGAAGGCACTTTGGAAAATCTTCCGAAGTTTGTAAAGGAGTATGGCAAGAAAGTACTGATCGTATATGGTGGCGGCAGCATTAAGCGAACCGGCTTATATGATAAAGTCGTTGCCTTGCTTAAAGAAAATGATATTGCATATGAGGAATTATCAGGCGTAGAGCCAAATCCACGTGTTACAACAGTAGAAAAAGGTGTTGCGATCTGCCGTGAAAAGGGTATTGATGTTGTACTTCCGATCGGTGGAGGCAGCACGATCGACTGTGCGAAAGGAATTGCGGCAGCTTATTATTATGATGGACCGGCATGGGACATTGTACTTAATAACAGTCTCGTGACAAATGCACTGCCGATCATTACGATCTTAACGTTAGCAGCAACCGGTTCGGAGATGGATTATTTTGCGGTTATTTCGAATGAAGAAGAGAAAGAGAAGTTAGATATTAACAGTGATTTGATCTATCCGAAATATTCGATTCTGGATCCGACATTGACCTATTCGGTACCGGCATATCAGACAGCTTCAGGAACAGCCGATATGATGTCGCATATTTTTGAAGTATATTTCAATGGTGTGAAGGATACATTTTTTCAGGATCGCATTATGGAAGCACTTTTAAAGACCTGTATCAAATATGGCCCAATCGCAGTGAAAGAACCTGACAATTATGATGCACGCGCAAATCTGATGTGGACCTCAAGCTGGGCGATCAACGGCTTTATTGCCTGTGGTAAGTCAGGAGCATGGCCATGTCATGCGATCGAGCATCAGCTTAGTGCATATTATGATGTAACACACGGTCATGGATTGGCGATCATCACTCCTTATGTCATGAAATATACATTAAATGATAAGACGGTTGATATGTATGTGACTTATGGAATCAATGTCTTTGGAATTGATCCGTCATTAGATCGTTATGAAATCGCTAATCAGGCGATAGAAAAGACAACACAGGTATTTCGTGATATGGGCTTAAAGCTTACGCTTCGCGATATCGGCATTACAGATAAGACATATTTTGAAGAAATGGCAGTAAAGGCTGCCAGAGGATGCGAAGGCAGCTTTGTGGAACTGACAAAAGATGACATTGTTGAAATCTTTAATCAGGCATTCTAGTATCCCGTTTAAATTGTTTTGTAATTATGCTGAAATCTATAAGATACAGATAGTCAGAAATTAAAAATATAGTGTTTGTAAATATTGTCACAAAATAATCTTAAAATCATAAAATAATATGACAATTTGGCGAAAGTGAGGAAAATGTTCAAAAAATTGTTGACACAAAAAATGAGAGGTGCTAAGATAGGCGTATCAAAAATCTGTGACACAAGTTGCAGATTACATATCGAAGCAAAAGGTCAATGAAGACAAGATGGATTCATTGACCTTTTTTGTTATGGAATAGGAAATTGCTCGTACAGTAGCGGTACACCAGCAAGAATTGCTTTAGCAATTCTTGGAGTGCAAAGCGCTGGCTTTGCACTTTTTTATTTGGAAAAGAAGGTCAAAGGAGACAAAAATGCAGGAGCTCTGAGAACCCTTCTTTTTTTATGAAATCAGCAAAATGCCTGCACAGCAGCAGGGGTTATTTGTATGACAGCTTTTTGCTATCGATATGGAAATAGTTATTCATGTTTTACATCAAAGGAGGGACAGCATATGAGAATGAAAAAATTATTAGCATTAGCAATGTCTGCAGTTATGGTTTTGGGAAGTCTGACAGGTTGTGGTTCATCAAAGAGCAGCAGTAGTGGAAAAGCAGACAGTATTAACATTTTAGTCTGGGAAGGTACCTGGTCAGAAGATGCATTTAAGGACTTTACGAAAAAGACTGGCATTAAGGTAAATGTAAGTTACATTGATAACACAGATACGATCATTTCAAAGTTAGTCGAAGGAAATGCCAATTATGATGTGATCGATCTGGAATCAGCATATGTTAAGACTTTTGTAGACAATGATCTGTTAGCTAAGTTGGATAATAAATCGTTGACAAATAAGAAAAATATTGCGGATGGTATTCCGGCAGCAACCGGTGATGAGAAGATGGAATATACTTGTCCTGATATGGCACCGGGTTACACAGGCATTGTATATAATAAGGAAACCTGTCCGATCAAAATTACAAAGTTCTCTGATCTTGCTGATCCAAAGCTGAAAGGTCAGGTTGCAATGGTCAACTCAACGATTTCACTTTACGGAGCAGCTTTAGAAGCACTGGGTTATAAAGCTTCATCTAAGAAAGAAAGTGAGGTCAAGGAAGCAAATGAATTGTTAAAGAGGATCAAGACGAATGTAAAAGCCTTCGTCGGTGAGAGTGCAGTATCACAGCTTGAAAACGGAGAGTGCAGTGTAGCTCTTTGCTGGGATTATATAACGCTCTGTAATGATAGTAAAGATAATTGGGATAAATTTGCTGTTGCAGATATTGATTCTGATTATGAGATGTTCTGTCAGTATTGGTCAGTACCGGCTTCTTCTGAAAAGAAATCTGCAGCCGAGAAATTTATCAATTATATGCTGGAACCGGATGCATTGGCAAAATGTTATAAGGAAAACGGTGGAGCTCCTCTGTTAAAAGCGGATGTGATCAAGTCATATCTGCCGGATGGATATTATGATAACCCGGCTATTGCGGAGTATGAAAAGCTTGAAAAGAAGAGTTGGTGTGTGGCAGTTGATGATGACCTGATCAGTTTGATGGATACCTATTATACAGAATTAATGGGCGAAGATTAAAAAGCTGCAAAGTCTGCAGGCACTGTAGGTAATGAGAAAAGTATAAAAGCAATACAACATGCCAAGCAAGTGCCGGTAGTAAAAGTATAAAGCAACATACAAAATATTAAGCTTGAGCCTGCAGTAAATAGTAATAAATACATTAAATCATAAAAGATATAGAAGGAATGGAGGAATATTATTATGAAAAAGATAGAGGTAGTAACAAGACCGGAGAAATTAGTCGGTTTAAAAGAAGTATTAGCAAGTCATAATTGTCAGGGTATGACAGTCACATCCGTTATGGGATGTGGCCGTCAGAAAGGTTATCTTCCGGAAATGAATTTTACAGGAGAAGACATTAATCTGCTTCCTAAGATCATGGTGTTTGTTGTGGTAGAAGATGAACAGACAGAAGAAATCTTAGCAGACATTTCAACAGCAGTTGGTACAGGAAAGAATGGTGATGGTAAAGTATTCGTTACGGATATTATTGATGCTATGCGTATCCGTACCAATGAACGTGGCTCTGATGCCATCAACTAGGAAGTTAGGAGATAATGCATATGAGTAAAACAATAGTATCATTAATGAATGTAGAAAAATGGTATGGAGATAACCATGTTGTAAAAAATATGAATGTCAATATTGCTGAAGGTGAATTTCTTACATTGCTTGGTCCATCCGGCTGTGGTAAGACAACAACACTTCGAATGATCTCAGGATTTGAACTTCCAACGATGGGAATGATCAAAGTACAGGGTGAAAGTGTAGAAAAGAAAGAACCATACCAGCGTGATGTTAATACGGTCTTTCAGAATTATGCTCTTTTTCCTAATATGAATGTCTTTGACAATGTAGCATATGGCTTAAAAGTTAAGAAAGTGCCAAAAGACGAAATCAAAGAAAGAGTATTACATATGCTGAAGTTAGTTCAGCTTGAAGGCTTTGAAAAAAGACGGATCACACAGATGTCCGGTGGTCAGAAACAGCGAGTTGCTATTGCCAGAGCATTGATCAACCGTCCTAAAGTGCTTTTGCTTGATGAACCTCTTGGAGCATTGGATCTAAAGCTTCGTAAGCAGATGCAGATTGAATTAAAACGATTACAAAAGAAGCTTGGCATTACTTTTGTATACGTCACACATGATCAGGAAGAAGCGTTGACCATGAGTGACCGTATTGCAATCATTAATCAGGGTGTTTTAGAGCAGATTGATACACCGATCAACATTTATCAGCATCCAAAGACAAAGTTTGTAGCAGGATTTATCGGAGAATCAAATATTTTAGATGCGATCGTTCTGGAAGATCATGATCATAAAGCAGTGATCGGTATGGAAGTTGGCCGTGGTACGGTAGAAGATCCCGATGACAGTCTGGCGGTCAATGATCCGGTATCTGTATCAGTCCGTCCGGAGAATATGCTTTTTTCGGAGACACCGATAGAAGGTTTTAACTTGAAAGGTGTAGTAAAAGAGCATATCTATGTTGGTAATATCATCAAAATGATGATCACTTTGAACGATGGAACGGAGATCAAAGTGAATCGTTTTCGTTCAGAAGATCTTGCGGATATCGGTAAAATGGTTTATCTATACTGGGAGCTTGATAAGGGTGTTGTGATCAAAGAGAAACATCTGGTCAATACAGATGCTGTCCGGGATATTGAAGGAGGGGTTGCCGATGACGAAGACGAATGAAGAGCAGCTGCTTGCAAAGCCTAACAAAAGAAAACGCAAGGATAAAAAATCCTTTAAAACCAGGCTTGCATCCATTATTATGTGTGGACCGATCTCAGTCTGGTCAGTACTTTTTATTATTCTTCCGATTATTCTTCTGGCATTTATGAGCTTTATGACAAAAGGACCGTTAGGAAGAGTCGTTTATAAGTTTACATTTGAAAATTATGCAGAAATGTTTAAACCGGTCTATTTTACAGTTATTAAGCAGTCTCTTATTATTGCACTATGGACAACGTTATTGACTGTTCTGCTTGGATATCCGCTTGCAGCATTTATTGCAAATGTAAAGAAGAAAACCTCAGGAATCTTAACAGTTCTTATGATGCTTCCTTTGTGGGTAAGCGGATTAGTCATTCTTTACAGTTTTGTCATTATGTTGAACAAGACCGGCGTGATCAATCAGTTTCTGCTTAATCTGCATTTGATTAAAAAGCCATTGAATCTTCTATATAATAACTTTGCGGTTATTGTAGGTATGATCTATATGTTTTTGCCGTTTGCAGTCCTGCCGATGTTTTCATCGATTGAGAAGTTGGATAAAGGATTGATCGAAGCATCGAAGGATCTTGGTGCAGGTCCGGTGAAAACTTTTATGAAAGTAACATTGCCATTAACCTCGCCCGGAATTTTTGCAGCCGTCATACTTACTTTCATTCCGTGTATTGGTTATTACATGGTAACGGATATGTTAGGCGGCGGTACGAATATGATGGTAGGTAATCTGATCTATCGTCAGTTTACAATCTCACGTAACTGGCCATTTGGTGCAGCGCTTGCCATGGTTCTGGCAATTGTGATCTTTCTGATGTTATTTATTTATACGAAACTTGGTGGCGATCTTGATGATTTGGGGGCATAGCTTATGGATAAAAGAAAATTAAAGAAAAAAACATTGTCCGTTATCTCAAAGTTATATGTAATCCTGATTTTTTTGTTCTTCTATGCACCGGTTGTTGTAATGGTAGTCTTTTCCTTTAATGACAGCCGTGCAAATGTGGTATGGCAAGGATTTACAACAAAATGGTACACAAAGCTGTTTCAGGACACGGAACTTTGGATGGTATTTGGTAAGACATTATTTATAGCTGTTGTTACAACGCTTCTGGGTGTCGTTGTCGGAACGATGGGAGCAGTCGGATTTATGAATGCGAAATTCAAAGGAAAAAAGCTGATCACAAATTCTATTTATTTTCCGATTGTTATTCCGGAGATCGTACTTGCGATCGCAACACTTTTGGTCTTTACACAGGGAGGAATCGACCTGAGTATGGGAACAATCATCATAGGTAATACAACGCTGGTCTTGCCTTATGTCTATATTACGATCAAAGCAAGACTGGTAGGAATGGACCCTTCCATCGAAGAAGCTTCTTTGGATCTCGGTGCCAATCGATTTTATACGTTCATGCATGTAACACTTCCGGCAATTGTTCCGGGTGTTATGTCCGGTGCATTTATGGCATTTTCACTGGCACTTGATGATCTGATCATTACAAGTTTTCTTGCAAATGCAGAGACAGCAACATTGCCAATGAAAGTATATTCGATGATCAAGAAAGGTGTATCGCCGGAGATCAATGCATTAACAACGATTATCTTTGGTGTCAGCATGGTTGCTATGCTTGCTTATCTGATCAAAGAACTGGTCAATATGATAACAATACGCCGAAAAAAAGCCCGTTCCATTTAAGGTTTAAGCAGCATTTCCGCCCGAGCTGTCGTTACGACCGGCTACATTCGCAATACGGGCAATTATGTGAAATAAATAAAAGTTATACTCATATGCAAAATATAAATATAATTGACAAAAAGCAAAGACGCAAGTTGGTAAGATCTGACTTGCGTCTTTATTGATACAGCTTTATGTTTTTGGAAAGGAGATATGATAAAGATGACAGATTCAAAAGTAGAATTTTTATATTTAAATGAAGAAGATATGTTAAAAGCCGGAGTTTTAGATGCCGGACGCTGTGTGGATACTATGGCAGAAGTTGTCAGTCTGCTGAGTAAAGGTGACTGTCTGATGGGAGGGCGCGGCCATAATGATCATGGCATTCAGTTGATCTTTCCAAAGAAATCCAAAATTGAAAACTTTCCTCTGGATGATTCAAGAGACCGCCGTTTTATGTCAATGCCTGCATATCTGGGTGGTAGATTTCATATGGCAGGTGAGAAATGGTATGGATCCAATGGACGTAATGCACAAAAAGGGCTTCCAAGATCTATTTTGATGGTAACGTTAAATGACATTGAAACAGGTCAGCCGCTTGCTTATATGTCAGCCAATCTGTTAAGTGCCATGCGGACCGGTGCGATGCCGGGATTGACTGCACAATATCTGGCAAAGAAAGACACGAAGGTAGTTTCTCTGTTAGGTCCGGGTGCTGTCAACAAGACCTGCTTTATGGCATATATGGCAAAGTTTCCTGAGATTGAAACGGTTAAGATCAAAGGCAGTTCGCCAACATCAAAAACCGCTCATGTGATGAAAGAATTTATTGAGAAGGAATATCCTTCTGTCAAAAATGTTGTTGTCTGTGCGGATTTGGAAGAAGCAATCAGGGATGCAGATATCATTAGCGAAGCTGTTTCTGTTCCACATGGGAAATGGCCTAAGATCAAGCCGGAATGGATCAAAGCGGGTTGTGTTGTTATTTCATCCGGCACAATGGATATAACAGATTTTGACTTTATGCGAGAAAAAATGACAAAAGTAGTTGATAATATTCATATGTATGAAGAATATATTCAGGTATATGAGGAACGTGACAAGGATGGCAGCCGTAAGCCATCAGGTACCCCCGGAATGTATTTTGTCAACATGATCGATGATGGTCTGATCGACCGCAAAGAAGTCTACCACCTCGGTGACATCGTGCGCGGCATTGCACCGGCGAGAGTCAGTGATGATCAGATTTTCTTAGTCAGTCTGGGCGGTATGCCAATCCTTGATGTGGGATGGGGATACGAATGCTACAAAAAGGCACAGGAACTCAACATCGGAACCAAACTCAAAGTCTGGGATACTCCATATCTGATCTGACCATATCCTTTCGACAGTATATTATTGTGTTTTATAAGGCGTCATGTTCATTTTGTAAATTTCGTATTTCTATTTTATTATTGCCTTTTGGGTTGACACGCCAGCTTGTTAGGATATCTGATTTTTTAGGCTTTTTTGCTGATTGGGCGTGGGTCATGACTATAGGGGCGACTCAGCCTGAGTAGCATTGTTGTTTGGGACACGCTCCCGCTTCGCAAAGCCACGTAGCGCACACATAGCACTTCAAAAAGCTGATCATCTTTTTGAAGCGCAAGTGGCGACGGCCTTTGAGATTCCCAAACAGCAATGTACATCAGACAGGTCTTGCCCCTATATTAGATGAGAGCGCCCATAATCATAGCAAAAAAGCCAAAAATCTTAGATATCCTTACAAGGTGAGACAGTGCCCCAAAAGGCAAAATAAATAGAAATACGAATATAGAGACCTTGAACATGACGCATCAATAAAAGAAAATACAGAGCTGGCGAAAGGAGAATGGATAGGGGATCGGATGTGGTGTAAGTGCAGGAAGGAGGGCGTATGCAGGTAGAGAGAATGTTGACGGTTAAGTATGCGGCTTTGCAAGGGGCGTATTGGTTTTTGGCAGCAGTAGGTCTGGCTTTTGTGACACCTCTTTTGGAGGGAAAAGGATATTCCGGTTTAGAGATCGGTTGTCTGAATGCCGTGAAGTATTTGTCTGTAATTGTTTTTCAAGTATGGCTGGCTGCTTTTTCGGATAAGCATGCTAAGACGATCCCATTGCAAAGGATCATGTTATTATTAGGCGGATTAGGGATTTTTGCGGCAGGACTGTTGTGGTGGATCGGAAGAAATTTCTGGGTAGCGGTTGTGATCTTTATTTTGTATGGTATGGCAGTCAATTGTCTTTCTGCGATCGTTGACTCTCTTTCAGTGCAATATATGAATCATGGGCGATGTATGAATTATACGGTATCAAGAGCGGTCGGTTCTGCGAGTTGGGCAGTTGCCTGTGTGCTGCTTGGTGTTTTTTCGGATTATTTTGGTGTCAATCAGATTTTACTGGTACAGATTGCAGCAACCGTTTTTTTTATGGTTATTGTATTATTGATGGATCCGGTTGATTTTTCGTGCGATACAAAGACGGATGGCAATGCACAGAATGCAAACAGATCTAACAGAGAAAATGATACGGTGCATAGTTCTCTTTATATTTTGAGAAATTTTCCAAAGTATGTTCTTTTTTTGCTTGGCTGTATGTTTGTCTTTATGGGATATAATCTGAATGCAACCTATATGATTGATATTATTCATCATGCCGGTGGAAATCATACGGCATTTGGAATTGGCGAATTTGTGCTTGCAGCATCAGAAGTTCCGTTTGCATTGGTCTTTGTTTATGTAAGAAGAAAGATATCGGTAGATAAGATGATGGTAGTCTGTGCACTCTTTTGT
This sequence comes from Jutongia hominis, assembly GCF_014384965.1. GTDB lineage: Bacteria > Bacillota > Clostridia > Lachnospirales > Lachnospiraceae > Butyribacter > Butyribacter hominis. The sequence goes on from NZ_JACRSW010000009.1 coordinate 37,399, forward strand.
ACATTGCGTGCAGCAGCGACAACCTTTGCACCCGGTGTTGCCCTGATCATTTTGTCACAGGGGTTTGAAATACTCGGACTCAGTATTTTTTATGCGGCAAGTGTTTATTTTGTAATGGAAAATCTGCCGGATTCCGATGTGATCAAAGGCGTATCTTTTATCAATGTAGCATCTGTCGGCGTCGGTCAGATGATAGGATCGGTTCTTTGCGGAATCATTAAATCAACATTTGGCTTATGGAATCTGCTTTATATCAGTATTGCGGTATCGTTTGTCGGTGTGCTGATCATGATAGGGATGGTGAAAGCACCAATCCATAGAAAACAGAATGAAATTTGTATGAATGATTCCTATACGGTTTTACAGGAAAAATAAAATGATAAAAAGTGTTGGATATTGTTCTTGAAGATAAAATAAAAAAAGAATAGGCATAGGAACACCAAATCGTTATAATTGAATCATTGTAACACAATTGAACGAATGAAAGGAGTATTCTTATGCCTGCTATTGATTATTTCTCGAAACTGCTTCAGTTGTAGATGCAATTTTAAGCTCTGATATTGATAGAAGTAGGAGAAACAATTTCAGGATCAGCTAACAGACTTGTAAAAGCCTGTGTATTATTTTGAATGGAAGAAGCAGAAGAATTCTTCTCCATGGATGTATTCTTTGAGTTGACAAGGGCTTTTGCGGAGCGTTGAATACGTGCGGCATAATCCATAACTGATTTTGTGATCGTATTATCACCGGATAAAACTTTACCAACCTTTGCCGGACTGCATGATACTAACTTTGTCTTATCGACTTCTAATTTACCGGAAGATTTGATGGAAATTCCGATATCTTCTAAATCACTTGAGTTATCCTTGATCACTTTTTTTAATCGTTTCCAATACTTTGACATGGTAGGATCTTTATCAGCATTCTCTGACAGATTATTGTATGTATCTACGAATGCTTTTACGTTATTATAGATCGATACACCATTGTCGCTGTTGTATTCCATGTCTTTTAATGTCTTTGCAACTTTCTTGATCGCAGCTGAATCAGCAGATGCAAGCTCCGAAGATTTCATATTTACTCTATTATAAGATTTGCGTGCTAATCTGTTTGAAGAATAATAATTACGCAATAAATAATCATAATTTGTAATCGTACTCATAAGCAACCTCGTTTCTTATTTTACTGTATTTTCACTGTATTAATTATATCTTTCCGTGTATCATGAAGCACACATTTCCTGTCTGTTTGCTGATACATACTCCATTTTCCATTATCCTACTAAAGTTATCGGCAAAAAATGATCAAATCTTAACAATCCTCCATTGCCAAATCTTTATTGCATGGTTTATAATTCACCTAATCAGAGTCGATAAAAGCATTTTTCTGCTCCTGAGACATATCTGATATTCACAAAGTTTTGTCTTCAAGCATCCTATACAAAATATTCTAATTCCTATTTCTGTTTCTTTTGCATTTTGAAGCACTGTATCGCCACATAAGAATATCGAAGATTTTTGTGCTTTTTGCTCTGACTATGGGCGCTCTCATCTGATATAGGGGCAGGACCTGTCTGATGTACATTGTTGTTTGGGAATCTCTAAGCCCGTCGCCACTTGCGTTGCAAAAAGAGTAATACGCTTTTTGCAACGCTATGTGTGCGCTACGTGGCTTTGCGAAGCGGAAGCGTGTCCCAAACAACAATGCTACTCAGGCTGAGTCGCCCCTATAGTTATGACCCGCGCCCAATCAGCAAAAAGCATACAAAAATCAGATATTCTAATGTGCCGTCGTGTCTTTTCAAAATGCAAAAAAGAAACAGAAACAGGAAATCATACTTTTTGGAATAGGATGCTTGAGAAGACAAAACTTTGTGAACAGTCACTTATAGTCAGAAGCAGAAAAATGCTTTTGAGAGGATAGGAGGGGAAAAGATTGCAATATACGGTAATGATCGTAGAAGATGATGAGGTGATCGCAGAGATGGTCAAGGGCAGCCTGGAACGATGGAACTATGAAGTGGCGATTGCATCGGATCTAAAAAATGTCGCCAGTCAGGTAGAGAGGCAAAAGCCGGATCTGATCTTATTAGACATCAATCTACCATTTTATAATGGATTTTACTGGTGTAAAGAAATCAGGACATTTTCCAAAGTGCCGATCATTTTTTTGTCATCTGCAGATGATAATATGAACATTGTCATGGCGATGGATATGGGTGGAGATGATTTTATTGCCAAGCCTTTTGACAGCAGCGTATTGACAGCAAAAGTCAATGCAATGATGCGGCGAAGTTATGCGTACAGGGGCAGTGTGGAAATATTACGTGCCGGAGAAGTGAGTCTGAATCTGGCAGATGCAGCATTGCATTATCAGGAACAGCAGCTTGAGCTGACGAAGAACGAATTTAAGATTATGAAAATGCTTATGGAGAATGCAGGCAGTCTGGTCAGTCGTGACCGTTTGATCGCAAGGCTGTGGGATGATGGCGATTTTATTGATGATAATACGCTGACAGTCAATGTGACACGGATCCGTAAGAAACTAAAAAGCATGGGTGTAGAAGATTTTATCCAGACGAAAAAAGGAATCGGCTATAAAGTAAAAGAGTGTTAAAAAGCAAAATGAAAGAAGTTATAGATTAAAAAGAATATAAAAAGCGAATTCCCCAAAGTTATGTAGAATAAAAGTATTCAAAGGCTTAAAGAGAGCATTTCAAAAAAGCCATGCAGAATAAAAGTATTCAAAGGCTTAAAGAGTGAATTCCGGAAAACTATGTAGAATCAAAACTTTCACAGGCTTAAAGGATGAAATCAAAGAAGCTATGGATTTGAAAGAATATAAAAAGCGAATTCTTCAAAGTCATATGAAATCAAAATTTTCGAAAACTGAAAGAGCAGGAACAAAGAAAGCTTTTCTAAGGATAATAAAAAAGGAGAACGAAAAGAATGAAACAATGTTTTTTAGGATATATGCATGATCATTTGTGGAGAAACCTTACATTGGTATTTGGTTTGTGCCTGATGGGACTGATCATGGTATTGTATCAGATTCCGAAGCAGACGATCCTGTATTGTCTGGAATTTGCACTTGCGATCATATTTTGTTCTATGCTTGTAGAATACTATAGATATTATAAAAGTTTTTGTGCACGCAGGAATCTGCTACAATCGATACCATATAATACGGATGAGGAACTGCCACGGTCGATCAATTATATGGAAGAAGAGTATCGCGAGATCATACGTCAGCTTTTTAAGGAAAAGAAAGAAGATCTGGATCGGAAAGAAGCCTCATATCAGGAGCTGAAAGATTATATTATGATGTGGGCACATCAGATCAAAACACCGATCACAGGACTAAAACTTTTGCTTGATCAGGAAGAGAAGCGGGTTGAGCATGAAGAAGATGTAAAGAAACTTCGTCAAATGAAAGAAGAACTTTTTTCGATTGAAGATTATGTCGGAATGAATCTTGAATATATCCGGCTTGACAGTCTGAATGCCGATCTGTCGGTAGAAGAGTGTCACCTGGAGACTTTAGTGAAAAAAGAAGTTATGCACTTTTCACAGATGTTTATTGCACGACAATTGTCAATTCAGATGGAAAATCTGGATCATATTGTGATTTCAGATTCCAAATGGCTTGCCTTTGTGTTAGATCAGATCTTATCGAATGCATTAAAATATACCAAAAAAGGCGGCATTTGCATTTCGGCAAAGGAGCAGGATAAAAATGTGTACCTTATGATACAGGATACCGGAATCGGTATTGCAAAAGAAGATCTGCCGCGTATTTTTGAAAAAGCATTTACCGGTTTTAATGGTCATGTGGATCACAAAGCGACCGGAATCGGTTTATATCTGTCAAAGCAGATCCTTGACCGGTTAGGACATAGGATCAAAATTACATCACAGGTTGGAAAAGGAACCTGTGTTACATTGTGCTTCCTTACAAAAATGTAAGAAATCAAAAAGAAATGTAAGCCGGAACAAAGGCAAAGCATTTCTTTTTTTGTTATGATACATACAGCTTGAACGATAAGAATTTTTAATATGACCGGAATATCAAAGGAAGGTTGTTAAAATGCCTCAAACAGTCCTTTGTGATTCCGTTATCGGGAAAAATAGAAAGAAAAGAGGACAATTATGGCTTTTTTAGAAGTAAAAAATGTAAAGAAAGTATATACAACAAGATTTGGCACTAATAAAGTGGAAGCACTAAAGAATGTGAATTTTACAGCAGAAAAGGGGGAATACCTTGCAATTATGGGTGAGAGCGGAAGCGGTAAGACAACGCTTCTGAATGTTCTTGCATCGATTGATAAAGCGAGCAGCGGAAAGATCATCCTGAATGGAAAAGAGATGGATACGATCAAAGATAAAGAACTTGCACAATTCCGCAGGGAACATCTTGGATTCGTCTTTCAGGATTTTAATCTGTTAGACAGCTTTACACTTGGTGAAAATATCTGTCTGCCACTTGTGCTTGCAGGGAAAAAGTATCCGCAGATCGAACCACAGCTTCAGGAAGTGGCACGCAAAGTCAATATCACAGAGCTGTTAGGAAAGTATCCGTATGAAGTGTCAGGGGGACAAAAGCAGCGTGCGGCAGTATGCAGGGCAATCATTACCAGGCCGGAGCTGATCCTTGCCGACGAGCCGACAGGAGCCTTGGACTCAAGATCTTCAAATGAGCTTTTGGATGCATTTGAAAACATTCATCAAAGTGGGCAGACGATCGTGATGGTCACACATTCTACAGCGGCAGCAGCAAGAGCGGGCAGGGTTCTTTTCATCAAAGATGGTGAGATCTATCATCAGATTTATCGCGGAGATATGACAAATGACATGATGTATAAAAAGATTTCCGATACATTGACACTTTTGCTTGAACAGAATGGGAGGGAGATCTAAATGAAAAATGGATTATACCGTAAACTTGCATGGAATAATATCCGCAAAAATCAAAGTACATTTTTGCCGTTTGGAATTGTCGCTTCCTGTGTGGTCGCAGTATTTTATATGATCTTTTCCATATCGGCACAATCGGATGCTGTCTATCAGGGACAGCAGTCCATGGAAATGATATTGAAGTTTGGTACGATCGTGGTAGGAATTGTAGCAGCCGTGATCTTGTTATATACGAACCGTTTTGTAATGAAGCAGAGAACAAAAGAATTTGGATTGTATAATATTCTTGGATTGGAAAAAAAGCATATTGCAAAAGTAATCTTCTGGGAGACTGCGATCGTCGGGCTTGGCAGCATTTTGATCGGTCTTTTGGCTGGAATGCTTTTTTCGAAATTACTCTTTTTGATCTTTATTAATATGCTTGGGTTGAAATCGAAAATTCCCTTTCGGATCTCCTATCAGGTATTGGCAGTCAGCATTGGTATATTTGCACTTATTTTTGCAATAAATATGTTTTTTAACGATCTTCGCATTGCTCGGTTAAAACCGGTAGAAATGCTTCGGGAGTCAGCCGCAGGAGAGAAAGAACCAAAAGCAAAATGGGTGATTGCATTGCTTGGCGTAGTGATGGTCGCAGCAGGATATTATATTTCGGTGACTACCGAGAATCCGATGAAAGCTCTGAATTTGTTTTTTGTTGCCGTGCTTTTGGTCATTCTCGGAACCTATTGTCTTTTTATGGCAGGCAGTATCGCATTTTTAAAGCTGTTAAAAAAGAATAAGAAGTTTTATTATCATAAGACACATTTTGTAAATGTTTCGGGAATGCTTTTTCGAATGAAGCAAAATGCAATGGGACTTGCAAGTATTTGCATTTTATCAACAATCGTTATTGTAACTTTGTCAACAACGATATCTCTTTTTGTCGGAATTGATGATGAAAGAAGAGTGCGCTATCCGAAAGATGTGGATATCAGAGTCGTTGCCGATGAAAAAGTCAAAGATGAAAAAATGGTACAGCAGTTAGAACAAAGAGGAGAACGGGCGAGAGAGGCAGCACTTCGTTTAGCGGCGAAGCAGAAAGTAAAGATAAAAGCGGAAGAAGTGTATACCGTTTATGAGGCATCGCTTTTTTGGAAAAACAATCGTTTTTATATGGATCAAAGTTATGATTTGGATACATTAGTCAATGTATCGGTTATGACAGTCAGGGATTATAATGCCGTTACGAAGACGAAATATAAAGCGACAAAAGGAAAATATATCGTTCTGACTAATAAAGATACCATATTGTATGGTGATGATCTGCAGATCGGAGAACAGACTTTTGCCTGTAAGCAAAAAGGATTGATATATCTTAAGCGTTTTGCGGATAATTACAGCCAGCAATTATTTATTCTTGTTCCCGATACAAAGGATATGCTGACGTTACAGCATGCCTTTGAAGGTTTAGCCAAGCCTTTGATGTATTCCGGTATGAAACGGAAAGTTACCTTTGATCTGTCAGGAAGTAAAAAAGCCAAAACAGTCTATGGAAGTAAGATAGGCGACTGGATGGAGACAGAAAAAGTAGAAGGGATTTCTTTGATCGAAGACTATTATACAACATTACAGACAGCACTAAACTTGTATGCAAGTGTATTTTTTATCGGTATCTTTATCGGCATTATCTTTTTGGGTGCAACTGTCCTGATCATTTATTATAAGCAGGTCAGCGAAGGTTATGAAGATCGTAAGAATTTTCGGATCATGGCAAAGATCGGCTTATCAAATCAGGAGATCAATCAAATGATACGAAGCCAGATCCGTCTGGTGTTCCTGCTTCCATTACTCGTTGCGGGAATGCATATCTGTTTTGCATATCCTATCATCCGGAAGATCATGGCAATGATGAACCTGACGAACGAAAAACTTTTCGTAATGGCAACTGTCGGTACGTGCTTTGTCTTTGCCGGTGTGTATCTGATCGTATACAAACTGACATCGCGTGTATATTACCGTCTGGTTGGAACACGTTAACATTTATTTTGGAAAACCTGCTTGCAAAGAAAACAGTAACATTATATAGTAAGAAAAGATGGCAGATCAAAATGATCATTCATTACGATCATTAGAAAAAAGGATGGAACATAAGGATCAAAAAATATTAGAAATGCAAGTAAGGAGTTTGTGATGAGGATAAATGGAAAGAAAGTAATAGCACTTGCGATTACCATAGTTATGCTTTGTTTGCAACCGGCACAGAGTTTGTCAGGTACGCATGTAGAAGCAGAGTCGCGACAGCAATATGTGGCACGCCTGAAACAATTTGACAGTGTGAAAGCATTGGAAAAAGCAGGCTATGAACCGGTTTGCGATCAGGATGGGAACACTGCTGATCTGAATCAGGGAACAGGAAAGAAAGCGGTATATTTAGGCTATGTCAAGACAAAGAATCCCGAAGAAGCGATTACAGACATCGCGGTGCTGGATATGAAAGGCGATTATATCTTTAATGACTATAAAGAGATCTTAAAGACACAAAAGACAGAGATACGTGCACAACTAAATGATTTTAAAACGGCTGTCAGCGAGTTTCGAAACAATTATAACCGCAAGACAAAAATGGCAGAATATGCCTATAGCCTTCTTGATTATTATGTGGATGGAAAAGAAGGTGATGTTTATGCAGGACAGGGAGAATATAAGGATAGTGGAAGAAAAATGTCGGATCTTTTTACAGACGAAACCCTTTCAGATAAAAAGCTGGAAAAGATCCTGTTACAGTCTAATGATACGATGCTTCGTAATATTGATACCTATCTTGCACTGGCTACGGTATCAGATTCGGGAGAACGTCTTTTGAAAAAGGCTTCTAAGATCAAGAAGAAAAATATTGCATATAAGAAAGTTAAAAAGAAAGCACAGGTGTTAGTCGAGTATATTCCAAAATTGCAGGAAGAACTTGCTGCTTATACGGATGATCCACTCGAAAATGTGATGGATCAGAATGAATTGCAAAACAAGTTAAATGATTATGACCAGGATGAACAGCCCGGATATTTAGCTTCTATGACATTGTATCTGTTATTGAATCAATATTCCTACGGCAGTTCTACCTTAGCACAGCTTGTGCTTGAAGAAGAACCGACCTGGCGTGATATGGCTGCGCTGGCTTCCTGTATGACAGATGCGCAGGTTACCTTGGCAGAATATATCGGACTTGGTCAGATGTTAATGCTTTCGGCAGTTAACTGTAAGCAATGGCAGAAAGCAACAAGGGACACTTCATATGTAGATCATATGAACAGAGCCAAAGAACAGGTTTGTCTGCGGTTGGAAAAAGAAAAAAATCTTACGGCAGGCAGAGCAAAAAAAGCAGTAAGCAGTCTTTCGGTCTATGAAGGAGCAGAACGTGCCATTTATGAAGACGGAGTCGGATTGACGAATGCAGCATTACGAAAAAATGTTTCGACAGATGATTCGGTGGCTGCCTGGGAAAATATCAGTAATGTAACAGAAGGAACGCTTCTGGCGACTGCAGGCACGGTTTTGCTGGTAGGAATTACAACATCGGCTGTTTTGCAAAATGTAGGCGTAGGCTATCCGGCTGAACTATATCGGACTTTAGTAAATAAGGTGATCGAATGGAATCAGGGAAGTTTGCAGTCATCTTATAAGAAAATGCTTGCAATGACCCCTGTACTATCCGTGGAGGAATCATCTGCTTTTCTGGATGTATTATCCACTTATATCGGATTACAAAAATACAAAAAATATCATGCAAAACTAAGTAAGATCCCGATGGTGATCATGGATTACACACAGGGAAAAAGCGGAAGAAATAAAACATTTTCAAAATATACGGCTGTAACTACCGATAAGAGTGAAAAGAAAGCCGCAGATATGAATGCACAAAAAGGGTTGCAATGGAATGCGATCTATACGACAAAAGATGCAAAAGCAGGTAATCCGATCTTAGCAGACAGTGATACTGCTCAAAATCTCATTGTGATCCATGGAACCGGCAAAGCCGAAAAGCCTTATGAGAATGTACATGCATTTGGTGAGGAAGAAGCATTTGATATGAATAAGCATGCATATAAAAACGGGACCGGTGGAAATTATATGCATATCACAAGAGCATCCCAGTCTGCGGAAATGCTGCTGAGTAATAAAGGAAATGCCACACAGAGCAGTTCGAAAGAAAACCTGATGAGTGGAAAAACACCGGCATTTATCATAGCAGGTATTGTTATAGTGGGTGCGGTTATAATGACTTTTGTCTTGACAACGGGACAGAAAAAAGACAGGAAAGAAGATGCAGACGAACAGGATAGGGATTAAAAGCAAAAGTGATTTGCAAACAAAATACGGATAAAAACAATTTGCAAGCCCGTTATCATGATCAATGAAATGAATATAAGAAGTGCATAAAAATGGAATGGAGAAAAAGATATGAACAGAGCTTTGATTATAGTAGACATGCAAGTGGATTTTGTTACCGGATCATTAGGCACAAAAGAAGCTGAAAGAATCGTTCCTGCAGTTGTAAAAAAGATTGAAACAGAAAAAGAAAACGGAGCACAGATCATTTTTACAAAAGATACACATGAAACGAATTATCTGCAAACACAGGAAGGACGAAAACTTCCGGTGAAACATTGTATCCGGCAGACAGAAGGATGGCAGATCATACCGGAACTGAAAGCCTATACAAGTGATGCAAAGATCATCGAAAAACCGACTTTCGGTTCTGTAGAACTTGCAAAGGAGCTGGTGAATGCAGATCAGATAACATTGATCGGCTTATGTACGGATATTTGTGTCATATCCAATGCATTGCTGTTAAAGGCGTATTATCCTGAAAAAATGATTCAGGTGGATGTTTCCTGCTGTGCGGGTGTAACACCGCAGTCTCACGAAAATGCAGTTTCGGCAATGAAAATGTGTCAGATCGATATCATTGGAGAACAGAACAAAAAGGGTGAAGTGTGATAGCGTGTATACTTTATTTTCGAAAGCGAAAATGTGATTTTCTTTTTTAGAAATTATTTATAAAAATGAGAACTTTATTTAATAAAATATGGTAAATGCTTATAAAAAAAGTATTCCTTTACGGACATTTTCGTGTTATAATTCAGTTGTTATCAAGTTACGAAGGTAACAAGATATACCCCTCAAACCCCTCTCCTCTTCAAAGTGGTCACACGATGAAGAGGATATTTTTATATTTGGAGGACGAAAGGGATAAAATTTTCGACTTTTGAAAAAACAAAAATCATACAAAAAAGGTGGAGTGCAAAGCGCTGGCTTTGCACTTTTTCATGGAATAAGAAATTGCTCGTACAGTGGTGGTACACCAACAAGAATTGCTTTAGCAATTCTTGGAGTGCAAAGCGCTGGCTTTGCACTTTTTCATGGAATAAGAAATTGCTCGTACAGTGGTGGTACACCAACAAGAATTGCTTTAGCAATTCTTGGAGTGCAAAGCGCTGGCTTTGCACTTTTTCATGGAATAAGAAATTGCTCGTACAGTGGTGGTACACCAACAAGAATTGCTTTAGCAATTCTTGGAGTGCAAAGCGCTGGCTTTGCACTTTTTAATTTAAAAATTCATGACATTAATAAGGAAAAAGAACGTTTCTATGGTTAGCAAGAGCTATCGACAGGGAACGTTCTTTTTAGTTGACTTTTTTAATACAAATGATACAATAAAACAAGGAATATGAAGTATATTATTGGTGAAAATGTGTAAAAAGCCTAAATAATGTACCTCGGTTCTACATATAAGTTTATGTAGTGTCATAAACTAAAAAAATAAAGAAAGGGGAACCGGAATGAGTGAAGCAACGTTTCGCGGGGGAGTCCATCCCTACGAAGGAAAAGAATTGTCAAGCGACTTACCTATTAAGACGGTGATGCCTACAGGAGAAATGGTATTTCCTATGGGACAGCACATTGGTGCACCTGCTACACCGATCGTAGCAAAGGGTGACAAGGTATTAGTTGGACAAAAAATTGGCGAAGCCAGTGGTTTTATTTCTGCAAATATTTGCAGCTCGGTTTCTGGAACAGTTAAGGCGGTAGAGCCTAGAATGCTTTTGAATGGATCAAAAGCAACATGTGTAGTAGTTGAAAATGATGGACAGTACACAGGAATTGAAGGTCTTGGAGAAGATCGTGATTACACGAAACTTTCTAATGATGAGATCCGTGATATTGTCAAAGAAGCCGGAGTCGTTGGAATGGGAGGTGCTGGTTTTCCTACTAATGTAAAGTTAGCACCAAAGGAGCCGGATAAGATTGATTATATCTTAGTCAACGGTGCGGAATGCGAACCATACCTGACATCCGATTATCGTCAGATGTTAGAATGTCCGGAAGAAATTGTAGGCGGCTTAAAAGTTATCTTAAAACTTTTTGATAAAGCAAAAGGTTTGATCTGTATTGAAGATAATAAGCCGGAAGCAATTGCCAAGATGGAAAAGATGGTTCAGAACGAGAACAGAATTGAAGTGAAAGTATTAAAGACAAAATATCCACAGGGTGGTGAGCGTACATTGATTTCTGCTGCAACAGGCAGAAAGATCTATTCTGCTAAACTGCCTGCAGATGCAGGGTGTATTGTAGATAATATTTCCACGGTAATTGCAATCTATCGTGCCGTATGCAAGTGTACACCATTGATCACGAGAGTCATGACTCTAACCGGAGATGCATTTGAAAAACCGGTTAATGTCAATGTTCGTATCGGATGTTGTCATGCAGATCTGGTAGCAGAAGGAGGCGGTTTTAAGCAGGAACCTGCCAAGATCATTTCAGGCGGTCCTATGATGGGATTTGCAATGTTTGATCTGAATGTACCTGTTACAAAGACATCATCTTCTATCCTTGCCATGACAACAGATGAAGTAGCTTTAAATGAGCCTACACCATGTATCCGCTGTGGCCGTTGTGTATCAGCCTGTCCGGGCAACCTTGTACCACAGAAGATGGCACAGGCAGTTTCACATAATGACTATGATACGTTTGTATCTTTAAACGGTATGGAATGCTATGAATGCGGAAGCTGTACGTATGCCTGTCCTGCTAAACGCCCGCTTACACAGCTCTTTAAGCAGGCACGTCAGCATGTGGCAGCACAGAGAAGAAAGAAATAGGAGGTGTAATGTAACGTGAGTAATTTATTGAATATATCATCATCTCCACATGTTCGTGATAAATCTTCTACTAAGAGCATTATGTGGGATGTATTTTTAGCACTTATGCCTGCAGCTATTTTCGGTATTTACAATTTCAGTGTCAAGCCACGTGATATCAATGCGATCCTTTTGATCGTAGTCTGTATTGCAACCTGTGTACTTACTGAATATATTTGGCAAAAGGCAATGAAACTGCCTTTAACAGTCAGTGACGGCAGTGCAGCCGTTACGGGACTTTTACTGGCATTAAACCTTTCATCGACATTTCCGATCTGGATGGCGATCATCGGTAGTGTATTTGCGATCATTATCGTAAAACAGTTATTTGGCGGTCTGGGACAGAACTTTATGAACCCGGCACTTGGTGCAAGATGCTTCTTAATGGTATCTTTTGCGGGACAGATGACTTCTTTTACATATGATGGCGTAACAGGCGCTACTCCTCTTGCACAGATCAAGATGGGAACCGGTACTCCTAAACTTTTGGATATGTTCCTTGGAACAACAGGCGGTACGATCGGTGAAACTTCTGTAGTGGCACTTTTGATCGGTGCTGCTTATCTGGTAGCACGTAAGGTGATTTCTTTAAGAATCCCTGTAACATATATCGTTACATTTGCAATCTTTGCAATCCTCTTTGGTCAGCATGATATTATGTATCTGGCAAAAGAGCTTTGCGGTGGTGGTCTGATCCTTGGTGCTTTCTTTATGGCAACGGATTATGTAACGAGCCCGATCACACCAAAGGGACAGATTGTTTTTGGTATCATCCTCGGTGTTCTGACCGGAGTATTCCGTATCTTTGGCGCATCAGCAGAAGGTGTATCTTATGCGATCATCATCAGCAACCTTCTTGTACCATTGATTGAAAGAGTAACAATCCCTGTTCCATTTGGAAAGGAGGGTATCAAAGATGGCAAATAATGAAAAATCACAGAATACATTGGTTCATGATACGATTTGTCTTTTCCTGATCACTCTGATTGCCGGTATTTTGCTTGGTGGTGTTTATATGATCACAAAGAAACCGATCGACAAGCAGAATGAAAAGACAAAGCAGGAAGCATATGCTGCAGTTTACAGTGGCGCAGAGTTTGCTTCTGATAAGGATCTTGATACAAAAGTTGCGGATTTTCAGAAGGATCTGACAGCCGGTAAGATCAAGACAAAAGCCGGTGAAGTTCTTTCCGATGTGATCATTTCAGAAGTGATGAAGGCAACTGTTGATGGCAAAGATGCCGGCTATGTTATCACATGTAGTGGTAAAGGTTATGGTGGAAACGTACAGTTGGCACTTGGTATTGATGATAAAGGTACTGTCAAAGGTATTAAAGTAACCGACTGTAGTAACGAGACTCCGGGTCTTGGACAGAATAGTGCCAATGAATCCTGGAATCAGCAGTATGTCGGTGCTAACAGTTCACAGGACATCAATGTAGTTAAAGATGGAAGTGGAAAGATCAAAGATGGTACTGTCAATGCGATCACAAGTGCAACGATCACAAGTAAAGCAGTAACCAGAGCTGTAGATGGTGCTTTGTTATTCGTTTCATCATTAGCAGAATAGGAGGGATTATAAAATGAATTCATGTACAGAACGTTTGAAAAACGGTATCATTACTGAAAATCCCACCTTCGTAATGATGCTTGGTATGTGTCCTACACTGGCTGTTACAACATCAGCGATCAACGGTCTTGGTATGGGACTTACTACAACAGCAGTATTGATCTTATCAAATGCATTTATCTCTTTACTTCGTAAAGTGATTCCTGATAAGGTTCGTATTCCTGCATTTATCGTAATCGTAGCATCTTTTGTTACGATCATTCAATTATTGTTAAAAGCATATCTTCCATTCCTTGACAGTGCGCTTGGTGTGTATATTCCGCTGATCGTAGTAAACTGTATTATCTTAGGTAGAGCAGAAGCATATGCCTCAAAGAATCCGGTATTACCATCTATCTTTGATGGACTTGGTATGGGACTTGGATTTACCTTCGGTCTTACCTGTATTGGTATCTGCCGTGAAGTGCTTGGTTCCGGTGCAATTTTTGGAAAGGAATTCATTCCTTCTGACTATCACATTACATTCTTTGTATTAGCACCAGGTGCATTCTTAGTGCTTTCATTCCTGACAGCAATTCAGAATAAGCTTAAGATGCCTTCTGCTACAAATGTAGAAACAGCAGGTACAGAGATAGCCTGCGGAGGTAACTGTGCAGGATGTACAGGAGCAAGCTGTGTAGCAAACAAAGGTCTTGTGGAAGCAGAACGTGCAGCAGCAAAGGCTGCAAAGGCACAGGCTGCCAAGGAAGCCGCTGAAAAAGCAAAAGCTGCAAAGGCTGCAAAAGCCGCAGCCGAAAAGAAGGAGGATTGATTTAAGTGGGAAATATATTTGTTATCATCATTTCATCGATGCTTGTCAGCAACGTTGTACTTAGTCAGTTCCTCGGTATCTGTCCTTTCCTTGGTGTATCAAAACAGGTTAGTACAGCAGTCGGAATGGGTGCTGCCGTAACATTCGTTATCACCATTGCAAGTGCAATTACCTGGCCGATCTATTATTTCTTATTAGAGCCAAGGGGACTTGATTATTTACAGACGATTGTATTTATCCTTGTAATCGCTGCATTAGTACAGTTTGTAGAAATGGTATTAAAGAAATTTATGCCATCTTTACATGCATCACTTGGTGTTTATCTTCCATTGATCACAACAAACTGTGCCGTACTTGGTGTAGCGTTGAACAATATCACAAACGGATACAATTTCATTGAAAGTGTTGTCTGTGGTCTTTTTACAGCACTTGGATTTTTACTTTCTATCACGATCCTTGCCGGAATTCGTGAAAGAATCGAATACAATGATGTTCCTCATTCTTTCAAAGGAACACCGATTGTATTAGTTACAGCTTGTCTGATGGCAATCGCATTTTGTGGATTTGCGGGATTAGTCTAGGAAGGAGGCAGAAGAAATGAACGGAGTTATTTTAGCAGCATGTGTTATTGGTGTACTTGGACTTCTCATTGCCCTTCTTCTTGGTTTTGCAGCAATTAAGCTTGCAGTACCTGTAGATGAAAAGGAGATTGCTGTTCGAGAATATTTACCCGGTAATAACTGTGGTGGTTGTGGTTATGCCGGATGTGATGCTTTGGCAAAAGCAATCGCAGCAGGAGAAGCACCTGTTAATGCATGTCCTGTAGGTGGAGCAGCAGTTGCAGAGAAGATCGGAGCTGTCATGGGAGTAGAAGGCGGTGACGCAGTTAAGATGGTAGCCTTTGTAAAATGTGCCGGTACTTGTGAAAAAGCAGGTATCAAAGCAAACTACTATGGCGTATCTGATTGTAAGAGTGCAGCAGCCATTCCCGGACGTGGTGATAAAGCCTGTGCATATGGATGCCTTGGTTTTGGTTCTTGTGTAGCAGCCTGTCAGTTTGATGCACTTCATATCAAAGAGGGTGTTGCATTTGTCGATAAAGAGAAATGTGTTGCATGTGGCAAATGTATCCAGGAATGTCCAAACGGTTTGATCGAATTAGTGCCATATGATGCAAAATATGCGGTATCATGTTCTAACAAGGACAAAGGTCCTAAAGTTATGGCAGTATGTGATACAGGATGTATCGGTTGCGGTATCTGTGCAAAACAATGTGAGTTTGAAGCAATCACTGTAGAAAACAATATCGCACATATTGATCAAAGCAAGTGTACGGGATGTGGTAAGTGTGCGGCAAAATGTCCTAAGAAAGTAATTATGGCACACTAATTAACAGCATTATAAAATAAAAATAAAAAGCAGAATGTTTCGCAGTCAGCGTGCATTCTGCTTTTTTATGGAATAAGAAATTGCTCGTACAGTAGTGGTACACCAACAAGAATTGCATTAGCAATTCTTGTAAAGTTTAATGGTACATTAAACTTTTGACAAAGCGCTGGCTTTGCACTTTTTTCGTGAAAACCATTAAGAAAAAGTTGCACTTATCAAAGTGTTAAGCTATAATGAAGGATATAATATTTTTATAAAGAGAGTATGAAGAGGATGGGGAAGCGTTTTTTTCGAAACTTTTTTCGAAAAAAACGAAAACGAAGGAGAAGAGGTTAGTATGAATCATTTTAAGCAGAGATCTGTACAGTCAGAAGAAAGTTTTTTTAGTAATAACGAAAAAGAAGTTACGCAAATGATCTGCCGTATTATGTCATATGCATTTTGCATTTATCCGGTCATGCTTTTACTGAACGTGATCAATCTTTTTAAATTTTCCAATCGTGTAATCTTTTTGATCTTTGTGGTGGGAATTTTTTGTACGCTATCACCACTTTTACTTTCCAGGTTTGTGAAGAATCAGACATTTATGAAGTATTATACTTTATTATGTATTATTACAGTTGTAAGTGTACTTGGCACAGAATATTATGTCGGGATTTACATTACATATATTATTGCTCCGATTGCGAGTTGTTTGTATTTTGATAAAAAATTTACAGCGAGGATTTTATCTATTTCTTATGTTGCTTTTCTGATCTCATATTTTTTCAGGTCTTTTCAGATCAGAGATCATCTGTATCCTACAGAAACGATATGGCCAACCTATATTCCGCTGGCTGCGGGTTTTACGATTGAGTTCTTTGTCAGTCTTTTGTTTTTATATCGTCTGGCTGACAGAATCCATAATTATCTTGTTGATCAAAACCGTCTGATCAATGATATGGCAAGAAGTGAAATGAAAACGCAACTGGCAATAGAAGCGACAAAAGATATTCTTTTTGAATATGATGTGACAAAAGATACTTATAGCAGTAATGGCACGATTTGTGACTGGACGCGTAAAGATGTTTATCTGGAACATTTTAAGGAATATGTCCGTGCAAAGAATTGGCGGACCGAAGACTTTCCGGATACATTAATGGAATTTGTGCATATGCCGGTAGAAAATGGTGACCGTTTTCAAAAGGAAATTGATATCAGTTTTATGGAAAATGGACGGGAGTATATTTCATGGGCTTTTTTTGAGGTTTTGATTATCCGCGATGAGACCGGAAAATCCGACACGATCGTCGGAAAGCTTCGCGATATTACGGAGCAGAAGATAGAGGAATTGCAAGCAGAGGAAGCAAAAAAATATGATGCATTATCCGGTATGTATAATTATTCCAGCCTTCGTAAGGTCGTGCAGGGCATGGAAGTAATGTACAAAAATAAAACGCATCAGATCATGATCGTACATATTCGAAATTATGATAACATTGCAGAATGTTATGGAGAGGTATATCGTGATTTTGTGTTGATCAATGTAGCTGATGCGATCAAAGAAACGGCTGAAGGAAAAGAAGCATATACCTGCCGGTTATCAAAGGATGCTTTTGCAATCTATATTCCGGATTGTGATCTGGTGGATGCAAGATCCATGCGTCAGGAACTCAATGACCGTTTGAAAGAAATTTATGTTGGCGAAAAAGAAGAAAATCAATTGGTCTATGATTTTGGATATTATCTTGGCAGCGAAGAAATGGATGAAATGTTCAAATATGCAGCACAGTACGTTTCACAGGATAAAGAAACAGAAAGTTCTTTTTTAAATGAGTTAGAGGATTCTTTACAATCCGAAAATATATTTGTTGTGCAAGATGTAAAATATAATGAAGTATCTGAAGCACACAAAGCAGAGACGGCGGAGAATTTTATAAACAATCTCTCCTTACAGATTGCATGTGTAAAAGACAGAAGAAGTGCGATTCAGATGACACTGGCTCATGTAGGAAGGTTTTTTGGTTTATCCGGTGTACGCATTTATGAAATGGAAAAAAGCCAGAAACCGATTCTTCCGGCATTTGAATGGATGACAGATAAAAAAGTTGAGAAAGCATATAAAGAAAGTATGTTAAGTTATCAGGTGCGTTCATTTTTTGCTGAAAATTTTGAGAAGAGCCGTATTGTGGATAATACAAGTGGAGCGTTTCAGGATTTCTTCCGTCAGTTTGGAAAAACACCATTGTTGTTAGAACAATATTCGAGTCTGATCTGTCCTGTGTTGGATGAAGGACAATGTTGTGCGATCATTATTTATGATGTTGCGAAAGATGCCGGTGAATGGGATGATACTTTCAAAGAGTATATGATAGATGTCAGCAAATTGATCGGTAATAATCTGCTTGTATATTGGACAGAAATGGAAAATTGCTCCAGGGATGCTGCTTTGGCGGATATTTCGCATGAGATCCGCACATCAATGAATACGATCGTCGGTATGACCGAAACGGCAAGAGCAGAATACGAGAATAAGGATCAATGGATGCAATGTTTAAAATCAATTGATAAATCCGTAGATCATCTGGTAGAAGTTTTAAAAAAATTATCTGATCAGACAGAATAAAAGCGATATACAAAAAATATGCCCCCTCTTTAGCGGATGATATGAGGTACGTTAAAGAGGGGGATATAAAGCTTAGAAGAAACGTTATTTTTTTGCATTTTGTCTGGCAACTTCATTGATCAGATCTTTTGATACTGTATCGGTTTTAGCGTTTTGTCTGGCAACCGCGTTGATCAGATCTTTTGATACTGTATTAGCCTTTGCATTTTGTTTTCCGTGATTAGGGACATTATTTTGAGAAGAACAATGTGCAGGATCGTCGTTTTGCGTTCGATTCCTTGCAGCAGAGTTCTTCTTTTTTTGTTTTCGTGCAGCTTCTTTTTCTTTCTTTTTGTCACGGCGTTTTTTCTGGTATGTGGCAAGGTATGGTTCCAGATAAACCATAATTTTATCATATAGAGGTGCCAGGAAAGAACCGACCGCTTGTATGATTTTTTGAAAACGCTGTTTTAGTGTTTGCGGAGTAACGCGAATCTGCTCTGTTCCGGCAAAATGATCCAGGCTTCCGTAAATCCGGGAATTTGATTTTGACAAATGGATCGTAAGCAGACTTTCCGCTTTGGGTACACGAAAATGCAACATACGGTACAAGATCAGAATTGCAAGCAGTATGCTGATGAAAATCTGAGGAAATACTTTGAAGTAAATACGATCCAGAGCGGGCGATTTACCCAGATATTCATGTACTGTATCCGTGAAATCGTTTAATGCTGCAACAACATAACGTCCTTTTTTGATTTGACGATCTATAGAAGAAGCAATCCTATCACATCTTTTTTGTGTCATTTTCTTTTGGATCGAACCATAGCTTCGGAGTGCAACAACCGAATGGTCCTTTTTTGTACCGACCAAAAGAAAGATCAGGTTTTTTGGAGCATTCTTGTCATTACCGATTTTATCCATATATTTGATATAATCATCCTGATCACCCAGCTTTTTTGTAATTGTAATATAGACAGAAGTATTATAGTGGTCATAGATCGTATCACATTGTTCTATGATCTGATCGGACTCATCAGTCGATAAAGCGTGGGCAGTATCTGCAATCACGGTTTTTGCGGCTGCATTGTGTGGAATGAGTATTGCAAAAAGAAAAAAACTGATCCCGAACAAAAAGGAAGATATCATTTTTTTTGTCATAATACAGGTCCTCCTAACAAAGCAGTAAATATGCGAAGAAAAATAAACAGAAAGGTTGCAATGAGTCCAAAGCCGACTGCCAGTTTTGGTAGCGAGAGCGGCGGATTGCCTGCAACTTTTCCGGTCTGCCCGTTCATCAAAAAGGTATATTCGCTGTCGCGATAGTCATAGCGGACGGTCCAGACAGGTAAAAGGGTATATTGTGCAGAAAGAAGAGAAGTATTTCCCTCTTTTTCTTTTATAGAAATCTCCTGATAAGAAGCCGCACTTTCCTTTAAGAAGATATCAGTTAAATGATCAGCCTGCTTTTTCGCATCAGAAAGGCTTTCATCCTGCGTCGAATTATATTGTTCTGCATAATGCAGGTTGAGATCCTGTAATGAAAATTTCTTTAAAGCAGTATAATCATATGGCATAAGTTTTTCTAACATTTTCTTAGAAAACATACCGGATGCAGCTTGCGGAATGTGCTTTAAAGTCAGATCAGCCTGACGATAGAGCTCATAGCGGCTTGTTTCGGTGATCTTTTCTTTGCCTTCTTTCCATTTTTTGATATTTGCTGTATGTAAAAATGCTTCCTGCTGTTCTTCCATATCATATAACCAAAAAGGCAGATAAAGACCGACTAATTTTGCTTTTTGCTTTTGTTTACCGTATTCTTTTGGTGCAAAGATCATATTTCGTCTCCATTTACGGTAGCTTTTTTTGGCTTCTTTATAAGAAATGGAAAAAGGAATGATCCTGGTGGGAGCAAAATCACCTGACATACGTTCACCGGGATGCATCGGCTGTCCGCAGAAATAACATTTTTCAAGAGAAGTATGGTTGTCGGTGACAAGGACAGCATGACAGTTATTACAGACATATTGTCTTGCCTGCTCATCATCATAAGTATCTTTTTCTATATGCGTAGAAAAAGAAGAAAATTCCGAAAGATATCCGGTGATCTCTTCTGTGATGTTGCAGTTTCTACATCGTAAAATGGCATTTTTTTTGTCAAATTCCATCGGTTCGTGGCATTGGGAACATGAATATTGAAAGTGCATGATCAACCTCGTTTCTGTAATTATTATGGATATATAATAACATACCATGAATTCGCAACGAAAGAAAGCTTGTTTTCTATCTTACATATCTGATAAGGGGAAGGGGCTGTGCCTTCCTCACAACAAAAATATCGAATGCGTCATATTGTTATTTATGATTTGTGTTTCTATTTCTTTTATTTTTTGGAGCACTGTTTCACCTGATAAGAATTTTTAAGATTTTTTTCTTTTTTGCCCTGATTATGGGCGCTCTCATCTGATATAGGGGCAAGGCCGGTTCTGATGTACATTGCTGTTTGGGAATCTCTAAGCCCGTCGCCACTTGGCTGCTGTTTTTTAGCAGACTATGTGTGCGCTACGTGGCTTTGCGAAGCGGAAGCGTGTCCCAAGCAGCAATGCTACTCAGACTGAGTCGCCCCTATAGTTATGACCCGCGCCCAATCAGCAAAAAAGATTAAAAAATCAAAAATTCTAATCAGCTGTCGTGTCTATCCCAAAAATAAAAAGAAATAGAAACACAATTGAATCTCTTAATATATGACGCATTCTATTTTTGTTGTGAGGAAGAGCATTATAGTTATAGAGGTGTTTTGCAAATGCCTGAATTGGCTTGAAGAGGGGGAGCTTAAAAAAGATTGCACAGAGCGGTTATGTTCGATATAATAAAGAGATGAGATTTAGGATGGTCAGACAGTAGGTTGCTGTATGATCATCAGGCCGAATAGTGAAAAAGGAAGGAAAATTAATATATGTGGATTGCAAAAGATTGGAAAGATTACGAAGTGATAGATACTTCCGGTGGAGAAAAGTTAGAACGCTGGGGAGAGTATACGCTGGTGCGCCCGGATCCGCAGGTAATCTGGAACACACCCAAGAAGCATAAAGGCTGGAAGAAAATGAACGGACATTATCACCGCAGCAACCGTGGCGGTGGAGAATGGGAATTCTTTGATCTGCCGGATACCTGGCAGATCCATTACAAGAATCTGACGTTCCGTTTACAGCCATTTAAGTTCAAACATACCGGACTTTTCCCGGAACAGGCAGTCAACTGGGAATGGTTTGGCAAAAAGATTGAGAAAGCACAAAGACCGGTCAAAGTATTGAATCTTTTTGCATATACCGGTGGTGCTACCTTAGCGGCAGCGGCAGCAGGAGCGAGCGTAACGCATGTGGATGCATCCAAAGGAATGGTGACATGGGCAAAAGAAAACGCTCACGCATCCGGTTTACAGGATGCACCGATCCGCTGGCTTGTAGATGATTGCGTTAAGTTCGTAGAGCGTGAGATCCGTCGCGGTAACAAATATGATGGGATTATCATGGATCCTCCGTCGTATGGACGCGGACCCAAAGGAGAGATCTGGAAGATCGAAGAAAAGATCTTTCCGTTTATTCAATTATGTATGCAGATCTTATCAGATGATCCATTGTTCTTCCTGATCAACTCGTATACGACCGGATTACAGCCGGCAGTATTATCTTATATGATGAATACAGAGATCGTACCCAAATTTGGTGGTCATGTAGAAGCCGAGGAGATCGGACTTCCGGTATCGGGAAATGGTCTGGTGCTTCCATGCGGAGCATCTGGCAGATGGGAAAAATAGAACAATGCCAATACAGTAGCGGTATACCGGTAAGAATTTCTTTGAAATTCCAGAGGCAAAACACATGTTTTGCCTTTATTGACGGAAAATTTGAATAATGCTATACTTTTAAGGTTAGGCAGAGCAGCAAAGACATGTGATTTTAAAAGGTAAAAAGTCAAAGCCTGTTTTACTGTTCTGATAGGAGGAAGTAAAAGTATGAAACGAGGATTAAAATTAAAAGGAATGTTGCGCCTATATCTGAAATGGCCGCTTTTTCTGAGTATTCTGTTTATTATCATGGATATTCAGCTTTTTGTGATAAATCGGCGTATCGGTGTGATCGGTGCAGTATATTGTGTCATATTTATATTGATCACGCTCATACTTAATTTTTTCGGTAAAAAAGGAATCCGACGTGATCTGGTACAATTCGCAGAGAATTATGGAAAGATGCAAATGAACATGATCAAGGAAATGGATATTCCTTATGCCGTATTGAGCGAAGAAGGTCAGCTTCTGTGGGGAAATGATAAATTCTTGCAGGTGATCGTGAATAAAAAAGCAGCACGACGCAGTATTACGAATATTTTTCCGGAGATCACACAAAACATATTGCCAAAGCTTCCGGAACCAAAAGAAGCACATGTACAGGCGGGAGAACGCTATTACCGCTGTGTGATGAATCTCATCGTAGACAGTGGAAGCAGTGTAGGCGGTGAAGAAGAGCTGGCATTTGATCAGATGTTAGATACCAAACGCATTATTGCAATGTGTCTGTATGAAGAGACAGAAGTGATCAACTTAGAGAAAGTGCGTGAAGCGGAAAATCTCGTTGTCGGCCTTTTGTACATTGATAATTATGATGAATTGATCGACAGTATCGATGAAGTCCGTCAGGCATTGACAATGGCATTGATTGATCGAAAAGTCAACAAATATATGCAGTCAATAGATGCGATTTCAAAAAAACTTGAAAAAGACAAGTTTTTCTTTGCATTTAAGCAGAAGTATCTTGATGGGTTGATGAGCAGCCGTTTCTCTATTCTCGAAGAGATCCGTAATATCAATCTCGGAAATGACCAGAGTGCGACGATCAGTATCGGTATCGGTGTTGGTAAAGGAACTTACATGGAACGTTACGAATGGGCACGTGGTGCGATGGATCTTGCGCTTGGACGAGGTGGGGATCAGGCAGTTGTAAAGAATGGTGAGAAAGAACAGTTCTTTGGTGGAAAGCGTGTTCAGATCGAAAGAAATACACGAGTAAAAGCACGAGTAAAAGCACATGTATTAAAGGAACTGATCGAAGGCAAAGAACGTGTTGTTGTCATGGGTCATTCGATCGGAGATGTGGATTCTTTTGGTGCGTGTGTCGGTATTTACCGTATTGCAAAGACGTTGAACCGTAAAGCACATATTGTTGTGGATGAAGTCAATTCATCGGTCAAGCCGATCATGGAGCGTTTCTACAGTAAAGATTATGAATCTGATCTGCTGATCGATGGGGAAGAAGCAAAAGAGTTAGTCGATGAATCGACGCTTCTTGTTATCGTGGATGTCAACAAGGGCAGTTATACAGAGTGTCCTGACCTGATCGATATGGCACAGTCTGTCGTTGTGATCGACCATCACCGTCAGGCAGGAGATGCGATCACAAAAGCTTTGCTTTTTTATATTGAACCGTATGCATCATCGGCTTGTGAAATGGTTGCCGAGATTTCGCAATATATCGGAAACGGACTTCGTCTTCGCCCGGCAGAAGCAGAAGCAATGTATGCAGGGATCATGATCGATACGAATTATTTTACGGATAAAGCAGGTGTGCGAACTTTTGAAGCTATGGCATATCTGAGAAGAAGCGGCGCGGACGTTGTTCGTGTCAGAAAGCTTTTCCGTGAAGATATCAATGAATATAAGATCAAGGCAGCCGCAATTCAGGATACCGAGTTATATCTGGGTGAGTATGCGATTGCTGAAAGTCTGGCTGAAGGAGTGGAAAGCCCGACGGTACTTGGTGCAAAGATTGCAAATTCACTTCTGGATATTAATGGTGTAAAAGCTTCCTTTGTTTTAACCAAATACAATGGCAAGATTTATATCAGCGCACGTTCGATTGATGAATTGAATGTACAGGTTATGATGGAACGTCTTGGCGGCGGTGGTCATATCAATATGGCAGGTGCCCAGTTAAAAGATATGAGCATGGAAGAAGCAAAAGCCATTATCCGTGAAACCATCGACAACATGATCACAGAAGGCGAAGCATAATGAGCATGGAAGCGGAAGGATAACCGTTATTTTGAGAAACAATAGATATAGGATCATAGATAAGATGCTCATAACAGAGCAGAATGGAGGATTTTATGGATGTTATTTTATTAGAAGATGTAAAGTCACTTGGTAAAAAAGGTGAGATTGTAAGTGTGAACGACGGATATGCACGTAATTGTATTTTGAAAAAAAAGCTTGGTGTGGAAGCTACGGCAAAGAATAAAAATGAATTGAAGCTGCAACAGAAACATGAAGAAAAAGTTGCTTTAGAGAAGTTAGAAGATGCGAAAGCATTTGCGGAAGAATTAAAAGAAAAATCCATTACCGTATCGATCAAAACCGGTTCCGGCGGAAGAAGCTTTGGCTCTGTGTCAACGAAAGAGCTTGCAGCCGCAGCAAAAGCACAACTGGGTTATGATCTGGATAAAAAGAAAATGGTACTGGATGTGCCGATCAAAAGTCCGGGTATTTTTACCATGCCGATCAAACTGCATCCGCAGGTAACCGGAGAGTTAAAAGTAATCGTAAAAGAAGCGTAGTTTTAAAGGATAGAAAAGAATGGACGAAGCATTAATAAAAAAGATTCCGCCGCATAGTGTAGAAGCAGAACGTGCTGTCATTGGTTCTATGATGATGGATAAGGATGCAATTTTAGTAAGTTCCGAAATCCTTAGTGCCGAGGACTTTTATCAGGGACAGTACGGAGAGCTTTTTACGGCTTTGGTGGAGCTATATCGAAGTGGAGTTGCTACCGATCTGGTCACGTTACAGAACAAATTGCGTGAAATGGATACGGTACCGGAGTTATCAAGTACAGAGTTTCTTGCAAACCTGACATTAAGCGTACCGACTTCTGCAAATATTAAGCATTATGCGGATATTGTGCATGAAAAGGCTGTGCTTCGACGGTTGATCCAGACAACAGAAAAAGTTTCCAATACCTGCTATCTGGATAATGAACCATTAGAGGATATTCTTGACAGAACAGAAAAAGAAGTTTTTGATGTTTTGCAACAAAGAAGTGCAAGTGAATTTGAACCGATCAGTCAGGTCGTTTTAAAAACATTGGATGAAATCTCGCAGGCAGCAAAGCAGGATGGTCATATCACAGGACTGGAAACCGGATTTTATGAATTGGATTATAAGACAGCAGGTTTACAAAAGTCAGATCTGATCCTGATCGCAGCACGTCCGGCAATGGGTAAGACCGCATTTGTATTAAACTTAGTCGAATACATTTCAATGCACAGTAACAGTACGATTGCAATGTTTAGTCTCGAAATGAGCAAACAGCAGCTTGTCAAACGTATTTTGTCCATGAATTCGCGTGTCGATTCACAAAAGATCCGTACCGGTGATCTCGAAGATGAAGACTGGTCAAGACTTGTAGAAAGTGTACGTCGTGTCGGTAACACAAATCTGGTCATTGACGATACTTCGGGAATTACGGCATCAGAGCTTCGTTCGAAATGCCGTAAGCTAAAGCTGACACAGGGACTGGATCTGGTCATCATTGACTATTTGCAATTAATGACAGGTTCGGGCAAACGAAAAGGTGACAGCAGACAGCAGGAAATTTCAGATATCTCACGTTCGTTAAAGGTTATGGCAAGAGAGTTAAATGTACCGGTCATTGCATTATCGCAGTTATCGCGAGCCGTAGAACAAAGACCGGATAAAAGACCAATGCTTTCCGATCTGCGTGAATCGGGTGCGATCGAGCAGGATGCCGATATGGTTATGTTTTTGTATCGTGATGATTATTACAATCCTGATTCACAGGAACCGGGTGTGGCAGAAGTGATCATTGCAAAGCAGAGAAGTGGTCCGACCGGCAAGATTAAGTTAGCATGGCTGTCAAACTTAACAAAGTTTGGAAACTTAGAACAGGAAAGACAATAAAATTTCTAAAAACTAACGATAATACCTTGATTTGCAAAAGGTTTTTGATTAAAATAAGTAGGGAAATTTTGTTTACAATTATAAAAATATATATGCATGCCATTGTTTATGGCAGAATGGAGGAATTATGGCTAGTCAGGTAAGATTTGATTATTCATTGGCAAGCAATGTGATCTCAGAAGACGAAATCAAGTCAATGGAAAAGATCACAAATGATGCAAAAGATGTATTATTAAGTAAAAGCGGAGCCGGAAGTGATTTCCTTGGATGGATCGACCTTCCTGTAGATTATGACAAAGATGAGTTTGCTCGTATTCAGAAAGCAGCTCAGAAGATCCAGTCTGATTCAGAGGTACTGTTAGTGATTGGTATCGGTGGTTCATACTTAGGTGCAAGAGCAGCGATCGAATTTTTAAGACATGGATTTTATAACAGTGTATCAAAAGAGATCCGCAAAACTCCAGAGATCTACTATTGTGGAAACAGCCTGAGCGGAACATACTTAAAGCAGTTGATCGAAGTAGTCGGAGACAGAGATTTCTCGGTTAATATTATCAGTAAATCAGGTACTACAACAGAGCCTGCTGTTGCTTTCCGTATCTTTAAAGAGATGTTAGAGAACAAATATGGCAAAGAAGAAGCAGCAAAGAGAATCTATGCAACTACAGATAAAGCCAAGGGAGCATTAAAGAACCTTGCTACAGAAGAAGGTTATGAGACTTTCGTTGTGCCGGATGATGTCGGAGGACGTTTCTCTGTACTGACAGCAGTAGGTCTCCTTCCAATCGCTGTAAGTGGTGCTGATATCACAAAGCTGATGGAAGGTGCCGCAGACATGAGACAGACATGCCTGAACAAAGACTTTGCAGAAAATGATTCATTAAAATATGCAGCAATCCGTAACATTCTTCTTCGTAAAGGTAAGAGTGTAGAGATCTTATGTAACTATGAGCCATCTCTTCATTATGTATCAGAATGGTGGAAGCAGCTCTTTGGTGAGAGCGAAGGTAAAGATCAGAAAGGTCTTTTCCCTGCATCTGTTGATCTGACAACAGATTTACATTCTATGGGACAGTTCATTCAGGACGGAAGCCGTATCATGTTTGAGACTGTTATGGAATTAGAAAATCCTTCACTGGATGTAACGATCAATGAAGAACCGGTTGACTTAGACGGACTGAACTATCTTTCAGGTAAGACACTTGACTTTATCAACAAGAGTGCCATGAAAGGTACACAGCTTGCTCATACAGACGGTAATGTACCAAACTTATCTGTAAAGCTTCCTAAGCAGGATGAGTTCTCACTTGGCCAGTTATTCTACTTCTTTGAGTTTGCCTGCGGTGTCAGCGGTTATATTCTTGGAGTAAATCCATTCAACCAGCCTGGTGTTGAAAGCTACAAAGCAAATATGTTTGCACTTCTTGGAAAGCCGGGTTATGAGGCACAGAGAGAAGAATTAATGAAGAGACTGTAGAATATAAAAATAAAGTGTTTCTATAAGAAATATGGGAATACAGCGTTTGTCTGTATTCCCTCTTTTCAGTCAAATGGGGAAATTTTATAGAAGTAATGGATAGACAGGGAGGAATTACAATGTATAAAAAAGCTGTTACATTCAGTTATGATGATGGCATTGAACAGGACAGACGTCTGGTCGATATTTTCAACAGCTATGGTATGAAATGCACTTTCAACTTAAATACAGGCATTCAAAGCGAAGAGAGTCGCTTTGAGATTGATGGTGTTAAGATTCATCGCATGAATCAGGAAGATATAGGTGATCTTTATAAGGGACATGAGATTGCAGTACATGGTTTAACACATACCGGTCCGACAGGACTTTTGCTTGAAGAGTTGGAGCAGGAATTTTATCAGGATGCAAAGAACATTGAACGTATCTATGGTAAATATCCGGTAGGAATGGCATACGCATACGGAGATTGTGATGAACGGGTAGCAAAATATCTTCAAAGCATCGGAATCCAATACGGACGAACCGTTGGCTCTACACACGGATTTGATCTGCCAAAAGAACCGATGCTGTTAGAAGCGACTTGCCATCATAATGATGAGCAGCTTTTTGCACTGGCAAAGCAGTTCTTAGACGCAGAACCGGATGATGGAAAGCCGATGCTTTTTTATATCTGGGGACACAGCTATGAGTTTGATGTCAACCGGAACTGGGACCGTATCGAAAGACTGTGTGAGATGCTTGCCGGACACGATGACATCTTCTGTGGCACAAACGCAGAATGTCTTTTAGACAATCCATTCGCATAACCAAAGTCTTGTATTGATCAGGATAATGCGTCAGAACGATTGTTTTGATTTGAATTTTTAGTTTCTGACTTTTGGAATGACACAACGTCTGGTCAGAATATCCGGGATTTTTATTTCTTTTCCTTTTTGAATGACACGACGCTTGGTTAGGATATCTGATTTTTAATGTTTTTTGCTAGGTGGGCGCGGGTCATAACTATAGGGGCGACTCAGCCTGGATAACATTGCTTAGGGGGCACGCTCCCGCTACGCCAAGCCACGTAGTGCACACATAGTCTGCTAAAGAACAGCAGACAAGTGGCGACGGTCTTGGAGTGCCCCTGCAGCAATGTTTCTCAGGACTGGCCTTGCCCCTATATCAGATGAGAGCGCCCACAATAAGAGCAAAAAACAAAAAATCTTAGATATCCTTACCCAAGCGATATAGTGCTCAAAAAGAAAAAGAAATAAATAATCGGATATTCTGGTCAAATGAGACAGCGTTCCAAAAGTCAGAAACTTAAAAATTGGAAACAATACTACGCTTGAACTGACGCAGCATGAGTTATTATGATCTTGGGTTATGCGAATGTGTGAAATATATTTTTTAGAAATGAGGAGAGATATGGCTAGAGAAAAGTTTGGCTCCCGTCTGGGATTCATTTTAGTGTCTGCAGGATGTGCTGTCGGCTTGGGAAACGTATGGAAGTTTCCATACATATGTGGAGAATATGGTGGAGCGGCATTTATTGTGATCTATCTGTTTTTCTTAGTTGCATTAGGACTTCCGATCATGATCAGTGAGTTTGCTGTCGGACGTGCCAGCAGACGTGGTGTTGCGAAAGCATATGATGTCTTAGAACCGGAAGGAATGAAATGGCATCGTTTTAAGTGGTCGGGTATTGCAGGCAGTTATATTCTGATGATGTTTTACACAATGGTAGGCGGCTGGATGATCTACTATGCTTACCGTCTTGCCACAGGAAAGTTAAATGGCTTAAACAGTGATGGTGTCAAGAATGCATTTTCACAAATGCTTGGAAGTGCAGGAACGATGACATTATGGATGCTTATTGCGATTCTTTTTTCCTTTGGTGTTTGCATCTTAGGCTTGCAAAACGGTATTGAGAAGATCACAAAAGTGATGATGGCTGTTCTGATCGTATTGATGGTTGTATTAGCCATTCATTCTGTGTTACTCCCGGATGCATCGGAAGGACTTCGCTTCTATCAGATCCCGAATTTTAAAGATATGGCGAAAAAGGGTATCGGTACCGTTGTCTTTGCCGCTATGACACATGCGTTCTTTACATTAAGTGTTGGTATCGGCGCAATGGAAATATTTGGAAGTTATATGAAGAAGGACAGAAGTCTGACCGGAGAAGCAACGAGTATTATGCTTTTAGATACCTTTGTTGCATTGATGGCAGGAATTATCATTATTCCGGCATGTTTTGCGTATGGAGTGAAACCCGATGCAGGTCCATCGCTTCTGTTTATTACATTGCCAAATCTTTTTAATCATATGCCGGGTGGCAGGATCTGGGGAACGGCATTCTTTATCTTTATGTCATTTGCGGCACTTTCAACGATCATTGCCGTCTTTGAAAATATTTTGTCTTTTTATATGGATATGTTTGGATGGAGCAGAAAGAAAGCGGTTGCAGTCAATGTGATCCTTGTCAGCATGTTGTCCTTGCCTGCAGTGCTTGGTTACAATCTGTTATCGGGCTTCCAGCCAATGGGCAGTGGAAGTACGATCATGGATCTTGAGGATTTCTTAGTTTCTTATAACCTGCTTCCGTTAGGCAGCATGGTCTTTGTCCTTTTCTGTGCACGCAAAAACGGATGGGGATATGAAAACTTCTTAGCAGAGGTCAACGAAGGAGCCGGAAAGAAGTTCCCGAAGTGGCTTGGAAAATATATGAATTATGTACTGCCATTGATCATTGCCGTTGTATATCTGAAAGGATATTATGATACATTTGCCCCAATGGGAGTAAAAACACTTGTATGCTGGATGGCAGTTGCAGTTATTCTGCTTGCAATCATCTTTGTAACGTCTATGAAAAAACCGGTGAAGGCTAAGAATGCATAAGAAGCTTTCTGTCATGAAAATGATTTTTGACAGAGTGATCCTTATTAGCAGTAGTTAAATGATAGAGTAATTTATCAAATCTGTTCTGAAATTTCAGAAAACAAAAAGTACGCACTTTTGCGGAGAATTTCAGAACAGATTTTTTATGGAATAGGAAAATGCTCGTATAGTAGAGGTACATCAACAAGAATTGCTTTAGCAATTCTTGGAGTGCAAAGCGCTGGCTTTGCACTTTTTTAGAATAAAAGAAAAATCATGCGTGGATATAGCAGCATCATATAGAAAAACTGGTGTTTTTACGTTTTTGCAAACAAAAAATACGCATTTTTGCGGAGAAAACAAAAAGTACGCATTTTCGTGGAGAATTTTCCAAATAAAAATGGATATTTCTGTTTGGAAGATCGTATATCATATGACAGGAAAAGAAAGGGGGAAAAACGGTGCGGGAATGGACAAAAGAGACATTTCATAGTGCGTACGAAACCTACAGTACAATGGTTTACCGGCTTTGTATGCTTTACCTGAAAAATGAATCGGATGCAAAGGATGCATTGCAGGATATTTTCTTGAAAATATGGGAAAAGAAGCCGGTTTTTCAAAATGAAATGCATTGCCGGGCATGGCTGATCCAGACGACAAAGCATCACTGCCTGGATCTGTTAAAAAGCAGCTGGTTTAAGAAAAGAGTGGCATATGAACCGGATGACAGGGGGGGAAAGGAAAAGACGCAGGAGGATCGGCTATTAGAAAAGATACAAATGCTTCCTGCCAAAGACCGGGAGGTTTTATACCTGTATTATTATGAAGAATACAGTATTAAAGAGATCAGTCAGATCATCCGTCGGAAAGAAAGTACCATACAATCCCGTCTGGCAGCTGCAAGAAGGCGTTTAAAAGGAATATTAGACCGTGGAGAGGGGGCAGAACGATGAAGCAGGAGCGAATGAAGGATGCCATGAAGGATACATTTTCCAAGTTGGAATTATCGGAGAACGCGAAAGAAGAAGTATGGGAACAGATAGCAGAAAAGATAGAGCATTCTAATGGAAAAAAGAGTGGACGTATACAGAAAGTGCTGATAAAAACAGCAGCTGTCGTTTTGGCGGTAGTGCTGCTTTTTGCCGGGATCAATAAGCTTAGTGCAGGAAAACTGGCAGAGGCGGTTACAGGATTTTGGCGTGCAGATAAAAACAGCAGTGAAGTGTTACGGGAAACGACAGATTATCATGTGATGCTGGATTCGGTTTATGCACCGGAGCTTTGGGAATGTACGCAAAAGCGGATTGTGTTTGCAGGAACCTTTGGTGTTGTAATTTACGACCGGACGAAAGAACAGGTAACAGGAACGATCAATCTGTCGAAAACAGATAATAATTATTTCAATGCAGATACATTGCAAACAAAATATCTTTTGGAGAAAGACAGCCTTTGGGTCTACCATTGTAAAAATGGCAAGCCGGCCGGCAGATGCTATCAATATGATCTTTCTGCCTGTGGTTCTGCTAAGAACAGACAGATTGTTTCTTTAAAGCCGGTTACCAGTCAGAAAGCGCAAAGTGATCTGGAAACAAAAAGAAAAGAACAGCAAAAAGGAAAATATACAGATACCTGGGATCGGTTTGAGAACCGTGTCGCCGTATTTGATAAGAAATATTTCAGTAAAAAAGCTATCAAACAACAACTGCGGGATGGAACAACAACGGACACCTGTCTGGTACTGGAATGGAATGCAAAGGATGACAGTTACCGGATTTATCTTTATACGCAGGATAGAAAAGAAAAAACATTGAAAAAAGAAAAGTTATCCATTCAGGCTTCCGGTGTCGAAAAAAAGCAGATCAAATATCCGAAATATAGCGTGGCTTCCAAAAAGAAGCTTGAAAATGCAGTGATCAATTGCTTTTACAATGACCCGGTCTTATTTGAGGGCTGTGTGTATCAAGCTTACAAATATGCATCATCGGTAGAAACGGGGAAAGGAGATTTTGCTATTCCGGTTTATAAGATCATCAGCATAAAAAAACACGAAAAGCAGGTGAAGCTCCTAGGAGAATTTACATGGTATTGTTTTGCGGTATCGGATCAGACGGTATATGTTTCTAATAGTGGCGGTGGCGTAGGTGTTATGTATATGACAAAAGAGGAACAAAGGTATCGTGTGACCAAAATGGTACATCCAAGAGATGGAGCATATTTTATAGAAGATCTTTTGAGGCTTTTTGATCGGGATAAAAAAGCAGTAGATCAGTTGTTAGCAATGAATTCACAGGATGTGCTGCAAAAGGAATTAAAAGAATACGTCAGAAAAAATAATCTTGCGATCAATTCATACAAAGCATTTGGATGGGATCCGGTGAAATTACGATAATAGCAAATAATATATAGCACGGATACATCATAGAAGAAATGGCAACGTTTTATGATTTAAAACGCTGCCATTTCTTGTTGTATAAATTGTTTTGTATATTATTTATTCTTTTCCTGATACTCCAAAGCAGCACCGATGAATCCTTTGAATAATGGATGTGGTCTGTTTGGTCTTGACTTAAACTCAGGATGAGCCTGTGTCGCTATAAACCATGGGTGAGAAGGAATCTCACACATTTCTACGATACGTCCGTCAGGAGAAAGACCGGAAAGAAGCATACCATTCTTTTCTAAGTCTTCACGATAGTAGTTATTTACTTCGTAACGATGACGATGTCTCTCACTGATCTGGTCCGTACCATATACTTTATGAGCAAGGCTGTCCTTAGCAAGCACACAAGGATACGCACCAAGACGTAATGTACCACCGATATCTTCTACTCCGTCCTGATCTGCCATTAAGTGGATAACAGGATGTGTTGTCTGAGGATCCAGTTCGATACTGTGTGCATCGTTAAAACCACAGACATGTCTTGCAAATTCTACGATACTAAGCTGCATACCAAGGCAGAGACCGAGGAATGGGATATTATGCTCGCGGGCATATTTGATCGAAGTGATCATACCGTCTGTACCACGGTCACCAAAACCACCCGGTACAATAATACCGCTGACATCACCAAGGATCTCTTCGGCATTCTCTTCATTGATCTCTTCAGAAGGAACCCATTTGATCGTTACATTGCTCTTATGAGCAAGTCCGCCATGTTTTAAGGATTCCACAACACTGATGTAAGCATCGTGTAATGTTGTGTATTTACCAACTAAAGCAACCGTAACATCTTTTTCTAAATGCTTTAATGTGTTGACCATTTCCTGCCATTCTTTCATATCGGGAGCAGGATCATCTAATTGCAAACACTCGCAGGCAACATCGGCAAGATGTTCTTTTTCCATGGCAAGAGGTGCTTCGTATAATGTCTCGACATCAAGATTTTGCATGACACACTTATTAGGAACATTACAGAAGAGAGCAATCTTATCTTTGATACCTTCTTCTAAAGGACGCTCGGTACGGCAGACAATGATATCAGGCTGGATACCCATTCCCTGTAACTCTTTTACACTTGCCTGTGTAGGTTTTGTCTTCATTTCACCGGATGCACCGAGATATGGAATTAAAGTTACATGGATCAAAATGGCATTTTCGCGTCCGACATCATGCTGGAACTGGCGGATAGACTCCAAGAAAGGCTGGCTTTCGATATCACCGACCGTACCACCTACTTCAATAATCGCAATCTGTGTATCTTTACATCCATCATTGCGGTAAAATCTGCTTTTGATCTCATTTGTGATATGTGGAATGACCTGAACCGTACCTCCACCGAAATCACCACGACGTTCTTTCGACAGAACAGACCAATATACTTTACCTGTTGTTACATTAGACTGTTTTGTCAGACTTTCATCAATAAAACGCTCATAATGACCAAGGTCTAAGTCAGTCTCTGCACCATCATCCGTAACGAAAACTTCACCATGCTGTACAGGGTTCATCGTTCCCGGATCGATGTTGATGTATGGATCAAACTTTTGCATCGTTACGCTGTAGCCGCGCATTTTGAGTAATCGTCCGAGGGAGGCTGCTGTAATTCCTTTTCCTAAGCCGGATACAACGCCACCGGTAACAAATACATACTTTACTGCCATTTAATTTATCCTCCTTGTAAATAGAAAAACAACTTATTGTATACATAAAATCAGATCGTTGATCCTGCGTTTCTAATATGATAAACAACAAAATCAACATTATACCATTATAACCTATAATGCCTCTGATGTTCAATCTTTTTTTGTGGCGGAAATGAAGATTTTTTCGCAAAGATAGGAAATAATTTGTGAAAAGTGCGAAAAATATATTTAGACAGGATGCCGGTTATAAAAATCCGGTAAAATCTGAGCATAAATTCACAATACATTAAGGTTTCTTTAAAGTTATGTCGGTTGCTTTTCTACTTCCTTAGATTTATAATGTGATACAGTATTGTAAGATAGAAAAAGTATCAGGGATTTTATTTTTGAAACAATGCTATTGGATCTTCGAAAAACTCTTTTGATACAAAGATCTGAAAAGGAGGACAGCAGTGGATAATAATAATCGCAAAGATGAACAGAATAAAAAAAATAACCGGAATGGGATCATCCTTTGCCTTGTCGTGGCAATAGGTGTTTTCCTTGTATTTTCTTTTATGCAGCGTCAGGTCAAAAGTGCGACGAATAAAGAGATCACATATGATCGCTTCCTTGAAATGCTAGAGGATGGTCAGGTCAAGTCGGTTGTTCTGACTTCGAATGAGATCAAGATCACACCGGTTACGCAGCAGAATACAATTTATAAGATGACTTATTATACCGGATTGATCAATATGGATACCGGGTTGGTCGAACGGCTGCAAAAAGCCGGAGTTACATTTTCAAAAGATACTTCTGACGGTTCGTCGGGAATTGGCTATATGCTGTTGACATCATTACTTCCTTTCTTGCTTTTATGGGGCGGACTTTTCTTTATCTTCCGTACGATGAGCAAAGGCACAGGCGGAATGATGGGGGTTGGAAAAAGTACCGCAAAGATGTATGTACAAAAAGAGACCGGGGTTACGTTCAAAGATGTGGCAGGTCAGGAAGAAGCAATGGATTCGCTCAATGAACTGGTTGATTTTCTGCATAATCCGAAGAAATATACCGATATCGGTGCGAAACTTCCAAAAGGAGCTTTGTTAGTAGGACCTCCCGGAACCGGTAAGACGCTTCTTGCAAAGGCAGTAGCCGGAGAAGCCGGTGTTCCGTTCTTCTCTTTATCGGGATCAGACTTTGTAGAGATGTTTGTCGGTGTAGGTGCTTCGCGTGTGCGTGACCTTTTCAAGCAGGCACAGCAGATGGCACCATGTATCATCTTTATTGATGAGATCGACGCAATCGGTAAGAGTCGTGACAGCCGTTATGGCGGTGGTAATGATGAACGTGAGCAGACATTGAACCAGTTGTTGTCAGAAATGGATGGTTTTGACAGTTCGAAGGGATTAGTCATTCTTGGTGCGACAAACAGACCGGAAGTTCTGGATAAAGCACTTCTGCGTCCGGGACGTTTTGACAGACGTGTAATCGTTGAAAAGCCGGATCTCAAAGGCCGTGTCGATATTTTAAAAGTGCATGCCAAAGATGTTTTGATGGATGAATCGGTTGATTTTGATGCGATCGCATTGGCAACGAGTGGTGCTGTTGGTGCCGATCTTGCCAACATGATCAATGAAGCGGCGATCATGGCAGTACGCAGCGGCAGAAAGGCTGTCAACCAGCGTGATCTCTACGAAGCAGTAGAAGTTGTCATTGCCGGCAAAGAAAAGAAAGACCGCATTCTTGGAAAAGAAGAAAAGAGAATTGTAGCATACCATGAAGTCGGTCATGCACTTGTGACCGCATTACAAAAGAATGCAGAACCGGTACAAAAGATCACGATCGTACCGCGTACCATGGGATCGCTTGGTTATGTAATGCAAGTACCGGAAGAAGAAAAATACCTGATGAGCAAGGAAGAGCTTTTAACACGTATCGTTACCTTGTTTGGTGGACGTGCTACCGAGGAACTTGTTTTTCATTCGGTAACGACCGGAGCTTCTAACGACATTGAGAAAGCAACATCATTGGCACGTTCTATGGTAACACAATATGGTATGTCAGAGAAGTTCGGATTGATCGGACTGGAATCCGTAGAGAATAAATATCTCGATGGCAGAACCGTTATGAACTGTGGTGATGCGACAGAGGCAGAAGTCGATCAGGAAGTCATGAAGATCTTAAAATCATGCTATGAAAAGGCAAAAGAGCTTTTGTCAGGAAATATGGATTGCTTAGACAAGCTTGCTGAATATCTGATCGAGCATGAAACGATCACGGGCAAAGAGTTTATGAAGATCTTTCGTAAAGTCAAAGGAATCGAAGAGCCGGAAGGCGATCGTTATGATATGTTAGTGGTAGATGTTGATGGTACATTAGTAAACTCTAAGAAAGAAATTTCGGAACATACCAAAGCCGTTCTTATGGAGGCACAGCAAAGAGGCAAGACGGTTGCGATCGCAACAGGACGTTCGATTGCCGGAGTACGTCATGTAGCAAAAAATATCGGTCTGCCGGAGTATGGCGGTTATGTGGTCGCAAGCAATGGTACAACTGTTGTGAATTGCCATAACGGAAAATGCATTTATAATCAGGAAATTCCTTCTGATATGTATGAACCGGTATTTGAAGCTGCTAAGATGGCAGATGTAGGCATTCTGGTATTTCATGACGATGCGAAAGAACTGATTTCCGGTAATGGCATCAACGAATATGTCGTTGCAGATGCAAAAGCCTGTGATGTAGCAATTCGTGAAGCAGATCATTTTATCAAGGAATTAACCTTCCCAATCAACAAGTTCCTGTTAGCAGGTGATCCGGACCGTATGAAAGAAGTCGAACGGATCATGAAAGAGAAGTTTGCTGACAGACTAAACATTTTCCGTTCTGATCCATATTATCTCGAAGTTCTTCCAAAATTTGTGGATAAGGGTGTAGCAGTTGAAAAGCTGATGAAGCATCTGGATATCAAGAAAGCAAAGGTAATCTGTGTCGGTGACAGTTATAATGATCTGCCAATGCTTCGTTGTGCAGGACTTGGTGTTGCGATGGGCAATGCGCAAGAAGAAGTGAGGGAAGCTTCTGATTATGTGACTGCAAGTAATGATGAAGATGGTGTAGCTAAACTGGTTGAAAAATTTATGACACCAATTTCAGAAGAGGAGCAGGGAAAGTCAGAGGAGACTGTTGCGGTCGAAAAGACAGATTCTGTCGGAACAGATGATCTTACAGAGATATAATAATGTAATTTGGCGAAAGCAGATCATGTAATAAAAAAGCTGTAAGTAAAGAGACAGAAAGTCGGAAAAGAAAGCGTTACTGTCAGATCTGTAAGAAAAGTCGAAAGTCAAGATTATCATCAGATGATCAAGAGATAGAAAGACTAAAAAATAAGAACAGCTAATTGGCAAAGATTTCATATAAGAAAAATGCCAATTAGCTGTTTTTACTTTTTTATGGAATAGGAAAATGCTCGTATAGTAGTGGTGCATCACCAAGAATTGCTTTAGCAATTCTTGGTGTGCAAAGCGCTGGCTTTGCACTTTTTTATATCATTTCATCTACTAATTTCAGATGATATTTTTGGGCGAGTTCGACACAAAGCTCATAGACATGGTGATTTTGCAAATGTCTCGGTGTGTGTGCATCGACACCGATGATCGCAGAGTTGCCGACCTGTCCGGCAAGAGCGAGAAACTCTGTGCGAGGATAGTGTCGTCCCTGATACTTTCCAAGCATATTGATCTCGATGGGGATATTATGCTCTTTTAGGTAGTGACAAAGGCGCAGCATATGTTTTGCATAAATCTCTAAAGAACCCTGATAATTGATCAGATCGGGATGTGCCAGATAAAGGTAGCGTCCGGAATCCAATCCTTCGATCACGGTATCTACGTATTTTTTAAGAACGGATTCATCCTGTGTTTCTGTTCCGGTATAAGGAAAGAGCTCATGTTCTAAGAAATGCTGTCCGAGTATCATATAATCGATTGGATAATCCTTTAAAAAGGCATCCTGTTTTTCTACCAGAGCAGGCAGATATTCTGCTTCGAACCCGATCAGGATACGGATGTCTTTTTTATATTCTTCACGCAGCATTTCCAAAGAACGGCAGTAATCATCCACCTCATCAGGCAGCATTCGTATTTTTGAAACAAAATCATCGTCATAGATCCAAGGACAATGATCCGAAAAACCCAGTGTTTTAATTCCTGCTTTGATCGCAGCCTCTACATATTCTTTATCTTCTCCGTCGGCATGTTTGCAACGGAAAGTATGTGTATGATAATTCGCTTTCATATCTGGTATCATTGTTTTTCCCTTTCGTCGGTTCTGTTTTTATTCGTATTGATTATACTACGCACTTTGCGATTTGAAAATAGAGTTTTTGATGTCAAGCTTTCTTACATTGCGAATCCATGATATAATGAAACATGCAAAAGAAAAGGGAGCGACTGCGAAGCAGGCATTTCCTTTTCATGCATGTTTCAACGAACAAAGGTTTCTGCGAAGCAGAAAGAAAAGCTCTGCAAGAGCGACTTTGTGAGTCTGACCGGTGCAAAAGAAAAGGGAGCGACTGCGAAGCAGGCATTTCCTTTTCATGCATGTTTCAACGAACAAAGGTTTCTGCGAAGCAGAAAGAAAAGCTCTGCAAGAGCGACTTTGTGAGTCTGACCGGTGCAAAAGAAAAAACAAGTAAAGGATGAGAGAGGAAAAAATATGAGTCAGGAAAAGAAAAAAACTTCAGAAGCAAAAGTAGAGAATATCTAC
Source organism: Jutongia hominis (assembly GCF_014384965.1). Lineage (GTDB taxonomy): Bacteria > Bacillota > Clostridia > Lachnospirales > Lachnospiraceae > Butyribacter > Butyribacter hominis. Next base: position 76,993 of record NZ_JACRSW010000009.1, read on the forward strand.
CGGTTAGATGGAAGGGTTCCGCTTTCAAAAGCCATTCCGTTTGGATTACAACATGTGCTTGCGATGTTTGTAGCAAATTTAGCACCTGTTTTGATCGTATGCAGTGCCGCATTGGTAAGAGGAACAGGAAAGAACCTGTCGGGTGCAGAAATCACAAGCCTGTTACAATGTGCGATGTTTGTAGCGGGAATCGGAACGTGTTTGCAATTATATCCTATCTGGAAGATTGGTTCGGGACTTCCGATCGTGATGGGAGTAAGCTTTACTTTTTTAGGTAGTCTTTTATTGATCTGTACGAATCCAAAGCTTGGTTATGAAGGTATGATCGGTGCTGTCATTCTGGGAGGTATTTTTGAAGGCCTTGTAGGACTGAGTGCTAAATATTGGAGAAAATTTCTGACTCCGGTTGTGTCAGCCTGTGTTGTCATTGCAATCGGTCTTTCCCTTTTGTCAGTTGGTATGAATTCATGGGGCGGCGGAAGTGGAGCAAAAGACTTTGGCAGCCTGCATAATCTATTGGTAGGTGCATTTACATTGATCGTATGTCTGGTAGCGCATTACCGCTTAAAAGGTGTGTATAAGAATTTGAATATATTGGTTGGCCTGGTTGCCGGTTATGCATTATCTGCAATCCTTACTTTGACCGGAACTGCCAAAATGATTGATTTTTCCGGGATTTCTAAAACAGTAGAAGAAGTTGGATTTTTTAGCATTCCTAAGCTTGTTTTCCTGACAGAACATAAACCGGTATTTCAAATAGGAGCATTCTTTACAATTGCGATCGTCTTTTTGGTTTCGGCTGCTGAAACAACAGGAGCAACGACAGCGGTTGTAAAAGGCGGTCTGCATCGGGAACTGTCGATTCGTGAATTGCAGGGCTCATTAGCCGTTGATGGCTTTTCCAGTGCACTTTCAGGATGTTTTGGCTGTCTGCCACTGACTTCTTTTAGCCAGAATGTCGGATTGGTTACGATGACAGGTGTTGTCAACCGTTTTACCCTTTTGATGGGAGCATTGATCCTGATCCTTGCTTCGCTGTTTCCGCCGCTTGGAGCATTCTTTCATTCACTTCCACAGGCTGTTTTGGGAGGATGTACGGTTATGATGTTTGGTTCGATCCTGTTTGAAGGAATCAAAATGTTAAAAGAGTGCGAGTTTGATAATCGGACAATGATCATTGTGTCACTTTCCTTTTCGATCGGTGTTGGTCTGACACAGACAGATGGCAACTTCTTCGCAGCATTTCCACAGGCAGTCGGAGATATTTTTAATGGAAACGCAGTAGCAGGTGTTTTTGTGGTATCTTTGCTGCTTAGTTTGTTTTTGCCAAAAAGTAAGAAGAAGCATTCACAAAAATCATAAAAAGAACAATAAATCATAAAAAGAGATTGCAACCTTTTTACGGAACATAGACGGAAGAATTGTTTTGATCCGGTCTGTGTAGAAAAGGTGCAATCTCTTTTTGGATTCATATATAGAGCAATCAGGAAACTTCCATTGTATTTTGCCTGTTCATTGTACTCAGCAGATCAAAAAGTCCGTCAAACAATTTATCACATACGATCGTGTAAGCAGAACCAAAGACATTTAATACGATACGCAGCAGTACAGCAGTTCGCATTCCGAACAGACCGGATGCGATCGAGAGCGCACCAAATGTATTAAAGACGGTCTGCCAGGAATATCCGGCAGAATAACCGACACCGATACCTCCGATCACACCAATGTATGGATAGAGGGAGGTCGGAAGGACATGATATAAAATGATAAAGAAAAGGCATCCTACAATGTTAAATGCCCCTCTTTTTTGCGCTCTTTGTCTGCTGTCCGCTGAAAACGGAAGACAGACGGACATACAGGCAATTCCTGCCCACATTGCTCTTGGCAGTCCGAGTAGTGAGACAATAAAAATAGCACCGGATACGATAAAAGTCAGCTTGATATACCAGCGGTTTCTTGCTGAAAATAATGTGAATTCATGGAAAAGATCAAAAAAAGTACGGTGGTAAGGACGATTTTTTTGGTTCTTGTAAAAAACAGCCATGCAAAGACACATGCCAAATAACAGACTGATCACGCGCATCTGATATGCTTTGCCCGTTACGTCATATCCTAACAGCAAAAGGTAGCCGAGTACAAATGTTGAATGGTTATACATAATTACATTATGACAGCCAAGCAGCATTAATAAGAAAATGCAGGAAAGATTGATCAATAAGGCCGGCAATGGAGATACCACATTGCTGAAGCGCGGACCAATGATCAGGATCATAAAAATCCCGGCAATGCATAGCAATCCATGTGTGGTACGGATGCCAAAGTCTGCCTGGCGGAGCACGAGAAGTGCCAAAAGAACAACGACACCGGCAACACTGTTTTGTGAACCAAAGACAGCACTAAAGGCGGTTACCGTAAAAAAGCAAAAAGCCATCACAAGATAGACTTTAAAGTTGTAGATTAAAATGTGCCGGCGACGTTCTTTCGGATCGGTTGTTGTTTTGATAAGATTTTTTGATCCGGTAGAGCTTAATTGTAATTCCTGATAAAATGTCATAATATTTCTCCGTTTCTTATATGTGTATTCTCGGTATCGTTTCAAATCAAATCTTTCCAGATGGGTTTTCATATACAGCTTCTATCTCGAAATTTTTTCTCAGAAGGTACTAAGAGTAGATTCATGTAAAATTTCATTTGCCTGTTCAATCGTGGAAAAAAGAGTTTCAAGATCTTCTTTTCCCATTTCTTTTTGTAAACGATAAATCGGTTCCATGTAATATTGGTATGCGTTATCAATTTCTTTTTTTCCTTTTTGTGTGACAACGATCGAATAGCTTCGCTTGTCTGTCGTACTTTTCTTTTTTAAGATCATACCTTTCTGTGTCAGTCCGTCGATCAGACGGCTGATCATTGTTTTGCTGATCCCCATCGTTGAAGTCAGCATTCCGGGTGTGACAGCTTCTTTTGATAAAGCGACATGGTACATCAGGTCTATTTCCTGTGCCGAAAGAGCCTCGCCTTTTGGTGTCTTTCGAATGGCAAGATTGCAAAAAAGACGTAATGTTCCATGCATTTGTACAATTTGTTTCCAGTTGTTATCTTTCATTTTGTTCCTGCTTTCCTGTTATATATACTCCCAGCTATCTTATTAAAACGAATTCTTTCGGCTGCATTTCCGATATAGTAACTCTAAAATCCAAGCGTTGCACGCTTGCCGCACTTTCGTGCTTGAAGATTTTATCGTTCATGAATTCTGCACAAGAAAACAAGCTCTCTTGCGTTGCGAATTCATGATATAGTAACTCTAAAATCCAAGCGTTGCACGCTTGCCGCACTTTCGTGCTTGAAGATTTTATCGTTCATGAATTCTGCACAAGAAAACAAGTTCTCTTGCGTTGCGAATTCATGATATAGTAACTCTAAAATCCAAGCGTTGCACGCTTGCCGCACTTTCGTGCTTGAAGATTTTATCGTTCATGAATTCTGCACAAGAAAGCAAGCTCTCTTGTGTTGCGAATTCATGATATAGTAACTCTAAAATCCAAGCGTTGCACGCTTGCCGCACTTTCGTGCTTGAAGATTTTATCGTTCATGAATTCTGCACAAGAAAACAAGTTCTCTTGCGTTGCGAATTCATGATATAGTAACTCTAAAATCCAAGCGTTGCACGCTTGCCGCACTTTCGTGCTTGAAGATTTTATCGTTCATGAATTCTGCACAAGAAAGCAAGCTCTCTTGTGTTGCGAATTCATGATATAGTAACTCTAAAATCCAAGCGTTGCACGCTTGCCGCACTTTCGTGCTTGAAGATTTTATCGTTCATGAATTCTGCACAAGAAAACAAGTTCTCTTGCGTTGCGAATTCATGATATAGTAACTCTAAAATCCAAGCGTTGCACGCTTGCCGCACTTTGTGCTTGAAGATTTTATCGTTCATGAATTCTGCACAAGAAAGCAAGCTCTCTTGTGTTGCGAATTCATGATATACTGCTTCTGTTTTTCGTCATATATATCGGTATTTAGTTTACAATGTGAACTAAATACAAAGAGCACTATAATCTTTTTTGAAAGAAAAGTCAAGAGCAGAAGTATTCCTTATATTAAGGGAGCAGAAGCAATTCTTATACATAGGGGCAGGATGTGGAAAACACGACAAAACCCCTCAACAGAGGGGCTTTGTCACTTTCTATAAAGAAAATTAAGATGTTCTTGTGGGATTTTTTATAATTCACAAAAGAGTATGGGATCATTTCTTTTTGTATGATCACTAAAAGCGATCATAGCATTCAGATCGTACCTGTGATTACTAATGTGCTGACACCCGGATTTACGAGCCATGCACCGGTGACAGGATCCTGTGTATAGCTTGCAGCAGGAACTGTAATTTCACCTGCAAGAGTAGCAAAAAGTCCGGTTGTTTCATCATAAGTGTAGTTAGTTGTTTCTTTCCATGCGGTATCATTAAATGTGACAGAAATGTTAGAAAGGACAGGATCAAACGTATCTGTGATCACGGCGTTTGATCCTGCAAGGGCGGGTGCACTTCCAGAATTCTGAATCAGGAAAGTGTAAGTGAGCTGACCGTTTTCAGCCACAGGAACCGGGCTGACAGATTTTGTGATATTTAACAAAGGTGAGCTGTCAGCAAGGACCGATTCGTTGACCGTGATCGGTGTAATACCGCCACCGCTGATAACAGCAGTATTGTTGATCGAAGATTCCGGAGCTAAAGGTGCAAACTGATTGGTAGTTACTTCATATACGATCGTAACATTTCCGTTGGCAGGAATGGAAATTCCGGTGATCGTAAGAGGTGGTCCGGCTGTAACGGTTGGTGCCGGCTGAAGAGTGCCATTGATATAATAGTGGATCGTATCAGCAACATAGGTTAATGGTGTCAGGGTAGTTGTATTAAATTCATACGTTCCAAGATCATCTTTGATCGTCAGATCCGTAAATGCTGTATTACCGGCATTTACGAGAGTGATCAGATAAGTGATCGTATCATTCTGGCCATACGTTGGCTGCATGGCAGTTTTTTTCGCAGAAAGAACTTCTAAAATCTCACCAACGGCGATATTGGAATTAGTAACTGCATTGCCATAGCGAAGCTGTGCCTGATTGGTAAATCGTGCCATTTGTGTTCTCTTTGTCAAATAGGTATATAATTACTATATGTCTTAAAAGAACATGGGTAACCCGAAAAGAATTTTTATTCAGACAGATGCAAAGAAAATAACAGAAATCCTGCTTCGACAAGATGGAAAAAAGGCAAAAAATTGCTTTGACAAGTTTGAAAAAAGTAAAACAACTGCTTTAACAGGATGGAAAAAGGCAAAACAACTGCTTTGACAAGTTTGATAATGACGACAGAAAAGATCGAAAAACAAAATCGGAAATTAAAATGTGAAAATACATTTTAATCATGAGGAATATCATGAAATCTGCCGGATAATTCCTCGGTTTTGACAATATTGATAAAGGCATGTGGATCGATGGAGCGGATCAATGGTATCAATTCTCTTTTGGCTTCGGAGTTGATCACGGAGTAGATTAATGTTTTTTCTTTCTCTTCATAGCATCCGATTCCCTGAAAAAGCGTAGCATCATGGTTTGTCAGCTCACGGATCGCTTTATAAATTTCATCCGAATGATCCGAAATGATAAAGAGCGTTTCTTTTTTATAATGTTTATATAATGCCTGGATCACCTGTGTGCTACAAAACTGGTAAATGATCGAATACAGTGCGATCGACCAGCCAAATAATGCTCCGGCAACTGTCAGGACAAGAATATTTCCAAGGAAAATATAGTTCCATGCATCAATGCCTTTTTCCTGAGACAGCCAGATGCTGATAAAATCAGTACCACCGGTTGTTGTACCTACGTTCAGACACAGGCTGACTGCAAATCCGTTGATGATTCCGCCAAATACGCTGACTAAGAGTGCATCCTGTGTGAAAATATAGGCAGGCAGCAGATCGACAAAGATACTTGATAAAAAGATGACAATGATTGAATACAAAGTAAAACGTTTCCCGATAAAACGAAAAGCAATATAGGCAGGAAACAGATTCAGAACTATATTAAAAAAAGTATATGGAATGCTGATATGAAAAAAGTGGATCCCGATCTGTTGCAATAAAAGGGATACACCGGAAAAACCACCGGGCAGCAGATTGGCAGTTTTTGCAAAACAGCGCAGATTCCATGCATATAGGATGGATGCAAAAAGGATTACAAATATACGAAACACCTGATAGAATGCAGGGTGTTTGTTTTCAACAGTCTGGAACATAAAATCCCTCCTCTTTTATCATTTTGATATATCATAGCATATTTATCTTTTTGATATATCATAGCATAGGATGGCAAGCTCGACCAACATAAAATATAAAAAATAATTGTCAAATAAAGAAAGAAGAAAACTATGAAAGATCAGAGTATACAAATGCAGGAATAATATGGAAATGTGTTCAAATATCTTCTTTCAAATTGCAAAAATATCTTTTTTAAAATTGCACAAAAATTTTCTGAAAAATGCGGGATTTCGGGTAATTTACTTAAAATTTACATTTGCTATTGACAAATAATCTGTTTGAAACTACCATACAGGGTACAGCAGTTTTTAGATTACTTTTATAGGAGAGAATAATTTGGGTGGGGACTATTTCCTGTATTTGTATTTAGGATTGCTGACATTGCAAACTCAATAAAAGGAGGAATTCTCATGAGATTATGGAAAAAAGCATTAAGTGTGCTGCTTGTATCTGCAACAGCAATTTCAATGTGTGCCTGCGGCGGTGTAAAGAAAGGTTCAGGATCATCTGATACATTTAAGATTGGTGGTATCGGACCAACAACCGGTGATGCAGCAATTTACGGAAAGGCCGTTAAGAATGGTATTCAGCTTGCTGTTGATGAGATCAACAAAGACGGCGGTATCAATGGTAAGAAGATCGAATATAAATTTGAAGATGACCAGAACGATACAGAGAAATCTGTTAATGCTTACAACAGCTTAAAAGATTGGGGTATGCAGATGTTAGTCGGTACGGTTACATCAAACCCTTGTACAGCAGTCGTAGAGGAATCTCATAATGATAATATGTTTCAGTTGACACCTTCTGCTACAGCAGTAGAATCTATTCAGTATGACAACGCATTTCGTATGTGTTTCTCTGATCCTAATCAGGGTAGTGCTTCAGCAGATTATATTGCCGATCATAAGATTGCTACAAAAGTAGCTGTAATTTACAATAGTTCGGATCCTTATTCATCAGGTATCTATCAGAAATTCGCAGAAGAAGCAAAAGCTAAGAAGCTTGACGTTGTAGCTGCGGAAGCATTTACAGCAGACAGCAAGACAGACTTTTCGGTACAGATCCAGAAAGCACAGAATGCAGGTGCTGAGATGGTATTCCTTCCAATCTACTATCAGGAAGCTTCTTTAATCCTTGCACAGGCTAAAAAAGCCGGATTTACACCAAAATATTTTGGCTGTGATGGTATGGATGGTATCCTTGCATTAAAGGGATTTGACAAAGAACTTGCAGAAGGACTTATGTTCTTAACACCATTTACTGCAGATGCACAGGATGATAAGACACAGACATTTGTAAAAGCTTATAAAGCAGCATTTAAAGATACTCCGATCCAGTTTGCCGCAGATGCTTACGATTGTGTATATAGCATTAAGGCAGCCGCTGAAAAGGCAAAGATCACACCGGATCAGAGCGTATCTGATATCAGTGATGCATTAAAGAAATCTATGACAGAAATTAAGATGGATTGTCTGACAGGTACAAACATTACATGGAAGTCAGACGGAGAACCTTCTAAGGAGCCAACCGTCGTAACCGTTCAGAATGGTGCGTATAGTATCGCTCAGTAATGAATTTCTGTTCAACGCGATAAGAAGATGAAGAAAAGTCTGTACGAACGCTGACAGTTCGTACGGACTTTTTTTATGGAATAGGAAAATGCTCGTACAGTAGTGGTGCATCAACAAGAATTGCATTAGCAATTCTTGCAAAGTTTAATGTACCACTAAACTTTTGACAAAGCGCCGGCTTTGCACTTTTTTATGGAATAGGAAAATGCTCGTACAGTAGCGGTACATCAACAAGAATTGCATTAGCAATTCTTGCAGTGCAAAGCGCTGGCTTTGCACTTTTTATGGAATAGGAAAATGCTCGTACAGTAGCGGTATACCAACAAGTAAGGAACAAGTATCGTACTTACTCTTTTAGTTGTTTTTCTCTTCAAAAAATGCTAAAATAGTAAAGATTTAGTTGTATACAAAAATACAAAAAATAGAGGAGGAAGATTATGAGCTTTATATCATATCTGATTAATGGATTAGGTCTGGGAAGCGTATATGCTATTATTGCTCTGGGATATACCATGGTTTATGGTATTGCAAAGATGTTAAATTTTGCACATGGTGATGTTATCATGATTGGTGCATATGTTGCATTGCTTAGCATGACACATGCCGGTATGCCGGTGCTTCCGGCCGTTCTGATCTCAGTTGTGGCATGTACTGTTTTAGGATTGCTGATCGAAAGAGTGGCTTACAAACCGCTTCGAAATGCATCCTCATCATTAGCTGTTTTGATCACAGCAATTGGTGTCAGTTACCTGCTTCAGAACATAGCACTTTTGATGTTTGGTGCAAATGCACAGACATTTCCATCTGTAGTCAAATGGAAAGGACTTTCTTTGGCCGGTGGCAAATTAACGATCTCAGGTGAGACATTAGTCACGATCATTGTCTGCATCATTATCATGATTGCATTGATACTTTTTGTGCAAAAGACAAAACCGGGTCAGGCAATGCGTGCGGTATCTGAAGATCGTGGTGCAGCACTTTTAATGGGTATCAACGTCAATGGTACAATCGCACTTACTTTCGCGATCGGTTCGGGACTTGCAGCAATCGCAGGCGTCCTTCTTTGTTCGGCATATCCAAGTCTGACGCCGTATACAGGAGCTATGCCGGGTATCAAGGCATTCGTTGCAGCGGTATTTGGTGGAATCGGTTCGATACCGGGTGCTTTTATCGGTGGTATTTTACTTGGTATCATTGAAATCTTTGGTAAAGCATATATTTCATCACAGATGGCAGATGCGATCGTGTTTGCTGTGCTGATCGTTGTGCTGTTAGTCAAACCAACCGGTTTGTTAGGCAAAAAAATACAAGAGAAAGTGTAGGTGGCTGTTATGTTAAAAAAATTATCCAAACAGAAAATAAGCGATATCATCACCTATGGCATTGTATTAGTTGCTTTTATCGTGATGCAGATCTTAATTAATGCAGGACAGATTTCTTCTTTGTTTGAAGGATTGATGGTTCCGCTTTGTACTTATATCATTTTGGCGATCTCTTTAAACCTTGTGGTTGGTGTACTGGGAGAATTAAGTCTTGGTCACGCCGGCTTTATGTGTGTCGGTGCTTTTACGAGTGCATTCTTTTCAAAATGTATGCAGGATACGATCACAAATTCAATCGTGCGTTTTCTGATCGCACTTCTGATCGGTATTGTTGTAGCTGCTATTTTCGGACTACTGATCGGTATTCCGGTATTACGTCTGAATGGTGATTATTTAGCTATCGTTACACTGGCTTTTGGTGAGATCATCAAAAACATTGTTAATGTACTTTTCATCGGAAAAGATTCCAAAGGTTTTCATTTTTCAACCAAAGATGTGATGGCATTGAATATGGAACCGGATGGCAAGGTTATCGTCAATGGACCACAGGGAATTACCGGAGCACCGAAAGATGCTACATTCTTTATAGGATTTATTCTTGTTCTGATCACATTGTTTATCATTCTGAATCTGATCCATTCCAGAGACGGTCGTGCGATCATGGCGATCCGTGATAACAGAATTGCGGCAGAATCCATTGGTATCAATATTACAAAATATAAATTAATGACATTTACGATCTCTGCTGCAATGGCAGGAGCGGCCGGTGTGTTATATGGTCATAATCTTTCCAATCTGACTGCAAACACCAATAACTTTGGTTATAACATGTCGATCAACATCCTGGTATTCGTTGTACTTGGTGGCATCGGAAATATTCGCGGTTCGATCATTTCAGCCGTTGTATTGACGCTTCTTCCAGAACTTCTCCGTGGACTGTCAGATTATCGTATGTTGATCTATGCGATCGTTCTGATCGTAATGATGCTCTTTAACTGGGCACCAAAAGCAATTGAATGGCGTGAAAAGTATCTTTCATTCAAAAAGAATAAAAAGGAGGCTGTAAAATAATGGAAAATGTATTGGATGTTAAAAATCTCGGAATTTCCTTTGGTGGTCTCCGCGCAGTAAATGACTTTTCGGTTTCGATCAAAAAGGAGCAGCTTTATGGTCTGATCGGGCCAAATGGTGCCGGTAAAACAACGATCTTCAACCTTTTAACAGGTGTTTATAAGCCGGATAGCGGTAAGATCATCTTAGATGGAACGGATGTAACCGGAAAATCCACGATCGATATCAATAAGGCAGGAATTGCAAGAACCTTTCAGAATATCCGACTGTTTTCACAGCTTTCGGTGCTTGATAATGTAAAAGTCGGATTGCACAATAACCATAGCTATTCTACGGTGGAAAGCATTTTCCGCCTGCCACGTTTCCATAAAGTAGAAAAGGAAATGAATGAGATCGCAATGGAACTGTTAGAAGTTTTTGGATTAAAAGAAGATGCAAATGTACAGGCACAGAATCTTCCTTACGGACAGCAGAGAAAGTTAGAGATTGCAAGAGCACTTGCTACAAAGCCAAAGCTTCTTTTGCTCGATGAGCCTGCAGCCGGTATGAATCCGAATGAGACAGAAGAATTGATGGAAATGATCCGTTTTGTCAGAGACCATTTCCATATGACGATCCTTTTGATCGAACATGATATGAAGTTAGTTAGTGGAATCTGCGAACAGTTGACTGTATTAAACTTTGGTGAAGTGTTAGCACAGGGAGATACTTCAACCGTATTAAATGATCCACAGGTTATCAAGGCATATCTTGGAGAATAGGAGGAAATCGTTATGGCAATGCTTGAGGTAAAAGATTTAGAAGTATATTATGGAATGATCCAGGCGATCAAAGGAATTTCTTTTGAAGTCAATCAGGGAGAAGTCATTGCGTTGATCGGTGCAAACGGTGCCGGAAAGACAACAACGCTTCATACGATTACAGGACTTCTTTCTCCGAAGAAAGGAAGTGTTCTTTTTGAAGGACAGGACATTACAAAAGTGCCTGCACATAAGATCGTATCCATGGGAATGGCTCATGTGCCGGAAGGACGTAGAGTATTCTCACAGCTTAGCGTATATGAGAACTTAAAACTGGGTGCCTATACAAGAAAAGACAGGAGTAATATTGACAAGGAATTGCAAAGCATTTATGAGCGTTTTCCACGTCTGGCAGAAAGAAAGAACCAGTTAGCCGGTACATTAAGTGGCGGTGAACAGCAGATGCTGGCGATGGGACGTGCTTTGATGTCAAAGCCGTCAATCGTTTTAATGGACGAACCATCCATGGGATTGTCACCGATCCTTGTCAATGAGATTTTTGATATTATCGAGTCGATCAGCAAGAGTGGAACGACTGTTCTTTTGGTAGAACAGAATGCGAAAAAAGCTCTTTCGATCGCTGACAGGGCCTATGTATTAGAGACAGGTAAAGTCGTTTTGGAGGGAAATGCAAAAGATCTTCTTGAAAACGATTCTATTAAGAAAGCATATCTTGGAGAGTAAGAAATAGTAGAATGATTCTATTACATTATTAAAAGTTAAATTTGGACTTTATAGATACTGTTTTCATTATCCGGATCGAAAAGATCAGAATTGGATTTTATAGCTGTTTCTTTCATTAGAAAATAGCAGTATAATGGAGAGTATAAAAGATCATTTCATAGGAAATGGGGGGATACACATGGAAAATGTAGTAATCACAATATCACGTCAATATGGAAGTGGCGGAAAGACGATCGCGGCAATGCTTGCACAAAAGCTTGGTGTAAATTGCTATAGTCGTGAGATTCTGAAAATGGCATCTGAGGATAGTGGCATCAATGAGCAGCTTTTTGGTATGTCTGATGAAAAGATTCGTCATGCCAGATGGCTTCGGACACTGAATCGTCCTTATGAGGGAGAACTTTTGCCACCCGAAGATAAGGAATTTGTATCGGACGATAACCTTTTTAATTATCAGGCAAAAGTGATCAAAGAGTTAGCACAGAAAGAATCCTGCGTGATCGTAGGAAGATGTGCAAGCTATATTTTAAAAGATTATCCGAATGTACTTAGTGTGTTTGTGCATGCAGATGAAGAATTCTGCCTGAAATGTGCAATGGAACGTAACAGTATGAGTGAAAAAGAAATGTTACGTTATATCGAACGCACCGATAAGTATCGTTCTGATTATTATTTCTATCATACCGGGAAAAAATGGGCAGATGCGAGAAATTATGATCTTTGTCTGAATAGCGGAAAACTTGGCTTTGAGAAATGTGTAGAAGAGATCGAAGCATATGCAAAAATTCGTTTTGACAGATAAAAAGAGGGCAGTCTGAGGGTAAGTTTCAGACTGCCTTTGTTTTTCTAAGAAACAGGGGTACGAAAGAGGTTCAAATGAGGAGCAAATAAAATGGTGAGGTAAAGGAGGAGACTATGTATCAGGCAAAAGAAGAAAGATATGACCAAATGATTTATACGAGATGTGGAAAAAGTGGATTAAAGCTTCCGAAAGTTTCTTTGGGCTTTTGGCAGAATTTTGGTGCGCAAGGGCAGTTTTCAAACATGGAACAGATTGTTCATACTGCTTTTGATCTTGGTATCACGCACTTTGATCTTGCAAACAATTACGGGCATCCATACAATGGAAGTGCCGAAGAAAATTTTGGAAAGATCCTTGCAAACGGGATGAAACAATACCGTGATGAAATGTGCATTTCGACAAAAGCAGGATATGAAATGTGGGCAGGACCATATGGTGACAGAAATGGTTCCCGTAAATATCTGATTGCATCTTTAGACCAAAGCTTGCAAAGAATGGGATTGGAGTATGTTGATATCTTTTATCATCATGTCTATGATCCCGATACACCGCTTGAAGAAACAGCAATGGCACTGGATCAGATTGTGCGTCAGGGAAAAGCCCTGTATGTTGGTATTTCTAATTATAATAAAGAACAGACTGCCGAAATGCAAAAGTTTTTAGCGGAACAAAAGACACCATTTATCATTAACCAGCCGTCCTATTCGATTCTGAATCGCTGGATCGAGGAAGATGGTCTGGATCAGTATGCCAAAGAAAATGGATTGGGGCTTGCTGTATTTTCACCGCTTTCTCAGGGCTTTCTGACAGACCGCTATCTGCATGGTATTCCGAAAGATTCCAGAATCGGAAAGGGAAATACCTGGCTTGGCGATCAGTTGGATGAAAAGATGCTTGCAAAAATCAATGCATTAAATGATATAGCTGCAAAGCGTGGTCAAAAGCTGTCGCAGATGGCACTCGCATGGTGTCTGCATAATGAAGCGGTCACTACTGTTTTAGTTGGTGCGAGCAGTCCAAAGCAGCTTGCAGATAATGTCGAATGCATCCGAAACTTAGACTTTACAAAGGAAGAATGCGATGCGATAGATGCGATCGTACAGGAATAAAAAATGTCTTGACAAATTCTGCACAAAATGATATATAAATAATATATAGTATGTTACTTGATTCGAAACGAATACGAGGCATTAACTATGCAATAAAAATTACAGTATTTTTATGCGTGTTAGTGCCTCGTTTTTTTGTATATTTTTTTAGAGAAAAGAGGAAGATATAAGAGATAGTAAAATCGCACAATACTCTCTTTTTGACACACTGCTTCAAAAGGAAAGAGCAGACAGCTACAAAAAATAGCAACAAACGGCACGATCCACATAAAAATACCAAAAAGAAAGGATGGTTCATTATGAAGGACAAGATTTTTGAAGTATTGCAAAGAGTCGGTAGAAGCTTCATGCTGCCAATTGCCATTTTGCCGGTGGCAGGACTGCTTTTGGGACTCGGTAGTTCGTTTACGAATGAAACAACAATTGCCACGTATCATTTAGGAGGTATTCTCGGAGAGGGAACGATCCTGCACGCACTTTTGGTTATCATGAATAAGGTAGGCAGTGCTATTTTTGATAACCTTCCATTGCTATTTGCCGTTGGTGTTGCGATCGGTATGGCAAAGAAAGAAAAAGAAGTTTCGGCATTATCAGCCGTGATTGCATATTTCGTTATGAATATCTCAATCAGCGGTATGTTAGAGATTAACGGTAAAATTACAGCAGATGGCAAGATCGCATCCGATGTATTGACCGGAACAATTGCTTCTGTCTGCGGTATCAATACCCTGCAAATGGGTGTCTTTGGCGGTATTATCGTTGGACTTGGTGTTGCTGCTTTGCACAACCGGTTCCATAAGATTCAGTTGCCGAATGCCCTTTCCTTCTTTGCAGGATCACGTTTTGTACCGATCATCTCAACAGTCGTTTATATGTTTGTCGGTATTTTGCTGTACTTTGTATGGCCGGTTGTACAGAATGGAATCTATGCACTTGGCGGTCTTGTAACAGGAAGCGGTTATGGCGGAACATTACTCTTTGGTATTATTAAGAGAGCATTGATCCCATTCGGATTGCATCATGTATTCTATATGCCATTCTGGCAGACAGCTGTCGGCGGTACGATGGAAGTTGCCGGAAATGTCGTACAGGGTGGTCAGAACATCTTTTTTGCACAGCTTGCAGATGCATCCCATGTTACACATTTTAGTGCAGATGCAACGAGATATTTCTCAGGTGAGTTTATCTTTATGATCTTTGGTCTTCCGGGTGCAGCTTTGGCAATGTATCGTACAGCAAAACCGGAAAAGAAAAAACAGGTTGGAGGTCTTTTATTCTCAGCAGCACTTACTTCTATGCTGACAGGTATTACAGAACCGATTGAGTTTTCTTTCCTGTTTGTAGCACCAATCTTATTTGCGGTTCAGGTAGCACTTGCCGGTGCAGCATATATGATCGCACACATGTTAAATATCGCAGTTGGTCTGACATTCTCAGGCGGCTTGCTTGACCTGTTCCTGTTTGGTATCTTACAGGGCAATGAAAAGACAAGCTGGCTTTTGATCATTCCGGTAGGTATTATTTATTTCTTCTTATATTATTTTATCTTCTCATTCCTGATCAAGAAGATGAACTTAAAGACACCTGGACGTGAAGACGATGATCAGGAAGTAAAATTATATACAAAAGCCGATGTTAATGCAAAGAGAGAAAATACATCAAAGAATGGAGAAGCTGTACAGGACGAATTGAGTGAATTGATCACAAGAGGTCTTGGCGGCAAGAAAAATATTGATGGCGTTGACTGTTGTGCGACAAGACTTCGCTGTACAGTAATTAAACCGGATCTGGTAGATGATGCATTGTTACGTTCAACAGGTGCATCAGGTGTAATTCATAAAGGAAGCGGTATTCAGATCGTTTATGGTCCGCATGTCACAGTGATCAAATCAAATCTTGAGGATTATCTTGAAACTGCACCCGATGTAGAATATACTAAAGATAACATTGACAGCATGGAAGAGACAAAAGAAGTACAGGAAGAGCATAGAGAAGAAAAAGTTACAAAGACGATCACGGTATCCAGCCCGATCACAGGAATAGCAGCCGATCTGGCAACCGCACCGGATGAAGCATTTGCCGGAAGAATGATGGGAGATGGAGCCGTTGTTACACCACAGGATGCATTGATCACGGCACCGGAAGACGGAGAAGTTGTCTTTGTCTTTGATACAAAGCATGCAATCGGTTTCCTGACAGACAGCGGACTTAGTATGCTGCTTCATATCGGTATTGATACTGTAAAGCTAGAAGGAAAAGGCTTTGAAGTCCTTGTGGAAAACGGACAGAAAGTAAAGAAAGGCGATCCGATGATGAGACTGGATCTGTCTTATCTGAGTGAAAATGCACCATCGCTTGCGTCACCTGTACTTTGTACGGAACTGGAAGATAACCAGAAGATCCGTCTGTTAAAAGAGGGAGAGATCAAAGCCGGAGAACCTCTCTTTGCAGTCGACTTCTATGAATAAGATCAGATGACCAAAAAGCATCTGATCAGGATCAGAAAGAGTGTGGAGAAAAGGTATGTACAGAGTAGTAAAAGCATTAAACCATAATGCTGTATTAGCAGCAGATGTTACAGATCAAAAAGAATATCTTTTGATGGGAAAAGGAATCGGATTTGGAAAGAAAGTCAGTGAGCAGTTTGAAGCAGATGAAAGCTGTAGGGTTTATTCACTGACAGACCGGAAAGAACGAAACGATGCACAGAATCTTGCAAAGTCGATCAATCCGGAGTTCCTGGAGATTGCGAATATGGTTCTGGATGAAGCAGAAAAGGTATTTGGTCATATCGACCGTAATATTTTATTCCCGCTAGCAGATCATATTTCTTATGCGGTAGAGCGGATCCAGAGAAATGAAACGATCAGTAATCCGTTGACAGAAGATATCCGGGTCCTTTTCCATATGGAATATAAAGTAGCAAGCTGTGTCATACCTCTTCTCGAATCACACTTTGGAATCTCAATCAGTGAGGATGAAGTGGGATACATCACGTTACATGTACATTCAGCGATCGATGATGAAAAAGTATCGGATGCAATGCAAACAGCGCGTGCTGTCAGAGAATGTATCCGTATTGTAGAAGAATCCATGGGCAAAAAGATCGATGTTATGACATTGTCATATAACCGGTTGATGAATCATGTACGTTATATGATCGTGCGGGCATTAGAAGGAGAAAAGTTAAAACTCAGCCTGAACGATTATATGCAGGTGAAATACCCGGAAGAGTTTGCCTTGGCGGCAAAAATCTGTGATGAGATCGGGCAGATGATCAAATCCCCGTTAAAAGATGTAGAGATAGGCTATCTGGCAATGCATATCTGCCGTGTGACAAGTGGCGAGCTTGACGGCGAGAGCGAGTAAAGCGATAGAGCAGCAAAGTCATAAAAGGAGAAAGCAGCTACAGAATGCATAGCAAAAAAAGAGTAGTCAAGAATGCAAAAAAATAAAAATGCAATAAAAAACAAAGTGTAGCAAAAGACAAAGTACAGCAAAAGACAAAAATACAACGAACAATAAAAAAGTAACAAAAGACAAAGTGCAGCAAAAGAAAAAATGCAACGAAAAATAAAAAAGAAAACCCAAAACAAAAATAAGATCAATGAAAAATGGAGGATGATGATTATGAAGACATTTGACTATGTAATTACAGACGAAGTAGGACTTCACGCAAGACCTGCAGGAATGCTCGTAGTGGAAGCGAAAAAATATGCGTCTGACATTATGATCAACAAAGCAGGTAAAAAAGCTGATGCAAAAAAAATAATGATGTTAATGACACTTGGTGTTAAGTGCAACGAAGAAGTAACAGTAGAAATATCAGGTGAAGATGAAGAGAAGGCAGCAGTTGAGATGGAAAAATTTTTCAAAGAGAATTTATAAAAGACAAGTTAAAAATATAACGTGCCATGATCATGTTGAAAGCAGAAATGATTTATTGCCGGGTATTTTACAAAAAGCTATTAGATAAAGCATAGCATATGGATGATAAAGCACAGCATGAGATATTAACATAGCATTGAAAGGTTATTATGTACGCTCAGCATCTTTCTTAAACAAATCCTTTCCGCTGGATTTTGATATACTGCTTCTATTTTTCGTCGTACAACCATGTACGCATTGCAAAAATGTCATTGTATATCAAAAAGCCATCTCGAAATTTTTTGCATAGAAGATACTGAGAGTACATAATGCAGAAAAGGAGGCTGCGATGAAAGTATACGAAGGAAAGTCAATCTTTAAGGGAATTGCGATCGGTAAGATTTTTTTCTATCAAAAAGGGACACAACAGGTAAAACGGGTTAAGATCAATGATGTGGAAGCAGAAAAGAAACGTTATGAAGCTGCGAATGCAAAAGCGATCGAGCAGTTAGAAGCTTTGCATGCAAAAGCAGTCAAGGAAGTCGGAGAAGCCAATGCTGCTGTATTTGAAGTGCATATGATGATGTTAGAAGACGATGATTATGTTTCCTCTATCCGCAACATGATCGAAACACAGCAGGTCAATGCAGAGTTTGCAATCGCATCTACCGGTGATAACTTTTCTGAAATGTTTTCACAAATGGATGATGAATATTTCAAGGCAAGAGCAGCAGATGTTAAAGATATTTCAGATCGTTTGATCGCTGTATTAAGCCAGAGAGAATCCGTTGGTGATATGGGAGAAGAGCCGGTGATCGTAGTAGCCGATGATCTTGCTCCGAGTGAGACCGTACAGATGGACAAAGAAAAGCTTTTAGCATTTGTGACACGCTATGGATCAGCAAATTCCCATACGGCAATTCTTGCAAGAACCATGAATATTCCGGCATTGATCGGCGTAGAGATCGAAGAAGAATGGAATGGTCATATGGCGATCGTCGATGGAAAAAATGCAAAATTATATATTGATCCTGATGAAGAAACATTAGAAAAGCTTCGCACAGAGCAGCAAAAAGATATCGAAGCCAGAGAACTTCTTTCGTTACTCAAAGGCAAAGAAGATGTTACAGCAGATGGCAAACATATTAAGCTGTATGCAAATATTGCCGGAGTTGCCGATGTAGCCAATGTTTTGGCAAATGATGCAGCAGGAATCGGTTTGTTCCGTAGTGAGTTTTTATATCTTGAGGCACAGGATTATCCGGATGAAGAAACACAGTTCTTAGCATATAAGCGTGTTGCTGAAAACATGGCAGGCAGAAAGGTTGTTGTCCGTACTCTTGATATCGGTGCAGACAAGCAGGTTGATTATTTCAATCTGGATAAAGAAGAAAATCCGGCAATGGGATATCGTGCGATCCGTATCTGCCTTGACCGTCCTAAGATCTTTAAGACACAGCTTCGTGCCTTGATCCGAGCAAGTGCATATGGTGAGATCGCCATTATGTACCCGATGATCATTTCAGTGGAAGAAGTGCGCAAGATCAAAGAAATCGTAGAAGAAGTCAAAACAGAACTTACGAAACAGGGAATTGCATATGGCAGCTTTGAACAGGGCATCATGATCGAGACTCCTGCAGCTGTAGTGATGAGTGATGAATTGGCAAAAGAAGTAGATTTCTTTAGCATTGGCACAAATGATCTGACACAGTACACGCTTGCAATGGATCGTCAGAATATGAAACTTGACAGTATGTATGATCCGCATCATCCGGCTATTCTTCGTATGATCCAAAAAACAATTGAAAACGGACATAAGGAAGGCTGCTGGGTTGGTATTTGCGGAGAACTTGGTGCAGATACGACATTAACAGAAACTTTCTTGAAGATGGGAGTAGATGAGTTGTCGGTATCGCCATCTTTTGTCCTTCCGATTCGTAAGATCATTCGTGAAACTTCCGTACAGGAATAGTATGACAGCGTTGACAGATCGGGACAATAGCAGTATAATAAAGCCTATTAAAACAGTAGGAAAAGAGCGGGTACAGAATGCAGAAAGCATTTTGCATTCGCTTTTTGCTTGTGTGATAAAAAATCAACGGATGTCAGAGGAAAGGTTAGGAAATAAGATATGTTGACACAATTTTCCAGAACGGAATTATTACTTGGCAAAGAAGCAATGGAACAGTTAAGTAAGGCCAGGGTAGCTGTCTTTGGTGTAGGCGGTGTAGGCGGTTATGCCTGTGAAGCACTGGTACGAAGCGGAATCGGTGCATTTGACCTGATCGATGATGATAAAGTCTGCCTGACGAACTTAAACCGTCAGATCATTGCGACAAGAAAGACAGTTGGCAAATACAAAACAGATGTGATGAAAGAACGTATGCTTGAGATCAACCCGGATGTGGATGTTGCGATACACAAATGTTTTTTCCTGCCGGAGAATGCTGATGAATTCCCTTTTGAAGAATATGATTATATTATTGATGCGGTCGATACGGTTACTGCTAAGATCGAACTGGTTATGAAAGCACAGGAGAAGAATGTTCCGATCATCAGCAGCATGGGAGCCGGCAACAAACTGGATGCAAGTATGTTTCAGGTAGCAGATATCTATAAGACGAAAGTCTGCCCGCTTGCAAAAGTCATGCGAAGAGAATTAAAGAAACGTGGTGTGAAGAAGTTAAAAGTTGTATATTCGGAAGAGAAGCCGACCAGACCGATCGAAGATATGGCAATCAGCTGCCGTACAAATTGCATCTGCCCCCCGGGAGCTAAGCATAAATGTACAGAACGTCGTGATATTCCGGGCAGCGTTGCCTTTGTTCCATCGGTGGCGGGGCTGATCATTGCAGGAGAAGTGATCAAAGATCTGAGCCGTCACTAAAATGAGGTTTGCACATAAATGATAAAAAATATCAATAAACGATAGATTCTTGAAAAAAGATAGTGCAGAAGTATATAATATGAAAAATGCAAGAAAACAAAATGATTTATTCCTGCATATATTCAAGATATACACAAATTTTTTACAAAAATGTACTCTCGGTATCTTCTTAAAACGAATCTTTTCGACTGGATTTACGATATACTGCTTCCATTTTCTCGTCGTACACACCGTGTACGCACTGCAAAAATGTCATTGTATATCAAAAATCCATCTCGAAAATTTTCGTTTAGAAGATGCCGAGAGTACATAAAATACTTAGGAGGTAAGAATTATGGTAAACTTTTTGAAAGATTTTGATTGGAAAAAGACAGGTATTTTTGCAGCGGGTGTGGCTTTTGGAACAGCCGGCATTAAAGTGTTATCAAGCAAAGATGCAAAGAAATTCTACACAAATTGTACTGCGGCAGCGTTAAGAGCAAAAGAGTGTGTGATGAAAACAGTTTCTACTGTTCAGGAGAATGCGGAAGATATCTTAGCAGATGCAAAGGATATAAATGAAGAACGCGTTGCACAGGCAGAGGCAGCAGAATTTGAAGATGCCCAGACAACAGAAACAGAAGAATAAAACATTAAAAATCGCAGGTGAACATTTATGAAATTTACAATAAAACATGAATCGTCTCATCGTATGCGCATTCATATGCATGCATATCGTATGACATATGAACAGGCAGATACTTTATTGTATTATCTGCATCAGGCAAAAGAAATCTCTTATGTCAAAGTATATGAGAGAACAGGAGATGTTTCGATCGAGTATATCGGTGATCGTCAAAATGTGATCGATCTGTTACAGCAGTTTCACTATGATGAAGTGGACGTTCCGACCGGTCTGATCGAAAATTCAGGAAGAGAATTAAATGCCAGATACCAGGAAAAATTAATTGGAAAAGTTGCATTCCGCTACTTAGGAAAATGGCTTCTGCCTTATCCGATCCGAGCCTGCTTTATTACTGCAAATGCAATCAAATATATCAAGAACGGAGTACAGACTTTATGGCAGCGTAAGATAGAAGTTCCGGTACTGGATGCGACGGCAATCGGTGTTTCCGTTTTGCGAAATGATCTGGATACGGCAGGTTCGATCATGTTTCTTCTTGGTATCGGTGAATTGCTAGAGGAATGGACACATAAAAAGTCAGTAGATGATCTTGCACAGAGCATGTCATTAAATATCAGTCATGTATGGATCATGCAGGATGGAAAAGAGAGACTTATCTGCACTTCTGATGTAAAGCAGGGTGATCAGGTTGTGGTACATATGGGCAATGTAATCCCATTTGATGGTCTGGTATGTGCCGGTGAAGCTATGGTCAATCAGGCATCGCTGACCGGAGAAGCTATTGCGGTCAGAAGAGTGGCAGGGGCTTCGGTTTATGCCGGTACAATTGTTGAAGAAGGCGAATTGACTATTTGTGTCAAGGAAATAGGTGGTTCAAGCCGATTTGAGAAGATTGTTACAATGATCGAAGATTCTCAAAAGCTTCAGTCACAGCTTGAAAGTAAAGCAGAACATCTGGCGGATCGTCTTGTACCATATAGCCTTGGTGGAACAGTACTGACATATCTTCTGACCGGAAATGTAACAAAAGCGCTTTCTATCTTGATGGTTGATTTTTCATGTGCATTAAAGCTTGCTATGCCAATTTCCGTTCTGTCAGCGATTCGTGAATCCTGCCTATATGGAATTACCGTAAAGGGTGGAAAATATCTGGAAGCAGTAGCGGATGCAGACACGATCGTATTTGATAAAACAGGAACATTGACAAAAGCACAGCCGAAAGTGGTGGATGTCGTATCCTTTGATGGCAGAGAACCTGATGAGCTTTTAAGGATTGCTGCCTGCTTAGAGGAACATTTTCCGCATTCCATGGCAAAAGCTGTCGTGAAATCAGCGATCGAAAAAAATCTGCAACATGACGAGATGCATACAAAAGTAGAATATCTGGTAGCACATGGAATTTCTACTACGATCAATGATGTGCGTGTTATCATAGGTAGTTATCATTTCATCTTTGAAGACGAGAAATGTATCATTCCGGAGGGCAAAGAGGCATTGTTTGAAAGTCTTCCACCGGAATATTCACAGTTGTATCTTGCAATTGATGGAAAACTTGCAGCCGTTATTTGTATTGAAGATCCTGTCAGACAGGAGGCACAGGCTGTTGTGAATTCCCTGCGTAAAGCCGGACTCTCAAAGATTGTTATGATGACGGGTGACAGTGAGAGAACTGCTTCTGCTATTGCAAAGAAAGTTGGCGTAGATGAATATTATTCAGAAGTCCTGCCGGAAGATAAAGCTTCCTTTGTAGAAGCAGAAAAAGCAAAAGGCAGAAAAGTCATTATGATCGGTGACGGTATTAATGATTCGCCGGCACTTTCCGCCGCAGATGCGGGCATTGCAATCAGTGATGGTGCAGAGATTGCCAGAGAGATTGCAGATATTACGATCGGTGCAGATAACCTGTATCAGATTGTTACTTTAAAAATGTTAAGTGATAATCTGATGAAGAGAATCCGCAAGAATTATCGCTCTATCGTAGGCTTTAATACGATGCTGATCTTACTTGGTGTCAGCGGAGTGATCCAGCCGACAACATCTGCAGTGTTACATAACTCTTCTACTTTGCTGATCGGTTTGAAGAGCATGCAGAATCTTTTGGATTGATCAGTAGAACAGAATGATAAGAAAACAAAGTTTCTTTTTTGTATTCTTGTACTGAAATATCAGATGTGTTAAAATAAGGTTAGCTTTGGCTAACCTTATTTTGTATTACCGAACGAATAGTCAGAAAATTGTTCGTTTGAATAGAAGGATTTGTAAAAAAGAGTTAGGTATTGACTAACTCTTTTTTATGGAATAGGAAACTGCTCGTACAGTGGTGGTACACCAACAAGAATTGCGATAGCAATTCTTGCAAAGTTTAATGTTCCATTAAACTTTTGACAAAGCGCTGGCTTTGCACTTTTTTATGTTTAGAAGAAACGGAAGAAAATCAGAAAAGGCGGAAGAAAAATGGAGAGTTGCAAATATTGTTCAACAGATGAAAACAGCATTGATTATCATGAAATCATAGAGTGCATCACTTGTGCATTGGATGCAAAAGATCCCTATACAGCAGGACATTCCCAGCGTGTGAGCGACATGACGCTGCGGGTATGTCAGATCATGGGATTTAAAGATCATGATATAGAAAGGATCCATATTGCAGCTCATTTGCATGATATAGGAAAAATTGGCGTGCCGGATTCTGTTTTAAATAAAGTGGAGCCTTTGACCGATGAAGAATGGCAGTTGATCCGTCGGCATCCTCAGATCGGGGCGGAAATTCTTAGTAAATCGACGCATCTGAGCGAATTAAAAGATATTGTGCTTTGTCATCATGAACGCTATGATGGCAAAGGATATCCTAATGGAAGAAAAGGCTGTGATATTCCGATCGGAGCGAGAATTATTGCAATCTGTGATTCAATCGATGCGATCACATCGAATCGTTGTTATCGCAGAGCACATGACTTTGCATATTGTTATCAGGAGATTCGGAAAAATCTTGGAACCATGTATGATCCGATCGTAGGTCAATATGTATTGGATCATTGGAAGTGGGTAACGAAGGGGCAAAAAGAATAAAAACGGAAAAAGCGATTGACTGATTGACAATTTTTTCAGCTAATGGTACCATCAGACGTAATAGCAATTTGAGTTAATATCAGAATCAATTGAAAAAGAAATGGAGAAAAGAATGAACGATAAAAATCAGAAATTATTATTTAGTGATAGTGACGAAGAAACAGTTGTAATTACATTAACAGATGAAGATGGTCAGGATATTGATGCGGAGATCATGGCTGCACTTGAGATTGAAGAATTCGGTAAAGAGTACGTAGCTGTTATGCCGCAGCAGGCTACGGAAGATCTTGAGGAAGGTGAAGCTCTGATCTTAGAGTATTCAGAAGATGCCGATGGAAATCCACAGTTTGCCCCGGTGGAGGATGAGGACGAATTTGAAGTGGTAGCGCAGGCTTTCAACCAGCTTTTTGAAGATCCGGATGAATTTTTAGAGGATGATGAAGATGAGGAAGATGGCTCAGATGGTTTTTTGAGTGATATCGGAGATATTCTTCCTGGAATTTCTATTAAGAAAGATTAATAAGAAGAAAAATATTTGTGCATGGAATGAGATTGCTCAAAAGAAGAGTGGTTTATTCCGATACCCCGCTAAATGCAGGGATATGAAAAAGCAAAGCAAGAAAAGATAACGAAAAAGAAAAGTCCATTTATTATTATGAATCCATAATCGGGGTACATAAGAATGAATGGGCTTTTTGATTTGCACTTTTTTAAGGATTTTGCCGCATAAAATTACGACGATATTCCATCGGTGTATAACCTGTAAATTTTTTGAACTGCTTGCCCAGATGACTTTGTGAAGAAAAACCAAGATATGCTGCAATCTCGCTGTAAGTATAATCAGAATATACCAAGAGATTTTTGGCACGGTTGATCTTTTCACGTAGAATATATTGTAATGGGCTGATTCCTTCGTGTTCTTTAAAAAGCTGTGAAAGATAGTTTGGGCTGCAGCCGGTTTCATAAGCAAGGTCATCCATTGTAATCTTGTCATGCAAATGTGAAAAAATATAATCTTTGCATTTTATAATATGTGGATTTTTCCGGTGTGCTAATGTTCCTTTTTGGGCTTTTTTGATCTCGTTTACCATCTGGGCGTATTGTATCTCGATTTCACGTAACATTTTTTCAAGCTGCACAAGGTTGTTCTCAGCTTCGATTCTCTGGATCGCATTGTCAGACAAAGAAAATGATAGTTCCGGGGACATTCCGCCGCGAATTGCAGAACGAGATGCAAGTGTGATCACGACTATGCATAAATTTTTAAAATTACGCAGACTGTCATGTGACAATACACCAGGGCTGCCGGAATAATCCTCAGCAATACTTCGTTTTAGCTGTTCAATATCGCCATCTTCGATACTTTTCTGCTCACGACATTCCTGGTCGTATGGGTTATGTTTTTGTTCTGACTCCTGGCGTTCAAAAAGATAATCGGAAAAATCCTGCTGCAACTGATCTGAAGAAAAACTTTTAACAAAGTTACAGCTGATAAATTCGTCTTCCGAAAGTGACTCCTTTGCCAATACATTATAAAAGAACAAAATGACTTCACAAAAATGGTGATAGGAAAACACAGAAAGATGATTCTTTAATTGTGAATCAATTATCACATGCTCTAACTGGTGGAGCGGATAGAGTGGAGAAGAAAATGAGACCGGACCGACTAAAAAGCAGTCGCTGTCAACGAAGAATTGTACATAAGCAATCGTATCATTGATTCCTTTGATGATCGGAAGGTCTGTATTTTCCCGATGCAATAAAAAATCATATACATCAGGCTGTTTAATCAGAGTATCTTCTAAGCCTCCAACATCGCAGACGGCACATTGTATCTGTCCGTCCGGTGAGCAGATGCGTACAAACGTATGCAAAGTATGGGAAATATATCTTATCAATACAGGAAGATTCATTTTAAAATTTCTCCTAAAAAGATTTTGAAATTTTGAGCTACAACAGGAAAATATATCATGACAGAGTTTTGGGAAAGCTACATTTCAAAACTTCCCATGCGGCATCTCTGTTTTTTATCTTCGTTCAGAAGATGCCGAGAGTACATTATGAACGTGTTTATATATTCATTATACACAAAAAAGAAATGCAAACAAGGAAATAAAAGGAAAAGAAAAAAATAAAAGTTAAAGTAGAAACATAATAAAAAGCATAGAAATGTGATATAGAAAAAGAATGAATTTGATTATGATTACATCATACAAATTGCAAGAGCGAAAACACAAGATGATGCAGGTGCACATGTATCATGCTTCTGACGCAAAACACTAAAAACGATCATAGAAAGAAAAGAGGATGATTTTATGAAAGTCAAAGGCGTAAACCTAGGCAACTGGCTGGTATTGGAAAAATGGATGAATCCGGCTTTGTTTGCAGGAACAACAGCAGAAGATGAATACTGGCTTCCAAGACAGTTATCAAAAGAAGCGTACACAGAGCGTATCCGTATTCATCGAAGCGAATATATCACAGAGAGAGATTTTGTAACGATTAAATCATGGGGATTAGATACCGTTCGTATTCCTGTTCCATATTTCATTTTTGGTGACAGAGAACCATTTATCGGTTGTATCGAAGAACTCGATAAGGCATTTAACTGGGCTGAAAAATACGGTTTACAGATCCTTATTGATCTGCATACAGCACCGGAAGGACAGAATGGTTCCGACAATGGTGGTATCTGTGGTGTATGTAAATGGGCACAGAACCCAAAGGAAGTCGAATTTGTTCATACCGTTTTAGAAAGACTTGCACAGCGTTATGGCAAAAGAAAAGGACTTTGGGGAATTGAAGTATTAAATGAACCGGCACTTCCAAAGGCGTGGGAGATGATGGATATGCAAAAGAGATATCCACCGGTTGACAAAGAGATGGCAAAGGGCAGCGGTCCTGTACCATATGATTTTATCCGTCAATTCTATAAAGACGCTTATGACCGTCTGCGTGTATATCTTCCGGAAGAGAAATACATTGTTTTCCATGATGGTTTCGAGTTGACAATCTGGAAAGACTTTATGCAGGAAGACAAATACAAAAGTATCGTATTAGATACACACCAGTATCTGATGCTTGCCGAAATGAACGGATGCGAGCAGACGATCGAAGGATATACAAAATATGTTCAGGAACATTTCGCAAAAGAGATCGAAGAAATGCAGCAGTATTTCCCTGTGATCTGCGGTGAGTGGTGTCTGTTTAACTCTTTGGCTTGTGGCTGGGACACAAAAGGCGGTCAGACAGTATTAAACGGTCTGGATGGTGCTTCTGTAGAAAGCTACACACCGGAAGAGAAAAAGAAGATTTATAATGCAGTAGCAAAAGTACAGACAGAAGCATGGAACAAAGGATCAGGATATTTTTACTGGAGTTACAAGCTTTTAACAGATACAGTCAATACAGAAGGCTGGGTTGGCTGGGATAGCTGGGATCTCGGCAGATGTATTGATTTTGGCTGGTTTGATAAAAGGGATCTGTAATTTTGTTGAAAAACAGTAGAAAAAGCATATAATGAACTTAAAATTGAACGAAAGCACACATAAGGAGGTACTTATGAAAGAGACAAATATGAATCCGAATGCAAAACTCAGCTTTTTAGAGCGTTTTGCATATGGTATGGGAGATTACGCAGGAAACTTAGTTTACTCTGCAATCAGCGCATTTTTATTAGTATATTATACAAATGTAGTGGGAGCAAGTGCAGCAGCAGCGGCTTCTATCATTGCTATTTCAAAATTCTTTGATGGTGTTTCTGACCTGATCATGGGTTATATCGTAGACCACACACATAGCAAATGGGGAAAAGCAAGACCATGGATCGCAAGACTTTGTATTCCGTTGGCAGTATGTACGGTTCTGATGTTTACCGTTCCTTCTTCTTTTGCCGGATCGGTACAGATCGCTTATATGTTCTTAACATATAACTTAGTATCAACAGTATTCTACACAGGTATCAACGTACCTTATGCTGCAATGCACGGTTTGATGACAACAAACCAGTATGAAAGAGGTCTTCTTGGAAACTTCAGAAACCTTCTTGCTACAGCAGGTACTATGACGATCAATACCGTTGTTTTAAAAATGACAACAGCATTTGGTGGTGGAGATCCATACACACAGAAAGGCTGGACAGCCACAATTTCTATCTTAATGATAGTATTTGTAATTATCAATTTCTTTAACTTTGCTGTTTGTAAAGAACGTGTTGTAGAAAATGCAGGATCTGATGATAAGAAAGAAAATGTATCTTTTGTCAAAGGTCTTACAGGACTGTTAAAAAATAAATACTGGATGCTTCTTGTAGTATGTATCCTTGCAATGTACTTTATGATGTCGACGTTCTTTGGTTCAGCAGTTTATTTTACACAGTATAACATGAATGATGCAGGGAAATATGCAACCGTATCAAACCTTCTGTCTATGACACAGATCATAGGACTGTTCCTGACACCATTTATCATGAAGTTTGTATCTAAGAAAAACTTATTCATGATCGGTGCCGGTATTTCCGTAGTAGGTTTTGCAATTACAGGTCTTACAACAAATTATACGATCATTTGTGCAATGTCTGTTGTCAAAGGTCTTGGATTTGCCTGTGCAGGCGCTACCATGTTTGGCCTTTTACAGGATGCGATCACATATGGCGAGTGGTACAACGGATATGGTACAGCCGGAATGGGTAATGCAGCTTCTTCTTTCTGTATGAAAGTCGGTTCAGGCATTGGTACAGCAGCACTTGGATGGATCCTTGCAGCAGGTGGATTTGATGCAAAAGCAGCAGTACAGTCATCATCGTCTTTAGCAGCGATCAACGCATCATTTGCATGGATTCCTGCTATTGCAATGGCAATCGCATTTGTAGCACTTCTGTTCTTTGATCTTGACAAGCACTATGACAAAGCTGTTGAAGATCTTGAGAACGGAAAACACAGATTAGGATAAAATAAGTAAGATATATCTTGTGACAGAAATCTTAATAAGAATAAGAGAAGGATATTGTGTAAAAACAGTATCCTTCCTTGTACTTATAGAAAGAATTTAAAAGAGGCAGAGAAATTACTCAGAAAGGCGGACTATTATAATGAAAGAAATTCTATTTGGTGCTGCATATTATTTAGAATATATGCCATACGACCGTTTGAAAGAAGATTTAGACATGATGCAGCAGGCAGGAATGAATACAATTCGTATTGCGGAATCTACATGGAGTACATTAGAACCAACAGACGGAGAGTTTGATTTTTCTTATATTGATCGTGTGTTAGAGGAAGCACAAAAGAGAAAGATGAATGTGATCATCGGAACACCAACTTATGCGATTCCATCATGGCTCGAAAAGAAATGTCCTGAAGTGATGGTATATAACAAAGAAGGACGAGCCAGATACGGACACCGTCAGATCATGGATATCATGCATCCTGTTTTTCGAAAATATGCTGAAAGAGTAATCTGTAAACTGGCAGAGCATACGGCAGCACATTCGTCTGTGATCGGTTTTCAGATAGATAACGAAACAAAGCACTATGGTACAGCTTCCAGAGAAGTACAGGAACTTTTCAAAGAACATTTAAAAGAAAAATATCATACAACAGAAGCTTTGAATAAAGCTTTTTATCTGGCATATTGGAGCAACTCGATCCATGACTGGGATGATCTGCCGGATATGTTAGGCTGTATTAATGGTGGACTGGCAACCGAGTTTGCGGCATTTCAAAGAAGCCTTGCCGCACAATATCTGCAATGGCAGTCGGATCTGGTTTCAAAATATAAGAAAAAAGAGCAGTTTATTACACATAATTTTGACTTTGAGTGGAAGAAGTTTGGGGCAGACATCGCACAGGACGGTTATTCTTATGGAGTACAGCCGGATATCAATCACTATGAAGCATCCAAAGCCGTTACGATAGCAGGAACGGATATTTATCATCCGACACAGGATGAACTGACAGGAGCAGAGATTGCTTTTGGCGGTGATTCGATCCGCAGTTTAAAATATGATAATTATTTTGTTTTAGAGTGTCAGGCACAAGCTTTTAAATATTGGACACCATATCCGGGACAGCTCAGATTACATGGATACAGTCATTTAGCAAGCGGTGCGCAGAGTATTTTATATTGGAACTGGCATTCAATCCATAACGGATATGAAACTTATTGGAAGGGTATTTTAAGTCATGATCTTGCAACAAATCCGACTTACGAAGAAGCAGGAGTGATGGGACGTGAATTTGAAAGACTTGGACAAGATACGCTTTGCATTAAAAAAGAAAATAAGGTTGCCCTGATCGTTGATAACAGATCTCTTGACGCATTTAAGTGGTTCCCGATTGATAAAGATCTAAGTTACAATGACGTTGTCCGTTGGATGTATGATAGTCTGTATGAGATGAATATGGAATGTGATATTTTAGATATCCATGCTTTGAATGAGAGAAATATTGTAAAGTACAGTATGCTTGTAACTCCGGTTTTATATAGTATTGCAGAAGAAAAGATTGCTCTGATCCGTGAGTTTGTCAAAGCAGGCGGTGTATTGGTAAGTTCTTTTAAGTCATTTGTTGCCAATGAAGAACTTAGTGTATATCCGGATGCACAGCCACATGGTATGACAGAATGTTTCGGTATGCATTATAATCAGTTTACAGAACCGGGCAAGACAAAATTTGCCGGAGAACCATTGTCTTATTTTGCAGAATTACTTCAGGTAACGACAGCGGGTTCTTATGAAAACTACGATCATAAATATTGGGGCAGATATGCTGGCCTTACCGAAAATGCATATGGCAAAGGCTGCGCATTTTATATTGGTTGTTTTACATCTAAAGAGATATTAAAAAAGATTTACCGCAAAGCATATGCCAAAGCAAAAGAGACCGTCCCAGCATTTGAATGGCCTGTGATCATTCGCAGCGGCATCAATGCAAAGAACGATACGATTCATTATTTATTGCATTATAGTGAAGAAGAATGTGAGATTACTTCTCCATATGATCATACAGTAGATCTGCTGAGTGGCAAAGAGTATCAAAAAGGCGATACGATTCATCTGACTGACTGGGATGTCTGCGTTTTAAAAGAGCAATAATAGAACGAATCATTTGTTTTTGAAGTAGTTCTATCCGGTTGCAATGTAATGTTTTGAAAGAAGACAATTATATTGCAATCGGATATTGTTATTTTTGATTTTTTAATAAGACAATAATTTTGTCATAATGGCAGATGTTGTGTTATCATAATATTTATATGAATTTTTGATATTTTGATTATGACAGACAGAAAAGAGGATGATTATGGGATATACAACAAAAAATGAAGTAATGAATTTTCGCTTTGCCGATGCAGAAATTTTTGAGATCAAAGGCATTCGGGACAAGATTACTTTTGAACTCGGTTATGTAACGATCTTAGGACAAAACAGTTGTAATCGTGATATTCGCGAAATGGGAACCAATGCATTGACACTAGACCTGATGGGCGTAGAGGAAACAACTTTAGTCAAAGAAGGATTTAAAGTATTTGATGCAGATGGCAATCCGAAAAGCTCCTGTGAAGATGAAGTAATCCCGCAGGAACGATATAAAGAAATCTATAAGGAACTCGAAAACAGCCGTATCTATGATCTGACTGTTGAGAATGGCAATTATATTTTTTATATTGATACCGAAGAAAGAACCTACACGTATACGATCAAAGCTAAAGATGACAGAGAAACATGGGAGCGTTTTATGAACAAGGAAAGTGTGTAGAAGTCTGGGTAGAATATAGTAATTCATAAACGACAAAATCATTAAGCACGAAGTGCGACAAACATGAAATGCATGGATTTATTATATATGAATTATGTATTTTCCAACCAGAATTGTTCTAATGTTTCTTTCATCGAATCGATTGTGACAACATGATGCGGAAACCATTCGCGTGGGAAAAGCTGTTGGTAAGAGTTTTGTAAAAAGCGCTCGTCTAACAGAAGGATCGCACCGATATCGTCTGTGGTCCGGATGACACGACCGGCAGCCTGTAAGACTTTATTCATACCGGGATATTGATAGGCATAGGAAAAACCTGTGCCTTTTTCTTTGTCAAAGTATTCGCGGAAAAGTTCGTTTTCCGTACATACCATAGGCAGACCTGTCCCTACAACGACAGCACCGATCAGACGACTGCTTTTCAGGTCGATCCCCTCTCCGAAGACACCACCCATAACACAAAGTCCAACTGTTGTCTGTGCCGGGTTTTCCTGAAAATGTTCTAAGAAGCTTTCACGTTCCTGTTCTTTCATTGACATTTTCTGTGAAAAAAGCTGTATCGGTGTTTCAAAAGGTGCAAGTTCTAATTCCTGTTCCACTTCCTGCATCATTCGGTAAGATGGGAAAAAGACCAGATAATTTCCCTTTTTTGCACTGATAAAGTTACGGACATACGTTGCAATCTTTTGATACATTGCGAGTGTACGCAGATTGTACTTGGTCGAGACGTCTTTTCCTATCATTAGCAATCTTTTGTCAGGTGAGAAAGGAGATGGTGCATAAATCGCATAATCATCTTCTCGTCCGGCTAACTGTTCGCGATAGTAGTGGATCGGTAGAAACGTAGCAGAAAAAAAGACACTGCAACGACCTTTCTTTAAATAGAGATCCAAATTCGCAGATGGATCCATACATTGTAAATGTAAAACGAAGTGTCCATCGGAAGTATAATCGCCATAAATGATATAATGTTCATCCACCAGTTCGTATATATTTTGAAAAGAACGTATTTCAAAATAGAAATTTAATAGCTGCTCTTTATCGGAAGGCGGTAAAGGTGTAGTGGGAAAGGAAGGGTGTGGATGTTCCTGTTCCTGAAAAAATTCCTCCATAATAGTAGAAAGCCGCATGAGTTTTAGAACGAGGCTTTCTGTTTCTAAGAAATCAAATTTTTCTAACTCGTCGCAGCTTCTTTTTAATTCTAAAAGAGCACGGTTGCATCCGTCTAATGCATTGGCAACCCGTCTGGAGCGGACTTTGACCAATTTTTTCATGGCAAGAAAGTCCTCTTTGGTCAGACTTGCAGAATACATATCACGTGCACGGCTGACCAGATTATGTGCCTCATCGATCAAAAAGACAAAGTTATTTTCTTTATCAACAGAGAAAAATCTTTTCAGAGAGGCCGTCGGATCAAAAGCATAATTATAATCGCCAATGATAAAATCACACCATGTTGCAGTATCAAGTGCCATTTCAAAAGGGCAGACCATATGTTTTTTCGCATATTCAAGAATGGTCTCTCTTGTCATGATCGTTTCATGTGTCAATAAGTCAAAGACAGCGTCATTGACACGGTCAAAATGCCCTTTTGCATAATCGCATTGAGCCGGATTACAGGCAGGCTTTTCTAAGAAACAGATCTTTTCTTTGGCGGTTAAGGTGACCGATTTTAACGGAACTTTTTTCTCCTGTAGTAAAAAGAGAGTATCTTCGGCAACGGTTCTTGTGATCGTTTTTGCTGTCAGATAAAAGATCTTTTCACTGACATTTTCTCCTAGAGATTTGACAGCCGGAAAGATGGTTGAAATAGTTTTTCCTACTCCGGTAGGTGCCTCGATATATAATCTTTTCTTTCGCAATATACTCTGGTAAACACCTTTTACTAAAGTGTTTTGCCCGTCACGGTAAGAAAAAGGAAATTCTAAGGATTTGATATTATTATTACGTTCTTCCTGCCATCTGATCTGCCAGGAAGCCCATTTTGCATAAGATGCTAGCAGCGTATCGTACCAGTTTTGTAACTCAGCGAAAGATATAAATTCATGAAAATAACGGACTTCTTCTGTCGGAATATGACAGTAGGTAATGCGGATGCCAATGCCATCTAATGTATTTTGTAAAGCATAGATCAGTCCATAACAGAGTGCCTGGGCGCGATGAACCGGAATCGCTTCGGAAAGAGTATGGATATCACGATAAATGCCTTTGATCTCATCGATATTCCAGCCAAGTTCATCGGAATAAATGCCATCGGCACGACCTTCAACCGTGATCTGGAATGTCAGGCCATCATAAGTGACTTCGGATGTATGAGATAATGCTACTTCAGCATGATAACCGGCACCGGCTTTTCTTTGTAATTTTTTGTGGATACGTGTTCCTTCCTGCATCGCATTTGCATCTTTCAGACCGGTAGACGATACAGAAAGATCACCGGAACGCATAATAAATTCCACAAGATTTCGAACAGAAATCTTTATCTCATACATGGAATGATCCTCCTGGTTATAAAAGATCACGTAATGTATTGCGATCCCATAACACAACGCCGATCTTATCGGCAAGCTTTATGGCAGCAGGTGTAAAAGCCTGATTCGTCAATACAACAGCGACATGACATTCATAATAATCACGTCCTGCATAGACTTCCTGTACTGCTTCAAGACCTACTTTATCGTGATAACATTTGCACTGTACTGCATAAGTCATTCCTTCCTTTGATGCAAGAATATCTACGCCAAAGTCACCGGAAGCTTTTGTGTTCTCAACGGAATCAAATCCGTTTGCAAGCAGGATCTCACAGGCAAGCTCTTCGAAAGCAAGCCCATCCAGATCATCCAGCTCGCCCACCTTCAGATATCCTTTTTGAAATCCGCCATGATACATACGTGTCAGATAGATTTTATAGCAAAAGTATAAGGTAAGCAATATCCAAATACCAAAAACAGCAGCAACAAACGGATAATCATGGTGATGGCTGTATTGTAAAATGCCAACTGCCAATAGCAATGCTATGAGGATCAGGCTTCCGTAAAAACATCTGCGAAAAAGCATATGACGTTTTCTTTTCCTTGTAAATTCGTAAACATAATCGTTCATAATAAACCTCGTTTCTGTTTCTCGTCTTTCATCAGTCATGCCTTGTATAAACGCGCTTTTAGAGGAAAGATGAAAACTAAGGTAATTATAACAGAACATATGTTCTTTGTAAAGCTTAAAATAAAAAAATTATACCATTTATGTTATATCTGAATGGAGAAAAAAGAGCGGTGTGATCATTTATGCCGGAGTGATATACACCGGTTGTGCTTTGTATGGAATGGGATATATAATAAAAGAGAAAAAAGTTTTATTGTTTAGGAAGGATTTGCAAATGACAGAATTAAAAGAAGATGAAAAAGAATGTTTAAAAATGCTTTTTAGCAGCTTACAGGACAGTTTGATACAATCCTGTATTCAAAATTATTTTGGAAGGGCATGGGTAGATCAGAAAAGAAATCCGACATCGGGTAAGATTGTTGTATCCGACTTTGCGTTCCTGGCAGGACAGCCTGATATAGAAATATTACATTGCGGCATGGATGGCACGAAACAGCATCCGCAGACATTAGTAGCGGACCGCACCGAATGGTTTGCATGGATCGAAAAAGAATTTGCAGGAAAATACAAACGCATCGAACGATATGCATTAAAGAAAGAAGGAGACATTTTTGATCGTGACAGGCTAGAGCAATATGTTACAAAAATTGCAAAGAATTACGAGATCCGCTTGATCGAAAAAGAAGATGTTGCTGCTTTGATGCAGGAAGAATGGTCACATGATTTTTGCTGTAACTATAAAGATGCAAATGATTTTATGCAAAGAGGAATCGGTGTCGTGATCTGTGATGAAGATGAGATTGTTGCAGGTGCTTCGAGTTATACAAGCTACCGGGAAGGTATTGAAATTGAGATCATCACAAGGCAGGACTATAGAAAGAAAGGGCTTGCCCATGCATCGGGAGCGAAACTGATCTTAGAATGTTTGCAAAGAGGACTGTATCCAAACTGGGATGCCCGTAACATGACATCGGTTCGGGTTGCAAAGGACCTTGGGTATACCTATCTTGCACCATATACTGTTTACGAAGTATGGGAATAAAAGAAGATACAAAGAAAAGGGAAATATAATTTGAGTTAAAAAGAGATAAAAGACCGTAAAGACATTTCGGTAAACAGATAGCACAAAAAAGACAATGCATGAATAAATGGTCTGCACCACTTAATGCATTGTCTTTTTTTGTGGAATAAGAAACTGCTTGTACAGTAGCAGTTATTATCCTATGATTCTGAACTGAATGTGATCAGCTTTTGGAACTGAGGTACGATCTGTGCAACAACGATTGCTTTTAAAGCATCCAAAGGAATAAAAGGTAAAAATCCCATCATAAATGCCTGCTTGATCGAAATATGCGTAACTGCCATCAGCCATGCAGCTCCGATAATGTCAATTACAACGGCTCCGGCAAGCGATAAGATCGTATAAAACAGACGGTTGTATTTCTTACCGCGAAGCAATGGAAGAAGTACAGCAACGATGATAAAAGAAAAGCTGTATCCGCCCCATCCGCTTAAAAGATAACCGATACCGGCATTGCCTCCGATAAAGACCGGAACACCGATCGCACCAAGAACAAGCCATAAAAGAGTAATGACTAATGAATCCTGCCATGGGAAGACAAGCGCGATCAAAAGTACGATAAAATTCAAAAATGTAATATGCGCACCGGTTGGAAGCGGAATACTAATGTAAGCAGATACACATAATACTGCTGCAAAAAGCGCCTTGATCACAAGAGCCTTTGATGTAAAACTTTTTTCGGAAACCATATTTTTTTCCATAATAATCCTCCATTTGTGGACGTTTTATGACAAGCACATAAAACGCCAGTTGCTATTGTATAAAAAACTCAAACCCCGTTTTGAAATGTAGATTGCAACCTCACATTTCAGAACAAAAGTGAGTATACAAGAAGATAGATTGGTTGTCAACCATAAAATAATCAGGTTGACAATAAGCAACAGCCTCTCTATAATAATTAAAGAAAGAACAGCATTGAAAAGAAAATGAAAAAAAGCAATGTAAACAGAATATTACACCGAAAAGAATGCCAAAGATAAAAGTATTGCAACCAAAAGAACATGAAAAGATGCAACGAAAGCATTGTCATCCAAAAACATGAAAAGTTATAATGAAAGCATTGCAATCTAAAAAGCATGAAAAAGGTGTGGCAAAAGCATTACAACAAAAATATAAAAATAGCAATAAAAAAAGAAAGAGGATAAAAGAAAAATGACAGTACAGGAATTAAAAGAAAAAGTTTTTGCAGGGGAAGATATCACAAAAGAAGAAGCCCTTTTTTTGCTGAACGCAGATTTAGAAGAGATCAGCAAAGCCGCAGATGAGATCCGCAAGAAATATTGTGGTAACGGATTTGATATTTGTAGCATTATCAACGGAAAAAGCGGTCATTGTTCAGAAGATTGTAAGTTCTGTGCACAGGCAGGCTGTTACCAGACAGGGCAGGAATGTTATCCATTGGTATCTACCGATACGATCATGGAAGGTGCAAAAAAGAATGCAAAAGAGGGCGCACTTCGTTTTGCAGTCGTTACTTCAGGTAAACGTCTCAGTGAAGAAGAGATTGACCGTGTCTGTCAAAGTCTGAGCGAAGTACACAAAGAAGTGCCGATCGAGCTTTGTGCATCCTTTGGATTGTTAGAAGAAAAAGATTTTATTAAGTTAAAAGAAGCAGGAGTGACCAGAGTACATAATAACTTAGAAAGTTCAAGAAGTTATTTTGAAAAAATGTGCAGCACGCATACTTATGATGAGAAGATCAAAACGATCAAAGCGGCACAAAAAGTCGGACTTTCCGTTTGCAGCGGTGGTTTGATGGGAATCGGAGAAAGCGATGAAGACCGTGTGGATATGGCAATGACATTACGTGAATTGGGAATCACTTCTGTGCCGGTTAATATGTTAAGTCCGATCAAAGGTACTCCGCTTGGCGAGCAGAAATGTCTGACAGAGGATGATATGCGTCGTATCGTTGCGGTATATCGTTTTATCCTGCCTAAAGCTTCTATCCGTCTGGCAGGTGGACGAGGATTGATGGAACATTATGGAATGACTTGTTTTACAGCGGGATCCAATGCAACGATCACAGGTACACTATTGACCACAGCAGGAGTCACAAGCAAAGAAGATATGGAGACCATAAAAAGTTTAGGATATGAACCAAGATTGTGGAATGATTAGGAAAGAAGAATATTGGAATATGCTTCGGAGCTTTTCTAAGCTAAAAGGATATGAAGGCTGGCTGCTTGCACAGATGAACTGGCATGTAACCGCTCTTTCCGGCAAAGAAGCAAAACAGCAGCCAAACATAGTTCGGGCAGAAAAGAAATATCAAACAGAGGAACAAGAGATGGAAACGACCGAAAAACCGGCACAGATCAACTGGCAGATACAGGAGAAGAAGAAAAAAGCATTTGCAACGATTACTCTGTCGGGAACAGATGACGGTTATCGACATGAAATTACGGTTCTTTTGGTCAAACCTAAGGAAAATTTTTCTAACCATGTTACAAGACAGCCAAAAGCGTGTGGGTCTGACCAGCCGGACAAACGAAAACAACCGGCGTATGCAGAGACGGAACATAGAAAAAGTCTGTCACAACAAGATATAGCCACGGTTTATAAAGTGGATGAAAAAAAGCAGACAATTTCTTTTACAAACAGTCAGATCAAAGACTATTTAGAACAGACCAAAGACTATAATCCGATTCACGAAGGAGAAAATGCAATTGTTCCGGGATTTTTGATCTTACAAAAGCTTCTTTTTGAGTTGCACGTTACAGATCTGCTAAAAGAGAACAAGATTGCAAGAGTATTAATGGATCATTCCTGTCAGGATAAAGAAAAAGAGCCAGAAGAAGGAAACAGAGAGCAGTGCAACGAAGAGCAGCAAATTTCCGGCGAAAAGAAGGGGTTTGCGATCGAAATGACATGGAAAGGTATATTATCTTGTAAAGAAAAGTGCACGATTTACCGGTCAGATGCGTTTGCTCTGTGTGGTAAAGCAGACCGGCGGATCCTTTGGATATGCAAAGTAAAATGATTCTAAAAATAATCAGATGATAATACAGAAAAAGGAAGACAGATTGTGGAAAAAGCATATATTTTAGGTGGGATTAGAAGTGATATAGGAATTGAAAATGGGAAATACTGTAATATTCCGGCAGAAAAACTCGGTGCGGCTGTATTTAAGCAATTATTAGAAAAGTACAGCATCGAACCGGAAAAGATCGATCTTGTCATAGCCGGAAATGCAGTAGGAGCAGGCGGAAACCTGACAAGATTAATGCTTTTAGAGTCAGAGATCGGAAAAGACATACCGGCAGTGACAGTAGATGTGCAGTGTGGTTCCGGTTTAGAAAGCATAGCACTTGCAGCTGCAAAGATCCGGAGCGGACAGGCAGACGTAGTGATCGCTGGAGGATTTGAAAGCAGTTCTACCGCACCAAGACGAAGTTATCATCCCAACCATCCTGATTATGAAAAATATGGTGGGAAAGACAACTGGTATCGTGTTGCAAAATTTGTACCCGAATACCATCATGAACAGGTGATGTTAGAAGGTGCAGAACATACAGCGGTCACAGAGAAGGTCACAAGAGAAGAAATGGATGCATGGGCATTGCTAAGCCACAAAAGAGCAGTCAAAGCCAGAGAAGATCACGTATTAGAAGATTGCATTGTATCTGTTACAGGTGATCTCCCTAAAGATGAAGGAATCCGTGACAGAATGAGTGAACGTCTGTTAAAAAGGCTGCCACCGGTGTTAAAGGAAGGCAGTTTGATCACGGCAGGCAACGCCTGTCTGACACATGATGGAGCGGCTTTTGTGATTTTGTGTTCTGAAAAATTTCATCAGATATATCAGGCACGGACAGGAAAGCAGGCACAAGCATTTTTTGTACAGGTTGCAGAAAGTGCGGGAGATCCGATGAAAAGCCCATTGACGGCGATCACAGCGATCGAAAGATTACTTGCAAAAGCAGATATCTGTCCGGAACAGATTGCCGCATGGGAATGTAACGAAGCTTTTTCCGTAATCGATGTTTTATTTGAAAGACATTTTCCAAAGCAGGTTAAAGATTATAATATTTTTGGCGGTGCATTGGCATACGGACATCCCTATGGAGCGTCAGGCGGTATGATCTTACTTCATTTATTAAAGGCATTGCAAAACAGAAATGGCAAATATGGCATTTGCAGCATTGCGGCAGCAGGCGGAGTCGGCACAGCGTTATTAGTACAGCGTATGAACGATGCCCGGTAAGATAAGAATGAAAAACAAAAAGAAATTGCAAAAGCAGAAAAGTTTCCAGGTAACGACAAAAAACGAAAAAGTGACAAAAATAAAAACAGAAAAGCAAAAAAATTCTAAAATTGCGAAAGAACAACAGAAAGATGCAAAAGGAACAAAGGAACAGAAAAAAGAAAAGAGAACAAACCATGCAATACTATAAGATGATATGTGAACAACCGGAAGAAAAAGAGGCACTTGTACTCAATGACAAAAGTTATACATATGAAGATTTACAACTGCTTGCATCCAAAAGAGCAAAAGTTCTGTTATC
Organism: Jutongia hominis; assembly: GCF_014384965.1. Classification (GTDB taxonomy): domain Bacteria; phylum Bacillota; class Clostridia; order Lachnospirales; family Lachnospiraceae; genus Butyribacter; species Butyribacter hominis. The sequence continues at coordinate 117,565 of NZ_JACRSW010000009.1, forward strand.
AAAGGAAACTTCTAAGATCCATATTATCAGGAAAGAGCATATTTTAGAGCAGTTAATTGATTTTCTGGCTTGTAATGCTGTCGGCATCATTCCTTTGATCATGCCAAATGATTGTAAGATCACAAAAGAAGAGGTGTGGCAGCTTGCACAAAACGAGCTGGAAAAAATAGATAAAAAAACAGACACTACAAAAGTCTGCATGGCGGTTATGACTTCGGGAACAACTGGAATTCCGAAGATCTATTTTCGTACCTACGAAAGCTGGGCAGGCTTTTTTGGTGTGCAAAATGATATCTTTCAAGTGACAAAAGACAGCCGGCTTTTTACGCAGGGAAGTCTTGCTTTTACCGGCAACTTAAACTTATATCTTGCACAATTCTATGCAGGCGGTACCGTGATCGCACTGGAAGCATTCTGGCCTAAAAGCTGGCAGCAGGCTATTGAGAAATACCATGCCAATGCGATCTATCTGATCCCGTCGAAATTAATGCTGTTGCCTAAAGTCCAAAAAGAACCGTACAAAGAGATACGAATGATCTTATCCGGCTCGCAAAGTTTAGGCATAGAAGATGCAAAAGCATTAAAAATGATCTATCCGAATACCGAGATCATTTTGTATTACGGTGCAAGCGAATTAAATTATATTACTTATGTGACCGGACAGCAGATGAATGAGAAAAGAAATCTGATCGGTAAAGCCTTTCCGGGTGTTACGGTAGAATTGAAAAAAGATGAATTTTATATTGATACGGCTTATCACGTAGAGGGGATTACCACACCATATACACTGCATGATACCGGATATTGCGACACAGAAGGAAACTTTTATTTTACAGGCAGAAAAGACGATATTTTAAATATCCGAGGACGCAAGATCTCAGCACTCAAAGTAGAAAATGCATTTTTACAGATTGATGAAGTCAAAGAAGCTGCGGTTAAAGTCAGGACACATCATTCGGAAACAATTCTGGAAGTGTATGTCGAAGCAAAGGAAGATTTCCTTGAACGATATCGTCAAAAATGGCATAATGAATTGAAAAAAGTGCTTGCATCTTATGAAATTCCACGCTGTATTTATGTCAGAAAGCAGCTTCCTAAAAACGACAGCGGAAAGATCATAAAAGACAAACTGCATCCTGACTAAAATCAAGAAGAAAAAATAATGACACTACATTTAATGGTTGCCCAAAATAACAGTAAAGCACAAAACTTAAAGGCATTACAGTAAGTAAAAAAGCATCGCAGCAAGCCTTAAAAACGTATTACAGCAATCCCAAAAAGGGATAGGACAAATCTTGCAATGTACCACAGGAAGCCTAAAAGGAGTATAATGAATGCATGACATTCACCCTGACAATAAGAATCAGAAAAGAGGAACAAAGATGAAATTAACAGATAAGATTTATAAAAAGAAAAACACACAGGAGATCGAAAATTTCACGGATTTAGTCAAAGCCAGATATTCAGCCCGTTCGATGAGTGAAAGAAAAGTAGAAAAAGAAAAGCTTGACCAGATCCTTGAAGTTGCACGACTCAGTCCGACCGCATGCAACTTACAAAGACAGCGTTTGAAAGTCGTAACATCGAAAGAAGGCATTCAAAAGCTCAGGGATTGTACACCATGTCATTTCAAAGCGTCCACGATCATTATACTTTCGATCGAAGAAGATACAAAAGATTCTGCGATGAAAGGCGATGACTGGTACAAATTCGGCTTGATCGATATCGGTATCGTGGCAGAACACATGGCACTCAAAGCGACAGAATTAGGCATTGGTTCTACGATCGTAGGAATGATGGATGCCGACAAGGTACGTGAGATGTTTGCAATCCCTGTCACTGAACATCCGGTGTTATTATTGCCACTTGGCTATCCCGATGAAAAAGGAAAGCCATGCATCCTGCACGCAAGCCGCCTTCCGATTGATGATACCGTGACATGGGCATAACGGATTCCATAACAGATACAAAAAGCATCGCTGATCCGTACCATACTTGCAATCTTAGGATTTTAATGGTATCTTAAAAAGTAAAGTAAAAATGACACAACATCTGAATGCTGCATTGATAAGAAGATGATGTGCTGATAAGACAAAAAGTGGAGGAAGATTTATTATGGAAAAGACAATGGACAAGATCGTAGCTCTTGCAAAAGCGAGAGGTTTTGTATACCCTGGCTCAGAAATCTACGGAGGGCTGGCAAACTCATGGGATTACGGAAATCTTGGCGTAGAATTAAAGAACAACATTAAGCAGGCATGGTGGCAGAAATTTGTTCGTGAAAATCCATACAACGTAGGTATTGATAGTGCGATTCTTATGAACCCGCAGACATGGGTAGCATCAGGACATCTTGGCAGCTTTTCCGATCCTTTGATGGATTGTAAAGATTGTCATGAACGTTTCCGCGCAGATAAAGTGATCGAGGATTACATGGAAGAACATGACATCAAGATCGAAGGCAGCGTAGATGCATGGTCAAAAGAAGAAATGAAGAAATACATCGATGAGCATGATATTGTGTGCCCAAGCTGTGGTAAGAAGAATTTTACCGATATCCGTGAGTTCAACCTGATGTTTAAGACATTCCAGGGTGTTACGGAAGATGCAAAGAGTACGGTATATCTTCGTCCAGAGACAGCACAGGGTATTTTCGTAAACTTCAAAAATGTAGCACGTACATCACGCAAGAAGATCCCGTTTGGTATTGGTCAGATCGGTAAATCATTCCGTAATGAGATCACACCGGGTAACTTCATTTTCCGAATCCGTGAATTCGAGCAGATGGAACTGGAATTCTTCTGTGAACCGGATACAGATTTAGAGTGGTTTGACTACTGGAAGAACTATTGTATCAATTGGTTACAGTCCCTTGGCATTAAGCCGGAAGATATGCGTGTCCGTGATCATGAAAAAGAAGAGCTTTCTTTCTATAGTAAAGCAACATCAGATATTGAATTCCTGTTCCCATTCGGATGGGGCGAACTTTGGGGAATCGCAGATCGTACAGACTATGATCTGACACAGCACCAGAACGTATCAAAAGCAGATCTGACATACTTTGATGATACAAAGAATGAAAAATACATTCCATATGTTATTGAACCATCACTTGGTGCAGACCGTGTTACACTTGCATTCCTTTGCCAGGCATATGATGAAGAAGAGATCGGAGAAGGAGATGTCAGAACCGTTATGCATTTTCATCCTGCGATCGCACCGGTTAAGATTGCGGTGCTTCCGTTATCAAAGAAGTTATCAGAACAGGCTACAGAGATTTATACAAACCTTTGCAAGAAATATAATTGTGAATTTGATGAGCGTGGTAATATCGGTAAGAGATACCGCCGTCAGGATGAGATCGGTACACCATACTGCATCACATACGACTTTGATTCCGTAGAAGATGGTGCTGTAACTGTCCGCGACCGTGACAGTATGGAGCAGGAGCGTATTAAGATTGAAGATCTTGACAAATACTTTGAAGACAAATTCACATTTTAAAGATTATAAGAGACATCATTTGAGGTTAAGGCGATAAATATCAGATATGCAGGTCTTTTGACACCTTTAACCATAAGGATAGAAAGAATGTATATAGGCAGGATTTACGCTTGTATGCATTCTTTTTCGTTTTTTATAAATTTGTACAAGGCATGCTTACACAGAAGTATTTTTTGCTTTATGGACAATGATATGACAGCAGTAATATGATCTGTTGAAATAGGGCTACCGCAATCCCACTGGCTTTAGACAATGGGTAGTTCACATATAAAATAAAGATGTTTTATCAAAAAGATAGGAGGATATGATTATGAAAAAAAAGAAGTGGAACCGTTTTCTTTCTGTTGTAGTAACAGCAGCGATGCTTGTTGCACCGTTGCAGGGATTGTCCTTTGTAGATGATCTGTTTACAACAGCAGGTGTGACAACAAAAGCATCTGCCCAGGATATAGCGCAGACAGATACATCCCAGAAAATAGGAACCTATCCGTATTTTGCTAATGAACCGGCAGATTGCGATGCCTCAGCGAAACTTGGTTCAGAACAGAATCCATTAGAGATTGCAAATGCAGTTCAGTTATACAATTTGTATTATGTGGGAAAGAACGCAGTCACCAATGAAAACAATGTGGCTGACAGTGACAGCGGAAGCAGTTATATGGATTGTTATTTTAAAGTAACGGGAAATATTGATCTGTCAGAGTTAAAAGAATATGGTATTACAGAATGGAGTGGCATCGGTGCAGGAGCGTATAATGGTTTTTGCGGAAAATTTGACGGTGGAAGCGAACAGGGATATATCATTTCTAATATGACGATCGACACGGAAACAAGTTTGGTAGATAAAGGTCTGTTTAGCAAAGTAGGAACAGGCGGTGAGATTAAAAATGTCAGCCTGAAAAACCCAAAGATTACAGGTAAGTTGAGTGTATGGAGTGAAGGCTGTGGTTTTCTTGCCGGAAAAGTAACGTCTTATGGAACAGATGAAACTGCTTTGATTGAGAATTGTCATATTTTGGATGGAAGTCTGCAAGTATCATCTGACTTATTTAAACCGGACACAACAGACTGTTTTTATAATGTGGAAGGCGGTAAGGTCAGAGATTATGAAGTAGTATCAGGTGCTTTTGGCGGAATTGTTGGAGAAGCAGGAGGAAATGTAACAATCCGCAATTGTACGAATGAAAGTGGCAATATCAATTGTGAAGGACTTAAAGATGTTGGCGGTATTGTCGGTGTGATGTTTGATGGTGGTGAGATTATCTCTTGCACAAATAATGCACTTGTTAGCGGAACGATCAATGTTGGCGGAATAGCAGGACTGACAGATGGTGTGACAATCAGAGGATGTAAGAATACATCAGCTGTCAGTGGACTGGAATGGTCAGAGGAAATCTGGGATAAGATTGAGACAGCACATAAGCAAGGAACCACCTGGTTTGACGGTACGTCTGCTTATGATGCGTATGCACCGGCTGTCTGTATCGGCGGCATTGCCGGAAAGAGTACAGCCGGTATTATCGCATCAGAGAATGAAGGGGACATTACAGGAATAGAAATCTGTGGCGGTATTGCCGGCGGAACGATTGGCAATGTCTCTTATTGTATGAATTATGGAGATGTTTCTTATAATGGGAACGCAGATAATAGCTATAAAAATATGTCGGCAACGGCAGCTGCATCGGATGTGATCCCATTAAAGTCAAACGGTGTGTCATTTGGTGGAATCGTTGGATCATTTGGATTTTTTGAATACCAGAGTGGAATAGAAGCATTACAGGTAAGCTATAGCGGTAATGCCGGGAAAGTAACTGCACTTGGCAACACAGCGGGTATTGTCGGTAATCGTAATTATGATATATCGGGGGATCGGGAATACGATAGTAGTGTAGAAGCAGTGACTCCGGTAATAGACTGTTATAATGCTGCAGAAATTACAAGTGATTCAGGAATTTTAGAGGGAAAAACACAATTGATCGGTGCAGATCAGACAGTAGAACGCTCATATTATTTGGCAGACGATGCGGAGGATACTACAGAGGGGCGCACGAAAGCGCAATACAAGAGCGGTCAGGTGGCGTGGGAATTGTCCCATCAGCAGGGCGAAAATATATCATGGGTACAAAAAATCGGTAAGCAGGATTATCCGGATGCGGTACGAAGCGGAAACAACAGTCTGACAGACACGGTATGCCGTATTCGCTTTATTCCGTATTTACAAGAATCAGATGAGGAGTACAGTAAAGATCCGGTTTATGCAAATTTACATAGTACATTAGAAATGCCAAAGCAATCAACGGAAACAGAAATCTACACATATTATTCCGGTGTACAAAAGGAGGATGGTACATGGGAGGCTGGTGCTCCGGTCACATCTGTTACAATAGAAGAAGATTGCGTTATATTGGTAAAAAAAGAAAAAAGAGTTGTTACAGATAATCCGACAGCAGAACCGGTACAGACATCGGAACCTGCTCCTGTCAAAACAGCAGAACCGGTACCGCCACATCCGACAGCGGCAGTAGCAACGCTTCGTCCGACAGTTACCACAGCACCGGCACAGACACCGGACGTTTCTAATGTTAATAATACTACAGACAATACACAGAACAATTCGCAGAATACGAATACAACACTTACAAAGGGTGCTACGATCAAACAAAACAATATGAATTTTACAGTCAACGATCAGAATAGTGTAACATTCAAAGGAATGAATACTAAGAAAGCAAATGTTACGATCCCTGACACGATCATATCGCAGGGAAAGAAACTGAAAGTTACAACGATCGCGGAAGGTGCATTTGAGAAGAATACTTCGATCAAAAATGTTACATTAGGTAAAAATGTAAAACAGATCGGAAAGAAAGCTTTCAGAAACTGTAAAAAGCTTAAGAAAGTCAACTATTCGTCAAATTTACAGCAGCTTGGAGCACAAAGCTTTGAAAATTGTACCGATTTACAGCAGGTATCTCTTCCTGATTCTGTAAAGACAATCGGAAAGAAAGCCTTTAAGAACTGTAAGAAACTCAAAAAGTTTACAGTCGGAAAGAAGAAAAAGGCTGCGAAAAAAGCAGGAGGAATGCTTGTACCGTCTGATGCATTGACAACTACATCTGTAGAAAAAATGGCTGATGTGCAGGAGACATTAGAAGCTGCAAAAACTGGAAATCTCATCATAACAGAGGAAGAAGTTTCTTCTTATGCAGCATTGAATATGAAGATTGCGATCGGTAATAATGCATTGGAAAACTGCTCTAACTTAAAATCCGTTATCGTAAACTGTGCGGTCAGTGTGATCGGTAACTCAGCATTTAAGAACTGTACCAAACTTTCAGCAATTATCGTACGTTCTTTGATCTTAAAATCAGTTGGCAAGAAGGCACTGACCGGAGTAAGTAAGTGTAAGATTTCGGTGCCGACAAAGAAATTCAAACCATACCGCAAGCTTTTTAAGAACAAAGGACAGGGTAAAAAAGTCTTTGTTGCGGCAACGTAATAAAAGCTGAAAAAATATTTTTCTAAAAAACTGCAAAGAACAGGCTTGTAAAGAATGTATCTGTACTAGTTTTTTGACATGATTTAACAGATTGTTGTTTTTATAAAGCAGAAAGAAAAGTTTTGAAAGTGTAATGCTGTGAACAGAAATATAAATGTGCACAAAAATCCATTGTTTTCAATGGATTTTTGTGTTATTATGCATAAAACCATATTGGATAGGAGGAATAACGTATGAGAAAAAACAGTACAAAGAAATTCTTTGCAGCATTGTTATCGGCGGCAATGATCCTGACTTCAACAGGCGTGTCAATGATCGATGGTGCAAAGGCCGATGCAGCAGGAAAAGCAGTCTTAAAACAGGCTAAGAAAACGGTAAGCATCCGGCAGGGAAAGAAAACAACACTCAAGATCACAAAGAAGAACATTAAAAAAGTAAAGAAGATCATATGGACTTCTAAGAACAAAAAGATCGCAACCGTCAGCAAAAAAGGTGTAGTCAAAGCGGTCAAAGCAGGAAAGACTACAATTACGGCAAAAGTAAATTACAAAGCAAAAGGTGCAAAGAAGTTTGCAAACAAGAAGTTAAAATTTACTGTAAAAGTTACGGCAAAGAAAGCCGCAGCGACAAAAGAACCCGCAGTAAGTAAAACACCTGCAGCTACAGCAAGTCCGGCGCCGGCAGCAACGGCAGCACCGAGTCAGACACCGGCACAGCCGACTTCAAAGAACGGCATTGCCATGTATGATTCCGGTAAGATGGATGCAAATCTTACGGCAACAGAGTTGATGAAGAAGATGGGACAGGGCTGGAATCTGGGAAATACATTAGAAGCCTGTGGAAGTGCAAAAGAGACACAGGGTTTTACACCGGAAGATTTTGAAACATTCTGGCAGAAAGTACCTACTACACAGACAACGATGGATGGAATCCACAGCTATGGTATCAATTCGGTGCGTATTCCGGTAGCATGGTCAAACATGATGTCAGACGATGGGAAATACACGATCAATGATGCATATTTTAACCGTGTAGAAACCGTTATGAACTATGCATTCAAAAACGACATGTATGTCATTCTTAACATCCACTACGATAGTGACTGGTGGGGACAGTTCGGCGACAAAGATGAGGCAGTCAGACAGCAGGCATGGGATCGTTTTGAAGCATTCTGGACACAGATCGCAAACCGTTATGCAGAATATTCAGAACATCTTGTATTTGAATCTGCAAACGAGGAACTGGGAGACCGTTTAAATGATGACTGGAAGAAGCAGCAGACAGGAAGTCTTGGAACCGGCGTTCTGACAGAAGACGAATGCTATGAAGTGACAAACAAGATCAATCAGAAATTTGTTGACATTGTACGAGCTACAGGCGGAAACAATGTTAAGAGACAGCTTTTGATCGCAGGATATAACACAGATATTGATAAGACAGTAGACAGCCGTTTTAAAATGCCTACAGACATTGATGGAAATGGTAAAGATAAGTTAAGCGTATCGATTCATTATTATTCACCAAGTACATATTGTATCGCAGAAGATCCTAAGAACAGCTGGGGTTATGATGCAGACTGGGGAACGGATGAGCAGGTTGCTGCATTACATACAGACTTTGACAAAATGTCAGTCTTTACAAAAGAAGGATATGGCGTGATCATTGGTGAATATGGTGTATGCAGTTCAGCCAAGGAAGGTGTTACAAACTTCTTCAAGGAAGTAGCAACTTATGGAAAACAGCTTGGATTTACTCCTGTTCTCTGGGATACCGGTGTTTGGTATAACAGAAAGAGTGGATTATTCAAATTCAAAGATGTTGCTAAAGTATACAATGATGTGACCGGCGCAAATGGTGAGATCAAAGATAACATGAAAGAAACCGGACCGGTTAGTGCAAAAGTCATTGAAGATGAATCAACATTGACAAAAGTTGCTTCATGGGAAGGTACATGGACCAGAACAGACGGTAAGAAGGGCGCATTTGAGACAACAGCTACAGAAGGTGACATTACAGTAGAGACCAACTCTGCATATTGGCAGATGTTCTTGACATATGACTGGTCAAAACTTACCAATCCGGTGATCCGGTTTACTTTTGGCACTGATAAAACGAGTCAGAAGGCAGATACATTACAGATTGGTTATACGACAAAAGTAGATGGTGGGGCTGATCTTACAAACTTTACCGGTGTGATCGGTAAATGTATCGCATTGTATCCAAGTGATCTGGAAGAAAATCCATATTTGGAGATCAGTACAACAGCTCCGTTAGCCTCTATTACAAAAGTGGAGATCTTTGATGCAAAGTAGATTAATACAAATGGAAATTAGAGGATGTAATAAAAAAGTGAAATAAAATACGATGGATTTCTTATTGCTGATTATAAGAAATAGAAACATAGTAATAGTATTTTGTTGAAATGGAACCTGTTGTTTTAGGTTTTTTATACAAGAAAAATGAAAACAGAACGAAAAAGCATGAATTTGTTGAAAATGTATGAAACGGATTCATGCTTTTTTATTCTATATCAGAATAGATTGTCAAATTGCACAGAAAAAGCCGAAAAAGAGCAATTGAATTGTTGACTTTTGATGGAAAGAACGCTATACTATAGCTTAGGCATGGGAAAAAGGTGCTCATGCTTCTCTGTTATAGAGAATGAACAATTATAATACACAAGGAGGCAAAACATGAGAAAAAATTTAACTAAGGCAATTTCAACTACTCTTGCGGCAGCTATGGTAGTAACTGCCGGTGGATTTGCCGGAGTGGCAAACACAAACGGAAGTACAGCAAAGGCAGCAGATACTACCGCTTCTGCAACAGCAACTGCAACACCTGCTGCAACACCTGCAGCATCGTATATGGCTTATACAGCATTTAGTATGGCAGGTCCATGGATCTATCGTTCAGAATGGACAAATGATAAGTCAGGATTAACAGTAAAGGAATTTTACGATTCAGAGAAATCAAAATGGGGTAGATCAGCATTTGATTACACTAAGAATTATCTTGCAAATAACCTGACTAAGGCACAAGAGACAATGGGTCTTCGTGGTCAGGCAAGAGGTGATGCACGTGTTCATTCAGAAGCTACGATTAAGGATGCTGCTATGACAACTAACGGTGAGTGGACAGCAGAAATAACAAACTTAGATACAACACAGTATAAAGTTGTAGGCGATTCATACTATGATGTGCTTCATATTTCTACGGATATTCCATTGACCATGAAAAACGTAAAATGTACAAATGTAAAAGTTTCTGTCGATGACAAGCAGATTTTAGAATTAAAAGAAGCTTTCCCAAATACACAGGCGTCAGATAAACAGGGTAGTGGTAATAAGGGATATTATGACTTTATGATCATTGATAACTACGCAGACAGTCATGGTGTAGAAGGTAAAGCTCTTCGCCCAATTGATAAGACCACAGGCAAGTTAAATACCGAAATCAACGCTATGCCTGCAAAGAGCTTGAAGATTACATTTACAATCAGCGGCGTAGACTTTGTAACTGCTAAAAAGGAGGTTGTAGTTGACAACGGTCCTACTGTTGGTTCTACTTTTGTGGATAATGGTGTGAAGTATGTTGTTACAAAGAGAACAAAGACAAATAACAGTAAAGGTACAGTCGCTGTAGCAGGACTTGCTACAAAGAAAGCAGACTTTACGACCGCTGCTACTGCAAAGACAACAGAAGGAACAACTGTTTTGAATTATGATGTAACAGGTATCGCTGATAACGCATTTGCAAAGGATACAACGATCAAGACTGTTACACTTGGTGATACAATTAAAACAGTTGGTGAAGCAGCATTTAAAGGTTGTACAAAACTTACAAAAGTTACATACAATAAGAACATCACAAAGATTGCTGATGATACATTTAACGGATGCAAGAGCATAAAGAGCTTTAAGCTTTCAAGCGGCATTAAGAGTATTGGCGAAGCAGCATTTAAGAATTGTACGGCATTAAAGAGCTTCAAACTTACTAAGAATGTAAAATCTGTTGGAGCATCTGCATTCAGCGGTTGCAAGAAACTTTCTAAGTTCACATACAACAGCACAGTAAAGAGTGTAGCTGGTTCTACATTTAAGGATTGTACTTCACTTAAGTCAATCAAACTCGGTAAGAAAGTTAAGAAGATTGGTGGATCTGCATTCGCAGGTTGCAAGAAACTTAGCAAGATTACAGTAAGCCAGAAAGTAAAAGTTTCTAAGAAAGCATTCAAGGGATGCAAGAAGACAATTAAAGTTTCTGGTAAGAAAGCATATGTAAAATATACTAAGAAGCAGATCAAGAAAGCCGGATACAAGAAAGTAAAATAATTTCTATCTGTTAAGATGTGATATATGTCATATGAAAGTTGAAAAATGCTATAGATAGAATATATGAGCTTATAATAGGATGCTTTCAAAAAAATCGTATGAGATTATATGAGTGAAAACACAGACTCTGTTGGCTGAAATTTGTCGGCAGAGTTTGTTGCTTAAGAATGAAACAGAAAGAATGAGGATAAAATATGAGAAAATGGAGTAAAGCGATTGCTTTTATGATGACAGCGGCTTTGGCGGTTGGGTCGCTTAGTGTCGGACCGGTCGTACAAAAAGCTGATGCAGCAGACCGAATCGGAACCTATATGAGTTGGGATGATGATCAGACTACAAAAGATATAAAGATTCCGGTAAATCCACAGACGTTCCGTGATCTGTCAGGTACAGAGATTATTGAAGAGATGGGAATTGGCTGGATCTTAGGAAATACATTTGATTCCCATACAAACCAGACTCCGGGTGAAACAGCGTGGGGAGCACCGGTTACTACAAAGAAGATGATTAAAGCCGTGCATGATTTAGGCTTTAATACTATCCGTATTCCGGTTACCTGGGGAACGATGGTTAAGGATGATGGATCAATTGATGCAGCGTGGATCAGCCGTGTAGAGGATGTGATCAATTATTGCATGGATGAAGATATGTATGTGATTTTGAATGCACATCATGATGGTGCAGATAATGTTGGTACAGACAAAGAGGGCAAATCAGTTCATGGATGGATTGATATTAGCGGAACAGATGAAGAGTTTGCTGCTGTAGAAGCAAAGTATCAGAAGATGTGGGCAAGCATTGCAAACTATTTTAAGAATTATGATGAGCACCTGATCTTTGAGTCTATGAATGAGGTGTACTCCGGATCGGGAGATACAAATCTGCAGAAGGACATGGAACGCATTAACAAATTAAACAAGACATTTGGTGCGGCTGTACGTAGCACAGGATCAAATAATGCCAAGAGATGGCTTTTATTGGCATCACGCAATACCAATATTAAGTCATTGTATAAAAATGCTGACAAATTTGAAATTCCGAATGATGGCACGGATCGTTATATGGTATCTGTTCATGATTATGACGATTTTAAGATCGGTGGTTATACGGATTCGATGAATGAAAGCAAGTCAGATTCATATGCAAATCAATTTAAAAAATTAAAAGCTGCATTTGTAGATAAGGGGATTCCTGTGGTTGTCGGAGAGTGTGGATTCCGTGGAGGATCTGACAGAACATATAAGTTTGAAGGCGTTAGCTATATGCTGAAAAAATACGGTTTGGCAGGATGTATATGGGATAATCATGGAACTCAGGGAACTACGGATAATTATGAAATATTCGACAGAGAACAATGTGCACCGTATAATAAAAACTATACAGATGGTGTCATGAGAGGTTTCTATACGGATAGCGATGATTCGCAGTTGAACGAAAAAACGACGGTAAGTGCAATGACATCTTTAGATCTTGATAAAGATAGTGTGTCTATAGCAGTAGGATCCGTGGAGAAGGTTACAGCAACAACTGCTCCGGCAGACAACAATGATGTTGTTCTTTGGAAATCAGATAACAGCCGTGTTGCTTCTGTATCAAATGGTAGAATTCATGCAAGAAGAATCGGTACGGCAACGATCACAGCATATGCACAGAGTGGTGCGGTAGAAAAGAAAATTACCGTTACGGTTACAAAGAAAACATTAGAAAAAGAAACAACAGATATTCAGACAGATTATGATGCATTTAAATTTGAAAAATTTGAGTATGAAACAAATGATCAGGGACTTTTGGTATCTCCTGTTGCTTATCTGAATGCATCAGCAGTACCGGCAAGCAATGGTGCCGTTACATTTGAATCATCAGATGAAAATGTTGTTTCTGTATCATCCACAGGCAAACTTCTTGGCTATGGTTATGGTAAAGCGGTAATCACTTTGACGGCAACAGATGGATTTACAAAAGAGATCCCTGTATCGATCATTGATCCGAATGCAACACCGGAACCAAGTGCAACATCGACAACAACACCGATTGTTCAGCCAAGTGTTCAGCCGGGTAGCATTCCAAGCAACCAGCCAACAGCCGGTACAAGTGCAGAACCAACAGTAAACCTTAAAGATGAGGTAAAGAAGACAACTAAGAATGCATGCGTTAAAGTGAAGGCAAAGAAGGCTAAGGTTACTGTAAAGAAGGGTAAGAAAAACACCTTAAAGTTTACGGTTATTGCAAAGAACAAAAAAGCAAAGACAACAGACAAGATGAAAGTTTCTGTAAAGAATAAGAAGATTGTATCTGTGACAAAGAAAACATTGAAAAAAGGCAATGCAAGTGTTACGATAAAAGCAAAGAAAAAAGGAAGCACAAAAGTTACGGTTAAAGTAGGCAAAAAATCAGCCAAAGTAACTGTAAAAGTAAAATAGGGTTACAGTGCGTTGCTATGGCATAAAGTCATAGCAACGTGGTTGTACATAAATATCGGCAGCAAATCTGCCGGATAGAGGAAGAAAGGAGAAAATAATGAGAAAACATTTTAAATGTATTTCAAGTATCGCATTATCACTTGCATTAGTGACAACGTCGGTATTTGCGGGCGCAAATTTAGGCACAAAAAATGTTGCTAAAGCGTCATCATTATCTACTATGACATCAGCAGATGTTGAGACACCGGATAATCCACAGAGATTTACGGATTTAAACAGCGACCAGATGATCAAAGCAATGGGTACAGGCTGGAACCTTGGTAACACATTTGATGGTCATACAGGTATGATGCCATCAGAGACATCATGGCAGACTGTAGCTACAACAAAGAAACTGATCAAGGAGGTACATGATAAGGGATTTAACACAATCCGTATTCCATGTACATGGGGAAAAAAGATTACCGAAAAAGACGGCAAATATGTGATCAATGAAACATGGTTAAGCCGTATTCAGGATGTTGTTGATTATGCTGTAGAGCAGAACATGTATGTGATCATCAATGTTCATCATGATGGTGCAAACTCAGATGGATGGCTTAAATTAAAGTCGACCGGTGATGAGTTACAAAAAGTATATGATGAGTATGAGTCAGTATGGACAACTCTTGCAACAAGATTTAAGAATTACAATGAACATCTGATCTTTGAAGCATTAAATGAGCCTCAGAGCGGAAGCTGGAATAGCAGCGAAGCTAATGAAGCATTCGGTGAAAATCTTAACAAAGCAAATCAGATTTTCGTCGACACAGTTCGTAAGAGCGGTGGAAACAATGCGAACAGATGGTTAATGGTAACACCATGGGGAACAAATATCGGTAAATTACTCTCATCTAATTCCGGTTTTGTTATGCCGACAGATAAAAGAAGTGAAAGCCGTTTAATGATTTCCGTACATAACTATGCACCTACAAATAAGTGTCTGGACGGATCTCCGAGAGAAGAGAACGATATTACATTATCGGATGTTACAAACAGTTATAAATCGTCATTTGAATCATTGAATGAAAAATTCATTTCTAAGGGCATTCCTGTTGTTCTTGGCGAATATGGTGCTGTAGATAAAGATAATAATGGTAATCGTGCTCTTTATACAGAAGCATTGAACTACCTTGCAAAACAGAACAAAGTAGTTCCTGTATACTGGGATGATGGTGGAATTGATAACAATGCCTTTGCACTCTTTGACAGAACAGAATGTGCACGACGTACAGGATATGAAGAGATTTCGAAAGCATTGACGCGTGGTTTCTTTACAACAACTGATTATAAGAGTATTCCTGATCGCACAACAGCAGAAACTCCTGCAATTACAAAGATCACAAGCTTTGACCTGAGTGATTCGGAAGTATCTATGGAATGCAATACAACAAAGACAATCACAACAAAGAATGTTACACCTGAGGCAAATGATGATGTAATCCTTTGGAAGTCTGATGATGCATTAGTTGCATCTGTATACAATGGCGTGATCACAGCACGTGGAATCGGCACGACAACGATCACAGCATATTCGCAGGAAGACGAAAGTGTCTTAAAGACTGTGAAAGTAACCGTAACAAAAGAATCCGCAGCAGATGGCAAACAGCCAACATTAATGTACAAGAGTTCTGATGAATCCGTAGCTACGGTATCTACTACCGGTAAAGTGGTTGGTATCAGCCTTGGTACAGCAGTGATCACGGTAACAGCAAGCACAGGTGAAGAAAAAGAAATCCCTGTTAAGATTGCAGAAGCAAAATGGGATGCCACAAAGCTGAGAGCAAAATTATATGTATACTATCAGGATTCTAAGTTCTATGAAAATGTAGGATCTACAGATGAAGTGACGATCACAGGTGATGGTACTTACAATCTGAAATTTGACTGTGATACTGATCTTCCTGCATCAGCAGCAGAAGCCGGTGTATCTACATTAAGAGACTTTGGTTCCATCTATATCAAAGATGCCGATGTGGATGATGGTCTGATCAATAAATCAGTGATCAAAAAAGGTAAGATCCACTATAACAGTATCAAAGTAAATGGTAAGGAACTTACTATTAAAGATCCTAACAATTCAAAGAGTCTGATTAAGTCTAATAGAGTATTAGATACAGGTAATCCTTTGAATGCATGGGATGGTAGTGTTGTTGATACAACAGATGGTCTTGTATCAGTAGATACAAAGAATTATCGTATCAACTTCCCTGGTATTGAGGACCCAAAGACAATTGAAGTAAACTTTACATTGTCAGATCTTATCAACTATGATAAAAAACCATTTGGTACTCCGTTAGAGTCAACCGGAGAAGACACGGTTGTATTACCAACTGTTACAAAGAAGTGTGAGGCAATTAAGACAAGCGTAGAAGCTGTAGAGATTGATCAGGAAGGACATTGTTTCCTGAATGGACACTATCAGAAAGCATCAACACAGACAACAGTAGCACCTTCAACACAGCCGACAGTGGCACCTTCACAGACACCGGCTGCTTCGGTACAGCCTTCACAGAAACCAGCTGCTTCAGTACAGCCTTCGCAGAAGCCGGTTGTAAAGAAGACTACAAAGAATGCTTGCACAAAGGTGAAAGCGAAAAAGACTAAAGTTACTATAAAGAAGGGTAAGAAAGCTACACTTAAGTTCACAGTAACAGCTAAGAATAAGAAAGCTAAGACAACAGATAAGATGAAAGTTTCTGTAAAGAATAAGAAGATTGTCACAGTATCTAAGAAGAAACTTTCTAAGGGTTCTGCTACAGTCACCGTAAAAGGTAAAAAGAAAGGCAGTACAAAAGTAACAGTTAAGATTGGCAAGAAGTCAGCAAAAGTTACAGTCAAAGTAAAATAATCGGATTATTGCCAATTAATAAGATGATTTTTAGAAAAGGGCATTGCAATTTGTTGCAATGCCCTTTTGGTACTCTTATGATCAGGTTCTATAGTAAGAAGGAAGCCAAAAGCCGGTGATATGATTTTTACTGCCGGAGTAAAGGAAAGAATATGTCATTGTTTTGACACAAAGTTGTTAAAGGATTAGTAGATTTGCATGGAAAAAAAGGAAAACGCAGAGAAAAATGTCGAAAAAACAAATGAAATCCTAAACGAAATATAAAAAGAAAAAGTTGTAGTGTGAAAATTGCACAAAAAATACACATGCTAATTGTGCAATATGTCTGTTCCATGAAAACGTAAAATTTGCTATACTAATGTACAAGGATATGATAGCAACGAGGGAAGCGGACGTCCTGAATTGTATCATCATAATCTAAAATACCCCGAAGTGGGACAAATAATAAGGAGGAAAGATTTGTTATGAGATTAACAAAAGGAATGAAAAAGGCACTTTCTATGTTTCTTACAGGTGCTTTAGTAGTTACAGGTGCTTCTATCCCGGCTACACAGACAAAAGCTGCTTCAGCTGAGAAGTTAACATGGGAAGGAACAATTAAGGCTGTTGGTATTAAAGCAGAGTCTGATTGGGAAGCTACAACAACTTCAGAGAACTTCACAAAAAGCGAGATTTGTGGTGAAGGTAATTTTAGTACTTGGGCTGGCGGCGGAGTAGGTTCATGGTGTGGAGCTAACTTAACAGCTACTGTGGATCTTTCAGCATTTGAGAAACCGGTTCTTAGAGTGACATGTGCAAACACTACAGATGCAGCTATTGATAACGGTCTTGAGGTGTGCTTTAAGCAGGATTCAAAAGGTAATTGGGTTGATTCTGAAAAGATTAAAGTTGCTACAGGTGCTGCAGTAACAATTGAAAAGGATATCCCTGTCACAGAAGAAGATGCAGATGCTCAGTTTGTAGCTGTGTCACCAGCTGCGAAGAAAAACGTAATTGTTAATAAGGTAGAAGTATTTGATGCTGCTTATACTGATGGTGGAGAAGCACCGGCAGGTAAAAGCTTCCATGCTACATTACAGTATCTTGACCCATCATGGGCTACACAGGAAGATACTGTGGAAGTAACAAAAGATGGTGACTATACTCTGACTACTTGGGCTGGCGAAAATGCTGAGTCTACAATCAACATGGGTTGGATTGAAACAGATCTGAAAAATGGTGATGTAAGTGAAGACTTCAAGATGACTATTAAGTCTATCCAGTTAGGTACTAAGTTATATACATTCTCTAAAGCAGATGAAAGATACCTTGGTTTCAAGGATCAGGATGCTGTAAAAGATGGTGAGATGGGTACATACAGACTTAACATCAAGAATGATTACAATTCACTCTTTGATTTTGCTGATCATCAGACAAAGGTTAAAGGTACAAAAGCTAACATGTTCTTAGGCAAAGATCTTATTACAGATGAAGAATATGATGCTGGTATGAACGCTGTAAACAAAGGTGATGTTGTTCAGGTTAAATTTACAGTAGAAGGTTTTGAATCAGAAAAAGCTGCTAAGACATATACTCAGATTGCCGATAAGGATGCAGAAGTTGAAGATACAGTGAACGCTGGCGAGTATGGTAATGTAGAATATACTGTTTCAACAGTTGAAAACATTGCTAATCCTGATGCATCAGTAGCACCTTCACAGACACCGGCTACATCAGTAGCACCTTCACAGACACCGGCTGCTTCAGTACAGCCTTCACAGAAACCGGTTGCTTCAGTACAGCCTTCACAGAAACCAGCTGCTTCAGTACAGCCTTCACAGAAACCGGTTGTAAAGAAGACTACAAAGAATGCTTGTACAAAGGTGAAAGCGAAAAAGGCTAAAGTTACTGTAAAGAAGGGTAAGAAAGCTACACTTAAGTTCACAGTAACAGCTAAGAACAAGAAAGCTAAGACAACAGATAAGATGACAGTTTCTGTAAAGAACAAGAAGATTGTCACAGTATCTAAGAAGAAACTTTCTAAGGGTTCTGCTACAGTTACCGTAAAAGGTAAGAAGAAAGGTAGCACAAAAGTAACTGTTAAGATTGGTAAGAAGTCCGCTAAAGTAACTGTTAAGGTTAAATAATTAAATTACTGGTCTTATAAGATAATTTTTGGATGAGGACATTGCAGCTTGCTGCAATGTCCTTTTCTGTGTGCTTCTGTAGATGGTCAAAATGTGGTTCTTTGTTTCTGTTTTTGCGGCTCTTTGTCAACGGTTGGGGGAACTGAAATTATAATCGGAGGAATATCATAAAAAGATGTTTCTCCGATTTTTTGATGTCTAGAGAATACTATTTTTTGTTAAAATGTTTTTATATTGGACAATATTTACAAAAATTTGTAGGAAAATTCCAATAAATATACCACAAAAAAGATATAAAGTATTGTAAAATAGTAAAAATACACAAAAACACGTTGCAAGTATTTGAAAAAATGCTATAATATAAACAATATTGCATACAAAATGTATGCAATTATTACAAACGGAAGGAGGCTGCAGTGTAAAAAAATCGGCAGTTATTAAGACTGTCCAACAAAAAAATGGAGGAACGAGTATGAGATTAAAGAAATTAATTTCGTGTGTATTGTCAGCAGCGATGTTACTTACGATGACATCAATGCCTGTAAAAGCTGCGGATACAGCAGATACAGAAGCTGCTCATCAGTTAGAGACACCGACATACATTACGAACATAACAGGACCGGAGTTGGTCAAAGCAGGAATGGACGAGACAAAACTGCAGGCATTGATCGACAATGGCGGCGGAAAAGTAACAGCATATGTACATATGGGAAAAGCAGATGCTTACTCATGGATGTCAGCAAGAAGTGGATCTGTCAATGCATTTAGTGCAGATCATCTGACAAGTGACAGCTATATCGGTTCTGAATCCGGTGTTACGGTTGATGAAGCAAATAAGCAGGGTATAGGTGCATCGAACAAATATCTGCGTGCGGCAAAATGTACAAAACAAAGCAGCGGTAATTATATCCAGATCAATCAGGATGAAGAGCCGATTGGATCTGCAGCAACAGGAAACTATGAATTCCCGGCTTGCGGTATTACAACCTCTAAGATTCAGAAAGTAGTAAACTTCTCACTTTCTATTGCAATCAATACAACCAACACAGAAGCAACTCCTCTTGGATTTATCTTTAGTGATGGTACAAGCGTAACATTGAATACAGATGGTACGATCGCGGGCGTAAATGACTTTACGAAACCTGTTTGTGAAAGTGCTGCATTAGAGTCCGGTGCTGTCTCACCTGCACGTACACCGATGATTCAGATGACTGCAGCAGATGCACGTAAAAACTTAAAGAAATCAATTGATTATCTGAAGGCAATGGACACAAGCAGATATCAGGATTCTTCTGTAAGCGATCTGCAAAAAGCACTTACTACTGCCCAGGCTGCATATGATGTGACAGATAGCAAGAACTCTGTATACATCGCAGCAAGAAATGCACTGGAAAAGGTACATTGTAATATGCTTTTTAAGGATAGTACAGAAGCTGCTAATCCAAAAGAGTTCCGTGTACTTTCAAAAGATGAAGTTATTGACGAGATGGGTGTCGGTACAAACCTTGGTAACACTCTGGATGGTCATTCCGGATTTACTCCTAGTGAGACTTCTTGGCAGGGACAGGTTACTACTAAGAAATATATGAAAGCTCTTCATGATGCCGGATATAATACGGTTCGTATTCCGGTCACCTGGGGTAACATGATCAATGATGACGGTTCGATCAAAGAAGTCTGGATGAGCCGTGTTCAGGAAATCGTTGATTATTGTATTTCACAGGATATGTATGTCATCTTGAATGTTCATCATGATGATGTAGCAAAAGATGGTGGATGGCTTAATGTCGGATCTGATGATATCGATCCTATCGAGTACAAATACGAATTAGTATGGAAGACCATTGCAAATCGCTTTAAAAATTATGACGAGCATCTGATTTTTGAGTCAATGAACGAAGTATCTTGTATGGATTATGATGAAAGCATGAAGAATTCAGCAGATGCTACAAACTTTGACAGACCGATCATTATGAACTTCAACCAGTTATTTGTGAACGCAGTTCGTTCTACAGGATCAAATAACACAAAACGTTGGCTGACAGCTGTAGATCATTATGCATCTACTGGTACAGCAAGTGACTTCAAAATGCCAATAGATTACTATAACAAGGATAACCCAAGATTAATGTTTGCTGCACATAGATATTCTAAGTCTACAAATACATCATGGACGTATGCTGAAGCTACAGAGATGGTTTCACAGTTACAGAGTATGTACAAGAAGTTTGGCTCACATTATCCAATGTATCTTGGTGAATACGGTACGAGAAACCAGAAATTAAGTGGTTCTAAGACGGGATACAATGATGTAGAAAGAGCATGGTATTCTGAAATCATCAACAGAGCATGTCAGGTAAATGGCATTGTGCCTTGTGTGTGGGATCAGGGATATGGTAAAGATGATAATCCTTTGACTAAGACAGGTCTCTTCTCATTCTGGAATCGTGATGAGGCAAAGCCGATCTATAAGACAATTACAGATGGTATGGCAAGAGGTACTTTGTTAAAGGCAACTACAAAGAATAAATCAGGTGATTATTCTGATATTGAGAAAGATCCTACGATTACAGAGATTACAGATCTTACACCAAGTAAGACAGAAGTTTCTCTTACTATGGGTGAAAGAGAGACAGTAACAGCAACAGCAGCACCGGATTCTACAAATGATGTCGTTGTATGGAGCACAGATGATGACAGCATTGCGACTGTATTCAAAGGTGTAATTCATGCTAAGAATGTTGGTACAACAACAGTTCATGTATCATCATTAAGTGGATCTAAGACAGCAGATATTACGGTTAAGGTTTCAAGACCGGCTAAGAGCGAGACATCTGCCACAGAGATTAAGACAGATAAGGAATCTTACACGGTTAAGACAGGACAGAGCGAAAGCATTACTACAACAGTAGCTCCTGCAAATACAACAGATACACTTTCTTTCAAATCATCTGATGAAAGTGTTGCTACAGTAAGCGAATATGGTGTGATCACAGCAGTTGCAGTCGGTAAGACATATATTACCATTACTGCTGCAAGTGGCCTTACAAAGACGGTTCCTGTAGAAGTAAAAGAATTAGTAGATCCAACGAAAGCAAATATGGCTATCAATGTTTACTATAACAGTGCGGGAACAGATGGAAAATACAATACGATTGAGTATGGTGCTCCTGTAGAAGTAAGTGGCGACGGACAGTATACAGCTACATTTGATCTGTCTAAGGATCTTACAGCAGCAGGAAAGAAAGCCGGTATCACAACGATCAATAGTGTAACAGCTATTTATTTACAGGATTATGATGTTACAGTCGGAAATCTTGCCAGATCTAACATTAAGAAAGGTAAGATCAAATGGGATAAGATCACTGTAAATGATACAGAGATGACAATCACAAAGAATGGTAGTGATTCTACCGGAAAATCTATGATGAATGGTACAAAGATTGATACAGGTACACCGATCAATGGCTGGGATGGATCTGATATTGATGGTATTACTGTAGATTCTAAGACACATGCAGCAAGTTTTTCGACAATCAAAGATCCTACAAAGATCACAATTACATTTACTTTAGCAAATGTAGTCTTTAGAACAATTAAGTCTGCCAAGGTAGATGCTACAGATATCACAAGTAAAGAAGATGAAGTATTCAAGATGAATGCTGTTGGAGATCAGAAAGATCTTGCGGTCAATGTAGCACCGGCAGATGCAACTTCTAAAGTTACATTTGTATCAAGTGATGAGTCAGTGGTAAGTGTAGATAATACTGCAATAGCTCCTACAGCCGGTATTGCTACAGCTAAGCTTACAGCAGTAAGTGCAGGAAAAGCAACGGTAACGGCGTATACAAGTAATGGATTAAGTAAGAAGTTTACTGTTTACGTTGCAAAGGACATTGAGCAGGAACCAACAGTAACACCTTCTGCTAAACCAACAGTTTCGCCAAGTGCAACACCAAGTGCAGCACCTTCTACGGCACCAAGTAATCAGCCTAACCAGACGGGTACCACACCAACTATTCGTCCTTCACATACACCGATTGTAAGACCTACAGCAAAGCCTGTTGTAGCGAAGAAGAATGTATGCAAAAAGGTAAAAGCTAAGAAAACAAAAGTTACTGTAAAGAAAGGTAAGAAAGCAACTCTCAATTTTGCTGTAACAGCCGCAAAGAAAAATGCTAAGACAACAGATAAGATGACAGTTTCTGTAAAGAACAAGAAGATTGTTTCTGTTACAAAGAAGAGTCTTGCTAAGAAAAAAGCTACTGTTACGATCAAGGCAAAGAAGAAGGGCAGCACAAAAGTAACTGTTAAAGTTGGTAAGAAATCAGCCAAAGTTACTGTAAAAGTAAAATAAGATAAACTGTGACTGGAAAAGTCGTATTTGAAAAAGTTACGATTAGAAAAGTCATACTTAGAAACAATATGATCGGAAAAGCGGTGCTTAAAAAGCTTCGGTTTTATCACCGGGTTACCGTATGATCTGATCAGAACAAAAAACACCGACAGGAATGTAACTTGCCGGTGTTTTTGTTTTCTGCAAATGCTTGATAGAATTAATGCCATGTTTTGTTTTCAGTAAATGTTTTATAAACTTAATGTCATGCTTTGTTTTTTGCAAATGTCTTACAGAATTAATATCATGCTTTGTATAAAATATATGTTATATACATCTGATTTATTGCTTTTTTGTATAGGTTTGATTTTTAGGATTATATATCCAACTGCTTTTACTTTACTGTTTTTTCTTGATTGTTTTCTTTTCTTTAACTGTACATATAAGTGTCTTTTTTCGATTACCGGCCTTGATCTGTATTTTTGTTTTGCCAATTTGTTTGCTATGGATAGAAAAAGTAATCTTTTTTGCACTAACTTTACAATTCTTGATCGTTGCAACAGATCGCTTCGAAGAAGTGACGTGAATCAGATCGGTTGTTTTTTTCTTATTGTTTTCATTTTTTATTGGAATGGATATTCTTTTGTTTTTTCTCTTTTTTAATGTCAATTGCTTTTTAGAATAAGAAATTTTTTTTACTCTATTTTCTACTATTACGAGCAAAGTTTTCTTATGAGAACCAAGCGTTAATGTAATGGTAGCAGAGCTTCCTTTGGCAGCTGAAGTCGGGATTGTGATTTTTAATTTCTGCCGCTGTAAGGAGGCAATAGCAGTTTTCTTGTTAGAAGAGCGGACATTAGGAGTAGCAGAAGCATTATATGTTAAGTAATATGTGTTGCCGGGTTTGGCAAGAAGCTTACTTTTGGTCAAAGATAAAATATCGGCTATTTTGATTTCATTAGGATTTGGTGTCTCGAAATCAGTTGGTTCCGGTGTGCTGATCGCACTGTTTGTTGCAGGAATTGCATTTATAAAATCCGGTGTGGCGGTATTGTTTGCTGCATTAGACGTAGTTGGCGTAATGGATGTATTTGCAGCTGTAAAAGCTTTTGTTGCAATTGATACATTTACAACAGAAGCAGACATTGCTTTTGAAGTATTTGAGATACTTCCTGTACATAATAAAGATATAGTAAGTATACCGGCTGCAACCGGGTAATGTATAAAGTTCTTTTTCATAATGTTTGTAGTCATCCTGCTATTAGAAAAAGCAAGATGGTAACTCCTTCCTATATAATTAATTCAAAATTCAAAAGTTTGTATTGTTAAAAATCTAATATCAAATGTTGTACTACCTTTTCAAAATCGAAAAAAAGATCAATATATTTATTTACAATGGTATTACAATGTTCTTTTACAATTTCGCAGTCATAATCATGGGTTAGTTCATTTCTAACTTTAAGCATTTTCATCCATGCATCATCGGAAATCAGATCTGCTTTGTAAGCTTCTCTTAAAACTTCTCTTGGAGAGCCTGCCACAAAGCCGGTAATCTGATAATATTGTATTAAAATGTCTTTCATTACTTTCCATGCCAGATCAAAGGTTATGCTGAATTTTGCACCCGTTCCACTAAGTATAAAAGAATCAGAAAGATCTCGCTGCTTTGCTTCAGCTAAGGCATTAAGAGAATTACAAAAAGATTGATAACGTTTCTTAAATTTTTCGTCCATATTGTTTGATATCCTCCAATAATAATTGATTTTTACAATGATCGATATCGAGCAGATCGACACTGTAAAGTGTAGGCAGATTTTCTACTTTTTCTACAAGAGTGTTAAAATCTTTTACACCGGATATTGCGATATCAATATCGCTTCGTTCTCTTGCACATCCTTTGGCTCTTGAGCCGTATAAGATTATTTCCGTTGCACCAAATTGTTTGCTTAATTTGGCAACTTCTGCGATTACTTCTTCAACTTTCAAATTATCACCTTCTTCTATCATCAATCTTTTAATCCGTATCCTATCCTATACTATCATTACATTGAAAAAATAGCAAAAAAATGTTAAAAGTGTGTCAAAAATTCCCATAATATAGAAAAGTTATGTTATAATGAAACATGCAAAAGAAAAGGGAGCGACTGCGAAGCAGGCATTTCCTTTTCATGCATGTTTCAACGAGCAAATATTTCTGCAAAGCAGAAAGGGGAGCACTGAAAGAGCGGATTTGCGAGTCTGTCTAGTGCAAAAGAAAAGGGAGCGACTGGGAAGCAGGCATTTCCTTTTCATGCATGTTTCAACGAGCAAATGTTTCTGCGAAGCAGAAAGGGGAGCTCAGAAAGAGCGGATTTGCGAGTCTGTCTAAGGCAAAAGAAAAGGGAGCGACTGCGAAGCAGGCATTTCCTTTTCGTGCATGTTTCAACGAGCAAATGTTTCTGCGAAGCAGAAAGGGGAGCTCAGAAAGAGCGGATTTGCGAGTCTAAAGTAGAATTCAAGAGATAATCTTTCGAAAGGAAAGGGGACTTTTTATGAGAAAAAATCTTATGAAAATATTTTGTACAGTCGTTGTATCGTCGTTTGTCGTGACAGGTGCTTTTGGAAGCAGCTCATGGAATATGAAGAAGGCATTGGCTGAGGATTCTTCGGACGCAGATGATACTGATGCAGAAGAAGAGGACGACGATGAGGATGATGAAGAGGATGTCGAAGTAGATATTTCAAAGTGTAAAGTGACTTTTGATGAAGATACACATCCTTATACCGGTAAAGCAGTTAAACCGGAGTTTACGGTTTCTTATGTGGATGAAGATGGAGATGATGTAGACCTTGAGGAGGGTGAGGATTATTCTGTCACATATTCTAATAACCGTAAGGTTTCTAAAAATGCAAAGATTAAGATCAAAGGAATAACGGATAATTGCACAGGAACGCTGGTTAAGACATTTACCATTTCAAAAGCAAAACAGAAGATTACAGCCAAAAACGTATCGGTATCATTAAGCAAAAAGAGTGTTAATCTTAAAGCGAAATGTTCTACGGGAACATTAAAGTATAAAAGCAGTAATACCGGTGTGGCAGTAGTAGACAGCAATGGAAAACTGAATTTGAAAAAGAAAGGTAAAACAATTATTACGATCAAAGCTAAAGCAAGCAGAAACTATAAAGTAGCAAAGAAGAAAATTACGGTTACAGTAAAATAATCCAGCTTAAAAAATAAAACAAAGAGGACAACGTGTTAATAAACATTGTCCTCTTTATTTTATGAAATAGGTAATTGTTTATATAGTAGTGGTGCATATAGCAAAGCACTGGCTTTGTATTTTTTATGGAAATAGTTACCTATAAATTATTTCGATTCGATTGGTTCATAGCCATCCGGAATTGTGATGTTTAAAGCTTTTGCATTTTCTGCATTATACATTTTTGTAAGCTTTTTAGCAAACTGTACTTCCATGTCGCCGGCTTTCTTTTTGTTCTTTAAAATATCGTAAGCCATTTCACCGGTCTGACAGCCAAGGTTATAGTAATCAATAGAAAGCGTTGCAACACCGGCTGCACAGATTCCCTTTTCGCCTGCGATCATTGGAATACCTGCCGGGATAGCGACATTTTTGATTGTGTTGACACTGGAAGCCATTGTATTATCAGTAGGAACGTAAAGAACATCGCATTCGTCGCAGGCTGTTGTTGTAACAGACTGGATTTCGTTGGAATCAGCTGCAGTATATTCTTTATATGCAATACCATCTTTCTTTAACGCCTCTTGCATTAATTTAGACTGATAAGCTGAATTAGGTTCTGAAGAACAGTAGAGAATACCGACTTTCTTTGCATTTGGAATGATTTCTTTTAATATTGCTTCCTGCTGGTCGATCGGAGCGAGGTCGGAAGTTCCTGATACATTCGTGCCGGTCTTGCCTTTCCAGTCTTTGATGTTTAATGCAGTAGCATAATCTGATACAGAAGTGCCGAGAATTGGAATATCAGCAGTTGCCTGAGTAGCTGCCTGAAGAGCTCCTGTGGCATTTGCAAGGATCAGATCTACATTGCTCGTTACGAAACCATTACAGATTGTAGAGCAGTTTGTAGATTCACCCTGAGCATTTTGCTCATCAAATTCTACATTATCCTTACCAAGTTTCTTTGTCAGTGTATCTTTAAATCCCTTTGTAGCCGCGTCTAATGCTTCATGCTCCATAAGCTGACAGATACCAATGGTATACTTCTTAGAAGAAGAACCATTTGAACCACAGCCCGTCAGGGAAGCAACTAAAGCGGTTGCTGTCAGAATAGATACGATTTTCTTTGAAATTTTCATAAATCCTCCTTATGTTTGCGTTTCAATGTGTCATTCCTATTATAGTGGTGGAAAAAAGAGGTGTCAAGAAAAACGGAATGCGGGGGATATTTGTAAAACGGAATGCGGTGGGATATTTGAAAGGAATATTGTCAGAGATACAAAAATAATGTTGCTGGAGGTAAAAAGGAAATATTGTTAGGCATACAAAGGTTATGTTGCCGGGAATATAAACACAATGTGAGAGAATAACATTGTTTAAATCTGAGTGTATCTGATCACGCTGAAAAAATGAATATTTTTATGAAAATCCGACTATTTTTGGGGAATTGACGGAAGTAAAAAAATAAATTAAGATAGCACGTAGTACATAGATTTTAAATGTATCTTATATTTCGAAATCAGTATGTCAGAGGTAGGAAAAAAATTGGAGTAAAACTATAGGGAAGAAAAGGAAGAGAATATGTATAAAGATTATAAAAATACACCTTTATGGAATAGTGGGCTTTCGGAAGAAGAAAGATTACAATATCTGTTGCAGGAATTGACATTAGACGAAAAATTTGCCTGTCTCGGTACAGGAAATCCGGCGATTGAAAGACTTGGGATTCCTGCTTTCGGTGTGGGCGGAGAAGGTGCGCATGGAGTACAGGCTCGTCATGACCAAAGTTATGATAAAGGAGAGCCGGTTGCAACGACGATCTTTCCAAATCCGATCGGTATGAGTGCTTCATGGGATCGTGAGTTGATCAAAGAAGCCGGTACCGTTGTGGGAACAGAAGCCAGAGCATTATATGAAGAAGGACTTCATGGAAGTCTGAGTCTGTGGGCACCGACAGTAGATATGGAACGCGATCCACGATGGGGAAGGACAGAAGAAGGTTATGGGGAAGATCCGTATCTGACAGCAGAAATGGCAGGTGCTTATGTGGAAGGTATGCAAGGAGATCATCCGCATTATTTACGCTGTGGTGCTACATTGAAACATTATTATGCGAATAATGTAGAGCAGGGAAGAACCTATATTTCAAGTTCTGTAGATCTGAGAAATAAATATGAATATTATTTAGAACCGTTTCGCAAAGTGATCACAGAACATCATGTCGAAGGAATGATGACAGCATACAATGAGATCAATGGAATACCATGTATGTTGTTGGATAATGATATTAAGCTGGCAAAGAGCTGGGGACTTGGCCATGTGGTCAGCGATGGCGGTGATGTCAACCAGACAGTACATTTTCATAAATATTTTAAACGTCATTCGGAAACAGTAGCGGCAGGCTTAAAAGCCGGAATGGACTGTTTTACGGATGATATTGAAATGGTAGAAGCTGCGGCAAGAGAAGCTTATGAACACCATATGATACAGATGGAAGATATCGATAAAGCTCTTTACCGGCATTTTCGAGTTATGCTTCGACTGGGCTTTTTTGACCGTGGGGGACGCAATCCGTATGAGCAGATTACAATGGAAGAAGTTGGTACAGCTCAAAGTCAGAAGGTTGCACGCGATATCACGGCAGAATCCGTTGTGATGGTCAAAAATGACGGGATTTTACCATTAGGAGCACAAAAAGCAGCAGAAGATCATTGCAATCTGTTATCGCAGGATAGTGGCGATAACGTGTCTTCATCTCTCCAAAGCTATGATGTATCACAGAGATTGCACACGGAAAGAGAAAATGTAAAATCCAAGCTTGCTGTGATCGGACCGTTAAGTGATGTATGGTATAAGGATTGGTATTCCGGTGTGCCGCCATATTTCGTAACACCTCTGGACGGTGTGAAAAATGCATTGCAACCGGAATCACTGAACAGCCGGATTTCTGGAAAACAAAGTGTAACGGAGGGAAAACGGAACAGCCAGACAAGTGAATTACAAGGTGCAGCAGATGAAAGCCTGAATAGTCGGCTACAAGAATTACAAGGTGTAACAGATGAAAGCCTGAATAGTCGGCTACAAGAATTACAAGGTGTAGCAGATGAAAGCTTGAATAGCCGGCTGCAAGAATCACAAGGTGCAGCAGATGGAAGCTTGAATAGCCGGATCTATGAATTACATAGTGCAGTCAGTGGAAATGCTACAGTCAGAATCAAGGTTTCTACCGGTGTAGAAGAAAATGTATATCTGGGATTGCAGCCGGATGGAAAAAGCATTGGACTTGTTTCGAAAGAAGCTGCAGAATCGTTTATCCTGACAGACTGGGGTGATGGCAAAGTAACTTTGCGTGCAAAGAGTAATGGACTTTTGTTGACAACGCAGGATGATGAGTCGATCGGTGAAAAGGGCGATATTCTGGCAGCCCAAGAAGAAGCATTCGGATGGTTTGTCAAAGAAATTTTTTATATAGAGAAAAAACAGGATTCGTATGCAAATACTTTTGCAGCTTCCATACAAAAATCGGATGCATTTGCTGAGAATGAAAATGTAGAACGGCCGGATTCATTTGCTGAGAATGAAAATGCAAAACAGCCGGACACATTTGCTGAGGATGAAAATGTAGAACAGCCGGATACATTTGCGGAGAATGAAAATGAAAAACAGCCGGATGTGTTTGCTGAATATGAAAATGCAAAACAGCCAGTTGCATTTACATTAAAAACATGGGATCAGCAGGGAATTTCCGTTGATGAAAAAGGTGCATTGCGAAAGGATAGAAATGCAATCGGTCTGTCTGTTAAAATAGAAGTTGTAGAGGATGGGATTGCGCAGGCTGCTATAGCTGCGAAAGAAGCAGACACGGTATTGCTTTTCCTTGGCGCAAATCCAATGATCACTTGCAAAGAAGAGATTGACAGAACCCATATTATGCTGCCGGATACACAGCAAAAGCTTTTAGAAGAAGTTTGCAAAGTCAACAGTAATGTGATTCTGGTATTGGTCAGCAGCGTACCATATGATCTTCGTATGGCACAGAATTGTGAAAATGTAAGAGCGATTCTGCTCTGTGCGGAAGGATCAATGGAACTTGGCAATGCTGTTATGGACGTGATCACCGGAAAGAAAAGCGTTGCAGGACGTTTGCCAATGACATGGTACGGCTCTTTAGAAAGATTCCCGGATATCAACGATTACGATATCATTCAAAAAGGAAGAACGTATCAATATTATGAGGGAGAGGCATTATATCCGTTTGGCTATGGCTTAACATATAGTGAGATGGAATATAGCGGACTGACAGTACAGTTAAAAGATTATACGAAACTTTTGGTTCAGGCAGAAGTTTCTAATATAGGGAAATATTGCTCGGATGAAGTGGTACAGCTTTATATCCGAAAGAAAGATTCCGCTGTAAAAAGACCATTTTGCCAATTAAAAGGCTTTGAACGGTTAAAGGATTTAAAACCGGGTGAGAAGCGTAATGTTTCGTTTACTGTACCATTGGAAGAATTAAAATATTACGATGTGATCGCAAAAGAAAAGTTACTTGAACCCGGTGAATATGAGATCATGCTGGGACGTTCCAGCAAAGATATCCGCCAGTCGCAAAGTATAGTGTTAAATGGAACGAAAAGGCCTTGTCGCGATGGCTTTGCAACGAATGAATCAGAATGTTTTGACAGGGCACTTCATTATGTATTATGTTCCGGTCACCTCGGATATACATCGGTTTGTACAAAGAATGAGTCAGATACGATTATTCTGGATTATGAAAAAGTATATCTTTCTCATAAAGCAAAAGGGATTGTTTTGGATTTTTGGAAAGAACATACCTGTGACGTTGAAATCTTTATTGATGGAAAAAAAGTTGGGAAAACACATATTTCTGCACCCGAAAAGGAAGAAGAAAAACAGTTAGAAGCCGGAGAAGCAAATGGCGATGGTGCATTTGATTTTCACCAGAACTGGATCACACAAAGGCGCGAAATTGGTTTTTGTGAAATAGAGATTCCTTTGTGTGATGTCCCGGTTGATAAAGAATTTACATTGACTGTTTCGTGGAAAGGCAGAGGAAAAACTTGCACTTGGCGATTTGTCAACGATTAGATTAGTAGCTTCGGATCTTTCCGTTTTTACCAAATGAAACTTTACCAAGCGATTTGCTGTAGCGGTTGACGCGCTGAATGATCTTTGTTGCTTTTTTGCCTGTAGCCGGTGTTGGCTGGTAGTTATTGATTCCGCTTGATGAAGAAACACTGCAAGGGATGATCTTAATGCGATTGGTTTTCTTTAATTTGTCATTTTGGAAAACAAATGTCTGCTGATAGATCATGGTATCTTTGTCCGGTGGGTTGGTATTGCCGCCAAAACAGAAGTTTGCAAGACTGTATACGATATAAGCACTCTTGTATTTTTCGATTCCCTGCAGAACGTGCGGGTGATGACCGAGTACCAAATTAGCACCATGATCGATCGCATAATGCGCTAACGTTTTCTGGTCTGCATTTGGCGTATACGTTCTTTCGATTCCACAATGCATGCTGACAATGATCAGGTCAGCTTTTTGCTTTTTCAATTTGTGGAGACCGCTTTTGATATAATTTTTGCTTGATGAAACACCGTCCAGCCCATTAACGGCGACCATGCCGATCTTTTTGCCTTTTGTTTTATAAATGGTTGTTTTACCATAAGAAGCAAAAGGCATTTTTTGTTTTCGAAATGTTTTGATCGTGTCCCGGTAACTGCCCACGCCATAGTCCCGGCAATGGTTGTTGGCAAAAGATACGGATTCTACAGATCCCTTTTGTAAAATTTTCAAATAGGAAGCATTTCCTTTGAACGCAAATGTTTTCGGAGCACGGGTAGTCCGGTTTGTCAATGTGCCTTCAAAATTAACAAGTGTCATGTCATCTCTTTTAAAAATAGGCTTTACTTTCTTTAAAAAGTATGACGGATTTTTCTTCTCACGGTATTTCGCATAGAAATTGACACTTGCCGGAGATTTGATATCAGAGCCTAACGTGCAATCACCGGCAGCACTGATCGTAATTTTGGTAAGTGAAGATTTTGAGGATGCTTGGCTGCTTTTTTTCGTAGTCTGGGTTGTTTTAGCTGATGCAGAACTGCCTTTTTTTACAGCCGGAGTTGTTTTAGCTGACGCAGAACTGCCTTTATGTGTGGTCTGAGCTGTTTTGGCTGATGTAGAACTGCCTTTGCGTATGGTTTGAGTCGTTTTGGTTGATGCAGAACTGTTTTTTTGAGTGGCAGTTGGTGTTGCATGAACTGCACAAATTGGTGCTACGATAATACTTCCTGCAATAAGAAAGGATGTCAACCGCGTTAAAACTGTTTTTTTGTTTTGGGTAATTTTTTTTCTCATAACTTCCTCCTGAGTAGTAATATGTACTCTCGATATTTTCTCAAAATAAATCCTTTCGGATGGATTTCAGATATGGTAACTCTAAAATCCATTTCGAAATTTTTCAATCAGAAGATTTTGAGAGTACATTGATTTTTGCCTGAAAATTGATCTGGCTCTGCAAGAGCAAATCCGCTCTTGCAGAGCTTTCTTTTCTGCTGCGCAGAAATATTTGCTCGTTGAAACATGCAAGAAAAGGAAATGCCTGCTGCGCAGTCGCTCCCTTTTTTGAAATGGAACAGACTCGCAAATCCACTCTTGCAGAGCTTTCTTTTCTGCTACGCAGAAATATTTGCTCGTTGAAACATGCAAGAAAAGGAAATGCCTGCTACGCAGCCGCTCCCTTTTTTGAAATGGAACAGACTCGCAAATCCGCTCTTGCAGAGCTTTCTTTTCTGCTGCGCAGAAATATTTGCTCGTTGAAACATGCAAGAAAAGGAAATGTCTGCTGCGCAGCCGCTCCCTTTTCTTTTGCACTAGACAAACTCGCAAATCCGCTCTTGCAGAGCTTTTTTTTCTGCTGCGCAGAAATATTTGCTCGTTGAAACATGCAAGAAAAGGAAATGCCTGCTGCGCAGCTGCGCCTTTTTTTGAAATGGAACAGACTCGCAAATCCGCTCTTGCAGAGCTTACTTTTCTGCTGCGCAGAAATATTTGCTCGTTGAAACATGCAAGAAAAGGAAATGTCTGCTGCGCAGCCGCTCCCTTTTTTGAAATGGAACAGACTCGCAAATCCGCTCTTGCAGAGCTTACTTTTCTGCTGCGCAGAAATATTTGCTCGTTGAAACATGCAAGAAAAGGAAATGTCTGCTGCGCAGCCGCTCCCTTTTTTGAAATGGAACAGACTCGCAAATCCGCTCTTGCAGAGCTTACTTTTCTGCTGCGCAGAAATATTTGCTCGTTGAAACATGCAAGAAAAGGAAATGTCTGCTGCGCAGCCGCTCCCTTTTCTTTTGCATGTTTCATTATAACATAACAAATATAGTAATTATACGATAATTTTATAGCGATTGAAATGAGAGAAGGTTGATTTGGATCGCTTTGATTTTGTTTTCTGTGAAAATGCCATGAAATAATTGAAAAAATACGAAAAAACACTTTTCACATGAATAGATTGTATGTTATACTAATTCATAGCGACATGGTAGAGGGGCGTATTGCGTCCATAATCAATCTGCTAAAGTCAAAGGTACGATTCGTGCAATTTCCTGCTTGCGGGGAACTACACTGGTGTCGTCAATTTATTACATTTCTAGGAGGTAAATTATCAATGGCAAACAAATGGGTATATTTGTTCAGTGAAGGTAATGCTAACATGCGTGAACTTCTTGGTGGTAAAGGTGCAAACCTTGCTGAGATGACTTCTTTAGGTCTTCCTGTACCACAGGGATTCACAATTACAACAGAAGCTTGTACACAGTATTATGAGGATGGAAGACAGATCAACGATGAAATCCAGGCTCAGATTACTGAATACATCGGAAAGATGGAAGAGATTACAGGTAAGAAGTTTGGTGACAAAGAAAATCCACTTCTTGTATCTGTTCGTTCAGGTGCTCGTGCTTCTATGCCAGGTATGATGGATACTATCCTTAACCTTGGTCTTAATGAGACAGTAGTAGAGACAATCGCTGCTAAGTCTGGTAACCCACGTTGGGCTTGGGACTGCTACAGAAGATTCATCCAGATGTACTCTGATGTAGTTATGGAAGTTGGTAAGAAATATTTCGAAGAGCTTATCGACAAGATGAAAGCTGACAGAGGCGTATCTCAGGACGTTGATCTTACTGCTGATGATCTTAAAGAATTAGCCGGTCAGTTCAAAGCTGAGTACAAAGAGAAATTAGGTGAGGATTTCCCAGATGATCCTAAGGAGCAGTTAATGGGAGCTATCAAAGCTGTATTCCGTTCTTGGGACAACCCTCGTGCAAATGTATATCGTCGTGACAACGACATCCCTTACTCATGGGGTACTGCTGTAAACGTACAGTCTATGGCATTTGGTAACATGGGTGATAACTGTGGTACCGGTGTTGCATTTACTCGTGACCCTGCTACAGGTGAGAAGAAGCTTATGGGTGAGTTCTTAAAGAACGCTCAGGGTGAAGACGTAGTTGCCGGTGTTCGTACTCCGATGCCAATCGCACAGATGGAGCAGGAATTCCCAGAGGCATTTGCTGAATTCAAGAAAGTTTGTGAAACATTAGAGAAACATTACAGAGATATGCAGGATATGGAATTTACTGTAGAAGACAGAAAGCTCTATATGCTTCAGACTCGTAATGGTAAGAGAACAGCTCAGGCTGCTCTTAAGATCGCTTGTGACCTTGTTGATGAAGGTGCAAGAACAGAAGAAGAAGCTGTTGCAATGATCGATCCTCGTAACTTAGATACACTTCTTCATCCACAGTTTGATGCGGCTGCATTAAAGGCTGCTACTCCTGTAGCTAAGGCACTTGGTGCTTCTCCTGGAGCTGCTTGTGGTAAAGTGGTATTTACAGCAGAAGACGCTGTAGAATGGGCTGCTCGTGGCGAGAAGGTTGTACTTGTTCGTCTTGAGACATCTCCTGAAGACATTACAGGTATGAAGTCTGCACAGGGTATCTTAACAGTTCGTGGTGGTATGACATCACACGCTGCCGTAGTTGCTCGTGGTATGGGTACATGCTGTGTATCTGGTTGTGGCGACATCGTAATGGACGAAGAAAACAAGAAATTTGAATTAGCTGGTAAGACATATACAGAAGGTTCTGAAATCTCTATTGATGGTACAACAGGTAACATCTATGATGGAATCATCCCTACTGTAGATGCTACAATCGCCGGTGAGTTCGGCCGCATCATGGCTTGGGCTGACAAATACAGAAAACTTAAAGTTCGTACAAATGCAGATACTCCTGCAGATGCTAAGAAAGCTCGCGAGCTTGGTGCTGAAGGTATCGGTCTTTGCCGTACAGAGCATATGTTCTTCGAGGAAGACAGAATTGCTGCTTTCCGTGAGATGATCTGCTCAGATACAGTAGAAGAAAGAGAAGAAGCTCTTGCTAAGATCCTTCCATATCAGCAGGGAGACTTCGAAGCTCTTTATGAAGCTCTTGAAGGTAACCCGGTTACAATCCGTTTCTTAGACCCACCTCTTCATGAATTCGTTCCTACAGAGGAAGCTGATATCGAGAAGTTAGCTAAGGCTAAGAATAAGAGCGTTGAAGAAATCAAAGCTATCATTGATTCACTTCATGAGTTCAACCCTATGATGGGACATCGTGGATGCCGTCTTGCAGTCACATATCCTGAAATTGCTAAGATGCAGACAAGCGCTGTTATCCGTGCAGCAATCAATGTTAAGAAGAAACATCCTGATTGGACAGTTGAGCCTGAGATCATGATTCCACTTGTTGGAGATATCAAAGAGCTTAAGGTAGTTAAGAAAGTTGTTGTTGAGACAGCAGATGCTGAAATCGCAGCAGCAGGCGTTGAAATGAAGTACGAAGTTGGTACAATGATCGAGATCCCAAGAGCTGCTCTTACAGCTGATCAGATCGCTACAGAGGCTGAGTTCTTCTGCTTCGGTACAAACGACTTAACACAGATGACATTTGGTTTCTCTCGTGATGATGCAGGTAAGTTCTTAGATGCTTACTATGATGCTAAGATCTTCGAAAGTGACCCATTTGCTAAGCTTGACCAGACTGGTGTTGGCCAGCTCATGGAAATGGCTGTAGAAAAAGGTAAGAAAGTTCGTCCATCACTTCACTGCGGTATCTGTGGTGAGCACGGTGGAGATCCTTCATCAGTTGAGTTCTGCCACAAGATCGGTTTGGATTATGTATCTTGCTCTCCATTCCGTGTGCCAATCGCACGTCTTGCAGCAGCACAGGCAGCTATCGCTGACAAGTAGGGCATTGTCTGATGTAATATAGTTTTAATATTGCAATAATAGATTCCCATTCCGGACTAAGAATTAGTCTGGAATGGGAATTTTGCTTTATAGGAAAAAACTTAATCTGAAAACAAGGAGGGAAAAATAATGTGTATGTTTTGCAAATGTGACACTGTGACACCAAGCTTGACTACGCATGTTGTTAATTACAATGGTGCGATTATTGTAATTAAAAATGTACCTTGTGAAGAATGTGAGCAATGCGGAGAAAAGTTTTATACAGATGATGTTGCAGAAAATTTAGAAAAGATGGTGAATACTGCAAAACAGATGATGCAGGAAATTGCTGTTTTGGATTATTCAAAAGTTGCTTAAATAAAGAAATAGTCAAGCTCGTCAATGCACTGAGAATAGTGTATTGGCGGGCTTTTTGTTACTGCATTTACTCATGGATATGTTTTCTGACATTTTCATGAGATCATGTAACGCAGCGGACAACATGAAACTTATTGATAACAATAGTTGAATTAGAAAAAATATTTACATCAGAGAAAAGACAAAATTATTTTGTTATAAGGCAGAGGGGGGATATCATGGAAGATGAAGGAATTAGAGACTGGGAGTATATGACGAAAAGTAAAAGTTGTAGAAGGAGGAAATTGAAATAGATGAGAAAAAAAACAAAGCATAAAAAAATATCTTGTAGAGATAAAGTAATTAGAAGTATAGAAAATATTAAAAAAATGTATAAGGAAATTGTAAATAGCAAGAGAGGTTGCATAACAATAAAAGTAATAAAAAATGGTTATAAACTCATAACAGTTATTACAACTTTATTTGCGTTTATTTGTATTCCGATTTTTGGATATGGTTTGGTTGCTAGAAAAAACATTTCGGATAATGATTTGCTTATGCAACAAGTAAAAGAAGAAGCTGGAGATGGGGTAATTACATCTCTTGATGTTACAGATATTCATGGATTTGGATATAATTCAATTATTGCTTCGATTGCGAATGAAGAGATTTATAACAATAAAGTAAATAATAAATTCATAATTATGGATTATATTAATGATAGTTTTTTAAGAACAATGTATGATTTATTCGGCTTGAAATGTGCATACAAAACAACATTATCGTATACTATATATGATAATGCAAATAAAGAATTGTATCCTAAAGTAGTTAATGTCATTAATATAGGTGGGGATACATGTAAAGAGATTATTGTTAAATATGGAATACATATGCAAGAAACATCGGCAACAAATGTTAATCTTTTTGCTGTTTTTCAATATTCATATGAAAAGGAAAAATATGAATTAAAAGGAACTTATCCACGTATTAAAAAATATGATTTAGATACTGAGTATAGTGAAGAAAACTATCATAAAATAACAACAGTTTCAGAAGACATAGCAACGGATTTTCACATTTGTTATGCTGAAAATCCACCGCGTGTTGTTTCTTGTCATGATCAAGATAATAATAATTTTAATTTAACGTCATATATAGATAGTACAGAAATGCAATTTTGGGTACATGGAAAAAAACATTATGATAATATGCTTGTATTAGTGGATATTGATAGAGATAAAGAGAATGCCTTGATAAATTGTTATATTCCTTTACTAAATCAAGATGAACTTGAATGGAGAGTTATGTATTCTGAATATATGAATACATCTAAGGATGAATGTGAAGATGAAGTAATAAAGAAATTGGAAACGGATTTGAGCGAATCTTTTGAAATAATTCCGGAATGGAGGGACAGTAACTATGAAAGAAAAAATACTTCGCATGATAAAATATGCATATACTAATGTGCCATTATATGAAAAAAAGAATATTGATATTACTTCGATAAAAGATATTAAAGATGTACCAGTAATCAGAAAAGAAGAGATTATGGTTGATTGGGAAGAAGGGATTAGTAGTAATTATTTAATGAAATATTTGCAAGGGAAATTGATGTCTTCATGGACTTCTGGTTCTACAGGAAAGTGTTTACGTGTTTTGTGGACAAAAGAGCAGTACAATCAGTCATTATTACCCTTGTGGATATTACGGCACCGGTTTTATGATATAAAGCCAACCGATAAGTTTTGTTATTTTTATAATACACCAAATGTAGAGCATAGGAAGAAAGGGAACGTATTCTATGAAATAATTGAGAATTCTATGGGATTTTATAAAAACAATCTTTCAGAGGAAGTGATTTGCAACATCATAGATATGATAAAGGAATATAGTCCTAGATGGTTAATGTTACAGCCAAGTACTGCCGTACTTATTGGACGAACCATGGAAAAGTTGGAGATTTCGTTGTCTTCAGTGGAATATATAGAACTTTCAGGAGAAATGCTTTTTGAAGAAACTAGAAATTATTTGAAGAAGATTTTTGGATGTACTATTGCCAATCAATATGGTTGCAATGAATTGAATTCTATAGCGTATGAGTGTCCTGAGGGAAATTTGCATTGCTTAGAATCGAATGTTTACGTTGAGGTAGTAAAAAAAGAAAAACGAATAGAAAATAAAGAAGAGGGAGAATTATGTCTTACTACGTTAAATAATGAAACTATGCCCCTTGTGCGATATGCGATTGGTGATAGTGGATTGTTAAGATATCACCATTCTTGTAACTGTGGACTAAAAAGTCCGATATTAGAATTGACATCAGGAAGAATTAGTACATACATTCAACATGAGGATGGGACACTATTAAGTCCATATATTTTTATCCATGCGGTACACTCTATTATAGAAATGTTAGGAGATGTTATAATTCAATTTCGAGTCATTCAAAAAGAATATCAGAAATTTGAGGTGATTTTCGTTATATTGGATGAAGTATATGAAAATTTGGAAGAAATATCAGCTCACATCGAGGAGATATTTTTGAATAGTATAGATGAAAAAAGATTAAAAAATAGCAAATATATTTTTTTATATACTAATCATGTGTTTGCTGACGATAAAACTGGAAAGTGTACATATTTTGAAATGATGGTGTAGTGAATATAATAAAATATAGTCGTCTTCGAGAGTGTTTTCAGTTTTGTATATACTCAAAAAATGACATAAATGGAATATATTACTTTTTGCAAGAAGATAATATGTGGCGAATGTCAGAAATATTACAGAAGATGCTATAAAAAACTATATTCAGGAGCAGTTGGACGAATCACGCAGAGAAGATGATGATGGAACCGCTTTTTAGTGTTGCTAGCAAAAACTTGCAATACAAGTTTTTTAGGCGAGTTGTAACATGCCCCTTTTGGAGAGGCAAAAAACCACCGCTTGAAGTGTGGTGGTTGATGTTGTAGCTGTGACGGATATTGTAATCTAAGAATTCATGGAATGAGACTCTTGTTGATATGCTTTCAGTATTTCTCACATTATTGCTTTCTTGGATGTGTTGTTTTTTGTGTCATTATAAAAATCTCCAATCTGAGCAATGTAATATATGCATTGCTCAGATTGGAGATTTACACAAAATTTGGGATACTCCCGAGAAATTCATACTATTTCTTTATAAACGAGAGTGTGATACTTTTTCTGTAAAATAATGATTAGAAGGTTCTTCTATGATAAAATTAATATCATTAGGAGGGCCTTTTATTATGGCAAGACAAAAGAAACCTGTACATCGAGTACAAATGACAGAGGGAAAGAGAAACATTATTCATCAGCTTCTTGAAGAGTATGATATCCAGTCTGCAGAAGACATCCAGGATGCTCTAAAAGACCTTTTAGGTGGCACGATAAAGGAAATGATGGAGGCTGAAATGGATGACCATCTCGGTTACGAAAAATCAGAGCGGTCAGACAATGACGATTACCGGAATGGTTATAAGACTAAGCAGGTCAACAGCCGATATGGTTCCATGAAGATCGAGGTGCCGCAGGATCGTAAATCGACTTTTGAACCACAGGTGGTAAAGAAGCGTCAGAAGGATATTTCTGATATTGACCAAAAGATCATCTCAATGTATGCAAAAGGCATGACTACACGCCAGATCTCAGAAACCATTGAGGATATCTATGGATTTGAGACATCAGAAAGTTTTATTTCAGATGTGACAGATAAGATCCTTCCGCAGATTGAGGACTGGCAGAACCGGCCACTGGATGAGGTGTATCCAATCCTGTATATTGATGCGATACATTATTCTGTGCGGGATAACGGCGTGATCCGTAAACTTGCTGCATATGTCATTCTTGGGATTAATACCGAAGGAAAAAAGGAAGTCCTGACGATCAATATTGGAGATAACGAAAGCGCGAAATATTGGCTTTCTGTCATGAATGAACTGAAAAATCGAGGGGTAAAAGATGTTTTGATCATATGCGCCGATGGACTGACCGGCATCAAGGAAGCAATCGCTACAGCTTTCCCTAAAACAGAGTATCAGCGCTGTATCGTGCATCAGGTAAGAAACACCCTGAAATATGTTCCAGATAAAGATAGAAAATCTTTTGCAACGGATCTAAAAACCATCTATCAGGCTGCCGATGAGAAGAAAGCACTGGCTGCATTAGATCATGTAACAGAAAAATGGACGCCGAAATATCCGAATTCTATGAAACGCTGGAAAGAAAACTGGGATGCCATATCCCCGATTTTCAAGTTCTCAACAACCGTCAGAAAGGTCATTTATACGACCAACGCGATTGAATCCCTGAATTCCACCTACCGCAAACTGAACCGTCAGAGAAGCGTATTTCCGAGCGATACAGCCCTGCTGAAAGCCCTGTATCTGGCTACGTTTGAAGCAACGAAAAAGTGGACAACAAGAATCCGGAATTGGGGGCAGGTCTACGGCGAATTGAGTATTATGTATGAAGGACGATTACCGGAATAGTACATTTGCTGAAATAGTACATTACATTGTAAACCAAGACAGGCGGAAACTCCGCCTGCTCTTGACATGTCATTTTTCAACTGTTATATATAACTAAAGGGCAAAAAGCTCTGACAAAGAATTTTTTGCCTTTCATTATCATAGAAGAATCTTATTTACAGACTTTTTCTCATAGTCTCTTATAAACTAAAAATTAACGTATTCTTTTATATCATCAGGTATCAAAGTGACACTTTTTTCTTTATAAATGACACCCTCATTACAATTTTCTAGAGCCAATGTATCAATTAACCAGTCTTCTTCTGAGTGACCCTTTAATTGGCATACATAGACTTTATCATTTGTTTGATCATTATAATAACCAAGGCAGTTTCCAATTAATTTTGTTCCAGTAAAAATTCCACAGGCGATGTATTCTTTGTTATTCCAAATTATAGTTGCATCATCAGCATAATCATATTCAAAGACAATAGGATTATCTGGAAGTTTTCGCTGAGAACCACAACTCGTTAAACATAAAATTATGGAAAGAAACAAAGCTCCTCTTATTGAAATGATTTTATTTTTTATCAAAGTTCAACCCTCCTTCCTACTACACATAAACTTTCGGATTCTTCAGCCCTTATTTTCTAAGGCGTTCAAATTCTATTTTTTCGAAAGTATCCCATTATTTTGCTGTTTCAGAGCCTATGCCACCATTAAAATGTATTTTATAGTTATGTTTTGAGCGTATTATTGTGCGCATTGGATGTATTAACTGCACTAATACATGTATATTATTACTTTCATTAGTTTTTGTCAACATATATTAAAATTTGAGTTTCCCCTTTTTTTTCAGAAGCTAAATCACATCCAAATTAAAAAAGCAAAAACACTGCACTAATGTTATAATTAAATCACGACAAAATAAATAAAACAAAGGAGTGTTTTTGCATGATTAATTGTAACAGATTGGGATATGAAATTAAACGGGATTTATCAAATTTCTCAGAAAAAATTTCGAACGGATTGAAACGACCACAAAGCAAATTTCTTTTACAAATGATTTATGGTATTTTAGCTGGAAATAAAGTTCATCTGAGTGAGATTGCTCGTTCTTTAAATGAGACGATTTTATTAAAGAAAACAATTGAAAGACTTTCAAGAAATTTTTTTGCCTTTAACCAAAAGGAAACGGTTATGGAAAACTATATTTCAGAGGTTAAAAAACAGATAAACGAAGAACAGGCGGTTATTGTCATTGATAATTCTGATATCACCAAACCATGCAGTCCGAAAATGGAAGCGATTTCTGATGTCCATGACGGAAGTACAGGAGAAATCAGAAAGGGATATTTTACTGTGGAGGCTGCTGTTCTTTCACAGAATAAAAAAATGCCTCTTCCCGTCTACGAAAAAGTCTTTTCGGCGGCTGAAAACGGTTTTATCAGTGCGACACATGAGAATCTCCAATGTTTGAAGTCGTTGTCTGCACATTTCTCAAAGAATTGTGTTCGTACACTTGACAGAGGATTTGACGCAAATGATTACTACAGATACTTCTTGCAGAATGATGAAAAATTTGTAATTCGTTCAAAAAAGAATCGTAATGTTATTTATAACGGAAAAACATAAAACATTATGGATGTTGCAGGTAAATATAAAGGGAATTATCGAATGGATTTTAAGGATAAACATGGCAAAAAGATAGAATGTAAAATTAGTTATATTCCTGTACGGTTATGTGAATTTCCAAACAAGGCTCTGGTTCTTGTGGCAGTATATGGTTTTGGTATGTAGCCAATGTTAATGCTTACAAATTTAGATGTATCTGAAAAGAAAAAATTATGTATGATTGCAACAAAAGTATATCTGATGCGATGGGGGATTGAGGAATATTT
Organism: Jutongia hominis; assembly: GCF_014384965.1. GTDB lineage: Bacteria > Bacillota > Clostridia > Lachnospirales > Lachnospiraceae > Butyribacter > Butyribacter hominis. Next base: position 160,905 of record NZ_JACRSW010000009.1, read on the forward strand.
CAAGTTCAAAAAACAACAATTCAAATTGGAAGATTTACGGGTAATGTCTTTGTAATTAATCCGTAATTTAAATCTGTTTGCAACACTCGCCACTGGCTATATTGGTATGATGAGTTGTGAAAAAGAAGATACTATTTTTATGCTGGAATTAAAGGAATGTTCTAAGCGTATTTTTGATGTACCCCAATTTATTTTTTATGGATTAGGTTATGCCATTGAGCGTGTCCTTGCCAGAACACACTCAGGCATAAAAGGTTTCCTTTTGAAAAAAGAACAATCACAACAACTGACACTGGCTGAATGCTTTGCTGTATTGGGTTTCAAGTGATAGCGGTTTGAAAAATGGGGAAACTCAAAATATTAAAAAATGCTTAAGGTGCTTAAAGCAAGAGAACGATTGTGCCGAAAAAGATGTACTTTAGACTGTTGTGAAAAAATTGAAATAGAAAGATAATAAAGAAAAAATGGGGGATAATCCCTCTAGCGTAGGGGAGTTGTCACCCACCTCCCAAGCTGATATGATAAGTATCAGAAGGACAGGTGATTGCTATGAGTTATAACAAATATCCAAAGGAAATGAAGGAAGCCATAATA
>NZ_JACRSW010000014.1 GCF_014384965.1 Jutongia hominis
TTTTCAACAGCAAGAACATTGAGTTCTTTCTCGCCCTTAAGCAGTTGGAGGACAAGATTGGTTTTAAATTCAGCACTGAAATTTCTTCTTGATCTGGACATAATAAGTACCTTCTTTCTTTTGGGGATTATAGTATATCAGATTCATTAAGAAATGTCGCTTTCAGTGTCTTAATTTATGAGGCCATTATATTCAATCGTGGTAAATCTGTGGTAAAATGAGTATTTCCTATACCTCAAAATGTTTAAAAGTGTAGTGTTTATGCGGATAATCTAAAATTAAATATAAAATTTAATATAAAAATGCTATATGGTTTATTTTATTTCCTCAACGTTACCGCCGTGGCAGCACTTCGCTTTTTATCATCATCGAGTGCTGCATAATGCTTTCTGGTCGTATTTACATCATTATGCCCAAGAACTTCCGCTACCAGGTAAATATCGCCTGTTTCACGATATAGAGAGGTGCCATATGTACTGCGTAGTTTATGTGGTGTAATATGCTTAAATGTTGTGATCTGGCTGGCATATTCCTGCACAAGATTTTCAATTGCCTGCACGCTGATACGTCGACGCTGGATAGAGTAGAAGAGTGCATGTTCATGTCCGGGAAGAGGTTTGATATTGGCTCGTGATATCTCAATATAATTGGTAAGAGCTTTGCAAACTTCATCACCAAAATAAACATATTCTTCCTTGCCGCCTTTTCGCATGATTCGAATACGGTTTTCACGAAAATCAATATCTTCCATATCGAGTCCGACACATTCGGAAACTCGAATACCCGTTCCTAAGAATAATGTAAAAATAGCAATGTTTCTTAACTTATTTTTTTCATAAAACGATTTTTTTCGTCCTGTCAAAGAATTACCGGCATTTTCTACCAGATCAAGCAACTCATTGACCTCTTCGGCATCCAGTCGGATGATTTCACGGTCATGTAATTTAGGCATATCGACAACAACCGTTGGATTATTCGTGATCAGGTCTCGTTTCTGATAATATAAATAGAACTTTCTAAGCGAAGCCAGTTTGCGATGAATTCCTCGTTCATCATTCGAATATTGCCTGCCGTCATAAGTATAAACCTTTAGGTATTCTAAATATTCTTCAATATCAACAGGTTCTAAGGCATTTAAAACTGATAAGGAGATATCTGCAATTTTTTTATCGGCTAATGTAGGATTGTTTGTGATCAGGAAACGGAAAAATGTTCGGAGATCATAGGCATAGCCAATTCGTGTGTTGATCGATGATGTCGGTTCGATACCTCGAAAGAAATCTTTTGAAAAACGTGGAAATTCTTTTAAAAGGCTGCGAAGCTTTTCGACATTTTTTTCGTTCTTTGTCTGATAATAAGTCTGATGATTGGATGTTCCCATATGTTATGTACCTCATTTCTACACAGTTTATAAATTTCAAAAATACAGCAACAAAATCGTAAAACCGGCATTTGCTTTCTATATAAATTTGCAAGTATAAAATAATAAGAAAAGCAATGTGTTTTTTATGTTAAATAGGCAGATGTGTTGTATTTTTTATATTGTACGAAAAGATATTAGCATTGATAAATCTGTATACTAAATAAGCTATACAGTGTAGGTTTCCTTTATAGTATAACAGACTACTTTCGATTTCTCAATAACTATTTGAAAAACTGGAGTTTATCCCAGAGTTAAAATCAAATAGAAATACTCTTCCAGTATCACTATTTACGCTATATTTAAGAATGATTATGGATTATGGATTACAACTTATCAAGGATTATAATAAAAGCACCAATACATATCTTAATTGCTCCGGGCTTTCAGACTCGTTAAACATGTATTGGTGCTTTTTCTGTCAAGATTATATGACTGCTTTAAGATTGCTTTCGTTGTGCCAATTGTAATAATGCAGCTCGTTCTTCCTCATTCATTCTATAATTCATCATGTATGAGTTTATAAAATTAACAAGTGATCCGCCATAAAATTTGTCCAATAAAATATTAGTTTCTGTTTCCTGAATTTTTTTCTTAGTAACATTTGCTTTGCAAATAAAACCGGGATCTTCGCGAACAATAGCACCTTTGTCAATTAGTCGTTTGATCACCGTATAGGTTGTGTTTTTCTCCCAACCGATATATTCCTTTATGATTTTAGAAATATCTCTGGCAGCCAATTCTTTGTTTGACCATAAAAGTTCCATTACATTTAGTTCACCATCATGTAAACGTATCTCATTTTTCATAACATTCTCCTATCTGAAGTACAGATATTATCATGCATATTTTTCTGTACATTCTCCTTGTAATTGCTACTGTCCTGCTTAGATCATTTTTATAAATAATACGTTAGTTCGCCCTCTTTAAATGTTCATTTGCTGCTATAATACAATTAAATTCATTATAATAATTTCAATATCATTTAGACAAATACAAATTTGTTTTTTTCTGACCTTACTTCTCTTACAATACACAATACTACAAAAGTAGAAAACATTTATAATACAAAATAAATATTCTATGTTCATAGAATATTTATGAGATATCAATTTTATTTTTTCAAGTGAAAAAAATTTGATATAAAAAAACAAGTAAATTATATATTCTACTATTGTAGAGGATGCAATGGTATGATTGACATTGTTTAATTGTTCCTATTTTTATAGTAAAGTATAAAACCATCTCGTAATTCGTTTTTAGCACTTAAATTTTCTTAATTATATCATATCGTTTATTCTATTCTACTCGTGAAGAACAAAATAGTCAATGTGCATTTTTACTAATCCTATCATTATTTTACTGTTAAAAATTTTGAGATCTATATGTTTTCAGAAAAGTTTTGCTCATATCATATATAGAAAGCTTTTATACTAATGCTAATACCAATTTTTGTTTAAAGTCTAAAGATAGAAGAAAATGAGGCTTGTTCTTGATGATATGTTTCCATAATGAAAAGATCACCATGCTCTATTCAATGCATATAAGAACATGATGATCTTTGTCGTTTTAGATTACTTCTATTCTATTTTTATCTTAGATTTCTTACTTTTTTAGATTGCTGTTTTTACTTTAGTATTCTGCTTTCTTGTTTTTGTTTTAAATTACCATTTTCTTATTTTCGTTTTAGCTTTATGTCATCCTGCTTTACTTATTTTTTCTGCTTCTGGCTGTAGGGTATTTTTTGAAAGTTTCTGAAACACCTTTATACAATGATTTCGCGGCTTTCATCTGATATGTGGATGTTTTTAATTTACCACGTTCTCTAGGATTAGATACAAAGCCTAGTTCTACTAATACAGCAGGAACAGTATTTCGCTTAATTACAACAAAACCTGCCTGTTTGATACCTCTATTTTTGGTATGTAGATTCTTTACAATCGTATTACGCATACGTGTAGCAAAGATCTTGCTGTTCAAGCCCGAAAAAGATTTTTTGTTATTTACTTTAGAGTAATATACTTCTGTTCCTTTGGCTTTTTTTGATGTACTAAAATTCATATGAAGACTTAGGAAAAGGTCTGCAGAATATCTTTTTGAATATTTTGGTCGTTGGTACAAATTGATAAATGTATCATCATGCCGTGTCAAATACGCTTTTACATTGGATGAAGTTGAATCAAAGTATTCTTTGGCTTTGTTATATAAAATATCCAAGCAAAGATTTTTTTCCTTTACACCTGCTGCTGTTGCACCACTATCTTTTTTACCATGTCCTGCATCAAGCATAATAATATTGCGATAAATTTTTTTAGGAGAGCCAATATTAACGGTAAATCCGTTTTCACAGGAAAGTAATTTGTAACCCTTTAGTGATTTAGTATTCACAATGATCTGGGTATTTCCTGCAGAAGTTTCCTTAATTGAAATATTTTTAATGCAGGAATTATTTTTATATGGAGGGTTTTCTTTATAAAAATTCTTTTGTTTTCCGGGAATAACGATCAAAAATCTTTTCTTCCAATATTGGTCTGTTGTTTTAATTTTAGAAAATTTTACGTTGTCAGGCAATGCCACTTTTAATGAAAAATTACCTTTTGATAATGTGATTTTTCCGCCATTCGATAATGTTTTCTTTGTATAGACATATTTTTTTTCATAATAAATCTTTACATATGTGGAATGCATAGATGTGTCTTCCCAGATATGGATTGAACGTACAATACCATTTTGAATGTTTTTTTCATATGCACCAATACCATTTTTAACGCCAGAAAACGCCATTGTTACCGAATATTCCTTCGCATCAGAGGATATTTTTAGATCAGATGCATTCATTTCTTTGACTGTTGTTACTTGAATACTATTTTCTGTTCCGGACGCATTGGCATCAAGTATTATTCCGGATATAGCATTAGAATAGACTGTATCGTTATAGGAATTATCCGGTGAAGTGACTGCAAACAGATGTGATGAGGTCACACTTAACGTCTGGTTATTGTAGGTATAAGAATAACCTAACTGTTTTAAATAAAAATCCATTGGAATATAAAAATCTGCGGATTGATCTGTTATATTCTCACCACGAATAATGGGATATGGTAATGTAATGTTTGTGCCATCTACTGTTGCAGATAATGCATTGACATTAGCAACAATACGATGTTCGCCTCCATTTCCGGTGATTGTTAATGCACCGGTAGTTTCATCATATCGGTAGGCTGCGGACAATGCAGTAATCGTGCTTTTTACCGGCAACATATCAATATTATTAATGCGGATACAGGTTATTCCTGTGGCTGTTGTTTTTCCGTTAAACTGAACTGTAGTGTCTGATGCAGTATAGTCATTTGTACTATTATTTACAGCTGTTTGAATTGTTGCGGCGGATACAGAAGCAGTATGACTCAGCATAGCAAGTTCAATGCAAACAATACTTCCTAAAAAAAATTTTGTTGCAAATAAAAGTTTTCTTTTACAGGTGAAAAATTTGCAAATATCCTGACGATGATATTGCACCAAAGACTGCTTTAGTATTTCGGTGGGGGTTGCTAGATTCTTTTTCTTGTGTCGTAACATTATTATAGAGTCCTCTTTTCTTTTTTCTTTTTATATTAGTCTCGAAACATCACAGTTTGCATCTATATTTTGCATAGGCTATGATTTTTTAAACCACTGTCTATTATAGCAAAAATAAAAGCAAAAATATGGCAATTTGAAAAAAATATGTCGAAATCAAAAAAGTTGGACAAGACGATTGAACTAGTTCTGATCTGCAGAGTGTTCCTGAACATAAACAGGAACAATGATTGAACATCCTGCATTAATGCTGTCAGAAGATAATGAATTACATTCTTTAATATCTTTAATATAATTTTGTAAAGAACCATATTCCTTACGATAATTGTCTTTTGCAATACTCCATAAAGTATCCTTTGCAGTAATACGAACTGTCTTATAACTGATCTCAGAACAGATTGCTGCTTGAGCATGCGATGCATTCTGGCCGGAAATATACCAAGCTAAGAACAAAGCAAGGAGCAGACTGCCTATAATGAATAACAACTGTACTTTTTTTGTTAAAAATGTAACGTGTGATTTTTTTTTCATATCGTACCTCTCTTTCAAACAAATGTTCGTTTTCTATGTATACAATATATCACCCGAACATTCGTTTGTCAATGCTTTTACGAACATTTGTTCATAAAACTTTATATTTCATAAATGAGAGCCTGTTTTTTTGTGTATGGATGATTATAATTCACGAACGATAAAATAATGGAGCAAAAAGTACGATAGATATAACGCATTTGGATTTAAAAGTTATGATATAATAACTCCAAAATCCAAGCATTGCATGCTTGTCGCACTTCGTGCTTGACGATTTTGTCGTTCATAAATTCTGCACAGAAAAGCAAGCTCTTCTGTGTTGCGAATTCATTATATAATAATTACTTTTGTGATAAGACAAAAAACAAAAAGCCAAAGATCCATATAATGACATGGCCTCTGCCTGTGTAGGCGAGATCCTATCATAAAAAATCTATTGGCTTTTTCTTCAATGTTATTAATTTGATTTTATTAAATTTGTTTTATGCTCTTTTGCCACAGCACTTCTTATATTTCTTTCCTGAACCACATGGACACGGATCGTTTGGATAGATTTTTTTGTTATGCTGAACCGGATTGGCAACCGGAACATATGGAGCCTGACCATCTTTTGCAACGTTCATAACATGAGGCGCAACACCGATGATAGGAGTCTTCGTATGAGTAGTCTTTTTTTGTACTGCTTTCTCTTTTGTCTCTTCTTTTACAAAGATATTCTTGATTTCATCCGGTACATCTAAAGATGCAACTTCTACCTGCTCTAACTGTTTGCTGACAGCTTCTACAAGTTCTGCTTTTTTTAGTTTTGAATAACCTTTTAAGCCTGAAGTTTTAGCTAATTCTTTTAATTCTCCTACTTTATATCCGTCTAAAATTTCTACGAGATTTTTGCTCATTTGTACTACTCCTTATATATAATTTCTTAATTTGAATATCAATGCTGATCCAATCATATCAAAATATTTCTTTTTGAAATTTTTTTGATATGTCGTCATAGAACAAAGTGTCCATTACAAAGAATAAGCTTATTCTACGACCTTGTAAATTATAATGGAAAATCCCCTAAAATACAAGTATTTTAAGGGATTTGAATTTTTTTCGTGAAACTTAAACAATAGATTTTTTTTTTCATGATTAAAATTTGGAAAAAACACTATAGGATTACGCACATTATACTCTTTTCTTTCAGCTGCAGCTCTTTGCATGATAATTTTTAGAGAGGTATATGGAAGTTTTTAGAGAGAAGAATGTTTTATTCTTCCTTTTTTTCAGAATCCATTTCTAATATTTCCAAAGCATCGCTATAATAATACATCTCAGATTTCTGAAAGCAGGCAAGAAATACAGCATCAAGCCAATATTTATCAGGATCTAATTTTACCATGCCGCAAGAAAGTAAAATAGCATTGGCGGATTCTATAAATTGTTTCCGGGCTTCCGACATATTATAATTTAATGTCGGTGTGATCATATCCATATAACGCCTTTGTGCCACATAATGGATCATTGGCAGTATATCAGATCGTTTCACATATAAACATCTTCTTTTCTGCTCTTTCCTAAGAATTTCTAATTGCTTTTTGGCATTTTCCACGCTGTGGTCCTGTAATTCTTTATGACTATATTCTTCAATAAGTTTTTCTATATTGTTAGGACAGCTTTCATTTTCCTTACAGGAATATAATTCTCTTAATGCAAGATGGATCATAATCTCTTTTTCTTTTTGAAATGGCTGGTTTAAAAGATCGGATAAATATTTTTCAGACATATGCGGTAATTGTGCGATTGCATGATTATTTCCAAAAAGCTCCGACAAAAACATGCGATTACTGCCAAAGTCAGAAGCGACGATATGGTTTAATTCCATGATCGTCTGCAGGATCACATCATTCTCAACGCTGCTCTGCTTTTTTTTATAAGCAAGACAGTATTTTTGTATCAGTTTACTTCGTTTTTTACTTGTAAAAGCTCTTTTCCTATGCAGCCATGATAAAAAATCCGTTTCGATCAATAAACTGTTCAGCTGCTTGTTGGTATCCTGCCTGATATATTCAATGATCAGTTTTTTATATGTATTGATATAATCCCAGGTTGTCATACTGTATCCCTTAAACCAAGCTGCATTTGTGATCATCCATTGCATAAAAGAATCTTTGTCGATCTTTTTGTACATACGGAATTCACTTGCAATCTGGTTGGTAGAATGGGTATGCATAAAGGAAGGCCCATCAAGAATGGACTGTTCAAATTTTTCGATCATTTTGCAGCATTCCTCATACGATAAGCTGTTTTCTAATCCATAACAGAAAATCGTTTCAGAATAGTCATTATAGCAGATACCGGGTTCTAAAATTCCTTTTGTCAGCCATTCCTGCAAATCTTCGATCGATAACTGAAGTGCAAAAGCAATACGATATATCTGATAACGCTTAGGGATTGTAAAGCCATTGATACCAAACCATTTTTTTGTTGTTGGTCTCGATGAAATATTCTGATCGGCAATCAGGGAATAAAAGTTCTTATATGCCTGACGACGCAGGGCATCATCTACCTTCCCCGTAACTTCAAATCCCATTTTAGAAATAATAAACCGGTCAAATGTATCATAAGATCTCTTGTTTTGTAATTGTTTTAAAGCAATATATAACTCATTATTTTTTAAATCTTTGTTCTTAAATCTTGTCATATCGTTCTCCGTGTTTCTTATGGAATCGTTGCTACAAAATCATCCTTATTCCGATCAGAACGTTTTGTACTGTCAGATGTACTGACCGGCGCAGAAGTGGTGCTGTCCGGTACTGAGACTGCTTTCTTTGCTCCTTTTTGCCTGCTGATTGTTAAATATATGACCGTGTTTTCCTTTTGCCTGCTGTTTGGCTTTTTATCCTGTCTTAATACAATTCCGGTTTTTCCCGTTGTTGTTTTGTATTGAATCTTCCATTTTAGCCTGTGCTGCTTTAATCGTTTTTTAGCTCCGGAAACCGACAGGTTCGTCAAATCCGGAACAGATACAAAAGCCTCCTGCTTTGTTGATTCCGGTGTTGGAGATGATGAACTTATTTCTTTTGTTGTGTTACTGCTTTCCAAAAGCAACGTTGGTTTTGTTGATGCTGATACCGGATTTTTTGTCTTGTCATCGGAAGACATCCTATTGATATGCCCAATGGTATTTATGCCTGTAAAGATGACAAAGACAAAAATAAGAACCGGCAGAATATGGCGTACAAAGAAAATCCCATTATTACTGATAAAAGAGAACCATTTTCTCCTAGGATACAGAGCTTCATTTAATTCCTGCATAGTTTGATAACGGTTTCTGGCATAAATTTCCATGCCTTTCATGATCACACTTGATTGCCAGCGACTTAAATGAACATTCGGAACAGATGATAAGGGAACTAACTTATCTTTAAGTATCCGTTCAATTGCTTCATTCGGAACAATCCCCGTCATCATAAAATAAATCGTGGCACACAGTGAATATACATCAGAATATGGTCCCTGTTTACCCTGGCTGCGATATTGTTCTTCTGCTGTATATCCTCTTTTGAACATTACAGTAAGACTTTGTGTCAGAGATAAATTTTCATGACGTGCAGATCCAAAATCAATCAGGATCAGTTTTCCCTCTGCCGTCAGCAAAATATTATCCGGACTAATATCACGATGTAATATTCCTTCTTTGTGAACTGCTTCCAGTGAAACAATAACCGGTTTGATCAGACGCAGTACATCTTCGGAAGACATTGGACCATTCTGTCTGATGTATTTTTTTAATGTCATTCCATTGATATAATCCATCACCAGATAGCCGGTCTTGTTTGCATAAAAAAAATCACGTACCGTTACGATTCCATCCATTATATGAAAATCCGATAAAATTTTTGCCTCTCTATAAAACTGCTTTAACCCTTTTTGATATGCTTTGTTTTCTTCACCTGCCAGTACATATACATTATTATCTAACTCTTTTCTGGTATCCCTGCTGACTAAATGTAAAGGAAAGTATTCTTTAACAGCAATTGTCATATTCAGAACTAAATCTTTACCAATATAAGTAATTCCTGAGCTGCCTTCTCCTATCACTTTACCAATTAAATATCGGTTTTCTAAAATAACACCCAGCGGGAGGCATCGTGGTGTCGCTTTGTATTTTTCCGGTAAAAAATCACAAAAAGAGCAATTTCCCTGTTCTCTTAACGGATGCATACATCCCATGCAAAAATGTTGCCTGTCCATTTTCATTTCTGTCATTTTCTCCTTGTATCGTATACTCATCTTTTTTATTATACTACATTTTCTTAGAAACTTTTTTCCGTTTCTTTCACTTTTCTCCATTTTTTCCCAATATATAAAGCAGCCCTATGTAAGTATTTTTCTGTCTGAAATTTTAGGCTTTTTTCTAAGGATTATCCCAAAAATATATTTTGGGTTTCCGGAACTTTTTGACAAAAAGTCAAAACGAGGACCTGTCAAAACAGACAAGTCCTCAAAAAAGAGAAATATTCTTTTTTAATAATTAGAATTTACCATTGTCGGCTGCTTCCTGTACAGCAACTGCAACTGCAACTGTCATACCAACCATTGGGTTGTTACCTGCACCGATCAGACCCATCATTTCAACGTGAGCCGGTACAGAAGAAGAACCTGCGAACTGTGCATCTGAATGCATACGTCCTAATGTATCTGTCATACCATATGAAGCAGGACCTGCTGCCATGTTATCAGGATGAAGTGTACGGCCTGTACCACCACCTGAAGCAACTGAGAAGTATTTCTTACCCTGCTCAAGACATTCTTTCTTATATGTTCCTGCTACCGGATGCTGGAAACGAGTTGGGTTAGTTGAGTTACCTGTAATAGATACATCAACGCCTTCTTTGTGCATGATAGCAACACCTTCCGGTACAGAGTTTGCACCATAGCAGTTTACTTTAGCACGAAGTCCTTCAGAATATGCCTTACGGAATACTTCCTTTACTTCGTTTGTATATGGATCGTACTCTGTCTCTACGTATGTAAATCCGTTGATACGTGAGATGATCTGAGCTGCGTCTTTACCAAGACCGTTTAAGATAACACGAAGAGGTTTCTTACGTACTTTGTTTGCTTTTTCTGCGATACCGATAGCACCTTCTGCTGCCGCAAATGACTCATGACCTGCTAAGAAAGCGAAACAGTCAGTCTCTTCTTCCAAAAGCATCTTTCCTAAGTTACCATGACCAAGACCTACTTTACGTGTATCTGCTACTGATCCGGGAATACAGAATGCCTGTAATCCTTCACCAATTGCTGCTGCAGCATCTGCTGCACGACGACAATCTTTCTTAATTGCGATTGCTGCACCTACGATGTATGCCCAACATGCATTCTCGAAACAGATTGGCTGAATGCTCTTGATCTGATCGTAAACGTTCAAACCGGCATCCTTAGTGATTTTTTCAGCTTCTTCAATAGAAGCAATACCATAGCTGTTTAATACGCTATTGATTTTATCAATTCTTCTTTCATATGATTCAAATAAAGCCATTATTCGTTTGCCTCCTTTATATTATTTTGCGATTTCTTCATCTGTTCTAGGGTCGATGAGCTTAACTGCGTCATCTACACGACCATACTGACCACAAGCTTTTTCATATGCTGTGTTAGGATCGTCACCTTTCTTGATGAAGTCAGTCATCTTACCAAGGCTAACGAATTTATAACCGATGATCAGATCATCAGCGTCTAAAGCGATTGCTGTTACATAACCCTCAGCCATTTCAAGGTAACGAGGACCTTTCTTTAATGTACCATACATAGTACCAACCTGAGAACGAAGTCCCTTACCAAGATCTTCAAGACCTGCACCAACCGGAAGACCATCCTCTGAGAATGCAGACTGTGAACGACCATATACGATCTGTAAGAAAAGCTCTCTCATAGCTGTGTTGATAGCATCACAAACTAAGTCTGTGTTTAAAGCTTCCATTACAGTAAGACCCGGAAGAATTTCTGAAGCCATAGCAGCGGAATGTGTCATGCCGGAACATCCGATTGTCTCAACTAATGCTTCCTGAATGATACCTTCCTTAACGTTAAGGCTGAGCTTGCAGGCACCCTGCTGTGGTGCACACCAGCCAACACCGTGTGTAAATGCGGAGATATCCTTTACTTCTTTTGCTTTAACCCATTTTGCTTCTTCTGGGATTGGTGCTGCACCATGGTGCACGCCCTGAGCTACTGGGCACATGTTTTCTACTTCCTGTGAATAAATCATGTTCATACTCCTTTCAATATGCTTTTAATCTGCTGGTAAAAAACCGCAGTACTGAATTTATTTTCTCACAAAATTCGATTTTCGTCTACTCTTTTTGACAAAAAAATATAATTTTTCTGATCCTTTTTCTGATCAATCGGCTTTTTTTTCTACAATGTCGCCTTGTTTTTTATAAATACTTCCTTTTGGAATATAACCACGAATCATAGACAGCGGATACACATTGGTGTTGCTTCCGATGATCGTTCCCGGATTCATTACGCTGTTGCATCCGACTTCTACATAATTTCCAAGTATTGCTCCCATTTTCTTTAAACCGGTTTCAATCAAGTCACCCTCATAGCGAATCGTAACATTGCTCTTATCCGATTTAACATTGGATGTGATCGATCCGGCTCCCATATGGGACTTATATCCAAGGATGGAGTCTCCTACATAATTATAATGAGGTACCTGCACATTGTTAAATAAAATGACATTTTTTAATTCTGTTGAATTTCCGACAACACAGTATTCTCCCACAATTGCATTGCCACGGATAAAAGCACCCGGACGTACTTCCGTCTTTTTCCCGATGATACATGGTCCATTGATCGATGCATTGGCTGCGACGGTTGCACTTTTGGCAATCCAGATATCTTCCTGGGGATGGCTATATTCTTCTAAAGATAATGTCTTACCAAGTTCAATTATAAAATTCTTGATCTTTGGAAGCACTTCCCATGGGAAAGTTACATCGTTAAAGATGTCTTTTGCAATGGTTTCATCCAGATTAAATAATGTTTTGCACTTTAAATTATCATACATTGTTCTCTCTCCTTTTTAATTTAATTTTTTTCGTTATTTTTTATAATAAACAGCCGCCTGTTCAAACATCTGTTTTAACAGGTATTGATTATTGGTATGTTTTACATAGTCCACACGCCTCGTAATAAATCCGTTAAGCTTTTCCATATATTCATCGGATGTGATCTTCCCATCGGCAACCTGTGTCAGTCCCAATTCCCAGCTTGCGGTCAACTCAGGATTTAACAAAGACCGTATCGAAGAATTCACAACATCATAGACCATTTCGCCAAGCAGCTCCGGTGTAATGATCTGCGTTTTTTTATTTAATTTTAAGTAACGGATCTTCACTAATTTACTCAGAATCTCCGCTCTTGTAGCACTTGTTCCGATACCATTGCTTTTAATCTGGGAACGAAGTTCTTCGTCTTCGATCAACTGTCCTGCATTTTCCATTGCGAGGATCATTGATCCGGAATTATAACGCTTTGGCGGAGAGGTTTCACCTTCTTTGATTGAAAGCATGGACAGTTCCACTTCCATTCCTTTTTTCAGATTTTGCATAACAGATAAAACAGTGCTGTCTGTATTTTGCGTCTCTTCTGTATCATTATCTTTCTTATCGGCTGCTTTTGTCCGTGAAAATGAAGCCGAAGCAATTGCTAAATATCCTTGTGCCGTCATCACTTTAAAATTAGCAAAGAAAGCTTCTTCTTTACGTTTTGCAATGATTGCAAGCTTTAGATATTCTGCAGGTGGATAAAAGATGCAAAGAAAGCGTCTGACGATCACTTCATAGATTCTTTGTGCTGTCAGGTTCAGTCCGGCAATCGCACCAAATCCCTGACCGGTCGGAATAATCGCATAATGGTCTGTGATCTGTTTATCATTGACATATCGTGTCTTAGCAATGCCCTGATATGACTTTTGTTCTAAAATGTGTTCGGCAATCTCTTTGACAACCGGATAGTTTCTTAATCCTGTTATATTTTTATGTATTTCTTTTGAAACAGCTGTCGAAAGCACTCTGGCATCGGTACGCGGATAGGTAACGAGCTTTTTTTCGTATAATTCCTGAATGATCTTTAATGTCTCATCGGGACTGATCTTAAACAGTTTCGAACAGGTATTCTGAAGCTCTGCTAAGTTAAATAATAATGGCGGATTTTTCTTTTCTTTTTTCTTTTCTACTTTCTGAATAACTGCCATTCGTGGCACGTCTGTCTGGTTCTGATCCTGTACCGGTTCTGTTGTATCAGTCTTTGTTTTATTGGTATCCGTTCCTTTTTCGACTTCTTCTTTTGTAAAATCCAGAGATTCGCATAGTGCGATGGCATCTTTGTATTCTTTAAAACCATTTTCTTTATAAAGTAACGGAGATTGAAAATAGGCAGAACCTTCTATTGCTTTCCATTCTCCGTCAAATTGCTGCCCTTCATAGGAAAATGTACCAAGAACACGATAAAACGGAGTCTTAACAAAGTTTCGGATCTCACGTTCACGACGCACCACCATACCAAGCACACAAGTCATAACACGGCCTACCGAGATTGCTGACCATTTTCCGTTATTTAAAAAGTTCATGACATTGCGTCCGTATTTTAAAGAAAGGACACGCGAAAAGTTAATTCCCATCAGGTAATCTTCTTTTGCACGCAGATAAGCGGCATCGGAAAGATTGTCGTATTCTTTTAAGTTTTTTGCCTCTTTGATACCACGTTCTATCTCTTCTTCGGTCTGTGAATCGATCCAGACACGTTTCTTTTCCTTGGATGCAGGAACATGCGCCATCTGGTCTACAAGCCGGTAAATGTATTCTCCCTCGCGTCCCGAGTCGGTACAGACATAAATGCAGGTCACATCTTCCCGGTTAAGCAATCCGGCTACAATGTCAAACTGTTTTTTGACATCCGGTATTAATTCATAGAGAAACTGTTCCGGTAAAAATGGAATTGTTTGCAACGACCACTTCTTTAAAGCCGGATCGTAGGCATCGGGATAACTCATTGTAACCAAATGACCGACACACCATGTTACGACATAGTCTTTGGATTCTAAATATCCATTTCCGGCATTTCCATTGACACCGAGTACTTTTGCAAATTCTTTTGCAACACTTGGCTTTTCGGCAATAAATAAATGTTTTCCCATATGGATTAATTATCCTCTTTCGTTTTTTCGTTTTTTTTGCATTCTACAAAGCTTTTCGAACCAAAAATAATCCCAACGATTGCAATGCCGGCCAAGCAGACATACTTGACAATGTTTGTAACATTGATTTGCACTTCTACATTTGCTCCTGTTTTTGCCGGTTTTACGGCATCTGTCATTTTCATTAAATCTTTACATTTCCACATAATAAACCTCATTTCTTCTTGCTTTTTCTATACAGTTGCTTTATTTTCAAAAAAAGAAACATAATCCCCACGGGATGTTACAATATGATATCCAACCGACTCCATACGATTTTCCAAACAGCCACGGCATTGTGCTGATTCTTCACCGGTACAGATCTTATTATCATATAGTTCGTATTTTTTACGGACTGACACCGGAGAAAGATTTGGCATAACCACATTTGCTCCGGCAAGGATTCCTTTTTCTCTACCTTTTGGATCAATCGTTCCTAATGCTGTCGTTGCCGGAAGTAATACTTTTGGCAATGTCAGACGGATCAGACCTAACATCAAAAGTGTTTCTCTTAAGGTACCATTCTTTTCTTTGGCAAATGGGGAATCTTTCTGTGCGATAAAAGGTCCAATCCCCACCATGTGCGGATCAAAGTCCTTTAAAAAACACAATTCTTTTGCCAGATGTGCAGCTGTCTGATAGGGAGATCCTACCATAAAACCGGCTCCTACCTGATAACCGATCTCTTTGAGATCTCTAAGACATTGTATCCGATGTTCCCATGACATTTCTTTTGGATGTAATGCCTGATAATGCTCTTTTGTAGCAGTTTCGTGACGCAGAAGATAACGTTGTGCACCACAGTCATACCAATATTGGTATACTTCTTTTTCACGTTCTCCTATCGACAATGTGATCGCACAATCAGGATGGGCTTGTTTAATTTTTTTTACCAGCTCTCCGATCTGTCTGGCGGAGTACGAAAGATCTTCGCCCCCTTGTAAGACAAAAGTACGAAAGCCAAGTTCATAGCCCTGATTCGCACATTCTAGAATCTCGTCTTCACGTAAACGATATCGTTGTGCATTCCGGTTACTGCATCGTATTCCGCAATAGAAACAGTCGTTTTTGCAATAATTTGAAAATTCGATCAGTCCACGTACATAAACATCTTTTTGATAATACTGTTCTCTTAACTTTCTGGCTTTTTCAAACAGATATTCCATGTCCTGTGTTGTATGGTTCGTAATGATTGCAGTATATTCTTCCTGTGTTAAAATATGATCTCTTTCTAAACGGTCGATCAATTCCTTTGTTTCCATAAATTATATTCTCTCTTTTTCTCCTTTTCAATACATTCTGTTTCAAACTTACAAATGCACTCTTTGCAAATCGTTTGATCAATAGCCAAGTTCTTCGCCCACTAAGATGACTTTGATCCTGCCCGGCACACGGCACATTCTTGTAACTACAGTATGGCAGCACATACAGTCATCCGTCAGACAATCGACACATCTTCCGTATTCCGCACAAGGTGTATTTGTGTTTAATCGTACTCCGTTTGGCGGAGCGGCAATGTTTCTGACGCGGGCAATCCCGCTTTGTATATCAGGAACTATTTTATTCATTCCTGCAACAATGATCACATGATCCGGTCCGTTGCAAAGACAGGCAACACGGTTTCCGTTGCCGTCAATATTTATTAGTTCCCCATCTACCGTAATCGCATTTGTACTCATCAAAAAGAAATCAGCCGTTACCATCTTTCCATAGAACTCTTTTGCAGATAAGGCAGGATCAGGATTTTTACGGTCAAGGATCTCGTATTCATTTTCAGATTCCTTTAAGTCTGCAATCAGTCCGATCTGTTCTAAGGTTTCTGAGCCGCCCCATGAGATCGAACAATCCGGCATTAAAAAACGCTTTACTTTTGCATTTGCTTCTTCCCGGTCTTTGCAATAATATCCTTCCATATTACGCTGGGCTAATTTTGCGATAATACTTTCTGCAAGATTTTCATAATTTCTCTCTTTTGCTGTCATATGCTACCTCCAGTCGGAAAAAGGGCAAAGACCATGCTTTGCCCCCGAAAACTATAAATTACTCATATAATGGATATTTGTCTGTTAATGTTTTTACAATAGCAGTTGCCTTTTCTTTGTTTCCTTCCGGATCATTAATGATCAAAGCAATTGCTTCTGCAACTTTATCCATATCATCTGTACGGAATCCTCTGGTTGTTACGGCTGCTGTACCAAGACGGATACCACTTGTGACAAATGGAGACTGTGGATCATTTGGAATGGTATTCTTATTACATGTAATATGCGCTGCATCGAGCCATTTTTCTACTTCTTTTCCTGTCAGACCCTTGTCGGCAAGATCCACTAACATTAAATGGTTATCCGTACCACCGGATACGATCTTGATTCCACGGCTTTGTAAGCCTTTTGCTAAAGCCTGGGCATTGTCGATGATATTTTTTCCGTATTCTTTAAAAGACGGATCTAATGCTTCTTTGAAGCAGACTGCTTTTGCAGCGATCACATGCATCAAAGGACCACCCTGGATTCCAGGGAATAATGCTTTATTGAAGTTGACTTCTTTTGCAAACTCTTCACTAGAAAGTATCATACCGCCACGAGGTCCGCGAAGTGTCTTATGTGTAGTGGTTGTAACAACATGTGCATATGGGATCGGGCTTTCATGATAACCTGCTGCAACCAGTCCGGCAATATGAGCCATATCAACCATCAGATAAGCACCTACTTCATCAGCAATCTCACGGAAGCGTTTGAAGTCAATCTTACGTGCATATGCACTTGCACCTGCTACGATCAATTTAGGTTTGCAATCTTTGGCGATGCGTTCTACTTCATCATAATCAATGAAGCCTTCATCGTTAACACCATAAGGAACGCAATGAAAATATTTACCTGACATATTAACAGGGCTTCCATGCGTTAAATGTCCGCCATGATCCAGGTTCATTCCCATAAAGGTGTCTCCCGGATTCATTAAAGCGAAAAATACCGTCATATTTGCCTGAGCGCCGGAATGTGGCTGTACGTTTGCATAAGTACAGTTAAAAAGCTTCATGGCACGATCACGGGCAAGGTTTTCTACGACATCGACATATTCGCAGCCACCGTAATATCGTTTTCCCGGATAACCTTCCGCATATTTGTTTGTCAATGTACTTCCCATAGCTGACATCACTGCTTTGCTGACTAAGTTTTCAGAAGCGATCAATTCAATGTTTTCTCTCTGTCTTCCTGTTTCGTCTGCGATTGCTTTTGCAATTTCCGGATCAAAATTTTCTACTTCTGCAAATGAATACATATTTCCCTCTTTTCTGCACATTTTAAGAGCATTTTGTGCTATTTTATTTTTTAGAATACAGTTCACATATCTATAAACATTATCCTGTTATTATTGTTCTGGTATGCTTATTCGTTTACTTCATCAATTGCTTTACCGATATCATGTCTCATATATTTATTTTCAAAGGAGATCCATTCGGTTGCTTTATACGCATTGGCACGAGCTTCTTTTAAGTTAGAGCCTTTTGCAGTAACACCAAGTACTCGTCCACCGTTTGTTACAATACCTTCATCGGTTAATTTTGTTCCTGCGTGGAATACATAATATCCGTCTTTTCCTTCAAAGTTTTCTAAGCCTGTGATCAGCTTGCCTTTTTCATAGCTCTTTGGATAACCGTCAGAGGCTAAGACTACACATACTGCTGCATTGTTTTCAAATTGCAAATCAATCTGATCTAATCTGCCATCAATGCAGGCTTCCATAACATCAATGATATCATTTTTCATACGTGGTAGAACAACCTGTGCTTCAGGATCACCAAAACGGGCATTGTATTCTAATACCTTAGGACCATCTTTAGTAAGCATTAATCCGACAAATAAGATACCGACAAAATCTCTGCCTTCTGCTTTCATCGCATCCATTGTCGGCTGATAGATCTTTTCTTCACAGAATTTCTGAATATCTTCTGTATAGAAAGGACTTGGTGAAAAGGTGCCCATACCACCTGTGTTCAAACCTTTATCGCCGTCTTCGGCTCTCTTATGGTCCTGTGCACTTGTCATTGGCTTAATATGGGTACCATCGCAATAACATAATACAGATACTTCACGTCCTGTCATGAAATCTTCGATCACGACCGTATCACCGGCTGTACCAAACTGCTTATCAAGCATCAGGCTGGCAATCCCGGCTTCTGCTTCTTCTGCTGTATTACAGATCAAAACACCCTTTCCAAGAGCAAGACCATCTGCTTTTAAGACAACCGGATAGGTTACATTTTCCAAATAAAGCAATGCTTCTTCCGGTGAATGAAAAGTCTCATAATGACAGGTTGGAATACCGTATTTTTTCATAAGATCTTTTGAAAAGCTTTTTGAACCTTCGATGATCGCTGCATTTTTGCGTGGTCCAAAGACACGGAGTCCTCTTTCTTCAAAAACATCAACGATACCGCCAACTAACGGATCATCCATACCGATGATCGTAAGGTCGATCGCATGTTCCTGTGCAAAATCAGCTAATTTGTCAAATTCCATTGCTGCAATATTGACACACTCTGCATACTGGCTGATACCGCCATTTCCCGGAGCACAATAGATCTTATCTACGCGCTTGCTCTGTGCAACACTCCATGCGATCGCATGTTCACGTCCACCACTTCCTACAATTAAAACCTTCATTAAAAATACTCCTCTCTGTATGAATCTCCCTGATAACGGCACAACAAAAATCAATATGTTAATGATTCATTGTGCTAGTCTGCTATATGGGCGATGCCATTTACAATCGTTACTTTCTTTTGTCCGATCAGGTCGATCGCTTCGGGAAGAATGTGCCATTCAGCTTCTTCCATTACTCTTCTTTGAAGAGTCTCCGGTGTATCACCTTCACAGACTTTTACGGCCTTCTGTAAAAGAATTGGTCCGTGGTCAGCTACTTCATCCACAAAATGTACTGTAGCTCCCGTTACTTTATTTCCTGTTGCCAATACACTTTCGTGTACTTTTAATCCATAATATCCCATACCGCAATGTGCCGGTATCAAAGATGGATGGATATTAATGATCTTGTTTCGATAATGCTGTACTAATATCTCAGGAATAATAACCAGATAGCCGGCTAATACGATCAGATCGATCTCATGCTCGTCAAAAATACGAACCATTTCTTTGCCAAATGTTTCCCTGTCAGCATAATCTTTTGGACATATGCATGCAGTCTCAATCCCTGCTTTTGCCGCACGTTCTAAAGCATAAGCCTCTTTTTTGTTACTGACAACAAGTTCAATCTTTGTATCACGGATCGTTCCGTTAGCAACTGCATCGATGATCGCTTGTAAATTTGTACCGCCTCCGGATACACAAATTGCGATTTTTTGCATGATACTTCCTCGTTTCTGCACATTTTTCTGTTATCCGGCAAACCATGTGCGGGTAATATACCGGAGTCTTTTATCAGTCAATAAAAGACTTCATAATTTATACAGGTAATATAACTGTCTCCCTGCTTTCTGTATACTAAACTAAAGTAATACCTTTTTCACCTTCTGTGATCTCACCGATGATAAATCCTTTCTGACCGGATGCATTGACTAATTCTACAGTCTTATCTGCATCTTTGGCATCTACGGCAAGGATCATACCCACACCCATATTATATGTATTGTACATCATTTCTTTTGCGATATCTCCATCTTTTGCAAGCATATCAAAGATTGGAGGAATCTCATAACTGTCTGCTTTGATCTGTGCATGAACACCATCATGAAGCATACGTGGAATGTTCTCATAAAATCCACCACCGGTAATATGGCTGCATCCCTTGATCGTTATGCCGCCCTCTTTAACACTGCGAAGTGCTTTGACATAAATGATCGTCGGTGCAAGCAAGGTCTCTCCTAATGTCTTTCCACCAAGAGATTCAAATGTTTTATTCAGATTTGTCTTTTCAATATCAAATACTTTGCGGACTAACGAAAAACCGTTACTGTGAATGCCCGAAGAAGCAATTCCGACCAATACGTCTCCTTTGGCAATTGTCTTTCCTGTGATCATATCTTTACGATCTACAACACCTACTGCAAATCCGGCAAGATCATATTCATCAACAGGATAAAAGCCCGGCATTTCTGCTGTTTCTCCACCGATCAATGCAGCATTTGACTGTTTACATCCTTCGGCAACACCGCTGACGATCTGTGCGATCTTTTCCGGTTCATTCTTACCGCATGCAATATAATCAAGGAAGAACAAAGGTTCTCCACCCGCACATGCAATATCATTTACACACATCGCAACACAGTCGATACCTACCGTATCGTGTTTGTCCAGTTCAAAAGCAAGTTTTAACTTTGTTCCCACACCATCTGTACCGGAAACTAGCGTTGGCTGTTCCATATTCTTAAATGCTTCCATGGAAAATGCACCGGAAAAACCACCGATATCTGTTAAAACTTCTTTGCGCATTGTACTGGCAATATGCTTTTTCATTAATTCTACCGATCTGTATCCTGCCTCAATATCAACGCCTGCCTTCTTGTAATCCATCATTGCCTCCATTCTGCCGGTAACGGCAAATATCTTTCTTTCATACTTATCTTGTCTTTGTAATCTTTTTTCTTTTTACACGATTTATCAGCAAAATCGCACAAAAATACTCAAAATCCTTTTTATTGTATCACAAAGCATAACGTTTGTCATGTATATTTGCAAAATGTTTCGATCTTTAAGGAATCGTCTTTTTTTCGGTTTAACAGACTTTTTGGTTCTTCCTTGATACTGATCGCGCCGGATGCAGGTGTTGTATAGATATGAGAATCTATCTTTTTAAGTCTTTCTAGCAACTCGGCATGTGGATGACCATACCGGTTCTGATAACCGCAGGATATCAGAGAGACTTTCGGTAAGACTTTTTGTAAAAAGACCTCACTTCCTGCATTCTTAGAACCATGGTGTGGTACTTGCAGGAAATCATATCTTGCAGGAAGCGACGGATTCTTTTGTAATTCTTCTAATACCGCTTCTTCGCCATTCTTTTCTAAATCTCCCGTCAAAAGAATGGAATACTTCTTCCATTGTAAGGATAATGTCGTAGAATATGCATTTGCAGAATCCGCACAAAAGTTTTTTTCGGGATGTACACAATACAAAGAAAGATCACCGATCGTTAATTGCTCTTTCTTATGAAGATATTGCAACGTAATACCGGCTTTCTTTGCTTCTGCTACGATCTTCTTATAATTGGAATCCTGCAAAGACTGTTCCGGCTGTGGCAGCAGATACGTTGTAATCGTAAGCTGCCCTTTTTGCATCATTTCGATTAATTCCAACTGACCGGATATATGATCTGTGTCAGCATGTGTCATGATCATGGCATCAATACAGGTAATACCGTAATATTTCAGACATGGCAGCAGTCGGTATTTTCCAACCTCAGTCACATCACTGCTTCCACCATCCACTAAAATTGTCTTCTTTGCTGTCTGTATCAGAATACCATTTCCCTGTCCTACATCTAGCATTGTGCAGGAAAAAGCAGCCTTTTTGCGATAGCTAAAAAGCAGGATCATCAAAAACATACATACCATAACAAATATATTTCTCTTCCAAAAAGGAAAGTGTTCCTGCTCATAAAGGATTTTTCTGATTAAAAAAATCATAAAAAATAATATAACATAATAGAAAACTATTGTTTCAAGTGGTGGCTGTCCCGGTGTTAGAAGAGAAAACGGAAGCTTTCTTGTGACGCGGCATAACGTATCATAACCTGCCAGAATGCAATGTATCAAAGAAAATATCCCTTTTGTAAAAGGGAATGACAATATTCCTGCCAGACCACCCAGTGCAGATAAAATAACGAGAAAGGATACTGCAGGAAGAACCAGAAGATTGATCAAAATGCTGTAGGTTGGCAGTTCATAAAAGAACCATAAGAGTAAGGGGGTTGTCATCATGGAAATACTAATACTCGCAAGCAGCAAAGATCCAAACATATGCAGACATTTCTTTTTCAAATGTGCAAAGAAAGCTTCTTTACAACATAAAAACCGTGGTATTTTTTTGGAAACTGCCCCAAAGTGCCGCTCCTCTTTTATTTTCCAACTGCTTTCCTGCTCCCGTTCTTTTCGTAATCGTTTTCGATAATAATGATCCTGCTCGTGATGGGAACCAAGAACAATCCCTTTACAGACAGGAATTATTAGGACGACTCCAAGCACGGCTCCGTAGGATAGCAAAAAACCGACCGAAAAAACGGCATATGGTTTCTGAATCAATATAATCATTGCACTCAATGCCAATGCCGTAATCGTATCATAGCTTCGACCAATCTCCTTTGCCAAAAGAAACATGCACATCATAATGATCGCTCTGCTTGTCGAAACAGAAAAACCGGTCATGATACCATATAAGAATAAAAAGAATACAATCAGGCAAAACGGAATCGGACGTGGCAGACAAAGTTTTTGGAAAAGCCGGTATAAAGCCATAGATAAGATAGAAATATGTAGTCCGCTGATTGCAAGAATATGTCCGATTCCGTTTTGTTGATAGAGTTCTTTGATCTCACTATCCAGAGCGGATCGGTCTCCAAGTAACATAGCGGTCACCACCCCTGAATCTTTTGGATTCAGATACTTCCGATAGATCTTTTTCATATGTTGTTTGAAAGAAAATAATGTTACTTTTAATGAATTTTTTGTATTGCTGATACAAAAACTATTTTGCTCTTCTATTTTATAAAAAATATTCTGCTCTCTATAATACGACCGTTCATCAAATTGTCCGGGATTTTGTGCCGGAAGCAGCTTTTTTAATTTTCCTTGTATCCGGATCTGATTCCCATGATTATAGGAAGACGATGTTAATGTATTAGATGTCATAATTACATGACCGATAGAACAGATGCCCTGATCCAGCTGAGACGGCAGTTGGATAGAAACATCCTTTAGATAAATAAAAACGGAGTTCTTCTTTTGCTCAATCTGTTCGATTGTTCCTATTGCATTACAAAAAGCTTCTCTGTCAAAAAGTGCATCCAGACAATATTGTTCTTTTTGAACCTGCTTATTAAAAAAAGTGATACGAATCAGAAAACATAGAAACAAAAGACCGACTCCCCATACCATTGGTCTTTTCAAATAACCTCCTTTCTTTTTAACGTCTTAAATAGACCTTACAGGATCATTTTAAGACCAGATCAAGATTGCGTTCAAATGGTTCTCCGAAATTGATCGAATCGTTATAAAGAAGAACCTGTTCTCCATCAATACTAAATTGTACTTTATTGATATTAGATAATTCTACTAATGTGTTTACGACAGAGTAAATCGTTACTTCATCCGATATATTATCTCTTTTATCAAGAAAATCCGATGATAGATCCAAATAGCAGGTATTATCTTTTACAGATATTTTGTTTACTTTTGTGCCGGAAGGTATCGTAGCCAGCATACGTGTATTGCTGATTCCGCCAACAGAAGAAGGACCTTTGATCAACTGTTTCAGTGCAAGCTGCTCTAACGGGATCGAGGCGTCATATGTGATCTTAACAGGTACTTCTACGAGCGATGTCCCCGAGGCACTTGCAAAATACATATTTAATGTAGTATTTTGAGTGTATTCCATATCTCCGGTATTATCAACAAAGGTATCTGCTGTCATAAAACCGATCGTATTCATATTTGTGTCAGTCAGTGGCTGTCCGGCAACATAGAATTGTACGCTTTTTACATCCGGTACCTGACAAAGAGTCTTTACGATTGCGGCACGGCGAAGCACTTCCGAAGGACC
Organism: Jutongia hominis; assembly: GCF_014384965.1. GTDB lineage: Bacteria > Bacillota > Clostridia > Lachnospirales > Lachnospiraceae > Butyribacter > Butyribacter hominis. The sequence goes on from NZ_JACRSW010000014.1 coordinate 24,542, forward strand.
GGTATAATTCGTATAAGAGGCTGTCCAGTATAAAGAAAGTTCTCCGGAATTCGTCAGAGTATAATCGTCTAATGTAATGCTGTCAGACAGTGCATTTTTTAACGACACTGTCTCCGGTTCTTTTCTCATCTTATGCAAAAGTTCGCGGATCATTTTATCGGTATCTTTACTTTTAATTGTATATTTTTCTCCCTCAATCTTTGTTTCATTCGAATCCAGACAATAAATGTAAGAACCGGTATAACTGCTTTTTTTCTTATCTTTTTTGGTGCATCCATCAAGTACAGATAAGCATAACAGGCAGACAAATGCTGTCAGAATCAGATGTGTTTTATTTCTTTTCATAGACTGTAACATTTGTTTGCCTCCTATCAGTTTTCTGCTGTGACATAATTTAACGGAATACGGATTGTAAAGGTAGTACCTTCTTTTTCTTTACTATAAACTTTAATTGAACCGCGATGCAGCAAAATAGCACGTCTGGTCAAAGCCAGTCCAAGTCCGGTACCACCGGTTTCTCTTGACCTCGCTTTATCAACTCTGTAAAAACGTTCAAAAATTTTATCTTGTAATTCTTCCGGAATACCGACTCCGGAATCCTGAATACGGACATAGAAGAATTTGTGATCCGCATTTAATGTGACATGTACCCAGCCGCCATCATAGTTATATTTGATGGCATTTTCAATCAGATTGTTTAATGCGATTGACATTTTAACTTCATCTACATCAGCTACTACCGGTCGATAACTCTCATATACCAATTCAATATTGCGCTTGGCTGCGATCGGACGGAGTCGTTTCAAAACACCATCCAGTAATTCATTGATACTGATATTTACAATCGTCATATCGGCACTGTTTTTTTCTAACTTTGCCATAGAAAGCAGATCGTTGATGATATTTGTCATTCGTTCAATCTCGCTGGTAATATCTCCGAGAAATTCCCGATACAGTTCTTCCGGCATTCCCTCCTGGGAAAGCAAAGAATCCGAAAGTACTTTCATGGATGTTAATGGTGTCTTTAATTCGTGGGAAACGTTGGATGCAAATTCCTGTCTTGCATTATCCTGTTCCTGAATAAAACCGATCATACGATTAAAGGATTCCGAAACAGACTCCAATTCGGAATAAGAATGAATGTCCAACGCAACATCAAAATCACCTCTTGTCACTTCATCAATCGATTCGGTTACTTTTTGTAATGGCTTAGATAATAATGCGGAATACAAGAAACTAAAAAGTACGATACAAATTGCTAATGCCAGTATGATCAGGATCGCACGATAATTGACCGAGTCTTCCAATACTGCCAGGCTTTTTGTTGAGAAACTGATCAAAACAGCACCGGTTACTTTTTCGGTTGATGGATCTACAATCGCTGATGTCAACTGGATATAATCACCGATCGTATTTGTATATTTATCTTTTGAACCATTCATGCATTGGATTACTTCGGTAGAAATGGCAGTTTTTCCTGTTTCAACATTGTATGTATCTTTGATAATACGCAGATTCTGATCAATGATCATAACCCTTCCCTGATAAATATTGGCAATCTCTTCGGATTCTCGATTAACTTCATCAGAGCTTTCACCGGACAAAAAACCGGAAGATAATACTAAGTTTGCAATAACAGTTGCATAGGACTGAATCTCATCGGTTCTTTGTGTAATGATCTGTGAATTATATGCTTTAATAATAATATTTGAAAAGAGTATAACAGGAATAATGCCCGCTAAAAACATTGTGGTAAATACTTGAATACGCATACTGCGCATCTTATTAAATATCGCTGTCCACTTCTCTTTCAAAACAATTCCTCCGACATTTTGAGCCTCTATTTGATCGTATCATTTCTACATATGAAAAGATATCTGCCCTTTATTTTTGAAAATAATATCCAACACCCCATTTTGTGTGAATGAATTTGGGATCACTTGGTGTTGTCTCAATCTTTTCACGCAGTCGACGAATATGTACATCTACTGTGCGGACATCTCCGGGATAATCATAGCCCCATACGGTATTTAGAAGTTCTTCCCTGCTGTATACTTTGTTAGGATGCATCATTAAAAGTTCTAACAGATCAAATTCTTTTGCTGTCAGATTAACTTCTGTATTATTGATATAGCCACGGCGGCTGTCAATATTAATCCGCAGCTCTTCAAATGATAACTCATTTGTCTCCGGAGCTTTTGGTTTCTTTACTTCACTTCTGCGGATGATCGCTTTGATCCGGGCTTTTACTTCTAAGATATTAAATGGTTTCGTGATATAGTCGTCTGCACCGTAATCCAGCCCAAGGATCTTATCCATATCATCCCCTTTGGCTGTCAGCATGATAATCGGAACATCCGAAAACTCACGAATCTGCTGACACACTTCAAATCCTGTCATTTTTGGAAGCATCACGTCTAACAGAATTATATCATATTGGTTTTGTGATGCCAGATCAAATGCTTCCTGACCATCATAGGCACAATCAACTTCCATTCCTTCCTGTTCCAGACTGAAACGGATTCCTTTCACGATCAGCTTTTCATCATCGACTACCAATACTTTTCTTGCCATTTCTCTTTCCCCCTGCTTATTTACCATCAGATTATACTGTAATATTTTCTTTGATTTTATTATATACGCCTTCTTTAATACCTGATATCTTCATAATATCTTCAACCTTTTGAAAAGCACCATTCTGCGTGCGGTAATCAAGGATCATCTTTGCTTTTGCCTCACCGATTCCCGGTAGCTGCATCAGTTCTTCTACGGATGCGATATTGATATTGACTTTTGAAGCACCCTGACTGTCTTGTCTGTTTTTTGAATCATTGACCATAGCAGGATCTTCTTTTGGACTCTTTTGCTTTTTTGCCTGTTTCTTTGTCAAAACAACGATCTGTTCGCCATCCTGCAAAAATTGAGCCAGGTTAATACTTTCTGTCGACGCATTTTTACAAAAACCACCAACAGCCGTGATTGCATCATCTACTCTCTTATTGCCATAATAACGATATAAACCGGGATGCTTTACCGCTCCTGAGACATATACTGCATTTTCAGTAGTATGATCCTTTTTGTCTTTTTTAGGCGCAGGAGTCTCTTTTGGGGTAGTTGCCTGTTTCGTTGTAGCAGTATTTTCTACAAAAGACAACGTTTCTTTGTTTTTCTTTGGCGGCCCGAATAAAAAAAGTGCAATCGCAGCAACCAAAAAAAGAAAACAAAGCACCCAAATCATGCCTGTATTCTTGTTTTTCACAAATAACCTCCCTTTCTTTTGAGTGTTTCAAAAGCAAGATTGGCTGTTTCGCAATATACAGTAAACTCCGATTACTATTCTAACGAATTTTTTCTCCGATTACAATAGATACAATGTACAAATAATCAGCAATTTTTTTAATGATTTTGCACTTAATATCTACTCTTTTGTTCTTTTAAAACAGTTCTTTCCATTTAAAGACAACAATTCCGGTAATAAAAATAGCAACACCTGCTAATTTTAGCCAGTCAAATCCGATTTTTTGTGTGCCAAACCAGCCAAATAGTTCTACGATATATGCCGCGATCAATTGCGCAGCAATAATAAAAAGAACAGCTTTTGCAGGACCTAACTGGTTCATGCCAAGGATTACCGTATAAGTGATAAATGCTCCCATCACACCGCCAAGAAGCATATACCATGGTCTGACATGCATGATTCCGCTAATACTGCCTTCTCTTCCGGTTACAAACCATGCAATCATACATACTATTAATGCCGTTAATTGTACGAAACCTGCACTAATCCATACACTTGTCTGCTTTGTGACCTGTGTATTAAAAACGCCCTGAAGACTCATTAAGATTCCCGATATAACAGATGCGATCATTCCAAACATAAAAAACCTCTTTTCTTTTTCATGTCTATGGGCTGTCTTATCCGTTTTGCAAGAAAAAGCAACGTAAGATATGCCCATATCTTCATTTTTATACGTTTCTTTCCTCTTATTTTTTCCACATTTTATGGAAATATGCATTTAAAAAGAAAAAAGCAGAATGATTCAAAGGACATTCTGCTTTTTTCTGCCTTATTTCACAACAGTACGTTGACAATAGCACGTTTTGATATCGTTAAATAGAAATAGGGAGTGTTTTAGCGTATATCTTACATTTTATATATCTTATGACAGTTCTGCAAAAACACTGTCTAAAATAGAAATACACTGATCAATATGCTTTGTTTCAATTACAAGCGGAGGCACCAGACGGACAACATTAGAACCGGCTGCGATCACAATCATGCCCTTTTCTAATGCCTTCTTTACCACATCGCCATTTGCACAGGATACTTCGATACCGATCATCAATCCTTTTCCGCGAACATCGGTTAAAAGTGCCGGATGTTTTTCCTGTAATCTTTGTAATTGTTCTGTAAAGTAATTCCCCATTTTGGCAGCATGTTCTACGATATGTTCTTTTTCAAAAATTTCAAACACTTTACATACAGCCGCACAGGCTAATGGGTTGCCTCCATATGTTGTACCGTGGTCTCCCGGACACATTGCTGTTGCAAATTTCTCTGTTGCGCAGAATGCGCCAACCGGCATACCACAGCCTAATGCTTTTGCACTTGTCATAATATCCGGTTTGATACCATAATGTTCGTAGGTAAACATCTTTCCGGTACGTCCCATTCCACATTGGATCTCATCTAAGATCAAAGCGATATCGTTTTCGTCACAAAGTTTGCGTACTCCAAGCAGGAATTCTTTCGTTGCCGGATAAATGCCGCCTTCTCCTTGTAATGTTTCCATAATGATCGCGCAGGTATCTTTTTTGATCAGCTTTTTCACACTTTCTAAATTATTGTAATCCGCAAAAGAAACACCACCGATCAGTGGTTCAAACGGATCACGATAATGCTTGGTACCTGTCACTGCCAACGCACCCATGGAACGTCCATGGAATGAGTGGTTCATTGCAATGATCTCGCCTTTGCTGTCTTTGTTCTTTAAATACGCATATTTACGGGCAAGTTTGATTGCTCCTTCAATCGCTTCTGTTCCGCTGTTTGTAAAAAATACACGATCCATACCGGAAGCCTTTGAAAGATACTTTGCGGCTTTTATCACCGGTTCGGTATAAAACAGATTCGATACATGGATCAACTGATCAATCTGGTCTTTTAAGGCTTTTTTATATTCTTCGTTGCTATATCCGAGAGCACAGACTGCTATACCTGCACCCATATCAAGATATTCCTTCCCTTTGTCGTCAAAAAGAGAAACACCCTCCCCTTTTACTAATGTAACCGAACGGTTATAGGTATGTATTAAATGTTTTTCTAACTCATTTTTCATCTGAAGAATCCTCCCTTGTTTCCTTCGGACAATTTATTATTATGCCCATTTCTTTTTTATTATTGTGACCGCTGTTCTAAAAAAGAACCTGCTAACCGGCTTTTCATATATGTTATTTCATTTCATCGGTACTCTATTTTTCATTTGAATATAATTCGCTGTCATCTCCGATGATCGCTGTACCGATACCTCGTTTGGTAAAGAATTCCAAAAGCAGACAATGTTCTCTTCTTCCATCCAGAATATGGACACGTCCTACTCCCGAGTTTACGGCATGAATACAATTATTGACTTTAGGAAGCATACCACCGCTGATCACGCCACTTTCAATCAGCTTGTTTGCTTCGATCAGATTTAATACAGATACCAGTGTTGAAGGATCTTTCGGATTCATGCAAACCCCTTCTACATCTGTTAAAAATGCAAGCTTTTCCGCACGGATACCACCGGCGATCGCACAGGCAGCATCATCTGCATTGATATTATACGTATCTCCTTTATCATCCATTCCGATCGGAGCAATAATCGGTATAAAATCATTTTCGAGTAAAGTATCGATCACTTCTGTATTAACAGACTTAATGTCACCAACATAGCCGATATCTTTTCCGTTTGGCATTTTCTTTTCCACCTGAAGCATACCACCATCTTTCCCACAGATACCGATTGCTTTGACGCCAAGATGTTCTACCATTTGGACTAAGTTTTTATTGACACGGTTTAAAACCATTTCTGCAATTTCCATCGTATTTTTATCAGTTACACGAAAACCTTCTTCAAAGTGTGTCTCCATGCCGACTTTGTCAATCCATTTGCTGATTTCTTTTCCGCCACCGTGAACAATAATCGGTTTCATTCCAACAAGCTTCAAAAGGGCAACATCCTTGATCACACTTTCTTCCAGGCTTTTATCAAGCATGGCACTACCACCATATTTTACAACAACTCTCTTATTATTAAAATCACGGATATAGGGAAGTGCTTCGATCAATGTCTCCGCCTTCACTGTAATCTGGTCCATAAAGTTTTCTTTTTCTTCGCTGCTCATTTTCTGTCTCCTATCTGTATTTTTCTGTTACTGATTATACTCCTGGTCTTATATTTATGCAATAACTTTTTTGCATATTTTTCTGTTTATATGATAATTTGCAATGTTTATATGACTTTTTATAAATAAATATTGCATATTTATAAATAATGCTGTATAGTAAACTATAGCTTGAAAGTCAGATCACGTTTTTGATCCTATGGATTTTAGAAAAAAACATTGCATTGTACATTGTTTCTGCTTATACTAAAAGGTAACGGTGTCTGATGCTTCATACTATTTTAGTCAGAATAGAAAAGGATCATGAGTGGCATCTGGAATTGCATAAAATATATGCAAAATTTCTACATATTTATAGGAGGATTTTATAATGAAAGAAAAAGTTGTTCTTGCCTACTCTGGCGGCCTTGATACTACTGCTATCATCCCTTGGTTAAAAGAGAACTTCGATTATGAAGTAGTCTGCGTTTGTATTGACGTTGGACAGGAAAGCGAATTAGATGGTTTAGAGGAAAGAGCCAAGCTGAGTGGTGCTTCTAAGTTATATATCGAGGATGTTGTTGATGAATTCTGCGATGACTACGTTGTACCTTGTGTACAGGCGAATGCTGTATATGAATACAAGTATCTGCTTGGTACTTCTATGGCACGTCCTGTCATTGCGAAAAGATTAGTAGAGATCGCACGTAAAGAAGGTGCGGTTGCTATCTGTCATGGTGCTACAGGCAAAGGAAATGACCAGGTTCGTTTTGAGCTTGGTATCAAAGCATTAGCTCCTGATATTAAGATCATCGCTCCTTGGAGAAGCGAACTTTGGAAACTCGATTCCCGTGAATCAGAGATTGAATATTGCAAGGCTCATGGTATTGATCTTCCATTTGCTGCAGACAGCAGCTACAGCCGTGATAGAAACTTATGGCATATCAGTCATGAAGGTCTTGAATTAGAAGATCCTGCAAATGCTCCAAATTACGATCATCTTCTTGTTCTTGGAACACACCCTGAGAAAGCTCCTGATGAAGCAGAAGAAATTACAATGACATTTGAACAGGGTATCCCAAAGACGATCAATGGTGAAGCCATGAAGGTTTCTGATATCATCCGTACATTAAATAAACTTGGCGGAAAGCATGGTATCGGTATTGTTGACATCGTAGAAAACCGTGTTGTAGGCATGAAATCACGTGGTGTTTATGAAACTCCCGGTGGAACAATTCTTTTAGAAGCTCATGAGCAGTTAGAAGAACTGATCCTTGATCGTGATACCATGACAGCAAAGAAAGATATCGCCAACAAATTCGCTGATATCGTATACGAAGGAAAATGGTTTACACCTCTTCGTGAAGCCTGCCAGGCATTTATTGAGTCTACACAGAAATATGTAACCGGTGAAGTAAAATTCAAGCTTTATAAAGGTAATATCATCAAGATGGGTACAACTTCTCCATATTCTATGTATAGCGAGTCTATCGCTTCCTTTACAACAGGTGATCTTTATGATCATAAGGATGCAGATGGTTTCATCAACCTCTTTGGACTTTCTTTAAAAGTTCGTGCAATGAAGCAGGGTTCTTTTGTAGAATTAAATGATAAATAATTCCGACGATTTGTTACAGACATCTCATTATAGGCTGATCGGATCATGAATCAGATATAAGTGAGTTCTGCATCGGATCTGTTTATCGTTTTAAAACAGTTTCATTCATACATAAAAAAGTGCAAAGCCGGCGCTTTGCACTCCAAGAATTGCTAAAGCAATTCTTGGAGGTGTACCGCTACTGTACGAGCATTTTCCTATTCCATAAAAAAGAAAGCAGATGATATAAGATCATCTTGCTTTCTTTTTTTATGAAAAGTCAAGAGTAAAACATCTCTTTTTCTAAAACGAGCTAAGATAAAAAAACATGCATTTCTTTCATCAGATGAGCAAGCGGAAGCCCGACTACATTATAGTAATCGCCGACAATTCCCTTGATATATTGTGCAAAAAATCCCTGAATCGCATAAGCACCTGCTTTATCCATCGGTTCTCCGGTAGCAACATAAGCTTTGATCTGTTCTTTTGTCATTTCCGCAACAGCTACTTCGGTCTTTTCATGAAAACGCTTGATGATTTTTTTATCTCCATGTGATACCACTAATGTTACTCCGGAATATACCTGATGCGTTTTGCCCTGAAGACTTTCTAACATCAAAAAAGCGTCTTTTTCATCTTTTGGTTTGCCGAGTATCTTTTCATCCGCAACAACGATCGTGTCTGCACCGATCACAATATACGAATCATCCAGTCTGTCCGCTACATCAATCGCTTTTAATGCCGACAGCTCTTCGACAATCTTATCCGGTCTGGTCTCTTTATAAGTTTCTTTTGCATAACTTGGCATAATGGAAAACTCTAATCCAATCTGTTCTAACAATTCTTTCCTGCGTGGCGACGCAGAGGCTAATATAATTTTTCTCATTCTTTTTTCAATCCTTTTTCCTTATTGATTCGGTGCAAGAAAATGACTTCGAAGAAGCTCCGGTCTTTCTTCTAAATGCGCGTAATCATTAAAACGGTTCAGATAGAACCCTTTTTTTGACTCATCATAATACAGTTCCGTAATGCTGCAATTTTCTAATGATCCGCCAAATTGCAATCTTTTTGCAAAATCTCCACCAAAAAGAGCACATAGCAGAATACGGATCAAACCGCCATGCGAAACAACGGCAATATTCTGATATGGTTTTTCAATCCATTCTTTCACCACCGGTAACAGGCGTTCTAACACCATTTCACCATTCTCACCATTCGGATAATGCATTTCCTGTATTGGCACAAAGAACTCTCCGACATAAGTATTTACCTTTGCTAAAGCAGAACCTGTCGGACGATTCTTTTTATTTTTGAAAAGTGAAAGCTGCTTTTGATAATATTCTTTATAGTACTCCTTAACAACCGGATCTTTTTCTCCTGTCAGATCACCAAAATCAACTTCCGCAAGACCTTTTCTGATCTGAATATCAGAAATGAGATCAGGACGATCAGAAAAAGCAATCTGACCGGTCTCTACTGCACGGATCAGATCACTTGTATATAACGCATCCACCGGATAACGTTTCATTCTTTTACCTAATAATTCTGCCTGCATCTGTCCTTCTTTTGAAAGTGGTACATTCACATTACAGTCGGAGCTGTTTTGTCTTCCATGGCGAATCAGATAAATGATCATTTGCCTGTCACTCCGTTTCTTTTAAGTTTTCCACCAGATCGATCACGGCTGATAATTCACTGCCTTCTGTCGGAGCCACTCCACAGTCAACCGGTGTTCCGTTTTTTTCTACACGCATAATATGTCGATCGTTCTGGTCTTTTGCTACAATTGCAAAGTAATAAATCTCTTCTGCAGCCGCATCCCAGACTACGATCACACTAGGACAAGTCATGGGATATGCATTTTCTTTTGGCATTGTGATCTGCATAATTTGCAACTCATCAGAAATCTGAAGAGACATAAACTCAAAATCATCTTCTGTATATGGACAAGCCACTTCTGTGTCATAAACAGCATTGTATAATTCTTTCATACATTCGCCCTGACGCGTACGCAGATCATCAAAAAGTTCCTGTTTTCTTTTAAAAAGCTGCAAAGGAAGATAATTAGATTCCAGGCGTTGTCTTGTCAGATGATGAAATTGCTCTATCGTAACCTCTACTGTCTTCTTACCATCTTTCGACTCTGCGTTTGGCGTAAATAAAATGTTATGAGAATACGGATTGACTGCAATACCGCTTAATTCCTCTGTTTGCTTTAAAAGTTGTAAGCAGGATGCAAATGGCATTGTCATCAAAAGTGGAAATTTTGATTCTTTCGGTGCATTTCGCACCTGCTCTTCTGATGTAAATACCGGTAAATATTTCTGTCCGGCCGGATTTTGCAATACACATGGCTGTGGATTTGCCTCAGGCGGAAGTCCCATATTCTTATCGGAATATTCCATTAACTTATGCAAAATCTCCGGATCGGTTCCTGCCGGCATAATAGCAGGAACGATCACATCGGATTCTTTTAACATCGCAATAAAATCATCCGGTAATTTTTTTTCACTTGTTCTTGCTCTCATTTCATCTAACATATTTTCTAATTTCTGATTCCCCATATTTTCTCCTTCCAAACTATGTTTATTTTTATTAACTATTGTTATTTTGCCATATGAAACAATTTTCTCATGGTGTCCTTATCGGAATCACTATAATACCCATATTGCAAATATTCATAATTTTCTAACAACTTATTAATGTTTCCTTTTTCATCATCATATTTATGCCAGGTTCCTGATTGATCCATATACCCATTGACATTCATTGCCGGAATTGTATCTGAAACCTTTTCGATGTATTGATTATATAGAGGAAGATCAATACCGGCTTGTTTTAATACCAGATTTTCAAGATAGTTGTTACTTAATACAACATCCTGCCCTTCCTCGATATCATAGTTCGCCCATACAACAAACGGAGTCACATACCGCTTCTGAATATCATTTAATTCCCAGTCACTCTGTTTTTTCTTCATGATCTCTTCATAGAACTCTGTTTCAATTGATGGCTGGTGATCACCAAACATGCAAATGATCGTTGGTTCATCCGCTTTCTTGAAATAGTCAGTCAGATATTTGAAAGCATCATCCGAAACTTTTGTTGCAGAAAGATACTCTTTTGCTTCCTGATAATAAGAACCTTTGACATAAACAGGATCATCCCATGCTGTATTGGTCAGATAGCCACCATGATTCTGGATCGTCATATCAAACGTAAACATCGGCGTTCCTTTTTTCTTGTTCTCATACAGTTCGATGACTTTCTTATAACTTTCCTTATCGCTGATATAACGGACATATTCCGGATTTTTAAAATCATCGATCGTTACAAAACGGTCAAAACGCATACTGTTATATGTGTTGATACGGTTCCAGTTTGCACCGCTGCTTGGATGAACGGCATCCGTCTGATAACCGAGTGATTTTAGATAATATGCCATAGAAAATGTTGAATCATGCATAAACTGCTGATATACATTACTTCCGCTAGGGAAGAATGACATGGTATTACCCGTCATAGCTTCAAACTCTGAGTTACTTGTTCCCGCACCATAAACAGATACATAATCTTTACCATAGATCGTATTATTACGAAGACTATGTAAGAACGATAACGGATCTTTATTAAAATTCGTCTTTCCTACTTGCTCATAATCCGCCAGACTTTCATTCATGATCAGGATAATATTTGGTTTTTGACCATTCAATCCCGTATTCTTCTTAAAATCACTGTTTGTCAGGAATTTTGTCTTTGATGGTGTTACTTTCTTTGATGATTCCTGTGTCGGATCACTGGTTTTTGCAACACTCTCCTTTTTCGATTCTTTTGCGAAATCTTTTAAGATCGAAGCAACTTTATCCTGTGAATAGCCGGATGGCTTTGAAACACTCAGATAGTGCAGATTAATAAAGAAGTTTAAGTAAAATCCATTCGAACGGCTAGAAGCTACTTTATTCCATACATTATCAACAATTCCGCAATTTTCCAATACCGGTGTATTATATAACACTCCGATCAAAACAAAAGATGCTGCAGCCGGTGTCAGACGACGTACCAGTTTTTTACGGATCGCTGTATTCTTTTTCTTTGCTTTGATCCTATAGATAAAGAAACACCACAATACAAACGCCGGAATCATAACGAACTGGGATGGTGTCAGAGAGATCTTATACGTATTTGCTACTTCTGTTGCTGTACCAAGTGCAAGAAGATCTCCCGGTAAAAATGGTGTTCCACGTACATTCATAAGGATCAGGTTTGCAAGACCTGCCGGATATAAAATACAATCCAATACCAAAATGGCAATACTCATGTTTCCGAATATTGCATAGAAAAGCATTTCTAATGCAAGCATCAATATGGTTGCAAAAAGCCAGACAAACGGATTCATTTTTAATAAAGCATCATTCATCAATTCAATAAAGAAGATAATGAACACCGGATTTAAGATTACAACTGCCTGACGGACTCTTTTTAAAACTTTTGGTTCAGTCAGACACCATTTTACAAATGTTTTCAATGAATATGATTTTTTCTTTTTATCCCATTGTTTTTTGTTATGCTTTTTCTGGTATTTCTTTATTTTCTTTTGCTTTGCTTTATCCTGCATATTTAAGCGGGAATAACGTACTTTCGCATCCTTACTGTTGCTATGGCTTCTTTTATCCATTGCTGCGAGTTCTAAGGATTTTTCTTTTTCTCTTCTGCGTTCTTCCTTTTTCTTTTTACGAAGCAGAATAACAGCATACTCTGTCAGACGCTCAAAGCAAAGTACAAAAAGAAGCACAAATTCAATAATGATCGTAATCATAGGTGCTATCTGGCGATAGTAATATGTATACGAGATATTCAAAGCTTTTTTATGCGTCTGCATATTCATGGTAGACAGGTAAGTATTCGGATCGGTACGGTTTGTAGTATTTAACGTTGGTACGGTATTATATTGCTGCGTTGAAGAACTGCAGCTGATCTTGATACAGCAGGTAACTCCTTTTGGTATCGTTACCGTATGATCCATCGAAACACGATAGGCTGCATTTGGCGTAATGTCATCAACCGGAATCTTTGTTTCGTAAACAATATTATTATCTCCATCGGTCATCTGAATGTCTAGCGAATCTCCGACTTCGTTTCGCTCAAAAGACCCAAAGCTTAATGAGAATTCTTTTAACACTACTTTCCTTGAAAACGCGAACTTCTGACGCACGATCTCAGTCTTATCGAGAATACCGATAACCGCACTCTCTGCGTTACCGGCTTCTGTTGTAACTGTCTGACGGGCTAACAGGGAACCGGTAAAGACAATTTGCAGTCCTAATATTAAAACAGATAAGACAGCAAATGCTGTAATCCTTTTTTTTGTAAATTTAAAATATTTGTGTAACATCTGATAATTTCCTCATTTCCATGTTCTTTCGTGCCATATACCGTTTTAAGAACAAAATCTTTGTAAAAAGTGTTTTATCTGAAAAACTTTTCTATCGAAAAACACAGTATCTTTTTTTGCACTTTATCCTCTATGATACAATTATTTATGATTGCTTGTCAATCTTTTTCATTGCCTGAACTGCTTTTTCCAATTCTTTCAAGAGCATCTCCATTCTATTTTCATAAGCATATAAAGACCGGTACTTTTTTTGTCCGGCTATGGCGATTTCCTCTAACTTTTCCTCTGCTTGCAATAATTTCCAAAATGAATCCTGTGTTTTTAACTGTGCAAAATGATATCCGAGATATTCCTTTCGGTCTGTAAAATTTGTTTCTAATGCTTCACAGGGATCACTGACTACCACAGCACCACAGCAAAATGCATTTGTGATACGATCATGCATTGCTTCGCGAAAAAGGGGTTGTACATTCAGTACTGTCTTTGTATTGGCAATATACGACAGAGATTCCTGATACGAACAGGATGGGTGAAAATGAAATGCTTTGTTCTTATATAATTGAGAGTACTCCCAGTTATCTCCTACAATATCCATCACAATATCATGAGAGGCGAACTGCTCTAATACAAATTCACGAAGTCCGGCTCTTACATAGCGGTCAACAAAACGTACCCGGTATATCCTTTCAGCATCCATCTCTTTTTCATCTTCCTTAGCAAGGCTTTTGTATAGGTTTTCAAAATCTTCTCTGCTTCCCTGTATACATAATGAAAGGATCTCTTTTGCGATCAACAGATCCGACGCATTCCGCTCTTTGATCTGATCTTCTAAATACGACAACGGGATATAGGTTGCCGGAAATAAAAAGGCATATTTGCGTTTTGAAAAGGGGATTTGTTTCTCTGGCACTTTTGCTAAAAAAGGCAATGCAATGACATGGTGGATATGCGGATATTTTTTTTGAAGATATCTTTTATGATGTTCATCCAGACAGATTACGCATTCTTTTTGATAAGGAACCTGTAAAGACGGGTGCAAATGTAATGGATGATCTAAAATCCTATGAAAAAACGGAATATCCAGTTGTTCCAAAAAAAGCGTATCATCCTGATAAATCCCCGGAAGCTGTGAATTGATATCAAAAATCGCATCAAAGGATTTTTTTGAAAATGTTTCTAATTTCTGTGGATCATTACAAAGCGCATCATAATCAAAAAATTCGACTTCTATCTTCTTTTGTTTAAAAAAGCGGCTCAAACGATCAATCAGATAATAAGAAGATCCATAACATAATCGTCTGGACTCTACAAAAAGAACTTTTTTCATGGAATCTCTGTTCTCTCCTTTTCTTTCAAACTCTTTCAGGTTCGTTCATTCACCTTGAAAAGCAAATGTCAGCTTTGCTGTCACCGTCTGTTTTAGAGACTCGTTACATTCTGTTTTTTACTCACAAATCCGTTCTTGCAAAGTTTTATTTTTTTGTTGGGATATCACTTAATTTTTTGTTAGCAACTGCCCAGTTCTTCTCGTCCGGTGCTGAAGTTCCTTTTCGCTTTGTCTTCTTTTTTTGCTCTTCTTCTTTGACACCCATCTCATGGTAAATATGCGCAGCAAAAGCAACCGCAGCAGCCATGACAACCAATGCCAGAACAAATTCTACTGCTTTTGGTACCACATGGATATCATACAACCCCTGTGGAAGATAAAAGATTGTATGCAAACCGATCGCATATGCCATCAGACGCTTACACAACTTTGAATTACGAAAAGCCTGAAAGATCATAACAGACAACGCAATCTGTAACGCAAAAGATGCTACCGCGATCAGGCCATTCAGGATACAGTCAGCCGATGTCATTCCTTTTAAGACATTCAGGATCGTAGCAGGAAGTTCTTTTACCGTAGCATCATTTGAATTGATCAGAGTTGCTGCCACATAGTATTGTAAGTTTCCCCAGCCAAGTGTAAACATACAGGCAAGACCGGCATGTCCGAGACCATAACTGATCGCTGTTTCTCTCTCTTTTCCATCCTGCTCGGTCATAAAACGTTTAAATGCTACCAGCCGTCCAAATTCTTCCAGTATTGCCGTGATCAGACCGGTACACAACGCCAGTGCCAATGCATTCGAACGGATTGCTTTTCCGATTGGATGACCTGCCTGGATCAAGATCATATAGGGAATCGAAGTGAATAATTGTGAGAACACAAAATAAGCTCCCATACCTATAAATACCGGACGAAAACTTTTATGATGGCGCATCTTCCATACCAATACAAATACAACCGGGAAAATAAAACTGATAACGGCTATCTCCAATAAAAAATTTAAAACTGCTGTCTGAATCATTACAATCTCCTTTTTCTTCTTTATAATTTGAATCGTTTCTTACTATTCTTACATGTATTCTTTTATCTCTTAACTTTTATCTGTTTGTTATCTCTGACTTTTCATGCCTGACTTTTTAATCTTATTTCTGTCTTGTTTGATCATCTTCATATAGATCTTCTTACTGTTTGTTATTTTTACTTTCTGATCTGTTTATTGTTCTTATAAAGAAATAATGATAGCAAAATATAAAAACAGATTTTTTGATCTTTTTATTGTTCATTGCTCAACAATTCAATATAATGTTTTGCATTCCGGGTATTATGTGCAATCTCTCCCGGTGTCATATTGCGCATACGTTTTGCCGGGTTTCCAAAAGCAATCGTATTATCCGGAATATGCATTCCCTGTGTGACCAAAGCACCGGCACCAATAATACAGTTTTTGCCGATCACTGCTCCATTTAACAGGATTGCCCCCATACCGATCACAGTATTGTCTCCTATCGTGCAGCCATGTACAACGGCATTATGACCGATCGAAACATACTCTCCGATCCTGACCGGATAATCTTTATCGGTATGGATCGTTACGTTATCCTGTACATTCGATCCATTGCCAATCTGTATGCTGTCACAGTCACCTCTTACTACCGCATTGTACCATATGCCAACCTGATTCCCAAGAGAAACCTGACCGGTCACATGCGCTCCTTTTGCCAAAAATATCTTTTTATCCATATATCCTCCTGCTATATTTATCTTACCCTATAGGATCATAGATTCCTTTTTTGCTCTAACCTTATAAGCATACCATATTTTCGGATTTTTTTGCCTTAAAATATTCTTATTTTTCAAAGACATTTCTAAATCTCTTTACAAAACCAAGCTTATCCCATAGAATATGACAAGACACACAAAAAAGTCATAAAAATACAGATTGGAGAATATCGAATGAATAACGATGTAATCGCAGTAGTTGCAGGAAACGAGATCACAGAGACAGATTTTGCTGCATTTACCAAAAATCTTCCGGCACAGCAGCAGGCATATTTACAGAATCCTGAAGCAGTTGCTTATTTTAAAGAGCAATTTGTCGCACTTCACCTTTTTGCAGAATATGGACGTGAAGAGAAACTGACAGAAACTGAAGAATTCAAGGCCATCATGAAGCAGACAGAACGTGATGTATTAAGCCAGTTAGTAATGCAGAAAATCTTTAAAGACATTCAGATCACTGACGAGGATGCACAAACTTACTATGATGCAAACAAAGAAAAGTTCCAAAAGCCTGAGACAGTCAGTGCAAAACACATTTTAATGGACACAGAGGATACTTTAGAAACGATCAAAAAAGATATTGAAAACGGTGTGATCACTTTTGAAGATGCCGCAAAAGAAAACTCTACCTGCCCTTCCGGTCAAAAAGCCGGTGACCTTGGCGAATTCGGACGCGGCCAGATGGTAAAGGAATTTGAAGATGCTGCTTTTGCCGCTAAAATCGGCGAAGTAGTCGGACCGGTAAAGACACAGTTTGGCTACCACCTGATCAAAGTAGAAAAACGTTCCGATGCTGCTATCGCACCATTTACAGATGTAAAAGAAAATGTCAAAAACACCCTTCTTCGCGAAAAACAGCAGGAAGCCTACAACAAAACATTAGCACAGTTGAAAGAAAAATATTGCTAATCACACACATCTGACATAATAACAGCGATTTTGAAATCAATAATGCATCCTTTCACAAACGTCTGTTTCGTATTTCTATTTTGTTTTTTCTTTTGGAAAGACACGACGTATGGTTAGGATATCTGATTTTTAAGCTTTTTTGCTGATTGGGTGCGGGTCATAACTATAGGGGCGACTCAGCCTGAGTAGCATTGCTGTGTAGGGCACGCTTCCGCTTCGCAAAGCCACGTAGCGCACACATAGCACATTAAAAAGGCAGATCATCTTTTTAATGCGCAAGTGGCGACGGGCTTAGAGAGCCCAAACAGCAATGTACATCAGGACTGGCCCTGCCCCTATATCAGATGAGAGCACCCATAATCAGGGCAAAAAAGCAAAAAATCTTAGATATCCTTAGCATACGAAACAGTGCTTCAAAAGAAAAGAACAAATAGAAATACGGATACACTCTGTTTATAGGATGCATTCGTATTTCAAAATCGCTGTTTATTTATTGCTTATATTGTGATTAGCAATATTTTTTTAGAGGGTAGATATGATGTCTGCTACAATCTGGTCTTTGGTCAGATGATTTGCTTTGAGGACATCTTCTACGTTGTAGCGGTCAAGGAATTCCTTTTTCAAGCCAAAGTTTAAGACTTTGACATTGGAATTTCCATAGAAACGTGTGATCTTTTCGCCAAAACCGCCATCTAAGATACCATCTTCTAATGTTACAACGACATCATGATCTTTCTTTAAGTCTTCTAACATAGCCTGATCAATGCCTGTGATGTAATATGGATTGATCACGGTTGCTTTTGTACCGGTTTTTGCTTCTATTTCCGCAGCAACTTCTTTTGCAAGAGAATAAAATGTTCCGAGTCCGATCAACGCTGCCTTGCTTCCTTTTTGTGTCATTTCATATGTGTTGATCTTAGAGAAATCTTTTGTAACTTCTTTTCCATCCGAGATCATTGTGCTACCCGGTGTTCGGATCGCAACCGGATGTTCGTTCTGTTCCATACTCCAGTCTAACATTGCAAGATACTCTTCTTTGGTCGTTGGTGCAAGGTAGACGAGATTTGGAATATTTGAAAGCATTGCAATATCATATAATCCAAGATGTGTCACATCATTCATGCCATAAACTGTTCCCCAATATACAACCATTGTTGCAGCATTTCCATTGATGCAAAGATCCTGTGAGATCTGGTCATATGTTCTTTGAACAAAGCTGCTGTAGACACCCCAGATCGGCTTACCGCCATTTGCTGCAATGCCGGAAGCTAATGCAACAGCCGTTTCTTCTGCAATTCCCACATCGACAAACTGGCTTCCGGCTTCTTTTCGTTTATCTGCCGTAAAACCAAGTACCGTTGGTGTACCCGATGTAATTGCAACAACCGTTGGATCTTTTTTCATCTTGTCAAGCAGATACTTCACTGTAACATCAGAGTAATCTTCAGACACTTCCTCTACTAAAGGTTTCCCTGTATCCATATGGAAAGGTCCGCTGTAATGCCACGTTTCTTTGTCTTTTTCTGCCGGTAGATACCCTTTTCCTTTTTGGGTACGAATATGCACGACAACTGCTTTCTTCGTATCTTTTACTTTCTTAAAGCCCTCGATCAGACTTGCTACATCATTTCCTTGATCTATATAGAGATAATCTAATCCCATTGCCTTAAAAAGATTGCATTCCGCCTGTCCTTTGGTTTCTCGTAAAAGTTTCAGATTTTGGTAGAGTCCGCCATGATTTTCGGCAATTGACATATCATTATCATTGACAATAATAATAAGATTGCCATTTAATTCTGCTGCATAATCAAGACCTTCTAATGCTTCTCCACCGCTTAAAGATCCATCTCCTATCACGGCAATGACGTTATATTTTTCATGCTTTAAATCTCTTGCTTTTGCCAGACCACAGGCAAGACTTACCGACGTAGAAGTATGACCGATTGTAAAATGATCATGCTCACTTTCGTGTGGATTACTATATCCTGATACATCATCATAATGTTCCTCATATAAATATGCATCTTTTCTTCCGGTAAGCATCTTATGCGGATACGTCTGGTGTGATACATCATATACTATCTTATCTTCCGGAGAAGAAAAGACATAATGTAATGCGATCGTTGCTTCCACCATACCAAAGTTTGGTCCAAAATGTCCGCCATGGATGCTTGCACGCGTTAATAATGCCGTACGCATTTCTTCTGCCAACTGTGTCATTTCTTCTACCGATAATTTTTTTACATCTTCCGGTCCGTTGATCTTTTCTATATACATCTTAATCCTCCCATGATAATTTTCCTGTTTTGACTGCAATTTCATAACGGGATATCTTATAATCCAGTTTGTCTAATGCTTTTTGCAATTTTTCTTTCTGTTCATTTAAGCTTTCTTTTTGTTCTACAAGAAGCTGTAATCTTGCAGGTATGGTTTCATCTCCCTGTTGAAAGAGTTTTACATACTCAATAATGGATTCGACTGCAAGACCGGCACTTCTCATACAAATTGCAAGTTCTACCCAGCCAAGATCATCTTCCTGATAATTTCGAATACCGCCGCTTGTCCGGGTTACTTTCGGGATCACACCGATCCGTTCATAGTATCGAAGTGTATCCTGTGAAATCTGATACTTTTCACTTACCTCTTTGATCGTCACATCGCTCACCGCCTTTTTGGATTCAAAAAAATAATACAATACCTTGCTTTTTTAAATTTTGTCTTAAACTACTTTCGATTTGTATTGTAGCACTTGGAGTTTGCTCTAAGTCAAGTGCTTTTTTGAAAACTTTTAAAAAATTGCTAAATTTCAATTGGGGAGTCAAAAGCCGGTTTTATAACAAATATATTTTTAAATCTGACCGGTTTTCTGATTATATAAAAAGAAGGAAATGTGTTACTCTCTGCTGTACAAACCAGCTGTTTGTGCATGAGAGATACCTTTCCTTCTTTTTATGATTTAACAATATGTTATTTTGTGATTATATTTTCTTATTTATGTACTTTCCTTTACTGCTTTGATAGCAAACAGTATGCATTTTACATTTCAAACTTTCCCTGACAATCAGCTTTTTAGTCTCCTCTTTATGCTTCCGGGCAGCAGTCTAATGCATTTGAAATGTCAGCGATCAAATCTTCTTTGTCTTCGAGTCCTAAGCTGATCCGGATCAATTCTGCAGGAACGCCTGCTTCTTTTAATTGTTCATCATTCAGCTGTCTGTGTGTTGAAGTTGCAGGATTTAAACAGCATGTTCTTGCATCCGCTACATGAGTTTCGATCGCACCAAGCTTTAAGTTTTGCATAAATGCCGAAGCTGCTTTGCGTCCACCCTTTAATCCAAATGATACAACACCGCATCCACCATTTGGAAGATATTTCTTTGCTCTTTCATAATATGGACTTGATGGAAGTCCCGGATAATTGACATAAGCAACTTTAGGATGCTTTTCTAAAAACTCTGCAACAGCCTGTCCGTTCTCTACATGCTTTGGCATACGCACATGAAGAGATTCCAGACCGAGGTTCAGAATAAATGCATGCTGTGGTGACTGGATTGATCCAAGATCACGCATGATCTGTGCGGTACATTTTGTAATAAATGCCCCTTCTTTTCCAAACTTCTTTGCATATGTAATCCCATGATAACTTTCATCCGGTGTACAAAGTCCCGGATATTTATCCGCATGTGCCATCCAGTCAAAACGTCCGCTGTCTACAATCGCTCCACCAACAGCCGCTCCATGACCATCCATGTATTTTGTTGTAGAATGCGTTACAATATCTGCTCCCCATTCAAATGGACGGCAATTTACCGGTGTTGGAAATGTATTATCCACGATCAATGGTACACCATGTGCATGGGCCGCCTTGGCAAAAAGCTCGATATCAAGCACGGTTAGCGCCGGATTAGCGATCGTTTCACCAAAAACCAACTTTGTATTTGGCTGAAATGCCGCGTTTAATTCCTCTTCTGTCGCATCCGGTGACACAAACGTTGCCGTAATTCCCATTTTCTTCATCGTAACAGATATCAGATTAAATGTTCCGCCATAAATCGAAGAAGAAGCAACAATATGATCACCACATTCGCAAATGTTAAACATTGCAAAGAAATTCGCTGCCTGACCGGATGATGTCAGCATTGCTGCGCTTCCACCTTCCATGGATGCAATCTTTGCTGCTACATGATCGTTTGTCGGGTTTTGCAAACGGGTATAAAAATAGCCTTCTGCTTCCAGATCAAAAAGTCTTCCCATATCTTCACTCGTATTGTACTTAAAAGTCGTTGATTGCACGATCGGGATCTGTCTTGGTTCTCCATTTCCCGGTGTATATCCTGCCTGAACGCATTTTGTGCCTATTGTATAATCTTTCATAGCTTCCTCCTTTTTATACATATATATATCAAAAAAATACAATTATTTTAATTGTATCACTTTCCAAAATTTATGTCAAAAATCCTTTAAAACACGATAATTCCAGATAAACATCAAATAAAGCCAATGTATTTTCACTAAAACCATCAAAAAAACATAAAGAGATATACATAATAAATACATACATTATCATGTATACCTCTTTAATTCAACATTTTGAAAAAATTATTTTGAAAAAATTATTTTGAAAAACGATTGATAATTTCACGGATTGATATCGCATTTTCTTCGTTATCCTGCACGATCTGTGTCAAATTCTGTGTCATCTTTCTTGTCTGCTCAACCTTTTCTAACACATGCTCTGTACTGTTCTTGAATTCTTCCGGATTCTTTTGTACCTGATCAATCTGACTTTGAATATCAGTAACTGCCTTAACAAACGCATCAGAGCATTCGCTCATTTCATGAATGATTTCCTGGATCTGTGCAATCGAATCATTGTATTCATTCGTAGCTGTGACAAAATCCTGGAACTGTGTCTTGATATCATTTTCCATAAAGGCAATAATATTATCAAAACAGCCTTCTACCATAGTAATATTTTGCTTCGTATCTTCACAGATTTCCTGGATCGCTGTCGCTGTATCTCTTGAAATATTAGCAAGATTTCCTATCTCATCCGCTACAATACTAAAGCCTCTTCCGGCTTCACCGGCTCTGGCAGCTTCAATCGACGCATTCAAAGATAACAGATTCGTCTGGCTTGTGATCGACAGGATCTGTTTTGCCATTTCATCAATCTGTGTTAAGGATTGTAAATTCACAATTGCTTCCTGAATAGCCTGATGATTTTCTTCAATCTTTGTATTTGCATTGTCAAGAGAAGAACTTGCAATATCACGCATATCAAGCACTTTTTTCATCAACTCTGAACTCTTCTCATTACCAATGCGAATCTTACTTTCCACATCCGATACAACAGCTGATATCTCTCCAATTCCTTCATCTACCTGCTCTACCGTCTGATTGATCGTGTCTGTATGCTTTGCAAATTGTTCTGTAGTCGTGGCATTTTCACCTACACATTGCATTAAGACTTCTGAAGAATCTGTCATATTTTCAGCAGAAGAATTTAAAGAATCAGAACATTTTTCTAATTTTGTAACAATATACTCAAAGGAATCATTTAAGGAATCTAATGCTGTTGCAATCTGTCCTACTTCACTATTCGTATTGATATACTTCTGTAAACGTGGATCTTTTGAAATTTTTAAGTTTTTTAATGCTAACAGATCCTTTGTTACATAATCAAGAGGCTTCGTATATCCATGGATAAAGAACCATGACAAAAATGCGATCAATAAGAACGAAATTACACAGATAACTGCTAATTCATTCATTGTTTTATACACATCTGCATACAGCTCTTTCTCATTTGCTTTTGCAACAACTGCCCAGTCATGTTCTGCATTATATTTATATGACAAAACGTAATTTATGTTTTTACTGTCTTTGTATGTTAAGACATCTGCAGATTTATTTTTATTCTGGCTTATATGCGTAATAATGTCTGCAATCCCTTTGTCTTTGACTTCCTTCGTTATCAATGATTTATTCTTATCAAAAATATACATTTTAGAGGTAACATTGATCATAGAATATTTGGCACATTCATTCTTAGCCTTTGTCTTGTCTAACATGTTTTCCAGCTTTTTCATAAATGGTCCACCACCAACATAACCAAGGATTGTTGTACCATCCGAATCAAATACAGGACAATACATAGAAAGAATCAGCTTTCCGGAAGCCGGAGAAATGATAATTCCTGCATCATACAAGCCATTTTCTTTTGTCATTGCATTTTGCAATTGTTTTAATGAATCTCCTTTTCGAGTGTACATACCTATCACTTTTTTGTTCGAATGTGCTATTATATGTGTATTCCACTCTGCCACATATAATCCTTCCCAGTTGTCTAAACCGGCATAATACTTTTCTGTAAATGCCTGTGCTTTTTCTTTTTTAGACACATTATTCAAGTCCTTTAAATAATCTACAACTTCCGGACTAATACTGTACTTTTTTAGTAAATCCTCCTGATGTGCCACATACTCATCCACTAATGCAGCCTGTGAATTCAATGATGTTTTCATTTTTTCTTTTGCAGATGTTTTCATAAGACGTGTCATTCCTGACTGTGTTGTCACATATAAAAACGAAAGGCAAAGGATCGAAAAAAAAGAAATCACAATTGTAAGTGCTGTTTTCATCTTCATATTTTTTATCATACATATCTCCTCCAATATATTTTTCTTATTATAGCAAAAATGAGTCAATATGTATTTCATTTTTAAGACATTTATTATACAATATAGACAAATCGTTCAAATAAATAATAGTTAAAGGAGATTTTAAATGCAAACAACAATTACATCCTATCACTCTGTTTTAATGCTCTTTCACCAAGCAACCGGTATTCCATTTTGCATATTTGACTCAGCAGCGAATGTAATCTTTCGTGACCCTGTCATTGAAACTATGGAATGTTCTCGTAAAAGCTTAAGTCAATATGATAAAATGATACAAATGTATGCTTCATCCGTTCCTGTTGTGATCACCTCCGTTGCTTGTTATTTTGCTTTACTTCCATTAGATAATAAACTTAATATTATACTAGGTCCAGTCTCATCCGTCCCACTGACTTTTCATGATTTTTGCCTGTATAATAACTTTATGGAAGATACTGATGATCTCCTGCATCTTTATCTTATTATGCAAAGGTGCCCTTTATTTTCGCTTTCCCGATTTACGGAAAATATTTCCCTTTTTCTTAAATTAGTGTTAAAAAAAGACATTCGATCTTCTGAAATCTTAGCTAATCAAAAAGAGATATACCCTGATAGAAACATGAAATGCAGAGATGTCAAAGAGCAAATGCCAGAGTACTATGGCATTAACGAAACCATCACCTTCCAAAAGCAGATATTATATCATATCAAAAATGGAAATATTGCAAAAATAGAAAAAGCATTTGATACATCTGACTTTTTTCTTCATATAAACTTTGGTATTTCAACTATAGAAGAGAAACAAAAATTTTATATGATATACGTTTCACTTTGCTGTGTTACAGCATTAGAAGCAGGTGTGTCAAATGCCAAAGCAGTTCCACTTTTAGACTCCTACCTTTCCAAAATATCTTCTATCCATTCAATAAGCGATCTTTTTATTCTTTGCCGGAAAGTATCTCTCAACTATTGTCATTTAGTATGCTTAATGCAACATAATGCATCTTCCTCTATCATTGTAATGGAATGTTTGCAATACATCCAGGATCATATCCAGTCGCGAATCACACTAAACGATCTGGCAACTTATTGTAATACCAGTGTTCGAACAGTCAGTCGGGAATTTAAGAAGTACTATCCCGTCTCTGCATCAGTATGTATAATGCAGCAAAAATTAAAAGAAGCAGCTTTTTTGCTGACACATACAAATATGAAACTTATAGAGATAAGTACATATTTAGGTTTTTCAGCACAAAGTCACTTCACTACCATTTTCAAAAAACAATACCATTGCACCCCTCAAAAATTTCGTATTGAGCATGCCCTCTCTCATCCTCACAAACAACCATAACATTTAAAAATGCTGTTGTTTCTTCCAGACATACATGACAAGTCTTTGCGGAATGATCTTAGATAGCACATGACAGGTTTTGACATACCAGCCATAGACAGAGATATCTTTTCCTTTTTTTGCATCTTTGACTGCTTTTTTTGCAACAAAATGAGGCATTACGATTCCCCAAAAGCAATTGACGGATTTTTTTGCCCCGATCTTGCCCGCCTGTATGAAATCGGTATGCATCCATCCCGGACAAACTGCGGTTGCACTAATCCTACATTCCTTTAACTCCCGATGCAATGCTCTGGTATAATTTCGTACAAAGGCTTTGGTTGCTGCATAAATGTTCAGATACGGTAATGGCTGGAAGGATGCCTGTGATGCAATATTAATAATATGACTGCCTGCAGACATATACGGAATGCTATACAGCCCCATCGCAACAACACTATTGACATTAAGCTGTATCATATTAAGTGATTGCGATACAGAAATATCATTATATGCACCAAATTTTCCATAGCCGGCATTATTGACCAGATAGCTGATATGAATAGAACCTTTCGTATATTCTTTTGTAAATATTTCGATCTGTTCTATGTCCGAAAGATCATAAGAAAAGATCCTGATTTTTGATCCGAATTCTTTTTGCAATTTTTCTAATTTATCTTTTTTTCTGGCCACTGCCCAGATTTCCTGAATCGAATCATCCTTTGTAAAAAGACGTACAAATTCGCGTCCGAGTCCACCGCTGGCTCCAGTGATGACAGCAATATTTTTTGGCATATTTTCTACTCTTTCTTTCCTATCATAATAACAAAACACAGGATGCCGGCAAAGCTTATAATACTCCACTGACATCCCAAACGTTTTCATTGCTATATTATACTGTCATTACAAATGATTTTATTCACAGTAATTCTCATTAACATATTCTTCAATCGCTTTACTGTCTCCCGGCATTCTACAGCCAATAATATACTCACCATCATTATCAGAACTTCGTATAATACATCCGGTTAATGGTTTGTTTCCAATCACATCAAAGTTTTCCACCTGTACACGGAGATCTTTTCCTTTTGCAATTGCAAAGTTTTTATCTGTTGTTGAGAAAGCAAAACCATTCGCACTGATATTAACCATATGTCCATTATATGGTCTTTCACTGCCTTCTAATACAATTTCGCATTGGTTATTTAATGGCATACGAGGATATTTTCTTCTATTATAAACTTGTGGATTTGCCTCAATATGAATCTTATATTGACCTTTTTCATTTGATTTACAACGTCGCAATGCAATGTCATGCCAACAGTATAATACATTGTCTACAACAATGTTTAAGCGAAATCTTGCATTTTTATCTGCTAAAATACTGCTATCTGCATCTTCAAAAGAAATATAAATTTCTTTGTCCATACGGTCTGTTACTTCTCCTAAGTATTCTGTATTCTGTCTGCCACTGCCTTTTGGCTGTGCAACAGAAATCTTCATACCACGACGAATATCCTGTACTCCCATGAAACCGCCTACACCAAGTTCACCCATCAGTTTGCCGACAACCTGCTCAATATCAAGTGCACTCTTTGCACTCGCTTCATACTTGCTTAACATCGTTTTTGTCGTAACCTCAGCACCATTGATGCTTTCTGTCATGATATCCATGACTTCTCCAACCTGATTCATATTTTCTGTTAATGTCTGGTTAGAATTTTCTACTTCTTTGACAGCCTGATCGACGATTTTGATATTTTCTCCAAGACGTGTAGCATCATGCGTAATATTAGTCACACTTTGGTTGACATTGGATACCTTTTCAATATTGATCTGGATTAGTTTGACGGTTTCTGCAATCGAATCCATCATCTTTTCAGAAGTCACTTCCAAATGAGACAATGCATCCATAATACTGTTAGAAGAAGCCTGTGTACCACTACTTAGATCACGGATCTCATCTGCAACAACAGCAAATCCCTTTCCTGCTTCGCCGGCTCTTGCCGCTTCTATCGAAGCATTCAATGCAAGCAGATTGGTTTTGGATGTAATGCCTTCAATCGTACTTGTTTCTTCTTTTACATTTGCAAATCCAATCTTAAAGTCCTCTAAAATCTTTTCTACTTCTGTAGATAAATCAGCCATTTTATTTGTAATCTCAACCACTTCTGTCAGCTCTTCTGCACTGACATTCGAGTGTTCCACGGATGCTCCAATCAATGTAACAACCTGATCCATTTGTTCTGCTACATTTTTCACCTGATGGTCAATCACTTTCGTCATTTCAATAGAAGATTCCGTTTTATCATTTAAAACACCATTATTGGTAGAAAGTGTCTTCATATCTTTCATAACATCATTCGCACCCGTCTTGTTCTCATCCGCAAGCTCACGAACGACTGTCACACCATCCACGACAGCATTACTTGCTTCCTTAACCTGCTCTACAGTCTGAACGACACGGTTTAAGTTATTTTCAATTGAACCGGTTAATGCACTATCGGACGCTACCAGATGACGGATTGCCATGTTTGTACAGGCATAACTGCATAGTACGATCGCAAATTGCAATACACATTCTGCACTCGACACAAAATCCATCATTCCCTTTACCATGCCTTTGTATACATTACTTGATGCTAACACAAACACTGTCAGCCACATCATGATCCTTACAAACTTAGGATCTTTATACAGAACCAGAATGGAAATCAATGGAAGGATAAAAACAAAAGAAATCTCATCCAACGATACCCATGCAATAACAGAATACAAAAGGATATAACCTATTCCTGCAATCCATCTATATCTGTCATATGCCGGACCTTTAACCTTACAAAGAATGCCGGCAACCAGAAATGTTCCCCAGCCAACTACAGCATAAATCGCAAAAAAGTTTGCCGACAGTTTTCCGGAATGCACTTTCGAACCATAAAAGATCGTAATGATCACAATCAATGCCAGCCAGACAATTCCTGCCATTCTGTTTGCTTTTGCCCTAAAAAATTCTTCATTGTACTTTTGCATATTTTTCCTCATTTCCGAGCGACTTATCGTAAAAAAGCACATTTCACTCTGTACTGCTTTCTTTGTACCGGTTACCTGCTTTCGTTCTTTTTACAGATAATTGTATAAAAAACAGTAACAAGTTTATCTATGTTGCTTCTTTGTCTCGATCATCTGCCTTCGCCCCTTTAGCAGATAACTGTGTGAAAAATATGTTTTTATAATCTTCACACCAAACTCCTTAATCTTTCTTATTTTACCATAGATTTTCTCTTCATGAAAGCACGTTTTCGATACTTTGCCCTTTCTTTTTGTATGATTTTCTTTTTGTATTATAATTTTTGTGCTTTTTTTCCTGCTATGTTTTTTATACGTTTTCTTTTCTCGTTTTCTTTTTGTGCATCTTTATTCTAAGTTCTTTAAGGCATCACTCTTTGGAATCTTTTGGATCTTGATGATCTGGATCAAGCAAACAACAAGATAACTAAAAATTCCCATGATAAGCATTTTTACATAACAACTGTCAGAAACGATGTATGGGATATATCCGGTCATCTGCGTATACAGATATCCGGTAAACATCCATTTCATGATCTGATCAACCAACGGAATCGTCAAAAGAAGCGACAATGCAACCACAATAAAGGTTGTAATAATATATAATCCACCGATCTCTCCGTTCGTATAGCCAAGGATCTTTGTTAAAGCGATCGAATTGCTGTTCTTTTCAATAATCTGTTTCGATAAAAGATACATCAGAAGAATAAACATGATCACACCGAAATATTGTAAAAGTTCCATATAATTTCCCATTGAAACCTTAAGCTGTGTCGAAACCTTACGCAGATCTTTTACCGTGATCACAGAGGCTACATACTCCTTTGGAATATCTTTTAACTTTTTCTTACTGAAATAGCCGTTGTAATAATCTTTCTCCTTATCAAACGTGTCACAGAAATCATCAGTATTCATAAAGACAGCCAAAACAGCATCATAAGTATAATATCCTGCAACCTTAAATGTATATTTTTTCTTACTGTAAGGATCTTTTAAGGTAATCTTATCTCCTGTCTTAACACCGAATTTCTCCCAATATCCGTTTGAAACAAGAACTTCACCTGCCGGAATGTCTGCTTTAATATAGTTACTGTTTTTTTGGACACCATAAATCGTGATCTCATCTTCCATATATTTTCCCGGAAGTGTCTTTAAACTCTCGGCACAATATTTCTCTGCATCTTTGACCTTAGTTGTAACCGGGGCTTTTAAGGCATATTGATACTTGGCGATCACGCTCTTTCCTACCATTGTAGAATAATCATCTAATAAAGGTCCAAACATCAGACTGAAGATCACAATAACTGCTGCAAAGAAAATGCCAATAAATAATGTGATATAGTTTGAAACATTTTGGAATACAACTCTCAAACGGAAACGATGCATAAATGGTATTTTCGTATTCAGCCGGAACGCTTTCTTACGCGGCTTCTTTGTGATCTCTCTTTGTAAGAACTGCAATGGTGATATCTTAAGCTTTGAAGAAAGTACCATAAAGTTGATCAAAAACATTAGAATAACCGGAATAACCGTTGTATCAATAAATGCTTCGGCATTCCATAATGTATGGTAGGTCGGCAGACTATAACTGTTATAATACATACCTGCCATCATATCCACTAATGCCGTATACCCTAATATGTTACCGATGACCGCAGCGATCAATGTTACAAGAACCGGATTGACCATATAATGTCTTAAGAGTTCTCCTTTCGTATATCCCGATGCACGAAGCGTACCGATCACTCCGGCTTCCTTTGCAATCGTGTTAGAAGTTGTGATTGCAAAAACAAACGCTAAGATTACGATCACAATGTAATCAAAAAGGATAAACATTGCTTTGTCGCCACCCATATCATCTCCGGTAAAGTTGATTGCTTTGTTGGCATATCTTGGGACATAAGATGTAACGATCACTTTCTTTGTCAGTTTTTCTAAGAAACGATCTGACATTTTCTTTTGTGCTGCATCATCTTTTGGCTCTTTTTGATAATACCATGCGTAATTATAGGTAAGCTTATTTTGATCTAATTGTGTAAGTGCTTTTTCTGTCATAACCGCAACGCCAAAGTTTACGGAATCAAACATCATATCCGCATTGTCCGAAAAAAGACAACTATAGTCAGGCAATGCAACCATACCGGTGATCGTATAGTTCTTTCCTGCGATCCGAATCGTATCGTTGTTCTTATAATTGTTATTTTTTGCATAAACACGATCCAATGCGATCTCATTGTCCTTTTTTGGATAGGTACCGGACATCAGACACAATGTATTGACTTTCTTTCGCATGCCATATATACGGATCGTCGCATTCTTTTTACTTTCTTTTAATTCATAATAATTCTGTTCGTATAAAATAAGTTTGTTCTCTTTTTCGATTGCTTTACGGTCTTTTGAAGCAATCGCATTTTTCGTTGATAAGTTTCCATACTCTACATTATATTGATCGAACCCTTTCTGATAAGCATCCATAATGCTGTTATCTGCTACCAGAAAACCCGATACCAGACTGATCAGAAGAACCATGAACAGAAAAATAACCAGATATTTTCCAAAATCTTCTTTTAACTCCCGTGGCAGTCTTTTTCTCAATGGATTTTTCATAACGACCTCCTACCATTCCAAATCATTTGCAGAAATCTTATGCTCATTTTTATAATTTTTCCGGACCTGCCCATCGCGAAGTGTGATCACGCGGTCTGCCATGTTTTTGATCGCATCATTATGTGTCACGATGATAATGGTATTTCCATATGTCTGATTGATCTGTTCGATCAGTTTTAAAATCTCTCTGGATGTATTATAATCCAATGCTCCGGTCGGTTCATCACATAACAAAAGATCGGGATTCTTAATGATCGCTCTACCGATCGAAGTTCTTTGCTGCTGTCCGCCCGATAACTGGTTTGGCAGCTTATGTCTATGCTCATAAAGTCCTAATCCTTTTAAGATCTCATCAGTATCCATCGGATGATCACTCAAATAGGCTCCGGTCTCTACATTTTCTTTGATATTCAGATTCGGTATCAGATTATACATTTGAAATACATATCCTAAATGTTTTCTACGATACTGTGTAAGCTGCTTTTCTGACATATCTTCTATCTTGTCGCCATGGATCGCTATGTAACCTTCATCCGCTTCATCAATCCCACCGATAATATTGAGTAACGTTGATTTTCCTGAACCGGAAGGACCAAGTAAAACACAGACTTCCCCTTTTTCAATCTCGATATCAATTCCTTTTAATACCTCGATCTTATTTTCTCCCTCGCCATAATGCTTTCTGATATTTTTCATTTCAAGAAACATCGGTATTCTCCTTTCTGCCATATGACCATCGTTTCTGTTTTTGCTTATCGGATGATTTCATTCGTCCAATGATGTTAGTATAAACTAACCGCGATTAGCTTTCAAGTACCTGTTGTAAAAATTTCATATTTTGCAATATCGTAAAACATAGAATAAATTCATTTTCGGTAACGCACAAAAGCGATAAAACATATCTTTTATATGCTTTACCGCTTTTCATACCATATATTCTTTTACTTCTTTTTTGAAAAAACAATCGTATACCTCTTCGAATCATAGGATTGTTCTAAAAATGCCTGTAACATCTTTTTAGCATTATCATAAGCATTGTCTAATAAACCATTTGCTATTGCATCTTTTCTGGCAGTCTTTTCTAACTCTTTTATCGATGCATTATGCTCTTCTAAGGAAATAGGTGAAAAAATACTTTCTTCTTCGTGATAGACTTTAAAAGAATCATAATCGATCGTGGTTGATAAGACCTTTACTTTCGGAATCTCTACATATATTTTCTTAGACGTTCCCGACCGGTCCGTCACTTTTACTTTACTAAAATCAATTCCTGCTTTTACAACAGAATTATATGTATAAATATATTTTGTCTGTGTAAATGGAATCGTCATGCCAAAAAGTTTTTTGTCCTTTCCTTCTACACGCACCGAAGTACAGGTTGCAGACTGCGTTGCTAACTCACCGATATCTTCAAACCCAAGCTTTGCGGTCTGCCCAGTCTTAAAAAATTCTTCTTTGACTCCCCATGATATCGACGCAATACCGATACAGATCGCAATGGCGATCAGCACTTTCGGTTTCATCAGCTTTTTTATTACTTTTATTGCTTTTTTTCGTATATGATTCGTTTGTTCCTTTTTCTCGTTCAAAATGTTCCTCCATATCTGTATCCTATATTTGAAAAATCAAAACGCTCAAAAAAACTACTTTGCAAGACTGATCTGAATGCGTTCTCTCTTTCTCCAGCTTAAAAATCCATACGTATCATTGATAAAGAAGATAGAAAAATTCATAATGACCGGAATATAAACCGGATTTTTGATCGCAGCTAAACTCCATAGTACGATCAATACAAGATCATTGGCTGCATATGCCATAGCATAATAAGAAGAACGTAGCATCGTTAAAGAGGCTGCCAGAAAGCTTGTTGCGATCAATGTCAGATAATCAAGCTGCCTTCCTGCACGATTTGAAATTGTTACGATCAATAAAGAACCGATCCACAGACACCATTCTTTTCTTGAAAGTTCTTTTAACGGATTACTCATTTCTTTTTTTCCTTGATATCCTGATAAATGCCTGCTCCAAGAAATACGATACCGACAATCAATGCAATGATCGATGCGATCTTTAATTCCGGTCCGATATATTCTAATCCTGATGCAAACAGTCCTGCATCCCAGCTTGATACATTACTCATAAATATTGCCGCAGCCATATAACGTGCTGCCATAAAAATAGCTGCGATCAGACAAAATATACTTCCGATTCCTTTGTTATTCATATGCTTTCTCCCCTTTTTTTAACACTTTAGCAGATCATACAACATCATGCTTGTGTGTTTTATCGTTGTATTTTTTCCAAACACAGATTATACGCATTGTGCTTTCTTGTCAACTCCTTTTATTCCATGAAAAGTGCAACGTCAGCACGTTTTCAGGCATCGGACTTCTTTTTCAGCCATGCAAATGCCACCAGGCAGATGATCACCGATACCAAAGAACCGGCTGCCGTAGCAAGTCCCATTGGCAGCAGCGTTGCCGGAAAAAGTGTTGACATCAGATAGGCTCCCGGTACACGCACCAGACTGATCGATACTATGTTATGTACAAAAGACAAAATAGATTTCTGGCACGCACAGAAATAGCCGCTAAAGCTAAAATGAATCCCCGCAAAAGCACAATCCCAGATATAACCCTGTAAATACTGTCCACCCAGCCGGATCACCTCTGCTCCGCCTGAACTGTTCGTATCGGTAAATAAAGAAACAACCGGTTCTGCCACAAATTGCATTACAATCGCTACCACAAAACCAAAACCTGCTGCAATGGCGATCGCATACCATAAGGTCTGTCTGGCTCTTTCCGGTTTCTTTGCACCGATATTTTGTGCGCCCAGGGCAGATACCGTTGACAACATAGACGATGGTACAAGAAAAAGGAAACTAATGATCTTTTCTACGATTCCCACTGCTGCTGCATCATTTAAACCTCGATGATTCGCAATAATCGTGATCAAAAGAAAGGAAATCTGGATCAGTCCATCCTGAAAAGCGATTGGAATACCGATCGACACGATTTTCTTCATGATCTGACTGTCCGGTTTAAAATCCGTCTTTGTCAAGGTAATGCTGCGTTTCTTTATGATCACAACAAGCGATATAACGACGCTGATCGCCTGCGAAACCGTTGTGCCAAGTGCAGCTCCGGCTGCTCCTAAATCGAAAAAGCCGATAAACAAATAATCAAACGCAATATTGGCAACACAGGCAACCGCAATAAAATACATCGGACTTTTGCTGTCGCCCATTCCACGAAAGATGGCACTGATAATATTATATGCCGTAATAAACGGAATACCGATAAAACAGATTGTCAGATACGTTACTGTCTCATCTACTGCTTCTGCCGGAGTTGACATGATCTGAACGATCGGATGTACAAAGAACAATAAAAGTGCCATCAATGCGATGGAAACTGCCATAAATAAAATCACTGTATTTCCCACACATTTTGCTACCTTTTTGTGTTCCTTGCTGCCAACTGCCTGTGCTATACTGACAGTTGTTCCCATCGCAAGTCCAACAATCATCACGGTCAGCATGTGCATAACCTGCGATCCGATCGATACTGCCGTGATACCGACAACACTGTCAAACTGTCCTATGATGAACAGGTCTGCCATGCCATATAAAGTCTGTAAAAAATACGACAATAAATATGGCATTGAAAACAAAATAACATTTCGAAACACACTGCCGGTTGTAAGATCTCGCTCCATGGTCACTTCTCCTTTTTCATCAATCTATTTAAAAATTTCTCTATACGCTAATAAAACTTTTTCAATAATATTATATTTCCGAAAATTGTTCAATACACAGATTCTCATGATGCATTTGCCATATAAAGTATCAAATATTGCTATTGCATCATATATAACACTTCTATCTTATAGATTATATAATTTTTCTGCTTTCTATCGCTTTACTTATAAGATTATTTTTTATTATACTATAATCAGTGATAAGCAATATCCGTTCTAACGCAAAAAACATCTGCCCTCAAAACTTCCAAAGGCAGATCAGATAAAAATAAGATAGGACAAAACAAAAGGAGATTACAAAATGATAGCACAAACACCACCAATGGGATGGAACAGTTGGGACTGTTATGGCGCTGCCGTAACCGAAAAAGACGTAAAAGCAAATGCCGATTATATGGCAAAGCACCTCAAACAATATGGATGGGAATACATTGTTGTAGATATCGAATGGTATCAGCCGACAGCCGCTTCTCATGCCTACGAACCATTTTCTGACTTATGTATGGATGAATATGGTCGTTTGCTGCCTGCCGTAAATCGTTTTCCAAGTGCCACAGACAATGCAGGATTCAAACCGCTTGCCGATTATGTACACAGTCTTGGTTTGAAATTTGGCATCCATATTATGCGTGGAATGCCACGTATGGCAGCGCACAAAAACCTTCCGATCAAAAACAGCACCTATACAGCAAGACAGGTTGCCAATCCAAACTCCATCTGTGAATGGAATCCTGATATGTACGGATTAAAATGTGACGATCAAACAGAAGGTTCTCTGGATTACTATAAAAGCCTTTTTGATCTATATGCAACGTGGGGCGTTGACTTTGTAAAAGTAGATGATATTGCAAGAGAATATCCTCATTGCCGACGCGAGATCGAGCTGATCAGCCAGGCAGTCAGAGAATGTTCCAGAGATATTGTATTAAGTCTTTCACCCGGTCCTGCTCCACTTCACGAAGCAGAACATTTGAAAAAATATGCCAATATGTGGCGCATCACCGATGACTTTTGGGATGACTGGAATTTATTGCTCAGTATGTTTGATCGTGCCGAAGAATGGTGTACCCATTCCGGTCCCGGACATTGGCCTGATGCCGATATGCTCCCGGTTGGTGCTTTGCGTGTCGTATATGAAGAAAATACATGGACAAAATTTACCAAAGCAGAACAGATCACGATGATGACACTTTGGTGCATGATGCGCTCTCCATTGATGATCGGTGCCGATCTTCCAAGAAATGATGCATTTACGCTTTCTTTATTAACAAATGCCAAGGTTCTTGCAATCGCAAAAGATACGTTTTGCGCTCATCAGCTTTACCGCACCCAAAACGAAATCGCATGGATCGCACCAGATAAAAAAGACAGTTCGGTCTATATCGCACTGTTTAATATAACAGACAAGTCACAAACATTGACCTTTGATCTGTCTGCTTATGATCTTGCAGAGTATACCGGTGCAAAAGAGCTATGGTCCGATACAAGCATTTCCGTTGCGGATTCACTTTCTTTTGAAGTGGATGCACACGGTGCCTGTGTATTTAAGCTGACAGCTCCAAAAGCATAACAATGCAGAGCCTATATATGGTCATGTTGGCTAATAAATTTTATATCTATCAGCACAAATAACCGCTCAGATTACTTCTGGCGGTTATTTGTGTGCATCTTTTTATCTATAATATTGTACTATGTATGTAGCAATGATACTACCTGCTGTCTTTTTCTTAAATCACATCCCTCTGATCCCCTTCATACTATTGATAATTTTGTGCCTGTGCATTCCACATCATCGCATAAATGCCATCTCTGTCAATCAGTTCTTCATGGCTCCCCTGTTCCTGCACCTGTCCGTCTTTTAGTACAACGATCCGTTCACAGAAACGGCAGCTTGACATTCTATGAGATATGTATACAGCCATTCTGTCCTGGATCAAGCGATCAAAGCCTGAATAAATCTCATACTCCGCCATAGGGTCTAACGCACTGGTTGGTTCATCCAAAATAATGAATGGTGCATTCTTATATAATGCACGTGCAATGGCAATTTTCTGTGCCTCACCGCCAGACACCTCAACACCTTTTATACCAACATTATACAACGGATTGTGGATTCCATGTTCCATTTTTCGGACACGATCCCAAATTCCGGCTTTCTCCAAAACCTCTTCTATTTTCTGTTCATCATACTCTTCACTTGCCGCAACATTTTCTGCCACCGTCATAGCAAACAGCTTGAAATCCTGAAATACCACACCAAACATTGCCAAATATTCTTCATAATCATATTCACGAATATCAATTCCATTTAGCAAAATCCGTCCCTGTGTCGGTTCATACAATCTGCATAACAGTAAGATCAGGGTTGTTTTTCCTGCACCATTTGGACCTACCAGAGCAATTTTCTCTCCATAATGAAATGTGAGATTAATATGCTTCAGACTATCCTTTTTACTTCCGGGATATTGAAAACTTACATCCTCAAAGGTAATCACCAGCTCCTGCGGTTTTAAGTCGGCTACAGACTTATCCCCTGTCTTTTTGTGATTTGGCAGTTGCAAATATTCATAATAGTGATGTAAATACTGCATATTGAGCAGCACTGTTTCAAAATGATCCACCATATATTGGCAGGCACCTCCCAGTGCTGTCAGTGCCGATACATATTTAACAACTTCCGCTCCTGTGATCATTCCATTGACACCTCTGACTCCGATCACCGTATAAGAAACCACCAGAAGCAATGCCTGCACGATCAGGTAACGAATTTTAATTTTTTCCTGAATATCCAGCTTTCGATCCTGAATGTCACATTTTTCGTTCCATACTTCTGTCATGTCGCGAAGCAGTAAATCCTTTAAAGCATATAGACGAATTTCCTTCCCTGTCGTGTATTTACTGAGAATTTCCCTGTAAAAATAATCATCCTTGCGAATTGCGTCCAGACTTTCCTCATAAATTTCATACTGCTTTTTGTTGCCCCTCTTGGATATCCACATAAAAAGGAACATAGAACACAGATTCAGCAGAAAAATAAGATATATGATCCACTTCGAGTTTAGAATTTGCATTGCACCATTTCCAACCAGGTGCTGTTTCTTTGTTAATATCGGGACGAGTACGATAAATGCATAGAAGATGGAGGCAACATCACCAATCAGCACTCCCAATTTATCGGAAAACCAATAAATGCCACCGCTCTCTTTCTCACCTTCTAATGCGGCAGTCAAAAGCTGCATACTCTCCTGCGATTCCAGTTCCTGATAATCCAGACTTGCCGCTTTGCCCGAAATGTCTGCCTTGATCCGATAACGGATACTATCGCGCATAGCATTTCCTGCCTTGTCCAAAATATGGTATAGAAGTGTCATAACAAAAGTAATTCCCAAAAGCTGATAAACCATGCTCATAATATTACTTTTCGCTTCCTGTGCCACTAATGCATTTAAGATATCACATCCATATACAATCCCCACATATGGCAGCCCCGCCATAATAATGTTTTTTCCAAGATTACATGGCAGGATCCATTTACATAATCTGTGATTGATCCCAATGACATGCATAAATTTCTTGAAAATTTTTCCTACAGATTCTTTTTCGTTACTGATCGCATGCTTACTCATCAGAATCACCACCTTTCTCATTATAATATTGACTTTGTATCTCAAACATTCTGGCATACGCACCGTTTTCTTTCATCAATTCATCGTGCGTGCCATCCTCTTTCACCTGACCGTTTTCGTAATAAATAATGCGGTTACAGAATTTGGTACTTGCCAGACGATGGGAAATAAAAATTGTCGTTTTTCCCTGTGATAACCGATGATACTGCTCATAAACCGCTGTCTCAGCCAACGGATCTAATGCACTGGTCGGCTCATCGAGCAATAAAAGCGGTGCATCCTTATATAAGGCTCTTGCCAGTAAGATACGTTGCAATTCTCCTCCTGAAAACGATACACCATCTTTGTCCAAAAAGTTGGTAACAGACGTCTTTTCTTTCCTTGGCAAAGAACAGATCTTTTCCTCAATATCCGCAAGCCGCATTGCTTGCCGCAGCTTCTGCTCGTCAATATCTTCCTGTTTCTCACAGGCGATGTTTTCTGCTACCGAAGTTGCCATCACCATCATATCCTGAAATACCGCACCCACCAGCTTACGGTACTCTGTCTCCGGATAATCAGAAATCTCCCTGCCATTAATAAGAATCTGCCCTTTATTCGGATGATAAAAGCCACACAAAAGTTTCACTAAAGTAGTCTTTCCGGCTCCATTTACACCCACCAGTGCAATATTTTCTCCTGCCTTCACTTTAAGATTCAGATTATGTATCACATCATGTTCTGCACCGGGATAACGAAAACATACATTTTTGAATTCAAGAGTGACACCTTTCTCCGTTTGATCTGTACCATCTTGGGGATAGATAGTTTTGGAAATTTCTTCTTGATCTGTATCATTTTTTTGATAGAGCGTTTTTGAAGTCTCTTCTTGATCCGCCTTTCTTTCCTGATTTTCTTTATCTGTATTATGTTTGGAATCCGGCAAGTCCATAAAACTGCGATAATCGTTAATGCCCCAGTTACAACGAATCATCTCGCTGTTAGCACGTACAAAGCCGTCTCCCATATTGCCACCATTTAACCACCCTGCAAATCCGGTAATAATTCCCAGATAAAATGTAAACGTGGTCGCATTTAATTCTCCCGCAAGAAATTGAGTCACCAGCACAGTATATGCAATGATGTCGCGCACGAACGACCAGATCGTGTCTGAAAGATGTGGCAGAAAATAATACATTTCCACGCGTTTCCATACCTTCATCCGCCTCTGAACTAATGTATTCATAACATCTACAAACCACTTTTCCATACGGTACAGACGAATATCTTTACCATCTGTAGCCGATGTACTTCTCTGGAAAAAATATTCCACTCTGGAATCCGTTTCCCAGATGGTTTCTCTGTATTTCCGGTAACCCTTTAGAGCAATTTTTCTCTCAATCATCACATTCATAATGCTCATGATCGCAAAAACCGGCAGAACCCACGGACATCTCGGAATCAGTATGATCGTATATACAATAATTCCTAATAAATTAAATGCAAAAGGGGTAAACATGTCCATAATACGGCTCCAGCCATTCCATTCCACGCAGTAACTATATTTTGCACCATCCGCCAGTCGTTTTCCTTCTACACTCTCCAGAATTTGATAATCCACCGTCATAATTTTACTGATTACCTTCTTCTGGACAGACTGAAACTGTACCTTGTAATTCTTCTTTTTTATCAGAAAATCATACTTCGCAGAAATGATTCCTATGATCATATTCCCAAGTACAAACACAAGCATTATACCAAAAAAGGTTAAAAAATCAGCTCTTTTTTCAACCAGACTGATCGCAACACTCGGAATGATCGCTGCAATAAACGGAGCTAAAAATCCAGCTACAGAACGAATTGCAATATACCATGGATATTTATGATCTAAGCTGTACATCTCATGAAACACAAACTTCCAATTACTAAAAACCGGATATTCTTTATTCATTTTTTCCATACCAAACCTGTAATCCTTTCTCAATCTTTCTTACCATATCAACTTTTGATTTAATAATTCAAATAATACAGTATACTATGCTAACTGTAAAGGATACACATTGCTTTTTGCCACGAATTGCATAAAAAAGTGCAAAGCCAGCGCTTTGCACTCCAAGAATTGCTAAAGCAATTCTTGTTGATATACCACTACTATACGAGCATTTTCCTATTCCATAAAAAAGTGCAAAGCCAGCGCTTTGCACTCCAAGAATTGCTAAAGCAATTCTTGTTGATATACCACTACTATACGAGCATTTTCCTATTCCATAAAAAAGTGCAAAGCCAGCGCTTTGCACTCCAAGAATTGCTAAAGCAATTCTTGTTGATATACCACTACTGTATGAGCAATTTCCTATTCCATAACAAAAAAGCCATTCCACATTTATGAAACGGCTTTTCTGATACTATTTTTCTTACATCTGAAACGTAATTACGCTAACCTGTCAAAATCTTAAATCAGCTACTGCTTTAAAAGCATTTTAGGCTTCGCTTTCCTGCTTCTTTTCTTTTAATCTGTCTTTTAATGCAAATGCACCGGCAAGTAACGTTCCTGAAATAGAATGCCATGTGCAGGATACCGCACAGATAATAGCAGATTCCGGAGCTGATGCAAACTGTGCTGTTGTCGTTGCAAGATTTGTAGCAAGTCCGGCATTTTGCATACCGACTTCGATTGAGATCGTTCTCTTCTTTGCTGTATTCATTCCGACAAGCTTTCCTGCACCATAACCAAGTAAATAACCAAGTCCGTTATGTAAAAGAACAGCAACAAAGATCACAACACCGGATTCAAAGAATTTAGAACCCTGTGAAGAAACAACGCCACCAACGACACAGGCAAGACCAAGAACAGCGATACCCGGCATAACCTTTTGTAATTCCATAAATAATTTCTTCTTACCAAATAAGTAATTTAATAAAAATCCAATTGCAACCGGCAAAATAACCGTTTCAACGATAGATACAAACATTGGAAGCGCACTGATCGAAATATGTGTTCCACTGGCAAGAAGTGATACCAAAAATGGGGTCATAAATGGGGAAAGGATTGTTGATACTGTTGTCATTCCAACCGAAAAGGCAACATCTCCGCCACAAAGATAAGACATGATGTTTGATGAAACACCGCCAGGACAACATCCGACTAAAATAAGTCCAAGTCCGATTGCATCGGGAAGTGCAAGTGCTTTGGTGATTCCTAATGCTAAGAACGGCATGATCAGATACTGGGCAATCGCTCCAACGCAGATATCAAAAGGTCTCTTTGCTAAGATTTTAAAATCCTGTGCTGTCAACGTAAGTCCCATGCTGAACATGATAATACCAATGATAATAGACTGGTTCGTAAATTTGTTTGCAACAAAATCAACAAACAACATATTGTTTACCCATGCCATCATACCGGGTACAAAGAATGTGATCACCGCAATCGCTATAACAACGATTGATGTGTAATCGGATAAAAATTTACTGACTTTTTGTAATGCTTTCATGATGTTCCTCCTTAATATCTGCTCACTAAAACTCTTCTAAGCGGCAGAGTGGTTTCAATTTATACGAAAAAAGTCCCTTTTCTAGTCGTTCGACTAAAAAAGGGACGAATATAATCCGCGTTACCACCCTGATTCTGTAAAATCATTACAGCTCTTCACATACCAACATATGCTATCCATATAACGGTGGAAACCGACAAAACTTACCGGCAATGCATCACTATCGCTTGCTTTCAGCCTGCTTCTTAGAGAGGATATCCTGATTTGTTCATTACCTGTTTACACCGACCACAGGCTCTCTGCAAATAAAACTTCATCAGACATTGTTCTCATCAACGAATTTTGGTGAACATTTTTTTGTATTTTCAATATTGTATTATAGTACGCTTTTTTGATATGTCAAGAGATTTTGTATTTTTTTTTGAATGGTATTTTACCTTTGTGATCAATGCTGGTTAATAGTAAATTTCATGAAATCGCCACATATTTTCCTTTCTCGAAATTTTAACGTTATTTGGCTTTCCTATGAAAAATCATAGCGTACCACTTCACAATTATCAATTCCCCATGCAGCATATTCCTCATTTGTCATATCATAAAAATACGATTGTACCACCCGTGCGATTCCGTTATGGGCAACCAAAATATATGTTTTTTGATCAGACTCTTTCCTGATATCGTCTAACAGATTATAAATTCTTTGTGCTAACCGGAACATAGATTCTCCGCCATCATAGCTGTCAAGAAATTGCATTTTTGCTTTTTGAAACTCTGCACCATCTCTTGGTGTTGACTCCCATTTTCCGAAATTCTGTTCTTTCAGTCTTGGCTCCATGCGTGCCGGTATTCCTGTGATCTTAGCGATGTGTTTTGCCGTATCCGCTGCACGCATAAGCGGTGAATATAAGATTTCATCTGCCTCTAACTTATCTGCTAAGATCTTTTCGCCTGTTTGCATTGCCTGCTCATGCCC
This sequence comes from Jutongia hominis, assembly GCF_014384965.1. Lineage (GTDB taxonomy): Bacteria > Bacillota > Clostridia > Lachnospirales > Lachnospiraceae > Butyribacter > Butyribacter hominis. The sequence continues at coordinate 67,414 of NZ_JACRSW010000014.1, forward strand.
TTTCTTAGTCAAAGCGATATCTGTCGCACCACAAATCTTATTTTCCACATTCCAGATCGTCTGTCCGTGTCTTACAAAATAGAAATGTCCCATCTTTTTTCCTCTTTTCTTTTATCAACCAAAACGCTGTCCGTTCTGCCTAAGCAGTTTCTTATCACTATTGATGATATCATAAAATCAATATTTGTAAATATATCGCACTTTTGAAAAAACAATATAGATACATTGCTATCGATCATTTATTCCTAAAACAAAAAATCTCACAATATGAATATTTTCCTATCCAAAAAATGAAAATAACACTGAAAAAAATTTGGAGGATATCATCATGAGACAGACAAAAAAGAAAAAATCAGGTGTTATTTTAATAGTATTAGTAGTGGCGATCCTTGCAGCGATCGCAGGAATTGCATGGTATCTGTACAACAAAAACAATGCACAGGAAGAAGCAGCAGGACATTATATTGAACAGAAAGTGGAAAAGATCGAGTATACGGATATTGCAAAAGCAAAAGCCGGTGATACGGTTGCTTTTGGAAAATATGATGATGAAAAAATTGCCTGGAAAGTTTTAGAAAAGAAAGATAATGAACTGATCCTGCTTTCCGATCATTGTATCGCAAAACATGCTTATCATGACAAAAACAAGGCTGTTACCTGGGAAACCTGTGCGCTTAGAAAATGGTTAAATGAATTTTTTTATCAAAAAACATTTTCTGATAAAGAGAAAGCACAGATCATAAAGACAAAAGTCGTCAATGAAGACAATGACGCTTTTGATACATATGAAACACTAAACCGGGTTTTTCCCATTTCTTTTTCATGGGACATGAGATCGGAAACCTGACTCCATTATTCCAAAGCCGGTATCCAGTAACTTAACACGATAATAAAGCATACAGTGCTCGGAATAAAGTACAAAAAATTCACAAACTTCTGCCTCGCTTTTACAGTTGCAAAGCAAAGCAGATTAGCAATCAAAAGCGGAACAAAACCAATTGTCAATGCCATTCCCGCAATATCCCATGCTTCCATTGGCAACATTGCATCAGGATTTGTTACTGTAACATTATGCGTAAAATATGGAATAGCAAAATAGATCAGACAAATAACTCCAACAATATTTAATGCAATTATGAACCATAATAAAATGTTCTTCGTTTGTTTCATTTTCTTCTCCTCCACAACTTCAGATTGAGATTTTACCTGTTTTAAGAGATTTAATAACTATTAAATTTTGTCATTAAATTTTTTGCAAAGCTTTGATAACACATTATAACACAAAATGTAACCATCACCTAAATCATTATACAAAAGAATTGCCCTTTTCAATATTTAATTTTCCAAAAACTTAATTACGCTAAAAAACAATCACACACAAAGGAGCAGAAAACGCAAATACGTTTGCTGCTCCTTTTGTTATTGTTCAAATCCAAGATATCTGCTACCCTGAAATGTCAGCTTTCCTTCATCACCTTCCACTAACATACCATACTCAGAGTCGTCAACCGATAATTCCATTCTGTCTCCGCTTTCTACCTGAAACGTCACATAATATGTTGTATCCGTACTCATCCCTGTCATTCCTCCGCTATTACCATGATAATGCGAATCTACTTCCATCCTTTTTGCTACGACCTTTGCCGGTACGGTTAATCTTGGTGAATGATTATTCTTATTCCATGTACTGATTCCATGAATCACTGTAAAAATAATAATTCCTGATGCAATACAAAACATAACTACAAAAATAAGTTGTAATAAACCAAACATATTCTTCTTTCCCCTTATCTTACGCTGTTGTTATAAAATAGTATAATACTTTCTACTAAAAAAAGATACCTAAATTTATTTGCAATGACTACCAATTGACAAAATACTGCTTTACAAGCTTTTGCAAATGAGCAGTTGCATTCCTTTTTTCCATTGCATGAATCTGTTCCTGTTCAGATAAGATATCCTTCACGGCAAGACAGTCATCAAACAAACCACTCTGTTTGCATTGTATCACATCATCTCCAAAGCAGCCGGCTATTGCCAGAACCCTTTTATGATATTTCTTTGCAAGGGATGCGACACCTGCAGGTGTTTTTCCCATTAATGTCTGTGCATCCAGTCTGCCTTCTCCGGTGATCACAAGATCAGCCTGTGTAATCTTTTCTTCTAATCCGATCTCATCTAATACAATGTCAATCCCCGGTCGCAGCATACCATTTAAAAACATCATAAAAGCATATCCTATGCCACCTGCCGCTCCTGCTCCCGGTGTATTTCTATTCCCCTTGGGGTGTATTCGTTTTTTGTCCTGCCAGGCAGTATCTTCTACGAGATTTGCAAATTGCTCCATTGCACTGTCCATCTTATCTGTCTCTTTTTCTGTAGCACCCTTTTGAGGACCATATATCCTGCTGCAGCCTGATACACCAACCAACGGATTCTTTACATCACAGGCAATTTGAAATTGACACTTCAAAAGATTCTCTGATACATCTTCTGTTCTAATATTAACTATCTTTTCTAATCCTTTTGCACCGAAAGGGACTTCCTTTCCCGATACGTCATAAAAATGATAGCCCAATGCCTGTAACATCCCAACTCCGGCATCGTTTGTTGCACTTCCTCCGATTCCGATAATAAATCTGGTACATCCCTGACGAATCGCATTCTGTATCAATTCTCCGACACCATACGTCGTTGTATGCAAAGGATTCCGCTTTTCTTCCGGCACAAGCGGCAGTCCGGCAGCCTGTGCCATTTCAATCACAGCAGTCTTTTCTAAATTACGCTCATACCACAGATACGATGCTTTAATCGGATTTCCAAGCGGTCCGGTTACCATGCAAGTGCGTTTTGTCACTTTTTGCTGATAGGTTAATGCCTCCAGAGTTCCCTCTCCTCCATCCGCAACCGGATATACTTTTATATTCCATGCAGGATAAATGTTTTGTATTGCCTTTTTAATTGCATTTCCAGCTTCTAACGAAGTCATGCTGCCTTTGAAAGAATCCATTGCAATGATAATTTCTTTCATCTTTTCTTCACCTTCGGACTTTTATATATTACAAAAAATAAATTTCTACCGATATATTTTATCCTATATGCAAAGCTAAAACAACTGCATTTTCTATAATACCGAAAGTGCGAAACATGGCCGAGATCCTTATACCCTAATTTCTTAAGCAATTCGATACCGGCTATATTCTCGCATTCTGTAAAACTGATAAACTCCCATTCCGGAGCCATCTTATTGAGATGCTCATGCAAAACGGTTAGAGCCTCAAAAGCATATCCTTGTCGATGATATTTATAAGAAAAAGTATATCCTAAGGAAATTGTATTATCCTTTGGCTTAACAATTATTTCACCAATCATTTCTTTTGTTTCTTTTAGAGCTACTGCAATCATACAAGGCGAATCGATTGATATTGCATCATTTCTATTTCTCATCTTCGTTAAGACCAAATTTATTACATATTTCTTCTGCCTCAATATCTTCGGCAGTGACTTTCCACGTAATATCCATATAGACTTCTTCTATTCCTTTTTTTGACAGCCCACTTAACAATGAAATATAATGCAAGCAAAACAATTAGTGCTTTGGCATAATTTTGTGTTCTGTTCACTATGTTAATTCTTCTTTCAGTTTTATAATATGCTCTTCAATCTTTTTAATTGTAATTACAAATTCATCATCACTCTTTTCCGTTGGATCTTCAAGCCCCCAATTATCATCAAATGCTCTTCCAATAAATGGGCATCCTACATTACATCCCATAGAAATAGCAATATCAGGTTTTGGAATATCTAAAATTAGTTTAGAATACTGAGTCTGCTCCATATCAATACCATACATTTCTTTCATAATACGCACTGCGTCCTGATTAATTGATGATTTTATTTCTGTTCCTGCAGAATAGCTTTCAAATACATCTGATGCCAAATGTTTTCCGAGAGCCTCCGCAATCTGGCTTCTACATGAATTATGAACACATATAAATGCTATTTTCTTTTTACTCATAATATGGACACCTTTCCTTTATACACTGTTCATTCCTCTTAGAATACTCACACCGTATATTTTCATATTCCAAAACAACGTCATAATTACTATGCCAAATGCTTTGACGATCATCAGACTGCCAAGATGCTCCTGCAAGAAGATACGGACAAATCCATCCTTTTCCTGCATCTGCTTGTGCAGCTTCTTTAGCTGCTTTCTGAAAATATAAGTAAGCAACACCAGAAGTATTCCACCAGGCACAAGGATATAGGCAAACCTCGGTTCCATAATAAGGATCACCACAAGGGCTCCTGCCATCTTCGTTATCATTCCGGCTACGCCCGGAACAATCGTGGCAAGTCCCTCTGACACTACAACGGTATCCTATGTCACCGGTCTTACACTGCTTTCCTTTGTGGGTAAAATCGGTCATAACACCAAGAACATCTGTCTTTTTGATTCCACGCTCTATCCCAATGCAGTTATCGCCAAGGATATCATAGGAATCTTCATATACCTTGATAATTCTGTGAAGCACATACTGGTCTGTGCCTCTTATATACAATACTACATCCCATAACTTACAGCTTTCGCCCTGCTTCATCTCACGCACCGTAAAAGGATCCCGTCCCTGCTTTAACAGTGGCAACATACTCACTCCTACATTTTTGTAAGTAAGAGTGTGATATTTCCGTAGATATTCCTCATAAGCTGTCTTCACGATTCCTCCTGTTTCTTAAGTCTGTTCATTCCTTCATAAGCCACCCTCGCCGCCTCGATATCCATGTTGCAGCCAAGCCGGTAGACCGGCACTACTGACAGTATATGGTCTATGATGGCTTATACGCATAAATTGATACGTTTTCTCCATTATCTTCGTAATTGAAAATCTCCATAATATTCTGCCGCATATACCTGTATACTTCCAAACAGGCAAAGGAACCAAATACATACTGCTGTTAGAAAACGGCAGACACCACTCTAGTAAGATGTGGTACTGCCGCCTCTATAACATCATAATGCTGCAACATCTTGATGCATGGGGTTTGCCCTATAAATCCTCCCTGATTTGCCAACTTTGGTGTGATATCACCAACCCTCTTTTTGCATCAATATTTCAAAATTCGGACTTTCTTATTCAGTCCCTTTTTATAAAGCATCTTCTTGTATGCTTTATATTTACTTGTGGGAACTTTGATCACTGTCTTTTTGCCGATACGGCTAAAAGCATATTTCGCTACTGATTTTGAAGTCAGTTTCTCTGATTTAATCGTAATCTTCTTCAACTTCCTGCAGCCATAAAAAGCATTTTTTTCTATCTTTGTAACATTCTTTCCTATTACAATACTTGTTATATTTGTACACTTGGCAAACGCATTCTTTCCAATTGTAACAATGTTTGAGCCAATCACTACCTTTGTAATTTTCTTATTGTTCTTAAAGGCATTGTCCGCAATGGATGTTACTTTATAAGATACTCCATCAACCTTAACCTTTGCCGGAATGGTAGCCGTTCCTTTTGCAGTACTCTTTGGAGCAGTGTACTGTACTGTCGGTGTTTTGCCCTTGCCACTCGTAACTATGTAAGTCGAACCATCGTTGCCCTTTATCTTCGTACCTTTTTTCGGTACAGACGGCTTATCGTTTTCTTCAGGCTGCTCTGTTGCTCCCGGCTTGTCGGTTGTTCCCGGCTTATCGGTTGTTCCCGATGATGTACCGCCACCAGATGTACCATCACTTGATGAGCCTCCACTTGAGGCACCGCCACTGGATGAAGAACCACCTCCTGACGATGAACCACCTCCTGTAGCTGGAATGATAATGCTTGACTTATCGGTAATCTCCGTCTTCGCCGCATTATCCGCAAAGTACTTGCCGCAGCCTGCATTCTCACATACATAGTATGCTATATTGCCTGCCACAGTCGCTGTCGCATCCTTTGCTGCTACTTCTCTTAACAGATGACCCGGATGCGTGATCACAGATCCTTTGGTCACTAATACGGTACAGTCCTTACAATAGACATCGCCACTGTATCCATCCTCGGTACAGGTAACATCTTTCTTACCTCTCACTTCCGTATCCGTATGGTCACATACGCTTCTTGTGATCATAATACTTACACTTTCTGTCTCGTAATTACCCTTGTCAGCTCCTGTATAAACTGCTGTTGCTGTCACAGCCACACCATCTGTAAGTACTTTATCCTTATCGTTATCAGACCAGTTCCAGCCATCCGGAAGTGTAATATCGCCAACCTTTTTTGTGCTGTGTGCCGGAGTCATCGCAGCTTCCGGCATATTTAGTGCCTTAGCTGCTTTTTCAATCGTAAAATTTATCTCAATAGAAACTATGTTATCTCCTTTGCCTAATGTAAGCTTTGCTTTGTATGTACCGGCATTTTTCGGTGCTGTTGTACTATAAGTAGATGGTGTGCCATTTGTTACCGTTGCATAGGTAATGGCATTTTCAGGAATTGTCTCTATACCCGTGTTTCCAGAATCTATTGCTGTTCCGGCTTTCTTTTCTGTTCCATCATAGACAATTTTTTCATCTGATGTTGCTGCCGGCCGTGTAAGTTTTACGGTGTAGGTTGCACCACACTCGTTACAAGTTGCCTTAATAGCATTACCATTTTCTACAGGCTCATAAGCAAAAGAATGTTCTTCATATATTGACGTACTCTGATTGGAATATACCTTTGTTGAACTGCCCGGTTTTCCTTCACAGCCGTCATATTTATCTACCTGATAAACTCTTTTTGTGCTATCAAGAACAGGATATGTATCACCATTTCCGCCAAGTGCCTGCCCCCATACAGAACCACTGTAAGTTGCGGCATCTTCACCTTCACCTACTGTACAACCTTGTGAGAGAAGATACGCAATTTCACCGCTTGCGAATTGTGCGGCGGTTTTGCCGCCATTTTCATCTTCTGTGTCTGCGAGGTGATAGCAATTTTTGATTGGCCCATAATAGTATCCACATATACCGCTTATATCAGTATCTGAGCTAGTAGCAGTAACGGTTCCTATGTTATAACAGTTTGAAATTGGTGCAATACTACAGCCACACACACCACCCACAGAAGCTACTGAGCCGGTAGCGGTAACAGTTCCTGTGTTATAACAGTTTGTGATTGTGCCACCATTGTATCCACATATACCGCCTATAGTAGCAGATGACTCATCAATACCGGTAAGATTCCCTGCATTATAACAGTTTGTGATTGTGCCGTCATTGCGTCCACACACACCGCCCACAAAATTATTTCCTTTAAAATAGGAATCAACAACTCCAACATTTTTTATGTTGCCATCGGCTTCGGAACTTCCGAATAATCCAATACGTATTGAATTACCATTAAAGTACAAACCACTTACGGTTTTATTATTTCCGTCAAACGTTCCTGAATACTGTGTTATATTATTTTCCATACAATCTGCAATCGGTGTCCAGGTTATAAAATCACTTCCGTTGGAAACATTACCCTCTGTATCGTATTGTAAGGAATCAAGAAGATTTTCATTTACTGTGATGTTGGCTGTCAGAATTGCATTGGCTAATTTGTTTTGTTCAACTCCATCAAGAGTGCCGTTTACAAGTCCTGCAAACCAGTACAGCTGACCTGCATTGCTGATTTCGTAAACATTCTCTTTCATGCTGTCATCGTCAATGTCATATTTGTCAGTTGTTTCAACAGCAGGCTGATATACGGTTGCATTGCATTTCGGGCAGTTTCCGAAACCGTTGCTGTTGAAAGTTATTTCAACCCCCTCATGCTTACACTCTTCCTCTTCCGTGGATTGCTGTTCAGTCTTTCCAGCACTATCATTTGCCTGCACTGCAATTTCTGAATCATTTTCCTCTGCTCCTGCCTGAATCGGTGCCACACCGAATACCATGCAGACAGATAGCATTACCGCCAGACCTCTTTTTATCCAGCGTATCTTTTTTCTCATAGACTGCCTCCTTTCTTATATCTGTGGATTAAACTGCTTTTGGCTCGCAGCCGTATAGCAGTTCGTGTATCCTATCATCTGCGTCTATCTTATATGTCATTGATAGAAAATTCTCTATCATATATTTGGAAATATTTTACCATACCCCCTTATTTTACTCAAGGTTCATGTGGCAATTTGTTCAATTTCGCATAAAATTTCTCATGAAAAATGCCATCTCACCTCTTTTTTTTGATGAAATGACATTTTTCAGTCTATTTATGCAGTTCGTCACAGCATTTATTCCTGCTTTAACAGGTAATTCTTCCATATCTGTGACAACTCATCCTGTTTCTGTGCACAGTGTATCTCATCCAACAGGAATAACATACATCCGCAGTGTCCCGAAAATGTCGGGAAACAGATAATCTTAAGCTCGGTATCTATCTCCGGACTATAAGCCATAATCTCAAGACGTTCTCCATACAACGTTGCCCGCTCGTAAGTACACAGCCATTTATCGTCCATATTGGAGAAGATACTGCCAAAGCTGTTACCGATGAGTCCACTTAGAGGTACTCTCTCCACTTCTGCCAGCTTCTCGTTACCATAGCGGAATATCCAGTCCACAGCATGCCTGTCCTCATTGAATATCATCTCGATATCTGTAACGGCAAACGGCATCTGGTCAAAGCTCTGGTAAAATGCATGATACTCTTCCGGTGTCTTAGGAGTGTTCGGCAGGGCAAAAGTTGCTATAAGCTTTCTCTGCTTCTCCTGCAGCTGTGCAAGGATTTCCTTTCTCCTGCGTGTTGCATAGTTGAGTTCTTCTCCATTGATAAGTGTCAGCGTATCTTCTAATGCATGGATTGCCATGATACACACCAGATAGGTACGATGCACTTTCAGAAAATATTCCCCAACCTGTGCCTCCATTGCCTCTAAGGTGCTTCTGGTCTTATATACGCTTCCGCTTGTCACATGAATGTAACAGTCATTCACCGATGCCTTGATATATAGTATATCTGCGACATTGATTACCACCTGCTTATGATTTGCCTTGATTTCCAGTGTTTTCTTAAACTGCATGATAACTGTTACTCCTTGTGTCTTACGGATTTGCTAATATTTTACTGTATTTTGGGCGTTATGGCAATGAGGAGTTCGTTGATATTTGACATTTTTTGTTAAAATAGTCTGGCTTTGCTGTTATCTATGTATTCTTATGCATTATTTTTCCTCTCAGATCATATTTTAATATGGTGTCACGGTCTTATCCCCCTTCAGTATGTAATCCGTACTCACTCGATAAATTTCACTAAACATCAACAGCGAGTCAATCGACATTCCCTTCACTCCCCGCTCTATCCGGCTGATCGTTCCCGGCTCAAGTCCAACTGCCTCCGCTACCTGCTCCTGTGTCTTTTCTGCCTGTTTTCTTAATGTCTTTAATCTCTTACCGCTTGCTTCCATGTCATAAATTATCATAATTCTTCATCCTTTCCAGCCATCTCGATAGCCAGAATTAATATGGTGAAAATTATCTTTGAATTTTCCGCTCCCTGATTCACGCAAAAAGACGCAAAGGAAAGCCAGTTATCTACTGGTTATCTTTCCCCTGCGTCTCTGGTACTTCCATAATTGCTGATGTGCCCTTATCAGGTGGGCTGTTCATTTAATTGTAATTTTGTTTCTATGTAACAGATCCCAGATCTGTCAGATACAGAACACACCTTTGCCGGCACGCTTCCGTATCATGCCTTCTGTATATTTCTTCAACATCATTACCCGTTTGCAGCGATTGCATTTGATCGTAATGCCCTGCAGGACGATCCGGTCATCGTCCTGACACAATGTGTAATCCATCATCCTCGCATTACACTCTCTGCAATGCAACTGCACTGTACTCCAATTCTTCTCCAATTCAGTTCAACTCCTCTACCATACAAAATTGCTATTACCAACACGCAACATTTGTACTTGCACCAGCTGTCTTAGAACCTCTCTCTACTGTATAGATGTTGCTGCCTTTAATCTTAGCTCCCTTCGGTTCGTGGGCATGAATCTTGGCTTTCTCCTTGGTGTGAATGACCATCGGTTTGTCATCAACCTTTCTAATTTTCAATTTTCTCACCTCCTACTTTGAAAAATAAAATAAGCCGCTAGGGAGCAAAAATTACTCCTTAACGGCTATGTAAAATCATTCAATATTCAATTATTAAAAGCAACATGAAACTGGAATTTTCGCATATGTCGCAATTTAAATTATCAAATAATATAATTAACTACACCATATATAAAATGGCATATAGTAAAAATTGAGATTGGAACAATAGAAATATGATTCTTTCTATCAATAGCAAAAAATAAAAAAGCCATACATGATGGTATCGTTAATCCAAGAATAACGACTGCATTGGTTATTCCCCAATAATAGAATAACCAACTTACAAAATATGTCACGCAACAACAAATCATCGCAATTATTATCTTTGTGAAATTTAGTTTTTTTCTCTCGGGGTTTATAAATACACATAATGCACATATCATTAGTACTTGGCAAATTGAACCTATTGCATCTATTACTACGGTAACCGACTCTGTTCTAAGTATATCATTAGGTGCAGGAACAGCAAACCATATGAAATTTGGTATCATAATAATCAAAAAGACTATTATCCCCCAAATATCAAACCCAATCTTATATTTTTTCAACATAATATTCACTCCATGAAATTCAAATTTTCATGTGTTCGACAAACTGGAAGTTATCTTTTTCCTAATGGCAATGCTATTAAATTTCCCAATAATGCAATAACAGCATATCCAACTACATAAACCCATGCACTTGAGTTATAAAATATAAATATAGATGGCGCAAACATTATTGCTACAATCAAAATATACCAGAAGTTAAAACCATTCCTAATCCCATAAAAAACAGAGGTTATTAAACATATTAGAGGAATAATTACTAACATAACAATCATTGCACTTCCTGTGTTTTTTATAAACCAAGGAACGATATAAAAATCTATCAGCAACAGTAGGTAGAAAACCATGTTCTTTTTTAATTTATCCATCATATCATCATCCTTTCAAATTCCGATTGAGATTTCACCTGTTTTAAGAGATTTAATAACTGTTATATTTTGTTATTAAATTCTCTGTAAACCCTTGAAAACACTGGATTTGTCGCAGGTGAGCTTTCCCTTATTGTTTCCCTTGTGTTATATCGTCCCGCCAGTGTTTACAAACTCTGATAAGGGAAAATACAAGGGCAAGAAAATCATATAAAACAGTATAACACAAAATAAAAGTGACATGGTGAACTGATTGAAATGCTTCTGATTTTTGTAACTGATGATTTATTGATCGATAAGGAGATAAGATACGATGAGAACAATATTTGCAGAATATAATCCACAATGCAACAGTATTGATGTTTATACCAGTGCCGGCTATATGCTTCGCATTGACTGCTGGGAAGCTGAGAAGGACTTAAAAACCACGCCTGGATCAGACTGTGCATTAAATACACTTGCTATTGACGAACCACTGGAATATGCAAGATTATATCTTGATGGAAATTTACAGATGTGGGTTGATGCAGAAGATTCACTTGAACTTTAATATTTCCTGTTAAAAATTGAGTAGGAGGCAGTGACTAACCGCCGTCCTCTCAGTGGACAGCCCCCAATTGGTGAACTGTCCACTTTTTTTAATAATATTCTCGTTCTTCCCACCAGTCGTTCACTTAACATCGGATTCCAATATAAATCACATTCTCAGGCAGTAACAGTACAATAAGATTTATCGGATATTTCAACAAACGCTTATAACAATCCACTGTATATTTTTAAATCTTCATCTTTAAACACATTAAAGATTACCTTTTTTATTCTGCTGTCTTTGTTAAGATACTGCTTTACAGTGTTCGTTGCAATCTCGGCAGCTCGTTGCTGTGGAAAACGGAATACACCTGTAGACAAACAACAGAATGCAATAGATTCCACACCAGTATCAGCTGCAAGCTTTAGGCACTCTGTGTAGCAGTTTGCCAACAGGTCTTCATCTTCTTTTGTGACTTTCCATTGTATAATAGGTCCTACCGTATGAAGAATATATTTTGTCGGAAGATTGTATCCCGATGTTATCTTTGCTTTGCCGGTCTCTTCTTCATGCCCCTGCTTTGCCATAATTTCATGCATTTTCAGACGAAGTTCCATTCCAGCATAAGTATGAATAAAGTTATCAATACAGGCATGCATCGGTGAAAAACAACCAAGCATCTGTGAGTTACACGCATTCACGATCGCATCACATTTCAAAGTGGTAATATCCCCCTGCCAGATATATAATCTCGAATCGGATTTTACAGGTGCAAGCGTGTCAACATCTGTGATTCCACGCTCTATATTTCTTTCTGTAAGATACTCATCCTGTATTTTCAAAAAATCATTACTGATTGGTCTTGGCGGTCTGACATTCATAAGTGAGCGGAGCAGATTTTCCTGCCCCTGCTTATCCGTAGGAATGTTCTGTCTGCCAAACGGTATTTCTTCTTTTAAAAGATACTGAATCAGATATTCTCTTCGCTCATCCTGTGTCATAATACCAGCCCCCTTATATCAGTAATTGCCTTTGCCATATCACCGCCAATACCGATTGCACGTTCCCCGAAGCTTTCCGGAACTACCGCTTCATCCATATTCAGGCGTATCAAACTATAAGACGAGTTCTCCCTCACCATCTTTTCAAAAGGGAAACGTATAATAATCGGCGTATTAAATCCAACTCCAAGTTCCAAAAGAACAACTTTTTTATCTTTATGCTGTTCCAGAAACCCCGCATACCTGTCGGCTGCCTCATGCCACGCTTCATCTTCCACAAAATAATTATCACAACGGAGATTCATAGCCATATTGCCGCCACACACCGGACATTTTGGTACAAGTTCTGATGGAATCAGGCAGTCTCTTCTTGCTTTATCCATTTTACGAAACAGGTCTTTTGCATCGTAAGTCTTTGGATGACAGGCTTTCTGGCACTGGATTTTCCCATAATCTCCCTGTGTTGCAAATATTCTTTTTTCATCGAATCCCGCTTTATAAAACTGATGATCCACATTGGTTGTAAGTACAAAATATTCTTTGTTCTTTACAATATCATAAAGCTCTGTATAAAGCGGCAATGCCGGAGGATCAAAGCGGTTCATCAATGCATGTTTTGACCAGTATCCCCACTTTGCCTCCTCAGACGGATATGGATAAAATCCGGCTGCATACATATCTGTCATGTAGTACTCACCGTATTTTTTTATAAATTCTGCAAAATTGTCTGTAAACCTTTTACCACCATATTGGATTCCCGCAGCTGTCGATGCCCCGGCTCCTGCCCCGATTATAACACAGTCTGTATTTCTTATATTCTTTGCTGCCCTGTCAATCTGGTCTTCATATGCATCCTTTTGGAATACATAATCCCTTGCCGGAGTACTACATAAAAAGTTTCTCCAGTCAGCATGCCCTTTTCTGATTTTCTTAAAAATCATAATGAACCTCTTTTCTCAATACACTGCTTCGGACAAATTTCTGCACATCTTCCGCAATGCAGACAATGATTCTGGTTGATAGTAACCGGAACTGAAGATATATCAATGCATTTTTGCGGACATACAGAGTAACACAGTTTGCATCCAATACATTCTTTTCCAATAAAATACCCTGTCTGAACTGCCTCGGTTTTTCCAATTGTTATAGTATCCCTCACAATATTTGATGGATTGCTGATATCAAAATACTCTCCCTGTGCCTCATACAGCCGAAACACTTCGATTGCGTCTTTCGTATCTCCCGGATAGATTTTCTTCATATATGGATTTTTTTCAAACATAATATCAAGATTCTTTTTTTCGATGTTCTTTATTTTTCCACGCAGAGACACCGCAATTTTGTCTTTTGTTGCGGATATTGCCACATACTGCTGCTCCATTAACTGGTCATAAAATGCTTTTCCCTTTGCTGTAAGGAAATACACACCTTCTTCATCATAGTACATCATATCTATGATTCTTGTCTGAGGATGTCCATCTGAACCTATCGTTGCAACTGTTGTTGAATGAATTTCATCCACCAGAAGTTTAAGATAATCCATTTTTGTCATTTCAAAGTCTCTCCTTTCAGTATCGGTGTAAGTTTTTTATATGTCATCATGGCAATTAAAACAGCCCGCAGGACGGGATTTCCTGCGGGACTTGTTTTATCATATCTTCTCTCATCCGGACTTTACCGTCGGTTATGGAATTGCACCATATCAGCTTTTGCTCGCAGACTATACTGCCGGTCAGGAATTACACCTTGCCCCGAAGACTGTAATTTTTTCTGTTAATTATCTTTAAAATTCATAAGGTGGATTTCCAGAGAAATCTGCGATTAAACCATGCGGATTTTCAAGATAGAACACCTCAAAAATAGGATTATCTGCTGTCTGGTACTGTCCCTTAACGATAGGATTGTTCATGCATCCTTCCTTTACACTCTTGTTGTCCTCAAATACTGCTTTGCCATGAAGGCGAATCCATGCGTATTCAGGGGAAGATACTGATACTTCTACTTCAGGATTTGCTAACATATCCTTGTAAACATCCTTTGTGTTGTTAGTACAGAACCAAAGCTTTCCGTCCTGCTCAAAACAGAACATGAATGGACGGCATTTTGCCTTTCCATCTCTTCCGACGGTTGCTAAATACTGAACCGGGTTTTTCTGTAAAAATTCTACTACTTTCTGCATTTTAAATTACCTCCTTGATATATTGTAACAACGATTGTTACATCTTGCAGCTATACAATATCACCAGTTTAATGTAATGTCAATAGTTACATCAAACTTTTTGTAACTTTTTTTGTTACAACTCCTTTTGAAGATTTTACATTGATTATGAAAAACGAAAAGGCTCCGGAAATTGTGATAATATAATCACGCATCCGAAGCCTTCTGTAGACTACTCTTCCTCTGTATACACTGCAATATCTTTTTTCACATCAGCAAGTGTCATTTCTGAAAGTTTTTCCTCCATGGCCCTCTGTACTTCTAACAGTCTCTTATCAAGAACATGGTGAATATTCTTTCCTACCGGACATTTCTGATTGGGATTCTCATGAAAATGAAACAGTTCTTCTTCTGGTGCACATTCCACTGCTTTATACACATCAAGGAATGTAATCTGCTCCAATGGTCTGGTAATTGTCACACCGCCTGTACCTCTTGCAACTTCAATAAGACCAGCAGCCTTTAATTGTTGCAATATTTTACGAACAATCACCGGATTAGTTCCAATGCTTGCTGCCATAAAATCACTAGTCATCTTCTGATCCGAAAATGTATCTATACAGGCAAACATATGGATTGCCATTGTAAATCTGCTTGAAATCTGCATTATAAACACCTCTCTTTGACAGTAATCATATCAAAAAACAGATGTAATTTCAATGGTTACATTGTTGTTGAAAACTTAATATAAATACAATCAATAGTCTGCTTTAGAAAAAACAGGAAGATACTTTACAAAATCTTCCTGTTTTCTTTTTGTTTTAGTAATATCCTCGTTCCTCCCGCCAGTCTTTCACATAACATCGGATTCCGATATAGACCACGTGCACAAGAAGTAACAGTAGAATAAGGTTCATCGAAATGATTGATTTTATCCATTCTCCAAAGTAAATTACAATAGCTGTACTCGTTATCGCCACTATGATACTAAGGATATCCCAGCAATATTTCCGGTAGATTTTTCCCACCTGATAACCAATCCCAACTATCAGTAATCCAGTTATTATGAATAAAATTCCCATAACAATAACTGCGATCAGCCAGTACATAAGCCCGGAAAGGATACGGTTAGGTATTCCGCCACTTAACTGTCCGAAAGAATCTGCCCCTATGACAAACTCCCGAAACAATCTTCCCATTCCTTTTCCTAACACACCGAAAAAGGTGATACAATCGTTAAGGAAAACTGGCGAAAGAATAGCAGTAAACAGTGTTGTTGTTAAGCTGTACCATGCCAGTAGGAACAGGATACTTTCATAACCAGTTGTCATATTTTTATATTTCTTTTCCAACTGACTTTTGCGGTTATCGCATTTCTCTTTTGCTTTTTGGTAAACAGTACGGTCACATTTTTCGCATTTCTCATAAGGCACTTTTTTCTCAACAGCTACCTCTACAGTCTTTTGATGCGTCTGTGCATAGCGTTTTGCCTGTTCTGCTTTTTCGTTCTTGACATAAAAAGTCTGTCGTTATCATGTAGTACGGAATATCTTGCTATATCCTCATCAGTTTCAGCACAAAGTAATATTCCCAATGTAGGATTATCTCCCTCTTTACATTTCAATTCATCATACATCCTAACATACATATCAATCTGTCCCACATCCTGATGTGTAATCTTCCCCATTTTAAATCAATAAGCACATAACATTTCAGTTCAATATTATAAAAAACAAGATCAATAAAATAGTCTTCTGTCTCAGTAACGATATGCTGCTGTCTGGAAACAAAGGCAAATCCCTTTCCCATCTCCATAAGAAAGTCTCTGATATGTGTTAAAATAGCAGACTCCAAATCACTTTCTATATAGGAATCTTCATTTTTGAATCCTAGAAACTCAGCAACAATCGGACTTTTCAAAAGCTCAAATTTATTTTTTTGAGTTTCCGATGTTTTCTGAAGCATTTCATTCATGACTTCTTCTTTCTTTGGCGACTACATTAATCTGTAATAATACTGTATGCTGATATTTCTATCTAAAGTTCTTGAGCTCCAACTTTCCTGTGCTGCTTCATTCATATACCACAATCTGTTCATCTGGAAAAGCAAGATAGAATTAACGAAAATATTGCAGATTTCTTTTTGAAAAACTTTTTCCATATTCTTTTGTGAGTTCATCCGCTAATGCTCAATTAAAGCCTGACCATATTTTGCTCTTTCTTTTCCTGCTCAAACAATATTCCTTCTTATATAGCAGTCTCCATCGACTGCTATATACGCATTAGAGATGTCTCCATCGAAATGCTGTTCTAGCAAGGGATTTTTCCCTTGAACCCTTTGTTTATTATATGTAGTGGCACTTTTTGCCCCCACTTTTTATGTTCTAATTTCATGTAATCTTGTTTAGATTCCAGATTTCAAAAAACGGAGGTGCAAAATGGAACCATTTTTGAATCCCGGTGGCGCTTTTCGCCCATAAATAGTGAAAGTGGAGGCACTTTCTGCCCCCACTCAAGATATGTTGCTAAAATACTGTTTAGATTTATCATACATACAAACTGTAATTGATTGCCATATTCCATTCTTGAGTTATACTCGCTTATAAATAATTGGTTCGTCATATCCAAAAGTTTTCTTTCCATTAACTTCCATGCTTTCAGATACCTCCAGACAACTATCAGAAAACTTTTCCCAAAGCTTAAATGTCATTACTGGTGAAAACTGGCTTGTACTGCCTCCTTCCCAGATTCCATCTTTTTCATGATAGAGTGCCGGAGTGAATTTTTCAGATTTTTTCAATTCAGTGTAGTCAGCGTTTTTCATAGAATCATATGAAAACGTACTTTTATCTTCTCCTTCTGGTATTTCATAAGAATACAACACAATTCCATCTTCTTCCTCTGTAATAAGGAAAAGATGCGGTGAAGCATGGCGTTTCCCATTTGTCTCATAGTAGCTTTCTTCAACAACAAATTTACCATTAAAATCTTTAGGAAGGTTCAAAATTTTCTCATTACAGATTGTATTAATGTGTTCTGCATAAGGATATGTTTTCCCTTCTCTCTGCATATTATCAAACTGCTCTTTGTTATTAAAGTGTCCTGTCATCATATTAATAAAATTATCGAGCTTCATCATGCTTTTTACCTCCAAATTCCGATTTGTTAAGTTTACTTCAATTTCCATCTTCTTGCCCTTCGGACAAGAAGCATCCCTCGCTCTAAAGAGCTCGGTCAATTCTGATTTCTATCACTTTTTTTCTTTACATTGTCGAAAATAAATAAGTATATTTTCGCATCTGTGCAAATATAATCATTTCTACACGGTTTCGGATTTCGTCCGAATAGTTTTCCGCATCAGCAAGCAATTCTGTTACATCTTTTTTTGTAAACTGAAATTTTAAATTCGTTTTATATAATGCTTCAGAAATATCCAATTGTTCATCAAATTCACCACATATTGTTTTTGACTGAACACTATCCATAAGTGCATAAACATCTCCCGACAAAGGATAATCCATAGTTGTATCCGACAGCAATCCCGCACCATTATCAAAAATCGGACAATACGCGTAGTCCCCTTTTCCATTCATCAGAACTGCAATATTGTGTGTGTGACGATCTTCATTCAGAAAAAACGCATCAATCGTCAGCAACTTATTTATATAACTACCAAAATTCCGAAGTCCTGTCATGCGTTCTACCTGTTGCACTAAAAACTGTAAGCGTTCTTTATGTTTCGGTATTCTATACAAAGATTTGTATAGACTTTCTCCGAAAAAATTCCTGAACAACCGCTCCAGCGTAATAATCTGCCAGTCTTCACTTAGAAAATTTTTACTCTTCACGCCATTATAAATTACCGTGCCGTATTTTATTTTTTCCAGATTATAGCATACAAACTCATTTTCAGTCAGAGTTGACTTTTTCAAAAGATGGGAAATCATATACTCTGCCAGTCCTTCATAACCTGTATAGTCTGCTTTATACCATATTCCTTCATTCTCCCATTTTAGCTGGTTTCCCTTTGAAGACTGTCGGTCATTTGTCCTGATATTCTGCTCGAATAATTCTATCATGCATCTACCTCTCTATGCGAATCCAAAAATCATCTTCCGCCATTCGTCCTGCCGTCTTCTCTATAATCATGATTGGATCATAAAATGGCAGTCCCAGATCCTTCAATATCAATTTCATCTTATCTCTGCTTTCCGGAAAACATCTTGACTCCAGAAACTCCAAATAATCATTATAATCCGGATCGTCTATAGTACCGAAAGCACGGAACATAATCTTATCCGTATAATTCCTTATTTTCACTTTTCGTTCCTGCTCATTCACATCAATCAAAGTGCATACGTCCTGCTCATACATATACCATATTCTAAGCGGCCACACTTTTTCCGGCACCTTCACTTCCTGCTCATATTCCGGATATTTTTGTAGCATTTTCAGAAATGGAACAATTGGTCCACGAATCACTTCTTTACTTCTCTCCCAGCGTTCTATGGTCGGCTTTGAACAATTGATAAATTCTGCAAACTCTTTCTGCGTCAAATGTAATTCTTTTCGAATCTGTTTAATTTCCCTTGCAGTTGTGTATTCCGGCGTTACAAATAATCTTTCTTTCATAAACTCACCTTCCAGTTTTATGATTACCGACTTTTTCTTTATTAAATCATGAATTCGCAACACAAGAGAGTTTACTTTCTTGTGCAGAATTCATGAACGACAAAATCTTCAAGCGCGAAGTGCGTCAAGCATGTAATGCTTGGATTTTGGAGTTATTATATCATGAATTCGCAACACAAGAGAGTTTACTTTCTTGTGCAGAATTCATGAACGACAAAATCTTCAAGCGCGAAGTGCGTCAAGCATGTAATGCTTGGATTTTGGAGTTATTATATCACAAAATCTAATATACGCAAATAAAAACCATTATTTTAATTGCATTTCTTTTTTAAAAACAATTAAAATAATGGTTTTCTAAACTTACAGAAAACATGTATGACAATTCCAATATGCAATATAAACTGTGTTTCATATCAATATACTTACAATATTCTTATTGAATAACCGATGTTGTCCACTTGCCAAATGCCTGAGAATCCATGCTTGAAACATAGCCGAGATCCTTATACCCTAATTTCATCATTTTTCTACGTTCAATTAAATTTAAATTTTTTTCAAAGTCTTTTGCCTGCCCTCTCTGATATCTGGCACATATTTCGTTATTTCTGTAATCAAATATTACATGTGCATCATTTTGCGATACATTGCGCAGATGTAGTCTTTTCGTGTCAATGGAAATCATCTATTTGTCCTCTATAATTCAAGCTTTCACTGACTTCACCAACTCCCAAACTATCCAGTTCTCAAAACCAGAATTTGAACCCTTTTATATATGATTCCTCTCTGATATTATACCATACACTTCTGGGCGTCGATTTTTGCACCCCCATACCTCACGATGACGATACTCTCGCAACATATCTACATCCAATTCAGCCACGTATACACCCTCTCCCTCGTCAGCTTCAAATACACATGTATCTCGCGAGTCAGGAAGCTCTGGAAGATATACGACACCATCGAACAGGGTAGAATGTCCATTGCAATCCGGATGAGGGGCCGGATAATTGCATGTGGCTATAGCTAACATATTTTCATATGCTCTTCCCCTGAGTTGTGCGAGACGGTTCAGTTCCATTGGGCAGGCATTTGGAACTAGAAGTAGCTCCGCTCCTTTCAACATCATAACTCGAGCACTTTCCGGAAATTCCCGGTCATAGCAAATCATTGATCCGACTTTTATAACTCCTTCTTTCGTATCCAATTCTGTCACAAAGAAATCATCTCCTGCATCCAGAACACTTTCATCATCTTCTTCCCCAAAATTACAAATATGGACTTTTGAATAACAATACTGTATTTTGCCATGTCTGTCGAAAAGGCAAACTGTATTTCTCGGTTTCGGCTCATGTTGCTCCAAAAAAGTGATAGCTATAGCCATATCCAACTCTGCAGCAAGTTCTGCAAACCTTTTCACAAAAGAGCCATACCTAGGAATAGCACATTCCCGTAGGCTTGCCTCTTCATGTGGAAAGACGTATCCGCAGCTCCACATTTCTGGAAAAATTGCAATATCTGCCCCCTTTTCTTTTGCCTGAAAACAAGCCTTGATTCCCTTTTCCATATTCCCTTTCAGACTTCCTGTTGGAAGAAGCTGTAATAATGCAATTGTAAGTTTCATATATTCCTCCATATCATTGTAGAAACCAACTCACTGAGGGCTATTTTTCATAACAAATTCATAGGCTTCTTTTGAATGTTTAAATATTTTTACCTTCTCACCAAAAATGCTCAATTCCTGCAATAATCCTCTTTTCATTTGGTTAAATTCCAAAACCCATTTAATATTACACCATAAAAAATTCCATGTTGGTTTTGAATTATAAGACTCTCTTCCACTTCTTTGGTTAATCCATCGTTTAAATACTCTTATCATTCTTATAATTGTGTATTCGTCTAATACAATAATATAATCACAGCATCCAAAGCTCTCTTTCAGAATTTTTCTTGGAGATCCTTCTACAATCCAATTATTTTCATTTATTATATCATAAAAATATTTGTCTCGTTCCTCCGGATTTCTTTTAACATCTCCGTTCAAAGTTCTTTTCCAGACAATATTGTCTTTTTCATAATACGGAATACCATATTTCCTTGAAATTCTGTTTGCAAGTGTTGTTTTTCCACTTGCAACCGAACCGATAATGTCTATTTTCATACTAAATCCCCCTAAATCCCGATTTATACTCTGTTTTCTCTACAAAAGATACCTCCCCAGCATCCGGTTCACGCAATCCTTAATCTGGTTCATAATCCTTTTACATTCCGTTCTCTCCATCCCGGCGGCAACACCAACTGCCAGAATCTCTTTTTCTCCCGGATTCCGCCCATTTCCATCAACAGTAGTCGTATGTTCTCCGTAATAAGTATTGCTGTAAGTGAGATCGTATGCCGGACTCAACCGCCAACGATTCTCTGCTTCATGGTATAGATATGTGAAATTTTTAGAATGATCATCACGGTTATGGGCAAAAACATTAAAGCACATCCGTCGAAACATATTGTTCACATCTTCTAAGTAATCCCTGGTTAAAATCTTCGTCAACTTCATCAAACTGTGGTAATCAAGACTTGGCTGTTCAAAATCCAATTCCAGAAGGGCGGCAGCAGTCAACATATGAATTCGTTTTTGAGCGCCATTATCTATTATTCTGTCAAATCGTTTCGTTCCAAAATACCCCTCACATTTGTCTGACGGAAATAATCTGGTTTCACTCATGGTAATACCGCATTGTTTAGCACAACAGGAATAATCATATTCCATCTTTCCGGCATTTCTTCCATCTACATGGGCTGGAAATTTAATAATCCACTCTTCCCCATCAATGGTTGTCATAATTTTGGGTCTGGCTCCACCGCTGGTACCTCCCAAACGGTATAATTCATCCAGCTTATCGGAATATTCTGTATTCAACAATTTCTGGCATTGCTCCGCAAGTTCATCCAGATTACTGTGTCCTTGTTTCTCCTGAATTTCCTTTTCCGGATAATAGGTAAGTGCCCCCATTCCTGATGTTCCAACGATAGCCAGCCGGTCCAGGACCGTAAGCTTATCCGGATTTTGTCCATTTGCACGCAACAGCCGGTTCAACAACAAGCTTCCCCAGTTATCCGGTAAACTGTCTGTAAACACACCAAAAAGTCCATCAAAATAGTCTTTGTTTGGAACAAAAACCTGATTTTTTAGCGGAAGTGAAAATGGACTGATCGAGAATCCATGTTCCAACCACTCTTCGCTATATTGAAATGCCGCTTTATGATTTGCGGTCATAGCCAGCGTTCCAACGAGCCTCCCATCATAAAGAACCTGCAATGCACTATTTGTTTTCATTGATAACCTCCTGAATATTCTTATATGGCACCTGCGTAAAAATACTCCTAAGTTCATCTGCAATGTCCAAGGCCATCGCAATCTTTGTCAGGGATATCAGTGATATCTGTCCGGTCGCTTCAAATCTTTTGATAGAACCATAACTTACACCACTCATAGATGATAGCTTCTCTTGGGAAATAGAACGTCGTTTTCGGATATTTCTTATCCTTTGTGCCAGCTTCCGGTCCAGTTCTTCCGCTGTTTCCCATATCAGTTGTTCCATTCATTTTTCACCACTTTCATTTATAGATAATATATTATCCAAAGCGGCTTAATTTATACCATTTTAGATAATATTTTAACTATTATTAGTTTACCATTTTTCTTTTTAAATAACAATAAAAATGTTGTATTTATAATGTTAACACGAATGGTATATCCATTGATATAATAATTTTTGTAATCGCCACGCCAACAATCATAAGCGCAATCATACAGCTCACTTCTTCCTCTTGTAAGCCAGAAAAAAGGATGCCTCTTTCAAAAAGCACCCTCCAATAAACATAAAGATTCTGTTAATTGTCTTTTGAACTTGATTTTTCAATGGTATTCGTTATAGTTCAGCTTTGTAGTATACTAATCCTCAGCGGAATTTTGAAAATTTTGTTCTCTGAAGATTACTAAGTTTATTTTGCAATAACCTAATTATAAATTAAACAAGTCACTATGCGTACCTGTACGAGCAAGTCCATTTACAAGTTTTGTTACAATACTTTTGAGTAATGAAATATCCAATCCTCGACGCTTAGCAAGTTTATAATCTTTCTTAAACTGGGTTGTATTTTTAATCTCATACTTTGTCATTTATCAAGATCTGCAAAGAGTTCATCCACGTCATGATAACCTTTAGCATTAGGATTCTTTGCAATCCTTTCTGCCTCCAACATAGCAGAGACGGTTTCTTTATTTGGAGTTCCTTCTGTAATTTTGAAAGGAATTCCTCTTTCACGCAAAGATTGTCTGACAAAAATATTAAAAGCAGTACTTAGGTTCATACCAAGTTCTTCATATAATTTCTCAGCAGCAGCCTTTAAATTACTATCCATGCGAATACTAGCACGAATATTTCAATATAATAGGTGAGTTGCAAAACGAGATGGTGAGATTAGTAGTATCATTCTTCTTTAATGAGCCACCCCAAGCAAGTATTTATTTTATCAGACAAATTTCTCCTCTGTAACCAATGTTGTCCACTTGCCGAATGCCTGAGAATCCATGCTTGGGACATAGCCGAGATCCTTATACCCTAATTTCTTAAGCAATTCGATACTAGCTATATTCTGGCATTCTGTAAAACTAATAAACTCCCACTCCGGAGCCATCTTATGAAGATACTCATGCAAAACGGTCAGAGCCTCAAAAGCATATCCTTGTCGATGATATTTATAAGAAAAAGTATATCCTAAGGAAATTGTCTTATCCTTTGGTTTAACAATTATTTCACCAATCATTTCGTTTGTTTCTTTTAGGGCTACTGCAATCATACAAGGCGAATCGATTGATATTTCATCATTTTTTCTACGTTCAATTAGATTTAGAATTTCTTCAAAGTCTTTTGCCTGGCCTCTCTGATATTTGGCACATATTTCGTTATTTCTGTAATCAAACATTGCATGTACATCATTTTGCGATACATTGCGCAGATGTAATCTTTTCGTGTCAATGGAAATCATCTATTTACCCTCCATAATTCAAGCTTTCGCTGACTTATAACGCATAACGCTTTGTAATCCCGCATAGAAACATATGAAAGTCTTTCCTTTTTATGTTGCAAGTTTATAATCGTAAACCTTGTGTTTGATTTACAATAATAGACCTGTATTGTCAAGAAAATCCTGTGTATAAGTTTTCTATATTTTATCCGTACAATATTTGAAGCTTGCTGATAAAATCCTCAATAATAAAGCGTGAATTGATCGATGTGTATACTCTGATCTGCGGACTGTTCTCCGGATAGCGATAAGAGGTATCCTCCTGTACCTCCGGTGCTTTGCAGTACATAAAGCTGCCGCAATTTGGTTCCAGGGTCACTCCTACCGCCGGGGAGTCTCCAAGCGACCAGCTCTCTCCCGCCGACCACGAGGCGTTTTCTGTTTCATAAAATGATATAAGATTTTTGTACAATAATCTGCCGATCTCGCCATAAGGAGCGATCCGTCGTTGTATTTCTCCAAAACCAATATGCATGGTTCCGTAAACATTGTTGGGAATCAGCCATATATCTCCTCCACAGTGAAGCACTGTATTGGCCGCCTCCACATCATTTCCAAAATTAAATTCCCATCCCGGCTTCTCACAACCAATGGGATTGCCTCCAATGCATACTACTGTCATTCTATCCACAATTTCGGACTTTGCCCGGATGGCTTCCGCCACATTTGTAACTGCCCCAATACATAAAACAAACAACGGCTTGTCGTCCTCCTTCATGGTCTCCTCGATGATAAACTGCGCCGCCTCTGTCATGGGTTCCCCCTGATGCTCTGACATTTTGCCGGTCTGTCCCCGAAGCACCGGCACATCTGCCCCCATTGCCTCTGTTACACGACAGATCATCTCATAGCTCTGTTCCATGCTTCCCTCTGCCACAAAATGTTCCGCACATATTCCCTTGACCTCAAGCATTTTACTCATCAATGCCTGTGCGATTGCAAAAGGATCATCCGCCTCACAGGCGGCATCCGTATCAATGATCACTCGTCTTTTACGGTATTCCTGCACATGATAATGCAGGGAAGCTTTTCTCTGTTCCAGTGTAATTTTACCTGATGACATTTCCTACTCCTTTATCATTTTGCCCATGTTGTTTTATCCCGTTCTCCCTGATAATCCAAAAGTCCGTCGTTTTTCTCCGCCAACGCTTTGATCATATGATAGGTGTATTCATTATAAGGAGTTGGGATTCCAAGCTCTTCTCCCATGCGCATCATTTCTTTCAATAAATTGGAAATGGATTTCCCTCTACAAAGGAATCAACACAATTATTACATCCAAATCTTTTTTTAATTTTTTCGCTGTTGCATACAATCAAATTTTTATTTTTGCACAACCTTTTATATTTTTTCCAAATCCAAAATAGAAACATAATGCAATATATCAAATTCTTCCGGCAGTGATTGCATATATTTCCAATGTTCCTGCTCCCATTTCTGAATCTCACTTTCCTTCAGCCCACTCGCTCCAATTCCTCGACAAGCTTTCATCCTTCCATGCCATGCTTCTCTTGTAAAATGTACTGGCAAATCATATGTTAGCATATTTGCAGCCTTAAACATACTTTCGCACCAAGGTGGCTCTTGCAATTCATATCTTGTCATTCTTCCACCAGTCCATGCAGGATTATATTTCAAAACAAGATTTTCGCTTGTTTTGGCAATCTCACTCTCTTCTGGTAGCCATGCCATAAATAAAATTGAAAAATGACCATAATCCTTTAACATATGATGAAGTTTAGGCAAAACAACCGATTTATCAAAATACATAAAACATTGACACGCTGTAATCACATCAAATGTTTTATCTAGAAAATCAACATCCTCTGCCGATGCAATAATATAATCAATGTTCATCCCCGCATTTTTGCTAAGTTTCTCTGCATATAAAATCTGATTCTCCGAAATATCTGCCCCTGTCCATTTTGCTCCGTAGGAATACATATTTCTTGGAAGCACACCCGTCCCTGTTCCCAGATCCAGTGCATTTTGGTCCTTAATTCCTAACGATAATTCCGCTAATTTTGCATAAAATTCTTTTGGATAAATATCACGGTACTTTGCATAGTCTTCAGAGGTTTTCCCCCAGTCAAATGCTCTTCCATGATCAATGTTTTTATTGATTATTTCCATAACGTTTCGTCTCCCATGTAAAACCTAACTTTTCTGTAACATTTTGGTTTTATCATACTCAATCACTCGATGGATCAAATAGATGGTTTCCGTAAAACTGGAAGTTGTCAATAGCGTTTAACAGAATTAAGATTCTTTTTATTCCTTTATTCTGCCTTATTAAGATGCCACAAATCAAGAATACTTCTCAATTTGTGGCACTAATTCATTAAACAAAATGTGCTATAATCGAATGTCTTTCTTCAACTATATTAAACCTAAATGTTTTTCGACACAAGTTAATGTACTCTCAACTGTACTATCCACAGTTCTCTCTATCCAAAAGAAAGAACTGCTTTTAATCTCCTCTATGCGATTTACATTGAGTTCATATAAGGTAATATTCACAGTTTGTTTGGCTTTTTCTATATCAGTCGCTGAATTTAAGTACTGAAAAAATCCCTGATGATCTGGTCGATTACCATATTCATCAACAAGATTAGATGGGTCTTTTATGAGAAAAACAACTCTCGCTGGTTCAGAAAAAGCGAGTGCCTGAGCAACTGTAAGATGACAATCGCACAAAACTTTCTTATTTTCTGATAAACGAATCAAATCAAGAAGAACAAACTCTAACTGTTCACGAGTATTATTCAACAGCCAATTCTTATATTCTTCAACCGTTCTTCCAAAAAATTCATCTGCACTGTTAAAATACGTATTCATCGCAGGCTGAAATAATGGGTTCGACATTTTTTTGTGCTCGTCGAATCTCTCATCAACATCAAATAGTTCAAATCCATACTTTTCCGCCAATGCACGTGAAACGGTTGTCTTTCCTCCACAAGGTGTTCCCGTTATAAAATAAACATTTTTTAAGTACTCTTTGATTGCATTATCTTGAAATATCATTGCACAATCTCCTTTATTAAATAGTTTTTCGGGTTCTGCCTATACATAAAACTATTTAACATAGTTCTATGAACTCAGATATTTCTTAATTTTAAGAACATCATCATATTCATTTTACCTCCAACTTCCGATTTGTACATATTCTATCACACATTCATCTTTCCCACAATCACTTGTTTTTCACCTATCCACTGAGGAAACTAATATTCGGATACTATATCTTGTTCTTTCCGCTCTCTTATTATACATCATCTGGTATAACACAGATTGCTTTCCTCAATGCACCTTCAAAATCCCCCCTATAAATAGATGCAATCCCTCACCAGAAACAACCACATCACAAGTAATCACTTACCACTGCTTCTGTTCACCCCGTCAAAAGATATATTCATTCGTACATTTTCCATTGCATCTCTGTTTTCCTACAGCAATGTAAGCATTGCTGTTTACACCAGAACCACATCTCTGTGCAACCTTGCATCAAAGATGTGAAGTTTGATTCCTCAATGGGATTCATTATAGTTCAGCTTTGTAAGACAATAATCCTCAATGGGATCAAGAAAATTTTGTCCATTGAGGATTACATGTGTAAGTCAAGCTGTTACTTAGTCTTTTTTATGAAATCTTGAATAATAGTTAGAACAGTTTCAGAAAAATATATATTTCCTCCATGTTCGTCCCAATCCTTTATCTCATAATACTCCACGCTGTGATTTTTCTCTTCCAATTTTTCATATAAAGTTCTGCTATTTTCAACAGAAACAACGGGATCGTTTATACAATGAAACATCAATACAGGTGGCAATACTATATCCTCACTAATTAAAGATGTACATGATGCTTTATATGCAATTTCTTCATTTCCCTCAATACTATCAATTCCCAAAAGAACTGTTGAGGGGCGAACAGACATCCAAGGTGGTAATGGCTCATTGGAACAAATCAAAATATCAGAGGATGCACTCTCTAAAATAACTCCTTTTACATTCGGCATTTCAATCATTCCACAAGCGTTATGTAACACTGCCATCATAGCTAAATGCCCCCCTGAAGAATGTCCCATAAGGTAAGCTTCTTTTATATCAAACGGAAGGTTAAATTTTGTTATTTTTTCTACAACGCACTCCATCGCATTTTTAATATCCTCTATCTGCGCTGGAAAAATTGCAATATCAGACTCACGAACCTCAATTGATACAATTGCAGCCCCCTTTTTCGCTAACTCTACGAGTTTTGGAATATCATTATACATTTCTTGTTTGTGCCATGCTGCACCAGTAATATAAAAAATAACTGGATATTTCTTTTCAAGTCCTTTTTTACTATATGGCATAATAACTTGCAAATGGCGTTTACAATTTCCATAATCAAAATATTCCCAATTTGGGGAATACAGCCATTCCAAATCATCAAATTTAACTGCTATTTCTTTCTTCATTATGTTCTCCTATATACTTTCACTATACTGCTATTTCAATTTTTAATTCACTGCATACTCTCTTTTACTATTTATTAACCCCAAATATTATAACCAAGTTTCCATTTCTCCTGAATCACCAAATCCAAATTTTTCATATAAATGTCGTCCTGCTGATGATGGCTTTAGTTTTATATTGTGTACCCCCTTATTTTGCAACCATTTAATCAGCTCCTCCATTATCTTTGAAGCATAACCACTTCTCCTCTTTTCCGGTACACAATATACATCAATTATATAGCCATACATTGGAGTTTTAAAAAAGCAAAATGGAACATCTTCTTTGATCACAGCACCTCCGCACGCAATAACGGTATCATTTTCATATATTAAATAATGACAACCTTTCCCATCCTGATATAGTTCTTTATATTTCTCGTATATCTTTTTTTCAGCATTATCCTGTAATAAAGATATTGAACCTACTTCTATAAACATTTCCATTTTCATTTTAATTACGACATCTAAATCTTTGATTTTAGCTTTTTTTATTTTCATCCCCATTTACACCTCCTATTTGCATTACTTTTGTCATTCTACCATCAATACCATATTCTAACAACTCACCCATTTCTTTCTGATTACATTTTCTTCATCATAGCCGAATCATAAATGCCAATTCTTCCTCTTTTAAGCCAAAAAAAGGATGCCTCTTTCAAAAAGCACCCTCCTGTAAAACATAAATATTCTGTTAGTTGTCTTTTGAACTTGAGACTATAAAAATCAAATTTTATTCTTGTGGTTATATTCTCTATGTTAATTTAAAAGTTTCCAATATTTCTATTCCGCAATATAGTAAGCCAGTTCAAGAGCAATATCAAAGTGTCCTGCGTCATGCTGTGTATGCTTGACTTGATCTTTCTTCATCCGTTCATCCCATTTAGGTGCATCTAACAAATCACCACAAGTAAAAAAGAAGTAGGCATTAAGTTTTCTATAATCACATACAGCTTGAACAGCGCTGCATTCCATTTCGACAGAAATGCAGCCATCGGCTTTACGTTTTTCAAAATTCGCTCTCGTTTCTCTATGTACTGCATCTGTTGTCCATGTTTTTCCTTTCACATAAGGCAAACCAACTGTTTCCATAAACTTCGCTACTACATCTGCATTTTGGATTTTAATATAATCTGAAGCAGGTGCATAATGATATGAAGTTCCTTCATCACGGTAAGCCTCAGTAGGCACCATAACCTTTCCACGTGCAATCTCTTTATTCAAGCATCCCGAACCGCCAAAAACAACATATTTATCTGTGTTAATAATCGACATAGTATCTTCTATATCTGCCACACATGCCGGTGCTCCAACATAAGACATATATACAGCAAAATACCTATTCTTATACTCAAATCCATAAACAGGATTCACTCCATTAGATGAAAATATATCGCCAATTTTTTTACACTCAAAATTTTCTAAAACATATTTTAAAATCACATGAGAAAATGTAAGAATACAGGCATCTACCTTAACCGCATTATCGTTACGATTAACCTTAATTATTTCTTCCGATAAATTATCAAATGTATCTGTTATCATTTTTTAACCTCCAAGCCAGCAAATATTTATATTAATGCTTATTGTATCATATATTTGTCCGTTGAGCATTACATATATATAATAATCTTATACATTATTTTTGTTGACTGATAATCCATTGCAATATATCCTCTGCTCCTATTTTACCAGAGGCTGAATCAAGCATCCCATCATCACGAATACCATTACTACCGCCAGTAGTCTCAATCAGCCTTTTATGAAGTAAAATGACCTGCCCTTTGCTTAATCTTATCATTTGGCAAGTACCTCATAAGCTTCCATATTCTGCTTAATAAGGCGTTCTGATATAGCAAACACGTCCTCCGTGGATGCGATTTAAAATAAACCCATATAACCAATCAAGAAAATTAGTAATAGGAAGAATATTATCCATTCATACAATTTTAGTTTTATTTTTTCCATTAATTATCGCCCCACGAATTCAAAGTTTCTGTTCCCTAAAATTTGTTTATCGGGATTTCCCAAATCGCCAAACAACGATTTACCAAACTCTCATCTCAGTTACAAAACAGAATTTTATAAAAAACCTCTTTTCTGTGCCTCTTCTATCAATTTGGGCTGAATCAATGGATAGGTCCAATCATCCACTAACTCATCTGTAAAAATAATTTTTTCTATTTCACTGTGAATTTCTTCAAACAAAAAAATATCCGCAACATATAACATTCCGTAGGATTCATCGTTTTCATTTTTATTTACTCTAGTCTTCCCTTTGACAGAATATACGCAAATAGGCTTAATATTAAAATCAATTGCTCCCGTTTCTTCTCTTAGTTCGCGCTTTGCAGTGTCTAGGATCAATTCTCCTTCTTCTCTATGCCCGCCCGGTATTTCATAAGTATCTCTTTCTTTATGTTTACAAAACACCCATTTTCCATCAGCCTTAGAAATAATTACAGCAAATTTTAATAAACTGTCATCTACCTCATCATAAAAATTAACTTCCGGCATTTTCT
This sequence comes from Jutongia hominis, assembly GCF_014384965.1. Lineage (GTDB taxonomy): Bacteria > Bacillota > Clostridia > Lachnospirales > Lachnospiraceae > Butyribacter > Butyribacter hominis. The sequence continues at coordinate 98,862 of NZ_JACRSW010000014.1, forward strand.
CCTCCATAAATTCAAATAAGTCTCAACAACAAGGAAATTTACAATTTCTTTATAGGATGTCTAATAACCGTTTTCCATTTCTCTGGAGTAACCTTTCTCGCATCAGACAGATATATTTCATGGTGTAATCTTTCTGCATTCATATCATTAACATATCCATTCTGTTCTAAATACGCATCCATAAGCGCAACAGTCGCAGGTTCATCATCAAATGCTCCTAAATGCATAATCTGAACACACACACCTTCCTCAATAGTCATAAACTCTGCCGATGAACAATCCAACTTTTTCTTATTTGTCGCGGTTTCAACTGCCCATTCGAAATCTTCTTTCGTTATGAAATCAGGCAATCGTATAACGGAAATCCAGTTAAATGTAGACTTATCCGTATAATCTACACCATCTGTATTTTCTTGCCACCAGAAGCCCTCAAGTGGTGGAACTACATATTCAAAAAATCCTTTGATTTTGTAATCTGTTTTATAACTCATTTTCAGAGTATACGCAACAGCATATAACACACTTATTGCCTGCTGATATGCTCCACCTTCGTCATTTGGATCACCTTTTCCTCTAACTGCAATATAATTTGCTTTAGGAACAATTACAATCTCTGGTTTATTTTTAGGCATATAAAATTCTTTGTATTCTTTCTTAAAATCAAAAGCCATTGCTACCTCCGTAAATTTCGATTTTCTTAATTCAACAAACTGGAATTGAGATTTCACCTGTTTTAAGAGATTTAATAACTGTTATATTTTGTTATTAAATTCTCCACAAGCCCTTGAAAACACTGGATTTATCGCAGGTGAGCTTTTCCTTATTGTTTCCCTTGTGTTATATCGTCCCATCAGTGTTTACGAACTCTGATAAGGGCAAATACAAGGGCAAGAAAAATCTATAAAACAGTATAACACAAAATAAAAGTGACATGGTGAACTGATTGAAATGCTTCTGATTTTTGTAACTGATAATTGATTGAATGATAAGGAGAGATAAGATACGATGAGAACAATATTTGCAGAATACAATCCACAGCGCAATAGTATTGATGTTTACAGCTCTGCTGGCTATATGCTCCGCATTGATTGCTGGGAAGCTGAAAAGAATTTAAAAACTACACCCGGATCAGACTGTGCATTAAACGCACTTGCTATTGATGAACCACTTGAATATGTACGATTATATTTGGACGGGAATATGCAGATGTGGGTAGATGCAGAAGATTCATTAGAACTATGGTGATTTTTTGACGGTGTGAAATTTTTTCTGTAAATTCAGATCTTCTATGATAATTGATGCGGCTTAACAGCAGTTTTCTGTTGTTAAGCCGTTGCTTATTTAATAGCAAAAATAAGCCGGTATGTCAAGAGCACCCAGAAAATCTGAACGTACATTTACTCTTGATCATCCGGCTTATTTTCAACAGCACTAAGATTACCTTTTTTAATATTGTTTGGGATACTCCCTCCATAACAGTCACAGCAATTTTATACTTTACTTCGATTTCAATCTTTTCTGGTGGATTGACTAAAAGCCTGTCAATATCATTTTCCTCAACACCAGCCATTTTTGCTATCGTTAGCTTGGATATGCCATAATAGGAAACAAGCACTTCCAACTAATGCATTGATTTGATATTTTCCTTTTACCGAACCCTCTTATGCCTTAATATCAAAACTTGATCTATCAGGTGCAGAAATACTCACAGATTCTGCTACAAGGCTCTGTGTCATACTTTTTACATCATTACCAGTTACGGATAAGGTATAATCACCCGTTTCTTTTCCTTCTGCCGATTTTTCTGCACGTTTCTTTGCAGCTTTTTCTTCCTCTGCTTTTTTAGCAGCTCTTTTTTCTTTTACCTTTTCCTCTTTTTCTCTGTTCTCTTTTGCTTTTCGTTCAGCATTCTCTTTCGCTATTTTCCCATCTGGATCATTTGTACCAGATATTGCCACCGAAATATTTCCGTTTTCATCAACCTTATAACTCAGATTTGTCAAAGTGCCCAAACATCCATTCACCGCACTTTTTGCACAATCTGGAATGGCTGCTAAGTTTTCCTCCAGATACTTTGCTTTTTCCGGATCATTCATACACTTCTGTAAAAATGCACTTGAAACGGATACTGTTGTCGGAACCCCTTGCATTGAAGTCGTTCCCGTATTCATATAATGGTATTTTCCTTGCAAGTATTTTGAATAATCATTTACATTGCTATACCCCGTCTTAATCTGCTCTGTTTTTGTCACACCGGGACGTGATGTTTTTAATTCAACTGTACTTGTTGTCACGTTGCCGTCTTTTGTATTTGTACTATCCTTTTCACTATCTGTTTTTTTAACAGTATTCTTGTAATTTGAAGCATAATACAATGTGCAACTGCTGTTATTGATACCTGTAATTGCCATAATCCTACCTCCCTGTTATTGAAACTTAAAATAATTTCTAATATATTGAACGACTTGGATATTTAATTTCCGTTGATGTAAATTCATCTTCTGCCGAAACATTGATATGCCCACTGCTGTCAATAGCATACTCTTTACCATAAACGGAAAACGTATCTCCTTCTTTATACCCGATTTCTATCCAGTTTATATCATTTAACTGTTTTATCTTGGCGTCAACATTTATGGTCTTTCCTGATTCCTGCAATAAATAAGTGTGTTTTCCTGCTCCCGTATCTATAGAAAAGAATCCCGGAGAAATCCCGACTTTCTCACAGACTGACAGTACTTCCTCATTACTGTAGAGATAACCCCACACACTCTTTCCCTGTGCCAGATCAGATAAAATATTACTTGCTTTGCGCATTTCCCACTTATAATTTGTCCCTTTTTGATTTGTATTCTCTGCAAGCAACGATTCCGAGGCTGCCCAGCCTATCCTTCCATTGTTGACCGTCCATGTATATTTACCGCCACTTGATGTTGTCCATGAATAATAACTTTTATTACTTAATACCAAAGAATTATTTGCAGCACAAATGCCTGACATGGTGCTTGTATTCATTTTCGGTACTGCATAATTAGGTACTACCTGTCTGCTCCCATTAAGGTCAAAGGAAATAACCCCGTACTCCTTAAAATCAGAATTATATCCACAGGAAACATTCTCCCCAAAATTGATTGCATCCAAAATAGCACTTGAATTATTATAGTTTGCAAAATAATAAGCCAATTCACTGTTAGAAATATTCGCATTTTTATCTATCAGTGCAGCTATTGATTGCTTTGAAAAGCCTCGTGCAGCATCAGAAATACTTAAACTGTCCTGTTTTTTATTATTTCCTGCTCCAAGCAACATCTGTATTGCTTTTTGGTGTATTCCTGCCTCTGCCTGCTTTGAATATGTCAACAGCTGGTTTACTGTGTTTACATCTGTTACTGTCTTCATAGCTAGTCTCCAAACCCTTTTTCAACATTAAACGCCAAACATATGCTGCAATTTGTCCAGCATATTATTTACTCTGCCTTCAACAGCTTCTGGCTGATTCCTTAATTCATACCTGCTTCCATAGTAATCATTTAAACGGTCTTTCATCTCATTACAAAATAATTTTTGATCTGTTTTACCATTTAAAAACTGATTGCAGATACCACTTATCTCATTCTTCTCATTGGTATAAAAAGCTGTCTCATCTGAGATTATTTCCGACTTGTACTTATAAGATTCTGTTTTGCTTCCAATTCCAACAACCATGTAATCTGGTGTCATTCTCTCCATGATGGAATTACGTGCCGAATCATTAAAATGAACATATTCGTCAATCATGTCTGAAAAACCAGCTTGAAATTGCTCTGGAACATACATTTCATTTACTTTCCTTAGCCCAGCTTCACTTGCACTTAACAAAAATACAGATTCATAAGAAGTTCCTCTATATCCCTCCTGAGCATTCAAAGAATCTACATCTGCTGTCATTGCATTAATCTTCTCTTTTAAATCTTTCATTTCATCTTCTGTCAAATATTCAGAAGCATTTTCGTCCAGCCATTTTTCAAAAACCTCTGACTGATTTTCCGAACAGCCTTCAAACGCACTTTGTTCTCCAGAAATGGAAGTTGCTTTCAAATCTAATTTGAATAAATTTTCACATTTATATTCTGCTGGTATCTCTCTTATTGCTCCATTAATAGATGAAAAATGCATTGTATGAAAATCCGATACCTTATTACGAGCAGTCTCAACTAACTTTCTTGCTGAATCACTGATTTTCACATCATCCTCCGAAATAATATTCTGAGGAACAGTTGTTTTCTTCTCGACCTTATTTTTTATCATCTCAGGATTATTAATATACCTATTTCCTTGAACTTTCATAGCAACCTCCCTAAGTTAGTCCACACTTTCTATACTTCTTTATCTATCTTGCTCGATGTCAAAGAAGAATCCGTCTTAGAGTACGTACCATTATTTGTATAGGTTGCACTCGCCCGGTTTGCAGCATTCGATATACCAGTTGCTTTCTGCGATATTTTGCTTACAAAAGAATTATATCCTGTAAAGACCGTTTTCAGCGAACTGATATCTGCCTGCTTTAAAGCATCCTCATCTAATTCCAACTTGTTTCCTTTTCCTATGGTAATACCTATTTTGGCAAGCATATTACTGTTTTTGTCTGTCATTCCAGTCATCCATGAAGCATTTCGCAATACATCCTTTGTATTAGATTCTCCGGCTTCCTTAACTACATCATTATAATCTTCAACAAAAGATTTTACTGCCTTGGTAATTTTATCCCAGTCATAATCCTCTACCTCAATCTCTTCCCCCGTTTTTTCATCTTTCTTTTTTATTTTCTTTTTTTCCCAAAGAGATGAGTCATTCAAAGCATCTGCTGATTTTTTCAGAGAATCCGCACTTGTTTTCATCAAGGTAAGTTTTTGTGAAGTATCACCTTTTCCCGATAATTTTTCAGCATCCTGTTTTGCATAATATGCTTTCATAAGTTTTCCATAGCTTCCATTTTTGATTGCAGCATAATCAGAAAGCATATTTGTATTGCCTACTGATGAACTATCTGACGTTCCACTAAACAACGCTGAAAAATCTACATTGCTGTTATATTTACTTGTATAATCACTAAAACTTTTGATTTCTGACATAACACCAGCCTCCTTTCCGAACTATAAACGTATATCGATCGGTGTATATACTACCGACTGTCCACTTTCTGATGCTGGATTTTTTATTGTTTCTGCTGTTTCTGTTTTGACATCTGCATTCTCTGATGCATCTGTTGCCGTATCTGCATTTTCCTGTGTATTCTCTGCTTTCTGCGTTTGATCCTTCTTTGTTTCTGCTGCATCTGTACGGTTGTCTGCCTTTGCTGCTTCTTCTACTGATTTATTTGCATCTGCAAGTGTAGACATCTGTGCTGCTGTCGCAGACTGTGCCTTTGCCTGCAGCTCTGCCAGTTCTTCTTCCTTCTTCTCAGTATTTCCTTTTCCGGCATCCTGTTTGATTTCAGATTCAAGCACACCGGCTCTTCCTTCCATCTGTGTTGCCATACTACCCTGCACTTTTGCTCGCTTCATAGATGAATCTGCGGAAATCATTGCCCGCATACCTGCCTGTGACAAGCCTGTTCCTTTCTTTGCAGATGTATTTTTTGTACCAGCCACCATATCATCCATAGATGATTTTTTACTCTGCTGTTCCTTTCTCTGTTCAATCTGGTGCTGTCTTAACTGTTGATTGAGATTTGTAATTTCCTGTTGTATCTCCTGACGTTTCTTCATCTTATCCTCTAATGACAGTTCTTCATTTGATGATAAGTCCTGCAATTTCTGCTGTGCATTTGCAATCTGATTCTGAATATTTTTACTTACAGAATCATTCCCCTGTGTCATTCCCATTGTTCCTGTCTGCGTATTTGTCCCACTAAATCCATTGATCCTCATCGTATTGTCCTCCTTGAGTTTAAATTCTGAAATCCGTTTCCTTAAAAATCTGTACAACATGATTTCTCTTTACTGATTCTTTCGGCATATCTTTCTTTACAATAAACAGCGATGTTGTGAACCGCCCTTTTTTTGTTGTGAAGCAAATAAAAAACACTAAATATTCTGATGTTTCACAGATTACTTAGTGCTTTTTGTCCTTATTCTACCTGTAACATAATACTTAGAACCACTTCCTGATTCTCCTGTTCTAAAGATATATCTCCCATATACATCCTTGCAACCCTCCGGATATTATGCAGTCCAATTCCATGCTCCTTCCCGAATTTAGTTGTTTCCGGCAGATCACTGTCCTTATAATTTAACTCTCCCTCATATCTGTTCTTTATGGTTATCATAAAAATACTGTTTTTCCGAAAAGAAGAGAGACTGATATAAGGATTTTCTCCACTTACATTTTCCATGCAATTATTCAGTGCATTGTTTAAGATCACGCTTAAATCAAATGCATTTAGTTTCGTATCCCCCGGATAATGAAAATCTGATATAAAACGAATCTGCTTTTCCTTTGCTTCTCTTAACTTTTCCATCAGAATCACATCAATGACAGGACTCCCCGTTTTTATCTCAGGAGATATTTCATTCCACTCCTTTTTCAAATGCTCCATATATTCTGCTGCATCATCCATATGATTTTCTGCCACAAGATGTTCCAGCATCTGTATATGATTCCCCATGTCATGACGCAGGCTGCGGATATCCTGATACAGCTTTTCCACTTCCCCGATATGCTTTTTCATGTCACTGACCTGATTTAACACCAGCTCCTGCCCTGTCTGTTCTTCCTGTGCCACCTTCCAGTTTTGAAACATCGTAGTCATAACAAGAATTGCTATGATAGAAATAAAATAATGTACAAAGCTTAAAGCTCCATAAAATCCATAGGTATCTGTCAGGCTCTTTCCTGTATCTTTTTCATAAATATTCAAATAATATTGTAGAATGCCATACCCTGTAACTCCCACGAGAGAAGGTATGATAAGCATTACCAGCTCTTTGACGCTCATTTCATCATTTTTGTATACATATGCTTTATTGATCAGACCAATTGCAACTGCAAGGAAAACGATACAAAGCACAATATCCAGAATTCTCGTTCCAGCATAAAGTACATATTGCAGCCATTGTCTTCCTGCAATCGTATTTCCAAAAACCAGAGCTTTTGTGATAAAATCATCCATTCTGCCTGCCATTGCAACCGCAAGCCAACGGATAGAAAAAAATGTCACTGCAAGAAATATTTTCTGATAAATGTTTCTTCTGTCCTGTACATACATCACAAGAAATGCAGCCACAACTCCCAGCATATATGCAGAAAAATTGCCAATCTGCTGCGGTATCAGATACAGCACAGACATAATTCCAATATAAACAATACTGACCAGAGCAGCTTCCCTTTTCTTTTTCATATATGGATATACAAAAACACCAAAACAGATTCCTGTAATAATCAAAATTGCAATAACAGAAAACTTCGATGTGATCATCCAGCATCTTTCCACTAAACTCATCTGACTTCATTTCCTTTCCTCTGGTTATACTTCAGATATTGCTTCACAAACTCCGGATAATTCTGTTTTGCAATCAATGCAGTTCCATTTTTCATAGTTACACAAGTTGCATCATATTTTTCTACATATTTAAAATGCACAAGATAGGCTCTGTGTGTCCGGAAAAAATCTGTTCCTGCCATATCACTTAATTCCTGTAATTTACCATAGTATTCAATATCCGTACTTCGTGTATGGATAATAACTTTCCGATTATACACCTCGGCATACACAATATCACGCAGAAAAATCTTTATATGACTTCCGGCGGTCTGTACCATAATATACCTTTCGTCTTTTTCAAGTCTGGAACTCCTTTTTATGTTATGGACTGCCTTTGTCACAACCTCTTTCAATTTCTCATCGGAAAATGGCTTAACAAGATAATGAAATGCTCCGACATCAAATGCCTGAAAAACATACTCCTCTGCTGCTGTCACAAAAATGAGTATCATATCCTCATTGTCCTGACGAAGCATCTTTGCCGTTTCCATCCCATCCTTTCCCGGCATCTGAATATCCAGAAAAAGAATATCCGGCTTACTGCCACTTGCGATCAGTTCATTACCCGATAAATATTTCTCTATAACCGCATCTGGCAATAACTTTTTTATTTTTTCCTCCAGTATCTGAACCATAGATACTTCATCATCACAGATAGCAATTCGCATATTGTCACTTCCTTTTTGTCTGATAAATATATTTATTATATCGGACGAACAGATTATATCTGCCACAGTTGTTGTGAAATGACCTTTTTTTGTTGTGAAAAGGGCAGCAAACCATTATTGGTTCACTGCCCTGTCTTCTAATCATGTCTGCAATATTAAAGGAATGAAACAAACTCATTCATTGGTATACGCTGGGATTCATGTCTATTTGCATCTGCTTTCTCCTCCGTATATCCAAGCGCCAATATATTGATTGGTTCAAGTCCCAACGGAAGATGAAATTTCGAAAAGAATCCCAGCTATCACAGACAAAATGCTTGCCCAACAGTTACGCGAGCTTGAAAGTGATAACTTAATCATCAAAAAAATATATCCTGTAATTCCTCCCAAAACAGAATACAACTTAAGCGAGTTAGGCAAAACACTGATTCCTTTATTGGACTCTATGTGCGAATGGGGACAACAATTTATGGAGGATCATTAGCTAAATGCTCCCGCACATTCCAGCCCTTTCGCTCACTTATTCCCAACATTGAAGATATCAGTAAACCACCATTTCTTATCTTTCCCTTTAACTGTTCCGGTGTCTTCACATTAATACCTCCATATAGGATCTTACTTTATCTTCAATTTTAAACAACTTTGAATATTTCAAAAGTTTTCTAGGATTACTCTTTCCCTTAAAATATTCTTTGATTGCCTGACTGTATAACTGCATTTCTATCTTATCTTTATTTCGGATAAGATCACATATACATCGTTCTTTATCATAAAGGGACACATTTCCTCCTTATCCGTATATTCATTTGTTTTCCAAAAATAATCATTGGATACTTTACTATTTTCTACTGCTATATGTTTATCCGTGGGTAAACCTTTTTTCTTAAATTCATACCCTACAAGCTGCGTCTGCATTCCTACTGTATGGGTTTTTATCGTCTTTTCATTCTCCTTGCGTACAATATTTATTTTATGCTCTGGCTTCAAAAGAAGGTCTATCCTGATCCAAATAATCCGGCATCTCTCTCAATTCTGAACTTCCATTCTCTTTTACGAAATTATATTCGCTCCAATAAATAGAATAAAATTCATCTTTTTTTGCAAGTTCCGCTGGTGTCATCTCATAGCCCCAGCCATTTCCGAGATTAGATAATACCGTTACTCCCTGATACTGAATTTCAGCACCATAACCACCAGTAGTTAGAATTGGACAATTCAATGTTCCTCCTCCCGCCATTGCAAACTTCTTTTCAGCAAAATTACTGCTTTTTCCTTCTGCCTTCTCCAAAAAATCCAATAATGATAATTCTCCACATCCTTTGCATTTCGAATTGCCAGTTTGTTTTTTTATAGTATTTTTAGCCTGTTCATATAATTGCTTTCTATCAGGTGCAACATCTGATAGATATTCTGCCCGTAACCCAAGAACCTGTCTGGAAATATATTCGTACTCTGTCTTATTTGCTGTCGTAGCTGCTCGTCGTGCCAGTTCTTTAATTTCACTAACAAATTCCGCATGCGTTTTTGAACTTTTCCCTTTTGTTGGAATATAAGACCAATTCGGTTCTCCGTTACTGCATGAGGAAATTAATTGCTCTTTTCCAACAGTTCCTATACCTAACAATGATATACCCATTAACTCAACTCCTTATGTGACACTTCATAATCACCAAATATGTCATTAATTCTTGTTTCATATGCATACCACCGTGTAAATACAGACATATTTCCCAAGAAATTTTTAACTTTAGAAGTGTCTTCTGACTTCGGATAATAATCTTCCATTAAATCCCAGACATTACAAATTTCCCCTTCCGATCCGGTGCGTAACGTCTGAAACGGAACCTTTAAATCGTAATTATTCTCTCCGATTGTTATTTTCAGATTTCCATTAAATTTATTGTCCTCTGTAAAAGACGTTACCTGTTCCTTGAAAAACATCTTAAAATTCTCAGGCGGTATCGCTGATTCCTTTGCCAGACTGCTCCTGCCAGCCTGATTTCTAAATTCAAAATTCCATGTGCTGTTAAAATAAAAACCACCGTCTAATGTAAGGCTGAAATTTGCTTCGATTTTATCACATTCAATTTCACCTAATTTCCATTTATCAGTCATCTGCTGGACAGATTCCCTCAATGCCGCATTGGTTTCATTGCATTGATAGTAATAATCTGAATTATAATAAGTCCAGTCACTGTGGCTATCAGAATAGTATTTCTCATTCAATGATTTTCCTTCCTGATAGTTCGCCTGACTTGCTGCCCTTGCATTTTCTTTTGCAAATACCTCATACATCTCACTTACGATTTGTGTATTATCTGCTTCATTGGTTCCGGATGTCTGATGCTGACTTGTCCGATAGGTACGCATGGAAGTACAACATTCCTCAAAATAGGAAATAAGTTCATCCCTGTCACTACATTAAATTTTTGATAACAGTCACATACATATACCAGTGGTTCTGCCATACATTGCTCATTCCCATATAAGACACATTATTAAATCACACATTTTACGCTTTCATATCGAAGTTGCCTTGTGATATTATGTCTTCGTTTATACTGCCAGCCTTTTCTTCACTATTTAATGCTTTTCTCGCCTCACTAAATGCCTCATAATATGTCATTTTTAATGCTGAATGAACCTGTGACTCTGCTTTTGTTTCTTTTTCCTGCCAGCCTACTCCCCCTGTATAGGTCAAAACTTCTTCGCCATCTTCATTGTATACATGAATTGCCGAGCCTGTCCCTGTTCCCTGATATTTTGCCTCATAAGGTATTCCAAACAGCATACAGAGCCATTTTTTGTCTGCTTCCTCAACTTCTTTCATTGCTGACATATTACCTGAATTCATTGATTGACTAAACTTTCCAATTAAAGCAGCTCTATTCGGGGCTACTTTGCTTACTTCCGTCTTCCTCAAATTCATAAATGCATTTCCCATATATACATTGTCCTGTGCATCTTTTTTTGCCAGATCAACAATCTTCTCTTTTAAAGAATCCGTTAATTTCCATTTGTTTTTTTCAGAAGATTTAGAAACATTTTTATTCGATGTGTTCCACACTTTTGCTGTGCTATAATTATTTGATATTTCCATTTAATTGAATCACCTCTCTGTTCTGTCATTTATGTAATCATACAATTCCTTATATGACAGATCTCAAACTCTTTGAAATACAATGCTTCCCCGCATTTTCTATATCGTCATATTGATATTATTACTTTACTATCCACATTTACTATCCGCCACACCCTTCGGGAGTGGCAAAAATTTTTATAGTAGCATTTACACAAAACACATCTTATCTCCAAAGCATATTTTTGTCCCGACATATTTTGCTCTCTTTTGTCCAATTACACAACTATCGCAGATATAATCACAAGGCATTCCTTTACATAAACAATTAGTAAAAATCAAATTTGTCTCTCGGTTAAACACACCAGCTTACTGAAAGTTTCTTTTTCTTGATAAATGGGGATTAGTTTTCCTTTTTTCCAATCAGCAATAACCACCTATGGTCAAAGCATATTTGTCCCTCCTTGATATAGGGATTAAAACCTGTTTTATCTCCACCATTCAAATCGTATTCCATTTTATCAATAATATCTTTTTGAATATCCTCTGGTGTACTTGTCAAATCCATCCAACTTTGTAGATTTACAGGAACAAGTGTTGTTTCTTCAAGCTGAAGCTCAAAAGCATCCTCAAACAATGCTTCAAATTCTTCTCTGCTAAGTATTCTTGTATGTGAGTTATCACGCATCGTTTCAATAGCGTCATTAGTTTCACGCAATTCTTCTGTAGTCGCTACCATATCCCAAATAACAAGTTTTCCACTTTTTTTCAAAACTCGTTGCATCTCCCGAAAAGGCTTTTCAGGCTCAACAAAATGGTGCAATGAAAGTCTTGTAATCACAAGGTCAAATGTTTCATCTTCAAAAGGTAAGCATTCCGCATTCCCCGATACAAATGATATGTTCTGAATACCTTCTTGCTTTGCCAGTTTTTTTCCCTGCTCCAACATTGCTTCTGTCAAATCCAAACAAGTAATGTCCTTAACATAAGGAGCCACTGCTCTTCCACATATACAGGTTCCAGCAGCAACCTCCAATGCATGTTCATTGCCCTTTGCCTGAATACTACGAATCAAATAATCGGTATATTCTGCCTTAGACATATGATATGAAGCAAATTTCTCTGCTTGTGTACCAAATGATTTTTTCACTTCATTATAGTTATTCATAAACTTTTACCTCGCTGTAAACTTCAAATTTTCATGTGTTCGACAAACTTGAATTTAGCGATTTCTTTTTCCGGTATTCTCTGTCCCACGGATTTCCTCATGATAGAAATAATCTACGATCACCGGATGTCCCTGCGGGACTCTGCCATAAGGCATTTCATTATCCACAAAGGCACAATCATACTTCTTAGCCATTTTCTCAGCTTTTACTTCAAGTGCTTCAAAGTAGCTGCGGTTATGCTTGTTATAGATCTCGTCGTAAAGTGGTACAAGATCAGGATATTTTCCGGCGATATAATTCATAATTGTCTTTTTGAAACCGCCTCGAAGATTGAGATTTTCGAGCCAGAACAGATCGCACTGATCCTTTACCCGCTCAAAGATTGCTTCAAAATCCGTGATACCGGGAAATACCGGGGATACGAAACAGACTGTACGGATACCTGCCTCATATATCTGCTTCATAGCAGCGATACGGTGCTCAATGCTCGAAGCAGAGTCCATATCGTTCTTGAAATTTTCATCTAGTGTGTTGATCGACCATGAAACGGTTACACGTCCAAGCTTCTTCAGTAAATCAATATCTCGTACCACAAGATCCGACTTTGTGCAGATCAGAATATCTGCGTCACTGCCGATCAGCTGCTCCAGAAGTTTTCTGGTATTCCCGAATTGCTCCTCCTGTGGATTGTAGCCATCTGTCACAGAACCGATGACCACCCGCTGTCCGGCATATTTCTTCGGATTTTTAATTTCCGTCCAATGCTTCACATCAAGGAAAGTGCCCCATTTCTCCTTGTGCCCAGTAAAGCGCTTCATAAAAGAAGCATAGCAATACTTGCAGGCATGTGTGCAGCCCACATAGGGATTGACCGAGTAACCGCCTACCGGCAGATTAGACTTAGTCATGATGTTCTTTGTTTCCACCTCACGAATGAGGATTCCATTTATTACTTCTTCCATGATTTCTGTACCTCTAACACTTCATTAAATTCTTCCGGCATTTCCTGAATCATATTTTCATCCCCTATGATAGGGACAAGGTCTTCCTTCATAAACACCGGAATGCCGAGCTTATGTGCCTGGTTCGTCAGAGACCATGCCCATTCCGGCTCCGTATGAATCTTCCTGCTTTGAGCTCCGGTCATGGTGCCCACAACGATCCAATTGATTCCGGAAAGGTCAACTGTGCCGGGATCGTCGAATAACGGCTCAAAGGTAACATGGTAATGTTTTGCTCTGACGTTTTTCCGAAGGGCGTCGATACGCCACAGTTCTGCTTTCCTCGTCACCGTAACGCCAAACCATGCGTTTTCCAGATCGGTATCAAAATCCAGCAAATCAGGTCGCTTGGTAAGGAACAGGAACTGATGCTGTGGATTTTCACGGATCTTTGCAAATACCTCGTCTCTCCATTCCGGCATCCATCCGGAGAGATCGCTCATCCCGGTAAGAAGAAAGTTCTGCGGACGTTTCTTTTCCATCATCTTGAGCTTACCCGGAAAGAATTCAGGGTAAGCGAAGTCATCAATCATATGCCAGCGTTTCACGTTGTTGCGGGCATAACAATATGTACACCCCACTGTGCAGCCAATGACGATATTCATATTCTGAATCTGATTTTTGATACAAATACTCATGACTTCTGCCACTCCTCAAGATTCTTTCTGATGCGGTCGAGACATTTCTCAAACCGGGTAATTTCTTCCTCTGAAAAACCTTTGTAGTAAATACTGCCCATCTCATCAGATACAGAATCGTACTCGCCCTTTAAGGCATGTGCTTTCTCAGTCAGAAACAGGAGTGTTTTCCTTTTGTCCGTTTCAGACTGAACACGGCTTATCAGCCCTTGATTTTCCATTCTTTCCAGCATCGTAGTAAGAGATGTTATCGCTAATCCGCATTTAGTCGAGAGTGACCTGATTGAGATACCATCCTCTTGCCACAGCACATAAAGAATACGTCCCTGGGCTCCATTAAACGCATCAATATTCTTTTCACTGAGAATCTTCTCAAAAATCCGGTCTCCAAGCTGTTTTATTTTTGTGACAAGAAATCCTCCATTCATTTCCATACAAAAGCTCCTATATAGTAGTTTATTAAAAACATACTATATAGGAGCTTTATTGTCAAGAGTTTATATGTCTTAATAGGTAAATTCCGTTTTTTTCAATTCTCCAAATTGGAAGTTATAGTGCAATCTTTTTCCATTTTCTAATCTTGGTTCTAAAGGTTCCGAACGGAGCAACTGTATTAACATGTATGAATTTGTATACTTCCCAGACAGCTGTTTTAGTTGCTTCGTCAGCCCATTTTCTCATATGTGGTTTAAATAATTCTTCATCACTCAGAGAATCAATCATTGCATAAATAGAGTTGATATTCTCATTCAATCTGTCTTTCAATTCTTGCAGTGACAGCTGAGCATATGTATCTGTAAACCATTGATATAATTCGCCAAGCTGATTCCACTTAAAATTATCCGAAGGAGTATTGACAGGAATACCCTTTCTTTCGTCTGATTCCCATTTAATAACAAGAGTTGTCCAGCCAACCTGATAAGCAAGATTTTCTGCCGGAGTTCGATCGACCTCATCAATTCTCTTATCTTTTAAATGCTCCGGAATATCATTAAATTCTGAAATATACTTTGCAAAGCTTTTATTTATCTCGTTTTTAAGCTCGTCTTTATTCTCATATGTTCTCAATAGTCTATCTCCTCAGCTTCCGATTTTCCAGTTTCAAAAAAAGGATTTTTCAAATTAGTCTTTGCAAATAACCCTTGAACCTTCACCATCAATTACAATTCCCTGATGGTTGTTAATAGGGCATAGATTCAAATCCGAAAACTCAGTCATTATTTTCTCGGTAACTTTCTTAAATGGTGCTGTAAGATAATGCGGAAGAACATAGAAATCAATCAAATCAAGCCCTGCATCATCTTCTTGTGAGTAGTCCTCCGGCTTTTCATCCATTTGCTCGATATATTGGATGCTTGGAGCGCATATAATTGCGCCTGCCGACTCGCCGATCATCAATTTTCCATTTACCAATTCCTTTTTCAGCAACCCATCAGTTCTTGTTTTACGGAGTTGGTCCATAAGAAAGAAAGAATTTCCGCCGGTAAAATATATCACATCTGCATCTTCAAAAACAGACTGTATCGTTGAATAAGCCTCCGTTGAAATATCAATTTCAGTTACGATTGCTCCCAACTTTTTGAATAATTTTCGAGCCGAGCCGACATAACCGGTGTAGCCTTCACGCAACGAAGCTGTTGGAATAAATGCGACTTTCTTATTTTCAATTTCTTCTTTTATCAGACTTCCTACACTTGAAAAGTGCGAACATAAAAATAGTTTCATCAATATTCTCCTTTATAAATTCCGATTGAGATTTCACCTGTTTTAAGAGATTTAATAACTGTTATATCTTGTTATTAAGTTCTCCGCAAACCCTTGAAAACACTGGATTTATCGCAGGTGAGCTTTCCCTTATTGTTTCCCTTGTGTTATATCGTCCCGTCAGTGTTTACGAACTCTGATAAGGGCAAATACAAGGGCAAGAAAAATCTATAAAACAGTATAACACAAAATAAAAGTGACATGGTGAACTGATTGAAATGCTTCTGATTTTTGTAACAAATGACTGATTGAATGATAAGGAGATTCTATACGATGAGAACAATATTTGCAGAATACAATCCACATAGAAACAGCATTGATATTTATACTTCTGCTGGTTATATGCTCCGCATTGACTGTTGGGAAGCTGAAAAGGATTTAAAAACCACACCCGGATCAGACTGTGCATTGAACGCACTTGCCATTGATGAGCCACTTGAATATGTAAGATTGTATCTTGATGGAACGATGCAGATGTGGGTAGATGCAGAAGATTCGTTAGAACTATGGTGATTTTTTTCAACAACACTGAGGTTACTTTTTTCAATATCATTTATTGAGAATAGTCATTTTACCGTGCATATATATTCAATATCTTTTTATCTATTATAATGAAATCAAGGGCTGGTCTAATGCCAGCCCTACAAAAATGAAAATTCACATAGAAAATAAATTTACAATTTTTCCGATATTATCAACAAATACAAACATAATTTATATTATCGTATCTATTGATATGTATTTCAAAGAGTTACCAGAAGTTTTGAAAAGTTTTCAACTTCTTCCCTTGTGTTATTATCTAAATCTCCTAATTTTATACTGATACATCAATAGAATTGCGAACTAACCTATTACCATTTTTGACAAGAGTAGATTCCACTGATTCTCTTGTGACATTATCAAGAATGCTTGTATCAAACTTTTGTCCCGGTTTCCAATTTGGATTAGCTGATTTCACTGCTGCATACATAGCAGCTCTATACTGTCCTTCGTATTGCTCTAAAGTCCATGTGCCACTTAAACGTTTGTCTTTGCTTACACTTAACTGATAATCTTTGAAAATATCTGAACGCTTAGTTGTATCACCATTTGAAATACCGTTTTCCTGAATAAATTCCCTCTTCACATTATCAAACATCTTTTGACGATATTCCTCAGATACACTCGTGAGTTGCTGCCACGATGTACCCTTGCCGGTAACATCCATTCCTGCCACCCCATTTGCATTTAGCAAATCACCATCCGAATCAAATTGCTTCATCAGATTCTTAATAATGGTATCTCTTCCTCCGAATGTTTCATATATCATTCTTTCTTCTGGTGACATCATGGCTTCATTTTGCATAACACCAGATAACCAGCCTTTTTCTTTCAAAGCCTTATATTGTTTGCTATTTGTATTGATGCCATTATAAGTATTGCCTAATCCACTAACATTCATCGACATATAAAAACCTCCCTGTAAATACATTCAAAATCCGTTTAAAATTAACTTAATGCTATATAGTATATATCGTCATAAATCTCCAAGAAATAAGTTTCACCGTTAAGTGCCCTCCCAATTATACAGGTGGTTCACAATCTTTTAATAAGTATCGCAGTTCCATAACAGTCACAGCAATTTTATATTTAACTTCGATTTCAACTTTTTCTGGTGGATTGGCTAAAAGCCTGTCAATATCTTTTTCCTCAACACCAGCCATTTTTGCTATCGTTAGCTTGGATATGCCATGATAGGAAACAAGCACTTCCAAAAAACTGCTTAGTTGCCTATCCTTATCTTCAATCGCTCCAAAATACAGAAATCCTGCTTTACTAAGTATTTTAAGACGCAATGCAGGATCATCTGGCAAACATTCCACATTTCCCTTTGCTACTCCATCTACTGTTTCTTCAGTTATTTCTAAATATTTTGAAAGAGTATTTTTATTAAAACGATACTCCTCAATTAAAGAAGTTAACATTTCTGAAATATTTTTTGTTTTTATCATATTTACGCCTAATCTCCCTTTTGTGCTCCGGGCAATTATAACTTTTCCAATCTTTCCAGAAACGCAACATAAAATTCTCTTTCTTTCATACAGGCTTGCTGAACCTCTATGCTTTTCGGAACATATTCCAGTGGATGGTCTAAATGATATAAAGCCTGTTTCGTTGCCTGAATTGCAGATTCTGTTGTGTTTCCCAAAATGTCGATGTTATCCACATCGCCCTCACCCTTCATCTGCTTATTCAACCTTTGTACCATCATCTGTGATATATGGCTCAACATTCCGTTTTTCTTTATTCCCATACCATTCGCATTTACTTCCTTCGCTGCTTCCATCCATGCGTCCTTTACCTCTTGCGGAGCATTCGGACCAATCATATCAAATGCTTTTTCGTCAAAATCTACATCTGACATATATGGATTTATACTCTCATTTTCCTGTTCAGCACGTTCTGTACTAAATTGAGGAATATTATCCTGTCTGCGCCTGTTTTCGTATGGCACACCATTCATAGAATAGTTGGAACTAATCTGCATATATCAATACCCCTTTTTTATTTGAATTGCATTATATCACTGTATTATGGAAATCAAGGCTGGAATTTATCTGCTGTCACTTTCTTTTCGTTTTCCAATTTCTTTTCTGTAATCTTCCATAAGCCTAACACAATGGTCTGCTATATCCTGCATTCCAAGTTTTTTGAAAAAAGCAACCTGCATTCCCATCATTTTTTCACAAACAACCATTTTCTGTTCATCTGCATTACTAATAGCAAGCCATGGGAATGCTTTATATCTTTTAGTGTCACCAATAAGAAAATTATACCCTATCAACTTATCTTCGCGAAAAACAAAATAGAATTGAGGTCCTGAACCCGGAATCGATTTTTCCATAATTCGTTGCATTGTTTTCACCCCACCGTATGCTGGAATAAAACCTATTTGCTCAAGAGCGTTTAAAATACCAGGTTTTTTATCTGTAGGTATGTCTCTATAATTTATAATCTGCTCCATTTGCTTTGCCCTCATTCAATTTAGATTTGTCAATTTCATTAAATAATAATTAATTGGTCAGTTTCGGCAATTCATTTTCTTCAACCGAAACTGCTTCAAGGTCAATATTTGACCAGTATGAGCCAATATCTGATCTTGTAAAGTATTCAAAATTACCCGTGGAAGATTTCAGTTTTCCGTTCTTGACTCCATTACAGACATAAATCAGTTCGTAGCTTGTCCCATCTGAAAGGTTAAATCGAAAACTGGTCACATCTCCTCCTGTTGTCTCCTCAACTTGCTTTTCCATCAATGACAAGTCCTCAAACTTATCATACAAGTCTGTTATGTCAGTTTCTGCAACGACTACTTTCTTTTCCGCTGATACAGGTACTCCCGTATAGTGGTACATTTCGATATTTTCAACTTCTCCAATTTCAAAAGGAAAGTCAATATTAACTTTTTCTCCGTTGCAGCCGACTACCCCCATCATCAAAAGCAGCAAGGTTATCATTCCTATCATTTTTTTCATATCATCACACTCCTTTGCAACTCCAAAGTTATTTTACTTGCGCTCCATAAATCCTATGATTGAAAAATCAATCCTACAATAAGGCAGTTCATACTTTCTGTCATCCATTTGTCTCATACACTTCATTGTCTGTTCATACTTGTATATATATCTTATGCAAACATATAATATCTGCCTAAATCATCAACTTTATATGCATTATTTTTCTGAGTGGTGCCATAATTATCCCCATAATATATCTTTATTCCTTTCAAATTTTTTGTCCATGTACTTATGTCTGCACAATCATTTTCTGCCGCCAAACATTTTCTGGCAGTAGCATAACAGGAACCCGACATATCAATTTCCCATGCTTTGCTGGAATCACCATCATACGGAATATATGTAACTCCATTAGGAGTCAAAAATGTAAAACCATCTTTTTCGCGTTTCAGATTTCCTGATATCTCAAGTAAAGCATATAATCCTGCCGTAGACCGCTGTGAACTTACCGGATATTTTTGAAATTCATCAGCTAATTTATTCAGCGTCTCTATATCTTTATCGGATGTTATGATTACCGAAACTCCTTGTGCCTCATTTCCCTTTATCGACAAATAATTTAACCCTGTCTTTGGATCACGATTTACTACCAATCCCCCCTGTAGCGGTATTTCCTTTATATCAATATTTCTTTTGTCAGACAAATCATTCAAAAGATTTTTCAGTTCACTTGTCATGGTTACATTATACGAAAATGGCTGATCCATATTAATCAGGAACTCCATTCCTGTTTTCTCATCTCTTTGAATTGCTAATTGATCTTCTCTTATATAAAAATCTTTTCCTGTCTGCTTATCTACAATCTCATATGCTGCTACTCCATTCACATATGTAGCATCTTCAATTTTATATCTTTCTGTCTCTATTGGTAATTCAATATCTTGAGAGATACTATTTTGTGTATAAATTCCAAAGTTACTATAATCTGTACTGTTTACATAGGAATCCCTTGTGCTAATCTTATTATTTATACACTCTTGGGCTTTATTTATTGCATCAGAAAAATTTCCTACTACATTTCTATTATTTTTACTGCATAACATACTTTGTTGTAAGTAACCATTCTCTATTCTCATGATTCTCCCTCCCAATCACTTGGGTTTTATTGAATACTCCATTATAATCCTTAGAACACCAGAAAGCTGTATCTATCTTATTACAGCTTTCGATATCCGCATAATTCAACGCATACTACCATCCCAAATTGTCTGCACCAAACCTTAATTCCCCTATATGTATAACGCTGGGCGGTGTCAATTGTTGGTTCACATTCTCTGCAAATCATACACGCTCTTGCAATATAATGTATTATCAGCTCCGTGCCTGTGCTTTCTGTATATTATCTGACCAATACTTATTGCTGAAAAAATCCCCATTTCTAGGCAAATTTCTGAACATATCCATAACAATATCATATGACAAGCCTGATGTGTCCACAAACATCTCTTTCCCATCTTTAGACTTAACTGCAATTCCATTATCACCCACATACGCTACTGTATTGTCATCTAATTTCTGTATTGATCCCGTCATTTCCGCAAATTTCTTTAGAGCGAACTCCCCGGATTCTTCACAAAGTTTTCGGAACTTTTCTGCATCCTCACCTACCATATACGGATATTTTCCGTCTCTAATATACCATGAAATTCCCGTTTCTGAATCCGTGTATTTAGGATCCGTTAATGCCCACTCTTTCAGAGGAACACCCTGATACCATGCTGTCATTTTTTCACTGGAATCATTGCTTATTTCTGGTTCATCATTTTGCATTTCTTTCTCAGCAATTTCATCCTGCCCCTGTTCATCTATTCTACATGACACGTTATATTTTAATGCCTCATAGATTTCTTGAACATTTGCATATTTGTTAACTGCTGCAACATCCGGTATCTCTAACACTTCCTTTTGTTGAAAAGCCTGTGACTGGTTATATTTTGAACCAGATTTTCTTCCTGCATAAATATTGTTATTTACAGCGGTATTTATCATATTTACCATATTTATAATCCCTCCATCAGCAATATAATCTAATTTTTTATTATAGACTTAAAGTAATCCATATATTTTCACAATATGCCTGTCTCATATAAAGCGGCATCATAAGACCCCGTTTTATACAAATCGGCGATACACTTATTGAAGTCATCCACATAATTTTCCTTTTGGAAATAATCATGATGTCCTGAAGAAAGTGCCGTTGGAACACAGCTATCTGTTTTTGTATGTGCTGCCAACGCAGCCATTTCCAAATAAGACGCATTATTTAAATCTATGTCATTGATATAAATCCGTTCTTCAAACTGCTGTCCGTATTCATCGTTTCCTTTTGCAATTACAATCGGATTCTCGTCCGTTGAGTCTTCTGCATAATTCAATGCATACTGCCGTCCCAAATTGTCTGCACCAAACCCTAATTCTCCTATATGGATCACGCTAGGCGGTGTCAGTTGTTGATTCACAGTCCCTGCAAATGTCTTTTGAATATTCGGTCTGCGATATGCTGCTGTCTGACAGCCGTATGTATATGCAGAATTAGTATTGATACTTAGCATAATATCACCTCTTTCAATTATTCAAATATCCCTGATCCAGTTCTTCTTTCGACCAGACTCTTTCATACGTTCCACCAATTTCGTCAAAAACCTTTTGCCATGTAGAAAATTTATGGATTTCCTCCATGCTATCCTTGTTATTCTGAAGCCATTCATACAGCTTTTCATACATAGAACCAGAAAACCGGACACTCCAATTGTTTTTATAATTTTCATTGTCACTGTATGACATTCCATCAGCTCCTATGGATATAATGCCCTGATCTGTCCGTTTTGCCATTCCCCTAATTTCTAAATCAGCCCAGATAAAACCTTCTTCCCGGCTCTCAATTAAATTAGGGTATTTGTCAAAATACATCTGCGCTAATTCTTCATACCTCTTCCGATCCGCTTCATTTTGCAGAAGAACCTTGCCACCTCTGCCTTCTTCACCGTCTTTTACTAAATACTGGATGCCGGTACCTGAATGTGTATTTAATGTAAATCCCTGCAAAGTCTCCACATCCAGCGAATCTTTATCCATTACATTCTGCAATGCATCTTTTAATTCATCATCTAATACCAGGGCATCATAACTCATCGTTCCATGCTCAGAAATCAAAAACTGCTTTCCTGTTGTTTCATCCTGTCTTATTTTTATATCAGAATAGGAAAATGCCCCCAAACGCTCCCCGTCTTTATTGTATATATCAAAACATTCAGCTTCATTATCGGGTACGATTCTATAATTTTCAGATTCGTACTCTGAATATTCCTGTTTCAAAGTATTTATCGTTTTTCCTGACAGTGCCAGATAAGAATCCATCACGGTACTTTTCTTAGCACGATTGATATCAGCTCTACTGCTAATATCCTCCTTATCCACCGTCTGAGCCAAAGTGTCAGCCCACTTATTCTGGTTCCGATTTGGTTTTAGGTTGTTATAACCTGTTGAATAACGGCTCTCCGCTCCTATACTTCCAATCATTTTTTAAATTCCTCCCGGCATTTTATTCTCTTATTTTAGATGCCAACACGGTATAAAATTCTTTTTCCTGCTGCAGATATGCTGCCCTTTCATCTGTAACGGCTGCCAGCGGATTTTCTATTCTCTCCAATACTTTGTCGATAGCTGCTAAACAACTTTCTTCCGTTTCACCAAAAATATTGTCATCACCACCTGTCAGAAAATCCTGCTCTACCGATAGCTGCGTTAATGTACTGGTTACATCCGTCTGAAATGGATTAAAACCAGTTTCTTCCAATGTTTCCTGCCACGCCGCCTTTACACTCTCTGGTACTGTCTGAAGGTAGTAATCACTAATATAAGCAATCTGTTTTTTGGTCTTTTCATCTGCAAACTGATAGGTTCTGTTATTCGCTTTTAACTGCTCATATGCCGCCTGCGCATCACTGTTCGCTTCTGACTCATACCAACCATCTTTATTTTTGCTATATTTCATACCATTGACCGTAAAATCTTTGGAAGTGTCTATCCCCAGATAAGACATAACATCCGTAATTCCTTCTGTATACCGGGCATATTCCTCCTTTGAATGTGCTACAGTAGTCATTGTCCCACCTGCATTTCGCAGCATGGATGCCAATGCATCTGCCATTCTCTGTGCTTTTACATATGATTGTGTATCATACGGATTATCTCCACCAGAAACCTCTACTCCATGCGCCGTAACCGTAAGCACATGACCTCCATTCACACGGATTCTTTGCCCTTCCGCAATATTAACAGAATTATTCTGTCTGCTAAGTGACGAACTCTTCGCCAATTTTATAGGTGTTTTTAACACTTGAACCAAATCTTCTACCGGATTTAGTAAGTGCTGCGACATCGCCTCATTATAGTTTTCCTTATCTTTAATAGCTGTATTTTTGTAATTAGATGTAAGTCCTCTTGTATTAGGATTAATATAACTTGATATTGATTGCATCATCTCAACCTCCGTCGTTTTTTCTAACCGTACCTGCTCTCTCTTATGTTCAAATGATTAAACCTCATTCGTACTTACTATTTGCATTTGGCAAATTAAGATATGTATCCATACTTTTCGTCCAAAGCAACGATAAGTCAAACCTTCCCAATTTGTTTAAATCTTCTATGCTTTTTTTGAACATTGCGATAAAATCTCTTCTGTCGTTAAGTCCCATATTACCAGCTTCAAGCGGCAGAGACGTGAAACCTCCCTGCTTCTCCACTTTGTAATGTGCCTCCAATGCACGCATTTCGACTACTGTAGCATTTGATGGATTAACATCATTGATATAAATTCTTTGCTCAAACTCTTTCCCGTTTTCATCCACACCTTTCGCTAACACCACTGGATTTTCATCCGTCGAATCATCCGCATATTTAAGACAATAAGAAAGACCTGTTCCATTACCTCCTGTCCACAACATATTATCTGTTGTGAATATCTGATATACCTTCGGTGTTTCTGCCGTATAAAATGTCTTTTCCCCAGATGCAGGCGTTTTCATATGATTACCTTTTTGTTGACCGTACAGTGAAGATACGGTATTCATACCAGAACCAATGTTCAAATTTCTGTTCCTCCAATCAGCTCAAAATTTTCTCTATATGCCAGTCCAGTTTCTGCCTCAACTTTTTTGGATAAAAGTGTTTTCAACACCTAATCCCATATTAACTTTCCACGGTTCTTCTGTCAGTCGGAACCGCACCTGCTCTCTCCTATGGAGTCCAAGCTTACTTTTTCTACTATATTCAAATAACTAAGCCCTATTTATGCTTACTGCTTGCATTTAGATAAGTATTCATATTTCGCATATAAAACATCTGCAAATCATACCTTCCTAATTTATTCATATCCTGTATAACCTTTTCAAAGCTGGATATAAGGTCGCATCTGTCATTTAATCCCATACACCCGGTTTCTGGTGGCAAAGAACTGAGACTATTTCCCCTATCGACGTTATAGCATGCCTCCAAAGCACTCATTTCAACATAAGAAGCATTTCTCAAATTAATATCATTAATGTTAATCTTTTCTTCAAATTCTTTTCCATTTTCGTCAACGCCTTTGGCTATCACTACAGGATTATCCTCTGTTGACTCTTCTGCGTATTTAATATAAAACGAAAGACCTGTTCCATTTCCACCTGAAAACAACATATCATCCGTCTTTAAATACACCTTCACTGATGTCTGAGAAAATTCCTCATTTCCGACAGCAGATGTTTTGCTATTGTTTTGTCGCTTTCCAAATACTTCCGGTGCACTTTGCACTCCCGAACCAATACGCATTTAATTACCTCCTAGTATAATATTATATATCGATTATTATAAGTTGATATAGTCAGTAAAGTCCTCAATTATCAATTGTACTTTTTATTATGTTTTCATTAAAAGTATTGGCAATATTTTCATAAGCAGCTATGGCAACCGCCCTATCTACTTCCGATAATACATTAACAGCCGATATATTATCATCAAAAGCCGCATCTTTTTTACTCTTTTGCATATTAATCTCTTCTATCTGTCTGCGCTTTTCTGCCGCCTCCTCACTGCGCTCTAAATATTGTCTACGCCGTTTAGCCTTCTCTTCATCTTCAGCTTTCATTTGCGCCTCTATCTTTGCTTTTTTTTCTGGTGAAACATCTCCACAAACATAATAGTGTGCAGTTCCATCCGGGTGAATAACCATACCATAAGATTGAATCTCAAACCCCCCGACTGCCATCTGCGCCTTCACAGTTGACTGCGAAGCAAAAAAATCCTGTATCATCTTTTCGTAATAAGCTGCTTTTTTGGGATCATTTGCCATTGTTTCCAAAACATTGGGTGCAATCACAATATTATTCATCCCATATGTCCCCGTCCCCAATGAATCCATACTCTTTTGATCACTTCCAACATTTTGGATCATTATATTCCCATATTTAGCCTTTAAATATTCAGTGTAGGTATCTACTTTTGAAACACTATTTTCATTTGGCTTCTGTACTTTCTCTGTATTAGCACCCTCTTTAGCAGATAAAATCTTATTGAAATCTAAATGATTGGCTTGCCCTGTCGTCTTATTCTGTTGATACCTATAATTCTGATTATAAGCATTAACTGAATTTTCAACGCCTAATCCCATATTAACTCCTTTCCACGGTTCTTCTGTCAGTCAGAACCGTACCTGCTCTCTCCATCCAAAGCCCAAGCAGTAACCTTTAATTGATTTATTGGAGTAAGATAACCCTTTTGGAGTTATCTTACTCCTTTTGTTTTGCCATTACGATAATCACAACCGCAACACTCCACAAAATATTTCATTATTCTGACCTAGTTTCCCCTTTTCTTCGGTCTTTTCGGCTGGTGATAAATCGCTGAACACTCTGCCGTCCTGCCAAGAACTGTTTTTTCCACTTCATTCCGGGCAATTCTCTCCACTACTTTCAATACCTTGATTGTAATCTTTTCTGCTTTATTCATCTTACCTTTACCTCCTCTGATGTTGTATCATAATACTTTTCTGAAACTGTACTCATACATATCCGAATACATGTTATCATGCGGTTGGGGCGTCAGCCTTCTATCCAATGCCGCCATATCCACCGTAAAACCACTGTCTGCCACAGAGAAAGCGCCATTGCTGAATTGAAACTCCGAAGTAAAATCGGGAATCCCCAGATCACCGCTTGTCCTGTTATGTCCTATAATATTTATCAATGCATCCTTTATCCGCTCTATCTTGGCATTGTCTTTTGTTTTGTTGATCAGATTAGCGGCTTTTTCCGGCAACCCGCCAATTTTTCCGTCCGGTGTCAGATAAAGGTTCTCCAGAGAAATATCTTCTCCCGTAACCCCTTTTAAGTAACGCCTGACTTCCTGCACATCCGTGGCATACTGATAGGTATTAGACGACAGATTTCCCACACTGTCAGCAATTCCTGTGTAATACTGATACATCCGGTCACTGTACTTTTCTTCTACCAGTTTCTGAACCTGTTCCCGGACTTCTTTATCTTCGATACCGCTCACTGTTACATTCCCATTGCTTTCAATCTTTATCTGCATTCCATCCAGCTCATCACGTGAGATACCTTTGCTTTCCAGATCCTTTACAAAATCCTCGGAAAAATCATGTTTCAGTTCCGCCTTCTGCTGTGCTTTCTCAAAATCTTTCAGGTTGGCAAAAATTTTCACATACTCCATTTCCACATCATCCAGTGTCTTTCCTTCTGCCATGTCCTGCAACAATTCATCCACTGTGCGTCCGCCTTTGTATTTCTTTTCTTCCGGCAGACTTTCAAACTGCTTCTGGTGGAGTTTATCCATTTCTTTTGTATAATTTTTCTCTGTATCCATCAGGACTTCATTATATTTGTCGAGGTATTCCCTCCAATTTTCATCTTTCCGGCTGTATGCACCGTGAAGGTTCCCGAATGCCGCCCTTATGGCATCGGTCTTTTCCTGTTCTTTATTTTCAGAAACCTTGAAACTGATTTTATAATAATCATCCGGGGAAACTTCTTCCCCATTTTTGTTTTCTATCTTGATACAATATTTATTGGTATTTGTATCCCAGTTCGGGATGGTCAGTGTTTTACGTCCTTCTCCGTCCCATTCTGCCTTTCCGACCTGATTGCCATATTCATCATATAAGGTGAGGTCATAATCACAGCCTTCCGGCATGTCCATGTATATTTGAACCCCAAAATAATTCTGTATGGTTCGATTAAATGGAATGGAAAAGTTGTAGAAATCCACATCCTTTTTATCACTGAGATTTCCTTTCAGACTGCTGGTTTCGTCCTTAATCAGAAAATCCAGATCCAGAAACGTACTTCCCTTCTTCTTGTCCGAAACCTCATAAGTGGTATGCTGTCTGCGATAAGTGTCATTGCTGCCAAGTGTACAGGAATCTTCCTGAAGTGTCATATTTTTCTTCAGTTTTCCTTCAAAAAATGCCACTGTTTCCTTTCCAGACATGAAAAAAATCGGTTTTTGACGAAATGCTGCCCCATATGTAGAACCAGTATTGTTTATTTCCATTTCTATTTTCTTCTCCCCAATGATCTATTACAGTTCTGGCACTTACATACGCAGAAGCAAGTACATGAACAAGAAGCATATGCCATAAATGTTCCTTTTTCAGTCTTTGTTTTCTTCCCTAATTTCATATGGAACTCCTCCTATCTCAATATCATTTTTGCATCATGCATAAAATTATTCTCCTATTTTGGATGCCAACACTGTATAAAATTCTTTTTCCTGTTGCAGATATGCTGTCCTTTCCTCTGTCATTCGGAATCTATTCACTCTCCATAACGGTCCAAGTGATCTATTACTTTTATGACCATCTATACCAAGTTCCGCTATTCAAAAGCTGTGACATACTTTCTTCATATCTT
>NZ_JACRSW010000008.1 GCF_014384965.1 Jutongia hominis
ATGGATTCTTTCCAATCCAGCTGTGCCTGTTGTCCGGGAGGAGTTTCAAAACGCATCGCTGACTTTTTGTGACTGAAATTTTTCTGCCTGCGGTCAAAATATTCCTGAAATTCCGGATGGTGGCTAATATAATGCCGAAAAATTCTTTAGACGATTAAATTCATACTGAGATCCCAATATATCGCCTAATACTGCACCCTTAATAGCCATTAGTTCTTACCCCCATTCTTCTTATTTCCACGAGTTAGATAATCTGCTACGATTGGAGCTTCCCATCCACTGTCATTAAGACAATCCTCCATATCTTCCGCAGAACTTGCCTTCATCGCAAAGCACACTGCCTTTGATACACCTTCATAAACTGTAGCGGTTCCGATATTGTCATGCACATAATTTACGGCACGCTCTTTTCTGATTCCAAAACGCTGAGCTTCCGCATATGCATCAATGTTAGCTCCGATGAAAATAAACTCCCAGCCGTACTTTTTCTGCTGGCGCTTTACCATCTTTTGCACCTTATCATAAGAATACTGTCTGCTGGAATTTTCCATACCATCTGTTGTAATCACAAAGATGGTCTTCTCCGGGCGGTCTTCCGGTCTAGCATACTTATGAATATTCCCAATGTGATGGATTGCTCCGCCTACCGCGTCAAGAAGTGCTGTGCATCCTCGAACATAATACTCCTTATCCGTCATCTTCTTAATCTTATCAATCGAAACTCTATCATGTAGGACCTCACAGGTATCATCAAACAATACTGTAGATACATATGCCTTTTCACCGTTTTTTTTCTGCTTCTCCATCATGGAATTAAAACCACCGATAGTATCTGCTTCAAGCCCTCCCATTGATCCGCTTCTATCCAAAATATAAACGATTTCCGTTAATCCTTTACTCATGATTCTTTACCTCCGTTTTCTATTACTGACCTCCCTGCAGTGAGGCATTTCCTTGTTGTGATGTAATAATAAACCGTGGGCAAAGAAAAAAGGTCAACCGTGAGGCGACCTTTCATATTTTTTGATTTGACAGGGGATCAAGCCCATAATCAAATAATACAATATCTATTTTTAAGACGTTATAGTCTTCGTGCTCTATGAAATACTCAACTATCTTATCTGTCTGCGATATCGGTGACAACGCATACCCGGCTATTCTAAGAAAATCTATCGTTTCGTCAAGATTAAGGCGCAACCCAACAGCAAGTGCAAGCATCTTCTCTTTTGAAGGCTTTACCTGCCCCTTAAGTAGTTTTGAAAAATACTGCTTTGAAATATTCGCTGTTGCATATACTTCTGAATTTTTAAGCCCCTTTTTATTGATAAGCTGCTGTAAATGCTTTTCAAAAGAATCCGTATAGATTTCCTTTAACGCATCCTCTAAAGACTCTGTCTTCTTTTCAAAGGAAACCGGCTTAAGATACTCCGGCATCATAACCGAAAGTGCTTCATCTTCTTTAGCCTCTTCCTCTAAAGGAAGTGCATCAAAACTATCTTCCTCTTCATCCCTGTTTTCTCTTCGCAGGAATGATGGTATACGGAAAGATTGCACTGTAGAACCTACTCTGCTCTCCGGACGTTTTCCTATTTCACGCGGATAATTGTCATTTCGGTATTCCTCAGCAAGAGCTGTTGCTACGTAGCCGTCATCAACAAAGCTGGCTACATCTTCTACAAGCTTACCGGAAATGGTAACATCCTCGCTGCCAAATACAGCAAGCGTGATCTCTATATCATTGTCTTCCAAGAAAGCTGTAAAAGTATCAACGGCAATCTGAATGCCAAGCTCCTTCGGAAAACCATATGTGCCCGTAGCAAGAAGTGGGAATGCAATGGAATTACATCCGTGGTCTTTTGCCAACTGCAAAGCTTTTTCATAACAAGAACGAAGACACGCTTCCTCGCCATTGCTTCCATCCGTCCACCATGGACCACTTGCATGAATGATGTACTTTGCATCAAGATCAAATGCATCAGTGATTGCTACTTCGCCCGGCATCAAAAGACCAATCTTCTTACGTGCTTCAAGAAGTTTTTCCTTACCAGCGGCTTTATATATGGCAGAATCTACACCATCTCCAACGGCAACGTTCGGATTTGCCGTATTTACTATGGCATCTGCTTTTACTTTTGTTATGTCATTTCTAATAATCTGAAAAGGCAAATCCTCACCTCCCTACTTAAATCAAATAAATAATACTTCCATCGTCATTTGATATACGCAAAAAATCTTCTGCTGTATAATGATTTTCATCATTCTTGATGGTAAAATTGCTTTCTACATTTGCTAAGTACCCTATCTTTTCATAAAGAGGAACCGACTTGTTCCAATTCCCGTTTTGTTTATCCGACGTAGATAACCAGCCACTTACACTCACTGTTTCTCCTACCGAATAAAATTCCTTAAAAGCCTTTATTATATCAATAACGGAAAGCATAAGTGTTGTGCCTATTCCATGATTGCTAATCCTTGAGGGTACTTCCAAATAACCAAATCTAGCATGATGTTCATTTTTAAATTTTTCGATGTCTATGTGAATCTCCACACTACCATTCAATAAATCGTCTCCATGAATACCAGAACGTATTTCACCATCTATATGATTGTTCTTATTTGTAAAGACTTCCTCTATCCAGAATTCACCTCTTAATGACTTAATACTCTTTTCTTCATATGGATGATTGAGCAATTCCTCTATGAAATTATTATCCATCGATATTATTCCCCCTGGTCAACTTCTGGTCCATTGGACCAAAAGTTATTGCTCTTTAAAAATCTGATTGTTTAGATCAAAATATACCCAATCTCCTTCATTGATATCTTTACTGTATAATTCTTTATCAGCAATCTCCATATCAATTTCAGATCCGTTTTCATCTCTTAATAAGACTTTGTCCATAGCCACATAATCATCCGGACGCTCCTCACAACCGTAATCCGGTTCCATGATTTTCTTTACGATATACTTCAATCTAAACATCTCCTACAAATCTTTTAATTTCGTTCCGTTCTCGGTTTTCCAATCAACATTACCATTGGATGTATGTCCAAGTATTACAGCCGATGCAGCGGATGGAGCACTAAACTCATAATCCTTTTGGAATACTCCATCTTTTATCACTTCATCTTTGATAAGTGTATTTCGCAGATTATAATAACCTTTACCCTGGGTCTCCAATGACGGCACTGTATGGTCTGATATTTTTGAACCTGAAAGTACTGTGAATCCACCTGTACTTACAAAACCTTTTGCACTTGCCTCTGTTCCCTTGCAATACAGATAAACTGTATCATCTGCAGCCTTCGGAACCGGCACAAGAACCTTATATCCAAGAGTATTGATAAGGATTTTCACGTTATCTATAAACTCTTCCATAGTAGCAATCTGTGCTTCTTTCAGTACAGTGTTCTTATACGTGTTCTTCGTCAGGATAGAATATCTGCCACAGTCCTTAGCAATCTCAACAAAGCGATTCTCTAAATATCTAATTAAGGCTTTATTCAAGTCTCTACCTACAAAAATTACCGCAGTATTCCAGTAATATTTCTCCTTGCCGGACTGATAATCCCTAAGATGTTGAGAAAGCCTATCCAACACGTTTTCTGCTTCGCCGATATACACAGAATCCGTTCCGTCATCCTCCTGACACATTAAAAAGTACACACCGACACCTTTAATATCATCCCGATCACATCCTGCAATCTCTGTTCTTGGAATCTTTATGGCTTTTCCATTCCAATTCGATAATTCCGCTGTAGTCAAACTATCTGCGGATCCATTTACAAGAAAGAGTTCAATAGCTTTTCCATACATCTTATAATCCCTCCCATTAGCTGATTATCATTCATCATCACTCTTGTTTTTTCTGTACTTTTCGCTCTTAATTCGTACATCTTTAGGCTTTTTTGCATTTGCTTGAATTGCCCATAAATATCCTATTCTTACTGTGCCTTCTATTCTGTTTTCAGAACAAAGAACCTGTATACGTCTTTTGGATATCCCCCACTCATCTGCCATTTCTCGAATTGATTTATATTCCATGCACTCTCCACATATATATAGCAATCAATAGTTAGTCTAATTATATTCTCAAATATGAATGAAATCAAACATATTCTTGGGAACAGCGTAAGTTGGGTGAAGTATGCCAAGAATTCAAAAGTGGGAATTCTTTGAAGGCAGATCAGATAGATACAGCAGGAGATTATCCCGTCTATGGAGGAAATGGATTAAGAGGGTATACTTCGGATTACAATCATGATGGTGAATTTGCATTGATTGGTCGGCAGGGGGCTTTGTGTGGAAATATGAATTACCGGGTTATTGAGAAAAAGATTCTTCCATACTTTAAGGATCTTGTAATGAGAGATATCACTCCACGAGATGTTCTTGCTTGGCAGAATGAAATGACTTAGATTCCGAAACACCGAGTACTTCGCCGATTTCTTTTACTGTGATAAAGGTTCTGCATTCAAACATTTCATTCACCTCCAATTACGTGTTTTTTCTTACGTAATACATTTGGGTTGAAAAAAAGCTCATTACTAATCACAGCAAAAATATTTAATTTTTTTGAAATCTGAGGAAGATAAAAGATAAGAAACAGAATTTGACTTTGTTTTGGAGTTATTTCGCTTCTGTTTTTTTAGAAAATTAGAATCATTTTAGAAGCAACAACCAAAAAAAGGCCTGAAACCGTGTAATTCCACACAGTTTCAGGCCTTGAAAATACTGGATTTGTGGAGCTAACCTCTAAACCACTCTAAGGTTATTCAAACTCTTGGGCGGAAAGATTTATCTGGCTGTTTCTTGGTACACATTTGTGTGTTTTATTCTTCACATTCATCTTATTTTGCATTTTTGTGTACCTCATCTAAATTTTTTAGAGCCAAAATGGAGCCATCAATCAACTTGTTTTTTATGAGTTTTTCCAACTACTAATTTAGAGTATATTAACCAATTTCTTAACAGCTTATGTTTCCATTTTATACTTACTTCGTTCCACTTATCTACTTTCATTTCATCCAATATATTAGTAAACACCTCTAAAGGTTCCTTATTTGTCGTTTTAATTTGTTCTAAATACTGACAGACATACTCTAAACCCAAAAGTTTTTCTCTAATATATGCTCTTTTTTCATTGGATTCCTTGCCAAGAAACTCCAATCCGTTTTGTGTTATTTCATATTCACTTCTAGATATAGGTCTAACAAGCCCTAAAAAACATGCATCTATTAGATGACCATTTAAACTTGATCTTTTCATCGATTTTTTTAGTTCTTGAATTGTCATACCTTCTTTATTATCAGCCAATAGTTCCACTACTTTGATAATTTGTGCCAACATCGTCGTTGGGAAAAAAATTTCATCACTTAAAAAATCACCAATTTCTCTTCCCAGGTTATTCGTTGAAATAGTATTATTTTTATCCATATTAACCATTGTAGCAGCAGATAACCATTTACACATAACCTTACTATATTGCTCCCAAATTTTATCTGTTGCATCTATAAACGGCATTTCACTTATTAATATATTTTTAACTTGTTTCAAAGTTAATTTCTTATTTTTCTCCAATTCCAAAAGTATTTTTTTAATCAAAGTATTATCCATTAATATATTAGCTAAATATTTTACAATATTATTTTCTGTATAGTATTGATAGGCATATGAATTAAGTGAAAAATTATTATTAGACCCTTCAATAAATTTCAATTTTTTTAATTCTCCCAATATATTTATAATACTCGTTTTCTTAACCCGAGAATTTTCAACAATCTGATCTACATTACATAAATTCTTACTTACAATAATTTTATACAAATTTAAAACAGTATTTGAAGTGTAACGAATAAGATATCTTCTTGACAAGTTTACATGCCCAGTTTTTACAAACTCTTTCAAAATATCATTATAAGTATCATATGTTCTACCAGTTAGTCTTATTAATCTATAGTCATTCTGCAATATTTTTAATTTAATTGATAAATCCTCATCTGTAAAAATTTCAGATAATTCTGCATATGTAGATGGCAAATATGCAATTAATCTATAAAAGAACTCCCTAATAGCTTCATCCAATGCTAGAATATCTTCGTTAAATAAGTCTTCTAACTGCATTCCTGATTGAACAATATTCTTTTGTTTTTCACCACTTCTAACAAGTTTTATTATATGTGCACAATATTTTTTTAATAGCCAAGGAAAGCCATTTGATATCTCTAATACTTGTTCTTTTAATGGCTTAATTAGAGATGTTCCTATTTCATCATTTATATGGCTTATCAATTCTATCGCTTCTTCTGTCTTAAAATCTTGTAGGACAATCGGCTTAGAAATGCTCTTCAATCGATTCAAATCAATCAATGATGACTCATCATAAGTTGTTGGCTGATCATTTTTACGAGCTATAACAAAAATAAAACTTTTAAACTTAACATTAAACTCCAATATTATATCAATAAGTGTATTATAAACAGATGGTCTAGCAAAAACACTTTCAAATTGGTCTAAAAAAATCAAGGACATTTTACCATTTTCTGTATTAAATTCATCTATTAATTTACTTATAATATTAATCTGCTCTTTCTCTTTTGGTACCTCACAATTCAAATTACAATGAAAATTAAAATCTTTTACTAACATTTGAAAAATCTGCAAAATATCAATATCTGACCGTATATTTCTAGAATCTACAATAGCAGTTGAGAATCCTTTTTCTTTATATAATCTTTGAAGTTTTAAAGAAATTGAACTTTTACCCACTCCCGAACGACTTAATATTTCAATAACTTTAGTACTTGTAATTCCATTCTTTACATCGTTTACAGAATCATTGAATGCATTAATCAAAGAAGTTCGTCCTATAAACCTATCTGGGTTAGCAGGAAACTGGTAATCAAACCATCCTTCTCCGTGCATAACTCCTAAATATGAATTATCCACTTCACTTTCACTATATTTAGTTTTTTCTCCGTGTTTATAATATTTTAGTTCTTTTAGCAATTCTATTTTGCTAGAAACTCTCAAAATGAAATCCTCATCTTCTATAGAGTTTCCAAACATATCATAACAAACAAAATATGATGGTAGTGTTTTCCCATCCTCAATAAGCAATTGAATATAATAATATCCTCTATCACTTACTAAAAAATACACATCTCCACTACCTAAATTTATATTATTTTGAGAAATATCTCTAATTTGCTTTACACTCAAATAATTTTTTTGAGAAACCAAAGCATCTATTATTGAATCCCCCACTATATATCTAATATGATATCCAGCATCTACCAAATCATCTACCTGTTGTTTCACATCGGATGTTAAATCACTTATAGATATAAAAATCCCCCAATCATTGGGTTCCTTTATCCAAAAATGCATCATTTTTGCTATAAATGCCATAATTTCCGAAGATATTTTTTTATCCCAAGCTTTAGCTTCTCCTATTAACTTTTGATTTGTAACCTTATTATTAGCCACAATATCATATTCAAGATTATTCGCTTTAACCCTCATTTCTATATCATTATATCCACTTGCATCTAACAAATCTTTGCACAATCTTTCAAACAAGACACCTTTGTCATAATTTTCGGATTTAGTTGGCGTATCAAAATTTATAAAATAGAACATAATTACACCTCTCACAAAAAGTTTAAAAATCATTTCAATTTCTACACATAATACTCTCATTACTCGCTTTCAAATTCTTTTTTATTATACTACTTTTCCATCCATCATACCACTATAAAGTATATCTCCCACATTCACTGTAACTATCTTCAATCCATCCTTCCCATTATCTTGTCCCATAAGACTTGTCATATCGCCTTATCTGCTGTTCTGTACGCTCCTGTTCCTTTACCTTACGAATAATCGTATCAATCTGCTCTGCACCGCACCGGCATATCTCTTCACACGCTCCAGATCATCAGCCTTTTCCTGCAACAGCTCTGTCCTATCACTCATATTCTTAATCTTGCCCTTGTAAAACTCCACATCATCTGACAATCTCTTCTTTTCCTTTCGAAGCTGTATTACTTCCTCTTTTAGCCTTACACACTGGATTGTCAGATTCTTTATCAGTGTTTTAAGCTTATTCACAAATGGCATACAATAATTATATATTACTCTCCCCACAAATAGAGCCAAACTAGAGCCATTTAACAAAAAAAATGCCAGAAACCCTCATAAATACAGGCTTTCGGCATTTTAGTCCGTTATTCAAACTCGGCTCCGTCGCAGCAAAACTTAACGGAATTAATTAAGTTTTCGCTTACAATAAGCCTTATTTTTATTTCTATTACATAATTTCCATTGGCTTTCCGATGAACTGTTGCCAGAATGTTGCCACTCTATCACTATCAGAAATATTTAATCTGAAATTGATTTGCTAAATAAGTAATTTCTTCCTTTCCTTCATATATTGCTTCACATATCTCGCCACTAACATAAACACAGCAAATTTTTCTTCCATTATTTGCGAAATAATTTATACAAATCGATTTACGTTTCCATATATTCCAAGTATTAAGTAAAAGTTGAGAGCAATGCACTATTCTACTCTTTTGATTTTCATTTAAATTCAAATCATGCAGGTCAATCTCTACTTCATTTTCATTTAGAAAAATATCGCCTAATTGAAACTCTTGTGACAATAAACTAATTCTAAATTGTTCCCTTTTGATTGCTTGTCTAAAAGAAGCTTTTTGAAGTGGCTGGTCTTTAGGAATATCATCAATGAAATCAAAAACAAATATACATCTGGCTATATTTAAAACATTTGATGCTCTTATTATTTTATGAAGATATCTCTCCAATTCTTGCATAGACATTCTGATATTATTTATGTTGCCTTTTCCATATGTACAATCTATATTACCATCATCCCCAAGAGCATAAGTATGATGATAAGCAATATTTCTCCAATCAGATAATTTCATTCCACAAGGTTCTATCCTTAGTACTGATTGTAACAAATCTTTATCAAGTATATTGTTAATAATTACACCGAAGTCTTGTTTCCTAATTTTTTCATAATCAACACAGCCTTTATATTTCAAATATATTAGTGCATACAATTCTTGTACAATGTGCTTAACAGAAACCTCTAATACATTTCCTATACGTTGAAAAATCTGCACCATTTTCTCATAAGGATCATCCTCTTGCAAATTTAATTTACTATTGCGAATACTCCACATTTTATTCTCATCTTCTACCATTACCGCATAAGTCGATAAAATAATATCCCACGATTCCTTATTAAAATTTATGTTTGCATTCTTATAGCAATCAGTTACCTCTTTAATTCCTTGAGAAAACTCACTTTCATTATAATACCTGACAAAAAATTCAAAAGCTGACAATAATTGACTATCGCAAGCATATTTATTTAAAACATCCATATGAGTAAAATATGGCTGTAACACCTTAACAACCGCATCTTTTATATCATCTGACGAATATCCTTGTCTTGCCACATCAATCAACATATCATCTATCATGTTATACCTCCTTCAATGGCAACCATAATCTTAGTAAAGTATACTACCATATATAACAATACTGCAAACAACCTTATATATTACCTGCCATATAAAATAATCCGTGCATTTTCATATTATTCATATTTGAAAATCAAACTTTCGTACTATACTTCCTGCATAGATGTTATTATATATTATGATTTCAACTCGTTACCAAGTATCCAAATAATATAAGTTATCTGATCTACTGTTTTCAGTGAAATATCGTCAGCTTTCCTTGAACTGTTCTAGTCTTCTTGATTAGATTCTAAAAGATTCATATATTTTAAGATCTCTTTTGCACTTGCTTGAGCCAACTTTGGAGGTACCGCATTACCAACTTGTAAACTCATTTCCCCAATATTCCCTGAAAAAATAAACTTGTCATCAAATGACTGCAATCTTGCCGCTTCTCGTACAGATAAGCCTCTGTTTTGGGTTGGATGACCATAACGCCCTTTTGAAATCGTCGTACATCCAGATGTAATTGTTGGAGCAGGTTTATCTAAGTCTATTACTCCATATGTATCTGTATATGACACATTTTTCTTTTTGTGACATTCCAATTGCAGTTCCTCAGATGCATTTACTCTATTACCGCCTTTTTTTCTTATATCATCCAATCTTCTTTCATTTGTCTTTGATAATTTTCTTGCAACATGATTAGCCGTTCCAACACACTTTACTTCTTCTCCTGCTTTTAATTCGGGTAAATCCATTATTGCTTTTCTCACTGTTACCCATTTTTTCAAACCATTCTTTTTATCTTTAGCATGCGTTGCTTCTGGCATCAATGACAACTCATTTACTTTTAGAATATCCAACAACGTAGCATATACATCCTTTCTTACTCCATGCAAAACAAGTCTTTTTCTAATTTGTGGAACTCCAAAATCTGCCGCATTAAGTGTATCATACTGAACACAATACTTTTCTTTTAATTTTTGCACTACATCATTGAAAATTTCTTTTCCTACTCCTCTTGACATTCCTGGTACATTTTCCATCAAAATAAAACAAGGTTCCAATTCGAAAATCAGTCGAATATACTCATATACCAATTTGTTTTTTTGATCCGTTGCATCCCTTTTTCCCAAATTTGAAAAGCCTTGACAAGGTGGACATCCTGCTAACAAAAAGCAATCACCCTTTTTTATTCCTGTTATTTTCTCAATTTCCTTACCAGAAACCAATTTAATATCTTTATTAAGTACCTTTGCTCTTTTTATATTATCTTTATAAGTTTTTAATGCAGTCTGATCTATATCAATTCCCAAAACTACATCAAATCCACCTTTTTTTAATCCAAATGACAATCCACCAGCGCCACAAAACAAATCAACCGCTTTATATTTCACTTTGTTGCGCCTCCTTACACATTATTTTTCAAATATTTCATTTAACATTTTAATAAAATATATTTGTTTTGGTCCGTCTTCTATACTCCATTTATAAGCCAATCTTGCTATCACATCATTAATATGATCTTCATTACCATAATCTTCTTTTGAAATATCACAAATAACTTTTTTGGCATTAAAATTGTCCACAGAATCATATTTTTTTAATACATGTGAAAATTCTTTTTCTACATAAGAGCTTTCCAAAAGAATAAGCTCTGGAATCAAACCATCTGGAAGATAGTACACGTTCTTGTTATAATATCTCAAATAACGTAAATATGCATCACATTTCTGATCGTCTCTACTTCCACCAGCACCCCCATCCACATAAACTTCAACTTCCGTTCCATAGGCACTTTTCACACAATTATTTAAATAAGTGCTATCCTTTTGCTGGACAACCGTTAGTTTTTCTTCTTCAAAAGTATAACCCGTTTTCATATCCCCATCAAGAATCATGAATATTTTTTCTCGAAATAATTCATGTACTGTAAATGATGGTAAGTATTTAGTAATCAAAGTTTTTTCTCCTCCAGGATTATACTCCACATCAAAAAACTGCTCTTTCTCAATACGGATCAATATATTATCGATGAGCTTTTTAGCTGCAAAATCTTCACAAAAAATAACTTTTTTCTCGTCTACACTTTCTTCCAAGTCAAAAAATGCTTCTTGATAATTAATATCTCCCTTTACTTCAAATTTTCCCCGTTCATTAGTTATATACAATTTAATTGCCTCATTCGGCATATCCTTGATTAAAATAGGTGAGTGCGTAGATATTACTATTTGGAGTTTTTTTCTAATAATTGCGTCTAAGAGATACATTTTCAATTTTTCTTGTGCACCCGGGTGTATAGACACTTCTGGTTCGTCTAATAAAATCAGACTATACTCCGACGCATCCTCAATTTTCTTCACCAACTGGATAACAGCCACTTCTCCACTACCTGCATTTGCTTCGGAATATAATGATGACGTTTTAGTCTTAACATATATTGACGTCCCTATGTTTTTAAACAAAGAATGTTCCGCTATTTTTATATTTACATATTCTTTCCCTAAAATATTCCCGATAATTTTCCTATTGTCTTCACTTAATTCGATTACCGTGCCAACCTTATCGTCCGGCTGCCCCGGGAAACGCATTGCTTCTCCATTAAATAAGCGATTAAGATATTTTGAACGACTTCGTAATAATGCCTTTTTTTCATTCAAATTGCCTTTAGAAAAATGAAATATTTTATCAAAAGCACTTACTTCCGCACGAAAATCAATATAAATAACATCTCTCTTTACCGGATCATTCCTTTTTGATGCAATCATTCCATCTCTCTTAATCGGTTTTGAGGTTTCCCAATAATCTGGATCGTCCTCCTTGGTTTTTGATCCCCTTTTCATTCGGGTTTTCATTACTTCTTTTATTCCAGAATTTCTATTTTCTGTATAGCCATAAAAAAAACGATTTCTACCATTTCCACCAGTTTCTACTATTGGATCTGTTTCTGTAGAAAACCAAAATTCAGAACAGCTATGCCAATATGGAGCTCCATACAAAGCATGTAATGTTGAACTTTTTCCCGACCCATTTTTCCCTACTAAAACAGTCAAAGGAAACGCAAAATCTATCTTTGTACCAGGAACCAAATTTTTATAATATGGAAAAACCATATATTCAATATAGTTATTAAATACACCTCGTTCTTTCATACGAGATATAGTACTAATTTTATCTTCAATACTTGTCTGTTTCATTTTTATCCTCTGAATTTATATCTCCCTGTACAATTCTTTACTTTCCAAAAATGCTTCTATCTGTTTAATATATTCACTACCAATAAGCTCACTTTTTCCCATTTTCTTGATAGAACATTCCCACACAACCAGACACTTGATACCCTTCTCATGTAATTCATTTCTTACCACAATATCTCTTTTCCGATTTGCTTCAAATTTGTTTTGCCAAAACTCTATTCTTGATTTTGGCATATATGCAAATTTACATCCCTCATGCCTGTGCCAGAAACAGCCATGAACAAATACAGCTGTATTGTACTTTCTTAAATATATATCTGGATGCCCCGGTACTGTTTTTGAATTCAGGCTGTATCTGTAGCCTTTCACAAACAGCAGCTTACGAAAATAAACCTCCGGTTTTGTATCTTTTGATCGAATAGCCGCCATATTTTTACTTCGCTGTTCCGGTGTTACTATATCCATTTTACTTTCCCTCTATTGCCTTTACATACTGCACAAATCTCGATAATGTCCAGATTCTGTCCTGTCTATCAGAAGGATATGTTTTAATATAAGGCTGCGGAACAACGAGAATTACATTTGCCGCCTGCATTTCATCCATCTGCGCACCGGAGATTCCCTGCTGAAGTGTACATAAATACTTTGGTTTATCTTTTAACCTGTCCGCTTCATTAAGTACCTGTCTCCATCTGTCTTTACATGTAGTTTTTGCAGCCAAAGAAATTAATCTTTCTACTGAAAAGCCACTGTTATGATAGGCTTCTTTAGATGGAAAAATGAAATCTGGTTTTTTATTACCTTCTGTTACAACCTGTGCCGAGTACTCCAGTTCATTTCCATCAAATATTGCAGCAAGATGATGCTCCAGACTTTTTCCTGCTCTACTCTTTCTTCTATTCAATACAATATTGGCAACCTTTACAAACTCATCAACAGATGTGAATCCCTTATAGATTAAATCTCTGTATCTATCATGCTCTAATGCCTTGAACAGCTTATATTCCATATTTGTCCACGCAATTAACTTCCTATCCGGATTTTCCTGAATATCTTCAATTCGATCATACACTGTGTTTTCAATATATCTGGAAGCCGCTGACATTTCTTCAGATACAGGAAAATCAACGTTCAAACTCTCGATAAACTCTCTTATTGCAAGTTCTTCTCTCCTTCCCAAAAGTGCACCCACTTTTCCTGTATCAATAAGACAATTAGTCTGAGTCGGTCCAATACCAAATGTATTTAGAAATTCTTCAATTTCTTCTTCCGTTTCCAGAAAATATCCACTATAATCTTCTTCACTCTGTTTGGTAAACACAAATAATGTACCTGTCTTATCCGGTTTCAGAAAGGGGAATCCTCTACCAAAACGGGTAATCCTCAATTCATTCTTACTTTCGTAATATGTAAAACAGCTTTCTGTCAAAAAATCATCTTGCCATCTAATTTTAACCGTACGTTTTAATATGCCATCCTGTTTAAGCTGCTGCAGTGAAAATAACATCAACTCTGCTGATTTTGAAATCAATATTCCCGATTGATGTCCTCCTGTGGCTCCTGTATCATTCGCTGACAGGAATTTACAAAAGGCCTGTTCACTGTTTAGCACTGAATTTATTGCCTGATTAGAATATTCTGTAGACATTAAATCACCTTCCTCCGCTCTTCATCTGCTACCTCTGCATCCATATATTTAAGTTTCTCAACTATTAACTTGGCAACATTTTCCATCAAAGGAACAACAACTGAATTGCCAAACTGTTTATATGCCTGCGTATCTGATACCGGAATTTTGAAACTGTCGGGGAATCCCTGTAACCTCGCAC
Organism: Jutongia hominis; assembly: GCF_014384965.1. GTDB lineage: Bacteria > Bacillota > Clostridia > Lachnospirales > Lachnospiraceae > Butyribacter > Butyribacter hominis. The sequence continues at coordinate 14,525 of NZ_JACRSW010000008.1, forward strand.
ACTCTCTTGGAGTAAGCCTTCTTGGGTTTTTGCCTTCCTGTGCTATCAATATCTCTGAACCATCTTTATAATATCTTGCACTTATCGTTCTTGACACGCCATCTAACGGAGCTATTCCATAACCGAAACCATTACCCGCAGCTTTATGCTTTGCAGCATAATTTTGCAGATATGTCCACAATTTATCTGACAAAGTATATTTCGCATCGACATCCTTATCCAAAATATCCTGCATAACCGGCTTTGGAATTTTCGGTGTCAAGTTAAATTTAAAGTCAATATCTTTTCCATACCTTTCTCTGTCAAATCCAACTATAATAATTCTTTCTCTATGCTGTGGTACATAATTCTGACCATCTAAAATCGCATAGAACACTTCATAATTCAGCTCATCCAGAGATTCTTTAATCACATGAAATGTTCGCCCCTTGTCATGACTGCAAAGATTTTTAACATTTTCCAACATAAATGCTTTAGGACGCTTTTCTTTCAAAATTCGACAAACATCAAAAAACAAAGTTCCCTGTGTTTTATCTGCAAATCCAGTTTCTCGACCCATACTGTTTTTTTTGGAAACCCCGGCAATAGAAAAAGGCTGACACGGAAACCCTGCAACCAGAATATCATGATCTGGTATATCTTTCTCATTTACCTGTGTAATATCACCATCCGGCTGCTCACCAAAATTTGCAAAATATGTCTGTTGACTGTATTTATTCCACTCATTCGAATAAACGCAATGTCCCCCGGCTCTGTCAAATGCAATTCTCATTCCTCCAATTCCTGCAAATAAATCTATAAAAGAAAATTGTTTGTTCGAAATATCTTTCTGCCTTCTTTTCATATCTGTTACATAATAGGCTACGGCTTCTCGAACACAGTCCTGCATACTCTGCTCACTCTGTAAGGAATATGCATTCAGTTTGTCATATAACTCGTCTTCCACTCTGATATGTACCTGTTTCATGTTAATCACTCCTGGGAATAATTTTATACCTGTTTTTTCCCATTATAATATGAAAGCATAAAAAAAGCAAGCGAAAGAATCGAACATATTTTCGCCCGCTTAATTTATGTGCATCCCAAAGTTGAGTATCTCAATAATTATTCACACAATTTCCGTCAATAAACAAATCAAACTGCTCTGGATCATGCACAATGTCATATTCTTCTCCATACCCAGTGGTTTTATACTCCACTACCATTACAGGCTCATTTCCTTCAATTTCATCTTTCCAGAGATATACCCTCATATTCACACTAGTCGCATATCCTCTATCTGTAGAAAACTTAATTGTATGAAATGAATTTTCCCTACACATCTTCACCAGTAACTCTGCAAATTCTTCTTTATCTTCGATCTTATCTCTATTTGCAACTATTGTAAGATACTGATCCTGATTCATACTGATACTGCTAACCACATCCGGCTCCATCGGTATATGATTCTCATATTTCTCTTCCAAAAAACAGCCTGCCATGATACCAAATACCATTATTACGCACACTATACATATACGTTTTTTATTCATAATTAAACTCCTTCATTTGCAATATATGCATTGCAATTATAGAAAATATTTAAAGTAAAATCAATATAAGCACAAGGACAATGATGTAAATGAAAGGTATGGATTTTTATGGAGCAAAGGCTACGACAAATCAATGATGTTTCCATTGGAAATAATTTACGAAATTTAAGAAATGCTGCAAACCTTACACAAGAACAGGTTGTTGCTCAATTACAGCTTCGGAATCTTCCAACCACCCGCAGCATTTACTCCCAGATAGAGGCAGGTACCTACAACATCAAGGTTAGTGAACTCATTGCCTTAACCGAAATATTTCATACCGATTTCAACACAATATTTAATGGACTATCTTACAATAAATAACCCTGGATCAACAGTTTTCATTCTGTCATCCAGGGTTTTGCTTATCAGTCATATTCTCCAATTATATACGAGTTATAGTTCCATTCCACTTCTCTGCTTCTTCTTTGTTTGCTGCTCCACAATCTGCTTCTTCTCCTCCAACCGTTCATGAATACTCCTTTTCTGCCTTTCCTGTTTCTCCATATTCTGCACATTCGCTGGAATCCTCAGATACATTTTCTCCGGTTTCTGTTCCAGTGCATCCCATACTTTCTGAGCCTGTTGAACTTTCTTTAATTCTGCTTTCGCAAGCTTCATTGCCTTTGTAACTTCCAGTGTATTTTGATATCCATGCTGAGCTGGGATTAAATCCAATGTAGCCTTTGCCTTTTCCAGTTGAACGTTCTTAGCTTCAATCTTTCCTTCCAGTTCTTTCTGCTCTTTTCGGTGAAACCATTTCTTTTTCACTTCTTTCAGATCCTTTTCCAATTTCACAATCGCTTTCTCAATGGCATAGATCTTCTGTTCTTGCTTTTTCATCTTATTGAGGATTTGCTGTAATCGCATAACCTCTGCTTCCTGTTTTTCTGAAGAAGGTCGTTCCCCTTTCGGTTTTGCCGGCAATGGTTCTGGCGTAATGTCAATCCTCATATCATGATCAATCAGAGGATTCCCGTCTGGATCTCTATCACAGTATTTTGTTTCCCGCAGAAATTCTGCAAATCCCCTTAGGTATCCGACTGCTTTCTGAAGAATCCCGGTAAATAATTTCGGATCCTGCCCATGTTCCCGGAGTGACTCCGCCACCGGTTCGTCAATCTGTGATTGCTTTGCCATCATCACTTCTACTTCTGATGCACCTGTAAGCAATGCCCGATCTACATTCCGGTTCCATTCCTGCCGGAGATAATTATCTGCCCTGATCTCCGCTTCTTTGGGATTGTTTTTTCCAATCTTTTTGGTAGCAAGATAAGGACCGCCTTTCTGAAATACCTGCATCTTCTCATTTTCATCTTTCACAATCTCATTGATAGCATCCGTCATGACCTGCTTTATGTTTTCTAGAAATGCATTGGACTTAAATTCCTCTTTCTTTGGTTGAAAGAAATTCGTCTCATACACTTCCCCTTTTTTGATGATCTTACATCCGGGTCGGAGATTTCCGTTCTCATCCAAAATTTCCTTTTTTGTTCGAACATGTTTCCCAGATTCATTATAAAACATATTTCTGCTCGCAATTTTCCGCTCCACTTTCTGCCGGATCTCCCGCTCGGAGAAGATCAGATGAATATGTAGATTGGTTTTGCTCTTATTATGATGCAGAGCTGCGCAGCATCCCACATCATACTTTTCCAAAAATTTCGATGTCATATATTTCAACAGAATCTCATAGTCATAATCTATCAGACTCTGCGGTAACATAATAATCAGCTCTCTGGCTTCAATACACGTTCCCTCTGTCCCGCTTTTTGCAAAATCCCGCTGATTCTGTTCGGCAAGCAGATCCCAGTATCTGTCCTCCACATTGGAAAATACCGCATACAAATTTTCCTGCCGCTTGGGGCTGCTGATATAATCCACTCTGCCTTTTACATCATGCAGTTTGCTTTCCATAACAAAGCTATGATTCCGTCTGTTCACACTTCCTCCTTTCAGCCGGATACACTGCCATCAGAAATTACCACCGCCATTCGCTTTTACAGAATATTTTAACAAGGCAAAACCCGCCCCTGCGAGACCCTCCGGGAGGACGAAAGACACAGAGCATAAGCTTCAGCTTGTGCGATGGGTGTATTTCGCTCTCAATCGCCGAGGGCTACTTTTGTCATACCCGGATGATTCTATATCTACTGATGATTGATTTTTTCCAACTGGCGTATCCGCCATTTTTATTGATGCCCGTTTCCGGGCTGTTTCTCGTTTCTGCTTTGTTTTCAAAGTTTTATCGCTCCTGTTCACACCTTCTTGTTCACATTTCGCTCGGATTTTTGTGAACAGAAACCTGTGAACAGGGCTCAAAACATTTTAAAAGTATTTCTTAATCAAATGGGATTTCCATGCTTTCATCCACCTTTAGGAATCCCTCCTCATCTTTTTTCGGCTGAATCCGTTTCCACGACCTCTGCGTTCCGATTGCCCTACCAAATCTGTGATTGCCATGTTTCGTCCAGCCGATGATCTCATTGTCCATCAGATCACCGATTTCTTTTGACTGCCATTTTGGCACGATTCCTTCCTGATGAAATACCTGTTGATAGATAATGGTGGAACACACATAATCTTCTTCATATGCATCAAGGAATGCCTGAATCATACCTGTCTGGGTATCTTCTGGCATGAATTCCCTTTGGAGAAGTTTGACATGATCTTCCATCTCCGGTGAAAAAGTCATCGGATAGTCTCCGCTTCGGTAGATTTCCATTGCCTCTGCCCATGCCTGGATAATGTATGCTCTGGATTCTGCTTCATTTTCATAAATGGTGGTTTCCGCTTTTTCCGGAAATACTCTGACTGGTGCAAATCTCCGGTTCCCTGTGCGGTCAAATGGAAGAAAATTCAAGTCATTGGAAGTACCGCAAAATACACACTGTCGATATCTGTCCTCTGCCCGCCTTTCATATGGAATACGATAAATATCCTTCTGCCGGCTCAGGAACGATTTAGTCTCTTCAATACTCTTTGCATTTGCCACTGCATTCATTTCTGACATTTCCACAATCCAGTGTCCCTGCAGATATTCATAAACTTTCTTGTCATCAATCCTCTTCATATCGTCCGTAAACCATTCATCTTTGATTGCCAGATAGCAGAAGAAGGTGGATTTTCCGGTTCCCTGACCTCCGACCAGACAGAGCATGATGTCATATTTGGCTCCCGGCTCATACAGTCTGCGGATAGCTCCCATCATATGCATCTTCATCACTTCTCCGGTATATGCAATATCTTCTGCTCCAAAGAAATGGGTCAGCATATGCTGAATTCTTGGTATCCCATCCCATTTCAGGCTCTCCAAATGTTGAAGTATCGGATGGAAACTGTTTTCATTCGCCACAATATCTATCGCCTTTGCAATTACACGATCGCTGGTCAGTCCATAATTCTTTTCCAGATATAAAGCCAGATTGTTCATATCGGTATCCGTCATATGAACACCACGTCTTTTCCATGGCATTTTCTTCCTAATGTCAATCTGACACGTCATTTCATTTCTGCAGATGGCTCCTTTCAGACAAGGATCATGCTCCAACGCATATTTGCAGTTCTGAATGGACTGACGAATTTTCCCCTTTTCCGTGGTATCCAGCCGTTCCCGGATATCCTCCACTGTCAGAAGCTCCGTTTCCACAATCTCCTCTAAGTTCTGCAAGGACTCCTCGCTCATATTCTGCAAATCTCTGTTCATACCACTTCACCTCCTCCCTTCCATTCCGGAAAAAGCCAGAATCTCTTCATCTGTTCCAAACATCAGCATGTCCACCAGATAACTGATCTTGCTTTCATTCTGTAAGGCTTCGACAAATAACGGATGCCATTCCTCTTCCGTGGATTCCGGCTTGTAAAATTCCTTCCAGAATTCCATCCATCGCAGATACCGCAGCAATACATTCGCGGCATCCTTTACCCATCCGTCAATTTTCTTTTGGAGGAATTGTATCCGTTCCTCTTTTGTGAGAACCTTCTCTTTTTTGTGGACTTCGGGTTTTCGTTTTCTTCCAACCTCTGTCTTCCCAATGGGAATTTCCAGAGAAAAATCTTCATTGATCTTCTTCGCTGCTTCAAACTGGGATAATCCAAACAGTAGCGCCACATAATTAACTGCATCTCCTTTTGCTCCACAGGCAAAGCAGTAATAATTCTGATCAATCTTCATACTGGGATGTTTGTCATTATGAAAAGGACAGCACGCCATCCCATTACGTCGCACTTTTAAACCATATCTTTCTGCCACCTGCCTTGCGGTGACACGTTCTTTCACTTCCTGAAAAATGTTCATGTTCCATCCTCCTGTATCATTTTAATTTCAGTAATTTTTCCTCTTTTCGTTACAGGAGAACTTTGCTATACTACACATAAAGCTATATGCGTATAGACAGACTTCTCCCGTAAGGATTGAATTTTTGTCTATGAGGCTTTACCAGAGCCTGTATAAGTTTTGTTTAGTGTCGAAATGTCCTTGTTACCAGCAGGGACATTTTCTTTTTTAAGGCTGTTCCGGGGATTCCACATGCTGCGCTTCCTCCTTCATCCCATTCAATGTCACAGCAACCATCTGGATGGTCTGAAGCAATTCTTCATTTTCTTCACTGCACACTTCCAACCGTTTCAGTTCTCCGTAAATCTGCTGCATCTGATTTTTCAGAGCTTTATAAACTCTTGGATTTCCCTGCACGGTCACTTCCCAGTCCATTAACTTTCTCAGGATGTACTCCTGTTTGGTAAGCCCGGATAACGCCACCATGCGGTCAATCATTTTTGCTTCTTCCTCGGATACCCGGAATCCCACGGTCCGGTTTCTCCATCGTCCTTTTGCATCTAACGTTCTCTCCATCAGATTTCATCCTCCTTCTCCATCCGCTCCACATCCAGTTTATTCGCCATCTCCGTCTGTACCGTTGGAAACAAATGTGCATACCGATACGTGATTTTTTCTGCTTCATGTCCCACACGGTTTCCAATCGCAAGTGCTGTGAAACCCATGTGAATCAGCAGGGAAACATGGCTATGACGTAGATCGTGGATTCGGATAATCGGAACTCCTGTCTCTTTGCATCCCCGTTCCATTTCATGTTTCAGATAGGATTTGGAAAATGGGAAGATCCGCTGATCCGGTGCTAATGAATAATACATCTGAAAGTAATCTCGTATCTCTTCACAGAGAAACTCCGGCATTACAACGATCCGGTTACTTTTCGCTGTCTTTGGCGAAGTAATAATATCCTGCTTTTTCATCCGGTGGTACGTTTTATTGATCCGCACCGTCTGTTTTTCAAAATCAAAATCTGCCGGTGTGAGGGCAAGCAGCTCCCCTTCCCGGATTCCGGTCCAATAAAGCATCTCAAAGGCATAATAGGATCTGGGCTTGTCCATCATTGCCTCAGCAAATTTCAGATACTGTTCCTTTGTCCAGAATTTCATTTCCTTTGGAACCTCTTTTCCCATACTTCCTGCCTGTCTTGCCGGATTGCTGGGCAGATTATAATAGTTCACCGCATGATTGAAAATTGCTGTAAGCTGTGCCTGAATCGTTTTCAGATAATCCACCGAATAGGGCTTGCCCTTTTCATCCCTGTATGCCATCATTTCATTCTGCCAGGCAATCACATCTGCCACGGTAATCTCATTGATCTTCCGTTTTCCAAAGTAAGGAAGAATTTTTGTCCGCACAATGTGGCTTTTCGTCTCAAATGTACTTTCCTTTACCCGCTGGCATTTATACTCGGAATAAATCTCATAAAAGCTCTCAAACGTCATATCCAGCTTATTTCCTTTTCGGAGCATCATCTCATGTTCCCATGCAGTCGCTTCCCGTTTGGTCTTGAAGCCACGTTTCTGCGTCTGCTTTCTTTCCCCGGTAAAATCGGTGTACCGGAACACCACTCTCCATGTACCTTTGTCTTTTTCCTGATATACAGCCATCTTAAGTACCTCCTATTTTTCTTCATAAAACAACTTTTTCTTGAAATAATTGGCATCCACACGCCCCGGCACTGTGATCAGTCCCATTCCGCTGAGTTCTTTATTCAGCTGACGGATAATCTGGTATGCCTTCGACTGCTTGACCTGTAAAATATCCATTACTTCTTCTGCAGTCAGAAACCCATTCTTTAATTCAGACATTCCATTCACCTCCTCCCGCATCATCTTCGAGGAAAAACCCCTCTACTTATCCAACTTTTCAAGGCATCTTATACAACCTCGCTTTCAAATTTTTCTTTAACTTAACTTTAATTAGTTAAGTTTTAACCGTATTATATTAACTCTTTTCCGTTAAGTCAAGTGGTTTGAACATCAGTAATTAAATTTTTTTGTTTAAGTTTTTCTTGCGTCTTATTTTTCCATATGCTATACTGATTTAAACAAATATCGTTAACCACCAGTTTCTATTCATTGCACCACGGTAGGAACTTATATTCAAAAATGGATAAAAGATTTCAGGAAAAGGAGAGATCCCCATGGCATTTGGAAAACGCATTAAATTTTTCAGAAACAGAAAAGATATGAAGCAGAAGGAGCTTGGCGAACTTCTTGGATTCCTTGGAAAGACTTCGGATGTCCGTGTGGCGCAGTACGAGACAGAAGCCAGAACCCCTAAAGCTGATCTGGTCAAAGAAATGGCACAGATCTTCGGTGTCAGTCCCAGAGCAATCAATGTTCCGAACATTGACTCCTATCTTGGACTCATGCACACCCTCTTTGCACTGGAAGATATGTATGGCATCAAGATCGGAGAGATTGACGGAGAACTCTGCCTCCGACTTGACCGGGAACACAGAGAATATCAGCATCTGTTCGAACCTTTTCATACATGGCAGCAAATAGCTGCAAAACTGGAATCTGGAGAGATCAGTCAGGAAGAATACGATAACTGGCGATATAACTATCCGGAATTGGACACCTCCGAGATTCGGGCAAAAGTTCCGTCTCTAGAACTCTCTGACGAACTCATCAAGGCACTGAAAAAAGAAAATCAATAAAGAAATGCAAAAATAAAAACCTTACTGACTGCTCTTTCCAATTTTGGAAACAGTTCATCAGTAAGGTTTTTATGTTATAGAAATATAATTATATTCAAGGAATATTGCAAAAAGTGTTGCCAATCCGTTGCCAAAAAATAACGGAATTTGTTTGGAACCCGCATAAATACTGGGTCTATTTTTGCAAAATCCTATTCAAACTCTATCGTTCCAGGTGGCTTACTCGTCAGATCATAAAATACACGATTAACCCCTTTCACTTCATTAATAATTCTGCTCATCACCTTTTGCAATACATCAAATGGTATCTCGGCACTTTCTGCTGTCATGAAATCTATCGTATTTACAGCACGAAGTGCAACTGCATAATCATACGTTCTTTCATCACCCATGACACCAACGGACTGCATATTCGTAAGAGCTGCAAAATACTGGCCAATTGATTTATCCAGACCGGCATTTGCGATTTCCTCACGGTAAATAGCATCTGCTTCCTGAACGATCTTAACTTTCTCGGCTGTAACCTCTCCAATGATACGGATGCCAAGGCCCGGACCCGGGAACGGCTGACGGAATACAAGTTTCTCCGGAATTCCCATTTCCAATCCTGCTTTTCGAACCTCATCTTTGAAGAGGTTACGGAGTGGTTCAATGATTTCTTTAAAATCAACATAGTCAGGAAGTCCGCCAACATTGTGATGTGATTTGATCACGGCTGATTCTCCGCCAAGTCCGCTTTCTACAACGTCAGGGTAAATCGTTCCCTGAACGAGAAAATCAACGGCACCGATCTTCTTTGCTTCTTCTTCAAATACACGAATAAATTCTTCACCGATAATTTTACGTTTCTGTTCCGGTTCTGTTACACCGGCTAACTTGCTGTAAAAACGTTCCTGTGCATTGACACGGATAAAGTTCAAGTCATATGAGCCATTTGGTCCAAATACTTCTTCTACTTCATCGCCTTCGTCTTTACGAAGCAATCCCTGGTCTACAAAAACGCATGTAAGCTGGTTACCGATCGCCTTTGACAGCATAACTGCTGCAACCGAAGAATCAACACCACCGGATAAAGCACAAAGCACTTTACCATCGCCTACTTTTTCACGTATTTCTTTGATTGAATTTTCAACAAATGCATCCATTCTCCATGTGCCGGCACAACCGCACACATTACGGACAAAGCTGTACAGCATTTCTGCACCATGCTCTGTATGAAGCACTTCCGGATGGAACTGAATGGCATATAATTTTTTCTCTGCATTCTCCGCTGCTGCAACCGGACAATCTGCTGTATGTGCTACAACACGAAATCCCGGTGCTGTCTTCGCAATACGATCGAAGTGGCTCATCCAGCAAATTTCCTTAGAAGCGAGTCCCTCAAATAATGCGCAGCTCTGATCCAGCATAACTTCTGTCTTTCCATACTCTCCAACTTCCGGTGTTTCAACCTTTCCGCCAAGAACATGCATCATAAGCTGGGCACCATAGCATAAACCAAGCACCGGAATGCCAAGTTCAAAAAGTTCTTTCTGATATGTCGGTGAATCTGCCTCGTAGCAGCTATTCGGGCCTCCGGTCAGAATAATTCCTTTCGGATTCATTGCCTTAATCTGCTCAAGGTCTGTCTTATATGAATAAATCTCACAATATACATTGCATTCTCTGACACGACGTGCAACCAACTGATTGTATTGTCCGCCAAAGTCAATGACAATAACCTTTTCCTGATCCATCAATATTTTCCTCCTATAAAAATGTACACATACATTTTATTATAAATTAGCCCGATAAGAAACACAAGCAATTTCGCTAAAATTATTTAAGAAGCTATAAACGTCCAATGTTCTGATAATATTTTACCCAAATGATCCCATCACTAAAGTAAAAAGTTTATTTCCACTCCACCAATCATCAAAGAACAGAGAGGAAAAATTTATTTCCACTTCAGCAAATTATCAAAGAACTTGTTCTCCCATTTCCAGATAGTAATCTTCCTTTAAAGTGGCATCCAATTACTGAAGGAAATAAGTGGATGCCACCTTGAAAGAGTCAAAGCAGCTTTCATTATTTTACCCGTCTCCTCCATATTTTAAGAAATCGCTTGTTTAACTTTTCTTCTAAATGAAGCAAGTAATAAAATATACAATTAAAAAGAGCAAGATAAATACTGCGGTCAACTGGGCAATTCTGCGGCGAATGGAAAGTTTTTTATGCATTTGTTTCTTTTGATCATGTACTTCCTTATCATAATCGCATTGCAATTCCACACCATCTTTGCGATCTTCGTCTCCCATTTTGCTGTCTGCTCTTTGTGCAAGAAATTCCTGAACATCTTCCGGAATTTCTTTGGCATTTCTAGCCTGATCCGACAGGATTTCAACATCTTTTTCCGCCTCGCGGTCCCATTGCTGCAAAAGTTCCCGTGCACGTTCTTCATCCTGCGCATTGATATAAATGTCACTTCCCCAGATTACCGATCCATTCATGCTGCCGGAGTATATTTTAGGATAAACGGAATGTGCCTCTGAAATATAACCTTCTATTCCACAATCGCGAAGTCTCTCTAAAATAATTTCCGCATCAACATCATTGCTCGCATGATAAATTTTTATAACATCCTCCATTTTGTTCACCCCATTTCCAAAAAACGTTCTCTCATCCAAGTACTTTTTCTAAATAAAAACGCTGAATGCAACCAATCCATTTTACTTCAATAGAATTACAGCGCCACTTTTTCTAAATTCATAGGCTAAATTTCAACCAATCCATTTTACTTCGATAGAATTACAGCACCACTTTTTCTAAATTCAAAGGCTGAATTTCAACCAATCCATTTTACTTCGATAGAATTACAGCGCCACTTTTTCTAAATTCATAGGCTAAATTTCAACCAATCCATTTTACTTCGATAGAATTACAGCACCACTTTTTCTAAATACATAGGCTAAATTTAACCGATCCATTTTACTTCGATAGAATTACAGCGCCACTTTTTCTAAATTCATAGGCTAAATTTCAACCGATCCATTTTATTTCGATGGGATCATGCCGGCTATCTTTCCTGCAAAATCATTAAAGTTCTGCGTTTGTAAGATCACTTTTCCCGGACCAACCAGGCGTGTCAGAAAAAGGCCTTCTCCACCCAGGAAAATGTTTTTGATTCCTTTTACTGTTTCTATTTCATAACTGACTGTTCTTTCAAATGCAACTACATTCCCGGTATCGACTTTTAACACTTCACCCGGAGCAAGTTCCTTGATCACTTTATCTCCGTCAATTTCCAGAAATGCCATTCCTACGCCGGAAAGATCTTCTAAAATAAATCCTTCCCCGCCAAAAAATCCACTGGAAAATTTCTTCGTAAGAGTAATGTTTAGATTGACTCCCGGCTCTGCACACAAAAAAGCACCCTTCTGGCAGATCAGTCCACCGGATTTACCTACATCAACCGGCATCACTTCACCGGCAACTGTCGATGCAAAAGCAATCGTAGCACCTGCCCTCTGTGCTATGTAATGTGCCATAAAAATAGATTCTCCGGCAAACATGCGACCGACACCTTTGAGCAAACCGCCATGGGTATTGGTTTCCATTGTAATACCATCACTCATCCATGCCATGCCGCCTGACTGTGTATACATTCGTTCTCCCGGTTGATCAAATAAAATTTCAACTGCCGGCATTGTATTTCCAATAATTCTATACTGCATCTTCTTCTCCTCCTCATATCATTCAATCTTTTTGTTAAAACTCTGGGCTCTTTAACCTTGCATATCTTTTAAATGTAAAAAGAATGCTGTTGAAACAACTTCCTGTTCGAAACAAATTCATTTTTGCTTTCTTTTAGAACTTAATTTCTGCTTTGTAAAAATCAACTTGTTCGCTCAGGCCGCTCCCGCATACAAAACATTTCCCGGTAAATAAGTCCAGTGAATAAATTAAAATAAGCTTAACTAAACTTATCAGCAAAACAATTTTGTAACATACTGCTATTTTAACACAATTCAGAGATTTATGTTAAAATACTTCGCTATTATTGCATTCTTTTTTGTCATTTTCCCAGACACGATATATAGTCATCAATTTCTCAGACAGATATACTCTTTCCATAGCCTCATTGACATGAAACAAGAATAATAAAAAAGTGCAAAGCCAGCGCTTTGTCAAAAGTTTAGTGGAACATTAAACTTTGTGTACCGCTACTGTACGAACAATTTCCTATTCCATAAAAAAAGCAGCATTTTGTATTTCTCTCATAAACACAAAATACTGCATAAAAATATTTTCCAGCTTCCCAAAAAAAATTTAATATAGCTGTTAAATTATAAATAATACAAGAGATTAAAATAATATCTACATCTTTCTATACACTTTATCGCAAAAGGAACAATGGATCGACGGTGTTCTTTCCTTCTGTAACCTGCATATACAGATTAGCTCCTTCTTTTGTAAAATACTTTGTCGGTTTTGCAACGGTAGCAATAATTTTTCCTTCCTCAACGACATCGCCTTTTTTGACTTTTAGATGATCTACCTGTCCATACGTTACAGAATAGTTGTCCCCAATGTCTGTTGTGATCAGTGTTCCATGTTCATCATCTTTACTGATCTTTGTTACCTTACAATCCGATGCTGCTTTTACTTCCGTTCCCTCTTTTGCAGCAATCATAATTCCCGGATTGCATTTATATTGCGCTAATGTCTTAAAAAATACAGTATTCGTCATACTATACTTCAGAAGCACTTTTCCCGTCACCGGCCACAATAAACCACTTTCTTCATTAAAAGACAGTTTATTCTGAGTAATATTAGCTGATGTTTCCTTTGTTTTTGCCTTTTTAACGCCGCTTTTTTTTGCAGTCGCTCTTTGAGAAGTCTGTCCATTTTTCGTTTTGTTGCCCGTTTTTTCTACTTTTGTCTGTGCAGTATTTTTTTCCTGTTGCGATGTTTTTTTATCATTGTTATGCGTGCTTTTCGGTGTCACCTGTGCATTTGCAGCTTTGACTGCTTCTTTTTCTGATGCAGCAGCTTTTTCTGTTTCTTGTGGTTCTTCCGTTGCTATATCTGCCATCATTTTGTCAGTATTCTTCCGGTTTGCCTGACGATAACAGATTGCACCGACTGCCATCACACCAACCAGCAAGAGACAAGCAGAAAAGTAAAAACCTTTCTTTTGCCAAAATGATTCCTTCTCTTCAAACATACGAACTACCTCCCTACAAAATCGAATCTTCATTTCAATACTTTCATAAAATAACATTGATGTTATTTGTATTTTGTACCAAAAAAGGAATTTTATACAAAAAAATCGAAGAAACATCTTCTTTTGATATTTCTTCGATTCTAATTTGAGGTTTTACTCCAGCCCTTGACAAAGAACCAAATTGCTGCGATTTTAATTTTGTTACTTTTTTATCTCTAATCCCAGAAATCGTCTCTAAGCATGCCTGTTTTCGTCTCATATTCATCGGAATTTTGTTTTGAATTGATCGGATTTTGTACAGATGCATCACTTGACATAGCTGAATGAACTTGATCCGGTGCATCCTGTTCTGTAGTTGACTGGCTTTGTATAGGCACATCGCCTGGCATAGCCGACCAGTCTTGATCCGGTGTATCCTGTTCTGTAGTTGACCGGCTTTGTATAGGCACATCGCCTGGCATAGCCGACCAGTCTTGATCCGGTGCATCCTGTTCTGTAGTTGACTGGCTTTGTATAGGCACATCGCCTGGCATAGTCGACCAGTCTTGATCCGGTGTATCTTGTGTTGTCATTGGCTGACCTTGTACAACCGCATTGTTTGGCATAATTTCCTTACTTTGCGAACCTGGTACAGCAACAAACGGATTTTCTTTATCCCCTTGCACCTGTGTCAAATCCATCTGCTGATAGCCATTTGGATTTGACCTATACTGATCTGATTGATTCTGACCTGCTGTAAAATTCTGATTTGGCATTTGCCCAAATTGAATGGTACGATATTCAACCGGTGGTGGGATTACAATTGTCTTTTTGTGATAATAGATGACACGAGTATCACTTAAAATATCATGTAACCCCTTTTTATCTTTGTCTGCACCAATAATAAAATAACCGACATACAAAACGAGTCCTGATAAAAATTTTCCTATACTTTCACGAAATGCTATTTCAAAAAAGGTTGGTTTACGATCTTCGGTGCTAACCACCTTGATCTGTAATAATCTTTTTCCAACCGTTGCACCGGTAAGATAAGTCATTATCACGAAATAACCCACCTTTAAAACATAAATCAATATATCATATGCAGAATATGTGAATATAAAGTCCTGAAACATAAAATCTGCTCCACCGGCCAGTGAAGCTATCCACATTGGAATACGCACAACCAATAATGCTGCTCCCACTATAAACCAGTCAATCAGATATGCTGCTAACCGTACAAAAAAACCGGCATATACCCGATCTTGCGCCTGTGTTGGTGTGTTATTTTGCATAATATTTTAACACCCCATTTCCGTTATTCTCAACGATATCAGTTGCAAGTTCCACATTGGATTTTGGCATGATTTTTTCGATCTTGCCAAACAAAGAATTGAAAAATCCATTTAAGTCATTGTCAGGAGCGAAGAACGTAATATCGTCATCACAGCCAATATTCTTTGTGAGTTCTTTTTTTGCCTCTGCTTCTGTAGAGATCACATCAACCAGTGCATTTTCCTTTGCCTGCTTTGCAGAATAAATACGTCCATCTGCTAACTCACGTACCTTCGCCTCATCTAAATTACGTCCTTTGCTGACAATATCAACAAATTGGTCATATGCCTCATCAACCAGCCCCTGTAAAATATCTCTTTGCTCCTGTGTCAGATCCAGACCGGCTGCTCCCATCGCTTTGTTCTTTCCACTGGTAATATCAATCTCCTTGATTCCCAGTTTATCATAAAGCTTTTTGCAATTCGTTAATGATACAATAACACCGATCGAACCCGTCCAGCAATTTCGGTTTGCATAAATCTTATCTGCTGCCATGGAAATATAGTAACCACCGGAGCAGGCCTCAGAAGCAAAATATGCATAGACCGGACGTTTTGTTTTTTTCTTATATTCCATAATTTTCTGATATAACTCATCCGACTGGTAAACAGCACCACCCGGACTGTCTACGTATAATAAAATACCTTTATTATCATCAGAGTCTATCATTTCATCAATATAATTCATATAGAGCTCATGATTGTAAGAAGAATCTGAAGTCAAACTCTGTGAAGAGCTTGCACCAATCTCCCCAACTATATTGATTACACCAATAAAGTCTTCTTCCGGCAGTTCAACATCAGAAGATGCTGCATCGGAAATGTATTTTTCAACTGTTGAACTTAAATTTTCTGTATCATCACCCAACAGTTTTTTCGATACAGCGTTTGTCGCTACACCAACAACACCTACTGCTATGATCACGACTCCTGTGACTATAATACTAATTAATTGTTTCTTCTTCATTGCGATCTCCAATCTGTAATTCCCTATTCTATAAAAAAGTGCTAAAGCAATTCTTGTTGATGCACCACTGCTGTACAAGCATTTTCCTATTCCATAAAAAAGAGGCAAATCAGAGGATGCTGTATTTCTTTTCCACATAGCAAAATCCCATTCTGCTATATAGAAAAGAGTATTCCAGTTTTCTGAATTTACCTCTTTTCATCTACATATGACCGAGCTGTCAAATTTTTTTCCTATCAAAAAACATCAATCTTTTGACAGCCTGCTTGATATGTGACATAAATCAAAACGATATACAGCACTTTGCATCAATTAGTCTTCTGTTGTAACTTCTACTTTTACTTTCTCAAGATGCCAGATCTCCTGTGCATACTCTTCAATTGTTCTATCAGATGAGAATTTACCACATTTTGCTGTATTTAACATTGCCATCTTAGCCCATTTTGCTGTATCAGCATAAGCAGCACTTACTCTTTCCTGTGCTTCTGCATAAGAACGGAAATCCTTTAAGATAAAGTACATATCCGGACGACCACCTTGACCGTCTAATAATGAATTGTAGATATCTCTAAACTCATCCAGATTACTTGAATATGTTCCATCTACTAACTGTGTCAGGACAGCACGGATATCTCCGTCTGTATTATAAATATCTCTAGGATTGTACTGACCATTATGCTCATAAGCAATGACTTCATCAGAAGAAAGTCCAAAGATAAATGCATTTTCTTTACCAACTTCTTCTACGATCTCAACATTGGCACCATCCATTGTTCCTAACGTTACGGCACCATTTAACATAAATTTCATGTTACCTGTTCCTGAAGCCTCTTTACTGGCAGTAGAGATCTGCTCAGATACATCCGCTGCCGCAAAAATGATCTCTGCATTAGAAACACGATAGTTTTCAATAAAGACAACCTTAATCTTTCCATCAATAGACTTATCGTTATTGACAACGTCTGCAACACTGTTGATCAATTTAATAATCGATTTTGCTCTATGATATCCTGCGGATGCTTTTGCACCAAAGATAAATGTTCTTGGATAGAATTCTTTATCCGGATTTTTCTTTAATTCATTGTACAGATACATAACATGTAAAATGTTTAATAACTGACGTTTGTATTCATGCAATCTCTTAACCTGAACATCAAAGATAGAACGTGGATTGACTTCAATTCCATTATGCTCCTTGATATATTTAGCAAGACGAACCTTATTCTGATATTTGATATTCATAAATTCTTTCCGGCTCATTTCATCATCCGTATAAACAGACAATTCATCAATATGCTTCAAATCTGTGATCCAGTCATCACCAATCTTTTTTGTAACAAAATCAGCAAGTAAAGGATTACCATGAAGAAGGAATCTACGCTGTGTAATACCATTTGTCTTATTATTAAATTTCTCAGGCATCATCTGATAGAAATCTTTTAATTCCTGATTCTTTAAAATTTCTGTATGAAGACGAGCCACACCATTTACTGAAAATCCGGCAGCGATCGCAAGATGAGCCATCTTAACCTGACCATCATAAATAATAGCCATTCTTTCCACTTTGCCATAATCATCAGGATATGCACGCTGGATATCCAGTACAAAACGGCGGTTAATCTCCTCAATAATCTGATAAATACGAGGAAGAAGTCTTGAGAATAATTCCAACGGCCATTTTTCAAGTGCTTCTGACATGATCGTGTGGTTTGTATATGCACATGTTTTATTCGTAATGTGCCATGCTTCATCCCACTCGATATTGTATTCATCCACAAGAATACGCATTAATTCTGCAACTGCTACAGTCGGATGTGTATCATTTAACTGGAAGCATACTTTTTCATGAATCTTACGGATATCATCATGCTTCTCCATATATTTCATAACGGCACGCTGTACGCTGGCTGACACAAAGAAATACTGCTGTTTCAAACGTAATTCTTTACCTGCCATATGATTATCATTTGGATATAAAACTTCACAGATTGTACGTGCAAGGTTCTGCTGTTCAACTGCTTTCTGATAATCACCTTTATCAAATGAATCCAGATTAAATGTATCAATCGCTTCTGCATCCCAAATACGCAGCGTATTTACCACATTATTGTTATATCCTACAACCGGAAGATCATAAGGTACAGCCAAAACTGACTGATAATTTTCCTGAACAAACTTGTTACGTCCGGTCTCTTCATCCTTTTTGATCGATACATAACCGCCAAATTTAACTTCAACTGCATATTCCGGACGTTTAATTTCAAACGGATTACCATATTTCAACCAGTCATCCGGCTTTTCTATCTGATAACCATTCTCAATAACCTGCTTGAACATACCGTATTTATAACGGATACCGCATCCATATGCGGCATATCCCAATGTAGAAAGTGAATCAAGAAAACATGCTGCCAAACGTCCAAGACCACCATTACCAAGTGCTGCATCCGGCTCCTGATCCTCAATCACATCCAAATTCAATCCAAGCTCTTCAATCGCCTCTTTGATTGCCTGATTTCCTTTTAAGTTTATAATAATATTTCCTAACGCTCTACCCATCAAAAACTCCATTGACAGATAATATACGGTTTTGACATCTTTTTCTTCGTAAGTTCTATGTGTAGCCATCCACTGATCTACAATAAAATCCTTTACTGCATATGCCACAGCCTGAAAAATCTGCTGATCATCCGCTTCTTTGATTGATTTACGGAACAATACCTTCACGTAATCTTCTACTTCACTTTTGAATTCCTCTTTGTTAAGTTCCTTCATTTGTCCCTCCTGTTTGCACGCTGTTGTCAAGAATACAGATTTTATTATATATCACAATATGCAAAAAAGCAATTTTTACCAAATATTTTATCCATAATATATACTGAATATGCTTTTTTCGAACAATACGTATTTTCTGTTCTTCCTGATATCAGATTATTACCGTTATCATGGATACAGTGATTCTGCAAAAAGAAAACTCTATTGTCATCCGGCATATTTTACTTCATTTTTTCATATCTATTAAGTAACAACACCAAAGGATCATATAGTCATGATTAAAAAACAATGTCTTTCTCTTTTTTGTGCTATCTGTCTGTTCGTGCTGCTCTTCTCTCTTTCAGGATGTGGCAAAAATACAAAACCCGCTAAAACAAATGATGTTGATTTCACTGTTGTATCTGCAGGAGACGTTCCCGAAGAATTGAATAAACTGATCAAAGAGCGGAAAAAGAATCCTTTTGAACTGACTTTTTCTGATAACGCATCTCTTTATATCGTGAAAGGATATGGAAAACAGCCCACCGGTGGGTATAGTATTACGGTAAATGATTTTTATCAATCCAATGATGATCTTGTTTTTGATACGGAACTTTTGGGTCCGAAAAAGGATGATACATTCTCAACATTGCCTTCCTACCCTTATATTATTATCAAAACAGAATTCCGTGAAAATCCTGTTGTTTTCCGCTAAGGCTGTTTAACTCCCGCATATCCGGTATGAAATATCCGCAAATGTCAGGATGTCCCCTGTATGACAGAATGTTTTGACAAATGCGGATACTTTTTCTCCATTGATATATGTACCATATGCAGAATCCATATCCATTACATAAAACCGGTTCTCTTCCATCCCTACATGAGCATGCTGCATACTGATCCTCTCCCATGCAATGCTGTAATCGCACTTTTGATCCCTTCCAATGCTGATTTCATCCAGACTGCTTTCATATTGTTCTAACCTGCAAGCTGCTATAAAAAAATCAATCAACGATTTTTTCTTTCTTTTTTGCCAAAATAAGCTTTTAGTTTTCTCTTCTTTGTAAGATGGTACATATTGCAATTGAAATCGTATTTTGTCTGATGCACTATTTTTTTGTGATTTTATCTTTTCTTCTTGTGTATAATATATATTTTTGTTTTCCTGTCCGACCGATTGTTGCGGATAAGCATTGCATTTTCTGCTTTTCTCCAAATCCAAATCATTTTCATTCCGACCGTTAGTTTGAAACGACTCTTTTATTGTATGATCAAATTCTTTTTTTAGAGTAACATTGTCTCTTTTTCTTATATTTTCTATCGAAAAATCCTTTAAAAACTGTTGAAGTCTCTCTATGCAAAAACCTTCCGTTACAAACATATCATATAGACCATAAATAAATCGGATACCCTCTTCTGAATGATGATCTGCTTTTTCTAATAATATTTCTACCAAACGGATCATCTGCTGTTCTATTACGGCTTTTTGTCCCGGAAGATAACACACCTTCACTTGTTTCTTCACATGATCGATAAAGATCATCTCAATGTCTAAAAGATACCCCTGCTCAGGAAGTAAAAATGATGCACCGGATTCCATCAGTTTTGCAATATTTTCAAATAACAGTCGAAAAAAAGAAAGATCTGCTTTCTTCTTTTCTAAATAGCTGCAAACCGATTGTAAATTTTGATATGGATAACACAGACACATTTTGTCATCTATACAATAATATTCAAGTTCTAAGAAACCATCTATAGAATTATTTTGCAGCATATTCCATGTCAATTCATCTTCTTTTACTATTTCGATCGGCATTGTCCATACCACCTGCTTTTTTTCCTGATCAAGATACAATCCTTCTTTATTCATTTCTCCTCCTTTTTTCGATATCTTCTGGCTTCATCCGGTTGTTTTGCCGGATATGTTTCTTCTAATTCTATTTTTTGACTACCATGAAGCATAAAAGTAAGCAATGGAATGTTCACACGGGAATGTGCTGCGACCTTTCCCTTGATCAAAAGAACATTTGAAGATATCTCTTTTTTATCTATAATCATGATCCACATCTTTTTTTGAAGTTCCTCTATAGGTCCTGACTCTTTCTTTTCTTTCTCTGCCATCAAAAAGACTCGGTCTTGCAAATCCGCCTGTAAAACACATCTGTCATGGTGCCACAAGATCAGATACAGGATCATAAATGCAATTCCAAGAACCATCGGAACAATAAATGCTGCCTCTACGGTATAACTCCCTCTTTCTTTTTTCCAAAGCATATCCTCATATATAATCCAATTGCCTTAGCCGGTAATTGAATTTATCCTTTCTCCCGGTTATCGCCAGGCAATTCATCCCATTATCCTGCTGCCAGCACCAGAAAATATGCTAACCCAATACATGGTGCAAACGGAAACGCGGTTTCTTTATTTTTTTTGCGTAAAATAATCAGATATAATGCAACAACAAAAGCAATCATAAAACTGATATAAATGATCATGACATTTTTCCATAATCCCATTGCTGCTCCTGTCATTCCAAATAAAAAAGCATCTCCTTTTCCGATTTTTTCTTTTGTCAGCAAACTGATCATATAAAAAATACTGCCGCTTCCTAGCGAACAGATCCATATGAATCCGTTTCCACTACAAAATTGCATAAAAAGCAATACTATTGTAATCGTAAAGATAACATACACTGCAATTTTTTTCTGCCACAGATCTGTAATAACCGCAAAGACCATTCCAATCCCTGCTAAAGCCTGAATACCATATTCCATATAAACTCCTTCCCGTATCTTTTCTGCCTGTAAAGTTCTTTTTTCTCATTTACACTAATCTTATCTTTTCAGGTTATAAAAAACTGATATGTAATCGGTTATCATATATTTCACATTCGCACAGCTCTTATTTTCCATGTTATAGCCCCTTGCTATTTAACACATTTGCTGCACCCCGGCATATCCGCAACATCTTTTCTTGGCACCTTTCTCGGTGTTCGCAATAATTTAGAGCATGATCTTATTGCATGACAGCAATCGCCATATGTTGTAATATAAACCAGTCTTCCTGCCGTCAATTCCATATTACGGCAACAACTTTTACAGATACCATATTTTCCACCGGAAGCATTTCTTTTTTTATATACATTTTGATATAGAACACTTTGAATATCCGGGTAAAGATATACACATTTCTGCTGTTTATGATAAACTCTTCCATGTTCTGTAATGTATACAAATTCTTCTGTTCCATCACCTTCATAAACCATGCTCTTTCCAGTATAATCATGATATTTTATCTGACGATAAGAATATATTTTAAACTGCGAACTTCCTATAAACGGAATCTTATGTTTTGTTGCAACACTACATATTTTTTGTTCATCATCCCATCGAATGACAGCCTTTTCTTTATAAAGCATTTCTATCATTCCTGCTTTTGTTCCATATGTCTGATACCGGGCAACTGCCCGTGCTAATGTCATTTCCATTCTGCTTTGAATAAATACAAGCTCAAACAAATATAAAAGGGAAAAAAAGGCTAAAAAGAATGTTGTTGCGCAAAAAGCAGCTTCCACCGTTAATGTTCCCTTTTTCAAAAGCACACAGGGGCATCCTTCTCTTTGATATTTGGAGGAGAAACTTTGGGGAGCTTCCTTGTTCACATTTAGGTTTTTTTCTGTAATATGGTTCATTTTTACAAAGCGAAGGACACCCCTATTCACTTTTATATCCATAATTCACCTCCAGACTTTTATAGGTATATTTTGTTTGAAAAAGAGAGTTCTCTAGAAATGGCAGTTCACAAAACTGATATGGTATCTGATAGTTGACCTTATATCTGCATTTGCAAATACAGGTATGAACGCAGAATGTCCGGTTATATTTCTCTCTCAAGTCATATTCGATCAGACTAAAAATTCTTTTTTCAATCGTATCTTGCGAAACAAATAAAAGAAAACTCCATAAATACTGCGAATATGATATAGACGATATCTCCTTTTTTCCATCATCATTTGGATATACATTGGCTTTTTGCGTAAATAACTTTTTCGACCCCATGCAGATTTCTTCATATTTCATTTGAAAATCAGATGATTTCTTCAAAGCAGAAATCTTTTTTCCCATCAACAGGGCTCGAACATCCACACAGGCTTCCTCAAATGACAAAATTAATAAAATAGTATACTGTATTGCATTGATCACGGGTGGAAGACCGGTAATTCCTGCAATTGCAGTTGCTGTAGCCAGACTCTTTTCCTGAAAAGCCGCATCACTCATAACACATGTAAAATTTAACAGCAAACGAACAACTAATAACCGATTGATCACAGAAATTAAATTATCTTTTTCCCTGCTTTTTCCCCCGATCAGATATTCGAGACCATATTTCGTTGTCCGGTTCTGCTCATTTGTATAAGAAGAAAAGACTTTATTGGCATAACGAATTATACTTATTTTTTCTATAGGACTGTTTACTTTTTCCCTCTCATCCTCCTGCTTTTGATTTTTACTGATAAAGTCACTCAAAATGGCACCAGCCTCCGATTCTGACTTCGCATCTTTTCTTTGCATATCTTTTATATCAGTTGCCTTCTTTGTGCCCTCTTTATTCTTCTTGTCATCCTCATCCTTTTGATCAGGTCTGTCATTCTCCTGACAGGAAGTAATAACGCCATCTGTCATTCTATCCTCATCGCACACAAGTCCTAAAATCCCATCTCTTGCCAAATTGGTGAAAAATTTTAACGGATTTCCACCGGCAGAATCTGTCTTGTCATGACTGATCTCTTGTTTTTCTTCTGCAGCATTTTTGCCTTTTGTGGCTTTTTTATCATCAGACTGCTCGTATTTTCCCTGCTCATAATCTTTTGTCACGGCAAGTTTACTTTGTATTTCGTTCTTATCCGCTGTCTGTATCTTTTGGTCAATAGTATCTTTGATGTCCATTACTGCTTCCTGTTTCAAAAAAGCTGTCACCTGACCTAAAAATTCATTAGAGTCTGTAATATAATCTGCTTTTTTTACAATAGCATCGATATCCCGATATCCAAAAAGATCCACATATTGCTTGTCCTTCTTAACCGGCACTGCACTAAGATTTTCAAACAGAACCCTCTGATACGCAAACTCCAGATCAGAAACATTCTTTCCTTCTGCGCCGCCATACCCAAATAAACCATACTCCCGATACAACTCTTTGTTGTAGTCACCAAATGCTGTTACAGCTGCAGAATAGGCAGACGTACGAACATGTCCGGCATTGATAAGGCTGCGGACATTTTCAAAAGTCACGCCAAACATTGCAAAAAACAAAAGAAAAATAATACTAAGAAAAACTGTAATGCTTCCGCCTTCTTTTTGATCCATTCGCAGCCTCCTTTCCGTTTACTGATGTACTCTCGGCATCTTCTCAAAAACGAATCCCTTCGATCGAATTTCGAAAGTACAGACTGTTGTTATTCTTTTGGTAATTCAATTTTAGAATTAACATCCGATGCATTGCTGTTGATCTGTTTAAAGGCTTTTCCGATAATATCAACAATCTGCTTTCGAAAAATTGCAATGATCATGATCAATATCACTAAGATCAATATAATCTCAACCACACCGATTCCATCTTCTTCCTGCCAAACTTCTCTGATTACTTTCATAAGCTTTGTCCTCCTATCAATATCTGTCATTTTCATGTTCTAACCTAACCGTTTCTCCGGTTCTGTTATTTCTTATGCAATACTTTATGGTGCTTTGTACTTACATACTTTGAAATGCTGCATATAAAATAAGTGCAAAAACAATTGACAACATTAACATCATCGGAAACAGCAATTTGGTCCCTGCTTCTTCTCCCAATACTTTTGCATTTTCTCTTCTTTCATGAAAAGCATCTTCCACTTCAAAATCAAGAAGACGGATCAGATCTGTTGTTCCTTTTT
Organism: Jutongia hominis; assembly: GCF_014384965.1. Lineage (GTDB taxonomy): Bacteria > Bacillota > Clostridia > Lachnospirales > Lachnospiraceae > Butyribacter > Butyribacter hominis. Next base: position 39,266 of record NZ_JACRSW010000008.1, read on the forward strand.
TCAAATTTTGTACCAGCAAAGTGCTAAACTTCATATACGGAAGCAATCCTGTTCTTTTACCAAACAATTCATATGCTTTTGCTTCACTCATCCCATTTTCCATCTCTCTGGCCACCAGGATCATTTCCTCATATACATAGTGGACTTTATTTTTTTCTTCTCTTTTCTCATATTCCTGTGTGATCCGAAGCCATGCACCCTTCACGCTTAGTCCTGCTTCTACTAATAAAGTAAAGCGTTCTATCATTTCCGGAAAATCCATTTTTAACTGTTTTTCTCTTTTTATCATGGCACTTTGTAATTTTTTCCCTTCTCTAAAAGGAACAAGCAGCAGTAAAATACAGGTCAACAAAAGAATCGTACTGCTCCACTGTCTGACTTTTTCCTGATACGACACTTTCTGCTTTCCGACCTGTTCCGGCAAGAAAAGATACTTTGTGGTATTAGAGGCTTTTTCATTTTGTGCAAACTGCTCCTGCCATTGCTCCCAGAATAAGCGTTCTTTTGTTTTTTGTACCGGCAATACCACTACTGTTTTAGATATGGATTCTGTTCTTTTTCTGTACCGGATCACAGCAACCAGCTCGATCACGACTGCTTCCTGACAATCTGTAGCAAGCAGCGTTCCATCTTCTTTGATCACAGAAGGATCACTGCTAGACCAGGTTACCGAGACAGCACTCTTTGGTATTGTGGTCATCAGATTCAAAGAACTTATGATCTGATTTTCACTTTTGTTTCCGCCAAGATAATTTCGTTCAATATATTGCTTTGCTTCACGAAACTTCTTTTTTCTTTCTTTTTCACTGTACTGTTCGGGTAAAACAGGTATCGTGATCTCTTGTTGGTGTTTTCCGGCTTTTGCTACTACATCCACATAACGTTTTTGTCCGGTTGCAACATCTCTTTTCAGATAATATCCCTGTATCAGATTCATTGCGGGCGTCACAAGTCCGCTGCCAACTGCAAGCAACATTCCAAGCATTACTACAGAAAATCCCAAAAGCAGCATTCGTTCTCCTAAAAGATAATAGATCTCCTCTATTCCCTTTCCGGGATATATTTTTTTCAATGTATCTGTCTTTTCTTTAGAAAGTTTTGGTATGATCCGTTTTTTCATATGGATCAGAACATAAAAAATACTGCTTTTTAATTTCTTTCCTTTGATATTCCGATATGGATTTTGATCGTTTTTTTCCGCTTTTACTGCCAGAAATGCAATCAATCCCAAAAGAAGGATTCCCACCGATACACAGATTTCTTCCAATAACACGCTTTATTCCTCCTTTAACAGCCTGTCCTATACTCTGATATCACAAATGCGATTGCTCCAGTAATATGCGATCAGATAAATACTCATTAATATCGTCATAACAATACGACCACCTGCACGATACATGCAATCTAAAAATCCCGGTGAACACAGTTGGAAATAGACAATCATACCTAATGGAATTGCGTTCATAATACGGCTTTCCATCTTTTTCCCGGCAATCATTGTCTGTATTTCTCTTCCCACTTCTATCTTCAAACTGTTTTTTTCTGCACAGGAACGTGTAATACAGATCAGATCACCACCTGTTCTCTTTGCCGTTTGAAAAATCTGGGCAAATGAAGAAATGTCTTCTATATCCCATTTCCTTGCAAATTGATACAATATCTTTTCTATTGGCTGATTCATACTGATCTGTTGATCGATCCATAAAAATTCTTTTGCAAGCAGACTATCTTTTCCGTACAAAAGCATCAGATCTTTTCTCGATTCCATAAAAGCATTTTCAATGGCATATCCTGCACTTAATGCGGAGGCTATTCCTTGCAAGCCATCCCTAAACTGCATTGTTATCTCTTTTTGTTCTTTTGCCCTGATCTGCTTTTTTTCCTGTCGGATTCCCATCATGCCGGCAATGCTCCCAATAACGAAAGTCGGTATCATATTCCGATAAAAAAGCATACTGACAACTGCCATTTTTATAAAGCCTTTCAAAAAACCTTTTCCTATAATCTGTATTTTACCGTTCTGCATAATCATCTCCTTTTTCTGCCCGATACCCATCAGATAACTCAGGCAGTTCCATGCCTGCTGCCTTGAGTTTTTGAGTATGATACAGTGCATTTGGGGTCGCAGCTAACTGACCGATCACATTGCCTTTCTCATCTTCCCCCTGCTCTTTAAAACAATACAATGGCTTCATAATAATCTCTGTTCCATCCATTCCAATCATTTCATCAATCTCTAATACTTTTCTCGATCTGTCACGCAAACGGCCAAGCTGCACAACAATGTCGATCGCTGATGCAATCTGACTGCGAACTGCCAAAAGCGGGATATCAACAGCTGTCAACACCAAGGCTTCCAGACGTTTGAGCATATCATTTGGACTGTTTGCATGTCCGGTCGATAAGCTTCCATCATGCCCGGTATTCATAACACTTAAAAGATCATATGCTGCCGCATCACGCACTTCGCCCAAAATAATTCTGTCAGGTCTCATGCGTAAAGCAGAACGGATCAGATCCCTGATCGTCACTTCATTCTTTCCTTCAAGATTGGCATTTCTTACTTCTAAGCGAACCAGATTAGGAATATTTTGAATCTGAAGTTCTGCGGAATCTTCTATTGTAATAATTCTTTCTTCCTTGGGAATGTATGCGGATAATGCATTAAGAAATGTGGTTTTTCCACTTCCGGTACCACCACTGATAAAAATATTATATTTTGCCTGCACCAGTTTTTTTAGAAATTCCGCTGCCTGCATCGTAATAGATTGAATGGATACCAGATATTCCATTGTGATCGGGTCGGCAGGGAACTTTCGAATTGTTACGATCGGCCCATTGATCGCTACCGGTGGTAATACAACATTGACTCTTGAACCATCCTGCAGTCTTACATCAACAATGGGACTGGATTCATTAACGGTACGATTGACTTTTCCGACAATCTGCTGGATCACATCCTCTAACTTTTCTTTACTCAGAAATTTTTTGGGATATGGCTCAAGCCTGCCCTGTTTTTCAATAAAAATCTGATCAGGTCCATTAACCATGATCTCTGTAATCTCCTGATCTTCTAAAATTTCCTGTAGCACATCAAGTTTACGGATCGCATAAAAGGTTCTTTGTATCACTTCTTTCTTCTCATCCATACTCAGGTAAACCGTATGAGCAAACCGTAATACACTTTCCTCGATCAGCGATAAAATGGTCTGATCGGATATGCTGCTGTTAATATCCAGCTTTTGTAAGATTACTTCCTGTATCTCCATAATAACCTTCGTCATCTCTTCCTGTGTCATAACAAGAGCTATCACCTCTTCTCCGATATATTTTCCCTATGTAATACAGGCACCTTGTCTGTCTTGTTCCAAATCTGTTCTAAATGTTCGCGAAGAATCAGTCTCTCAAACGCCTGCTGCTTTGACTTCTGTATCGGATGTCGTGCCTCCGGCATAAAGATCCGGTCCGCTTTTTCCAGTAAGACCATCATGGCATCTGTAATAAATCCAATATCAAAGACAATTTTTTCATAATCCGTCTCCAGTAAAAGAACCTGTATCAGCTTGTTCATATCCTCTTTTGTCATATAAAACAGATCTCTGTAGTCTTCTACTGTCAGCAGGCAATCCAGCTTTTGCTCTGTAACAATGATACTTTCTAACTTTAAAGCCAGTTTCTCTTTCTTTTGCCGGATATAAAAGATCACTTCTGACATTCCGCGAAAATCCTCAACCGGCTTCCCTTTTTTATCCGTTACTATTTCGCAAAATCCATAAAAAGCTTCCAAATTCACATATAAAGTACGGAATTTACCGGAAAGATCCTTCGCCATGGAAAACGCATATTGTGAAACACCCGAGCCGCCAAACGGGGCATAGACTGCAAGTATTTCTGCTGATTTGTGCGTCGCTCTTTTTTCTGTATAAACAATTGAATCATCATCCGCTACGACAGCCAGTACTTCCCGCATAATGTCAGGCACAGACTGGTATTTAAAAATCTTGCAAAATGCAGAATCCTCTCGTACCATATTACCTTCTGACAAAAGAATGATCTGCGGGATCAGACTGTGCAACACGGTAAACTCCTCTTCTGCTTCTTCTCCGCCTAACAACACATCGATCTCTCCTTTTTTCGCCTGACAAAGCAAATTTTCAAAAGATGTAAATAATCTTGTCTCCAGTGCATGATACTTTTGACGGTAAAGATATTGCATAAAATTTTTCATATAATCACTTTTATCATAAAGTGCAAGCCGTATTTTCTTTAACATCGTCCTGTCCACCTCCCTGTCAAAACAACAACGTAGGCGATCATTGTAAATGGTGCCAGTTTTATCGCACATCCTGTGCCATCACGTTGTTTGTCGTAATAACGCAATTCCGTTCCATCAGCTGTCTCATACGGCTCATTACATCTCCTGTTCATGCAAATATGTACAAAATGAACCAGATAATAAAAACGTTCGACAAAAATTTTTTGTTGAAACATCCGGATCAAAGAACAGCTTCCTGCTATAGCAAAAAATACCACAGCAATCTGCCATGTTACAGCCAATCCGTGCATTGCCGCAATCACTGACCATAGTTTAATATCTCCGGCTCCGATTGCATGTAATAAAAACACCGGAAGACAGATACCGATCAGACAGATCGCATCCTTGCAAGCAATCAGGCCTCCTGTCATACCAAAACTTTCCGTCTGTATGATACAGGCAAGTATCCAGCCAAACACGATCAAGCCATTTGGGATCTTTCCGGTTCGAAGATCGGATATCATCGCTGCTATCAGCAAAACCAGCAGGATGACTTCTTTCATCGCAGCACCTCCTTTCGTGTGCCGCAACTATAGCAGACAAATCTTTTTTGTGTCAACTCACTGCTTTTATGTAACTTTCTCACAAAATTTTTAAGGTACAATTGTAAAATAATACTGTAAAGCATATAGGAAAATAACGCCCCAAATTCCCAAAATCCCCGAAAAGCCCATTGCAATTTCGTTTATTTTGACGGTAAGATTTCCACCATAAGATTGTATTGCACAATTCACAACGTAAATGATCACAAGGCCTGACAGGCATCGAACCATAAAATTCAAAATGTATTTCCATGCATCTACACCCACCCATAACAAAAAAACGCATATTCCAGCCAGAACTAACACAATGATAATGGTATTTTCCATATCATTCCTCCTTCAATATGGCACTCACAACTACTTTTTGATACAAGATATGCTTTTTTTCTTGTACTATTCTTCTAAAAAAACAATCCGTTTACTTTTTGTTGCATAAAATCTAAAATTCTGTCCTATAATGAAAATAAGATTACACTTTTATTTTTTATTGATAAAAACAGAAAAGCAGATAGCAATGTATGGTTACATATAAATTGCCATCCGATGATTTACCCACAGTATCATAAAATAAAAACAATAAAACAGATCATGTTTGAAAGAAATGGGGATTATTATGAAAATGATAAAGAAAAAAGAAGAAAAGGAAGTAAAAAAAGAGCTTTTTTTAAAAAAAGCTCTCTTAGAGGCACAACGTAATCTGCAGGATGCGTACACCGGACTTGCCAATGTGAAAGATCCTGATCTGATCGATTGCTATATCTATGAAGTAAATGCCGCAAACCTGCGCTATCAGGTTATTTTGCGTGATTATAAACAATTAGAAAGTCAGAAAAAGAAAGCAGATGCAATTTCACAGAGCCGGAATTGCCAAACAGCTTCTGCACCTCTTTTTCCTCATGCCTAGAAAATGAGTGATCCATATGGAAGCATGATAAAAGCAGCTTCTACTCCTCTTGTTCATCTCGGCCGGAGACTGTCAAATACACCATAAATGTCTAACGTACCATTTCCCCATGTTCTGTTTGGCACATTTAACATACCTTGCCGCTGCGCCCCGCGGATCAGATATTTATTTGCTGCATTCGTATCTATACCGATGTCATTTCGTTCGATCAATGCCCACTGTGCAAGTAATGCCACACATCCTGCCGTCACTGCAGCCGCATAACTCGAGCCACTCCGGTAGCCAAATCTTGCACGGTCTGTTCTTTCTTCTTCATTGGCAGGATAATTTCCGGCAAATGGGAGTGTACCGTATACCGCATTGCCCGGTGCCGCAAAATTCGGTTTGATATTTTGTGTGCGTGTATACCCTCTGCCAGATTCAATCGCCTCGCTGCGATTTAAAGAATTATAATAGGAACAGGTGATCACACCGATATTATTTGACGGATCGCATATTGTAATATCGGGATCAGGACGCAAAAAATATGTCTCATCGGTGATAAAATTGCGAATCGGAAGCCATAGATCAAAAAAACCCGAATAGTTATTTGCATTAAAAACACGTATCCTCCAAATCCCCTCCAGAGGATTTTCAAAACGGATACGAATGCATTCGTCGCCGCTTTCCGCCGATACGATCAGATAATCAATATAAACCACGGTATTTGTAAATAAAAAAGGAATTCTTCTTGACTCCCCTATACGTGCCTCTGTCCTTCCGCTATATTCTCCATCAGGTGAGATCAATGCTACTGCATAAAGATCCGGGGAATCCGTCCATAATTCCATCGAAAATCCGTTCTCTTTTGCACCGACTTTCAATTCCACCTCAATCTCTCCATCAATCTCAATCATAGGACTTCGGTAGTGATGTGCTGCATTTCCCTCATTTCCGCCTGCCGTTACACAAAATACACCTCTATAATCTCCGTATTCCTGCAAAAATTGTCCCAAAATACCGCCTCTGTCATGGCTTCCCTGACTCGTTCCCATCCCCAGACAAATGATCAGCGGAGTCCGCCTTTTAACCGCCTGTAACCATAAATATCGGATCCCTAGCATTATATCCGTTTCGGCATAACATGGCACATCATTTCCTATAAAATAATAGTCTCTTAAATTCTGTTTGGCTTCTTTGCATTTGACCACACAGATCTGAGCTAAGGGAGCTACACCGGAAAAACTTTCTTCCTCAATCTGCCCGCCACAGGCTATACCGGCTAAAAAAGTGCCATGTCCGTTCCTGTCACGGCTGGGTACAACTCCTAACGGATCATCACTTTCTAATGCATGATCGATATCTTCCTGCGTATATTCTACTCCATAAAAAAAATCTTCCGGCCGCTTTTCGCCTTCCGAAAGATTTTCTTTTGTCTGATCCCATATACTCAAGATCCTTGTTCTGCCGTCGCTTCCGATAAATGCCGGATGAGAATAATCAATGCCTGTATCAACAAAGCCTATGATCACACCGGTTCCATAAAGATCAAGTCCGGGCTGTCTGCGTACCCTTGTAACACCCGAACTTGTCAGCACTTCTTCCGATGACAACAAGCCATAACATCTGGGCAACAGTTTAATACCGGCTAATTTATCCGAAGTATATTTTCCGCCTTCCTGATAGATCACAGCAAAACGGTCAGATGCTATTTGCGAGCATGGAACATCGTATACTTCATTGATACTAAGCCCGCCTCTGACGTATTCAACCAGATAATCAATGTATTCTTCAGAATAGATTGCATCCGTACAGAAATCTGCCATAAAACACTCCACTGTACCGCTTTTATGCAACAGCCTGTTTTTCAAAAGCGGATTTGCACATTTTTATCATATTATATGTGCCAGCTGATTGATGTGTCCCTATCTGCATATCATGCTGCTTCTTCTATGATTCCCGCTGCGTCAAAAGCTTTGCCTCACCGCTTTCACGCATCGTGATCAGCGGACTGCCCTTTTTCTCAATATAATCCTTGGTGATCGTCACCTGTCCGATCATATCATCCTTTGGAATTTCATACATAATATCGAGCATAAATTCTTCGATGATCGCACGCAATGCTCTGGCTCCTGTCTTCTTCTCAACCGCTTTTTTGGCGATCGCCGTGACTGCCTCGTCATCAAAGACAAGATTTACCTCGTCTAATGCCAAAAGTTTCTGATACTGCTTAATGATCGCATTCTTAGGCTGTGTCAGAACTTTCTTTAACATCTCCTCTGTCATTGCCTGTAAAGCAAAGACAACCGGAAGTCTTCCTAAAAATTCCGGTATCATACCAAATTCACGAAGATCTTCTGTCGTTACTTTTTGCAAAATATTCTCATCTTTATCAAATTCATCGGATAACTGTGCATTAAATCCGATCGACGACTGCTTTGTCAAACGGTTCTTGATCACTTTATCAAGCTCCGGAAAAGCACCGCCACAGATAAACAAAATGTTTCTGGTATTGACTGTTGTCATCGGAACCATTGCATTTTTGTTCGTCGCACCTACCGGTACTTCGACATCACTGCCCTCTAACAGCTTTAACATTCCCTGCTGTACAGACTCTCCACTGACATCACGACTGTTGGTGTTTCTTTTCTTTGCGATCTTATCGATCTCATCAATAAAAATAATACCATGTTCTGCTTTTTCGACATCGTTGTCCGCTGCCGCAAGAAGCTTTGACAATACACTTTCTACATCATCACCGATATAACCGGCTTCCGTAAGAGAGGTTGCATCTGTGATCGCAAGCGGAACCTGCAAAATTCGTGCTAATGTCTTTACTAAAAATGTTTTACCCGAACCGGTTGGTCCGATCATCAGCATGTTTGATTTCTCAATCTCTACGCCATCATCGTTATCATTGTCCGTAAGCACTCTTTTATAATGGTTATAAACAGCTACCGACATGACTTTCTTTGCATATTCCTGTCCTACGACATATTCATCCAGACTGCCTTTGATAACATGGGGCGCCGGTAAATGTTCAATATCAAAAATACCTTTTTCTTCGGTCTTCTTTTTCTTGTCTTGCGCCGGCTTTTTCTTCTTCAAACGCTGGTTCTTTGGCACCCCTCCGTCCTGTGGCGGCTGTCCCATTGAAAACATGTCCATATATGGCATTCCCGGCATACCGGGCATTGGTCCCATCTTATCCATCGAATCAAACGTTTTTTGCATACAGTCATTACAGATACAGATATTATTCGGAATGTGTATCATTTTACCGGCAACGCTCTCCGGTCTTCTGCATATATAACAAATATCTTCATATTCTGAATCATCATTTACATTTTTCTCATCTGCCATGATTTCCACCTCAATTCCTAAGTCTCATGATACTACTCTATCAAAAAAATACATATTTTTAAAGTAGGATTATGAAATTTAAGCTTTCTTTATGGTATCTACCGAAATATTCTAACCCATCCCGATAGTACAAAACTATCCTTAAAAGTTATATTTTTTTAATAAATAGTCTTTACCCCCCCCGAAAAATGTTAATATAAATTTAAGAATCTATTCATATTTAACAAAAGAGGGAGACTGACCTATGCATTTATTACTTCAAATATTCTTAACCGTTTTAGGTACGTTATTATGTTATATTCCTTACTGCGGGATCATGATCTATATTGCACATCACAGTTTCAAACCGATCCGTTCTGCCCGGTTTGCGATCAGTTTTATCCTATTTAGTGTTATCGTATATATCACAGCAGCCAACGATAATCACTTTATACTTCTGGCATGGCTCTTGCATATGGTATTATTAACTATTTTTGTTCTGATCAATTCGACTTGCAATCTGTATCAGGCGATCAGCATTGCTTTTTTCACCTATTTTTATGTATCTTTGATTGAAGTTTTTTTTGTTTTTCTTGCATTAAACACGATCGGATTAACTCCGAATGATATTGCTTCTCCGCAAACACTATTCGTAATCTTTTTTAAAGCAGGCTTTTCTTTATTCCTGATACGATATATTCCCTATCGCTGGTTTGAAAAAATCCTTGCGATCCCTCACAATATAGAAATCCTCTGTTTATTAACCCTTATTTTGCTGCTAATCGTTACATCTTCACTGAAAATCGATCTACGATTATTAGCACCAACCGTTACCACACTTCTGATCTGTTCTGTTTTAATTATTCTTTTCATCAGACAGGCAAAAAGCGATCTGAAAAGACAGCAGACATTACGGGATTACAGCACGTATCTTCCAATCCTCGATGAAATGATACTGGGTATGCAGCAAAGACAGCATCTATATAAAAACCAGTTTCTTTCTCTTTCCCAACTCTTAGAAACCGGAGATATGGACTCATTAAAAGATACCTTAGCCGAAATTACGGCCCAGAGTGCAAAGCAGAATGCATCCTATCATTTTCTTCAGCTCCAAAATCGTCTGTTAGCCGGATTGTTATACACCAAACTGCTTTTTGCGCAGGCACATGCCATTCACTTTGATATAACGATCAAAGATGACACCTGTCCCTGTCGGTGCAGCGATCCGGAACTGGTAGACTGCGTGTGCATTCTTTTTGACCATGTGATCGCCCGATGTCATGAAAATGACTCGGTTACCCTGACGATTGAAAATACCACACTGCCAAAAAAGCAAACGGACAAAACAGAATCATCTGTATCAGACAACAGCCATCCCTCTAAACAGCAAATGCTGCTGACATTCCAAACGTCCATAGCATATCAAAACAATCCTTCGGTGCGTCAAGTGCGCGTATGGAAAGATACGGTACCTGCCGATCAGATACAGCAAAATTATACGTTACATGCACTTCAAAAAAAGGTAAAAAAATACCACGGCAGTCTGCTCGTTGAGAGTACCCCGCCGAAAAAGAAAAATGAAACAGAAAATCTTACGATCAGACTATACATTTAAATACAGCCGCCCAAATAAGGACGTTTTGTTTATAAAAATGATAAAGAACCAAAAAGATCATATGAATAACAGGGAGAATTCTATGAGAACATCTATTTTTATTTTAGAAGATAACATGACACAGGTAAAAACACTGACCAGATATATTCACAACTATGCACCGGATATCGAGCTTTGCATTGCATCCTCGAAAGAAGAAGCATTTATTCTTTTAAAGAATCATCCGGACTTTAATGCTTATCTGCTTGACGTATCTCTTGGTAGTGCAGATCTGGATACGGATGGTCTTGCAGTTGCAAATTATATTATCGATTCCCGCACCACCACAGCTGCCGGTAACCGTAATATTATTTTTATCACTGCCTTTCCGGAACACATATATACAGCCGTCAATGATATTCATTGTACCGCCTATCTCTTAAAACCATATACGCAAAAGGATCTTTATGCCCAGCTGAATGCCATCTTTCATACAGAATATGCCTTGCAATTAAAAACATTGGAAGGCATCTATGCCAAACTGAATTTTGCAGAGATCTATTATATCGAATCACATGCGCGATATATGTATTTTCATACTACACAGGGCATTATTAAATCCAGACAATACCGCTTGAAAGAATTGACAACTCTGTTACCGTCATTCTTTATCCAATGCCACAAATCCTATATTATCAATTCCAAGTATATTGATTTTGTCTCACCGGGACAACATTTCATACAGCTTAAAACAATCGGTGAACAGATTCCTTACGGAAACCGTTATTACTCCGTTACGCAGGAACAGATCAGATAATTTATTCTACGAATCACACAGGAGGACTTGATTATGATGTCATATATACTAAACATACTGATTGCTATTCTTTCATCCTTTTTTCAGAATATGGCTTATACCGGAACGCTGGTCTATATTGCAAATCACTCGATCAAGCGGATCTTTACCCGGCGGTTCGTTCTCTGCTTTATCATCTATACACTCGCAATATATTTTCTCCAAATAACAAACGAACATTTCTTACTGTTTTCCTTATTTATAGAATTCTTCTTCCTTACTGTAATTGCGTTTTTTAATTCCGAGCGAAATATCACACAATCTTTGTTTCTAGCCATCATCGACTTTGTTGTCATAAGTCTGATTCAAGTTGTCTTTTTGGTTCCGTTCAGTCTATGCTTTTCGGTTGATACCAATGACATAACCTCTGTTCCTCTCTGCTTCGTCATGATATTAACCTTTATCGCTGTCATTCTGCTCTTTTCTTTTACTCCTATTCTAAAATACATTGAAAAAGCCATGCATTTTTCTTATGCAGCCGCCATATTTTTCCTGCTTGCTGTAATTATCATTCTCCTATATATCCTCATTACAAAGTCAGAATTTGATATGCTGATCCCTGCATCTACCGCTCTTGCTATCGGTATATTTCTACTGGTCTTTTTCCTTTATCAAAGTATGACAGGATATAAGAAAAAGCAGGAACTGGATGATTATACGATTTATATCCCGGTTCTGAACCGGCTGATCGAAGATATACAGAAAAAGCAGGACATCTATAATGACCAGCTTCTCTCCATCTCACAGGCTTTAGAAGAAAAGGATGATAACACATTAAAAGAAGCATTGCATAAAATTACGGAATATAACATATCCCAGAAAATATCCTATCAGTTTCTTCATTTGCAAAACCGGCTGTTGGCCGGCCTCATGTATGCGAAAACAACGGCAGCTAAAGAAAAGAAACTGCGTTTTGATATTACGATCTCAGACTATACCTGCCCTTGTCATTGCACGGACATTGAATTAGTGGATCTTGTCGGTATCCTGATCGACAATGCAATAGATGCTTCCCATGAAAATGACACCATTTTTATCACGATCGACCGTATGCAGGATCGTTTTCTCTTCCGGATCGAAAACCCGGGACCAAAAGCAGATAGTGCCTTTTTATCAAAAATCTTCCGCCCCGGCTATACAACAAAGGAACACTCCATCGGACATGGTGTCGGACTGTCAATCCTGCGAAAAACGATCCAAAAATATCATGGTGATGTCATTGTCAGCAACACAGCTCATCATAATATCAATAATAAAACGTATCTGTGTATGGAAATCCATATCTGATTCCATATTTCTTGACGCTCTTAGTGCCATATGATAAAATTATTAAATGTATGACAGCTTTGAGGTCTGTTATAATCTGTCTTCGTAGCTCAGCTGGATAGAGCACTCGCCTCCTAAGCGAGGGGTCAGAGGTTCAAATCCTCCCGGAGACGTTGAAAAGGTCAATATCCGATAACATGATATTATCAGATATTGACCTTTTTATGATTGATATTTATCTTTTAAAAATCAAAGAAATTCTTTCCAAAACTTTCTTTGGTATTCTTTCTCTTCTTACGGAAGCTCATACCTTTCTTTTTAGATGATACTGCAGGTGTTGATGTATTTTTCTTTTCATAATGCTTACTGTGATTGCGACGCTGCCTTTTCCCTGTTTTACGTTCACTGCTTCGCATACTTCTTTGACGGCGAGCATGCTGCCGTCTGCCTCCTCGGCTTCGATATCCACCGGATATCCGTCCTCGTCTGCGTCTTCCAAACTTTGGAAGTTCAACCTTCTTTAAGATACAAACCAGAATGGCAATAATGATTCCAATCAGTATCACTAAAAGTACGATCTGTACAATACGATTTCCGAAAAAGCTCATGAGCCCTTTCTTGATCTTTCGTAAGAAGTTTGCATTCTTCTGATCTTTTTTCTCACTCTCTTTTATATCCTGAATCTTGCTGTCAACAATCTTTCGTGTTGCTTCGTCGAGATGAGACGTTGTTGAATCGGCCGACTTGGTATATAAAATATCCGTGGAACCAACGATTCGTCCATTATAAGTATATGTCACATGACCGATCACATTATCACCATCATATAATGTCACGTTTTTGTCATAAGTAACTTTCTGTGTTGCTTCTGATATATCAACACCGTTTGGAAGAACAACTGCCGATTCATTTTCCAGATGGATCGGTGATGCATCCGCATCAAAATAGCTGTCATAATTATTAAAAAGCTCTTTATTCAGATTCGTGCTCTGCTGATTGATCATATGCTTTTTGTACTTCTCAAAGCCAAAATTCAATAAACGTGTAGAATCTGTATATTCATTCGGTTCTCCCTGCTTTGGACCATTTGCTTTCATAATAACGCACACTAATTCCATGCCGTCTTTCTCAGCAAAAGTAACCAATGTATTTCTTGCTACATTTGTATAACCGGTCTTTCCACCAATACAATATTTGTATTCATATTCCGGATTTTTATATCCGTTGACCATCTGATGATGGTTATTCCAATAACGTTTCTGTTTGTGCGTATTGGTCTTTGGCATCACATATGTCTTGGTAGAACATGCCTTTCGAAATGTTGGATTCTTCATCGCTTCTCTGGCGATCACAGCCATATCATATGCTGTCGTATAATGTTTCGGGTCCGGTAGACCATTCGGATTATTAAAATGAGTATCTTTTAATCCAAGCTCTCTGACACGTTCATTCATTTTATCTACAAACTTGCCAATCGTACCGGAAACCTGCTCAGCTACCCCCAGACAAACCTCGTTTGCTGACTCTAACATGATCGCATAAAGACACTGCTCCACGGTCAACTTTTCTCCTACATCGGTATAAATCGTAGAGCTGCCCGATTCAATTCCATATACAGCCGTTTTAGAAAAAGTAACCGTCTCATCCAGTGAACAGTTCTCCGCTGTCAGCATAGCTGTCATGATCTTTGTAATACTTGCAGGATAATGCTGCTTATGAATGTTCTTTCTATATAAGATTGTTCCTGTAGAAAGTTCCATTACAATTGCAGAATCACTTGACAAACTGCTTTTACTCGGACCGCTTGGCCATTTTGACTTTTGTGCAGTCGTAGTCTGCTTACCTGTTGCACCTGCCGCTTTCACCATAGTATTGGTAAATCCCGACAAAAGAAGTGCTGCACACAAAAAAAGTGCTACTACTCTGTTTTTTTTCATTAGTTACTCCATTCTGGAGTGATCATACTCCGTTTTTAATATCATAAAATGCCTATCTTATTGATTGTATCACAAAATCATTTACGAGAAAAGCCATTTCAAATCTATGATATAGTTAATATGAGCCTTTTCAAATCTGTGATATCGTTAAAAGCTCCAAAAACGAAGTATGCAAACCAAAAGCAAACTGTGCAAAAAAGACATCAGATTACAAAGTCCGAATCCATCTGTCGGACTTTTAGCCGGACATTTGAGATTGTCTCTTCTATCTGATGTCTTTTGATACGCTCTGTCTATAACAGAGTTTTTTTATTTTGCTTTTTTGTATTGTTTCTATTCCGGAAAACTATTTTAAAATACGTCTTGCATGAGAAACTCTGCTATAATTCATATTTGAAGTAATAATTCCCCATTTTGCACCTGCTGCATGAACAATCTGTCCGCCGCCAATGTAGATCGCTACATGATGAACTCTGCCGCCTCTTTTATAAAAGACCAGGTCACCCGGCTTTAATTCACTCAGTTTAACGCTGCTGCCACATCCTGCCTGTTCTGCGGAAGTACGCGGAAGGCTATAGCCAAACTTCTGGAATACACGAAGTGTAAAACCGGAGCAGTCTGTACCATTTGTCAGACTTGTTCCTCCCCATACATATTTATTTCCAATGAACTGTTTTGCATAAGAGATCAGGCTTTCCGCCTTATTTTCTGATGCATAAGAACGAACGGTTTCTTTTATTTTTTTCGTTAACGATTTTGCTTCTTTAAAACTGTATTTGGTATGCACATATTCTTTCGCAACATATCCGCTTTTACCTTTGACTTTTACTTTACACCAGTCTGCATTTTCTGATTTAACAGTATATCTTTTGCCCTCCGGAAGCTGTGTAACAATATCTGAAGATGTATTTTTTTCTTCACGGACATTTAATACTGAAGTTCCTTTTTTTAATACAGCATATTTTGTACCATATTTTTCTGCCAGCTTTTCTGCATCTGCACCTGTTGCGAGGTATTCTTTTTTCACATATCCTTTCAGGCTGCCGGAAGAAATCTTAACCCATGCTCCTTTTTTGCCAAGGATCGTACCGGCACTGCCACGATGCAGCTTACCGATTGCCTTACAGCCGGTTGAGGCGCTTTTTCTGACATACACAAAATCTTTCGCTATAGAAATAGCAAGTTTTTGAAATTGCTTTGAAACTTTTTGCGGTTTCTGATCCGGTGCTGCACTTGCCTGTACATTCTGCTGTGTACCGTCTGCCGGTGCTGCGCTTGCCTGTACATTTTGCTGTGTACCGTCTGCCGGTGCTGCGCTTGCCTGTACATTCTGCTGTGTACCGTCTGCCGGTGCTGCGCTTGCCTGTACATTCTGCTGTGTACCGTCTGCCGTTACTGCGCTTGCCTGTACATTCTGCTGTGTACCGTCTGCCGGTGCTGTGCTTGCCTGTGTGTTATCCGCTTTTAGTGAAGGAGTTGCCGTCAATGCACTTCCTGTCGTTGTATCTACTGAAATAGCGGCAATGGATGCCGTAATCGCAGATTGAATATTCATATCTTCTTCATCGGTAGTTTTTGTGCTGTCATAAAAAACATTCTGATCAATCACATTCTTTTGTGATATTGCAATATTTGCTGTAACTGCTCCTGCAATATTGTCAGATGGACCAAATGCTAATAATCCTGCTGCACTCAGAACTCCTAACCGCACATACCAACTGTCTCTTCTCATGATAATCCTCGTTTCCATTTCAGATTCATTTACACTCATTGAATTGCATCGTGTAAATGTTACAATTTTATTACAATATGTTAAAAATTATAACAACCTGATTACGATTTGTCAACTTTTCCACCCTAAAAGGGAAAAAATACCATACAAGCAGTTTCCTATTCCATAAAAAAGGGCAAAGCCGGCGCTTTGCTATATGTACCACTACTGTACGAGCAGTTTCCTATTCCATAAAAAAGGCAGGAACAACGTCCTGCCTTTGTAATATCCCTGTATTATTAATGTACAATCTTATATATATTCGTATCCTGTGCAAAATTACTCATTTCATAAAGAATCAATATCCTGTCATAATCCCCCTGTTCGACCAGTTTTTGAACAGATGCATTATAATAACGCAGATCCAACATCGTTATATCACTATAATCCTCCATCAAAAACGGAACAAAGCTGTTTGCAAAAGAATCCTTGATCACAAGAAGTTTCTTATCTCCCCCCTGCTTCATTGCGATCTCTGCTTTACCATAATTGCCGCCAAAGAAATAGGCATATTTATCTTTCTGTGTTAATTTTCCCACGTCATAAATTCCTTTTTTTAACGTTCCGTCACACGTAACATCTGCCAGCGGAATATTAGTAGCCGCATACATTGTATCCGCTTTCGCAGCAGGATCAAGCGTCTTTGAATACATAGTTCCGAAAAAATCCTGCGTAATCTTTTGCGGTGTAAAATACCCATATGTATGTTTTGTCTCATCATTCTGGTTACAATACGCACAATATGCGGCATATGCACCTAAAAGGCTCCAGTGATGATCCGTTTTATAATACACCTGATTTTGGCGAGAATATTCTACAATTGTAGATTGTGCCTTAATATTTTTCACGGAAGATAATAATGTGTCTGCCTCTTCATACATTGCTTTTGCATCATAGTATGGAGCTTTTTGCGGCAATTTATCTTGTAAGACAACCGCAGGCGACGGTGCAAGCAGAATCTGTGTTTTCCCGGCATTTTTTTCACCAAGATATTCTACATAACGAAGGTTTTGCAAGTAGTTTTTCTGGTCGATATCCTCTTGTGTTGTCTTTGCAAAATAGTAATTGTCTTTTCCAAGATACACGTCTCCGATATCACGAAACCCTAATAATTTCTCTACAGATGTAGAAAATCCCATCCAGGAATCCCTGCCGGCAAACTGATCACTAAATGCATTGTCAAAGTCCTGTTGAAAACTTCCATCTAAGACACCTTGCAGTTTCCATTCAGGATATTGCTCCAGCGGACGATTCTCATTATCGGAGAATGCGTTTTGCGGCCGGATCAGTGAAACTAATCCAAAGCCCGCCAGAATACAAAAAATCACTATTTTGTATATCCAAAAATATTTTTTCAACGTTTCTGCCTCATTTCTCTATTCATCACAATATTTTTTAACTTCTCTTCAATCTTCTTCTCTGCAACTTTTTCCAAATAGCTCTTGCATCTATACACAATTTTTCTTCGATTCCAATACCATTAATTGATATTTCCTTATCGACAATATCCCATGCTCGATTTTTTAGTTCTTTTTGATCCCGTCTATCATTCTGCATCAGAACCGGAAATATAAAAAAGGATTAAAGCTGCCCGCAACGAGCATGGCAAGGCTTACAGCCAGAAGCAGGACAGAGATCACACTCTTTAAAATAAACTCTGCATGAAGTCCTTTTTCCCTGACAAAATCCGCTTCCTCTCTGATCATATGACGACGAATCCGGTTCCATACCTTGGAACAGATCGTTGTTGATGCTGCCACCAGAATCATTAAAAAGAAAGCATAGGTACACCACTGATACTGTGCTGTGTTATTGATCCAACTGCCACGCAGACCAAACATCACTAACAGATATTGTCCCATTTTATGAAAATCTTCGATTGCAAAGACCACCCAGCCTGTCACGATAAAAAAGAGCGCATAAAAGTGCTGCAGCACCCGGGGCCAACGCTGCATTTTTGCAAGCAAAAATACTTTTTCAATCACAAGCAGAACAAAATAATACAATCCCCATAACACGAAATTCCAGCTTGCACCATGCCATAACCCTGTTAAAAACCAGACGATCAAAAGATTGACAATCTGTCTTTTAAGCCCTTTCCGGTTTCCACCAAGTGGGATATAGACATACTCCCGGAACCATGTACTCAAAGTAATATGCCAGCGTCGCCAGAATTCTGTAATGCTCTTAGATTCATATGGATGTTTAAAGTTTTCCGGAAATGTAAAACCAAACATTTTTCCAAGTCCGATCGCCATGTCTGAATATCCCGAAAAGTCAAAATAAATCTGGAAGGTATAAGCAATCGCACCAAGCCATGCACCGGCTGTACTTAACTGTGTCATCTGTGTTGTGCTGATTTCTTCCCAAAGACGTCCGATCTGGTTTGCTAAGATTACTTTTTTAGCAAGACCCAGGATGAAACGCTGCATTCCCGCTACCCAGACTGCATTATTTTCTTTACGTTCGTCAATCTGGTCAGCAATCGTCTGGTAGCGCACGATCGGTCCCGCGATCAGCTGTGGGAACATACAGACATACATTCCAAAAGAGATCAGATTACGCTGTGCTTTGACGAGTCCGCGATACACATCGATCGTATAGGACATTGTCTGAAACGTATAAAAGGAAATACCGATTGGCAATGCAATCTTTAAGAGGGAAAGATTCGACGCTGTGATCTGATTCCATGAAACGATCAGCATATCCGTATATTTAAAGAATGCAAGGATTCCAAGATTTCCTACAATGGATACCATAACAACCCGTTTTTTTGCTTTTTGTTTCTGCTGCTTGTCATAGTATTCGATCAGTCTGCCATTGATATAATCAAAAACGGTAGAAAAAAGCATGATCAGTATGTATCTCGGTTCTCCCCATGCATAAAAGACAAGACTGGCAGCCAACAGTAAAAAGTTTCTCCACTTTACCGGAAAGATTCCATATAAGATTACTACAACGGGAAGAAATATACATAAAAATGTCAAACTGCTGAATACCATTTTAAAACTCCATTCTTGTTTTATGCACTTTCGGAATCTTCTGAACAAAAATCCAGCCGAAAGAATTCTTTTTGTTTACTCACTGCCGCTTTAACCTGCAATTCCGCCTAACTTACTTACCAGGTAACTGTTTCTTGTCATAGAAATGTTATTAAGCAAAATAACATCCTGTACTTTTTTCTTTTGCACAAAAGATGACAACTTCCCACTCCAATAACGATAATCGATCACATAAACGTTCTGATAATGATCTGCCAGATATGGCACAAATACATTTCCGAATGATTCTTTTACTACCACACAGGACGATCCATCCTTGATTGCTTTGTTTTTGATCACAGTCAATGGATTATCCCCGGAAATAAATGCACAATATTTCAGACTTTCTCCGTAACGGCTTACATTGTCAATCAATGGTGCATGAATTTTCTGTCCCTGCACGGTCTTATAATACATAGAGATTTTCTTGCCGGATAATGGATAAAAGGTCTGGATATTATCCGCACGAAGTGTCTTGTTGTTGTTTGTATCCCGATAAAATGTACCTTTAAACCCTTTAAATGTTTTCTTTTTGTATTGTAAAATATTATTTGCACGAATCCCTTTTGCGTTACAAAATTCGATATAGGCATAAAAGGCTCCAAGCGGTGTCCAATGATGATCTGTCCGAAAATAAATATATTCGTCACGGTGTTTCATAAATGTATCATACAAAGAAATAACCGTTTGATCACCCTTATATTTTTTTACGATTTTCTGAATCGCTTTTTGCTGATCGCCTGACTTGATCTTTGTCTTTTTGTTATCCGGTACTGTGATGCCGGCACTTGTCGGAACGATACAACTATATAATTTACTCTTTTTATTCAGATTTTTGTTCATCTTGTCTACGACAGATGCATACGTTTTCGCAATGCTTTCGACATAAGAATACTGTTCATATGCTGTATCACCAATTCTCGCTGTCCCGCTTGCATACAAATGTACTTTTTTATTGCTATGTAATTTCGGATATGTATCTGTCTGCTCCTGTGTTTTTTCTTTCGGTGTGCCGGAAGAAGTTACTGCCGTCTCTGTCTTTTGAGGTTCTTTTGCTTCTGCTTTTTGTACACTGCTTTTCTTGTTATGCTGCCCTGACTTTGTACTTTCTTTCTTATCTTCTTTTTTTTCTGATACATTTCCTACAGAAATGATTTCATCACCCAGTGTTCCTGTCGATGACATTCGATTCGAAGCATAGATCCTGCTTCCTATGACAATTGCAACTGCCATAACACCTAAGATCAGATAAATCGTTTTTTTCTTCATCCCTTTTTCCTCGCAGACTACTCTTTAATTGCTTTTGTAATCACGTCTTTTGCCTTTTCATAATCTGAAGTAACACATGCGATCAAATAACTTCCACAGCGTATAATCACTGCTTTGTCTATCTTTTTCGCTTCGTTGGGAAGATAATCTTCAAAAGATTTTTTCATATCTTCAAAATGCTTTCTGACATGTTGCTGGTTTTCCCTGGCATCCTTCTCACTTTTTCCCGTCATCACGATCAGTTCGTCTGCATATGTTCCATTACCGAGATAGATCTGAAGTTTGGTACCGGTTGCTGTCTTTACCATTCCGTTTGCGACAGAATCATCCAGTTTTTCTAAATCGGATTCAAATTGTACCTCTTTTTGTACTTTTTGCACTAATGCATCAACATCTAATGTTTTTCCGGCATTTTTGGAATTGTCATATACTTTTTCCGTTTTTGCCGTATTAGAAGTATTTTGCTTGGCAATGTCTCTAAAAAGCTGTATTGATCCTAGTATAAAAATGACAATAACCATTACAAACATGATCGTGACCATCGTCTTACGCCGCCTGATTATTTCATTCCCTTTTGCCTGTTCCATTCTTATGCTCCTTTTCCCTGTGTGGTTTCTCTATACTCTCTTTCCAATGCATTTCTAAATAATGTTTTTCCGATAGCACTTCTCTGATTATTCTTTATTTGATAATGCTCTTGTGACGATATTTCTAAATCTGCCCGCATACTTTATATTTTATCACAGCAAAAACTTCTCTGGTATAACAATTTACAGATGTATACGGATGTGTTTTCGAGCCAAGTCCCTGCACACCGGTAAGCCCCAGTTTTTTAGCAATCCCAACCGCACGATGTACATGAAAGTCATTGCTGACAATGACTACTGTTTTCTTTTCAAGAGCGCCTGTTTTGATACTGTTTTTTATATTTTCTTCCGTGTTCACAGAAGCTTCTTCCTTTTGTATCCGTTCTTTTGCAATTCCATTTTTAATCAGATAACGATACATGGCTTCTGCTTCACTGATCTTTTCACCATGCCCCTGTCCGCCTGACACGATCACTTTTGTCTCAGGATTTTCTTCCAAATATTCTTTTGCAAGTTCAATCCGATATTTTAAATTCGAGCTCATACGCTCTCCATAAACATGTGCACCCAGAACGATCAGATAATCTGCATTCCGATCTGCTTTTTTTACTCCGTCTTTTATGACAACACCAAGTGTTACAAGAAAGAATGACAACACACAAAGCAGTACGCCGTAAAAGATATGTGCAGCATGCGGATACCAATTCAGGTTTTTGTTTTTCATCCATTGATGCACAAAGCCGAGCACAACGAAAAGGATGCCAAGCAGCAGCCAGAAAAACGTAAAAGAGTTATTGGCTCCTACCCAGACCACATACCCGATAAAATAAAGTAAACTGATGCTTCCTGCTGCCCACCACACAATACTCATATTCATCCTCTTTTCATACTGTTGAACCCTTAGCGTAAAAAGAATTGTACAACCGCAAAAGGCTTTTGATCTTCTCCATCCAATGCTACTACAATTTCTTTTGAATTAACGGTATACACAACCGGAATGATCTTATCTCCCAAAACGGCCTGCTTACGATATTCCGCCCTGAGTTCTTTGATCTCACTTTCCATATGAGGAAGATATTCGGTTGCCATCTGAACATACTGACGGTTGTTGACATGATGGTTTGTATCAAGATGATATTCTTTTACCAAAAAGCCATCTTTCTTCTCTCCACTCTCCGGGAGTTTGATCTTTCTTGGTGCATAATCCATTTCCAATGGATCATGAACGCCATAAACATCTCCGATCTCCGGTGTTACGATCATCGGACGGTTCTTTTTTAAATCCATCAAAACCCAGATAGAATTTGCTTTCGCAACGCACTCTCCCGAACTGTCCGTAATCAGGAAATTACGATATCCAAACATTTTTTCAAAACCATATGCCTGTGTGCCTACTGTGATCTCTTCGCCCATGGCAGGATATTTTTCAATGACGATCTGCCATGAGTTCAATACCCACATCAATTGTTTCTTCTTATGATATTCCAATCCGACACCCAGATCCTCAGATTGAAAATTCGTACAATCCTGCATATAATCAATGATCGCATTTACCGTAATGCGTGCATCTTCTCCTACTTCGCTATATCGTACTCTGCTGTCAAATGTATACATAGTTCCTCCTGACTTTATTCTTCTACATCCTCCAATTGCATCAAAAATATGCTCTAAATCAGCATTTATTTTCTTTCAGCCTTTACTCTTCTACATGTTCAATTCCCTGACTCAATATCGTAAATACATGTTCATCTGCAAGTGTATATAATACGGTCTTTCCTTCTTTGCGGTATTTAACAAGGCGATTCTGCTTTAATACACGAAGCTGATGAGAAATAGCGCTTTGTGTCATATTTAAGATCTTTGCAATATCAAAGACACACATTTCATTTTCATATAATACATATAGAATTTTGATTCTGGTTGAATCTCCAAACACCTTAAAAAGATCTGCTAACTCGTACAGCTCACTTTCGATTGGCATTTTTTCTTCAATACTATTGACTGTATCATCATCCACTGTCATATAACCATTCTCTTTTTCCATCTATATCCCTCATTTCCCGGCGTATTTCCGGCGTTGCTATTCTGTGATTGGCATTAGTATGCTCCCAGTCTTTTTAATGCTTCCTGCGGGATTGTTTGTGAAGTTGCAATGTCTAGTATACTTTCTGTCTCTGTCGATGCATTCTGATACCAGATCAATGCCTCCTGCAACTCACCGGTGCTTTCATAGTATCTTCCAAGTTCACAACATACTTCTGCACTGGATACGGTTGCCGTATCTTTGAGAGCATATCCAAAAAACTTTGGAATGTCTCCCTTGATGCGGTATGCACGTACTAACACGCAGATTGCTTCTTTGATCGTATCCATTTCTCTGCTATCCTGCTGCAATGTCTGTTCAAAGACCGGGATCGCTTTTACGAAATCTTCATCCTGTCCGGAATGATACAACTCCATTGCATACATGTGATGCAGTTTTTTAGACAATCTTTCTTTTAATCCTGCCTGAAGCAATGCATCAAAATCTCTTTTGGAATGATCCGATTGCGGTTCATGAATGATCTCTATCTGACTGTCATATACGATCGGATCGATCCGCAATGTTTCATGGATTGGATCGATCCATTGAAATGCCCGTAAACGGCGGTATAATTTCGGACGATATTCTTTTTCAAAATTATAAACGGTATTAAACTCTGCTTTTGTACAATATAACATTTGCACCATTTCAATCTCCGGCAAAAGGATCTGCTTTAACTGTGCAAGCTTTTTTTGATTGTCTGCATCAAGATATTCATCTGCATCAGCAGTATAGATATACTCTTTTGTTGCTTTTGATGCGACAAAGTTTCTTGCATCGCTGAAGTTTCCTGTCCATTCAAAATCGTAGACCTTGTCTGCATATTTTTGAGCAATCTTTTTTGTTGTATCGCTCGACCCGGTATCGGCTATGATAATTTCATCCATATACGGTGCCAGACTTTTTAGACACCGTTCCAATACCTTTTCTTCGTTTTTGACGATCATACATAAACTAAAGCTTGTCATCTTTCCTCCTGCCTTCTTCTGCATCATAGACTATATAAAAGCTGCACATGCAATGCCGTTTCCTTTTACTCTGCACCTTCCGGTATATCTTCTGTATTTTGATCGGTATTCGGTATATCCTCTGCCGGTGCCTGTGTCTGTGCGGGTTCCTGCGTTGGTGCAGTTGTCTGTGCAGGTTCCTGTGTCTTCGTTGGTGCTTTTGTTGCCGCAGGCTTTGTTGTTTTGTCCGGTTCTGCTGTATTATCAACTGCTTCCGGATCTAATGTCTCAGAAGGTGTATCATAACTGTTTGCCGAACTGTCTGTAGATTTATGATTGATCGATGATTCTCCTTTATAAGATGGGAAATCTTCATATTCAAGGTTTTCATGGATCTTTTCCATATAATCCTGCCAGATTGTCAAAGGATAGGTTGATCCATACAGATCATCTAATGTCTTTGGCGAATCATAGCCCACCCATACTACCGTTGTGTAATATGGTGTGTATCCACAGAACCATCCGTCTTTTTTATCATTCGTTGTACCTGTTTTACCGGCACATGCCATATTAGATAACTGATGACCGCTTGCCGTACCACGGATCAGAACACCTTCCAGGATATCTGTCATCATACGTGCTGCTGTCTCTTCATATACCTGTTTCTTTTCTCTGTTCTTCTTATTGTCGATCACAACATTTCCGGAAGAATCCGTAATCTTTGTGACACAGGTTGCATCGCGATAGACACCATTATTTTCAATCGTTGCATAGGCAGATGCCATCTCTACCGTGCTGACACCATTGGTCAGACCACCAAGTGATGCAGACAGATAATAATCGTTTGCTACAATATTAGCAAAGTTCATTTTCAATACATAAGAAAGCCCTACTTTAGGTGTCAATTCCTTAAACAGTCTCCATGCAACTACGTTCTTGGACTTTTCTACCGCTGTACGAAGTGGGATCTTGCCAAGATACGTTCCACCTGAGTTTCTCGGTCCGCCTTTAAATCTGCTGTCATCCACGATCGTACTTGGTGTATATCCTCTCTCTAACTGTGGCGTATATACAACTAAAGGTTTAAAGCAGCTACCCGGCTGTCTCGCACTCTGGAACGCTCTGTTTAGCGTATATCCGGTTGTGTTCTTCTGCTTTCGTCCACCAACGATCGCAACGACAAAGCCTGTCTTATTGTCGATCGAAGTTGCTGCACCCTGAAGCTTATAGGTTCCGTCTTTCGTTTTATCCTTAAAGCCTTTGAGTGTTGTATTAACAGACTTTTGCAATTTGCTTTGTTTGCTCATGCTAAGAGAAGTGTAGATACGATAACCTCCGGTATACAGAGAGCTATGACACTCTTCATAAACCGTCTTATATTCTTTGCCATATTCTTCTTTCTCCTGATTGGTCTTGAATTCTGTCTTAAACTCAAAGCCCTGCGACTTCATAAGCGCTTTTGTTGCACAGGTAATGGCATAGGTTGTCATATAATCCTGTGATTTTACTGCATCTGCCGGTTTCAGGATAATCTCTTCATACATCGCATCACTGTACTCAGCCGCAGTAATCTTACCATCGTCCAAAAGCTGCTTTAAGATCCTTTCTTTACGCTTATTGGCATTATCAAAATGATCCAGCGGATCATAATACGTCGGTCTGTTCGGGATTGCACAAAGGAAAGCGATCTCGGCAAGATCCAGATCTTTTGCTGACTTACTAAAGTACGCTTTACTTGCCGCCTCAATACCAAAGTGGGCATTACCAAAGCAGATATTATTCATATAAAATTCCATAATTTCGTCTTTGGTATATTTCTTTTCAAGCTCTACCGCTAAGAACATTTCACGCACTTTACGCTCATATGTCTGTTCATTACTCAGGAACACATTCTTTGCTAACTGCTGTGTGATCGTACTACCACCACGGGATATATGCTGCTTTTGTATCTTGCTCTTCACAAGCAAAAAGGCTGCTTTCCCTGTTGACAGCAGTGAAACCCCTGAATGCTCATAAAAATCCTTGTCTTCTGTTACAACCATACAGTCAATCGCTGCCTGCGGAATATCTTCAAAATTAATATAGCTTGCATCCTTATCACCACGCAGCTTTGCGATCATTTTTTTGTTTGATGCGTAGATCATACTGGTCTCCGAAGCCTGAAATGTCTTTTTCGTTGACTGTTCTACTATTGTCTTGGCTTCCTTTTTCCATTTTAAAAGATCATCACCATATTTAAAATAGAACACCATCAATACACCCAGGCAGGCGATCAGAAAAATAAGCAGAAAGATTTTCAAAAAAAGTCTGAATTTCTTAAACTTCTTTGGTTTCTTTTCTTTTGCTCTTCTCTGCTTTTTATTCGCTTTTGCTTTATTACTCTGTCTCGGTGCTTCCGCCATGGTTCTTCTCTGAGCGTTATTTCTTGCATTGTTATGACCGGAAGCTGTTCTTTTTGTGGTATTTTTTCTCGATGTCGTTTTTGTGTAATTCTGGGCAGCTTCTCTTTCTTTCCACTGCCGATCCAGTTCTTCCATACTCGGAATACTAAGCATCGGATCAAAATCCTTGTTGTCGTTGTTCATGTTATACCTCCATAACCTGGCTTTCTCAAACTCTCCTCTATCCGCAAACAATCACACTTATCATCATATCATAATATCATATTTTCTGATATTTGCAAAACAATAGGATTTTTCTGAAATTTACAGATGTTAGAAATATTTTTTTTGACTACAGGCAAATACTCCCATCCATTTACCATACATAGAAAAATTTTGGTTTAAGTTCTGATTTTGGGGCAATACTGTACTTAGACGAAAGGATTCGTTTTGAGAAGATACCGAGAGGATATAAATATAGGAAATGAGGTTTTGATATGATAATAAAGAAAAGATGGATTATTTTATTTGCTGCATACATATTTGCACTCGGATGTTTGTTGATTGGCATGCAGGGACTTGTTCTTGAACTTGCGTCCACTACACCGATAGCATCCGCTGACGCGGAAACATCACCTGTGACATCATCAGCAGGTACAGTTACCCTATCTGCTGCAAAGACCGATGCCTCACATACGGACGCAGCAAATGCGGGTGCATTGTCATCTGTCGCACTTGCTAACACACACCCTGCAGGCGATCAGAAAGCAATCGCAAAAAAAGTATTGCGGTTACACATTATTGCAAACAGCGACAGTGCAAAAGATCAGAATTTAAAGCTTTTTGTCCGTGATCAGATCCTGCATTCGCTTCAGAATGATATGAAAGAAGTCCATTCTGCATCGGAAGCAAAAAAAGTAACCAAAAAACATTTGACGCAGATACAGACTGCGGCGCAGAAAGCACTGGTTTCTAAACATTGTAATGCATCTGTAAAAGTTGTTGTCGGCAAACGGTATTTTCCGGTTAAGCAATATGGAGATCTGACCTTTCCTGCCGGCACATATGATGCACTATGCATTGAGATCGGTAAAGCCGATGGACATAACTGGTGGTGCGTTCTTTTCCCAAGCTTATGCTTTGTAGATGAAACAACAGCCGTTGTGCCACAGGATTCCAAAGAAAAATTACAATCTGCTTTGTCGGAAGAGGATTATAATAGTCTTTTATCTGCAAACAGACAGACAACTTCTAATGCATCCACAACTCCTGCACCGTCTCCCGGTCAAAAGCAGATCAAAGTACGCTTTGGCATAGCAGACTGGATACATTCCAAAGTACAATAAACAGATACAACCAGGCTGTTGCAACACATGATCTCGCTGATCAGAACACTATAATGTGGGAACGTGCAGAATCTACTCACAGTCAACTGCTTGCATGCTCTGTCTAAATAGCGTATACTTCAGGGTAATGGCATTTTTGCAATGCATATATTATATTCGGAAAGGAAGCATTTAATGAATCCAGAACAAGTAACGATTACAATTGTTTCTACTCCAACCGAACAGAAAGAAGCAAAGATTGAAACGTCCTATACAGGACTGTATCGTAAAGTCTCCAACAAACATGTCATTTCTTATGAAGAAGCTTTTGCTGCTGATGGCGAAGCTCCGATGACAAGTAAAAATATCATTCGCTTTAATCAAAACATGGTACATATTTCCAAAAAAGGAGATGTAACAAGCCAGATGCACTTTGAAAAGGACAGCCGCCATGAAGGAATCTACCAAACTCCATTTGGTACATTCGCAACCGCGATCGATACACACGATCTTCTGGTCGAAGAAACTGCATCGGGGATTCGCATCGTCCTGCTTTATACTTTACATATGAATCATGCAAAAGTTTCTAAAAATGAAATGATCATATCCATTGATCACAATGCAGAATCATAAAGCATAAAATTATTCTCTATACATGCAAAACAAAAGAACCAAAAAGGGTATCCTTCCAATCGTCAATACTTTCATCTGACTTTTAGAATGATACCCTTCTTTATCTTACCGGCAGGCTTTTTCCTGCTTATCTTTATCATGTATTCTCGAAATCTTCCGAACAAAAATTTCGAAAGGACATGATATCCTATTATTTCTTTCCTTTTAGAGAATCCATCTTCAAACGCATCTTATCTGTAAATTTAAGCTTGGTCTGTCTTGCATCCAGATTCGTATGCAATCCTTTTACACCCATGATATAAATTCCACTGATCATGGCGCGTACTTCTTTCTTTACGGGAATAACCTCAAAAATCTTCTCATCACAGATAAAGGACATGATCTTTGGTCCGATCTTCGCCTTTACGATCGGTACCTTACGTCCACGCATATACTTCGGTGTCTGATCTAAGATCAATTGTGGAAGTCCGGCTTCTTTTAGTTTCATCCTCTTTTTATCAATAACCAGAAGAGAAACATTCTGTGAAGCATTCTCAAGTTCCTGCTGTGACTGCTCCTGACGTTCCTGAAGCTTCTTGCCATAAATACTCAATGCTACTAATGCAGCGATCAAAACTACTAATACTACTAACATTACAATCGTCCATGTTGCAATTCCCAACACGGGCACTACCATCATATAATTACTCATCTGTTCTCCTTTCGTGCATCACACTTCCTTTTTGCCAGTTTCTTTCATGCACGTCCACTATTTCTGGCAAAGCTGTCTGACTGACATTCTGACCGGTATAGCCTGCAGACCTTTTCCACTATCATTGTGCCACTTACAAACAACTTCATGATTTCATAATAAATAGAATAGCATATTTTGTGATATCTGAAAATACTTTTCTGACAAATCTATGATCTGCTTAGATTTCCTTTTTGTTTGCTTTTACTTTTTCTGACAAAATATCACGTACATTATTCGCAAGCTGCTTTCTTTGTGTACGATCCAGATCTTCTGTATAGATCGGCTCGCAATATTCAATGATCACATGTGCTTTGTGTATCCAAGGCATATGTTTTTCTAGCACTTCATCAGTATTATTTAATGCAACAGGTACAATCGGGCATTTTGATTTTTCTGCCAGTTTAAAGCTGGCAGCATGAAATTCCAGAAGTTCCTCACCGGTATTTCTTGTACCTTCCGGTGCAATATATACAGATGTACCATTTTTCAAAAGCTCAACACCCTGTAAAATTGTCTGCAGTCCCTGGCGGATATCCGAACGGTCAAGGAAAAGGCAATTCATATATTTCATCCAGCGTGATACCATAGGCACTTTCCCAATCTCTTTCTTCGATACAAAAGCAGTTGGATATGGTGCTGTCGTATAACCTGCCAGAATGTCATAAAATCCACGATGGTTAAAGACATACAATGCCGCCTGATCTTGCAAGATATTTTCCCGTCCCTTGACTGTCAGACGGACTCCCGATAGAAACAGAATCGGACGAAATCCAAAATTGTTTACAAATTTCTGAGATAAATACGCCTTCTTTGACGGACTGAACTTACCTATAATATAGAATATCAAAAATAATGGCAAACTGACAATCGCATATAAAAGCAAATAGAATGCTACGATGATTGATCTCATAATTTCCTCCTTTGCATCGCATTAAAATTAGTATTCGCTATATTTTTTACCTTTTTGAAACCGCAACTTTTACATTCCCGGCTCTTCTGCTGCCGGTGTCTGTGTCGGCTCCTGAGATGGTGCTTCTGTATGTCTCACCGGAGTTTGTGTCGGCTTTGCAGTCACTATCGGTTTTTTTGTAGCAACTGCTTTCTTAGTCGGCTTTGGTGTCGGCTTTTTCGTTGCCTTTGGTTTTTGTGTCTTCTTTGGTTTCTTCGTTTTTTTGGGCGTTGCTGTCGGTGTCGGAACCGGTGTCGCCGTTGGCTTCTTCGTCGGTCTTGGCGTTGGAGCCGTCTCTGCTTTCTTATCTGCCGCAGCGTTAGTATCGGTATCTTCCACCGGATCTGCTGCCACTTTATTGTCTATTGTAGTAATCTTATAATATTCTTCCAGCGTCAGATTATTCTTGTAAAGATACTTTGCTAAATTCTTTCCGAC
Organism: Jutongia hominis; assembly: GCF_014384965.1. Classification (GTDB taxonomy): domain Bacteria; phylum Bacillota; class Clostridia; order Lachnospirales; family Lachnospiraceae; genus Butyribacter; species Butyribacter hominis. The sequence goes on from NZ_JACRSW010000008.1 coordinate 70,158, forward strand.
ATACCGGATATGCCATGGTTCATACGAATATCCGGTGATTTTTGTCTTATCTTTCGGATAACGTATGATAAAACCATATTTATAACAATTCTTTTCCAGCCATTTTCCTTCTTTGGTACTTCCAAAAGATGTTTCGATCGAACATCCTACGGAATCACTTGAAACATCGATCGATAATCCTGTCTGATGCTCACTACTTCCCGGCACGGCAGATACTTTATCTGTCTGTGTCGTTCCGCGGCTTCTTACATTATTATCATAAATCTGCTTTTGTCGTTCATATGACCGGTATGCAGATACCCCTTTTAAGGTATAGCCCTTCTTCTTTGCTCCGGCAAACAAGTCTTCTAATGCACCTGCAGCTCTTTTTCTCATATAACTCTTCTCATAGCGCCCATAGAAGCTAAACGGGATATTCGGTATCACAAGGTCTCCGGGAATATAATCCTTTGATATTAAATGTTCCCTGTTTACTAACACTGTATAACTGTCAGGATTGATATCCGCTTTAATGTATTCTGTTTTCTTTTTCTCCGATGTGGCAGTATCTTCTTCCTTTGCCACGTCAGTTTCCTCCTTCTGATCCTTTTGGATATCAGTATATTCATATTTTTTACTTTGGGACTTTGAAACTGCATCTGTTGCCGGCTGACTGCTCATCTTTATACCGACAGCTCCCGCAAGCACGATCACACATGCCCCAAGAATTGCAATTTTTCTTTTCATAAAAGCTTATGTTCCTTTCTCAGCTGTGCGCTTTATACTATAAGCACAGATCTTTTGTGTGAATACTCTGTCGCATAAAGATCTTTCATACCAGCCTCTTTCTCTGATTCTGCTCATCTATTGAAAATGTATCTTAAATTTCTTTTTCCTATACCCGGTCGTGCAGATATCTCTTTTGTTGTGTACAACCTTGTTCATTCTACACACGTATTGTTAATTATAACACACTCAAAAACCTTTGAGCAACCCTGTTTACATGCTTTTCCATTCCAGATAGTACTTTTTGCCATAAGATTACAAATTCTTTATAAACTTAAGATATTCCATTGACTTTTTTTCTATACTCTATCAAAATATATAAGGGGTACAAGAGTCTCAAAATCAGAATACAGACATCTTGATCCAAAAGAATAAATATAAATTAAGAAAGAAAGCATTTCCCTATTTATGGAAACGAAATTTTGCATGAATTTACAAATTTAAAAGTTTATACGGAAAATGCAAGAGGATTTTTATGCCAAACACATTGGAAATACCGGCTCCTGCCAAAATCAATCTGACATTAGATGTATTGCAAAAACTGCCAAACGGATATCACAGTCTCGAAATGATCATGCAGACAATTGATATCTATGATGTCTTAACTGTCAGCATAACAGGTTCTCCCGAAATTCACCTGCATATGAATAAAGAACTTCCCGATAAAATCCCACCCGAGAAAAATCTGGTATATAAAGCAGCTAAGGTAATGCAGGAAAAATACCATTTGAGCAATGGTTTTGCTATTAAACTTCAGAAAAATATACCGGCTGCTGCCGGACTTGCAGGCGGAAGTGCTGACTGTGCCGCCACTCTGACTGCCATCAATACTATCTGTGATCTCGGACTTTCTAAGGAAGAACTCTGCCAGGTCGGCGTAACCCTCGGTGCAGATGTTCCTTTCTGCATTATGCAGGGAACGATGCTTGCTGAAGGGATCGGAGAGATCCTAACGCCACTGCCGGATCTGCCACCTCTTTGGGCGCTCCTGATCAAGCCGCATATCTCAGTCAGTACTCCTTATGTATATGGTGAGATTGATAAACAGAACATTGTAACACGTCCCGATACGAATGCAGTCATTGATGCGATCAAACGAAAAGATCCGGTCGGAATTGCCCAAAAGCTATGTAATGTTCTTGAGCTTGTTACAATCCCTGAATATCCTGTTCTTGCACAGATCAAAGAATTTTTATTGCAAAATGGTTCAATCGGTGCATTGATGAGCGGAAGCGGTCCAACGACATATGGTCTTTTTCAGGATGAGATCCTTGCGAATTTTGCATACAGAGCTGCCCTGGAAAAATATTCCGATTGCGATGTAATCCTTTGCCAGACCAAAAAACCTGATACGGACAAAATTTTCAATTAAGTGGATTTGTCGCATATTTACACTGTCTGAGTATCAACTTTTTTATTTCCGTGCCGATATATATTACAAAGATAACTCATGGATGAGCAAAACTTATGTGACACATCAAAAGATGATTGGAAAATAGTTATTCTATTTTGATAACTATAGTATGTACTCTCGGAATTTTCTAAACGAAATATTTCGAGATGGATTTTTGTTATACAATGACATTTTTGCAATGCGTACACGGTGTGTACGATGAGAAAATGGAAGCAGTATATCGAAAATCCAGCCGAAAGGGTTCGTTTGGAGAAAATATCGAGAGTACATTAGTAGAAAAAGGAGGTTCTTTCGAATGGATTTATCAGTAAACACAAGCGGCACCTACGCAACCGGCTCAAGTAAGTCAGCTTTAAAGTCTTTTGCAAAAAAAACCGATAACACATCTAATACGACAAAAGCTGCCGATACTGCTGCAGTATATGAGAAAACAACAACTGAGAAAAAAGACAGTGCAAACAAGATTTATAATCGTGATGCTGTCGTTGCCCAATTAAAAGCAGACCAGGAAAACCGAGCTGCTTCTATGCAGAATTTAGTAGAAAAACTTCTCGGAAAACAGAAAGGTACTTTTGATCTTGCAAACAGCACAAACTTAGCTGCAACATTCCGTCAGGCTGTACAGTTTGCAAGCCCTGAAGATATTGCAAAAGCACAGGCTGATATCGCAGAGGACGGCTACTGGGGCGTGAATAAAACTTCTGATCGTTTGGTCAGCATGGCAATTGCTCTTGCCGGTGGAGACACTGACAAAGCAGATGAATTAAAAAATGCAATCACAAAAGGCTTTAAAAAAGCTACTGCTGCATGGGGTGAGAAGCTTCCACAGCTTTGCCAGGATACATATGATGCAGCTATGAAGAAAATGGATGACTGGAAAAACGGCGTAACAACCGCAAAAGATTACGCTGATTATTTATCATAAGATCCATTTGTAATCCTGTTAAGGATGATGAAAATGATTTTGTTTATAGAAACAAAGCATTGATCTTTACTTTATGAAAAGAATCAGCAAATGCTGATTGACTGATAACATCGAAAAAGGCTCGGGTACTTCATCGAATGAGGCATCCGGGCTTTTTCGATATCATAACAGCTTGCAAAAAAAACGCCTACTTGATATATTTTCTTTATTACTTAGTATAACAGCCATTTGCAAAACAAATCCCTGCGCTGTAACAACATCCTCACAACAAAAATAGAATGCGTCATATCTTAAGAGATTAAATTGTGTTTTTCTTTCTTTTAATTGTGAAAGCACTGTTTCACCTGATAAGAATTTTTAAGATTTTTTTCTTTTTTGCTTTGATTATGGGCGCTCTCATCTGATATAGGGGCAAGGCCGGTCTGATGTACATTGCTGTTTGGGAATCTCAAAGACCGTCGTCACTTGCACTGCAAAAAAGTATTTGCTTTTTGCAGTGCTATGTGTGCGCTACGTGGCTTTGCGAAGCGGGAGCGTGTCCCAAACAGCAATGCTACTCAGACTGAGTCGCCCCTATAGTTATGACCCGCGCCCAATCAGCAAAAAAGATTAAAAAATCAAAAATTCTAATCAGCTGTCGTGTCTATTCCACAATTAAAAGAAAGAAAAACACAAATCATAAATATGAACATGACGCATTCCATTTTGGTGTGAGGATGGTTTCAGGGGAATGCATTTTGTTTTGCAAATGCCTTCTATTACTATCCCGAAAGGAGTTTTTTAAGTGGAACAAATTAAAAAAATCGTAAAACAGGCATTTAATATTCATGGTGATAAGGCTTCTTATGATGAGATTCATAATCGGATCGTGAGTGGAGCAGAGATCAAGGGCACTAACCTTTGTATTCTGGTTCTTGCCATTTTCATTGCATCAATCGGTCTGAATATGAATTCGACCGCTGTTATTATCGGAGCAATGCTGATCTCACCATTAATGGGTGGTATCATGGCGATCGGTTACGGTATTGCTACCGTTGACTTTAAAATGGTTCGTAACTCAGCAGTCGGTCTGACAATTCAGGTAATCGCCTGTCTGATCATTTCTTCTTTGTATTTTGCCATATCACCGATCAAAACGGCTTCGAGTGAAATTCTTGCACGTACCAGTCCGACGATCTGGGATGTGTTGATCGCTTGCTTTGGCGGACTGGCAGGAATTATCGGTACAACGCGCGAAGAAAAGTCAAATGTGATTCCGGGTGTCGCTATCGCTACTGCTTTGATGCCACCGCTTTGTACTGCTGGCTATGGGATTGCAAATGGCAGTCTGTCTTATTTCTTTGGTGCTTTGTATCTGTTTATTATCAATACATATTTTATCTGCCTGACTTCCACAATTGTATTGATTGCACTGGAAGTTCCCAAAAAAGAAAAACATCATGCTTCTGATCATACATTTACCAAAGAAGTCTGGCTTCGCTTGCGCCATAAGATCATACGCAATACGATCATTTTGATCATTCCAAGTATCTTTTTTGCGGCACGACTGGTTCAAAAAGAAACAAATGAAAATTCCGGTACATATGAATCGGAAATCGGTAATATCAATGTGGAGCGTGTTACAAAAGAACTCAAGCTGATCTATCCACAGATTCATTCCCTTCAGATCGGTTATCTTTTTGACTACGAAAAAGAAAACGGACATACCACCGAAACTCTGACGGCAATCGTAAAGTTAAAAGAACCTTTAGAAAATAATGAAAAAGCCAAGATCAAAAAGATCCTGGCTTTGGAAGGTGATATTTCCCATGTGGAATTTACTTCACCTTTATCGTCTGCTTCTTCGTCTGATAATTCTTCTTTGAAACAGTAACTTTTAACTTCATGTTCTTATTGAGCGGCTTAGAAAGTTTGATGACAATTTTTCCTGTCTTGTTTTTCTTTGCCGGAATCGTAAGTCTTTTCGTCACTTTCTTCCCTTTATATATCACTTTCTTAGTTGCTGTCACTTTAACAACTGCCTTTTTCACTGTCTTGATCGTAACCGTTTTCTTACCTTTACGTGCAGTCACTTTAAGAGGCAGTGTTTTTTTCGCTTTTCGATCTGCTTTCTTAGAAGTATCATTCTTCGTATCTGTTCCGGTCTGATCTTTTACAGATTCATTCGGAGTCACCGTTGGCTGTGTAGTGCTATTCGGATTTAATGTCGGTTGTACATCAGACGGTGTTGTGGTTGAAGGGTTCTGTGCCGGTCCTGCCGGTACATTCGTTGGTGATGTACTTGCCTGTGGTGTCTTTGTCGGAACCGGAGTTGGTGTCTGATCCGGCTGCTCTCCATCGTCCATTGCCATCTGATCTCTTGTACCGGACGATTTACCATAGTTGCTGTTGATAAAATCAATCTGCTGCTGAATATACTTATTGTCAACGTTTCTGCGGTTTGTAGCAAACTCTTTTATCATTGCGTAACTCAGGTACTCACTGTTGATCGCCTGTGATGCACTTCCATTTCCGTCATAGCGTGTAAAGAACTGATCATATAATGGTTTATACGTATTCAGATATTGATCCAGTCTCGTAAGCATTGTATCTTTCTCAAAATTCGTAGAAGATAACGCTAACAGCTTTGTATTAAATTCATTTCTGAATGTATCATTCGTCATCAGATAACCAAACATCAATACAACCGGATTTTCTGTATTCAGATCCAGCATACCATATGTTTTGTAGTTATCTTCTTTTACCGTATTGGTTCTGTAATCCTTTGAACTTGCTCCACCAAAATCAAGATCATAGAAGCAAAGTCTCCATCTTCCGTCTGCATAAGCATTGCCATCTTCTGCCTGTGTTGTCTTCCATGCAAGCCAGTTCTTGCCCGGCCAGTCCCATTTATTGTTCAGCCAGAGATTTACCGCAAAGTAATCTCTTACCGATTCGACATCAACTAATTTTTCAAATGCTTCATAATCATCCTGCTTATTCAGATTTGCATGTGTATCATAGAATTTTAAAAGATCATTCCAGAAATAACGTACATCATTCTGTCCTTCCGGAAGTTCTCCATCATCAATGTCATATCCGATGTCATACTTTTCCGCATCTCCCTTATAAGAGATGACATTATCTTTATTGACACCATATTTCTCTTCCCAGTAATTATCGCAATAATCTTCCTGTAAGATATAAAGTCCCCAGTATTCGCCATCTATATAGACAACACATACTCTTGAACTCTGGGTATCACATTTCAGATCCTTGATCAGTGACTGCCAGTATGCATCATTGTACTTAGCAGCAAATGCAGCGTTACCACCGGCACGCAAAGTCAGCTTTTTGTATTTATCCATCGGCTTTCCTTTGCTGTTTAATGTGTCGTTACCAAAAAAGTTATACTTAAAGTTCTTCTTGCCATATTCCTCTCTTGCATACAGACGAAGTCCTTTTTGCATATCGGAACGCGAATAATTTCCCTGAATACGGATACCACAGTCCTGTTGCAATTTACATTCTGTCGTTGTACCATCACTTTCGATATAATCGATATGTGCTGCACGCTCCCATCCTTTGCCACGCTGGTTATAATTTGCATCTAACTTCCGACAGGTATCAGAAATATCCTGCCCGTTATAAAAACGTCCTGACTCCTCAGAAAATTTTTCTTTAAAAATATTTCCTTTTACATAAATTCCTTTTTCCTGATCAAACAGATCATCGTAATCCATCGAGATCGACATGATCGACATCGGTACACCTGCTGCCTGACAGCTTTCTTTGATTCCCTTGATATGGGTATCCATCTGACCGACAAAATATGTATTCGTAGCTACGGATGTATAATTTCCGGCTGCATCCATACCGGCTGCTTTGATCACGGTTGCCTTGTCAACAGCTTCTTTTGACGGTGCTTTATATTTATCCTTTGCCTTGCCATTTTGATATATGACATTTGCACTGTCAAATTCGACCGGATCAACAGCGGTAACATAGTTATCATCACCGTTTGCACCGCTTCTGTCTTTGATCGTAAGAGCTGCAGTATATTCTTTTCTTGTGTCGCTGCTTCTCGGATCACTGCCATCCGTTGTATAGTAGATTTTTGTTGCTGTATCACAAGTCATCGTCAGATTAAATGCATTGTCATAACACCCACTGCCTGCTGACATCGTAACCGTTGCAGCTTCCTCTTTTGCAAAAGCGGTATTCCCTGCTCCTGTTGTGATTGCAAACGTCAATACAGTAATTGCCGCTGCTTTGGTACATATGCTCCATAATTTTTTTCTCATACGCTTCTCCTTTCCTGATCTACATGTTTCGCCTATCAGATTATCATGGCAAGAGCTACTCGTTTTGCCTGCTTTGACCACCTAACCTGATCGTATGGCCGATTATCCGATATCTTCGTATTGTAAACCCTGTAATTTTACAATACGACATTTACTATATTTATAATACAGCAGATTTACGCTTTCTTGTACATCCATTTTTCTTCTTTTGCCAAAAACATACTGCAAAAGCAAGAACAACACCGGCACAGTACACATCACATGAGGACACTTTTAGCAAAAATATCTTCATAATAAATGATACAAAAAATCGCCCAGATCTGAGATCTAAGCGATTTTTCGATTCGGAGAACTTTTTACAGTCTCCGCTTTTACAACCCGGCTGTATTCTCATATAGCCGGATTTTTATTTATATTTTTGATCAGATTCTGATCTGTTTTTCCTACAAATTATTTTGCAGGTGTAGTCCATTCCCAGTCACGGATCTCAGGCATATCTAAACCATACTCTGCGATGTACTGTTTATGCTCTACTAACTTATCATTCATCTGCTGGATCAGGTATGAGCCCTTATTTCCAAGCTGTGGTAAATGCATGATAGCGTCTTTTACAAGGTTGAAACGGTCAATCTCATTCTGAACACGCATATCGAATGGAGTAGTGATCGTACCCTCTTCCTGATAACCGTGTACAGAAATGTTTGTGTTGTTACGTCCGTATGTTAATTCATGAATTAATGTTGGATATCCGTGGAACGCAAAGATAATTGGTGTATCCTTTGTAAAGAGTGCGTCATATTCACGGTTACTTAATCCATGAGGATGTTTTGTATCTGACTGTAACTTAAAGAGGTCAACTACGTTTACAACACGGATCTTAAGTTCAGGCATAGCATCACGCAAAATAGTTACTGCTGCTAATGTTTCAAGTGTTGGTGTATCGCCACAGCAAGCCATTACTAAATCAGGTTCTTCGTTCTGATCGTTACTTGCCCATTCCCAAACACCGATACCTTGTGAACAATGCTTAACAGCCTGCTCCATAGTAAGCCACTGGCAGCTTGGATGTTTTGAAGCAACAATTGCATTGACATAGTTCTTACTCTTCATACAATGGTCAAAGCATGATAACAGACAGTTTGCATCCGGTGGGAGATACATACGGACAACGTCTGCTTTCTTATTAGCGATATGATCTAAGAAACCAGGATCCTGATGTGTAAATCCGTTATGATCCTGCTGCCATACGTTTGATGTCAGGATGAAGTTCAATGATGCGATCGGCTGTCTCCATGATAACTGATTTGTAACCTTTAACCATTTCGCATGCTGTGCTGCCATGGAATCTACAACACGGATAAATGCTTCGTAACTTGCAAAGAAACCATGACGACCTGTTAAGAGATAACCCTCTAACCAGCCTTCACACATATTCTCTGAAAGCATACCATCCATGATACGGCCATCTGTTGCAAGACAATCATCGTTGTCTACCATCTCAGCATTCCAGCTTCTGTTCTGCTCTTCAAATACATGATACAGACGGTTTGACATAGACTCATCCGGTCCGAAGATACGGAAGTTCTTGTTCTCCTTATTTAATTTGAAAATGTCACGGATATAAGCACCAAGTTCGATCATATCCTGTGCTTTTGTCTTACCTGGATCTACTTCTTTTACACCGTACTCACGGAAGTCAGGAAGACGAAGATCCTTTAATAAAAGACCACCATTTGCATGTGGGTTAGCACCCATACGTGCATCTCCCTTAGGAGCTAATTCAGCTAATTCAGGAATCAGACGACCCTTCTCATCAAAGAGTTCTTCCGGCTTGTAGCTCTCTAACCAATCTTTTAACATATCAAGATGTTCCGGTTTCTCCATTGACATTGGAACCTGATGTGCACGGAATGTACCTTCGATCTGGTCACCGTCAACAACCTTAGGACCTGTCCATCCCTTTGGTGTGCGTAATACGATCATTGGCCAGATTGGTCTTGTAGGATCATTGTTCTCACGGGCATTCTTCTGGATTGCCTTGATTTCTTCGATAACAGTATCCATTGTTTCTGCCATCTTTTTATGCATTGTCATTGGATCGTCACCTTCTACGAAGTAAGGCTTCCATCCACAACCCTTGAAGAAGCTTTCTAACTCTTCCTGAGGAATACGAGAAAGAATAGTAGGGTTGCTGATCTTATATCCATTCAGATGAAGGATCGGAAGAACGGCACCATCATTGATCGGATTTAAGAATTTATTACACTGCCATGATGTAGCAAGAGAACCTGTCTCTGCTTCACCGTCACCTACTACAGTTGTAGCGATGAGGTCAGGATTATCAAATACAGCACCAAATGCGTGAGCGATAGAATAACCAAGCTCACCACCTTCGTTGATAGAACCAGGTGTTTCAGGAGCACAGTGACTTGGTACACCACATGGGAATGAGAACTGCTTAAACATCTTTTGCATTCCTTCTTCATCCTGACTGATATTTGGATATACTTCGCTGTATGTTCCCTCTAAATATGTATTAGCGATCAGGAAGTTTCCGCCATGTCCCGGACCTGAAATATAAATCATATCTAAGTCATAACGTTTGATCACGCGGTTACAGTGTACATAGATAAAGTTCTGTCCGGGTACAGTTCCCCAGTGACCTACAATTTTTTTCTTTACATCATCCATTGTTAATGGTTTTCTCATTAATGGATTATCTAAAAGATATAACTGACCGGCTGATAAATAATTCGTTGCACGCCAGTATGCATCCATCTTCTGAAGCATCTCATCACAGAGAGGCTGCTTTTCGAGACAATTATTCTGTTCATTCATAGTATGAACTCCTTTCATAGTCTTGTATTTGTAAGTTTTCACCCATAGTTCATTATTATAGGTGCAAATACCGACAAATTCAAGCATTTTTCAACGTGTTTCCGACTTTCACGGCTTTTTTTCCATTTTTTCCAAAAAAGTAATAAAGATAGTCTTTTTTTTAGTTATTTTTTATCTTTGTGATAAATGGACCCAAAAGAAAAGCAAGCGATGGCAAATCTGGTATTTGCTTTTCCTTATCATTCCAAAAACGCACTTTTAAAATCTCTCAAAAAGCAAAATATTATATGGCACAGGATATTTCCATGTCATCTGTTTCAAAGTCAACATTTTCCAAATACTGTCGGAACATCAGCAGTTACTCATCTGCAGATACTTTAAAGACTTTCAGTTTTAAAAAGAAAGGAAAGCAAATCACAAAGTTAGTATACTATCCTTAAAACAAGAAAAAAGGCCTCCCGGCTTATATTATTAACTGGGAAGCCTTTTTCTTATTTTCTGCCTGCAAGATCAATTCTTGTAAGTGCTTTCTTTAATGCAAGTTCAGCACGAAGCATATCTACTTCTGCTTTACCGCTCTTAATACGACGTTCAGCACGTTCTTTTGCTTCATTCGCACGCTCTACATCAATTTCATCCGGCCATTCGCAGGATTCTGCCAACACCGTAACACGGTCTTTTTGAATCTCTACAAAGCCATCATGCAATGCTGCTTCTCTTACATTTTCTTCTTGCTTTATCCGAAGCACACCCGGTTCAAGAATGGCAGTCAGAGGAATATGACCGGCAAGAACACCGATCTCGCCCTCTGTTGTCTTCATTTCTACCATATCAACATCTCCATCAAAGAAAATGCGGGTAGGGGAGATAATCCGCAGGTTGAACGTTTTGTCAGCCATCTGATTCTCCTTTCCTATCTGTCTGTAGCTCTGGCTACTACCTCATCAATATTTCCTGCGTTAAGAAAATAGTTCTCAGGGATATCATCATGCTTACCATCCAGAATTTCCTGGAAGCCGCGGATTGTTTCACTTACCGGTACATACTGTCCCGGAAGACCTGTAAACTGCTCTGCAACATGGAAAGGCTGAGACAGGAATCTCTGTACCTTTCTGGCTCTGTTTACGACGATCTTATCTTCTTCTGACAATTCATCCATACCAAGAATAGCGATGATATCCTGCAATTCCTTATATTTCTGAAGAATTTCCTGTACACCGCGGGCTACATGATAATGCTCCTCACCGACGATATGCGGATCAAGGATACGCGAAGTAGACTCCAGCGGATCTACTGCCGGATAAATACCAAGCTCTGAGATTGAACGTGAAAGTACGGTTGTCGCATCCAAGTGAGCAAATGTATTTGCCGGTGCCGGATCGGTCAAGTCATCGGCAGGTACATAAACAGCCTGTACCGATGTGATAGAACCTTTCTTTGTTGAAGTGATTCGCTCCTGTAAAGCACCCATTTCTGTCTGTAATGTCGGCTGGTAACCTACCGCACTTGGCATACGTCCAAGCAAAGCGGATACCTCGGAACCGGCCTGTGTAAAACGGAAAATATTATCAATAAAGAGAAGGACATCTTTTCCGGAACGGTCACGGAAGTTTTCTGCCATGGTAAGTCCTGTAAGACCTACACGCATACGTGCTCCCGGCGGCTCGTTCATCTGACCGAATACCATGGTTGTCTTATCGATAACACCGGATTCGATCATTTCATAATAAAGGTCATTTCCTTCACGGGTACGCTCACCTACTCCGGTAAATACAGAGTATCCACCATGCTCCTGCGCAATATTTGTGATAAGTTCCTGGATCAATACGGTTTTACCTACACCGGCACCACCAAACAGACCGATCTTACCACCTTTCTGATAAGGACAAAGAAGATCTACGACCTTAATACCTGTTTCAAGAATTTCTGTTTCTGTTGACTGCTCCTCGAACTTAGGGGCTTTTCTATGAATCGGATCATACTGAACTCCTTCAGGAGCCGGTTTCTCATCAATTGGTTCTCCCAGTACGTTAAACATACGTCCCAGAGTTGCTTCACCTACCGGCACGCTGATAGGACCGCCCGTTGCCTGAGCTTCCATACCACGTACAAGACCATCTGTCGGTCCCATCGCGATACAACGTACAGTATCATCACCCAGATGCTGAGATACTTCGACCACCAGCTTTTTACCATCGGCTAACGGTACGTTGATAGCGTCGTTGATCTCAGGCAGTTTTCCTTCCGGAAACTTAATATCCAGAACGGCACCGATAATCTGAGTCAGCTTACCTGTATTTAATTCTGCCATTGTTTCACTCCTTTACATTTTCAGCTGCTTATAACTGTGTTTCATAAAGTTTTTCTTTATGAATAGCATTATGAAATAGCACTTGCACCTGCTATAATTTCTGTTAATTCCTGTGTAATAGATGCCTGTCTTGCTCTATTATACTTCAAAGACAAATCACTGATCATTTCCTCTGCATTGCTTGTTGCGGAATCCATTGCCTGCATACGTGCTCCATTCTCACTCGCATGAGATTCAACCAGTCCGCCAAAGATCAGACTGTTGATATATTTTGGAATGATCGCATTTAATGCTTCTTCCGGCTCCGGTTCATAATTCATCAATGTAAGCTTGTCAATCGGACTTTCTGATATATCTTCTTCTTCCGATACGATGTCTTCGGCATTGATCGGTAACAGCTTAGTCAAAGTCGGAATCTGTACGACCGTGTTTTTAAAGATCGTATAAGCAAGATAAATTTCTCCGATCTCTCCTTTGACAAACCGGCTTAAAACTTCTTTGCCGATCAGTGTTGCATCGCTGTAGATCGGTTCATTCATAGCCTCTGAATAATCCTTAGCCACTTCATAACCGACTCTCGCCATAGAATCGCGACCTTTCGATCCTACTGCATAGATCACCGTATTCTCTGTCGAAAAACGTTCGTCTTTCGTGATCAGCTTAACAACATTGGAATTATATCCGCCTGCCAGTCCTCGGTTGGATGTGATCAGAATGACCGCTTTCCTGTCCGACCGGCTCTTTTGAAGAAATGGATGTGACATCTGACCGGATTTTGCGATCATGCCTGCCACTGTATTATACATTGTATCAAAATACGGCTTTGATACTTCTGCCCCAAGCTTTGCTTTTTGCAGCTTGACAGAAGAAACGAGCTTCATTGCCTTCGTAATCTGTCCTGTGCTTTGCACACTTTCTTTACGTCTTTTGATATCTCTCATTGAGGCCATATGCTTTTCCCCATTTCTTTCTATTTGTTCTTAGTGAATTCTGCCTTAAATCCTTCGATCGCTTCGATCAGTTTCTTTTCAATATCTTCTTTGATCTCACCTGTTGTACGGATGCTCTCCGGTACTTCAGGATATTTTGTATCAATATATTCGAAAAGACCTTTTTCAAAGTCAAGAATGTCACTAATTTCAATATCGATCAGATATTTCTTAGTTGCTGCATATATAATGATTACTTCATTCTCTACCGGCATAGGCTTGTACTGATCCTGCTTTAAGATCTCACGGATACGCTCACCCTGTGCAAGCTGTGCCTTTGTCTCAGGATCGAGATCAGAACTAAACTGCGAGAATGCCGCCAGCTCACGGTACTGAGCAAGCTCAATACGGATCGGACCTGAAATCTTCTTCATTGCTTTGATCTGTGCAGAACCACCTACACGGGACACGGAAAGACCTGCATTAACAGCCGGACGGAATCCGGAGTTAAACATCTCTGTCTCAAGGTAGATCTGACCATCTGTGATAGAGATAACGTTTGTAGGAATATAAGCAGATACGTCACCTGCCTGTGTCTCAATGATCGGTAATGCTGTCAATGAGCCGCCGCCTAATTTGTCAGACAATCTCGCTGCACGCTCAAGCAGTCTGGAATGTAAATAGAATACATCTCCGGGATATGCTTCACGTCCTGGTGGACGTTTTAAGAGCAATGCAAGTGTACGATATGCTGCTGCATGCTTTGTCAGGTCATCGTAAATTACTAAAACATCCTGTCCTGCTTCCATCCATTCCTCACCGATCGCACAACCGGAATATGGAGCAATGTACTGAAGTGGTGCTAATTCACTTGCTGTTGATGCTACAACAGTAGTATAATCCATTGCACCATATTCTTCTAATTTCTTTACGATAGATGCAACGGTAGATGCTTTCTGACCGATCGCAACATAGATACACTTCACATTCTGACCTTTCTGGTTAATGATCGTATCTACTGCGATGGCGGTCTTACCTGTCTGACGGTCGCCGATGATCAGCTCACGCTGTCCTCTTCCGATCGGCACCATAGAGTCAATCGCCTTAATACCTGTTTGCAACGGTGTATCTACTGACTTTCTTGAAATAACACCGGATGCAACTCGTTCAATCTGACGGAACTTATCAGTCTCGATAGGGCCTTTTCCGTCGATAGGCTGTCCTAACGCATTGACAACACGACCAAGCATTGCGTCACCTACAGGCACCTCAACTACTCGACCTGTTGTCTTAACCAGATCACCTTCGTTAATGTTTTTATGATCACCTAAAAGAACGGCACCTACGTTGTCTTCTTCGAGGTTCAATACCATACCATAGATCTCATTTGGGAATTCAAGAAGTTCGCCCTGCATCGCCTTTTCCAATCCATGGATACGTGCGATACCATCGGCAACCTGGATTACAGTACCTGTATCGGATACTTCGAATTTGGTACTATATTTATTAATCTGTTCTTTGATTACAGAACTGATCTCTTCAGGTTTCAAATTCATGATATTCTTGCACCTTCTTTCTTAATATTTTATTTCACGAGCTGGATCTTTGACAATTCTTTTGCCATGTTCCCCAGCTGTGTCCGGATACTGCCATCAACAACTCTGTCACCAATCTGTATGACAATGCCACCGATCAGCGATGCATCAACCTGATATTCAGTCTGTATGCTTTCATAAGAAGTCGTTTCGAGTAAACGCTTTTGTACTTCTTCTTTCTGCTGATCTGTCAATGCACTTGCTGATGTTACATGGGCAATACCGATTTTTTTGTATTCCAGTACCTTGGATTCAAAATATGCCAAAATATTTTCAATCTCTGCAAATCTGCCTTTTTCCACGGTTGCAGTCAAAAGTCCTACCAATTGGTTCGAAGCTTTTCCTTTAAATGCTTCTTCCAAAAGTGCAACTTTTTCCTCCACCGGAATCTTAGGATGATTCAAGAGTTTGATATATTCCTCATTTGCACGAAATATTGCCAGCACAGCATCCACTTCTTCCATCAGGGAATCGACTGTGCCTGCTTCTATGGCCGCTTCAAATAAAGCTTCACCATATACTTTTGAAACTAATTTAGCCATGTCTCATCACCCATTTCTTCCAAAGTGTCTGCTATCAGCTGTGCCTGCTTATCCTCATCCAAAGAAGATGCAACAATCTTTCCTGCCATTGCAGCAGCTACAGAAATCATTTCCTGCTTGACTTCATCTTTTACTTTGCTCTTCTCAAGTTCTACTTCGCGATTTGCTCTATCAAGAACTCTGACAGCTTCTTCTTTTGCTTCGTTTACGATTTCGCTTTCTTTCTTCATCGCTTTTTTACGTGTCTGCGTAAGGATTTCTTCTGCCTCCTTGTCCACGTTTTTAAGCTTGCTTTCATATTCTGCTTTAAAAGCGATCGCATCACTCTTTTCTTTTGCAGCCGTTTCCATCTGTTCACGGATGCCATCCTGTCGCTTTTGCAATAAGTTTCTTGCCGGTACAAAGAGCAGATATGACAGAAGCAGAAAAAGTGCAAACATTGCGATCAACGTAATCAATGAATCGATCAGAAGCTGTGGATCAAGTCCGAAAATGTAATTGCCTAAAGCATCGCCAGCTAAAGCCACTTTCATTACACTCACTTTATAGCCTCCCTTCTGTTATTAACTTTTTACTGTATTTCTAACCACTTTTTCCATCCCGACAAAGCACAATGCCCTGTCTTTTGATGCTATTATTTTAATTTGCTGTAAAGTGGGTTAGCGAATAACAGGATCAAAGCAATAACCAGACCATAAAGACCTGTTGTCTCTGCGACCGCCTGACCTAAGATCATAGTTGACATGATATCACCTTTTGCACCCGGATTACGTCCTACGGCAGAAGCACCATAACCAGCGGCAATACCCTGACCAACACCGGGACCGATACCTGCGATAACTGCAAGACCTGCACCAATAGCAGAACCCATTAATACTAAACCTTCATTTGTTATATTCATGTTAAAATCCTCCTTAAAATAAAAATTTTACTTTCTTAAATGCTTTCCTGCATCCTGCTTTCAAAAAAGCCGGATACTTTTGCCTAAGCTGTTTCCTCACTGCTCTTTATGCGAAGCAGGATTATATTTCGTCGCCTATCGCATCCGAAACAAAACACATCGTCAGCATACAGAAAACGTATGTCTGGATCGCTCCGGAAAATACATCCAAATACGCATGAAGTGCTGCCGGCCATACCAGAGTAAGTACCCTTGGCAAAAGACCATAGATCAGTCCCATCATAACGGTTCCGGATAAAATGTTACCAAACAGACGTAACGACATAGATACCGGAGTTGAAAACTCACTGATCAGGTTCATCGGGAAGAACAAAAAGATTGGTTCAAACAATGCTTTGATCTTACCAAATTTCTGGTATTTGAATCCGTTAAACTGAATCAAAACCCATGTCATTACTGCCAATGGAAATGTAACACCGTAATCTGCTGTTGGTGGACGAAGTCCGAGTAAACCGGATAAGTTACATACCAGAATAAAAAAGAATAATGCACTGACATAGTTTCTGAATTTCAATGCTTTCTTCGATCCCATTGAACTGGCAACCATTCCATCCAGTGACTCAACGATCAGTTCAACCACATTCAGAAAAGGTCCCGGAACTTTGTTTGGATCAGCCTTCTTGATCACCCGGTTTGCAAAGATTGCAAAAACAAGAATGGATGCAATAACGATGATCATAGAAATATGAGTCGTCGTCAGATAAATGTCCCATCCAAAAACGGTAAACTTCGTATCCGTATATCCGTGAATAAAAAAGTCTACCTGCTCACCGCCTCCGGCAAGAAGAGCCTTACTTCCCAACAGACCTTGCGACATACCTAAGATGCCATTTCCCACACTCTCACCTTCCTTTACTTTTATTTTTTCTGTGAAACACAGATATATTGTGATGATACAAAAAGCGTATCACTACAGTCTCTTTTTCCTGTACTTTTGAATAACAGGATGAAGCTTCGGATACATAAGTGCCGTGATCTTCAGCCCCATAATTCCAAATACCACACCGATCGGATGCACATACTGCGGCAGGACTAATGCTGCTGCCATGATCACTCCGACAAAAAACATTCTTTTGAATGCTGCAAACTGTGTGTGTGACTGGGCATGTTTTGCATCCATATCCAAAGCAATATCCAGATGCCGGTACATATGCCAGAGCAAACCGGATGCCACCGCTCCGCCTGTCAAAACACCTGCTGCCATCGCCAGATGATTTGGAGCAATTATCGTCAATATCAGTAAAACAGGAATGAGCCACAGGATCAACCCTATTATCATTTCTTTGCAAAGCTGTCTGGCTTGTTTCATCGTTTAACTCCTTGTCGGTCCTTTCGGGTCGGGATACCTTTTTTTCTTGCCTTCCATCACATCCGAAAAATCTTCATCGGGATGTTTTTCATGATAAGCCTTTAAATTTTCCATATATTCTTTCTGCTTTGCCTCCTTTTGGATATCTTTTGCATAAAAGGTCTTTGTCAAAACAAAAAGATTACGAAATGCCGCACCGGCACCGAGACACAGCAGAATCGGAAATGCTGCTACAATACCAAACTGCCCATTTATCCAGTATCCTATACCTGCGCACAAAAAAAGCGGAACCATCATGCTTATACCGATCTGAGTAATCATTACAAGGCTTCGCAAAACTTTTTTATCATTCATGATGTTTCCCCACCAACCTTTTCTTTACCACGTCAGATACTTTGTTGCATCTTATCGGCATTTTTGAGTCTGCACTGCTCGTACAGCTCATTGTTATACACTCTATTATTATAAAATATTACATCCAAAAAGTCTATAAAAATCCATTCCGTTTCCGACCATTTTTATCCGGTTTCCGATCATTTTTTTCTTTACATTCTTCTGGCAGGCGATTATAATAATTTCAATACAAATTAAGATCTGCAATGTGATCTTAAACTTATCGAGAGAAGAATGGAGAATACAATATGGAGCAGATACGATTATTTCGAAGACGTTTCCTGCCTGATGAAGTAACAGAATTAAAGGACGATACCGTTTTATTTCTAAGCGATGACCTGATCCTGACAAAATGGAACGTGTTAAAACCCCGCAAAGACATTGCACACGGAATATCCGCATATTTTATTGATCTTGGCGTCAAAGTAAGCAAAGTCTATAATGCCAGTGAAGAATTGGTCTATTGGTATTGTGATATTGTGGAGCCGGTGATCGACAAAGCCGCTCACACTTATACTTTCAACGATCTTTTGGTCGATGTGCTGATCTATCCGGATGGACGTGTCCGTGTGGTTGATCTGGATGAGTTTGCTGATATTCTCGAAAAAAATATTCTGACAGAAACACTCGGAATCGCTACGCTTCGTCGTACCGATCACCTCTTGCAGACGATTTATGCCGGAAATTTTCATACTCTGACCGATAAGATTGATGAGATGGAAAAAACACTTGCGAAAGAAAATGCGTGATATGTGATAATTTTTCAACTGTTATCTGATCAAAAAGCCAATGAACGGATCTGACACGCTGCCTTTCCGGATCTTAGCAAAAAATACCAGAAAAGCAGATTTCAAATCGAGATCATCTTGATCTCTGTGTTTGAAATCTGCTTTTCTTTTTTTAGTGAAAAGACTATCTGCTATTAACACATACAGCATTGCTAAGCCGCAAAAACCGTTAATAGCTTACAGCATTCCCCATCACTCTATATTTTACGCATTGATTGGCATTGTTTGTATCTGTCTTAGTTTTTCTTTGTAGGAACTAAAACTTCTTTTCCACCCATATATGGTCTAAGCACTTCAGGAATACGAACCGAACCGTCTGCCTGTAAGTTATTCTCTAAGAATGCGATCAGCATACGTGGCGGTGCTACTACTGTATTGTTCAATGTATTCGCAAAATGCTTGCTTCCATCCTCAGCACGCACACGGATCTGTAAACGTCTTGCCTGTGCGTCACCAAGATTCGAACAACTTCCTACTTCGAAATACTTCTTCTGACGTGGAGACCATGCTTCTACATCACATGATTTCACTTTCAGATCGGCAAGATCACCGGAACAGCACTCTAATGTACGAACCGGGATATCAAGGCTTCTAAACAGCTCTACTGTGTTCTTCCACATGATATCATACCATTTCATAGCGTCTTCCGGCTCACAGACTACGATCATTTCCTGCTTCTCAAACTGATGAATACGATATACGCCACGTTCCTCGATACCATGAGCACCTTTTTCCTTACGGAAACACGGTGAATAAGATGTCAAAGTCTTTGGAAGCTCTTTTGCATCTGTGATCGTATCGATAAATTTACCAATCATCGAATGCTCACTTGTACCGATCAGATAGAGGTCTTCCCCTTCAATCTTATACATCATGGCATCCATCTCAGCAAAGCTCATAACACCTGTTACGACATTACTGCGGATCATATATGGAGGGATACAATAAGTAAATCCCTTGTCGATCATGAAATCTCTTGCGTATGAAATCACTGCAGAATGTAATCTTGCCACATCACCCATCAGATAATAGAAACCATTTCCGGCTACTTTACCTGCTGCATCAATGTCTAATCCGCTAAGGCTTTCCATGATTTCTGCATGGTATGGAATTTCAAAATCAGGCACAACCGGCTCACCAAACTTCTCAATCTCAACATTCTGGCTGTCATCTTTACCGATCGGAACACTCGGATCAATGATATTCGGAATGACCATCATGATCTTTTTGACTTTTTCCTGTAATTCTTTTTCTTTTACGGAAAGTTCTTCCAAGCGCTGTGCATTCTTTGCCACTTCCTGCTTCTTTGCTTCTGCTTCTTCTTTCTTGCCCTGTCCCATTAAAGCACCGATCTCTTTTGATACTTTCTTGCGTGAAGCGCGAAGCTCATCTGCCTCCTGCTGTGTCTTACGGGCTTCTGCGTCCAATTCAATGACTTCGTCTACTAAAGGAAGCTTATCGTCCTGAAACTTGTTCTTAATATTCTGTTTTACTACATCTGGATTTTCTCTTAAAAACTTAATATCTAACATCCTTTTTTGTCTCCTTATATTATGGCATACTGCCTTTTTCTTTTCCTGCCTTTTCTTTCTTAGATCAAAATAACAAATGCTTGTTCTTATACCATCTAAAACAAGACCTGACACTTTGATCCTGTATCAGAAACTACATTTCTTTATTTTACACAGATTTCATAGAGATTGCAAGCATGCTGACAACATAGGTTATCGGGTATTATTCCATGTACCGACACAGTCAGCGGTATGCTTACATTCCATACATCCATCAAGTGGATATCCCACGGTTTATTCTGTGATCAGAATTGCCCAGTATCCTGTTGCAGTCGCTTCATTATAACAATAACCAACCGCAATCTTTTTGACTTCTGACGAGAAGATATTTTCAGCACGATTCACATCTGTCATGGCTTTTGTCAGAACCTCTTCGAGATTTGTCGTTCCGGTATAAATGTCTTCTGTTGCATATTCGCAATCATATGATGCATCTTCAAGAACAGTCTGGAACTCTCTTCCATCCGGTCTTGTATGACCAAAGGACTGTGCTAATTCCTGTGCTCTGGTATCGGCGGCTTTACACAAAGCTGCATCCGATGTTAGAGCTGTAAGTCCGCGATTCTGACGTTCTGTGTTGATACTGTTCAACGCCGCTGTCGTTGCTTCAGTTAAGCTTTCTGTCGTGGTATTTGTCGTGGTTGTCGTTTTCTTCGTTGACTTCTTTGCAGCTTTTTTATAGATGTTGATCTTAACCGCTTTAGAATATTTACCGCGTGAAATGCGATATCCTCTTGTACGATAGCCGCGTACTTTCACATAATATGTCTTGTTCGCTTTTAAGCCCGTAATCTTATAATATTGTGTACGTGTTGCCATCAAAAGCTTATAACTGCCATGCTTTGATGCCGATAAATAGACCTGATAACCGGTTGCTTTTGATTTGGATATTTTGATCGTCGCTTCTTTCTTCGTACGTTTTGTTACGCGTACGGTCGGACGTGAGGCGGCTTTTGCACTTTTTGTTTCCATGCTGCATACAGTACATAACAAAAATGCCATTGCTACTAACATAATCCTGCGTAAATACTTTTTCCCGTTTTCCATCATTCCATTTCCTTTCTTTTTTATTCATGTGAAAACTTGCATTTTTCACATAATTTACTGATACATCCTGCATCCATTGTCCTGTTTTTATTGCAATCCCTCAACAAAAGCCAAGCCAACACCCGGTCAGAAACCTTCTCGTTTTCATAATACTCTTTGTTCCCAAATACCCTCTGTTTCATTTTCTCAAAAAAAGCAACGTCAACACGTTGCCTTTTTTCCGGCTCTTTTCATTCCGTACAGCGACATTATATTTTCGATATACGGATCGTTTGACATACTAATTGTCTAAGAAGCATTTTTCATATACTTCATTACGGACTGCTCCATAATAGATCTCGCCTTCCAGTATATCACAACCAATCGAACGTGCAATATCTTCCTGCAGCTTTGTGTGGATTCCGCCACATGCAACTGTCAGATCCATTTCTTTTACCATCTCTACGATCTTTTTCAAAATGATATGTTCTTTCTTGTCTGAAATATCCTGTTTGAAATATTCGCCATGAAATTTAATTCCCGCAATCGGAAGACTGCGCAACGAATGAATCGCTGTGTGATCTGAACCAAAATGACTGATAAAAACTTTATACCCTCTTCGATCTAAATCCTCCAATGCCATTTGCAGATTCGTTGTCATGTCCTTAAAACAATGTTCCTGCATTTCCAAAATAATATCTTTTGGTTCAAGATTATTTTCACGAATCGTTTCATCTATTTTCTCTACTGCATTCTGTAAACAGAGCTGGCTTGCCGTAATATCGATGGAAATCGGCTTGATCTTATAACCTTTTGATTTCCATACTCCCTGGCTGCAGCATACATTCGAAAGGACATAGAAGAATAGCTGCTGTATTTCTTCACTGCGATCAATATAACGACGCAGATCCTCTAATGAGAGATAAGAACCATTCTGCATCTGAATCTGAGGAATCGCCTTACAACCGATCACATTATCCCGATTCTTGTAAATACGGGGCAGGTAGCAGATTTCAATTGATTGCTCCATCATCGCCGTGCCAATTTCGGAAATGACTTCTTCTTCTAAGAACTGGTTTCTTTGCAATTCTTCCGTATAGATCGAATAATGATTTCCACGAGTACCTTTGATACTTCTCCTTGCCAGATCCGCACATTCTAACATCTTGTCAAGATCCTGCTCGCCCGGTTTTACCAGATAGATACCGCTTGTCGTTCCGTATGTATTATAACTAAGCTCTTTTTCCCTTTCTTTTTGCACACGAAGCATATGGGAAACTCTCTTCAAAAGTTCACCGTGCTTTTCATATTTGAAAAAGACGACGAAATAATCTCCATTGATACGGGAACACATATTATCATATGCCATATGCTTGCATAACAGTTTTGCAAAACTTATCAAAAGTTCGTTTCCGATCGAAATTCCATAATGATAGGTCAGTCTTTGAAAGCCGTCAATATCACAGCACAGAATACCGTATTTTTCTTCTTTGTTATTTTTCAAAATGTTACGCGTCCGTTCGATCCATTCCTGATAAGGCATGCTTCCCGTCACAACATCTTTGACTTTCTCCTGTGCCATTTCAGCAATCTTTAAGACTTTTCCTACAGTCCCGGATACAAGGGAAACAGCAGGCTCTTGCGACACAATGAAAGAGCGGTCATCCAAAAAACGAGTTTCTCCATAAATTTTTTCCGGCATGCCTGTCTCTTCTGTACCAACTGTAATTGCATACACTTCAGTCGGATGATAATTTCCCTTGCTGTCTTTTACTTTGAAAACACCCTTAGCTTTACCGATTTTACGCATCCGTTCATCAAAAAAAGAACAGAGTGCATCCAAATCGTCAGGATGTACCGTCGGACCTAATGTTTCTCTGGTAAAAGCATTTTTCAGTTCTCTTTCTCTGGAATAGGTGCCATCTATATAGCCATTGCGATATAGCTTTTTAGATATTATATGATACGTCCACTCTGTTTCCTTCATATACTCCAGAAGATAACCGGATCTGCGAAGACTGTCTTCCATTTTTTGTTCCAGTTTTTTCTTAGATGTAATATCCATAATGATACAAAGATAAACAACTTCACCATCCAGATCATCCACACGACATCCATTTACATATGACCAGCGTACTTCACCGTTTTTGGCAATGATACGATATTCAAAGCTGATTGTCCCACCATTGTCTACCGCTGCACGAATCATGTGCACTACTCTTTCCACATCTTGATCATAAATAACTTTATCGCAATGATTTCCAAACAAAGAGAAATACTCCGAACGACTATAACCCGCCAAACGATAAAAGCCATCATTGGAATATAAAATGGAAAAATCAGAAATCCGAATCTTGATCACGCCACCCGGAACATTATTTGTTATGAGATCAACTTGTCTTTTTGCATCATAAACTTCTGCTAATGTCCGTCTCTGCTGCGTCACATCCATTGCCGAGCAATAATAACACATCTTGTCATTTCGAACGAATGGACTTGCTGTCATCGACAAAAAACGAACTACACCATCTTTGCGTTTGATACGATATTCCAAATGGATATGGCCACCTGCTACAGACTGCCTTGCGATCAGATTAGATATCTTTTGTTTTTCTTCCGGCAAAATCAGCTCCTTTAGTTTATTCTCAAATTGATCGGCAAACTCCTCTTTCGTATAACGCAAGATCTGATAAAATTTCGGATTGGCATATACAACTTTAAACTCCATTCCCTGTTCTAAAACAAACGTTGCACACTCTGAATATTCCAGTAAATTTCTTAATTCTTCCTCGCTCATCTGTGGTTCTTCTATTTTCCCCATGGATATCACCCCTTATCCTTTCAAGCAGATGTTGGCATCCCGCTTTGTTGCACATTTATAAATTCATATGGATATATCAAATGTCACATATTATTATTTTTCTCTTGTTTTATAATTCACATGGACCGGAGCCGATCTCTACGACATAAAAATCTGCTGCATAGCCGATCGTTTCCTTATAAGTTTTACCAACCTGATCAATAAATCGGTCCACTGCCTCATCTTTCACAATGCTGACCGTACATCCGCCAAAGCCTGCGCCTGTCATACGGGATCCGATCACACCGTCAATCTTCCATGCTGCTTCTACTAACGTATCCAGCTCCTCACCCGTTACTTCATAATCATCACGCAATGATACATGAGACTCATTCATCAATTTACCAAACAATGCAATATCATTTGCCTTCAATGCTTCTACTGCCTTGATCGTACGCTGGTTCTCATAAACGGCATGTTTGGCTCTCTTTCTTCGATCTTCATCTTTGATCGCCATTTTCACACTTTCAAACTGTTCTTCTGTCAGATCACCAAGTGTTTCAATTCCCATTCCTGACTGGATCTCAGATAAAGCCATCTCACATTCACTGCGACGCTCATTGTATTTTGAGCTGCCAAGTCCGCGCTTCTTGTTACTGCATGAAATGACAATCTTTGCTCCTTGTAATTTGACCGGAGCATATTCATATTCCAATGTTGCTGTATCTAAAAAGATTGCATTATCTTTCTTACCCATTGCGATCGCAAACTGATCCATAATACCGCAATTTACACCATTGAAATTATTTTCTGAAAACTGCCCGATCAACGCAAGATCCTGATTGCTGACATCAAATCCATATAATGATTTCAAGATAAAACCGGTTACTACTTCTACGGAAGCAGAAGAAGAAAGTCCCGAACCATTTGGAATATTTCCGTTCAAAAGGATATCCAGACCACAATCCAGATGCATTCCTCTTTCACCGAATGCCCACATCACACCCTTTGGATAGTTTGTCCATCCTGCTTCTTTCATTGGCTTTAATTCATCTAAAGACGACTCAATAATTCCAAGATGCTCAAAATTCATTGAGAAGAAACGAAGCTTTCTGTCATTTCTCTTTCTCGCTACTGCATAAGTACCGATCGTCAATGCGCACGGAAATACATGACCTCCGTTGTAGTCTGTATGTTCTCCGATCAAATTCACACGTCCGGGTGCGAAAAATGCTCTTGCACCTTCTGTAGTTCCATATACTTCACCGAATTTTTTAAGAATAATATCTTTCATGCCTGCTCTCCTTTGCGACTATATATTTTAAATTATATTTTTGTCTTTTTCGTGTTGTGATGCAATCTATTCTGATTGCTATAATAATAGTATAACAACTCAATTATTATTGTACATGAATACATACGGAGTTTCAAGCACTATATACAGGCTCTCTATATATGGATATATACGCACTCTATGTATATGAGGTTCATCTTTCAGATGCAGAGCATAGTTGTCCTTCTTTGCGGAATTTTGCAGGAATCTGGTGTTGGAATGTATTCGGAGTTTGCCGGATTTTCCAGATAGGTAATATTACTGGATAGATAATATTATATTACATATATAAATGTTATTGGTGATGCTTAAAAGTATTATATATATGATATGCAAAAAACAGGCAAACATTGTTGTGTTGTCTGGGATATGTGATATGCTGTCAGGAATATGCTATCGGTGATATACTGTCAGGAATATGCTATCGGCGCTATGCTGTCGGTGATATATTATTGGGTGAAACTCTATTTTACAGATATATGTAACTTACCAACTGTTCCATAAAGTCAGAAAAATCAAGGCTTTTGTTGAACATATACTAAAAAGAATAGAGAATAAAACAGAGGGATCAGTTAGTGATGGTTATCACTTGATGGAACGATGGACGGATAGATTTATAAATATATATTTAGTTTTTAGTCAAATAATTTTTAATTAATAGGGGATTATGGGTTCACTGTATAATTGGTACTAAGATTAATTGATACAATTTGCAGTGGATTTGCTGTGTGTTTTGTGCTGAATCCACATCTGTATAATCAGGAATAGACATACACCAACAGCAGCCCCTGTACTGTCAAGCAGTACATCTGCTACTCTTCCACTTCTTCCCGGCACAAAAAGCTGATGAAACTCATCTGTCATTGCATAGAAAGCACTTCCTATCCATGCAGCCAGATACAGTTTTTTATGTTCCTGTACTTTATTTCCCTGCTTTTTTCTTTCCTTTGCATTTGTAATAAATGATCCTGTGATCAAAAATCCAAGCAATGCATATTCCATCGCGTGAGCTGATTTGCGAATCGGAAAATCTACTTTTTGCGCAAAAGCAAGCTGTCTTGTACTGTTCCATTGGTCAAATCCCGGCACAAAAACTTCACCGATCTTCATGCCGATATAGTGACTGTCACCGGTAGAAGTCACACCATTTCTTGCTGAAAAACAAAAGATTGTAATCATCCAGATGATCGTCAATATAATATATATTTTTCTTTTCATTTTACTGAGCCATTTCTTTTTTATTAAGATGCTAAATGGTCATTTTCCTTTTTCTTAAATAATCAAATGACCTTCCTCACAATATAGTTTTTTCTATTACAACATTCTGACAAAATAGTATCACTGATAGATATTATGAATAAACTTTTGTATCATTGCTACTTTAAATTTCCCGATGTGTTTTACGTACATATTCTAAAAAGCCGGTACAGCCTTCTACCACATCATCATACGTTGCATCAAAGTTTCCGGTGTACCACGGATCTGCAATTTCCTGCCCTGCACGTTTTGTATAATCTAAAAGCAATGCCATTTTTCCTTCCGGATCGCCACCTACGATCCGAAGCATGTTTTTCATATTCCAATGATCCATTCCAATCAGATAATCAAATTCTTCATAATCACTTCGTCGCAACTGACTCGCACGATGGGCAAGCACCGGAACGCCTACTTCGCGCAGCTTTTGAACGGTACCGTAGTGTGGACCATTGCCAATCTCTTCGGTACTGGTCGCTTTGGAATCGACCAGAAATTTGTCCGCTAAGTTCTGACGGTTGATCATGTCCTGGAAAACGAATTGTGCCATGGTGGAACGGCAGATATTACCGTGGCAGATGAATAATACTTTTATCATAGTTTTGTTTCTCCTTCTTTTGCCCCGGAATGCCCTGTTTTGCAAGGGATTTCGGGGATTTGTGAAATGTGTGTATTGGCTGACATCTTGGCAAAATAGGGCAAGATGAAGCAAGTTGTTGT
Source organism: Jutongia hominis (assembly GCF_014384965.1). Lineage (GTDB taxonomy): Bacteria > Bacillota > Clostridia > Lachnospirales > Lachnospiraceae > Butyribacter > Butyribacter hominis. Next base: position 97,915 of record NZ_JACRSW010000008.1, read on the forward strand.
GGGCTGTTAGTAGTAAAGTTGGTAGTAAAACGGGATTTGGTTACTACTAAGCAATTTCTATCTTTCCTTTAATCACATCCGGCGAATGCTTTGATGTCATTTCATAATCAATACTCTCTGGAACATCATAAAAAATAAGAACAGACGGAAATGCCATTCGGGTATTGTGTTTCAAATAGTTAAGATGAAAAGTCAAAACATCACAATCCTCTTTTTCAAACAATTCATAACAGAATAATTGATTAATCTCATCCATATATTTCGTCTTGCTTGATTCATACTCTTCTCGAGCTGATGGCGGATTTAATGGATTGGTAAATGTATACTCAAATCTTGTTGGCATTGCTGAATATCCACAATACGAATCTATTTCATCTGTTGCTTTAATTAGAAATGCAGATTTCATAAACTGCATTTCTAATAATGTATCAATAATATTAATTCCCGGTATCGGCAATTTCTTTTTGTTGACAATTTTACCTTTTGGAACAATTAACTTAATATCAATATCTTCGTCATATGTTGTACCATCATTTGAAACAATAAACTCAACCATTTTATAACTGTCTAAATCCCCCAAATACTGCCTGTATTCGTTCAATTCTTTTATCTTCCAATATATATCACGAATTTCTTTATAATGAATCTTCTCATCATCCTCACCACTTAAAGAAGAACCACCACCAAGCATAGGATTCACTAATGACTGTGATATTTTCAAATTACCCACATTCCAAAAGTCCTCTTCTATTATTACGTCAAATCGATTGCAAAAAGCTATAATAACTTGCTTCCATTCCTCGGGAATATATGCATTTGTCGTAAGTTCTTTTAAAAAATCAACATTTTTAAATGCTTCTTGAAGTCGGATAAAATTTTCATCATGCGTCTCTGCCACTTCTTGTTTTGGCTTTATCTCGTCAGCCTTTCTTTTCTCTAATTTGTTACCCTTTTCTCTCTCAATTTTTGTTAAAATTTTTTCTTCCAAAGTTTTAATAAATTTACTATCTGTATATGACGTACAAAATATATCCGCCTTATTATCAGCTATATGATTAATTCCATGAATGGATAGTAAGGGGCTTTTTGTTTCTTTTATATTCATTGTTTTTTCACCAACAATTATTGGCAGAAAATGAAGTGATAAATGATTCGTAAATAATTTTCTTAACTCTTCAACATCCTTTACAACAAAATAAATTCCCTTATCTTTGTACTTTTCCCTAAATCCTTGCACTTTTTTGTATTGCTCTAAATCCACCCCAGACATAGGGATAGGCTCATCAACAAAATACATAAATACTTGTTTGTTTGCAGATAACATTTCTTCTATCTCTTCTTCTGTTCCAGATCCATACTTATCTGTTGGGGTTCCAAATCTAGTCCAAAAAATTGCAACCGCAGCATCACAATCTCTGACAAATTGTTGATTTAGCAACTCTTGTGGCTTATCTCCTGACTGAGCATAACTATCTGTTGACCAGTGTCTACCTACAATTTCTGCGTTATTAATTCTACCAATTACAGTATTAAATCCCTCTAAACATTCTTTAACAACTTCAATGTATTTTTCTACATCTCCTGGACATGATATTAATAAATCATATGCTGTAATACCCGCTCTTGGCATACACAATCCCTCCAATATAAAATTATTCCAAGATATATTATATCGTCATTTTCACTTCTTTTCCATAGAAAAAACGCCCTAGCCAAACCAGAGCGTCATCCCTCTTCTATATTAAACCACCTTAAACATCTTCTGCGACATCGGTTTCTCTTTCTTCTGCTCAACCCCCGTCTGTGCCTTCCTAAACTCTTCCATCCGCTTCAATTCTTCCTCAGCATCATCAAACCCGATATGCGTGTACACATTCATAGTAACGCTAATATCCGAATGCCCCATAAGGTACTGTAACGTCTTTGGATTCATTCCCGATTTTGCCATGTTGGAACAGTAGGTGTGCCTGCATACACGGGGAGTAATGTTTGGCATCTGCACCCGGTAGATATCATTGTACCTTCCAACCATATGATTGAATCGATGCTGCCAGTGCATTGCCACAAGTGGCATTCCATTATCATCATAAAATAGGAATCCGCTATAGCCGTCTATAGCTTTCTCCACTTTCGGTGCATTTCTGTCCTCGATGATTGCCTGAAACATCTGTACCACATCCTCTGTGATTGGCAATACTCTTGTTCCGGCATCCGTCTTTGTAGTTTCTATGATTTACCGCATATCTGATGTTCGCTGCAACTGGTGGTCAATATTTACAGTTCTGTTCTCAAGATCAATGTCCTTCAGCGTCAAACCACAAAATTCTAATATTCTCATTCCCGTATGAAAGAGTATGTACACCACTTCATAATATTTACAGTACACCACATCGTCATGCACAAACTTTAAGAACTTTCTCATCTAATCTTTTGTGATTGCCTCTCTTGTAACTGCATCATTTACCAATACTCCGGCAAGTTAAAATCCAAATGGATCCTTTACCAGAATGTCATCATCCACCGCCATCTGAAAGGCTGGTCGCAACACTCCCCTGATGGTATGAATGGAACTGTAGCTTTTTCCATCTTCCTGCTGTAATTTGATAAGGAACAGCTTTGCATCGGATGTTTTCACACTTCGTATCGTCTTTTTACCGAATGTTTCCTTTGCAAGTAATCTCTGTACTGTAACATATCCCTGTTTTGTGCTTTGCCTTACTCCGGTCTTTGTTTTCAAATATCGGTCTACCAGTTCACATACTGTCATCTGTCCGTCCACGATATTTACAAGCAAATCCAAATCTGTGTTTACCTGTTTTTCCAATTCACGAAGGGAAAGGCATGGTTTCTTGCCCTTTGAAAGTTTGTCCGTAGGCTCCAGTTTCCAACTGTATACAAAGTGTGGTTTCCCATCAATGTGATATTTATATTGATATTTTCCATCTGCTCTTACACTCTCTCCCGGTCTTAATACTCTACGCTTGGAATCTCGCCTTGTCTGTCCTCTTCCTGCCTTTGCCATTATACCCGCCTCCTTAGTTCTGGATGGTTATGCAGATACCTTTCAAAGGCTACACGAAGAATCAGCTTGCGTTCTCCGTAGTATGCCAGAAACTCTTCTCCATCCGTATTATTCAATAAATCATAAAATTTTCTCCGGCTCAAAACAAAATATTCAATTGTCTCAGAAGGATTTAAAATATCCTTTTCTGCTAAACTTGGTCTTGCCATAAAATCACATTCCTTTCTGCCCAAAATGGCCATTTTTCAAGGATTTTCGGGGTCATCCTATGTACACAGCCGCCCTTGCTGTAAACATATTTATTTAGCTAATGCAATCCACCCCTACTATTCTTCTAATTCAGTTTGAACTAGCATAAATATTGTGACTGGTCACTTATCCAATATTACTAGTATGGGGTCTATCAACTTCACATAAAAATAACTGTGGAAAATCCAAAAACTTTCCACAGTTTTGTGTTTAGAACCGAACCTCTACACGCAGTTTCCTGCAGGTTTTCTACAACGCAACTGTTAAGAAATCATGCTTTCTGATGTTATTCACGTTAAACAAAAACTAATAACAAATATACCTTAACAATGAACACGAACCTCCTGGATCAACTATCAATCTCATGAAGCCTTGTACGGATATTTCATTTAGATGTCTACTTCAAACTGTACCGTTTGATTATATTTATCAAGTGCCATTTGCATTTCCATAATCGACTTAGACACAAGTTCATACTCGTTTTTAACTAGTTCCAAATCGTAATTAATGTATCTATACTCAGGAACCGAATTACGGGACATATAAGAACGTTGTTCTTCTCTGGATTTAGGCAATCGTTTACGCATTACGTCTAATACCGTTTTTCTTCTATTCAGCTGTGCCATCTTAATAAGAATGCTATCTATACTCATTGTTACATCACCTACTAGAACCTTTGCGCTTGCATTAGTTACATTAAGTTCATGCTTTATAATAGCAATCTTCTCATCTAGCGCAGCAATTGTCGTTGCGACCTCGACATAATCATAATCAGGAACAACTGGCTCCTCATTAATTGCCGCAACATATGTGCAGGCCTCTTCCTCCTTGTTCAGCCAGAAAGCCTTATCCTCTTCCAAACTCTTAAGCATTTTATTTGCATATGCTGATGTCATTGTTTGCATATCTTTTCTCCTCTCTACTTTTCCTGATTTCTCCTGTTCTGATATCAGCATAAAGCCTTCCGCTAAGTTTGTCATTGTACTAACAGTTTAAAGGAAAATCCCCATAAACGAACAATATCCCCGTCAATGACGAGGATATCTTCTATGCTGGTGTGCAGTAATCTGCTTAAGATTACAAAATTGTCTAAGCTCGGTAATGATCTACCTGAAATCCATTTGTAGACTGCTTGTGGATTTTCAAATCCCATAGCATTCTGCACGTCTTTCACGGTATAACCATTTTCCACGAGCAGTTTCTTAATCTGTCTTCCTGTTTCTTTTTGCAGGATCTGCAAATACATTGGTTCCATCTCTTTGTACCTCCGTAATTTTCTTCCATCCCGAATCACAAGTTTACCTGTAGATGATTAGTATAACAGATTCTATTACTAATTGCATTAAACTTTTGGTTTAAGATTTACTAATAACTCAATCCCACAGGTCATAGAAATATTGTTTAAGCATATCTATAGCTTCATCCTTACACTTTCTTCTATATTCTTCCAAACGCTTTTCTTCTTCGCGATATTTATCGGAAATCTCTTTATACTCAGGCAACTCATCCATAAAATGAATTGTTCCTCCGCCACCGCGCTTCCTATTTTCCTCTAATTCTTTCTCAGTTTGAAGTTTATTTCCAAATAATCCAAATCGTTCCGTAAATTCATCCATTGCTTTGGAATGCGCTTCATCAAATGGATTCTTTTGTGAGCATGTATCTTCCTCCGCTTCTCGCCATAAAAATATCATTTTGTCTAGAATGCAATTCCACTCCTCATGGCAGGTATCATTTACAAGAATTCCATTTTCATTGGTATAGTTTTCTCCCAAATATCCTGGTGAACCCATTCTTGTATCTTTCAGTGTTTGCAGCATATCCGGAATAAGCGTCTGAAGAAAAGAAAACATCTCCCAAACATCACAATCACAATAGCCCCTTGTAATACGCTGTTTACTCCACTTTACGCATTTAAAAAAATGTTTTATTTTTGCCAAGATTTTGCTTTTCTTTCCGAGACCTGACATAGCAAAATCATATTTATTCCATATATTCATTGGATTTCTTACTTCATAGCTTTTGCTTCTTCTCATTCCAATCCATCACTTTCTATTTTTCAAAGCTTATTGATAATCTAGTTTTCTATGTAGAATCTGACGGTTGCTCATCTTCAAACCAATTGTAGCCTTTGCTTAACCTATAAAATTTATCAACACTATATGCCCCACCAATTACAATTGTTTTCATGCCCGCTATATCATATATTTCTCCATCCTTTGCAAAGAGAATATTTGGATATGCTTCTTCAACCCATACTTTTCCGCCATTCCACTCCTGCAGCTTGTATTCTACAATAGTTGTTGGTCTTCGCTCATGATTTCCGTGAATACAGAATAACGTAATCGGTAGATTTGCTACCTCTTGCCATTTCTTAATTCCTCCCTAAATCATCCCTAACTTAAAATGGAGCCATAGCTTACGCCATGACTCCACCATTAAATATTTGCCCACATTGCAGCCATGTGGATATTCCTCAGTCAACTGGCTTAACACTTTAACCATCTTCATGGATTTCAGCATATCTCTATGCCTAAATCAATGTTTTTATTTTACCTAAAACAATTCAATCATTTAAAAGTTTACAATTCACAATTAAATGTTCAAATAAGACACAAAACCGTTAAAATTGGAGATGATTATCAGTCATCGCTGTTAAACCAATGTTTTCAAAGATAGGATTCGAACCTACAACTTCACGATTACAAATCATGTGCGCTACCCATTGCGCCACTTTGTATATTGGTAACCCAATTTTCGCTGAATTGGTATACTTATCTTGTAACGTAACCCTGTTACGGGAAGCCAGATTTAGGATTTTCGCAATGCAGGCAAATACTTTATGCTATTTCAATCAAAGTAGTCGCATTAGACACTTTAATCTGAGTATCTAATTCCTTTAAAAGTGTATTGTTCTTTTCCTCCAGGCTCTCTATCTTTTTCTTGATATCAAGCGGATCCACAAGTTCTGTTGTGTTTTCCTTCACATATGCATCCACGACTCCAAGAGGCTTATCGTCTTTTGTTTTACTGTCTTTTCCGAGAATGCTAAGGCGCATGCTCTCAGCAGTATTCTGAAGCTGACTGTTCTTAAGATCACATGTGCGCACACGCTCGTTATACTCATCCTGCATTTTAGACTTAAGGATTCCTTCAAAATCAGCTTCTCCATCGTATGTTCCTAGTCCACGAAGTCTGCTTCGAAGCGAAATAGCTCCAGCAACTGTGAATTTTCCATATGATGTTGTGATTTCTGTTTCAGCATTGGATGCAACAATAGCTGCATCAATTTTCTGGAATCGTTCAATCAAATCAACAATCTGCTGATATGCCGACTCCGCTTCTTTCGCATATTCATCCTTGCCAATGCGCTTTGAATATACTTTATCCTCATTTGGCTTTATGGTATCCACAAAACTTGCTTTGTCAATTTTATCTGATATCTTCTTTACTAGTAGGTCTCTTTCGTCAAGAGCCTGTGTTACTAACATCTTTTCGCTCATAAAAAATCCTCCCTTAAAATTATCTCTTAATATAATTCTAAGGGAGGATTCATGTAATGTCATTGAACTTGTAGTTCAAAAATTATGCTGCATTTAATTCTCTCATTTTCTTATAGTAGGTATAAACTCTTCTCTCCTGATCCGTAAGACATGCATCCATTTGACTTTTTGTTCTTCCAGCATTTCCGCAAACAATTGAATCCATAGGAACTTGAAGCATTTTGCTAATTGCATACAGATTATCGACTGTTGGCATACTAACGCCATCCAACCATCGATAAACACTCTGCACACATCCAAACCCTAAATATTCTTGAATATCTTTTGGTTTTACTCCTCTCATATCCATAATTCTTCGAAGATTAACACCTGTTTCTTTTTTATTAATTGTTGGAAACATACTATCGCCTCCTTTGCACTAAATTCTTGTTCTACTCAGTTCTTACACATACTTTCTTCCCCGAAAAAGCAATTCCAAACTTCAAGATTTCCGTAATTCCATCCTCTTTCATTTCAGAATCGTATCGCAACTCACCAATTTGCTTTAATGCTTCATTAGACCATTTTTTAAGCTCAACATCTCTTAATTTTTCTTTCCACTTTAATTCCAAAATAATACCAGGATACCTTTTTTCTCTTGGAATTAAAGAAACATCAAATCTGCCACCTCCAGATTCTCGGTTCGATTTAATCTTATACTGATTATCCATTAATGCTATTAATCCTAGCATCAAACCATGATAAAATCCTTCAGCTCCACCATCGAAGAAGCTAATTGATTTATCCATATATTCCCCAATAACGCTCTGCAACTTCTTGTAATCATTGGCATAAAGACTTTCTGCAATCTTATTTGCTGTAGTCCTTGTAATTGCTCCAGTTTGCAAGAAATGTGACAAGATTTCACTCTTATATACAGCTGCAATCTCTCTATTTGGAATTGATACTTCACATAAATATGAACCATCTGCTTGCAGTTCCTTTTTAGGAGTTTTCAAATAGCCAGCAACCAACAATAAGCTATAAATATTTGCTGGATCCTCCGCAAGCGATCTATACACCACATTTTGATCAATTCTTGCAACTACTCTTTCTCCTTGCAAAAGGTCATATAATCTTTCTGTAATATCATCTGTAGCCACTCTTAGTACATCATCAAGGATTTCATTTTTTCCTGTATTTACCCAATATGCTTGAGGAAGGCATCCCTTGGAAATATAGTTGATTACAGACCATGGATTATATATTTCTTCGCTACCAAACAAATATCCATCGTACCAGTCTTTAAGTTCCTCCTCTTTATCTGATACTCCATAGTAACTGAGCATTGCTTTCACTTCAGATTCTGTAAATCCAAAAAAGCTATCGTATTCTTCATCCATTACGGAGTTCACTGTTAAATTATTTAGACCACTAAAGATACTTTCCTGAGCAATACGCAAAATTCCTGTTAGGAAACCATAGGATAAATTCTTATTATCCTTAAATGCTCCTGAAAAGAAATTTCTCATGAATCCAATAATTTCATCGCAGAAATCCTTAGAGTATCCCTCTTGAATCGGAGTATCATATTCATCAATAATGATTACTGGAGCCTTATCATAATGTGAAGCAAGCATTTTAGATAGTCTTTCTAGCGAAGAAGTAAGCTCCACTTCATTAGCTGCAGCGCTAATAATCTTTGTAAAATACTCCTTCTCATATTGTGAGAGCTTATCACTATTTAGTAGCTCTTGATGTCTTCCATACTCTTCTTGAAGTAGTCCCCTTATTTTATCTATTGTTGCGTCCCAAGTATCAAATTTAACATCCTTAAAAGTTAAGAATATGACTGGATATTTTCCTTGATGTGAACGATACTCTTCTCCACATTGCCAAATATTTTTATCGGCAAAATACTTACTAGTATTCTTATCTGATATTTCAAAGAACACTCTGAGCATATCCATATTCAAGGTCTTTCCGAATCTCCTTGGTCTCGTAAACAAAGATACCAATGGCTTTTGATCCAAGAATTCTTTGATTAATAACGTCTTGTCGACATAGTAATATTCTTCCTGCGCACGAACATAGTCAGAGATGCCGATTGGTAATGATTTAACTTCTGCTTTCGCAACCATATTTTTCTTGATGTATTTTCCATTAGACACTCTTCCATCCATTGGCTTTGGAGAGTCGTCTGGAATTAACCAAGATCCTTTTTCTTTTATTGCACCCTGTATTCTTCCTTTTTGCACATATCATTTACGGAACGTGGAGAAACATTCCACTCTAAAGCCTTTTCTTTACAAGTTTTCATATATATATCAGCTCCTGTCATTCGCAATATTATTCCTCATCTTACGCAAATTATACCTAAGCAAAACGCAAAAAGTCAAATCAATTCGATATTTTGCGTTTAATTATTGCGTTTGCTTAATGTTTTGCGTCTTGTATTTTTCGGCACTTTTATTTTGGTTTTTCAGCCCACAAACTTGTTTGTAGCATATTACTCAGACAAGTTTAACTCCACTGAAAAAGGACCAGCCCAGCTGATCCTCTCACTTAATTATATATTTTGTTCCTCATCAACACCAAAAAGAATTGTTCCACCATTATAATTCGAAAAGGCACTGACTGTTTTCAAAAAAGTATTCGTAATTGTTCCCTGAATTCTAATATTCTTGTCTCACTCATAATAATCAATCCCTTTCCATCCCTAATGATTGTTTTTGCATGTATTATTCTTTTTTGTCCAACTGAATTGTGATAATTATTTTAATTATACCGATTTGATCTTCCAAAAGTGTAAAATAGTTTCAACCGCTGAAACTTTATCTTTTATCTTCCCCCAAAACCTGTCGTGGCAAATAAAAAGCAACACCCCGCTTTCACATAATTCTAATTCTTATTTTTCTCTCAATATGAAATTCTAAAATAATCCAGGTACGCCTTATATCTATTTTGCGCTGTCAAGCAAGTGTCTGTCAGATAACCTTTTTCGTTGTCCCATTCCTTCAATCCACGGTAATAGAACATTTTCAGATTATCCTCGATAATGAACGGAACAATATTGTATTTCAGACACTCCTTAAACATAATCAATCTGCCCACACGCCCATTACCATCCTGGAACGGATGAATCCGCTCAAACTTCACATGGAAGTCCAGAATATCTTCAAAGTTCTTTTCTTCCTTGTTATTATACTCTGACAACAATTTTTTCATTTTATTTGCAACTTCTTCCGGAAGCGCAGTCTCCATACCACCAACTTCATTTGGCAATTTCTTGTAATTACCAACAGCAAACCAATCCTTTCTGGAATCACTTGTGCCATTTTTCAAAATCAGATGCAGCTCCTTAATAATTTTTTCCGTCAATGACAATTTTGCGCGATCAATAATCATATCAATGCACCGGAAATGATTTGCCGTTTCAATCACATCATCTACATTGAGCACTTCTTTTTCTATACCAATGGTATTCGTCTCAAAGATATATCGGGTCTGATCGTGAGTCAACCGACTACCTTCCATATGGTTTGAATTATATGTTAAATCAATTTGTGTCTTATGATAAATACCTCCAGAGTATTTATTTGCCTTCTCATTCTGCAAAATATCCAGCAGAGTTGTCGGCTTTTCTTTCTTCTTATTAGAACGCTCCGGCTTGGGAGCATTTTCCGGAATATTCCACATCTTTCTGGTAAGAAACGCTCCCGGAACACGCCCATTGGCACAATAATTTCTTACACTCCGTTCAGATACATCCCATTTTTTCGCTATTTCAGCAGCTGAAAGGTATCGCATCCACCGTCCTCCTTTCACACGATAAAAAAACATTCTATGAGTTTCTCATTGTCATGATGTCAAAAATCACACTTACCGTGATTAGTATATCACGTTATCGGCAATAAATGCACGTATTTTGTTTTTATTATTATTTTTTGCCGACGTTGAATTAAAAAGTTTATTTTCATTTCTAATCTTCATACAGACTTAAGGGCATACTTCATATTTAATCAATGTATCAAGTTAATTATTGTCTTCCATTTCCTCCCCTAGCCTCTATTTTATAACAAATAATATATCGTTGAAAGATTCCCACATCACTTGTAACTGATTTTTCAAAAACTTCCTTTCCCATGTCCTCCATTGCTTTTTTGAATAGTTCACCATATTCTTTTCCCTCTTCTCCAATTTGAACCGCTCCCATATTTTCAAACAATTTCCGGCTAATGTGATTATCAGATAAGATTTTAACCAGAAATGCTTCTACCGGGAGTATTGACTTTAGCTGGTCAATGAAATTTTTCATAATCCGGCTACCAATCCCCTGTCCCTGATACTCTTTCAGTATCTGAATTCCAAGCTCCGGCATTTCTGAATCCAGGTTCATAACCATAACTTCACCGACATATTTTCCTGTCTTTTTATGTATTATTTTTAATTGCAATTTATTTTTGTCAAATAAAACATCTTGCCATAATTTTATTTTTAACTCTGTATCATTTAATACCGGTGATTGACCAAATGTCTCTTCCCATATTTTATCATATAGTTTTCGGTCCTTTTCTTCATATCTGCACAATAAATATGATTCATCTTCTGTAAACATCATTCCATCCGGGCATGTCTGATCTCTATCTAAGATATTTCTCTTCATATATCCTCTCTCCCTGATTTCCATCGTATCAAAAATATACAACTAGAATATAATACACATAGAAAATAGATTACTTGTCCTTATATTACCATAATCAAAACATATTTTTGCATCAATATTATTTTAATTCATATAATTGAAAGATCTACAAAATTCCAAAGCATTACTAGCCACTAAATCAAGTATATTTATATCCATTTAGTCATCCCTTTTATTGTTGCTAAATCCTTCTTTTGAAATTTTACAAAAAATAATGTTCCAGTCAACTTTTTATTTTTAGCACCCCATCAACATCACATCTTACTACTCCTTTGCATTTTGTCAGATAATCTTACTTATTCATCAAATCAGTATATTCCTTCTCATTTTTTTCACATATCTCATAAACAATCTTCCAGCCTTCTCTCAATAATTCTTGCCGTTTTTTAGCTTTTGCAAATATTTTTTCCTCTATTAATCGATATATCTCCTTTTCATTATACTTCTTAAGCGAATATTTATCACTTTCCTGATCAAATGCTTTTTGAAATTCTTTAATATATTCATTTGAAAAATTTTTTTCATCACCAAGCATTATATTTTTCTTTTCTATTTTATAAAAATACTCGTCCTCTTCTTTCCACAACATGTATTTCAGTCCCATATAAAATGCTGTCCTTTTCTCTTTTTGAACGTTTGCAAATAATGCTTGATATTTTTTTCTACTTTTCTTTTGATTTGGTCTTTCTTTGTAATATAAAAAAAGCACGGTAAAAATCATTACTGTTGCACCTATCATAAGCATAACAGAAATGACTGCAATAATATTATTAACAAAAGACAAAATATCAGCACTCAACTTCAGAGAAATCCATAGAATCAATGGTACAATCAACATTATTACCATTGTTGCCACACAACTGATTATATATTTTTTCTCTTCTTCTCTTTTAATTTTCTCTTTTTCAAGAGCAATCCATTCACTTAATTTATCTCGACTAAAAAAACTTGTATCAAAACCAATCCATATTTCAATGACAACAATTAACCAAACAACCCAATATTGATGTTCACCACATAATATATTTTTGTTCTTTGGTTGTTCTCCCATTATTATTAAATACATTATTATCAGAGATGCACATACAACTGTAAAAAAACATTTTTTTAACCACTTATATCTTTCGATAAAATAATTAAACTCAATCAATTTTATCCACATATCATAAATTAAAGAAGAGATTGCCATTACAAATATGATCAATCCTCCATTTTGAACAAATAAATACACCACTCCCATAATGCTAAGCGGCATACATTTATCTACTTTCGAATTAATAACTATAACATCTGAACCAACCATCAAAAAAATTGTTAAAAAATATATTGCCAGATGAGCGCAAAACCAAGAAGCAGGATTTAATTTGTGTTCTATTATTGTTGGTTTATAATAAATTTTATATCCTAAAAACGCAAACAAACTTGCCACTACTGTTGCACCTAAAATCTCTATAATAATATTCATATCTTCCCTCCTAACTTACTGTAAATCACCCTTTTTATCTCAAGCTTACCTTAGAAAAACACATTACATTTGTAAAGCACTTTTATTTGTTACTCATTATATCTCCTCCTATCTTTACCGTTTTTTCCTCACCTTTTTAATTCTAAAAGTAACTTTTCTTGTTCCTTTATACCTTCCTTTTCCGGTAATCTTAATCTTTGCTTTACCGACTTTTACGTTTTTGCTATATGTAAGCTTGTAATCTGTGTTTTTCCGAAGTTTCTTCCCCTGCAATGTGATCACTACATTTGGTTTTATCTTTTTGCCGGTACATTTTTGTGGCTTTATTTTTTCACTTTGGCATATTTCAGATAGACATACTTTGGATCTGTTTTCCACATGGCATAAACTGCTGTATCTCCTGTTGTTCCATGATCGATACCGATTACTTTCTTTTTATAAGATGTTGTGTACCAGCCGGCAAAAATGTATCCTGTTCTTGAGGGGAGGGGTAAATTATTTCTTCAAAATATCCTTTATTTTATTAAAAATTACTCTACCTCACTTCCAAAATCTACTCATTGGTATAACTGTAGTACTCTTTTTCTTTAACATAAGAGTATATTTTAATCATCCTCCTATTAATTGTGTAATAATTGCCTTTTCTAACTTCTTCTGCTTCGACGACGGCAATTTGTATGATGTTCTGACAATAACTGTTCCAACTATTTTATGTGAACCACTATCGAGACGACTCCCATCAAAGAATGCAAGATAATCATTACGCTTATTTGCATTCTCAATGCTATCATACACTTCAACACTACCGCCACAAGCAGTACCTTTATCAATAATTGTTTTTTCTTGATCAGAAAAGTCACTTTGATCCACCCATTTACAAGAAAAAAATATCTGCGAAGTATATTCACCTGATTTACCAAGATTTCCGTTAGGATCATTATCTTCAGTTACTGCTGATATACCTGTAATTACTTTTACCTTCTTCAAACATTTAATAATATATTGCTCTTTAGGATTGTTTACTAACGCATCCATCTTTTTTTTGCACTCTTCACTCTTGCTTTTTGAATCCTTATAATCTGAAATTGTATTGTATATATCAAGAGCCTTTTTATATTGTCCATTTGTCTGATACTCATTCGCTTTTTTATAATCAGCACTCTTACAACCTGTAAGCACAAAACACATCGATACAATCATTAAACCTAACATCATTGTCTTTTTCATAATACATTCCTCCATTTTCTGTGCATAGATATTTCATCCAGTATATAATTTTCCAGATCTGTAATATCTTTTAGAAACGCAAAATTAATTATTACATTCCGCTCATTTTGTTTCTAATTGAATTTTTATATTTGCAAAATATATCCATATTTTACCTTTTTCAATTTTTTATTCACGGAAAAAAAGTTGCGAAACCATCAAATTTCACAACTTTTTTGTTCTATCAGTCTTTTCTTTATTAATTCAATAAAATGCGTTGGTTCTACAACTTTAATTGTTGGTCCAAAAGAAAGTATCCGAATAACCATCTCCATCTCATCTTCTTTATCATAATAAATCGTCACTAAATATCTATCATCAGAAACTTTTTTTGCACACTTCTTAAAATGTGCAAAATGAAGTAACACCCTCTCAAGAGTATTTCGCTGATCAGTTAGTTCAAAACTGACTTGACATATATTTTCAATCTTATTCTCTTGATAATTTGTCAAAAAAGGCTTTTTATAAAATGTACATTCTGCAATTCGTCCAAGATTAATTGTCGTTTTAAATTTGCTATCGCTACCCACCAGTCGGAACTTATCATCCTTCTCAGAATATTCAAGATATTCCGGTAAAATAACAGAATGCAGCTTTTTACCTTTTTTACTAAAAAAATATACATCCAACGGTATTTTTTTCTGTATTGCCTCCAAAATTAAACGAAAGTTAGCAATATATCCGGCATCAGAATATGGATCTCCATCATCATATTGGTCAAAAATACTAATATCTGATGGAAGAAACAGTGGTTCTACATCAGAAAATTTCATATTCATCTTGTATGATAATTAGGAAGTTAATTATCACACGTTTCCTTTCTTTTAATATCGTGGTTCAATACAATTCAGATACTATGGACTTTTGATGTTTATTCTGTAGCTTGACTACTCAACTG
>NZ_JACRSW010000015.1 GCF_014384965.1 Jutongia hominis
GCAGGTTAATAAGAAAGTGTTGAAGGTTGTAGAACGTGTCATGAGAAAAGAAGCTGTATATGGGATAGATGGATTTCCACCTGCGTGTTTAGGAATATGGCATCAGCCGAAACGTCCGAACATTAAAAAAAAATAAAAGGTTATTGAAAATAATGTTCAAATTGTTGTACAAAATAAGCTTAGAAAGGCGGGAATTGATATGAAAAATAAATTTATAACAACAGTGGTTGCGACAGCATTGGCATTAACAATGACATTTTCATTGGCTAATGGAATGGATGTTAAAGCAGCAGAAATCACAGAGGATTCTTTAGTCGCAGCAGAAGATACTAATGTTGGAAATGAATCGGTGGATATCCAGCAACAGGAACCTGTAGAAATTTCAGAATTGGAAACAACCGAAAATAATGACTTATCGAAATCGTCAGAAAGTATTACAGTAGATGAAAGTATTGCAGAGGATATTTTGGCTACACAAGCTGATACTGCGGTTGTAGTCGGTACGGTTAGTGACTATTTGACAGCAAAGGGCGATGCAAAACTTTATAATATTAATTTGCCAGCAGGGGTATATTTGCAAGCACAGTTAACAACGCCTGCTAATGCAGATTTGGATTACGATTTGTATTTATTGGATGCAGAAGGCAATATTTTAACGGGCTCAGATTATTATACTTATATTAATGGCACCGCAGGTACATTGCCGGAAGCGTTAGGCTATATAACATCAGGTGATACAGCAACATATTATTTGTATGTATTAGCATCTGAGGGCGGAAGTGTAAGTGAATCATTCACATTGGATTATTCAGTAAGTACAGCGTGTGATTCTTATGAGATTGACGAGTCTGTAAGACAGGCATTAGCATTTACATATGGAGCAGGAGGGGCTTATATTGAATCAAGAAATTTAAGTTCTCCGATTGATAATGATTGGTATGTAATTACAGTGCCAAGCAGTAGAATTTATGACAAATTAAAAATTTCTGCTACTACAGCTTCAACAAATACCTGTTCTGTAGAAGTATATCAGAATGTTGCATCAGAAGGGTATCAAATGAAACGAGTAGGCAGCGGAAACACTATTTCTGTTTCGTCAGGAAAATATTATATTAGAGTTTCCAATGCAAAAACTATGGAGAATTTTGATGATTTGGACATTCAGAATTATAAATTGTCTATTACTCCTATTTTGAAGGCTACAGGTATTGTTATAACTGATCTTAAAGGTTCAGAAGGGTTAAATAAGGTTGTTAATTATCCTGGATATGGAGCACATTTCAGAACGCAGGGATCTGGAACATTAACTGTTTATGGAGTGCTGACAGCAACAGACAGTTCGACGGGTGTAACGTATGCAGTTGGGGGAGAGCAGATTAACGGATTATATTATAGTCCGGCATGGGAGGCTAATAATACCTCTGCGAATGCAATAAGGCGAGGTACAGGCACTACAGATTCAAGTGGTAAATTTGAAATTGATATTTCTTTACCACCTGGAATTGGTGTATATTCGTATTATGGTTCAACATCCACTCATTATTTTGATATATGTGGAGTTTCTGTATCGCCAAGTGATGATAGTAGCATAAGTGCTTCAGAGACTATTTTCCATTTGGCATATACTATGTATCATCCGTTTTAATGTGTAAATTGTAACTAAGAAAATATAAAAATAGGTTGTCACACGATTTGGTGTGTCAACCTATTATGCAAAATACAGGAGGGTTAAAATGAAGATAGCTACCCAACATTATCAGGACAGCGTGATCACTCCGTATGGTAATAATCACTGGAATGGAAAAGAGAAAATTGATATTTCCAAGGAAAAAGATGATGCGGTTATTCTGGAAATAAGTGCAAAAGGTAAAAGAGCAATACAGCTAAAAGAGAAAAACGAATTTGAGCAGGATATTGTTCAAGTGGATAAAAGTGCAGATGATTTACCAGCATATTCAGGAATGTATGATGTTGACAAGACGATATCGTCTTCTCTTGAAAATTGTAGCAAAGAGGAACAGGGATTTGTATATGATATTATCCGCGAAAATTTTCTTATTGGAAATGGCAGCTCTATGAGTGAGGAGGAGCGTCAGGCTAATATATCATTAGGAATGAAAAAAGCGGAATATGCTGCAAATAATTTTATATCAGAAGATAAAAAAAGTTCCTTTTTGGATGCAATGGAATCTATAGCAAAGCTGGCAAGTGCCGGAAGGATGAATGCAGATGGAAATATGGATTACGGGGTAAAAAAAGGAAATTATTTAGGACATGGTAGTAATCTTGTTTACACTACAGATGGTCTTGATATGATGAGGTCAATGGATTCAGGTGCATATGATGAATATCAAAGGATCAGTAGAGAAAGTAGTAATTCTGATAGACAGCTTAACACTTTAAAATACTTGACAAATTGGTATTCTAATGCTGTAACGAAAAATCCGCATATGGTAGAGAAATATGAAGCTAAATCGGATGAGTATATTGAAAAAAATGTAAAAAATCAAAAAGTAGATTCAACTTTTTCGGATTTGAAAACAGAAAGTAAGTCTGCTTTTATTGAAAGTTTGAAAGCATTTCAAGCACAGAATCCTAATTTCTTATCCAATATCGTTAATAAGGAATTGTCAAGAAAGTATTGGGCATATGGTATTATCGCCTAAGGGTGAGGATAAATATGAGATGAAGTATGTTCCGGAAGATTTTGACAGGTATGATCAAGGATTTTTTGGAAGAGCGAAACCAGAATATATTATTGTTAAGGGAGAGTGTTTGGAAAAATTAAAACAGCAAGGGTATGAAATGGACTGTTGGCAAAAAGGTATTCCGTTGGCGATAAATAATAAACATCCTGATAGCATAAAATTAAAGGGATTTTGACAGAATATGCAAAATATTACACGAAAATGTCAAAGGATTACAGTTTACCAAAACCCATAATAGTTTCTGATATAATGCGATAAGTCAGAAAGGATGATGGGGCTATGGGGAAAAGAGAGCACATATACGAAATTATTGCAGAGAATATCAGAAAAGAACGCAGAAGGCTTGGAATTACGCAGGCAGAGCTTGCAGAACGGGCGGATGTATCATTGGATACTATCAAAAGTGTTGAAAATGGCAGAAGGGCAATGAGTCTTGATACATATTTGAATATTGTTCATGCATTGGAGTCATCGCCTACGGTTCTGATGAGCCAGCAGCACCCAGAAAAACACATTGAGCGTTTTGCATTTATGATGAATCGGTGTGACGAAAGAGAAATAGAATTTGCATTACATATGATTGAACAAATATTAAGAGGACAGGAAGATTATCTGAGTGAATAGACGGGTAGTTATCCTGTCCTTTGTCTATGACTCTTTTGCAAATTTTTCAGCGAGATGGTATATGATTTCTTCAATGGTGGGAGTTTCATTTTCACATGGAAAGTCTGTCCAGAAGCGTTGCATTTGTGGATCAGGGCTTTTTAAAGCAATAGAAACTGCCCGCCCAATTTCCTGTTGGACTTCTTCTTTTGTGATTCCTTCTTTTTCGGCAATGATTTTCAAATATTTATCAACAGAGTATGTGTTTTTATCATTCATAGTGTTGTTGTGAATCCTTTCTGAAAAGGGTATCTGCGGGCAAATTGTCAGGTGATTGAATTGTCCCGGTTGAATACCATAAAAGTAAAACAGATAATCCGTTCTATATTACATAATAACCTTGAGAGCTGTTTTCTATGCAGATTATGGCTATTTTCTATTCTATCATATACATACAGTATGGTGCATACACGCACCATATCATTATAGGACACTCTTGCGTAGAATACAAGGAGGAGGTCTTTGTAATGATAGTATATGACAGGTTATGGATTACACTCAAGAAGAAAAATGTTAGCCAGTATGCACTAATTAAAGATTATGGAATAGATAAAGCACAGTTACAGCGATTGCGAAAGAATATGGTCGTAAAAACGGTAATCCTAAACAGATTATGTTCCATACTTGATTGTAAGATAGAGGACATCATGGAGTTTGTGCCGGATGAGGATATTAAGTAAAGAGATATTTCCAAAATGTAATGAGAGTTTGGAAATATCTCTTTTTTAATCCGCAAATATTTATATTCTTGGTATTAAGGTGTACAATATTCCACCTGAAATAGCTGGTTTAGTCACTCTTACAAAAGATTCACTTACGGTACAATGAATACAGCTTAAGCAAATATATAAGGTGCCGGAAAAGAGTGGAAGGTGTACTACGATATTGTTAATAGTGGAGAAAGAATAAAAGAGTTGCGTGCGGCAAGAAGAATGACAAGACAGCAGCTTGCCGAGCAGATTGGATTGTCAGTGGATGCTCTGCGGAAAATTGAAGCTGGTGTAAATGGAGCAAAAATAGATACGCTGATTAGTATTGCTGAATTGTTTCATATAACGTTGGATTATCTTGTGTGTGGGTGTGAAAGAAAGGCAGAAGTCGATGATCTGCTGGTTGGTCTGAAGGAGAAGGAAGTACAGTTTATCCGGAATATGGTATTAAATGCCGTTGACAATATGAAGCTTCTGACAGAATAAAAAAGTCGGATTGCATTTTTGATAATGCAGTCCGGCTTTTTTTATAAGGATTTGGAACAGGTGGGAGTGTTACTCTTAGTTCAAAAGAGTGTCGGTTACTGTAGAAGATGCGTGGTGTCAGTTATACTTTGTTCAGGTTCTGAGAAAAGAACCGTTGAATATTGAAAACAGAATAGGACACGCATATCCCACGAGCTTATATCGCCTTGTCTATGACAGGGTGGCAGAATCCCATTTCGTGCGATGACTATCCTCAGAGCTGTAGCCGATTATGAGAAACGTAACAGCAGGAGCCTTTAAGGATAAGAGCAGAGGGTTGTGCCTACCGGGTTAGCAGCCGGAGGTAATGAGATAATAAGTGCACCTGAATTTCAGCAAAACGCATTTTCAGAGAGTGGCTACTTTCGTAAGTCCAGATGGGCAGGAAACTACGAAGTGATTGTGGCTGGCAAAGGATATGTTACCCGATACGGGGATGGTTAAGAAACCGGGAAGATAGTATTTTATCTTCCCACACAAACTGATTTATGGTCACCGACAGAAAAGAAATGTTTAGGTGTGATGGTGTGGAGAGTACAGATAAGTCAGCTTATGTGAGGAGATAAAGTGCGCACAGTATCAAATCAATATTATTTATAAGGAGATTTTAAGATGGAAAGAGCAATTATATATTGTGCAAAAACAGGATTAGAGGCTACAGATCATTTTGTGCCGGAGCTGCTTGAAAAGTATTGTAAGGATAATGGCTATGAAATTGTAGCTATGCTTTCAGAGCCTGCTTCTACAGAAGGAGTTTCATTTCCGATGAAATATGCCTTTATCGGTTTAAATATGGAGGAAGATGTTAATACAATCATAACACTTTCAAAGGATATGATTGGTGCAACAGATGAGACCGTTATTGATACACTTGGAAAACTCAGCGAATATGATATCTATGTGGAGGATATTAATGGAGAACTTGAAGAGTGTTATGAGATGATGTACAAAGAGCCTGTTCAGGAAAGTGATATAAGAGGGCTGGTGCTTGATACGGTATCAAAGTTCTATCATAACATCAGGGACGGCAGATAGGAGGCAATATGCAGGATTCCAGAGAAAAAAAGCAATGTCTGATATTTGTAAGGAATAATGCAAATGATACAGCTGACCGTATCGAGGCATATGCAAAAAAGTCCGGCATGAAAGTTGTTGAGACAATTTTTAATACAGATAAAAAAGCGGTTGAACGATTAAGATATTATATTGAAAGAGATGTCATTATCTGTGTGCTGGTAAGAGATGTGGTAGACATTTCAATGGAACTTAATGAGATTAAAGCTGTAATGACACTTGCAGCGGAACATGGAATCAGTATTAATGCAGAGAGCAGGGGCTATGAACCTGCTCTCATTTCTTATGAATGATATGACAGAAGAAAATAGAAAATTAAAACTGATTATATTTCCGGGCGAAACAGTAGTGATTGATGAATATGGGAAACGGATTGTTGCCTGTCCGACAGAGGATGAGGCAGAAGAATATATCAGGGAACAGGAGGAATGACATAGATGAAACTGAACAGGGGCGACATTGTTATTGCAAATCTGGAGTCAGTAAGTAAAGGGAGCATTCAGAAGTATACAAGACCTTATATTATTATCTCAAATAACAAAGCAAATCAGTATTCACCGGTTGTCACAGCAGTAGCCATGTCCACAAAAACATGGAAAAAGAAATATCTGCCAACCCACTGTCCAATACCGGCTGCAAAGGTAAAGGTTACTGACACAGATTTTGAGGTATTTGACAGTATGGCATTATGTGAGCAGATTGTATCCATTGATGTAAATGTCCAGATTGAGAGGGTAGTTGCTTCAATTTCAGATACAGAACTACTTGATAAGATTACAGAATGTGTAAAAATCCAGATTGGGGCATATGAAAAGTACAATTAAATATTACCGGGGCATTTGCTCCGGGTTACATAGCCACCTGTATTTTATGGGTGGCATTTTTACTGAAAGGGGGGATAGATTTTATGACAGCAGAAGAATACAGAGCACTATTAGATGTGGATTTTAACAATGTAAAAATAGAAGATCTGACTGATATTAGAAAAATTAAAATAGATAAAAATCAGCCACAGAGTAAGAGGCAGGCACAGTTCTTAAAACAGGTGGGAAATCCATATATGCTGCGTCGTGGAAGTATGATGATTAAGGTAAGCTTTGCGAATAATGGACTGTCGATGGAACAGGCATTTGAAAATCTGCTTTTGAATGTCTGAAAATTTGTGGTGGAATTTCAAAGTGATATGTGCTATGATGTTTTTGGTATAAAAATTCTAAATTAGTGCATATCACCTTATTGAAAAGTTATCTTCTAACTTAAACAACAATAGGAGGATGTGCATATGAGTCAGATAAGTCAGATCAAAAAGATCTATCATGCAGCCATCTATGTTCGTTTATCGAAGGAAGATGGCGCTGTTGCTTCACATGAAAAAACTGAGAGTAACAGTATCGCAAATCAGAAATCACTGATTAGAGATTTTCTCGAAAACAAAAATGATATTGAGGTTGTGCAGGAGTATGTTGATGATGGTTTCAGCGGCTCTAATTTTGAGCGACCGGCATTCCAGATGATGCTTGAAGATATTAAGAAAGGCAAAATTGATTGCGTTGTCACTAAGGATCTGAGCAGATTCGGAAGAGAATATATAGATTCAGGTATGTATATTGAGCGATTATTCCCTGCTATGGGAGTAAGATTTATTGCAATCAATGATGGTATTGATTCCGGAGAGGCAAAGTCGCAGTCAGATGAGATTATTATTCCATTCAAAAATCTTATTAATGATGCTTACTGTCGTGATATTTCAATTAAGATACGTTCACATCTTGAAATTAAGAGAAAGCAGGGAGATGTAATCACGGCATTTGTGCCATATGGATACAAAAAGAATGATAAAGATAAGCACAAACTGGAAATTGATGTATATGCAGCAAATGTTGTGAAAGATATTTTCAGAATGAAGTTGCATGGAAAAAGTCAGGATGCAATTGCATGTGAACTTAATTCATCAGGAATACTTCCACCGGCTGAGTATAAAGCAAGCACAGGAAGCAATTATCAGACATGCTTTAAGACAAAAGAAAAGTCGGAGTGGACTTCAGTCATGGTAAGGAGAATCCTTACAAATGAGGTTTATATAGGTAATCTCGTACAGGGAAAACAGACAACACCGAATCACAAGGTCAAAAAGACCATAATCAAAGAAAAATGCGAATGGATAAGGATTGAAAAGAACCATGAGCCGGTTATCACGGACAGGGATTTTGAAGTAGTACAGAGATTGCTTGCAATGGATACAAGAACATCACCGGACAGAGAGGAAGTTTATCCGCTGTCAGGGGTAGTTACCTGTGGCGGCTGTGGGATTCCCATGGTAAGAAAAACTTCAAAAGTGGGTGGTAAAACTTATGCCTATTATCTGTGTGCAACCCATAAGGATTCAAAGCAGTGCAGTTCCCACAGAATTTCCACGGATAAGTTGGAAGAAGTGGTGCTAGAGCTTTTACAGACACACATTGATAACATGATTGACCTTAAAAGAATTCTTTCTTTTATCGGCAACGTGCCGTTTCAGCAGCTTGATATGAAAAAGCTTGAGGAAAGGCGTGAAAAGAAACAGGCAGAAGTAGACAGATGTGCAGATCTCAGAGGAATGCTTTATGAGGATATGAAGGATGGTATTATTTCAAAGGAAGATTACAAGGAACTTCATGCAGCATATGAGCAGAGAAAAAAGAATGCTGAGATTGCTATTCATCAGATTGAATTGGAAATGGATGATGTGTTGAATCGTAAGAGCAAAGGCTTTGTATGGCTTGATTATTTTACGGAACATAAAAACATTGAGAAACTCACGAGGGAAGTGGTTGTATCTCTTATCCGTGAAATAAAGGTATTTGATAAGAATCACATTGAAGTAGTGTTTGACTTTGATGACTGCTACAAGGAATGTCTTGATGTAATAGAAAGTCAGGGACATTTTGTTGAAGTGGACAGTACGGGAAAACTGAATATCAGATTAAAGGAGGCTGTGTAGTATGGCAAGAAAGAGTAGAAAAAATACGCCGATTGCAGTTGCAGAGCCAACTGACAATCTGACAACAAAAGCAGTTTTAAGCCTGGATAAGGAGGCAAAACCATATCAGGTTGGAATCTATGCGAGACTTTCATTCGAATCAGAGGCGAATAAGGAAAGAGATACTGTAGATACACAGATTGCATATATCAGAGAGTTTATTAATGGGCAGGATGATATGGTAGAAGTTTGTGTGTATGCTGATATATCTGTTACAGGAACAACTTTTGAAAGACCGGAATTTGACCGTATGATTCATGATATCCGGGCAGGCAAAATCAATACTGTTATTACTCGTGATCTTAGCAGACTTGGCAGAAATTATGTGGAAGCAGGCAACTACATTGAGAGGGTATTTCCTTTTCTTGATGTGAGATATATTGCTATCACAGATGATTTTGATACTGCAAGACCGGGAACTGATTTATCCGTACCGTTTAAGAATATTGTGAACGAATATTATTCCAAAGACCTTTCAAAGAAAGTAGAGACCGGAAAGCATAGTATTTGGGCACAGGGCGGCTTCAGCGAGGGAACGCCACCATATGGATATTACAGGGCTACAGATGGTTCAAGAAAGCTTTTGATTGATGAAGAGGTATCTGACAATGTAGTTAGAATTTTTAATATGTTTTTGGATGGGAAGGGATATGCTGGTATTGCAAAGACTTTGCAATACGAAGGAATTCTTTCACCTCCGAAATACAGATTCTATAAGTCAGGAAAGATTGAACTTGCTGAAAAAGCAAGAGAATGGCACTATTCGCATGTAAAAGAGATACTCCAAGGGGAATATTACATTGGAAATATTGTTCATGGAAAGCAAAGGAAGGCTCTTGATACCGGGAGAAAGAATGTTAAAACAGATGCATCAACATGGCAGCGAATAGAAAATGTTCATGAACCAATAATTGATAAGGACACTTTCTACAAAACAAGGGAGAGAATGGAGCATATCAAAAAGAAGCATTTAGAAGCATCAAAACCTAAAGCTGATGTTCCAAATAAGCCGGATAATATTCTGGTATATAAAACAAAATGCGCCTGTTGTGGAGGCAGTGTATTGATTGGCAGGCATCACACTTATTCAGAAAAGTTCTATTATAAGTGTAAGAACCGTAGAAAATTAGCTAGGCTATGTGAAAATAAGTACTCTTATGATTATTCTGAGGTTATGGATAGTGTTTTTTCTGTTATCCGTCAGCATATGAGTTTGTGTGTTGAGAAAACAAAGTTTGTTCAGAAGATGAACAGCAGAAAAGAGAATGTTCTTCAATATGATATTTATACCAAGCAGATAGCAAAACTTCAAAATGATGTAAGAAGAATTACCGCTAACAAAAGTGGTTTGTATGAAGATTATAGGGAACAGTTAATCACTGCGGAAGAACTGTGCCAGTATCAGAGAGAATATGAAAGCAGAGTAAATGAGATTGAAGCGCAGATTACTGAATTGCTTCATCGAAGAAGTCTGTATGAAAAAGAATTTCATATTGATGAAGGATGGGAAGAAACTGTCAATAAATATATGGCTAAAAGAAAACTTACAAAGGAGCTTGTGGATGCTTTTGTATCGGAAATTGTTTTTTATGATGGCAATATAGAAGTTAAGCTCTTGTATGATGATTTCCTAAAGGAGTTGCTTAAAGTGGCAGAAGAAAGAGAGGTGAGCAGCAATGGATAAGACGATAGCTCTCTATATGAGATTATCAGATGAAGATGACAACTTGGCTGCTCATGAGGAAAGTAACAGTATTTCCCATCAGCGAAAGTTAATGCTTGATCATATCCAGAAACTGCCTGAACTAAAGGACTGCAACATAATGGAATTTTCAGATGATGGATATTCCGGAGCAGACTTTAGCAGACCTAATTTTGTAAAAATGATGGATCTGGTAAAGGCTGGTAAGATTCAGGTTATTGTGACGAAGGACTACAGCAGACTCGGACGAGATTATCTTGAAGTTGGTAACTATATGGAATGTATATTTCCGGTTCTTCAGGTAAGATATATCAGCGTGAATGATAATTACGATTCTGCTAACAGCTTTGGTTCAACCGGAGGTATGAGTGTTGCACTGAAAAATCTTGTGAATGCATTGTATTGTAAGGATGCATCAAAAAAGGTAAGAGCCGCTAAGGCAGTGTTGGCTAAGCAGGGAAAGTACATTGCTGCATTTGCTCCTTTTGGATACCAGAAAAGTGAAGATGATAAGCATATGTTAGTGCCTGACCCAGTAACAGCACCTGTTGTCCAGCTGATATTTGAACTGGCTATTAAAGGCATGAAATACACCGAGATTGCAAATTATCTGAATAATAATGGATATGATAGCATATTTGAGTATTACCAAAAGATTGGAGTTAAGAGATGTTATGAAAGGGATATTGGTGAGCACATGTGGAGTGCCAGTACAGTAATGGAGATTTTATATAATGAAGTCTATATTGGTTCTGTAATCAATAACAAGACGGCTGATAATATTGATACCGGTCATCAGGTTGTGCAGAGAGATAAAGAGGACTGGATAATTGTTGAAAACTGTCATGAACCATTAGTTTCTGTGGAAGACTTCAAGCTTGCTCACAAGATGATAGCAAGACGAGAAGTGACGAAGAGAAAACCAAATGGAAAGTGGCGTAAATCGTATATTCGCTGTGGAATATGTGGTAAGGGACTTTATAAATACGGAAATAAATCCTCATACAGATGCCACAACGGTCATGTGTCACGTATTAGAGGTGAAGAACTTGAGGCGACACTTCTAGACATTGCTAGAAATATGGCATTGGCTCAGTTGCAGGAATTTGAGTTGAAAACTGATGGCGGTAATTGTCCAGATAATCTTGAAAGGGAAATCGAATCACTTAAAAAGTCAAAGGCACACTATGCAAAGCTAAAGTTTGAGATATACGATGATTATACAAAAACAAATATCACTCGTGATCAGATGGCAAAAAAGACTGCAGAAGTTAAGCAGAAAATCGCAGAGATAGAAAGTCTGATTACAGAGAAGCAGGAAACACTTGATATGCAAAAGGATCTCTTTCTTGATGCAAAGCAGGAACAGCTAACAAAGCTTAGTAAGTTGGATGAGTTTGATGAAGAAGTAATCAGATATCTCATTGATTATGTGTTGGTGTATGATAATGAGCATATTGAAATCAGATGGAACTTTGATGACTTTCAGGCTGGATGATGGTATAATCAGTAGTAATAGCGAGAAAACAAAATTATAAAGAAGTAACATGGGGAATCTTGCTAAAGGTTCCCCATTGATAAAAAAAATTAATTTTTTTTTGTTTCTTACTTGACACGAGCAGAAGCTCATCACAGTTCTGCCAATACCTATCAAAAAGTAATGCAATATTTTAGACCACGTTTGTTTTTAGGTATGACGGCAACACCGGATAAGCGAACGGACAATGATGCAAACGATAATATATATGAAATATTTCATCACCAGATTGCTTATGAAATTCGTCTGCAACAGGCGATGGAAGAGGATCTGTTATGTCCGTTTCATTATTTTGGAATTACAGATTTATCGGTTGTGCAGGATACGAAAGCAAAGAATATTTTGGAAGAAGAGTTTAATAAACTTATATGTGATGAGCGTGTGAAACACATTATTGAGCAGTCAGAGTATTACGGATATAGTGGCGATCGCGTAAAAGGATTGATTTTTTGCAGTCGTAAACAGGAATGCAAAGAATTATCGAAGAAATTTAATGATCTGGGTTATCGCACAGTAGCACTTAGTGGTGAGGATTCAGAAGAAGTAAGACAAAATGCATTTGAGCGATTAGCAATGGAGGAAGGTGAACAGACGGATAAAACAAAACCGTTAGATTATATTTTCTCTGTTGATATATTAAACGAGGGTGTAGATATTGTTGAAGTAAATCAGGTTATTATGTTGCGACCAACACAATCGCCTATTGTTTTTATTCAACAGTTAGGAAGAGGATTACGTAAAGCAAATGGCAAAGAATATGTTGTAATCCTTGATTTTATTGGTAATTATAATAATAATTTTATGATTCCGGTAGCATTGTCAGGAGATCGTTCTTATAATGCCGATACGATTCGTAAATATGTGATCAGTGGAAATAGAACCATTCCAGGGGCTTCGACAATTCATTTTGATGAAGTAGCAAAGAATAAAATATTTCATTCGATTGATCGCATTAGAGGGATAAAGTCAATTATTCGTGAAAGTTATATTTCGCTTAAAAACAGACTTGGGAGAACTCCACGTCTATATGATTTTTATAGTAACAATGAGGTAGATCCATTGGTTATTATCAGGGAATATAAAACATATTATGGATTTTTAGAAAGTATGGAGAAAGCGAATTATTGTTGCACATTGACAGAACAAGAGAAGTTGATCCTTGAATATTTATCGAAAACAATATTAAGCGGAGTGCGTCCTGAAGAACTCGAAATCCTTCAACTGTTATTACATCAAAATGCAATTTCTATAGAAACTTTTCAAAAAATATATCAGGAAAAGTATCGTAAAAATATTATGGAGGATCAGGTTAATTGTGCACTAGGAGTATTACAGGGAAAGTTTGTAAGTAATGAGAAGGAGTATCAAAAATATGAAACTATAGATATGATATCGTGTGATCAAACAAGCCGGATTACCAGAGTGTCTAAGTATGGGGAACTACTTAGAAATGTTGAATTTAGAAGTCAGGTGGAAGATATTATCAAAGTAGGGTTGGCACGTTATCATGATAAATTTATGAATACAAATGAAGTTGTTTCACCATTTGTATTGTATGAAAAATATTCGAGAAGAGATGTAAGTTTGTTGATGAATTGTGGAAAAGATTTGTCATCCGTTATGTTTGGAATGAAGCGTATTCAAGAAGACGTTTTTATCTTTGTTACATATCATAAAGAGAAGGCAGAAGATGAACGCAATTATGTAGACGGTAAACCGGATTATGCGGACGTATTTGAAGATAATATGATTTTTAAATGGGATTCCAAAATCGGAATGGGTATGGAAAGTACTTATATGAAAGATGTCATAACAGCACCAAGAAAACATTTATTTGTAAAGAAAAGTGATGCAGAATCAAACTTTTATTATATGGGAACATTTGATATTATAGATGTAAAAGAAGCTCGTAAGGAAGATAACAAAGGAAAATTAAAACCAATCAGTAAGGTGGTTGCCAAGATGCATCATCCGGTAAGGGATGATTTACTATGTTATATGCAAAGTAATATCGAATAGAATCATACAGAGGACAAAAGGCGGGTAGCAAGGAAGCGATTTTGGCTATTCGTTAAGACCGAAATATTTTCGTTTCCCATATATAAATGCATCAGATAATAGAGCATTATTATAAGATAAAAGAAATGAATTGAGAATACACTACAAGGAGTATACGAAATGAAAACAATAAAGGTAGTTGCTGCAGTGATCCAAAGACAAAAGAATGATAAAAAAGAAATATTTGTAACCCAGAGAGGATATGGAGAATTTGCAGGCGGCTGGGAATTTCCGGGTGGAAAGATAGAGGAAGGTGAGACACCACAAGAAGCATTGATCAGAGAAATCAAAGAAGAATTGGATGCAGATATTCTGGTTGGAGATCTGATTGATGTGGTAGAATATGATTATCCAAATTTTCATTTATCAATGAATTGTTATTGGTGTGAATTGAAATCAGAGCATGTAGAGCTAAAAGAGCATGAGGATGCTAAATGGCTTGTAAAGGAAGAACTTACTACCGTTGATTGGCTACCGGCAGATATTACGTTGGTAAAGAAGATAGTACAAAGTAGAAAGGCATTCCCATGACAAACTCCACCCCTTCAAACCAACCCCTCCCCACCCCTTTCATCGAAGCCCTCTACTCCCAAGAATTCCCTGACACCATGTCCTTTGACGCTATTTCCGCAAAGCTGGATTCCATGGGATCACATCCTGCGATCGCGCAGCTAAGACAAAAATTTTGCTATCAAGTGGCATTTGTGCTGACAGATGGCTTTACGCAGTATGAGCAGATATCTTTGGAAATGGAAGAGGGCTCTTTGCCGAAATCGTTTTATGAAAATATCAAAAAGCTGGATGCAGTATCAACCGACAGCTTTTTTTTCGAGGCATTTTGGTCTTACTTGCAAAAAGAGTACAATAAGTGCAAAGACAATATTCATAAGCTTTGTCATGTGCAATGGAAGCAGGATATTTTAAAGGAAGATCAGGTGCTTGATTATCTTTTGGTTCCATTTCAAAATGCATCGGATGAAATCTGGAATTTTATCATGGATGAAGTAAATAGTATGCAATGTGAAGAAGGAATACCGGAGTTTTGCAAGGCGCTTTCTTTGTATTACCGCAGTCGTGACAATGATGTGATAATAGAGGGATTGCTTGCATTTATGCGGAAGTTTCCGAACTATCGTGCTCCAAATGAATTGCTTGGATATACATACTATAATATGGCAATGTGGAACAATGCAATTGCTTGTTTTGAAAGAGTGCAGCAGGAATATTATTTCTTTCACGAAGACATTTACTGGATGCTAGCCTGGTCGAATGGCAAGATTAAAAATTATGCAGACGAAGAGAAATATTATCGGATGAGCTATCAGCTTGCTCCTGATATTCCATTTACTTTGAATAATCTGGGATATTCTTTGTATAAACAGAAAAAGTATTTAGAAGCGAAAGAGCTGTTCGGACAGTGCCTGTATGCGAATAAAGATCTGCCATATGCTGCGAATAATTATGTGCGTGTTTTGATTGCACTTGGTAGAAATGCAGATGCAAAGAAATTCGTAAATTCTAAAAAATTTAAGATTGCAAAAGCGATTCAGGAGAGAGTAAAGAGACTGGATGATCACAATGTCCGGCTAAATAAAAAAGATCTGTCGGTCAAGTCCGATACAATTATAGAATCTGATTCCGATACTGCCGATCTTTTTGGAATAACTTCATCAGAGGATGAAATAAAACGTTGTCAGCAGCTTTCGAATGAAATGCAGCTAGAGGATAAAACAAAATACCAGCGTTTTTCTAATGAAAGATCACCATTAGAAGGTGAAATAAACCATCAACAGCATCCGAATGAAAGACAGTTAGAGAGCAAAACAAATCATCACCAGCCTTTGAATGAAAGACAATTAGAAGCGACAGCAAAACACCGGCAGCCTTCGAAAGAAGTGCAGTTAGAGGATGAAGTAAAACATCAGCGTTTTTCTAATGAAAGGTCATTAGAAGGTGAAATAAAACATTCCCAGCCTTTAAATGAAAGACAGTTAGAAGCTACAGCAAAACACCGGCAGTTTTCAAAAGAAAAACTGTTAGAAGAAGAGCTGACAGCTAGAATAGAAAGCGGGATGCAGGTATTTGGGAAACATCTTAAAGTCTATAAACGCAAAGGGGAATATGGACGACAATATAATATTCCTGTAGGAAGACTTGATTTATTATGCGAGGATGCAAATGGAAATTTATATGTTGTCGAATTAAAGAAGGATAGTGGATATGACGATGTGTATGAGCAGATTACACAGTATCTTGCATGGTTTGAACAAAGTGAAAAGTTCAAAGGAAAGAAAGTATATGGAATTATTTGTTTGAATCATCCGACACAGGAACTTCTTTCAAAAGTACATGCCGATAAAAGAATCAGAATATTTGAATATCAAATCTCGTATACAGAGTTATAATCTGATTCTTGTAACCGGTTCAGAAAAACAAGCTTCCCCGATTTATAAGAAACCTGAATATTTCACAGACAAAACATGAAGTATTCAGGTTTCTTAAATTTTTGGGATTTTTGCATTATAAAGCGTTACATTTGACACATTTTAGTGTATGGTAGATGAATACGATTATTATGTTTTATAGTGTATAGCAAAAGAGACAAAGAAAAGTTGACAGTATATTATTCAAAACTGATATAAAAGTATCAAACAAATATCCCCTACACTCCGGTAATTCATCCCGGCTGATAAAAATGATGGAAGGAAAAGGTATCTTTATAAGAAACTGTTAGATAAATGGGGGAATAGTCTGTTATAAGATACCGGGTAGAAAAATGAAGAAACATGTAAAACGCTTAGAAGCCATTATGCTTGGAATAACGATGCTTTTTTCTATGCCATTTTCCGGTACGGCAATGGCAGCAGGCAAGACAAGTGCGAACCAAATGACAGGCAAGACACATACTGCTCAGACAACAGCAGTTGAAGATGCAGAATCACCAAAAACAACATTTCCGGTTCATGTGATCCATAAGACAGGAAATGACAAGGAAAATTTTGTCATTGTGATCATGGGGGACGGATATACGGCACAACAGCAGGACCAATTTGTGAAAGATGCGACTCAAAAGGCACAGGGAATGCTGACATGGTCGCCTTATAAAGAATATTCTGATCGTATCAATATTTATGCAATACAGACCGTTTCAAACGAAACCGGGATAAGCGAATATGGCGGAAAGAGTGTAGATACATATTTTCACCTTCGGCTATTTGGAAAAGCGATTGGATTTTCCAATGGTGGTGATCAAAAAGCGAAAGATTTGAGGGAGGAAATGGAAAAAAAGTATTTAGACGCAGGAGCCAGTGTTGGAACAATTCATATACTTTCCAATACAAATGGCGATTTTGGAGCATCGATCAATTCACTTTTTTCATTTTCAACGAATTCAGAAGATAACAGCAGTGGTACTGCTATGACTCATGAGGTTTCTCACAGTATTGGCGGTCTGGGAGATGAGTATGAGCGATATACCAATAAGCCAAATACTTCTGCCACTTCTGACGCAGATAGTATTAAGTGGAGTAAATTGCTGGGCTTTCGGGGAACCGGGATCACAATGGCCGGAACCGAGACAGCGTTTGCACCAAGTCGTGAATGTATGATGAGATGGGCAGGACAGCCTTTTTGCGAAGTATGTAAAATGGAGCTGGCAAGAAAATTAAATAATACGGATTATGTCAGTTGTCCTCAGAAGTTATATGTAGCTGATCCGGAGATTTCAACCCCGCATAGTCGAACCGGTACACTGGATCGTGATAGCGAAAAATACAGGATTAGTGAGAAAAACATTACAAAAGCAAATGAAAAAGATTTGGAATTTCGTACTGTTGTGCAAAATATGGTCAATCAGGAACAACATCTGAAAATGAGCTTTAGTATTAAAGATGCAAATGGTATTACGATCAAATATCAGGAAGAAAAAGAATTTACAATACCGGCACTTAGTAATTGGTATGATCCGGATGCAGCGCGAGAGTCTCTTTCCATTGTTTTTAGCAATGTCTCAGGTTTGGTCAAAGGTGATATATTAGAGGGAAAAGTGATTGATATTGATACAGGAAAAGTATTGGCCACAGATAAAACAGCCGGGCAGACCTGGAATACAGTCAATATTCATTATCAGTTGAAGAATGCAGATGGAACAAGCAGTGTGATCCCGGATGCAGCAACAGCTATGGTATATGTACCTGCAAATACAACATATGTTTTAAGAAAACCGGATCTGTCGGATTATACTTATGTGGGAAATAGTGTGAATCAGGACCGGATTACTGTGACAGAAGCAGAAACCGATGTTACATATTATTATCAGAAAAAGAAAGATTCACAGGTAACACCAGGCGAGAATCCGACTGTGTCCCCAACAATTGCACCAAGTGCTAGTACAGTACCGACTACATCACCAATGGTTACACCGGGAGAGACAGCACCGCCTGCATCCCCAACAGTCACACCGGGAGAGACAGCACCGCCTGCATCCCCAACAGTCACACCGGGAGAGACAGCACCGCCTGCATCCCCAACAGTCACATCGGGAGAGACAGCACCGCCTGCATCCCCAACAGTCACACCGGGAGAGACAGCACCGCCTGTATCACCAACGGCTACACCGGGAGAGACAGCACCGCCTGCATCCCCAACAGTCACACCGGGAGAGACAGCACCGCCTGCATCCCCAACAGTCACACCGGGAGAGACAGCACCGCCTGCATCCCCAACAGTCACACCGGGAGAGACAGCACCGCCTGTATCACCAACGGCTACACCGGGAGAGACAGTTCCGACCGTATCGACAAAAGCCACAGAGCAATCTAAGGATGGACAGAGTGTAACAATATTGGCAAATAAGAATACGTCACAAAAGAAAGCAGAAATCCTTGTTATAATAAAGTCTTCTTTTGCAAAGAAATATGCAAAGAATAATTATAGCTTTGTAAAGAGAGCGATTGAAAAAGTAGAAAAGGAGACTGCGAAGCAGAGAAGGAAGGTTGTTATAAAAGTTAGATTTAAGATGCAAAACAGAAAGAATCTGAGATGCAGATTAGATCGCGCAACATTGCATTATTTGACAGATAAAAAGATCCGGGAACTACAATGGGACAATGGAAATATGCGACTCACACTGGATTTAAAGGCTTTGAGAACGATTAGGAAACAGACCGCAAAAGAGGTGTCCTTGACCCTTAAAAAGATAGGTTCTAAAAAAATTCTGTCAAAGATAAAGAAAACCAACAGAAAACGTTTTGCGTATGAGTTTTCTATTATAGATGCAAAGAAGAAAAAAATAAGTAGTATCAAAAAAGGGAAAATTACGATAGAACTCGGTTATCAGCGATCACATACAGATAAAAAAAGTAAGATGTACGTATATCAAATGAATAAAAACGGATCTGCTGTTAATATATTAAAATCACACAATGATGTTAAAAGAAAGAAGATACGATTTTGGGTAAATCATCCCTGTAGAGTTGTGATTGGTCGTAAGATATAATGTTTTAGCAATAAAAGAAAAGGTATCATGAGGCAGTAAAAACGATTCATGATACCTTTTTTAAAAGACGGATTTTATATCATAATGGCAGAAGTGCCATAAAAGTGACCGATGAAAGATTAGACATTTAGTGTTGTCAGATCTTTTGTCATCTGGTCAAGTTCTTCAATGATTCGACCAATCTCGGCAGTTGTTTTTGTGTTTTCGGAGGTGATTTCATAAGTTTCGTTTGAATGAGCAGTAACTTCTTCTGTAGCTGCCGATATTGTTTCTATACCGGAAGCAATAATATTATTTGCGTTAGTAAGTTCTGCAACAATGGATTTCATTTGTGCTGCTTCTTCATACACCATTGTGGTTTTATCTGCGATGGCTGAAAAGCTCTTTGCCGTGTTGCTTGCAGCTTTATTTTGCTCCTTTGCATTTTCAATCATTTGAGCAATAACACGAATCACTTCTTCTAATTCTTTAGAAATATTTTCAATTAATGTAGTAATATCAACTGTTGCATCTTGTGTTTGAGTAGCAAGATTTGAAATCTCGGAAGCAACAACGGAAAATCCCCTTCCTGCTTCTCCGGCTCTGGCTGCTTCAATACTTGCATTTAATGCAAGTAAGCTGGTTTGTGTAGTGATATTATCGATTAATTCAATGATAGAGTGCATTTGAACGGTATATGTGTTAAGTTCTTCAAGCTCTTTTGAAACATTTTCATTTGCATCATTAGATATCTTTGTGCGATCAATTAGTGTATCAATATTTTCACGGGAAGAATTTAATTCAGCACGCGTATCCTCTAACGCTTCTGTCATAACAGAAGATCTGTTTTTGACTTGTTCTATTGTATTCTGAATCTGATTTGTTTTTTCCAGCTGTAATTGGATCGATTCAGCAGTGTCTGTTGTTCCTTGCGTAACTTCCTGCATTGATGCCATTGTATGATTGGTAGATGCTTCCAGTATATTCATCTTTTCGGAAACAATCCCTATACTTGTTGCAAGTTGTTTTGATGCAGCCATGAGCTGATTCATCATATTTGAAATTTGCTCTTTATCCTGCTCCATGGTTTTTAGTTTTTTATCATTAGAGGTATTGATATTGTTTGCACTCACGATCAGATAAAGAGAAAACAGAAGATAAGATGCAATTCGGATTTCAATATTCGGCAAATCATTAGATGTGTAATGATTGGTGAAAAAGCCATATACAATCTGAACAATATTAGCAAGAAATGTTGCTGACATATAAAGTGCACTCAATCGGGGACTGCCATAACAGATTAACAATGCTGCTATAAGCAGAGAATAGACATATGCTACCGGTGAAAATGTTGTAAAAATGATAAAACAATAAAAAATACCAAAGCCGATTGGCAACATGATCTTGATCTTTTCAGATTCCGGGTTGTGTTTGTATTCTACAACGGTTACAAGAAAAGGAAGTAACGCTAAAATACAGAAAATAATATAATAGGAAATGGTACGGCTGCCTTTTAGAACTTCTAGCAGATAACATATGACAAGAATAACATTCATTAATCCATAGCCTAGCAATATAGAAATATTAGATCTTTTGATATCAGAATAGTTTTGAAAATTTGAAATATGCATTTAAGTGCCTCCTCCTTATATAAATAAAATTTTTATAAATTATATCATATCGAGAAAAAAGACACAAGGTAATCTCTTGAGGATAGTGTTTTTATTGAATTTATGACGCGTAATATGCTATAGTTTAATTAGGATAAGAAGGTTAGCCTGTAATAGGCATATCAGAGTATGAATAGCAAAAAAATGGAGTAAGCAGAAAGGAAGAATGTTATGGCTGATTATATTTTAAGCTGTTGTTCTACAGCAGATCTGACAAAGGAACAATTCGAAGAGATGGATGTAAAATATATTTGTTTTCATTATGAAATGGATGGAAAACAATATGCAGACGATCTCGGTCAGACGATGCCGTTTGACCTGTTTTATCAGAAAATGGCACAGGGGGCAGATACAAAAACATCACAGGTCAACGCAGAAGAGTATGAGGAATATTTTGAAGGTTTCTTAAAAGCTGGAAAAGATGTGTTGCATTTGTGCCTGTCTTCCGGCATTTCCGGTACGGTTAATTCTGCAAATATTGCAAAAGAAAAATTGTCAGAGAAATATCCTGACCGCAAGATCTTCATTGTAGACTCGCTCGGAGCTTCTTCCGGTTATGGACTGCTTATGGATACACTTGCTGCAATGCGTAAGGATGGTAAGACGATAGAAGAACTATATAACTGGGCAGAAGAATATAAGCTCAATGTGCATCATTGGTTCTTTTCTACAGATCTTTCATTTTATATCAAGGGTGGCAGAATATCAAAGACCGCAGGTGCGATCGGATCGCTTCTAAACATCTGTCCGCTGTTAAATATGGATTATTTGGGAAGATTGATCCCAAGATTTAAGATCCGTACCAAGAAAAAAGTTATTCGTGCGATCGTTGACAGGATGGAAGAAAATGCACAGGATGGACTGGATTATTCCGGAAAATGTTATATTTCACAATCTGCCTGCATTGAAGATGCCAAAGAAGTTGCAAGATTAGTCGAAGAAAGATTCCCAAAGCTTAATGGCAAGGTAAAGATCAATTATATCGGTACAACGATCGGAAGTCATACCGGCCCGGGAACGGTTGCGTTGTTTTTCTGGGGAAAGAAACGGGAAGATTAGAGAGCGTTTGGGAGATAGAAAATTTCAGAACATAAGTTTTACTTGCGAGGTGTTTTTATTGGACTCCTTATTTTTTATAATACAATTAAATAAAAAAACAAGAGAGAAATTGCTTATATGAGGATTGGGGGTCGTTAACATGAAGAATAATTCAGGAATGCCGGTATTTTTAGGATTGATAGGAATTATTGTAATGATAGCTGTGTTCAGTGCGATCGGAGACGCAGATAGAGAAAACTCAAAATGCCTTTACACAGGTTGCGATAATGAACGTGCGGAAGATAGCATTTATTGCTATCGGCATAAATCGTCAGGTAAAACGTATTCTGATCATCATTCATCTTTCCAAAGCAGTCCGTCTCCATCTGCTCAGCCAACAGAATCTCCTTCTTATGGAAGTGCAAGAAATAACGGCAGTTCATATAGCAAGTCATATTCCGGAAAAGGAAAAAACAGCATTAATTCCGATATGTATGATTATGATAATCCGGACGATTATGCAGATGATTATGCTGAAGATTATGCTGAAGATGAATTTGGAAATGATAAAAGTGAATCTGCTTATGATTATGGATATGATGAAGCCTATGACGACTGGGAAGACGAAATGGATGATTAGTCTGACAAAGTAATCATCGTTGAGGTGTTTTCATTTCTCAAAACGAAGAGAAAAAGATGCATCTTTTGAAAAGTGAAGAACTTGTAGAAGATAAAGTCGGATAAGAGAAATGAAAAATGGAGGAGATTATGGCAAAAAGTACGAATCAGAAATTAAAATTACTATATTTAATGCAGATCATGCTGGAAAATACCGATGATGAGCATGGTTTGAGCATGGCAGAGATCATTGACAAATTAGCAGCGTATGACATTAGTGCGGAGCGAAAAAGTATTTATTCGGATTTTGAATTACTGCGGTTTTATGGGATCGACATTCAGCGGGAACAAAGAGACCGTACTGTGTACTACTATGTTGGCGCACGAGAGCTGGAACTTGCAGAACTTAAGCTGCTTGTAGATGCAGTACAGTCATCAAAGTTCATTACAGAGAAAAAATCCCGCCAATTAATCAAAAAATTAGAGCGATTTGTCAGCAAATATGATGCACAGAAACTGAACCGACAGGTCTATGTGCATGGCAGGATCAAGACGATGAATGAAAGTATCTATTATAATGTTGACATTATACATAGTGCAATTGATAAAAATGTGATGATAGAGTTTCAATATTATCAATGGAATGTGGATAAAGAAATGGAATTGCGTCATGATGGGGCATTTTATCAGATTTCACCGTGGGGGCTTGTCTGGGATCATGAAAATTATTACATGGTTGGTTATGATAGTGTCGCCGGTATTTTGAAACATTTTCGTGTTGACAAGATGATCAGGATCGGACTGCTTACAGAACCAAGAAAAGGACGTGCGCAGTTTCAAAAGATGGATATTACAGCTTATACCAAGAAAAGATTCAGCATGTTTGATGGAGAAGTGCAATCTGTCACGATGATCTGTGAGAATCAATTTGCCGGAGTGATATTAGATCGCTTTGGAAGAGATGTGCAGATGCGAAAAGAAGATGACAGCCATTTCAGAGTAACTGCA
Source organism: Jutongia hominis (assembly GCF_014384965.1). Classification (GTDB taxonomy): domain Bacteria; phylum Bacillota; class Clostridia; order Lachnospirales; family Lachnospiraceae; genus Butyribacter; species Butyribacter hominis. The sequence continues at coordinate 23,807 of NZ_JACRSW010000015.1, forward strand.
GATGTTGCCGTCAGCAATAATTTCTTTGGCTGGCTGATCGGATTGGGAGCAGGAATTAAGCTGATCGAACCGGAAGATATTGTAAAGAAAATGCAGGACAGAGTATGTGAACTGTACCGGGAATATGTAGAAGAGTGAAAATCATTGTGTATTCTAATCAAACATGGTAGAATGAAAAGAGCAGTTAAGCACTGACAAATATGGAGAAAAGGACAGGATTATTATGTTATTAGAAGAATTAAGACAAAAAGTCGTTGAGTATGGAAACAAGCTGATATCATCAGGACTTACGATTGGTACAGCAGGTAATATCAGTATGTATGATCCGGAGAGCGGATATATGGTGATCAGTCCATCCGGTGTGCCTTATGCACAGACGAAAGCAGAGGATGTTGTTGTGATGGATCTTCAGGGAAATGTGGTTGACAGCAAATGTAAGCCATCAAGCGAAAGCGGACTTCATGCAGCATTTTATTTAGAGAAACCGGATGCACGTGCAGTTGTTCATGCACATTCTATGTATTGTACAACACTTGCCTGTGCAGGAGTGGATCTGAAAGCAACACATTATGCGATCGCAGATGCAGGTGTTGCAACGGTTCCAACCGTTCCGTATGAGACATATGGTACACCGGAACTGGCACAAAAAGTTCGTGATTGTCTCCGCAAGTCTGACAGCAAGGCACTTTTGATGGCAAATCATGGTATGGTAGCATATGGTGATTCTTTAGAGAAAGCATTTGCAGTTGCCCTGACATGCGAATGGTGTGCACAGGTTGAATGGCGTGCGATGGCGATCGGTACTCCGAATGTTTTATCGGATGAGCAGATGGCAGAAGTCATTGAACATTATAAGACATACGGACAGGCAAAAGACAGTGACAAACAGTCACAGGGTTATTTTGGTTAATTGCTGCGAGTTGCCTTGTTTATTATTCACTTGAATCATAGAATACATTAGAATATAAGGTGTCAGAAATTTTAGAAGATAAGCTGTATCATTTGGAAACAAAGGTTTTGCAAAAGATTTTGTTCTGTTGTAAAACCTTTTCCGAAGCGAAATCGGATATTTGAAAAAGTTTTTGACACCTTATATTTTTTATAAGATGTACCCACGGTATCTTCTCAAAATGAATTTTTCGGCAGTATATCAAAAATCCATCTTGAAACTTTTCGTTCAGAAGATTCCGAGAGTATATTAAGTATATTGGGGGATCAACATGAAAAGAACGTATAAGGAAAAACGGAAAAATAAGCATATCATAGCTGTAATCGGTCTTATTTTTGCAATGTGTATTGGAAGCGGAATGTTTGGCATGTCCGGCACGGCAGCAACAGCCAGCCAGATGAATGCAAAGACGCCTCTTGCCCGGCATGGCAGGCTTTCTGTCAAAGGGGTGGATCTAGTCGATCAGTCGCAAAAGAAATTTCAACTGCGTGGAGTCAGTACGCATGGCATCAACTGGGATGTTGGCTCGCCTTATGTGAACGAAGCGGCTTTTCGTACACTTCGTGATGACTGGGGAGTTAATGCAATCCGTCTTGCTATGTACACCTCTGAATACAACGGCTACTGTTCCGGCGGAGACAAAAAAGCCCTTCGGACAAAAGTGGAAGAGGGAGTACAATATGCGACAAAGCTTGGTATGTATGTGATCATTGACTGGCATATCCTGAGTGATGGCAACCCGAAACAGCATATCAAAGAAGCAAAGCGTTTCTTTGCAACAATGGCAGCCAAGTACAAAAAGCAGAAAAATGTTCTTTATGAGATATGCAATGAACCAAACGAATGCAGTTGGAAAACGATCCGGTCTTATGCGCAGTCGGTGACTAAAGTGATTCGGAAAAAGGATGCAAAAGCGATCGTGATCGTAGGAACGCCTACATGGTCACAGTTAGGATCGGATGGCACGCATGTGGAGGTCGCAGACAGTCCACTCAAAAATGTAAAAAATGTGATGTATTCTTTGCATTTTTATGCAAATGAATGGAGTCATAATAAATATCTGCCTGCTAAGTTAGATCTTGCGAGAAAAAAGGGGATTCCCGTGATTGTCACGGAATTTGGTATGACAGCAGCAAGTGGAAATGGTGCAATCAGTACAAGTTCCACCAGCCGCTGGCTTACAAGACTGGATAAAAGAAATGTCAGCTATTTTTGCTGGAGTCTGTCGAATAAAAATGAATCCAGCGCATTGCTTCGGCCGGGCTGCAAAAAGACCGGTGCATGGACCAAGAAAGACTTGTCGAAAGCCGGACAATATATCCGTAAAAAATACCGTCAGAGAAGATAGGAAACTGCTTGTACAGTAGTGGCACATAGAAAACTGCTCGTACAGTAGTGGCACACCAACAAGAATTGCTATTGCAATTCTTGCAAAGTTTAATGTTCCATTAAACTTTTGACAAAGTGCAGGCTTTGCACTTTTTTAGTTCCTTTTTTCTTTCTTTTCTTTTTCGTACAGTTTTAATTCATTTAAAGCTTTACCACCAAGTGGATACAGGATTATTACATTAAAGATGGTCATTAATCCGATTCCGACATCTCCCAGATCCCAGACAAACGTATAGGCGGCAAGTCCACCGATAAAGAGCATGATCAAGGCAAGAACCTTATAGGCAGTCTGCCAGATCCATTTGTCACCAAATAAATAAGAGACATTGCTTCTGGCGTAGAAAAGAATGCCAAGGAACGTCGACAGACTAAACAGAAATAAGGTTGCGGCAATAAAAATAACACCGAAATCTCCAAGATGGTATTTCATTGCAGCCTGTAAAAGATCCATGCCCTGTAATCCTTTGACGAGTTTTTCGGGGGCAAGAAGCATGATCATGGCAGTACAACTGCAAATAACGATCGTATCGATAAAAACACCGAGAGCCTGTACCAGTCCGGCTTTGACCGGCTGGTCACATTCTGCTGCGGCTGCGGCACAGGGAGCAGAACCCGAACCGGCTTCATTAGAAAAAAGTCCTCTCTTAATACCATTCATCAAAACTGCACCAAAACCGCCGGCAGCTACCTGACGCAGGCCAAAAGCCTCACGGATAATCCGCGAAAAGATACTTGGGAGCAGATGAATATGCAAAACGATGATCAGAATCGTGATCGTAAAATAACAAACTGCCATAACAGGAACCATCATATCTAATACTTTTACCGTTGCATTTTTGCGAAGGACAATGATGGCTGACAGGATCACCAATACAACAATAGTGTAGATTGGCGGAATCGAAAATGCATTTTTGAAAGAAGATACAACCGAATTGCTGATAACCTGGCTGATACCGCACCAGCAGATCAGACCGGAAATCGCAAACAGTACAGAAAGCAGATTTCTTTTCTTATGCCGTTTCTGTTTTTCTTCTATAAAAGCATGGATATAATATGCCGGACCGCCCCGGTATCCGCCATATAAAGGATCTTTTTGTTTATATAATTGTGCTAACGTTGCTTCTATAAATGCAGTCGAAGAACCGATCAAAGCCGTGATCCACATCCAGAATACCGCACCTGCGCCACCTGCAGAAATTGCGGCAACCACACCGACAAGATTTCCCATGCCGACACGGGTAGCCGTTGAGACTAATAGCGTTTGCAAAGAAGACAGACTGCTTTTGTCCGCTTTCTTTTCCAGCAAAGATTTGATCATATCAGGAAATAAACGGATCGGTAGAAATTTTGTACGGATCGTAAAATAAATGCCGGTTGGGATCAATAATAGGATTAAAAGAGAAATGCCGAGTGCTCCACCACCAGGTAATGGCAATGTGAACAGATCTCCCCAAAGAAATGAATACACTTTTTCAATAATTGTAATAACCATAAATAAAAAATACCTTTCTGTTTTTTGTGCAGCATATTCTCTTATTATATAATTGATTTTGCATTCTGTACAGAAGAATTTGTAATCATTGCTGTAAATTGTATTAAAAATGATTACTATTTCAAAAAGCAATAGAATAACTGATTACTGTTTCAAAAAGCAGCAGAATATTTAAAAATCTATTGCATGAAAAGAACCAGATTGTTTTACATGATACTGTAATAAAAGATCAAAACATTTAAAAATCCATTTCGTCAAAAGAATCCGTATGCAGCAAAAAATGATTTCTATGACAGATAATGATCTGTTCTTTTTGCATCTTGCTGAGTTCATTAGACAATGCGCTGCGGTCCAGATTCAGATAATCCGCAAGCTGCTGGCGGTTAAATGGAATGTCAAAAGAAAGACTTCCCTGTCTGGAAGCTTCGTATGACAGATAGGAAAGCAGTCTTGCACGTATGGTTTTGGCAGCAGTATGAAAACTTCTGCGGGAAAGATGCAAATTTTTTTGTGCGAGGATCGCTAAAAGGTTACGGATCAATTTGTTGTGATGCGGGCAGGAACGTTCGCAGGTTGTCAGTAAATGAAGCATATTCAGGCAGAGAATACGACTGTCTTCTATCGCGACGATATTGACCATAAGCGGTTCACCGGGTACACAGGCATACGTTTCGGCAAAAATGTTTCCGGGGGTGATCATGCTGAGAATCGTTTTGTTACCCCAGAGATCATCATGCTCAATCGAAAGTTTTCCTTGCAAAAGGACTCCGAGAGAGGAGATCGGATCGCCCATCCGATAAACAAATTCCCCTTTTTTAATAAATTTTTCTTCTGACCGAAGGCAGGGTAAAATGGCTTCGATTTCTTCTTCTTTCAGCCCTTTCCAGAGAGGGGTTGTCATTAAAAAATCAATGTTTTTCATAAAAATCTCCTGTTTGTTGTTATAACAACATTCTTGTTGTAAGAATTATGACATAATGCAGCTATCAAATCAATCACATTTTCATGCGAAAGACAGATCAGACAACAGATCAGGCAAATTCTACCTGACGTTACAAAAGCGGATGAAACACTGCTTTTGTAAAAAGTGAAAGAATAAATGCTTTTTAGGGCATGATACTATTTGTCAAAGCATGAATCCAAAGAAAGGATAGAAAAAATGGAAAAAAAGATGTTTTGTTTTCAATGTGAACAGACAGCAGGATGTACAGGTTGTACCGGCAGTGCTGGAGTTTGTGGTAAAGATGCCAAAGTAGCAGCGTTACAGGATCAGTTGACGGGAGCCATGATCGCCTTAGCAAATACTTGCAAAGGATGTCCAAACGAACCGGAGACAGACCGCCTGATCATTGAGGGACTTTTTACAACGATCACAAATGTGAATTTTAATCAGAATACCATATTTGAAATGATCCAAAAGGTCCACAATAGGACACAGGAGCTTGCAAGTCAGTGTGGCTGTATGTCAGCTACGGATTATGATATGAAGCAGATATGGGATGCCGATGAAGATATTCGTTCCCTGAAATCCTTAATTTTATTTGGAATCCGTGGTATGGCTGCGTATGCTTATCATGCAGAAATGCTTGGATACCGGGATGAAAAAGTCAATGCATTTTTCTATAAAGCATTACAAACGATTAGTCAGGAGTTTGGCATGGAACAGCTTTTGCCGGTTGTTCTCGAAGTAGGAGAAGTCAACTTGCAATGTATGGCATTGCTCGATCAGGCAAATACCACCAGCTATGGAACACCTGAACCGACCAAAGTAAGTTTACAGATTGAAAAAGGACCGTTTATTGTGGTAAGTGGTCATGACCTCAAGGATTTAGAACTGCTTTTAGAGCAGACAAAAGGAAAAGGGATCAATGTGTATACACATGGTGAAATGCTGCCGGCACATGGTTATCCAAAACTGAAAAAATATGCTCATTTGAAAGGGAACTTTGGAACAGCATGGCAGAACCAGCAGAAAGAATTTGCAAATGTACCGGGTGCATTTCTGTTCACAACAAACTGTCTGATGCCAGTCAAACCAAGTTATGCGGATCGTGTCTTTACTACAGAAGTAGTATCATATCCTGAGATCGTACACATTGATGATAAGAAAGATTTCACACCGGTCATTGAAAAAGCATTAGAACTTGGCGGATATCAGGAAGATCAGGAACGAAGCGGTATCAATGGCGGTAAATACGTGATGACAGGATTTGGTCATGGCACAGTGCTTAGCGTTGCTGATAAAGTCATCGAGGGCGTAAAAGCCGGAGATATCAGTCATTTCTTCTTAGTCGGTGGCTGCGATGGTGCAAGAGCCGGAAGAAATTATTATACAGACTTTGTCAAAGAGACACCAAAAGATTCGATCATTCTGACTCTGGCATGTGGAAAATATCGTTTTAATGATCTGGATCTTGGCGAGATCAATGGTCTGCCACGCATTATGGATATGGGACAGTGTAACGATGCATACAGTGCCATTCAGGTTGCAATCGCACTTTCGAAGGCATTTGAATGTGATGTCAATGAACTGCCACTTTCGATGATCCTTTCCTGGTATGAACAGAAAGCAGTTTGTATTTTGCTGACACTGATTCATCTCGGAATCAAAAATATTTATCTGGGACCGACACTTCCGGCATTCCTGTCACAAAATGTGTTGCAATATCTAGTAGAGCATTATGCAATCTCGCCTACCAGCACACCACAGCAGGATCTGAAAAAGATTTTAGGATAGAGCAAAGAGAAAAAAAGATAGGCTAAAAGTATATAGGCTGAACATGACAGACCGGAAAACAAAAGTATTGACAGCCGGGAGATCGGATTACAGGGCTTCCTGAAAATAGATTACGGCAAAAAGAAAGTAATCGGATAAAAAGTATTTAAAATAACCAAAATAAGGAACAGACTTTTCAATGTTTTCTGTAGCAGGCAGAATGATATTGGCGGTCTGTTCTTTTTTTGAGAAAGGATATTGAGCAGTTCAAATTTACAAAGACGAACAAAAAATGTATACTATATAGGATAAAAAGCAATAGAAAATCGCAACGATTACAATGTCTGGGAGAACAAGATGTTTAATATAGAAGAAGAGTTAAAAAAGCTGCCGGCAAAGCCCGGTGTTTATCTGATGCATGATAAAAAAGATGCGATCATCTATGTCGGGAAAGCGATCAGCCTCAAGAACCGCGTGCGACAGTATTTTCAAAGCAGCCGTCGTGTTACACCAAAGATTCAGCAGATGATCTCGCATATCGATCATTTTGAATATATCATCACCGATTCGGAAGTGGAAGCTTTGGTATTGGAAAATAACCTGATCAAAGAACATCTGCCAAAGTATAACACAATGTTAAAGGATGATAAAACCTATCCGTTTATACGGGCAACGGTATATGAAGATTATCCGCGCCTGATCTATTGCCGCCAGCAAAAAAAAGACAAATCACGTTATTTCGGACCGTTTACCAGTCAGGGGACGGCCAAGAATGCGATAGAAATGGCGCAAAAGATCTATCATGTGCGTACCTGTAACCGGGCATTGCCAAAAGATGAAGGAAAGCAGAGACCTTGCCTGAATTATCATATCAAACAATGTGATGCCCCTTGTCAGGGCTATATTTCCAAAGAAGAATACCGCAAAAATTTTGACAAGGCACTCAAACTGTTAGAAGGAGATTATCGCGAAGTGATCGAAGTCTTACAGGAGAAGATGCAAAAAGCTTCCGAAAATCTGGAGTTTGAGGATGCAGCGAATTATCGTGATTTGATCGAAAGCGTGAAAAAAGTAGAGATTCGCCAGAAGATTACAGACTTCGGCGGTGTAGACCGGGATATCATTGCCGTTGCATCTACGAATGAAGAAGCAGTCGTACAGGTTTTCTTTGTCCGGGAAGGAAAAATGATCGGCAGGGATCATTTTTATCTGAAGGGAATCGGTGGGGACGGCAATGATGAGATCTTGCAGGCATTTGTCAAGCAGTTTTATGCCGGAACACCTTTTATTCCGCGTGAAGTCATGGTAGAATATGAGATACAGGATAGTCATCTGATCGAAGAATGGCTGACACAGCGAAGAGGAAGTAAAGTCAGCGTGATCGTTCCACAAAAAGGTCAAAAAGAGCGTTTGATGGAGCTTGCACATAAGAATGCGGCAATGGTTCTGACACAAGACAGCGAAAAGATCCGTCGGGAAGAAGAGAGAACCTCCGGTGCAATGGCACAGATATGCGGCTGGATGGGCATAGAAGAAGTCTTACGTATTGAATCGTATGATATTTCTAATATCAATGGTTTTCAGTCAGTCGGTTCGATGGTAGTCTTTGAAAACGGCAAACCAAAGAAAAGCGATTACCGGAAGTTTCGAATTAAGACCGTACAGGGCCCGGATGATTATGCAAGTATGGAAGAAGTGCTGAGTAGACGTTTTCAGCATGGTTTGGAAGAAAGGAAGAATCTCAAAGAGAAAGACTGGAACACCGATCTTGGAAGCTTTACACGTTTCCCGGATCTGATCATGATGGATGGTGGAAAAGGCCAGGTGCACATTGCACAGCAAGTATTAGACAAACTTGGGTTAGCAATTCCTGTTTGTGGTATGGTAAAGGATGACAAGCATCGTACCAGAGGATTGTTCTTTCAGGAAAGAGAGATCCCGATCGAGACTGACAGCGAAGGATTTCATCTGATGACCAGAATTCAGGATGAAGTACATCGTTTTGCAATCGAATACCATAGGTCGTTACGAAGCAAAACACAAGTCAGATCAATCTTAGATGATATTCCGGGAATCGGCGAAAAGAGAAGAAAAGCCCTGATGCGCTATTTTAAGGAATTAGAAAAAATCCGCGATGCATCGGTAGAAGAGCTGGCACAGGTGGATACCATGAATGAACGGGCTGCAAAGCAGGTGTATGAGTTCTTTCATAATAACAGACAGAGTAGTGCTTTTATTGAGGAAGAAAAATAAAAACACGCAGATCAAAAGCCGATGAAGGACAGCAAAAGCAGGGCATGCCAAAAGCAGATACAAGAACAGCAAAAATAAAGCATGCCAAAAGCAAGATCAAAGAAAAAAGAATAAATTTACAAAAAAAAGAAATAATGCGTTACCGGAATCTTCTGAATAGAAAATTCCGAGAGTACATAATAATGTACTTTCGGTATCTTCTCCAAACGAACCCTTTCGGCTGGATTTTCGATATACTGCTTCCATTTTCTCGTCGTACACACCGTGTACGCACTGCAAAAATGTCATTGTATAACAAAAATCCATCTCGAAATATTTCGTTTAGAAAATTCCGAGAGTACATAATAAAAGAATGGAGGAAAGATTATGCAAGGTAGTGGATATAATGTAACATTAAAGGAATTAGCAGACAAATTAGAGTTAGAGAATTGTACACCGGATCTCGATATCGATCATGTCAAGATCACACAGACAGAAGTCAATCGTCCGGCATTACAGTTAGCAGGTTATTTTGATTATTTTGATTCCAGCCGTATCCAGATCATCGGTCATGTAGAACATACTTATATGCAAAAGATCGGTATTGAACGAAGTGTTGAGGTAATGGAACGCATTATGTGTGGCAGTGAAGAATCACCAAAGCCTCCATGTATCATTTATTGCCGTGAGATCTGGATCGAAGATGAGATCGTCGAACTGGCGAACAAATACAATGTACCGCTTTTGAGAAGCCGTAAAGCAACTTCTCCGTTTATGGCAGAACTGATCCGCTGGCTGAATACAGAACTTGCACCAAGATGTTCGGTACATGGTGTATTGGTTGATATCTATGGTGAAGGTGTTCTGATCATGGGTGAAAGCGGTATCGGTAAATCAGAAGTCGCATTAGAGCTGATCCATCGCGGTCATCGTCTGGTATCGGATGATGTTGTTGAGATCAAGAGAGTCAGCGACAGTTCTTTGATCGGAAGTGCACCGGATATCACAAGACATTTTATTGAATTACGAGGTATCGGTATTATTGATGCCAAGACATTGTTTGGTGTAGAAAGTGTAAAGGATGAGCAGGAGATCAATCTGGTCATTAAACTGGAAGAATATGACAAAGAGCAGGAATATGACAGATTAGGACTGGAAGAGCAGTATATTGAATTCTTAGGCAATCAGGTCGTATGTCATTCGATTCCGGTTCGTCCGGGACGAAATATCGCAGTTATCTGTGAATCGGCAGCAGTCAATCACAGACAGAAAAACATGGGATATAATGCAGCATTGGAACTTTATAACCGTGTTACGAGCAATTTGCAGGAGAAAAGGTCTGAAAAGGAGTAAGGGAAGCATATGTTATTTATAAAATCGGATGAATTGAAAACAGGGATGCGCCTGGCAAAGCCCATTTATAATAAAAATGGTGTTATGCTGTATGAACGTAATTCGAAACTGACCAGACAGGGGATTGTCAGCATTCAGAACTTTGGATTGATCGGTGTCTATATTCTTGAGCCTGCAGAGCCGGTTCCGCCAATGAGTGAAGATGATATTGAGTTTGAGCGTTTTCAGGCAATGGCGATCTTTACAATACGTGATATCCTTGATGATGTGGCAGCACAGAAAGAACCAAAGGGGATGTATCCTTTTGCGAATCAGGTGATCAAGAAATACGGTTCTTTATATCACAAGATTAATTTTGTACAAAACTTACGCAGTACAGAAGATTATGTTTATAAACATGCATTGAACACAGCTATTTTATGTGCATTGATCTCGAAAAAGATGGAACTTGATTTTAAAGCACAGCTTGATGTGGTCGTTGGAGGTATTCTTCATGATATCGGTGAACTTATGATGCCGCTTGCACTGCGCAAGATCAAGAAAGAAGAGAGGTCAGAGGAGGATGAAAAGAAGATCAATACCTATTATTATGCAGGATATCAGTTGATCAACAAAGATTATGAGCTGGATGCAGGGGTAAAGAGAACAACAACACTTGCGATGCGTGATCTGTATCAGATTGGAGATGCAGATGTTATTCAAAATACCAAAAAGATCAATGAGGTAGAAATCTTAAAAGTAGCTTCCGTATTTGATACGATGACAGCGATGAAGTTTGAAGAAGAACCGATGTCAGAGATTACGGCACTTCGTTACCTTTTAGACGGAGCAAACGGATACGATCAGCTCGTTGTGCAGGCGTTGGTCGACAGCATTAATGTGTTGCAGCCGGGTGTCTGTGTTGATCTGAGCAATGGAGACAAAGGTCTGGTAATTACAGAAAATCCGACCGATATCTTACATCCGTTTGTATTATCATTCCGTGACAACCAGATCTTAAATCTTGCAGACAGTTCGGTTGCCAGTGGAGTACATATTGTAGATATCATGAAAACAATGGATAACCGTCATATTGTCGATCATGAAGCTTTAGCAAAGTATAAAGGTGAAACCGTACATTTAGGTGAAGCCCGTACTAATAAACATTATTAGTGACCTGGTATAAAAGCAGCACTACAAAGTATAAACACAAGAAACAGTAGTGCCGGACAGAAACGGCATGGTACATAACCGGAACACGGTATGACGAAACAGTTAGCAGAATGGAGAACGAAGATGTATATCATAGTGGGACTTGGAAACCCGGAAAGTAAATACAATGGAACAAGACACAATATTGGTTTTTCTGCGATCACAGCGTTAGCAGATGCAAACAACATTTCACTGGATATGAAGAAGCACAAAGCACTTTGCGGCAAAGGTGTGATTGCCGGTCAAAAGGTGCTTTTGGCAGAACCATTGACCTATATGAACCTGAGTGGGGAAAGTGTCAGAGAGTTGGTTGATTATTATAAGGTCGATCCGACCGATGAGTTGATCATTATTTATGATGATATCAATCTGGCTCCGGGAAAGCTTCGTATCAGAGAAAAAGGAAGTGCAGGCGGTCACAATGGGATCAAGAATATCATTGCACATCTGGGAAGTCAGGAATTTCCGAGGATCCGCATCGGTGTGGGAGAGAAGCCAAAAGGCTGGGATCTTGCCGATTATGTTCTGGGGCGTTTCGCCAAAGAAGAAGAACCGGTGATCCGGGAAGCATTAGAAAAAGTAGTACAGGCGTGTGAAGTCATGATCACGGAGGATACCCGTACCGCCATGAACCGGTTTAACGGATAAAGAGGGGAAAAATGAAAACGTTATTACAGCCTTTACAGGAGATAAATGCATATAGCAGTGCCAAAGAATGCATAGACAGAGAACGTCTGCCTATGCATATTTCAGGTTGCATGGATTCGCAAAAGGCACATTTTATTTACGGACTGTCAAAAGAAAAAGGATGGTCTGTTATTGTCGTGCAAAATGAGATCAAAGCCAGAGAAATGCTTGAAGACTATAAGATGTTTGATAAAAATGTATTGTATTTTCCGGCAAAGGATGTGATCTTTTACAGTGCCGATGTACATGGAAATGCAATCACGGTCGAACGTCTGAAAGCGATACAGGCACTTTTGGCACAGGAAAATGGAACGATCATCACAACAATGGATGCTGGAATGGAGCATCTTTTCGACCTATCGGTTTATCAGAGAGCCATGCAATTTGTGACGGAAGGCGATACGATGGATCTTGAAAATTTTATTGTCCGAATGATCGACATGGGATACAAAAGGCAAAGTCAGGTCGAAAATCCCGGTGATTTTTCTGTGCGTGGTGGGATTGCGGATATTTTCCCAATTACGGCAGACTGTCCTTATCGTGTAGAACTTTGGGGAGATGAGATTGACACGATCCGTTCGTTTGATGTCGAAAGCCAGCGTTCGATCGAAAGGATCGAGAGCCTTATGATCTTTCCGGCTTCTGAATTTATTGTGACAAAAGCACAGATCACAGAAGCATTTGCAGCAATGAAAAAGGATCAGAAAAAGAATATCGAGCATTTTCGACAAGAGAAAAACCATGAAGCCGTCAACCGATGCAATGAGATGATCAAAGCGTTAGAAGAAGAGTACCGGGAATATGGACAAAGAGATGGCTTAGAAAGCTTTGTTCCGTATTTTTCAATCGGACAGGGCAGTTTCTTTGATTACTTTGATCGTCAAAATACACTGTTCTTTGTTGATGATGTACAACTTTGCATGGAGAAAGCAGAAGCAATTGAAACGGAATTTCGTGAGAGTATGGAAGGCAGACTTGAAAAGGGATATATCCTGCCAAAGCAGATGGAACTGTTATATAGTGCAGAGTCGGCACTTGCTATGTTAGAACAAAAAAGAACAATTTATCTGACCATGTTAGACACACTGCCAAAGAAGATCAAAGTCAATGAAAGTTATGCATTGCATGTACAGACGATCGGTTCTTATAATAAACATTATGATCTTTTGATCGAAGATCTGAAAAAATGGAGTGAGACCGGTTATCGTGTTGTCGTTCTTTCGGCTTCCAGAACGCGTGCGGAGCGTATGAGCCGTGACCTGAATGCAGAGGGAGTGGCATCTTTTTACCGGGAAACACTGGATACGACCTTGTCGGCAGGACAGATCATGGTATCGTATGGATATCTGCGCAAAGGTTTTATTTATTCGACAGCAAAATTTGTTATCGTAACAGAAGGAGATGTCTTTGGCGCAAAGACCAGAACGAAGAGAAAACGCCAGAAAAAATATGACGGCAAAGTGATCCAGAGTTTCCATGATCTCAACATTGGTGATTATGTCGTACACGAGAATCATGGACTGGGCATTTACAAAGGAATTGAAAAAGTACAGGTTGACCGTGTGGCGAAAGATTTTATTAAGATCGAATATGGAGATGGCGGTAATTTGTATGTTCCGGTATCTGGTTTGAATGTGTTACAGAAGTTTGCAAGCCAGAGTGCGAAAAAGCCTAAACTAAACAAGTTAAATTCAAACGAATGGAAAAAGACAAAGTCGCGTGTGCGCACCGCAGTACAGGAGATCGCCAAAGACCTGGTGCTTTTGTATGCCAAGCGACAACAGATGCAGGGTTATGCGTTTAGTCAGGATACACCGATGCAAAATGAGTTTGAAGAACTTTTTCCATATGAAGAGACACAGGATCAGTTAAAAGCGATCGAAGATACCAAACGGGATATGGAAAGCACGAAGATCATGGATCGCCTGATCTGTGGTGATGTCGGTTATGGCAAGACAGAGATTGCGCTGCGAGCTGCGTTCAAAGCAGTCAATGACAGCAAGCAGGTCGCTTTTTTGGTTCCGACAACGATCCTTGCACAGCAGCATTACAACACCTTTATGGAACGACTCGGTGATTTCCCGATCACTGTGGAGATGCTGTCACGTTTCCGTACACCGGCACAGCAAAAGAAAGCATTGGAAAGACTCAAAAACGGAGAAGTCGACATTATCATCGGAACACATCGGCTTTTGTCAAAAGATGTTACATTTAAAAATCTCGGACTTTTGATCGTGGATGAGGAACAGCGTTTTGGTGTGACGCACAAAGAAAGAATCAAGCAGATGAAAGGAAATGTCGATGTTTTGACATTGAGTGCGACACCGATTCCGCGTACTTTGCATATGAGTCTGGTCGGTATTCGTGATATGAGTGTATTGGAAGAACCGCCGATCGATCGTCTGCCGATCCAGACATTTGTTATGGAGCATAATGAAGAGATCATTCGTGAAGCAATCAATCGTGAATTAGCCAGAGGCGGTCAGGTATATTATGTATATAACCGTGTCAGAAATATTGACGAAGTAACAGCAGAGATCATGAAAATGGTACCAGATGCTAATGTAGCGTTTGCACATGGTCAGATGAGTGAGAGAGAACTCGAAAATATTATGATGGCATTTATCAATGGTGAAATTGATGTGCTTGTCGCAACGACGATCATTGAAACCGGTCTGGATATTTCGAATGTTAATACGATCATTATAGATGACGCGGACCGGATGGGATTGTCACAGTTATACCAGCTTCGCGGACGCGTAGGACGATCGAACCGTACTTCATATGCATTTTTGATGTATAAAAGAGATAAAGCACTCAAAGAAGTCGCACAAAAGAGACTTGCAGCGATCCGTGAGTACACCGAGCTTGGTTCGGGTATTAAGATTGCCATGCGTGATCTGGAGATACGAGGAGCAGGCAATCTGCTTGGGGAAGCACAGTCCGGTCATATGGAAGCAGTTGGTTATGACCTGTATTGTAAAATGTTAAATGATGCAGTCCGTCGTCTGAAAGGTGATCCGACGATTGAAGAAGAATTTGAGACAGAGATCGATATTCAGGTAGAAGCTCTGATCCCGGCTAAATATATACCGAGCGAATATCAGAAGTTAGATATGTATAAAAAGATCGCAGAGATACAGAATGAAGAAGATTATCGTGATATGCAGGAAGAACTGATCGACCGTTTCGGTGATATTCCGAAAGTGACACAGAACCTGTTATATATTGCAAGGATCAAAGCAAAAGCACATCAGACAGGGATTGAGCAGATTATACAAAAGCCAAATGGAATCCGGTTCTTTTTGCATGAAAGCCGTGTTGTGGATGGGCAGAAAGCAGCAAAGATGTTAAAAAGCTACAAAGAAAAGCTGCGCTATATGCCATCCGAAAAGCCGTATTTTATTTATCTGATCGACCAGAATCAAAAGAAAATGCCACGGACTACCCGATATACATCGGGGGTGGCAAAAGTGCAAAAAGTAAAAGTTAACACAACGCAGGAACTTTTTGATATGATAGAGAAAGTTATAGAAGACATAGGAGGAATTTATGAGAAGAACGAATAGAATAGTCGCGTTGCTTTTAGCAGGCGTTATGGTGGCAGGAAGTATCACAGGATGTAGCGGCTCAATAAAAAAGAAGAGCGCAAAGTTAGAAAAAGGAGATATTACGGATAGCTCCATTGTGATCACAGTAGGAGATCAGGGGATCAAGTACAGCGAAGTGAAAAATTATTGTTATTTTTTAAAGAACCAGTATGAAGGCAGTTTTGGAGAGAAAATCTGGTCATATTCCGTTGGAAAAGATACAACGATCGGAGATGAGGCGAAGGAAGAAGTTATTAATATGGTTACACAGCTCAAAGTGATCAAAGCAGCAGCCGAAGAACAGAAAGTCAAGCTGACTAATGATGAAAAAGACGAAGCAGTCCAAAAAGCCGAAGAGATGATCCAGACCGCAACACAGCAGGATAAACAGGAATACTATCTCTCTGTACAGAGCTTATCGGACATTTATGAAGAAAATGCACTGGCAGATAAGATGTTTTATGTTGCAACAGATGATGTGGATAATAATATTTCCGATGAAGAAGCAAAGCAGATCAAGATCCAGTATCTTGAAGTGATCACAAATGGTACCAATGCATCAGGTAAAAAAGTGGAGTTGAATGAAAAGGAAAAAGTTACGGCGTTAAAGAGAGTACAACAGTTAAAAACACAGCTTACACAGGCAGACGATTTTCTGACTTTTGCGAAAGCTAATACCGATGCAGCAGATGCAGAGCTTACGATCGGAAGAGATACGACGAAGCTTTCGAAAGAAGCCATCGATGCAGCTTTTGCATTGGAAAAAGGACAGATGAGTGATGTGATCACAGGTTCCGATGGATATTATATTATCAAATGTATCGAAAATAATGATACCGATGATACGCAGGCAAAGAAAGAAGAGATTATTGCCTCACGACAAACAAAAATGTTTAAGAAAAAATATGCACAATGGCTTAAAAATTATGATATAAAAATAAGCCAAGCATTTTGGAAAGTTTTACAAATCTAAATTTTTTCTAATAAAGACAGTTGTTGGAGAAATTATTGGTATTATAAGTTTACAGCTATTAGGAGATTTGTTATACTATTATGGTATCTGCGTATAGACAAAAGAAAAGAAACATGTGGATATATATCATAGTGAAGCAGTAAAAATCGGCTGCAAAGTCTTTTATACTGCTTTTTGCGTTAGAATGCATGAATGTAAATGTACTGGGAAGGGAAGGTGATATCGTGAAGGCGGAACATATCAACCCATTCATAATATCAGTCTGTAAAGTGATGAAGGATATGTGTATGTTGGATCTTAAAATAGGTAAACCGTCCATGTCGAATGGATCATATCCTGCGGAGACATCGATCATTAAGCTTGGCATTGTAGGAAACCTCGAGGGCGAAGTTGTTTTGAATATTGATCATCCAACCGCATTACAGATTGTATCAAAAATGATGATGGGGCCGGTAGAAACGATTGATGCGTTAGGACAGAGTGCGATATCAGAACTTGGTAATATGGTAGCCGGCAATGCGGCAACTGTATTTGCAAACAGTAATATTATGATAGACATTACACCGCCAAGTTATTATGCGGGAGCAGATTACAAGGCAACTGTACCGGAGTGGTTTAGTATTCCGTTCAGCTCGGATGCAGGCAATCTCTCTATTGATATTTATATCAAAGAATAACAAAGTAACAAGTGCAAAGTCATCGCCTTGCACGCTGGAAATGGTGAAAGCAGATCTTGTTATAATACAAATACGAGAGGAGACAGTTTCCGGTTTATTAAAAAGGCGTGTTAAGTATAGAAGAAACGATTGGGCAAAACTTTAGTTTTGCCCTTTTTTGAAAGAGTCATATAAGCATTAGAGAAAGGAAGAAAGCTATGGCAACCTATAAAAGATATCGAAAAGAAGATCAGGTATCCTATTCTTTAGGCATCACTTTGACTTTTGAATTGCTCAAATTCAAGAAAGAAAGTGTAACAAGGGTATTTATTCATTCAGGAATGAAAAAAGGGGATACACTTGATAAGCTGACCTTGCTTTGCAAAGAAGCTAACGTGGAAATGGTCTATACGGATAAGATCTTTCATGTATTGTCGCAGAAAGAAAACTGTTATGTGATCGGCGAATTCCATAAGTTTACATCAAAACTTTCAACACAGAGAAACCATATCGTGCTTGTCAATCCATCCAATGCAGGTAACATGGGAACGATCATGCGAAGTGCATTAGGTTTTGGAATGAACCAGATGGCGATTATCCGCCCGGCTGTTGATGCATTTGATCCGAAAGTCGTCAGAGCATCTATGGGAGCGATATTTTCAACCGATTTTGTATATTTTGATTCATTTGAAGAATACCAAAAGGTGTATGGTGAAAGAGAATTATATCCATTTATGCTGGATGCGAAGTGCAGCTTGCATGATGTCCGCCCGAAAGGACGTTTCTCATTGATCTTTGGTAATGAAGCAACAGGACTTCCTGCAGAATTTTCAAAGATCGGACAAAGCGTGATCATTCCACATTCAAATCGGATTGACAGCTTGAATCTTCCGATCGCGGCAAGCATTGCGATGTATGAGGCAACCAAAAAAACTATATTAGAAATTTGACAAGTTTGATATATCATGAATTCGCAATGCAAGAGAGCTAGTTTTAAACTCACAAATACGCTCCTGCGGAGCTTTCCATTCTGCTACGCAGAATAATTTGTTCGTTAATTCGCCCAGAAAAGCAAATGCCGGCTTTGCCGTCGCTTGCTTTTCTCATTGGCTCATTATATCATGAATTCGCAATGCAAGAGAGCTTGCTTTCTTGCACCGAATTCATGAACGACAAAATCGTGAAGCACAGAGTGCGGCAAGTGCGAAGCACTTGGATTTTGGAGTTAATTACTAGAAATTTGACAAGTTTGATATACTATATATATGCAGAAAATAATTAAAATGATCATAGAAAGGAAGAAAAACAATGGCAAAAATTGATATTATTTCAGGTTTTTTAGGAGCAGGAAAGACAACTTTGATCAAAAAGTTAATTGCAGAGGCTTTTCCGGGAGAGAAACTTGTGCTGATAGAGAATGAATTTGGTGAGATCGGTATTGATGGCGGATTTTTGAAAGAAGCAGGTATTCAGATCACAGAAATGAATTCCGGCTGTATTTGCTGTTCTTTAGTCGGTGATTTTGGCAAAGCATTAAAAGAAGTTTTGGAAAAATACACACCAGACAGAGTAATCATTGAGCCATCAGGTGTCGGTAAACTTTCTGATGTCGTAAAAGCAGTACAGGATATCGGTGATTCTGTAGTGATCAACAGTACCGCAACTGTTGTAGATGCATCAAAGTGCAAAATGTATATGAAGAATTATGGTGAGTTTTATAACAACCAGATCGAATATGCCGGAACGGTTATTTTAAGTCGTACACAGAATATCTCAGAAGAAAAGCTTGAAACCGTTTTGAAAATGATACGTGAAAAGAATGATGAAGCATCTGTGATCACAACTCCGTGGGATCAGATCAATGGTAAGAATATCTTAGAAGCCATGGAAAAGATCAATTCGTTAGAAAAAGAACTTGTAGATGAGCATGAACATCATCACCATCATCATGATGGTGATAAATGCTGCTGTGGACATGACCACGACCATGAGCACCATCACGATGAAGAATGCGGACATGATCATCATGACCATGAGCACCATCACGATGAAGAATGTGGATGCGGACATGACCATCACGACCATGAGCACCATCACGATGAAGAATGCGGATGCGGACATGATCATCATGACCATGAGCACCATCACGATGGAGAATGCGGATGCGGACATCATCATGAACATGGACATCATCATGCAGATGATGTATTTACGAGCATGGGAATTGAGACGGCTCACAAATTCACTGAAGACGAGCTGTCTGCGATCATTGATCAGTTAGCAAAAGACAAGAAGTTTGGCGAAGTACTACGTGCGAAAGGAATCGTGCCGGCAGCAGAGGGAGAGTGGTTCCATTTTGATCTTGTCCCGGAAGAGACAGAAGTACGTCGTGGTGCGGCAGACTTTACAGGACGAGTTTGTGTGATCGGTTCTAATCTGGAAGAAGATAAGATCAAGGAATTATTTAAAGTATCATAATAAATGACCAAAGACAGCTTTTTAGCTGTAACAGAAATGGAAATGAGGTTATCTATGTTTGGAAAGAAAAAAGAAGAAATGATGGTATATGTCATCATGGGATTTTTAGAGGCAGGAAAGACCAGCCTGATCCGTGACCTTTTGACGGATGATATGTTTGATGATAAAGCCAAGACATTGATCCTTGCGTGTGAAGAAGGCGAGGAAGAGTATGAAAGTGCGATGTTAGAGAAAACAAAAGCGGCCTGCGAGTATATCGAAGACGAGGAAAGCTTCAATGGCAAAGTAGTCGAGAAGTTTTTGAAAAAACATCGCCCGGACCGGATCATTATTGAATACAATGGAATGTGGCCGACAAAGCATATCCCGGAAATGTATGACGAGTTAGAAGAAATCTGCTTTGACAGAGAAGTTATCTTTCAGACGATTGATGTAGCAAATGATGAGACATTCCAGATGTATATGAAGAATATGCCATCTATGATGGTAGATCAGTTCAGAATGGCAGAAATGATCATTATCAATCGCTGTACACTTCAGACAAATAAAAATGCGATCCGTGGAAGCATAAAAGCGGTCAATCCAAGAGCACAGATCGTATATGAGTCAGAAGACGATGCATTCTATGAGATGAAAGATGAAATGCCATTTGATATCAATGCAGATATTATTGATATTTCGGAAGATGATTTTGGTATCTGGTATATTGATATGTTAGATCATCCTGAAACTTACACCGGCAAGACCATGCGTGTGTCCGGTATGATCCAGAAGCCACCGGGACTTCCAGGCGGCTTTGCGGTCTTTGGACGTATGGCAATGACATGTTGTGCGGATGATGTGCAATATATGGGATTTTTGTGTAAAGCCGATGACTGGGCACCATATAAGAACCAGGAATATGTAACCGTAGTTGCAAGACTCGAATTCAAATATATGAAAGAATATGGTGAAGAAGGACCGGTCTTTTATGCGGAATCGGTTGAGAAGGCGCAGAAACCAAAAGAAGAACTGGTATACTTTAATTAATAATGAATAATAGGAACACTGCTAAAAGCCTGTACAGATAACAGCCTTTTGGCAGTGTTTTTTGCTGAACTAAGAAAATGTCCGGTCAAGTCAACAAGAGATGAGAATTAAGAAAATGTCCGGGCAAGTCAGCAAGAGTTGAGAATTAAGAAAATGTCCGGGCAAGGCAGTAAGAGATGAGAATTAAGAAAATGTCCGGGCAAGGCAGTAAGAGATGAGAATTAAGAAAATGTCCGGGCAAGACAGCAAGAGTTGAGAACTTAGAAAATGTTCGCATAGGACAGCGAGAAATGAGAATATACGATCAGGGGGAAGCCAGCTGTAAAAGGGATCGGATCAGGACTAAGGATAACGGACCGAGTAAGATCCCGCCGATACCAAAAAGCTCAATTCCGATAAAGATTGCAGCTAACATGACAAAAGCATTCAGATGCATACCATCTCCAAGCAGTCTGGCTTCTAAAATCTCACGGATCAGTAAGGTGATAATGTAGGCAGTAAAAAGAATGGATGCATTCAGATATTCTTTTGAAAGGAATAGGAAAAAGCCCCATGGCAGCAGGAACATACCGCTTCCAAGAACAGGAAAAGCATCTAAAACAGCGATCGCAACGCCAAGCAGCAGAAAGTATGGGTTGTGTATCAGGAAAAAAGCAAGAGAGCAGACGATACCATTTAACAGAAGAATGATCCCTTCGGTTTTCAGGTAAGTAAGTCCGCTCTCTTTTACGTTTGTCAGTACAAAATGAACCGGAGTAAAATAGCGGCTTTTTCGAAACATATCATGTAAAGGTTTCATTTCCCGTACCAGAATGATCATCGAAACGCATACAATGATAAGAAAAGCAAATATATGAAACGATTGCGACAGCATATAATAGAGGCATTTCCATATGTTGTTATTCATAAATTTTGTTGTGTTTTTTCCGATTAAAGCCATTTGCTCGTATAAAAAAGTCTTTGCCGTGCCAAAATGTAAGTTGAAATGATGATCAATGCAGCGGCCAAAAGAAGCACAACGTGTTTCAAAAAAGGAAACTGCAGTCTGATGATAAACAGGTATATTGGTGAACAACAACCGGATCTGTGTATATAACTTGTAAATAACCGCACCAAAGAAAGCACTGATTCCACCAAAAAAGAGGATAAGTGTACCATAATGTGAAAAGAAACGCGGAAATTTGCATACATTGTGCAAATATTCCATGACAGGCCAGAGCATACGCATCAAAATATAAGCAAGCAAAAAAGGGAAGAGATAAGGCAGAAGAAATGTCATAAAAAGGTATACGGCAACTGAGATGCCAACCGTTATCATAAAATGACGAAAAAGAGATGTAGTATGCATAATGACCTCATTTCCTGTTGCGGATTAACAAAATGCTTCTTTTTTTAGTATGTAATCTTTTGGGGTTCATTATGTAATAGAGAAGCTGGAAATAGATAACAGAAAAATAAAAAAGAGACGATTCTTATCAACATATTTTGTTCTACAGTTCCAAAAAAGACAATATAAAAGGACCGCCGGGGAAGCGATCCTAATAAGGAGAAGGTATGAAAAAAATTTAAGCACTTATCAAATGTTTTCTTCATCTGATAAATTCATTATATAGAGCAAATGTGAACTCTCAATGATACACTTATGAAGAAAATGTAAACGATTTACGTTTATTTGTGAACGATATCACACCTTAAAGCGGTATCCAACACCCCAGATAGTTTCAATGTATTGAGGCTTCGATGTTGTTTTTTCAATTTTTTCACGGATCTTTTTGATATGAACCGTAACCGTTGCAATATCACCAACCGATTCCATTTCCCAGATCTCTTTGAAAAGTTCTTCTTTTGAGAATACATGGTTTGGATGTTCGGCAAGGAATGTCAGCAGATCAAACTCTTTTGTCGTAAAGATACGTTCCTCGTCATTCAGATAGACACGACGGGCAGTTTTATCAATCTTTAAACCACGGATCTCGATGATCTCGTTTTCCTCTTTGCCGGAAGCTGTCAGTCTCTTATAACGTGCCATATGTGCCTTGACACGGGCAACCAACTCACTTGGGCTGAATGGTTTCGTAATATAATCGTCTGCACCAAGTCCAAGACCATGGATCTTATCAATATCATCCTTCTTGGCAGACACCATAATAATTGGTGTGTTTTTCTTATCGCGGATCAGTTTGCAGATCTCAAAGCCATCCATATTTGGAAGCATCAGATCCAGCAGGATCAGGTCAAAGTCCTCATTTAATGCAAGTTTGGAACCTTCCAGTCCGTCATTACAGATCGTAACTTCAAAGTTACTTAATTCTAAATAATCTTTTTCTAATTCAGCGATCGCTGTTTCATCCTCAATGATCAATATCTTGTTCATAGGCACCTCCGTTATTTTTTGTATCTTTCCTTAATGTAAAATAAAAGCAACTTCCGATTCCTTCTGTACTGTCAACCCATACCTTTCCACCATGGTCGGAAATGATCATCTTAACGATGGCAAGTCCTAAACCACTGCCCCTTTTTGAAGAGTTGCGGGAAGTATCTGCACGAAAGAAACGGTCGAATATATGCGGTAAATCCTTTTTGGCTATGCCAAGTCCATTATCTTCAATCTGAATCTGTATATATTCAGGTCGTATGGTTGGGAATTTATCGGTTCCATCCTCATTTATCTGACGATAAAGAGGTTGTTTGCTGTTTTGCACAGGCACATCTTTAATATGGATCGTAATATGCCCATTTTCTTTTTTGCTGTATTTGACAGCATTGCTGATCAGGTTGTTGATCACACGTTTGAGCTGTTCGGGATCGGCAATGATCTGTGTATTCTTATCTGTATCGTTGATGTAATCCAGATGGAAATTCTGCGATTCAAGGTCAAGAGAAAACTCATCAATGCAATCTGTAAAGTAGTTTTCCAGATTGACGGAAATAAAATTATACGGCAGAGAGTTTTGCTCTACTTTGGAATAGACCGACAACTCATCGATCAGATAAGTCATATCATTGGCTTTTGCGTAGATTGTCTGCAAATATTTCTTTTGCTTATCCGGTGTATCTGCGACACCATCCAGTATTCCTTCGGTATATCCTTTGATCGCAGTAATCGGTGTTTTAAGATCATGCGATATACTACTCATGATCTCGCGGGTATTATCTTCAGACTGGATTCCTTTGTTGACGATCTCTTTTAAATGGATACGCATCTGTTCAAGGTCTTTACGAAGCTGACCAATCTCATCCTGCGATGTGACCGGAACCGGATCTTCAAGATTACCAAGCCCAATCTGGGCGGTTGCGAGCCGCAGCAGTTCAATCGGGCGTAAGATACTTTGCTGGATCCAGATGGTTGTAAACGTTGTTGTAATCAGCATGATCAGCAGAAAAGCAAGGCAGATCTGTTTGAAGAAATGGTGAAGCCAGTTCTTCGTAACAGAACAGTCGGTAAGGAGTAATGCCCGCCCTTGCGCACCATCCGTAAAAGTAAAACGACACTCACGGATAATCTGACTGGAAGTTGTATCGGCTGATAGCCTGCCGGTATTATTTGAAAAACTGACTGTATCTGTTCCGGCAAGTTCTTTGAATTGTTTTGTGTTGCCAATATAGTAAGGTGTTTCATTGTAAAGTACAACAAGACTTGTTTTGGCATTAATGAGATGCTGCTCTATATTTTTACAATCTTTTTTACCGATAGTAACGGTATCTGATGTATTTAAAATTTTCAAGACTGTATCATAGTCATATTCTGTCAACTTTTGATAAAATGCCAGCGGATCGCGGATCAGCTCATAGCTTTGAAGCTTATGATCCGATAGACAGAATTCTTTTTCGAATGCAGTTGTCTGTTGTTTTAAAATAACAGTAATGCAAAGAAACATGATCACAATCGGAAATGTGGTTACAATCAGAAAGACCACAAGCAGTTTGCTGCGAATTTTCATATATCTTCTCCGATCTAATAAGCATTTTTATTTACTTTTCTGCCAAAGAAAGTCAGGAAAAGTATTTTAAAATCCAAAAACAATGTCCAGTTCTCTACATAATAAAGGTCGCATTCAATTCGCTTTGTGATAGAAGTGTCTCCACGATAGCCATTGACCTGTGCCCAGCCTGTCATGCCGGGGCGAACCTGATGCTTGATCATGTAACGAGGAATCTCTTCCTTAAAACGGTCTACGAAGAAAGGACGTTCCGGTCTTGGCCCGACCAGACTCATATCTCCTTTTAATACATTAAAAAGCTGTGGAAGTTCATCCATATTGGATTTACGCAGGAATCTTCCGATTGGTGTAATGCGTGGATCGTTCTGAGTTGTCCAGGCTTTCTTCTCTTCATTTTCCTTTTGCACACGCATTGATCGGAACTTGTACATATTGAATTCATGGTTATGCAAACCGATACGTGTCTGTTTAAAGATCAAAGGGCCGGGATCCGTGATCTTTAAGATACAGGCAATAATGAGCATCGGAATTCCAAAGATTATTATTGCTACTAATGAACCAAAGATATCAACGCATCGTTTAATCGTAGAGTTAAAGGAGCTGCTTAAAGGAACATGCCGTACATGGATGACAGGCAGTCCGTCAAGATCCTCTGTATAAGGTTTGGTAGGGATCACATGATTATAATCAGGAATAAACTTTGTATGCACACCGGATTTCTCACAGATCGAAACAATATGCTCCAGTTTTGAATATTCATTGATACTTAATGTGATCGCAATTTCATCATATTCATTTGTTGCTAAAAGGTCTGCCAGACGATTCGTTGATCCGATTACTTCAATATTACGGTAAGTCGTGCCGGTACCGGCATGATCATCCAGAATACCATGGATTTTATATCCCCATTCAGGATGGGAACGCAGACGGTCGATATAACCCTGTGCAGTACGGCTGAAACCAACTAAAAGAATGTGTTTTAGATTTTTACCGGAGCGTCGCATTTGTTTTAAGATACGAAGAACGCAAAGCCGGAAGATATAATCTACGACTAAATTGGTTCCTGCAAAAATGATCAGAAATAATCGTGCGATATTTGGCTCTTTTAATAGGTAGAGAGCCGCAACACAATAAACAACGCCGAGGACATTTGCTTTGATCAATGCCCATAGTTCGGCACGTCTGCCGTTTGTACGCTTAGGATCGTACATCCCAAATAAACGATACATGACCAGATAACACGGGATGATCAATATGAGCATTCGCAGATAATCACCCCAGGGCCGCATATAGCCGATCGGTGGTGAAATGATATGATGCTTGATCAACGGGCTCCATGTATCATCAAATCGAAGATCGTAAGCAAGTAAAAAGGATGCTGCAATGATGACAGCATCAATCACCAGTTGTAAAATATTTAACAGTTTTTGATTTTCTTTGATCAATGTTTCACCTTCTCTTTTCACGTAGAATGATATTTGTTCTGCCGGATACCGGAAAAATCCCCCTCGAACTTAATATCATATTTTATAAAAAATGTGATAGCTTTCTTTCTGATTTCTATTCAATATAAAATTTATTTGAATATATTATATCGGTTTACGGAATAATTCGCAATATATTCTTTGATCTTTTAGGCTCTTTTAGGCATTTGCAAAACAAAATGCATCCCCCTGAAACCATCCTCCCAAACAAAATGGAATGCGTCATATTCGTGTTTTTGAATTGTGTTTCTATTTCTTTTAATTTTAGGACAGACGCGACAGCTGATTAGAATTTTTGATTTTTTATTCTTTTTTGCTGATTGGGCGCGGGTCATAACTATAGGGGCGACTCAGCCTGAGTAGCATTGTTGTTTGGGACACGCTCCCGCTTCGCAAAGCCACGTAGCGCACACATAGACTGCTAAAAAACAGCAGCCAAGTGGCGACGGTCTTTGAGATTCCCAAACAGCAATGTACATCAGGACTGGCCCTGCCCCCTATATCAGATGAGAGCGCCCATAATCAGGGCAAAAAAGAAAAAAATCTTAAAAATTCCTATCAGCTGAAACAGTGCGCTTAAAATTAAAAGAAATAGAAACACAATCTGATCCGTTAAGATGTGACGCATTTCCGGTTTTGTTTGGGAG
Source organism: Jutongia hominis (assembly GCF_014384965.1). Lineage (GTDB taxonomy): Bacteria > Bacillota > Clostridia > Lachnospirales > Lachnospiraceae > Butyribacter > Butyribacter hominis. The sequence continues at coordinate 50,614 of NZ_JACRSW010000015.1, forward strand.
GATGTTTGGCACAGTACAGGAATTTGTTTTGCGAATGCCGGCATGTTTTTATAAATGAGGAAATTTCACAACTTATACACATTTCATTGTTACACTATCTAAGAAAGAAAATTCATTACTGTATATTGCCCTGAATAGTTGACTTTGCAACGGATAAGAGGTAATGTAACTGTAGTTTTAAGTCGCTTGTGCTTTATATGCAAAATATATTTTTTGCATGAACGGTTGCAAAAAGAATATAGGGCAGAGCAAAAACAGTAGAAATGGAGGTCTTACGCAATGGATGAAAATAAAGAGGAAAAGAGTACGCAGTATACCGGCGAATATGGCAATTCGGTAGAAGGAAATTATCAGGAAGAAGGATCATCGGTGTATAGTTATTCTTATAATAATAAAAACAGCGAAACAACACATTCCGGTGATTATTACGAATCTAAGAACACAGCAGACAGCCAGAGCACGCAAAGTGCTGCAGGAAATGAGCAGGCAGGTTATCAGAAAAGTGGTTATAATCAGAGCAATAACGGACAGACAGGCTATCAGCAGGGTGGTTATAACCAGAGCAATAACGGACAGACAGGCTATCAGCAGGGCGGTTATAACCAGAGCGGTAACGGACAGACAGGTTATCAGCAGGGTGGTTATAACCAGAGTGGCAACGGGCAGACAGGCTATCAGCAGAATGGGTATGATTCAAATGGAAACGGATCAGGTTACCGGCAGGGGAATTATTACCGGTCGGGCAATTTCCAGAACAACGAAAATCCGAAAAAACCAAAGAAAAATAGAAAGCCAAGAGAGAAAAAGCCGCTTACTTTTGGAAAAAAAGTCGGTCTTGTTGCGGCAGCAGCTGTTTTGTTTGGTTTAGTAGCCGGTATTTGTTTTAATGCAGTGAATTATGTATCAAACCGGGTTTTAGGTGATAACGGTTCGACTTCCGGTACTTCAATTGCTACTACTTCTACAGGAAATGTAGCAACAAACAGTGCAATTGGTACAAATGATGTATCAGCGATCACGGAACAGACGATGCCGGCAGTTGTAGCGATCACAAGTACAACAGAGGGAACAGCCTATTATGATCTGTTTGGCCAGTATAACAAAGGACAGGATTCAACCAGTGCAGGTTCCGGTTTTATTGTAGGTCAGAATAAAAAAGAGCTTTTGATCGCAACAAATAATCATGTAATTGATGGTGCCAAGACGATTTCTGTACAGTTTATTGATGGTGAAGTATATGAAGCAACAGAAAAAGGTGCGGATTCATCAAATGATCTTGCCGTTGTTGCTGTAAAGACTTCTAAAATGAAGAAATCAACGATGGACAAGATCAAGATTGCAGACCTCGGTTCCTCTGATGATATCAAGGTTGGTGAAATGGTTATTGCAATCGGTAATGCTCTCGGATATGGCCAGTCAGTTACCGTTGGATATATCAGTGCGAAAGACAGAGAGATTACGGAATCTTCTGAAACGAGTTCAAAAGAAAACAAGATCAAAGCAATTCAGACAGATGCAGCAATCAATCCGGGTAACAGCGGAGGAGCTTTGATCAATATGAAAGGACAGGTTGTCGGTATTAATTCTGCCAAGATCGCATCTTCTTCTGTAGAAGGTGTCGGTTATGCAATTCCGATCTCCGTTGCGACACCGATCATTGATGAATTAATGAATCGTGAGACTTTGAACGATTCACAGAAAGGATATCTCGGAATTACAGGAAGTACCGTATCAGAAGCTGCTACAGCTTATAATGTACCATATGGTGTTTATGTTAAGGAAGTTGCCAAGGGAGGAGCAGCAGACAAGGGTGGAATCAAAGCCAACGATGTCATTACAGCTGTAAATAAGATGGAAGTCACAACGATGGAAAGTCTTCAGGAAAAGGTCAACAGCTATAAGAAGGGTACAGAGATCACGATCACCTTACAGCGAAGTAACAACGGAAAATATACGGAAAAGAAAGTAAAAGTTACTTTGCAGGGAAAAGAATCTTTAGACAGCTTGTCAACAGATGACAGTTCAAGTGCTGATAATTCACAGGATAGTCAGAATAATAACGGTCAGAATGGATACAACCGGAATAATGGTCAGGACAATGACCAGAATGATGGTAACTCAGATAGCGGAAGTCTATGGGATCAGTTCTTTAACTAATCAAATCAAAAGATCAGAATGTCGAAAAGATTGAGAGATCTTTGACAGAATCGAGAGTTTTTTGTCAGAAAACGAACTTTTTGCTGACTTGAATCGTAAGATAACAAATAGAGCATCGGAAAAATCTTCCGATGCTCTTATTTGTAGATACTTTATGTTGTAGTTATAAATTTATCTTTTGCAATTTTGTTGATGTACTCCGGTTCCTGTAAATTTATTTTTTACAATTCTGTTGATGTACTCCGGTTCCTGTAAATTTATTTTTTACAATTCTGTTGATGTACACTGTTTCTTGCAAATTTATCTTTTAGAATATTACTGTTGCAATCTGGCACTTGCAATATTTTTGTAAATATGTTTCAAGATAGTACTTTGGATATTTATGCGTTGTTTTTTTCTGCTTCATATGCTTCGCGGACAGCATGTGAAAGCTGGTCTACACAGGAAGTACCACGCATACCGCATTGAATGCCTTTTAAGCGGTCTTCAATCTGTGTGACGGTCAGGCCGTCAACCAATGAGGCAACGCCTTGTGTATTACCATTACATCCACCTGTAAATGCTACATTTGTAATGACATCGCCATTGATATCAAAATCAATCTGGCTGGAACAGGTTCCTCTTGTTTTATAAGAATATCTCATAATAAATCCTCCCATTTTTGTATAAATTCTTCTTTAACGTTTTTTTATTGTTTCATATTATATTACTAAAGTTCTGTATAAGTGATCCGGCTAAACTTTATTTTGCTTTGTACATGATCTGTTTTATGCTGTGCGATGTGTGTTGTGTCACATATCGCCTGTTTGGAAATTATGCAGAGGGGTGTCTTTTTAAAAGTTCATCGACAGCCGTTTTCATCACCTCGCCGATACTATCGTGAATGACAAGGTCTGCTTTTGAGTCAGCTGAAGTTGTACTTTTATTGATCAGGACAAGATGTTTTCCGTGAAAATAATCGATCAGACCGGCTGCCGGGTAGACAACTAAAGAAGTGCCGCCGATGATCAGTGTGTCAGCATGGCTGATCGCCTGAATGGTATTTTCAATTGTTTGTTCGTCAAGACTTTCCTCGTAAAGAACGACATCCGGTTTAACACGTCCGCCACAGACAGGGCAGACCGGGATATCCTTGGAAGCAAGTACGAATTTCTCATCATAAAATGCATGACAATCCATACAATAGTTTCGAAGAACAGAACCATGTAATTCATAAACTGTTTTGGAACCGGCTGCCTGATGCAGACCGTCAATATTTTGTGTAGCGATCGCTTTCAATTTTCCGAGCTTTTCAAGCTGTGCTAAAGCGATATGGCAGCCGTTCGGTTTGGCATCCGGATAGATCAGATTCTTTTTATAAAATGAAAAAAAATCGTCTGGGTAACGCATGAAAAAGGTATGAGATACCAACTGCTCCGGTGTAAAATTTTGTCCGAGTTTCCGGCTGTATAAACCATTAGAACTTCTAAAATCCGGGATGCCGCTTTCACAGCTGCAGCCTGCGCCGCCAAAGAATACAATGTTGTCGCTTTGATCCAATATATCCGTTAATTGTAACCATTCTGCTTTCAAAATAACCCCTCCCTGTAAAAATAAGGCTGAATCCCGATCATGATCTGATCAGAATTCAACCTTATGTAATCTAAAAAATTATTTTGTAATACCAGCAATCTTTGCAAGTTCTTCAATAGACTTCTTAGATACTTTAAGACCATGATATTCGATCAGGTCATCGGTTTCGCCGGTGAAAATGTCTTCCGGCTGGTATTTCTTTAATACGATACGATCATCATCCACAATGATCTCTAATGGTGCTCGATCTAAAATTCCCATAGAACGACGTAACTCTATTGGTAAAGTGATTCTGCCTAACTCATCTAGCTTTCTTACAATTCCGGTACTTACCATAATTAAATCTCCTCTCAGGTCAAAAATAATAATGTCTTGAAAAATAGTACGAAATACATCTGTAAGCGTAGAAACAGTACAATTTTTCAAGTGTTACTTTATCATATTGCTTTTCGTTTCGCAATGAGCGTATGGGTAAAATTTGTAAATTTATCATTTTTTAAGAAAGTATTATTTTATTTCAACGTGTTTTTTTAGAAAAAGAATAGAAAAGAAGAGGGAAAAATGGAGAAAATAGGATATTGACGTATATTTTTTAAAACTATATAATAAAAAGATAGGAATGTTGCGTCGTATTTTTGCAGGATGACAAGACAGACAGTATCTGTACGTCGACATATGAATGAATATATAAAAAGAAAAGAGAATGTTATGGTCAAACAGGGACAGAATGCTAAGACGATTTCCTGTATCAAAGCAGATACAAAAGAACCGGTTGCCGGCAGAAACGGACATTATAAAAGAGTGCCGGTGGATACTATACTTTTGCGGGAAATGGATTATAAAAAGGAACAAAAAGCAGCCATCCATTTTGCAAAATATCTGAATGTACAGAAAGCAGTAAGCACAGAGACCAAATACCGGAAAGTAAAAAAGATATCCGGTCAGGAGACTGCATATCAGCCGATAAAGAAAATATCCGGTCAGGAGACTGCATATCAGCCGATAAAGAAAATATCCGGTCAGGAAATTGCTGATCAAAAGATAATAGACATACAGAAGAATAGAGAGATGACACTTGGCAGTCTCTTTTCGAACAAATAAAAGAATTGCAAAAGTTTATATGCAATGAAAATTCAGGAAGAATCTGTCAAAGAAGATAACGGAAAATAAGCTCACAGAAGGAAACAAAGGAGGGAATGTCATGGTAGAAAGTATTTCTTATTTAAATATCAAGCCGTATGAGACATATACAGATGGAAAAGCACGCCAGACAACTCTTACCAGTTTTGAAAATGTACTCCATAAAGAGGAAAAAGGAACCGTCGCTTCAAAAGAGCAGACGGATACAGAGAAGACAGACACAGACAAAACAGCGAAAATCGATGACAGCGCAAAGCAGGTTGTTTTTGTGAATCCTGCGAATGGTCAGAAAGTGATTTATGAAGATGTTGCAAAGGAAGCAAAAAAAACAGCAGCTTCATCTAATACTACGACAGCAGATTCGATGAAAACGACAAAATACGATTCGATCTTTAAAAAAGCGGCAAAGAAATATAATGTATCGGAAAGCCTGTTAAAAGGCATTGCAAAAGCAGAGTCAAACTTTAATGCAAAAGATGTATCAAGCTCGGGTGCAATGGGCGTAATGCAATTAATGCCGGAGACAGCAAAAGGTCTTGGTGTATCGAATCCTTATGATCCGGAAGAAAATATTATGGGTGGGGCAAAATGCATCGCACAAAAGATCAAGGAATTTAATGGAGATATCCGCTTAGCATTGGCTGCGTACAATGCAGGAAGCGGTGCCGTAAAGCGAAACGGTGGTATCCCTTCTTATTGTAAATCATACGTTTCTAAAGTATTAAGTTATAAGAAGGCATTTGAGACTGCAAAATCTGCATCATAAAAAGTTCGTACATAATTATATATGCTGGTAATAAAAGACAGCAAGCTGTGTGCGGTCACGCAGTTCTAATTTTTCTAATATATGACTCAGATAGTTGCGGACAGTTCCTTCACTTAGAAAGAGCTGAGCCGCAATTTCTTTATTGCTGAGTCCGTCAGCAATCAATTCAATGATCTGTAATTCCTTTTTGGAAATAGCATATGCAGAATAATCAAAAGAAGATTTTTGTTGTAAAAAGTCAGGCAGCTTGGAGATTACTTCTGTTCCAAAGACACTCTGACCGCTTTTGACGGCTTTTAAAGCAGGATAAATGCTGTTATAATCCTGCTTTAATAAGTAACCTTTCGCACCGATCTGTAATGCTTTGATAATATATTCATCATCATTAAAAGTAGTCAGAAGAAGTATTTTGGCATCTTTGTCCTGTTTTAAGATTTCTTCGGTGGCTTGTAATCCATCAACTTCTTTCATCTGAATATCGGTTAATAAAATATCGGGATGGTATTTGAGGTAAAGAGCAATAGCATCTTTGCCATCCTGTCCGATTGCTGCAACTTCAATATCGTCATTGCTTTCTAAAATTGTTTTTAATGCTGTCGTTACAAGAATATCATCATCTACGATCACGATCTGTATCATTTTTTTCCTCCTTTTTCGGTATTGAAATGAAAATGCGAAAACCATTCCTGGCAGTAATCTGTATCATACCATTGGCATTTTGTACCCGTTCCTGCATATTGATCATACCGATTCCGGAAGTGTGGTCAGACCATTTTTGTACATTTTCACTGCTTCCGTTATCCTGTGTGATCAACTGATAGAAAGCCGGATGTTCCCGCAATGAGATATCAATACGGGTTGCATTGCTGTGTTTGGCGGTGTTTGTAAGAGCTTCCTTTACGATCGACAGAAATGTATAGCGGATATTGGCAGGCAGCTCCGATTCGATATCATATTTCAAATTTACTTTACAAAAAGTATAATTCTGAATCAGACTATGTAAGCTTTTTTGCAAATCAATCGAGTTGTCATGCAGGTTATGTACACTCGATCGGATATTATCCATTGTCTGCGTTAATGTATCTTCTAAAAGAGTCAGGGAATCCGTTATCTTCTGATCCTGATTTATCGTTTTGACCGCACCAAGCAGCAGAATCGCTCTGGTCAGCATATGCCCGACGTTATCATGGATCTCGCGGGCAATGCGGTTTCGCTCCTGCAAGGTGGCATTATGGATCTCATAATTCTGATTTTTAAGCAAAGTCTGGTTTCGCTCTCTTAAAAGAATATCGTGCTCAGTTGTATCGTCGCGAAGAGAAAAGTATTGCTGTTGTAATCCTTCGAGTTTTCTTATCAATATAGCGATCCAGAAAGCGGTTCCGTTTTGTAAAAGGGAAAGAAACAGCAGGAGAGAATCGGCATGGAACTGATACAGAATACCGATTGCAAGGAGTGGCAGAGGGACAAAGCACTTTTTATATGTAATGGAAAATGTCAGCATAGGAAAAAAGATGACGAATTCTTTTTGAAATAATGCCAAAACAGCATAAAGAGCAAACAGCAGCAGGAAAACATTTGTCTGATTAAAAAAATAAGATAACGACAATACAAAAAGGGAACAAAGCATAGCGATTATGGCAATGTTGTTGCTGCATATCTGAAAAAACATTGTACAGCAAAAGCAAAAAAGCAGAAAATGACTAATAAAAATGCGCAATGCAACCCCTCCTCATATCTTAAGTTCCACAAACATTTGCAAAACATACCACCGTACTGTGATGACCATCCTCACAACAAAGAAATGAGATGCGTCATATTAGTAGATTTCATTTGTGTTTCTATTTCTTTTTTATTTTTTGGATAGACACGACGGCTGATTAGAATTTCTGATTTTTTAAGCTTTTTTGCTTATTGGGCGCGGTTCATAACTATAGGGGCGACTCAGCCTGAGTAGCATTGCTGTTTGGGACACGCTCCCGCTTCGCAAAGCCACGTAGCACACACATAGCACTGCAAAAAGCAAATGCTCTTTTTGCAGCGCAAGTGGCGACGGGCTTTGAGATTCCCAAACAGCAATGTACATCAGACAGGTCCTGCCCCTATATCAGATGAGAGCGCCCATAATCAAAAGCAAAAAAGCAAAAAATCCCAGAAATTCTTATCAGGCGAAACAGTGCTTCAAAAAATAAAAAGAAATAGAAACACAATTCGGACTCTAAGGATATGACGCATTGTAATATTTGCAAGTGTGAGGATGGTCTCAATGCAATATAGTGTGTTTTGCAAATGTCTTTGGAATTTCAGCTTATCATGTGGGGGACGTGTCTGTCAATTATTTGAAATGCCGGCTGTAGATAGGAGATATGCATAGAAATGATTGTAGGGAATGTCAGGATACAGGAATTGTATAGAGGGAAGGGGTGCCAGGCGGTGACTTTATGACATTTGTCACATGGAAGTTGTGACACTTAGAACTATTTTTATATGATACAAGACGATATAATAAAGGTGTCATAAAGAAAAACGCATGCTGGTAAGTGAAATACAAGCCGGAAGTGCAAAAAGAACAAAGTATACCGGCAAGTGGAATAAAAGACCAAAGTATCACAACATCATGGAAGGAATGAGTGCAAATATGATAAAAATTGAGAATTTAGTAAAGCGATATGGCAATCTGGTTGCCTTAGATCATCTGGATCTTGAGATTGCAAAGGGAGAAATCTTTGGACTGCTAGGTCCGAACGGATGTGGGAAAACAACAGCGATCGGCTGCATTCTTGCACTTTTAAGATATGACAAAGGTGAAATTACGATCTGTAGTGAAAAGATGACACCCGAAAGTTATGATCTGAAAAGAAAGATTGGCATTGTGCCACAGGAAGTTGCCGTTTTTGATCAGCTTACGGTACAGGAAAATATTGATTATTTCTGTGGTTTGTATTTGCCAGACAGAAAAAAGAGGAAAGAATATGTTGAAGATGCGATCACATTTGTTGGATTAAATGATTACAAAAAAATGTATCCGAAGCAATTATCGGGCGGACTGCTGCGAAGATTAAATATTGCCTGTGGTATTGCACACAAGCCGGAGATCATTTTTATGGATGAGCCGACAGTGGCAGTCGATCCGCAGAGCCGTAATCATATATTAGAAGGAATCCGCAAATTGAATCAGACAGGAGCAACGATCATTTACACTTCACATTATATGGAAGAAGTAGAGCAGATCTGCACACAGATTGCCATTTTAGATCATGGACAATGCATCGCAAAAGGAACCAAAGAAGAGTTAAAACAAATGATCCGAACAGGCGAAAAGATTACTGTAGAAGAAGCTGCCCTAAGCGATCAGCAGCTTGAGCATATCAGACAGATGGAGCAGGTTTATGCAGTGGATTATCAGGAACAGGTTCTTTTAGTACGATTTGATGGAACGGATCATAATATTGTAAAACTTTTGCAATATCTACAAGAGCAAACGATTTGCTTTGGCAGAGTGTACTCAGAACTGCCTACATTAAATGATGTATTCTTAGAAATTACAGGGAAGAGCTTACGTGATTAAAGGACATACATAGAAAAGCAGATAATAGAAATTATCAGGAAAAAGGAGAACGATAGAATGATTAAATATAGTCTTTTACGTATATTGCGTGACCGGGTGACTATTTTTTGGGCATTGTGCTTTCCATTTATTCTCGCAACTCTTTTTGAAGTATCTTTTGGTCATATGAACGACAGTTTAGACCAGATACAGACAGCGGTTGTAGTCAAAAGAGATGGGCAGACGGCACAGACGTTTCAAAAATTTTTAAAAGAGGTACAAAAAGAAGATAATGATCTGCTCGCTGTTTCTACAATGGATCAAAAAGAAGCCGATCGGAAATTAAAGTCAGAAAAGATTGCCGGATATTATCTGTTAGGAGAAGATGTCAGCCTGACGGTAGCAGGAAATGGCGTGCCGGAAAGTGTTTTACAATCTTTGATGGAAAGCTATGACAGCCAGGCAGCGTATTTGAAAACAATCCTTAAAGAAAAACCGCAACAGCTTGCTGCCGTCACGCAGAAGATTGGAAAAAATGTACTAAAAAGTGCAACGGTAAAAGAAGTGACGCTGAGTGGTAAGAAAGTGGATGGAATGATTCAGTATTTCTTTTCTGCGGTGGCAATGGCATGTATGTTTGGATGCTTTTTAGGCATGGAGGCAGCCATTCGTTTGCAAGCCAATGTAAAAGCAGTTGCGGCAAGACGCTGTGTGAGCAGTACGTCCAAAATGAAAATGGCATTGGCTGATATTGCAATGGTGATCTTAGTTGATTATGTTTTTGTCGTATTGTTTCTTGTCTATCTGGTCTTTGGTTTAAAGAAAGATTTTGGAAACAATCCTGCACCGATCCTTTTGATCACATTTGCCGGCTGTCTGATCGGAGCTTCCATGGGACTTTTGGTTGGCAGTATCGGAAAATGGGGTGAAGATGTCAAAGTAGCGATCATTCTTTCGGTCAGCCTTGGCACTACATTCTTATCCGGTCTTATGGTAAGCGGAATCAAAGGACTGATCGAAAAATATTGTCCGATCCTTAACCGGATCAACCCGTCAGCCCTGATCACCGATGCGTTGTACAGCGTTGCGGTATATCCTGATGTGGCACGTTACCGTCAGGATGTTGCAATCATGCTTCTAATGGGAGCTTTATGTATTGCTATAGTATTCTTTTTGACAAGGAGGGTTCGCTATGACAGTATTTAAAGGTTATATGCTGCTTGCTAAGAGAAATATCAAAGGGATCATAGTTTATTTTACTATATTTACCGGGATCGCTGTTGCAATGGGAATGTCAAGGAACGGAAAGTTTAGCTCATTTACGGCAACGAAGCTGAATATTGCAGTTGTAGATTGCGATCGGAGCGAATGTTCTGAGGAAGTAGTACGTTTCTTAAAAAAGAACCATCATGTAACAGAAGCGTCCTATGATCCGTCTGCCTTGCAAGAAAGGCTTTATTATGAGGATGTCAAACTTGTTGTGTGTATACAAAAAGGATTTGAGAAAGATACACTGTCAGGAAAAGGTGGCGGGATCGAATATACACAAAATCCCGGAGAATATAATGGAATGTATGTGGAAGCACAATTAAATCGTCTGGTGCAGAACATGAAGCAATATTATGATGCCGGATACAGCGTTTCAGAAAGTTATGACAAAGTCGCAAAACAGCCGCAAAGCAAAGTTCATATGGAAAATATCAATGGAAATGGAGGGCAGGAAGCTGGTTATGTCGGGTTCTTCCGCTTTTATCCATATCTGATGTTAGCCGTCTTATGTACGATTTTGGGGACATTGCTGGTAGAATTTCGCAACAAAAATGTGAAAATGCGCCTGAATGCATCGAGTGTCAGCTTATTTTCACAAAATATAACATCTATTTTTGTGTTTTTAATGATCGGTTGTATACTTTATGCTGTTACAATGCTTTTGGCATTTGCAATACATGGCAGGAAACTTGTGACAGCACCAAATCTCTGGTATTATTTTTTGAACAGTTTTCTTGTTATGCTGATATCATTAGCTATTTCTTTTCTTGTCGGGTTGTTTGTCAAAAACCGACAGCAGGTATCGATCATTGTGACACCGATTTCTCTGGCGTTTTGTTTCTTATGCGGTGTCTTTGTACCGATACAATATATGCCGGATGGGATCGTGCATATTGCAAGATTTCTACCAATCTACTGGTTTGAAACTGTCAATGATCTGCTTGCAAAACATGCAGATATTAGTGGTCATATTCAGAGTCAGATCCTTCGTGGTATGGGTATGGAGCTGTTGTTTTTCATTGTTTTGATCAGTTGCAGCATGGCAGTTGCAAAATACCAGCAGCAGGAAGGATAGTGATAGAAAATCCTAAGGGGAACATTCATAAACTGTTTAGCCGGTATATACAGGAAGAACAGTTTATGAAATGCTGAAGAATAGAAAAATCCGGAAAGATGTCCGGCTGACAGATTGCGATAAGTAAAATACATTTTGAAAAAGTCTATTTTGAATAGACTTTTTTGTTTGTAATCGCTATAATAGGTGCAAGTATTAAAAGGATGTTTGTATTCTGATGGAAAATAACATAGCAGATATATTTGCTTTATCGGATGGAGGGAAAATTGTTGGAAGATAAAAAGAAATATCAGGATCATGCAGGATCGGAGACTGTAAAAGATTCCCAAAAAGACCGGGAAAAAGATTTGCAGGATCAGAATAAAAAACAGAACGCAAAAGGCACACAAGAGAAGAGTGCTGCTTCTAAGTCGGGAAGTGAAGCAAAGGCAGGCAAAAAGATCCGCTGGATCACGATCAATGAAAAATATATGTCAGTCTGTCGTTATGTACTTTTTGTGCTTTTTATTGCAATAGTAGTATATATGCTGGTATCGCATTGGAGTGCGACAACGGCATTTATTTCTAATCTGTTAAAAGTGTTGTCTCCGTTTATATTGGGTTTGCTGATCGCATACTTTTTATTGCCGATCGTGGTCAGGACAGATGGTTTGTTACAAAAGATCACGAAAGGCAGAAAACCAAAACTTACCAAAGTACTTGCGATGCTGATTTCTTATATTTTGGTGCTTGGTTTTATTGCGGTTACATTCGTTTTTGTTATTCCTCAAATGGGACAAAGTATTCAGGAATTAACCAATAAGGTTCCGGGAATGTATCAGACCGTCACGGCAGAACTGGTGCATTTGCAGGAACGCTATCCGGATCTGGACACAGAGTTGATCGAGGAGCAGTTACAAAATATTGTTCCGAATCTGATCAAGCTGGGAACAAACTTAGTCAGCAATGCAATTCCTATGCTGTATTCGGTATCGGTATCGATTGTCAAATGGCTGATCAATCTATTGCTTGGTATTGTGATTTCAATTTATATGATCTATAGCAAGGATATGTTCCGTTATGAGGCAAAAAGAGTTGTTTATGCGATCTTTCCGGAAGAAAAGGGAGATGTTCTTTGTAAGACCTGCCGTGAATGCAATGGAATCTTTAGTGCGTTTTTGATCAGTAAGGCGATCGATTCGCTGATCATTGGCTGTATCTGCTGTGTTGCAATGAATCTGTTACATCTGCCATATGCGGTATTGTTAAGCGTTATCGTAGGCATTACAAATATGATTCCTTATTTTGGACCGTTTATCGGAGCGGTTCCCGGTGTATTGATCTATCTTTGTACAAACTGGGAGTATGCGATCATCTTTGCAGTCATGATTTTTATTTTACAACAGTTTGATGGTATTATTCTCGGACCGAGACTGCTTGGTCAGTCAACCGGTCTGAGTCCGATATGGGTTATTTTTGCGATTACGGTAGGCGGTGCTTATTTTGGTGTGATCGGTATGTTTATCGGAGTTCCGGTTGTGGCTGTTATTGCATATCTTTGTAATACATTCTTAAATAGCAGGCTGAAAGGAAAGCATGTGAAAGCCTTAAAAGAATTTGATGAAGAACCATAATCAATAGAAAGTTAATCGAAAAGATAGAAAGTCTGAAAAAGGTTAGATATATAACAGGCAGTACAAAAAGCCGGACATATAACAGGCAGTATAAAAAAGTAGAATTAAAAAACGGAAATAACAGACCGGTTACTTCCGTTTTTTGTCTATCGATGTGCTACAAAGCGGCAGATCGGCTTTCCTTCTGCGTAGAATTTCTGTTCGTACTCCGTCATGACATTATTTGGGGCGGGACCGTCTTTGTGCAGATCAAAAGAAACTTCATCCTTGATCCAGTTCATGGCGTTCAGTTCTTCTAAAGAAAAATCAAACAAAGGTCGGTTATCGGTTTTGAACTGTACATATCCGTCTTTTGTTAAGATCTTGTCATAACGTTCCAAAAAGCAGCGTGAAGTCAATCTTCTTTTTGAATGACGATCCTTTGGCCATGGATCCGAAAAGTTCAGATAGATCTTTGAAATCTCGTCCGGTGCAAAGTAGGAAGTGATGTCTTCTGCATCCATTCGCATAAAACGGAGATTTTCTAATTCAAGATCAGCTCTTTTATCTAAGGCACGAACCAGAACACTCGAATATTTCTCGATTCCGATATAATTTATATCAGGATTTTCTTTTGCCATCTGTGTGATAAACTGTCCCTTTCCCATACCAATCTCAATATGGATCGGATGATCATTGTTGAAAAAATTCTGATTCCATAATCCCTTGAAATCTTCTCCGTTTTCACCATCAGTCTGTATTGTAAAAGCGTCATTTAGGATGCGTTCCTGCGATCCCGGTACATTTCTAAGTCTCATGAAAAACCTCATTTCTATTCAGCCATTTGTAAAATACACTCTTGTACTGTGATGACCATCCGCATGGCAAAAATGAAATGTATCATATTCATGTTCTTGATTTGTGTTTTAAGTTTCTTTTAATTTTTTGAATAGACACGACAGCTGATTAGAATTTTTGATTTTTTATTCTTTTTTGCTGATTGGGCGCAGGTCATAACTATAGGGGCGACTCAGTCTGAGTAGCATTGCTGTTTGGGACACGCTTTCGCTTCGCAAAGCCACGTAGCGCACACATAGTCTGCTAAAAAACAGCAGCCAAGTGGCGACGGGCTTAGAGATTCCCAAACAGCAATGTACATCAGAACTGGCCTTGCCCCTATATCAGATGAGAGCGCCCATAATCATGGCAAAAAAGAAAAAATCTTAAAAATTCTTATCAGGTGAAACAGTGCTTCAAAAAATATAAGAAACTTAAAACACAGTGTAATCTTTTAAGATATGATGTATTTCCGTATTTTTCCATACTGGTGGTTTCGGAAAAGACTTTTTTGCAAATGTCTGATTATTTTTATTTTATTTATGGTGATGCAGTCTTTATAGTATCAAAAAAATGTATTTGCGTAAAGCAGTTATCCGTTTGTCTGCTATATGGCGGCAAAGCAGACGCACATTTGAAATCTTTACACACTTACAGTTTGTGTTATAATAGAGAGACATCAAAAGCGAACACAGATGTGCAGATATTTATTCGTGATGCAAAGCTGTTCTGTCAGGTTGACGTGATTTCAAAAGACAGATACAAAATAAATGATCTGTTTCACAATAGAAAAGAGGATGAATTTATGAAAACAAAAGTATTTATTGATGGTAGTGCAGGAACAACAGGACTTAGAATTGATGAGCGTTTTGCAAATCGTGATGATGTAGAGATCTTGAAGATCGATCCTGAGAAGAGAAAAGATGTTGAAGAGAGAAAGAAGATGATCAACGCATCGGATATCACTTTTTTGTGTCTGCCGGATGCTGCCTCAAGAGAGTCGGTTTCTCTTGTAGAAAATGATCAGGTATGTATTATAGATACGTCTACAGCCCATCGTACAGAAGCAGGATGGGCATATGGATTTCCAGAATTATCAAAAGAACATCGCGAAAAGATCAAAACAGGAAAAAGGATCGCTGTACCGGGCTGCCATGCGACAGGCTTTATTTCCGTTGTCTATCCGTTAGTTGCAAATGGCATTTTGCCAAAAGATTATCCGGTCAGCAGCTTTTCGCTGTCGGGTTATAGCGGAGCAGGCAAGAATACGATCGCGGCATATCAGAGTTTAGATCGTCCGGAAGCCTTTTCATCAGGAAGAGAATATGCTCTGACACAGCAGCATAAACATCTAAAGGAAATGAAAGCGATCACCGGAATTGACAGACTGCCGCTGTTTTCACCGATCATAGACGACTATTATAGTGGTATGGTAGTATCTGTGCCATTATATACCGATATGCTGAAAGCAGGAAGTACTGTTGAATCTGTTCGTGACTGCCTGGCAAAGCATTATGAAGGAGAGCCGTTTATACAGGTCTGCCCGCTTGACAATGAAGTGTCCGAAAGCGGTTTCCTACCGGGCAATGGTTTATCAGGCTGGGATGGCCTGAAGATTTATGTAACAGGAAATGAGGATCGCATTGTAGTGTCTTCACAATTTGACAATCTCGGAAAAGGTGCATCCGGTGCAGCGATCCAGTGTATGAACATTGTACTCGGATATGATGAAAGCAAGGGATTAAACCTTTAAAAGAAAATAAGTAAGACGGAGGGAATAGAATGGGTAAAAAATGTAGAAAATGGATTATTTGGTGCGCACTTTTGATTCTAGGCATTACAATGCCATTATCGGCGACAACAGCTCAGGCAGCACAGACAGAGCAGGGATCATGGCTGAATGATACATGGTCTTCCCTTTTAGGGTATAATTATAGTACGACAAGCAGCCCTTCACCTACTGCCGGTATGAACACAACGCAGGAAACACCATATGATTCTATCGTAAGTGCAAATATTTCGGGATATACAGCGACCTCTCTGAGTCTGGAATGGATCAGCCTTGGTAATGGAAACGGATACCATATCTATCGGAAAAGCAGCTATGATAAAGAGTATACATTACTTGGAACAGTTGCCAATAAACAGGGCAGCTTATTAACCTATAAAGATACTTCCTTCCAAAGGGGTATTTCTTACAGCTATAAGATTGCGGCATATCGAACCGATGCAGCGACCGGATCACAAAGTGACACGACCTCTGTTACTTTGACAAAGAAAGTTGCATTGCCAAGAGTCAGCTTTATTTCCGTAAAAAGAAACGGTACAAATGCTAAGTTAAAATGGAAAAAAGTCAATGGAATTTCCGGTTATGAGATATATCGTAAGAATAGTGGAAGTTCTTTTAAGAAGGCAAAAACGGTCAGTAATCCATCTGCATTGACATGGACTTCTAAGAAAGTTTCTAAAAAGAAAACAACAAAATATAAGGTTCGTGCTTTTGTTATCTATAACGGTAAAAAAGTATACGGTAATTTCAGTGATGTTTTACAGACATATAGTGCAAGTCAGAATTCATTAGCCAAGAGGATCCGTTCGTTACAAAAGAAATTTCCAAATGGAAAGTATTGGAATCATGCCGGCAAAAGTTCTTATAACAGTTCTACGATCACGAGTCGTCCATGTGATCATAGTATCGGAAATGGTCTGACGACCTGCAATCATTACAATTGTCCAAATGGAATTTTAGGATACCAATGTTATGGCTTTGCATGGAAAATGAGTGATCTTTTATATGGAAGAAGTGCTAAGATCAAGAATTTTACAAGTTATGCAAAATGCAAACCGGGTGATGTAGTCCGTTATAGCGGTCATTCTGTGATCATCACCGAAAAGCATGGCGGTTATGTTGTGGTCGGAGAATGTAATTATGGAAATACCTGTTTGATCAAATGGGGACGCAAAGTGAGCAGTGCCGAACTTGCAGGGGCTGTTTACAGCAGAAGATATCGCTAGTAAGGGAAAAAGCATGCAATAAGAAAGATATTGTCAGCAGGCAAGAAAGCATGCAGCACGCTTAATACTATAAATATAAGATAATGTTAAGGTTTGTACTACATCTAAATAAGACTGCTATGCTATGATAATAATTACAGAACAAACGGAAATGAGGATTATTATGGAGAAAGCATGGACGAGAAGAGAATTAAAAGAGAAAAGCAAAACCATACTTGGAATGCAATATTGGCGTATGGTTTTGGTTGCTTTTATTGTATCTGTTCTGTGTAGTGGAAGCTTTGTGACAGATAGTGTACCTTCTATGCTAAGTGACCAGTCAACAGAATTGATACAGACTCATGTGATGCAGCAGGATTCTGCATCACAGAAAACAGAGGTAGTAAAAAAAGGAAAACAAAAGCTAAAGGATTTTAAGAACAGCAAAGAATTTCAAAAAACATTTCCTGCTATTGTGATTTCTTTTATAGCCGTTATAGTGATGGGAATGATCGTAGTTGGATTTACAATTTTGATCATTGTTTTTGTATGCAATCCTTTTTCGGTCGGAGCAGCACGCTTTATGAGCATGGGATTTGAGAAAAAGCCAAAGTTTAAAGAATTGTTCTTTGCATTTGAACACGAATACCGCAATGTCGTTGATACGATGTTCTTTCGGAGTCTGTATACATTTTTGTGGTCACTTCTTTTTATCATACCGGGAATCGTTAAGAAGTATGAGTATCGTATGGTGCCTTATATTCTTGCACAGACACCGGATATGAACAAAAAACAGGCATTGGCACTTAGCAGTCAGATGATGCACGGTCAGAAATGGAATGCATTTGTGCTGGATCTTTCTTTTCTTGGATGGCGTATTTTGAGTGGTATTACACTTGGGCTGGTTGGTACATTTTATGCTTCTCCTTATATTCATCTGACAAATGCATCGTTGTACCGTACATTACAGGGATTGGACGAGCAATACGGTAACATTTATATTGGCTGAAAATAATAAGATAATGATGTTATAGCATATAATGAGTGGTAATATAGAGAACGCGATAAGGGGGTAAATGGTAATGGGATATCGCATTATTGTTGCGGATGATGAAGCAGAGATCAGGGAATTGTTTCGTTTGTATCTGGAAAAAGAAGGATATGAAGTGTTAGAGGCAGCAGATGGGGAAGAAGCATTGGATCTGCTGGCTAAGGAAAAAGATATTGCTATGCTGATTTTGGATATCATGATGCCCAAGAAAGACGGATTTCATGTTTTAAAAGAGATTCGTGAACAAAGAAATCTTCCGGTTATCATTTTATCAGCAAAGACAACAGATAATGATAAAATTTTAGGGCTTGATCTTGGTGCGGATGATTATATCGGCAAACCGTTTAATCCGTTAGAAGCGGTGGCAAGGATCAACTCGAACATCCGCCGTTTTTATTCACTTGGTGCAAATGATTCCAAAGCTGCTAAGAAAATATTAAAAGTAAAAGATCTGACGTTGGATTTAGATAGCTGTATTTTACGCAGGGGTGAAGAAGTGATTGAATTGTCATCGACAGAATATCGTCTGATGGAGCTTTTTATGAGCAATCCGGGTAAGATTTATACCAAGCAGCAGATTTACGAATATGGCTGGCAGGAAGAATATTTTATTGCAGATAACAATATTATGGTATGTATCAGTAAATTACGAGCAAAGCTGTCAGAGGATGGGAACCGTTATATCCGTACCGTGCGTGGTCTTGGATATCGTTTTGAAGAGGAATGAGGAAAGAGATGAACGGAAAAAAACAGATAGACACTTATATTATACGAAATTTTTTACTGGTGGTTCTGGGAATTGCGATATGTGAGATTTTCGTTAATATCATATATTCATATATGGTATTTCCTTTTTTACGGAATGAAGTCGGTGGACCGGTTTTTGAGCAATTTGGTCAAGGTGGATATGGATCCAGTGTGGTCTATTCCGCCTTTTTTTGGCTGGTAATGGGAATAGTGATGTCTCTGTTGCCATCCTGGTTTTCCAATACTTTCTATCATTATCTTGGAAGTGGTTTTGAAGTTTATCTTCCGGCACAATATAATCTTGATCTGCATAGTATGTCTGATGGTATGCTTTTGTACTATGTAGGCTGTCTTGTAATCTTGATCCTGCTTGTGGTAGTTGCTGTCCTTCCTTATATTATAGGCGGGTATGTCTTTACAAGATTGATCCATGATGAATTGCATTATTTTAAAAATATAGAAAAAGAAAAACATATGGAATATGAAAGAAAAAGAAGTTTGATGCTTTCTGATATTGCACACGATCTGAAAACACCGATAACGACAATTTCCGGGTATGCACAGGCACTTCGCGATGATGTTGTTGAGGATGAACAGAAGAAAAAACAATATTTGGATGCAATCTGTCAGAAGTCAAAAAGAATGGACGATCTGATCGGGCTTTTTTTCGAATATGTTAAGATAGATTCCGAAGGATTTTCTTTACACAAAGAAAAAATAGATCTTGCAGAGCTTTTTCGTGAAAATATAGCGTTATTTTATTCTGATTTTGAGAGAAAAGGGATTGGAGTAGAACTCGATATCCCGGAAGAATCCGTTATCTGGGAGTTAGACCGCATTCAGTTTTCAAGAGCGTTGTCTAATCTGATCGTTAACGAACTGCGTCATGTTGAAAAAGGAAAATCCATATTGATGAAAATGCAATGTGATGAGGAGCAGGAGGAAGTCCGGATCGTACTTGGAGATACCGGAGAGCAGATTGAAGACAGTGTGGCACAGCACATTTTTGAACCGTTTGTGATGGGAGACAGTTCAAGAAATTCCAAAGGCGGCAGTGGTCTTGGCCTTAGTATTGCTTCTAAGATCGTAAAAATGCATGGTGCCGTTTTATATCTGGATCGAAACAGTACAAAAGACTATACGAAAGCATTTGTGATCGTATTAAGGAAATGACCTGAAAGACCGGGTAGCTTGTCATGGATCAAAAAAGAGAAAAAACGATTAGATTTGACAGAATGCCAAAAGATAGGTATAGTAAAACTTTAGTATTGGTTTTGAAGCAGAAAACAGTCAGAAAAGACAGTTTTTGCAATAGTACATGGAGGAAGACAGATGTCGGAAGAAAAGCTTATCACCGATCCGGAAAGACAGGAAAAAGTATATCGTGATGCCTGTGGTCTTTTGGATTCGTTCACATATATCATACGTTTTGAACGGAAAGTGACTGTATTAAAAAATGCGGCAAGAAAATTTCGAAAATTAGGTGATTATAAAGATAGCCGGGAAAAGGCAGCGTTCAGTCAGAAACTGGCTGAACAGGAAGAGAAAAAGGGAAGTAAGGCTTCTTTTGAAAAGGCATTAGAGAAAGAAAAGAGTGCAAAAGTCAAAAGTGATTATGTCGATACGATAGAAGAATTTAAGAGAACTTCTAAGAATGAGGAATATAAAGAAGAAGGAAAAAAGCACATTACGCATTGTAAAGAGCAGATCATAAAAATTGAAAATAAGGCAGCGGCAAAACGTCGTTTGATCGTGCTTGGTATTCTGGCGGTCTTAGCTGTGATCTTTTGGAGAACGCCGGGATGTCCGTATGTAAAAGGTATGGTTCACCAACAGATGGGACAATATCGTAAAGCATTGGTAAATTATGAGCAGGCGGGACATCTTCCGGGCGTAACGGGTCACAAAAATGCGTGCTATTATGCATTGGCACAGGATGCTTTAAAGCAGGGAAAAGAAAAAAAAGCCTTGAAACTGTTAAAAAAGACCGTTGATAGCGATAAAGCAGAAGCGCAGGAATGGAAGCTGGAGTGTAAGCTGATCAAAGAAACACAGGTTGGAAAACGTGTGATCTTTGGTGACGGAAGATGGACAATAGCTGCAAAAGAAGGTAACAAAGTACTGCTTGTCTATACAAAAGTCAGTAAAAAAAGCATTTATGCAAGAACACAGGATGTTACATGGCGTGACTCAGAAGTATTTAAATGGCTGAATACAAAATTTGCACCTGTGAAATTTTCAGAAGAAGAATTAAATGTGATCTGTGAACAATATACCGGAAAGAAAGCAAGCGGTACATTGACGCAGGAAAAGGTATTTGTATTAAGTGAACAGGAGTATTTGCAATATCGTAAAGCAGTAATTCCATCGGATGAAAATTACTGGCTGCGTGACGAACCTTTGACAAAAATGCAGGCTTCTTATGTTTCGGCGGATGGTGACGTAAAAAAGACATATGTGAATGATACAGTATGTCATATACGTCCTGCGGTATGGGTTTCTTTAAAAGAATAAGGATTTTTATGCAAAGGCAACGTATTGGCGTTGCCTTTCTTGAGGAACAGGAAATGAATCATAAAGCAGTGTGATATACATGGTAACGCATCGGCGTCGCACTTTTTTGAAAACAGGAGGTTATGGAATGATGAATCGAAAAAAATGGATCACATGGGTGATAATATGGAGCTGCGTGATTAGTATGCTGCTTGGAAATGCCAATGTCAGTGCACAAGAGACGCATCCTTCTTTTCCGTTTACTGTGTCCGATGCACAGTCTATGGTATACAGTCAGTTATATTCTGTTGCAATGACAGCAACGTCAGGTGCTCTCTATACATTTGATACATCTGCGACAGAGGCGGATTATCAATTAAAATTCTTTGTAAATGCCGGAACTTCTTTTCATGCACAGATTTATGATGCATCCGGTGTATGCAGACTTGACCGGATTTTTACAAATGCGCAATATGCCCGTTTTTCCCTGACACAGAGTACCACGTATTATCTGTATATCAATGGGGAGATTGGAACAGCAGGTGAAGTATTGCTATCAAAGGTAGCGGATGATTTTGGAGATACGATGCAATCAGCCTTTGCAATGTCTTTTAATCAGGAATATGCAGTAAGTACAGAAATTGCAAATGACGAGGATTATTTATGTTTTACACCGAATGGCGATGACGCATCGTATGTTTTATGCATAGAACCGATCATCGGAACAACAGCGCAATATGAAGTCTGGGCGGCCGGACAGCGAATTGATCCATATTGCGGAACGATCGGAACAGGAAAAATTGCTTTTGAACTTTCTATGCGTGCAGGACAAAGTTACTATTTAAAGATTACTTCGACGCAACAGGGACATCAGGTGATTGTATCTGTATTAAAAAATATTCGTAATTATGAAGTCCGCTATCATTTAAATGGTGGCAATAATGTTTCCGGAAACCGGACGGTATTTGCTGCGACTGATAGCTGGAAATTGCAAAATCCGACACGACAAGGCTACACTTTCGGGGGCTGGTATCTGACACCGAAGATGACAGGACGTGTCTATAATATGAGCGGTGCCGGCAGAAAAAGTGTAGACTTATATGCCAAATGGAATGCGGTCCGTATTACAAAAGGTTCAACTGTGAAGGTACAAAAAAAGAAAAAGAGTATGAAAATTTCTTTTGGAAAAATAGCCGGGGCATCCCGCTACCGGTTGCAAGTCAGTACTAATGCAAAATATCAGAAAGCAAAAACATATACCTTAAAAACAACATCGAAATCAATATCCCGTAATACAAAATCTAATTATTATATTCGCGTCTGTGGCTACAATATTGATTCAACAGGCACAAAAATTTACGGAGGTTATTCTACTACAAAGAAAGTAACTGCTGATAAAACGAAGAAAAAGAGCACAAAGAAAGCAAGCAAGAAGAAGTCAAGGTCTAAAAAGAAGAAAACAAGCAAGAAGAAGTCAAGTTCTAAAAAGAAGAAAGCAAGCAAGAAGAAGTCAAGCTCTAAAAAGAAGAAAGCAAGCAAGAAGAAGTCAAGCTCTAAAAAGAAGAAAGCAAGCAAGAAGAAGTCGAGTTCTAAAAAGAAGAAAGCAAGTAAAAAAACAAGTGCGAAAAGGTCAATTGCAAAGAAGACAAGCAAGAAAACCGCAAGTAAAAAGAAATCGACAGCAAAAAAGACAAGCAGTGCAAACAAGAAAAAAGCAAATACAAAAAAGTCCGTTTCAAAGAAGACAAATAGTATAAGCAAGAAAAAATAAGCACAAAGAAATCAACAGCATAAAAGACTATCACGAAAAAAAAACCTTTTCGCAGCAATGCATGGGCATACAGTAAACGTTTGCTTATACATTGCTGTTTTTTTCGTTGGGAGGAATGAAAATTCCTTGATCGACAGGTTTTCTTTTCCTTGATCGACAGGCTTCTTTTCTTGACAATTCTATAGGAATCAAGTACATTAATCATGGTACATTGACAATAAAATATGGTGTTCTGTCATAATAGGATAAAAATAGCGCCAGGTACCTTTTACATTGGTCGATAGGAGTAAAAGGTTGACGAGGAAAAGGGTGATCGAAAATTCGGCGGATGCCCTTTCGTAGTTCCCGCTGCGGATATATTGGCAAATATGCAGGTAACTGCAAAACAAATTCAATATAACGGGAAAACGGTTGGCAGTACGTGCAGATAAAGAGCGAAATCACGTTTTACCAACAGATCACAAAGAAACAAAAGTGATCGTGAAAACAAGAAAAATAAAAAGCATATGCTATAGAAAGAGTAGTGACAGTAAAAGAAAGATATTTTATTTCTCAAAAAGACTGTCACAAAAGAGAGGAAATAATTATGTGTGGAATTGTTGGATATAATGGAAAAAATTCTGTTACGGATCTGCTTTTAGATTCGTTGGAATTATTAGAATATCGTGGATACGACAGTGCCGGACTTGCTACAATGAATGCTAATACCGGTAAAGTAAAGCTGCGTAAATGCGCAGGACGTGTAAAAGATCTGCGTAAGATCTGTGCGAAAGATAAGAAGATCTCAACTTGCGGAATCGGTCATACACGCTGGGCAACACATGGTGGAGTGAGTGATCTGAATGCACATCCGCATCGCGTCGGTGATGTGCTTTTAGTACACAATGGTATCGTAGAGAATTATGAAGAATTAAAAGATCATTTCATGCTTCACAAAGATCTGAAATCACAGACAGATACAGAAGTAGTTGCGGCTGTATTGAATCGTTTCTATCAGGGGGATCCGCATGAAGCGATCCGTAAGACGGTAAAATATTTAAAAGGAACTTTTGCACTTGTGATCATGTTTACCGATCAGCCGGATGTCATCTATGCGATCCGTAATGTAAGCCCGATCGTGGCAGCTTACAATGACAATGGAACAATGCTTGCATCAGATGTTGTTGCTTTGGGTGCGACAGCAGACAAATATATGGTTGTTCCTGAATATGTTATTATGGAACTTCACAAAGATGAAATTAAATTATTTGACCTGAATGATAAGCCGGTAGAAGCAGATATGATCGACATTGACTGGGATACAACCAGAGGTGGCAAAGGAAAATATCCATTTTATATGGAAAAAGAGATCATGGAGCAGCCGGATGCATTAAGGGCGACGATGCAAAGCCGTGTGGTAAATGGCAAGATCGATCTGTCAGCCGATGGTGTGCCGGATGAAATCTTAAAAGACTGTGAAAGAGTATGTGTAGTTGCCTGCGGAACTGCAATGCATGCAGGTCTTGTGGCAAAAGCATTGGTACAGTCAAAGCTTGGTATGCATATGAATGTAGAATATGCATCGGAATTTATGTACTCAGATCCTGTTATTGACGAAAAGACTTTAGTGCTTGCAATATCACAGTCAGGTGAAACGATCGATACATTAGAAGCATTAAAATATGCGAGAAAGAAAGGTGCTAAGAGCGTTGCGGTTATCAATGTTAAAGGCTCTTCGATCGCACGCGAAAGCGATTATGTTATGTATACGGTTGCAGGACCGGAGATTGCAGTAGCCAGTACAAAAGCATATACAACGCAGTTAATGGCATTGTTCCTTTTAGTCGGACGTATGGCAAAAGTACGTGGGATCTTTGATGATGCTACAGAGAAAGCATATTTAGACAGCTTAACAAAAGCACCGGATAAGATGCAGGAAGTTCTTGACCAAAAGCATGACATTCATAAGATCGCAAGAGAAATGTTAGACGCGAAAGATGCATTTATGATCGGAAGAGGCTTAGACTATTCGATCTTATTAGAGGGTGCGTTGAAGTTAAAAGAAATTTCTTATATTCATACCGAAGCGTATGCATCAGGAGAATTAAAGCATGGAACCATTGCTCTGATCACTGAGAATACGCCGGTTGTTGCAACTGTGACACAGTCAAAGTTAAAAGAAAAGGAACTTTCTAATATCCGCGAAGTGCAGTCAAGAGGCGCAAGCGTGGTTGTCTTTGTGAAAGAAGACTTTGATCTGGCAGATGCAGAATACGCAGATGTTTTTGAACTTCCGGCTATGGAAGATGAGTTTATGGTATTTCCGGCATCAGCAGCCTTACAACTTTTGGCATATTATGTATCTATGGATAAAGGATTGGATGTTGATAAGCCAAGAAACTTAGCGAAAGTAGTAACAGTAGAATAAAGTGTAGAGATCAAAACAGTACAGAACACCATTTATGTATGTACCGTGGCACTCTCTTTTTAGAGAGTGCTATCTTTGTAATAAAGGCAATGTGCAAAAAAGAAAAATAACAGAAATTGTGTAATGACAATAGCAAAAAAGAAAAATAGCAGAAATGCACAATAACAAGAGCAAAATAGAAAAATAGCAGAAATGCACAATAACAACAAGAAAAAGAAAAAGCGTAATAACAATAGCAAAATAGAAAAATAGCAGAAATGCACAACAATAACAGTAAGAAATAAAGAATGAAAAGCAGGAGGACAAGCATGGCAGAGAAGAAATATGAATTTGAAGAAACAATGGTCACATTAGTAGATGAAGATGGAAAAGAAAAACCGTTTTATGTGGATGAGATGTATATGGTAAAGGATCAGATGTATGCAGCATTGATTCCCGGTGATGTGGAGAATGTGACAGAATATTATGTTTTCCGTGTCAAAGATCTTGGCAATGACGATTTTGAATTAGAAGATATTGACGATGAAGAAGAATATGATGCGGCAGCGGATGCTTATGAAGAGTGTCTGGATACACGACTTTGGAATCGTACACTGGAAAATGAATAACAGATGAATAATTATACAAAAAAGTTGTTGACAAATCCGAGTGGAAGAGTATACTTAATAATAACAAATTAAATATTGTTATTGAAACCGTTGAAGTGGAGATAAAAGTAAAAGATGCGCTTAAAGAGAGTGGGGGATGGTGAGAACCCTGTAGAGATGCAGTTTACTAAATGGACCACTGAGGGCATGGTCAAAAAGTCACAGACTTGAGTATTCCATGACGTAGGGCATACGTTAGTTGCCGGAAATATGATAGTATTTCGCTAAGAGTGTGGAAGTATACCACGAAGCAAGGTGGCACCGCGGATAATAGATAAGATTAACCGTCCTTGACTGATATTAGTTTATTAATGTCAGTCAGGGACTTTTTTGTTTGATCAAAAAGGAATTTGTTTATAGCCATACATCTTGCAATGTGTTGACGTTACATTTTTATAACATGAAAAGGAAAAAGTGGAAGCAATACTCTGGCGGCAAAGCAGCAAAGCGGCAGATTGTTTTTACGATCAGAAGCCGGGAATGGAGGATGAATATGACATTCGAAGAGACAAAAAAGGCAGCACAAGGGTATCAGGTCGTACCTGTATATAAAAAGATCATGTCAGACATCAAAACACCGATGGAAGTGTTAAGGATCTTAAAAGGTGTCAGTAGTCATTGCTATATGTTAGAAAGTGTAGAGAACCAGGAGACATGGGGCAGATATACATTCTTAGGATATGATCCTAAGCTGGAGATCACTTGTACGAACGGACAAATGACCATACGAAATGGCAAATGCGAAACGCTTCCGGTAGCACATCCCGGAGAAAAGATCAAAGAAATCTTAAAAGCGTATGACAGTCCAAAGATAGAAGGACTTCCTACTTTTACAGGTGGTCTGGTCGGTTATTTTTCGTATGATTACGTCAAGTACAGTGAGCCAAAGTTAAATCTGGATGCAGATGACGAAGAAGGTTTCAAAGATGTGGATCTGATGCTTTTTGATAAAGTCATTGCGTTTGACAACATGCACCAGATGATCTATATCATTGCAAATGCAAGAGTAGAAAATCTCGAAGAAGAATACGAAAGATGCTTAAATGAGATCGATCAGATCATTGCATTGATCCGTACCGGGAAAGAAATATCAATCGTACCCGGAAAGATCACATCGGAGTTTCGTCCGCTGTTTTCTAAAGAAGAGTATTGCAAGATGGTAGAAAAAGCAAAGCATTATATTTATGAAGGTGATATTTTTCAGGTTGTTTTGTCAAACAGACTTGAAGCCGATTATGAAGGCAGCCTTCTGAATGCATATCGCAGACTAAGAACGATCAATCCATCACCATATATGTTTTATTTCAGCAGCGATGATATCGAAGTTGCAGGAGCTTCACCGGAGACATTGGTTAAGTTAGATAAAGGTACCCTGCATACCTTCCCGCTTGCAGGAACAAGACCAAGAGGCAAGACAGCCGCAGAAGATCAGAAACTGGAAGAAGAACTTCTTGCCGATGAAAAAGAACGTTCCGAACACAATATGCTGGTGGACCTCGGAAGAAATGATATCGGAAAGGTTAGCCGGTTTGGAAGCGTGGAAGTGGAGCATTATATGGATATTTTAAAATATTCCCATGTAATGCATATCGGATCTACCGTCAAAGGAATGATCCGGGAAGATAAATGCAGTCTGGATGCCGTGGATGCGGTACTTCCGGCAGGAACATTATCCGGTGCACCAAAGATCCGTGCAATGGAGATCATCAACGAGTTAGAGAATAATAAGCGTGGTATTTATGGCGGAGCGATCGGATATATTGACTTTACCGGAAACCTTGATACCTGCATTGCGATCCGTACCGCATTTAAGAAAAACGGAAAAGTCTTTGTTCGTTCCGGTGCCGGAATCGTAGCAGACAGCGTTCCCGAAAAGGAATATCAGGAATGTATCAACAAAGCAAAAGCAGTTATGAATGCTGTTAAAGAAGGTCAGGAGGAGATGTAAATGATAATTCTAATTGATAATTATGATAGTTTTTCTTATAACCTGTACCAGTTGATCGGCAGTATCAACCCGGATATCAAAGTCATCCGAAATGATGAATATACCGTAGAAGAGATTGAGAAAATGCAGCCATCCCATATTATCATTTCTCCGGGACCGGGAAAACCAAAAGATGCCGGAATGTGTGAAGAAGCCATTGCTTATTTCAAAGGAAAAGTTCCGATCCTCGGAGTATGCTTAGGACATCAGGCAATCTGCGAAGTCTTTGGTGCAACGGTTTCTTATGCAAAGGAATTGATGCATGGCAAGATGTCTGTTGTGACAGTAGATAATCAATGCAAACTTTTTGAACATACCAAACATTGCACGCAGGTGGCAAGATATCATTCGCTGATCGCATTAAAAGATACGATTCCGGGTTGTTTACAGGTAACAGCTGTTACCGAGGACGGCGAGATCATGGCAGTCAGACATAAAGAATATGAAATATACGGTGTACAGTTTCATCCGGAATCCATCCTGACACCGGAAGGCAAAAAGATGGTAGAAAGTTTTCTGGAACAATAGTAAAAAAAGAAAATAAACATAAACGATTGGAAAAATCCATCATTAGAAAATACTGTCAGATAATGTATCAAAAACAAGCCGGAGAGCGGCTTATCAGAAAGAGAGGACGACAATATGATCAAAGAAGCAATTAAAGAATTAGTAAATGGAAAAGATCTCGATAGTGTTACAATGGAAAGTGTTATGGAAGAAATCATGACAGGAGAAGCAACAGACGCACAGAAGGCTTCCTTTTTGACTGCCTTAGCTGTCAAAGGCGAAACGATCGACGAGATTACGGCAGCCGCAAAAGTTATGAGAGCACACTGTACCGAATTTCATAATGATAAAGATGTGTTAGAGATTGTCGGAACCGGTGGAGATGGTTCGAATACATTTAATATTTCAACACTTGCTTCGATCGTAACATCGGCAGCAGGATATCCGGTGGCAAAGCATGGTAACCGCGCAGCATCCAGTAAATGTGGCACAGCAGATTGTCTGGAAGCCTTGGGAGTAAAGATTGATGCAGATGTTGCTAAGAGTGAAAAACTGTTAAATGAGATCAATATCTGCTTTCTGTTTGCACAGAAGTACCATACGGCAATGCGTTTTGTCGGTGCAGTCCGTAAGGAGATGGGAATCCGTACCATGTTTAATGTATTAGGTCCGATTTCCAATCCGGCAGGAGCAACACAGATGCTTCTTGGTGTGTATGAAGAAAAGCTGGTAGAACCGCTTGCTCATGTACTTAGCAATCTTGGTGTAAAACGTGCTATGGTCGTATATGGAACAGACGGAATGGATGAGATCTCATTGAGCGCACCAACGAAAGTATGTGAAGTAAAAGACGGCAATTTCCGGTCTTATGAGATCACAC
This sequence comes from Jutongia hominis, assembly GCF_014384965.1. Taxonomy (GTDB): domain Bacteria; phylum Bacillota; class Clostridia; order Lachnospirales; family Lachnospiraceae; genus Butyribacter; species Butyribacter hominis. The sequence continues at coordinate 80,050 of NZ_JACRSW010000015.1, forward strand.
CGGAGCAGTTTGGCTTAAAAACATGCGAAAAGAGCGAGTTGATCGGTGGTGATCCAAAAGAAAATGCACAGATCGCATTAGATATCTTAGGTGGCAAAGAGGATGCTAAGTTTGATGCCGTCTTATTAAATGCCGGAGCAGCTATCTATATTGCTGATGGAACGATCACGATCGAAGAAGGTATTAAAAAAGCAAAAGAAGTTCTCTTAAATGGCGAAGCCAAAGCACAGCTTGAGCGTTTCATTGCCGGCACACAGGCATAAAAAACTGTTATGGCAGGCGATATTTAGGCTTTCGCTGTGATGTTTTTGCTGTGTGAAACGTTAAGCACAGGACGAAAAGAGAAGAAAGGAGAACAATCCATTCTTTTGTAAAAAGGTTGATTGGATAAAAGAAAAGTATGAATATTTTAGAAGAAATCGCACAAAAGACAAAAGAACGAATCGAAGCAAAGAAAAAAGAACTCCCTTTGGAAGTGTTAAAAGAAAAAGCACAGAAAATGGATGCAAATACAGGTTTTCCATTTGAAAAAGCATTAAAAAAAGAGGGTGTTTCCTTTATCTGTGAAGTAAAAAAAGCTTCACCGTCAAAAGGTATCATTGCAAAAGATTTTCCATATGTAGAGATTGCAAAGGCTTATGAAAAAGAAGGTGCGAGTGCGATATCCGTATTGACAGAACCATATTATTTTCAGGGAGCAGACCGTTTTTTAGAAGAGATTCATCAGGAAGTGTCCATTCCATTGCTTCGTAAGGATTTTACAGTAGATGCGTATATGATCTATGAAGCAAAGGTGATCGGAGCATCAGCCGTTCTTTTGATCTGTGCACTCTTAGATGATCAAAAGTTAAGCGAATATCTTGCTTTGGCTGAAAGCCTCGGACTCAGTGCTTTGGTAGAAGCACACGATGAAGAAGAAGTTAAAAGAGCAATGCAGGCAAAAGCGAGAGTGATCGGTGTTAATAACCGTGATCTGAAAACATTTACGGTAGATATTCATAATAGTATGCGTTTGCGTGAACTTGTTCCTGAGGATATTCTTTTTGTATCAGAAAGCGGTATCAGAACCAATGAAGATATACAGGCACTTGCAGCAAAGCAGGTTGATGCTGTGTTAGTCGGAGAGACAATGATGCGTGCATCAAAAGATGCAAATGCTTTACAGAGTATGATACAGGCAGGTAAAATAAAAGTAAGATAGGTTGCATAAGCAAAGGAAAGAGGTAAATATGAGTAAAGGAAGATTTGGAAAACACGGTGGACAATATATCCCCGAAACATTGATGAATGAGATACATAAATTAGAAGACGCTTACGAGCATTATAAAAATGATCCTGAATTCATACAGGAATTAGATACATTAAACCGTGAATATGCCGGAAGACCATCTCTTTTGTATTATGCAGAAAAGATGACAAAAGCACTTGGCGGTGCAAAGATCTATTTTAAAAGAGAAGATTTAAACCATACCGGTTCACATAAGATCAACAATGTACTTGGTCAGGCGCTTCTTGCTAAGAAAATGGGCAAGACCAGACTGATCGCAGAGACCGGAGCCGGACAGCATGGTGTTGCAACCGCAACCGCAGCCGCACTCTTTGGTATGGAATGTGAGATCTTCATGGGAAAAGAAGACACAATCCGTCAGGCATTAAATGTATATCGTATGGAACTGCTTGGAGCGAAAGTGCATGCAGTGGAAAGCGGTACAAAGACATTAAAAGATGCGGTCAATGCCTGTATGCAGGAATGGACGGCAAGAGTCGATGATACTTTATATGTACTTGGTTCTGTTATGGGACCGCATCCGTTCCCGACGATCGTAAGAGATTTTCAAAGTGTGATCAGTAAGGAATCCAGAGCACAGATCTTAGAAAAAGAAGGCAGACTGCCTGACGTTGTCATGGCTTGTGTCGGTGGTGGAAGCAATGCCATGGGATCCTTCTATGAATATATCAATGATAAAGATGTCAAGCTGATCGGATGTGAAGCAGCAGGACATGGTGTGGATACCGATAAGACAGCCGCAACGATGGCAGTCGGTTCAGAAGGCGTCTTTCATGGTATGAAATCATATTTCTGTCAGAACGAATATGGTCAGATCGCCCCGGTTTATTCGATCTCGGCCGGACTTGATTATCCGGGTGTCGGACCGGAGCATGCTTATCTGAAAGATATCGGAAGAGCAGAATATGTACCGGTTACCGATGAGGAAGCAGTAGAAGCATTTGAATATATTGCAAAAGAAGAAGGAATCATTGCCGCGATCGAAAGTTCTCATGCCGTTGCCCATCTGTTAAAGATCGCACCAAAGATGAGAAAAGACCAGATCATCATTTGTACCTTATCAGGACGTGGGGACAAAGACGTAGCTGCAATAGCAAGATATAGGGGGATTGATTTACATGAGTAGAATAAAAAATGCATTTGATCATAAGAAAGCGTTTATCGGATTTTTGACAGCAGGAGATCCGACTTTGGATAAAACAGAAGAATTTGTAATGGAAATGGTAGATGCAGGGGCAGGCCTGATCGAGCTCGGTATTCCGTTTACCGATCCGATCGCAGACGGTCCTGTGATCCAGGAAGCGAATATCAGAGCATTAGAAGCCGGCTGTACAACCGATAAAATTTTTGATATGGTAGCTTCTCTTCGCAAGAAGACCGATGTTCCAATCGTATTTTTAGGATATTTGAATACAATGTTTGTGTATGGCTATGAAAAGTTTTGCAAACGCTGTCAGGAATGTGGCGTAGACGGTCTGATCGTGCCGGATCTTCCTTACGAAGAAAAAGGCGAGTTAGTACCGATCGCAAAAGCACATGGTGTAGACGTGATCACAATGATCGCACCGACATCGAAGCAGCGTATTGAAATGCTTGCAAAAGAAGCAACCGGATTTATCTATGTCGTATCTTCTATGGGTGTTACCGGAGCAAGAAGCGAGATCAAGACCGATCTGGCTGAAATCGTGGAAGTTATCCGTGGTGTGACCGATACGCCTGTTGCGATCGGATTTGGCATCAATACAAAAGAGCAGGTAGCAAAGTATAGTGCGGTCGCGGACGGTGCGATCGTAGGAAGTGCGATTGTAAAGATCATTGCACAGTATGGCGAAAATGCAGGCAAAAAGCTGCATGAATATGTAGAAGAAATGGTATCGGGATTGCAAAAAATAATGAATATGTAAGAAAAAATTAACGTGATTGTAAAAATTATGTGGTAGAGTTTTTTTAAATAAAAAGTCAGAATTTGGGGGAATAAAGATTATGAAAAATTTAAAAAAGTTTTTAGCTGTTTTACTTGCGGCAGCGATGGTGACAGGATTTAGCGGCAGCGTATGCAGAGCAAAAACTAAGCCAGATATATATGGTGATCTGGTAAAGCAGTTAAAGAAGAATGAACAGTTTGCTGACGGAATATATACAGCAAAAATTCATGATGCTTCGGGCAATGATATTTTGCTGGTGACAGATGCAGTATGTAAAGTAGAGGGAAAAAATGCAGTATGGGCGGATGTATATCAGAATGTAAATGGAAAGGCAGAGCTTATAACAACGATTGTTTCGACAGGTTCAGGGTATCCGATTTGCAAAAAAGGTAATTATATTCTGAGTGGATTTCATCATAAAAGCATGCGCTATAAGATAGCAAGTAACAGAACAATTATGGAACAGATAAATGGTTTATATCTGGATAAAAAATATTGTACATATACAAAAAATATAATAAAATCCGGGAAAATGACCCAGTTAAAGAGAAAAAAGATAAAGGCAAAAGTAGCAGAAAAAATGGATTATTATATTGATAAAAATGGAAATATGAGAGGAAAACCGATAAAATTTTCAAGAAAATAGGGAATGAAAATTCAAAGTAAGGTGGGTTTTCAAGCGGTGTGTCAAAGCATTGTAAAACATATGCTTTTCGGTTATACTCCCATCTTTGACAGTTGTAAGATGACAAAACGGCTACAAACCCAGTAGATATGGGTGCTGTGGCCGTTTTTCTTTTCGGAAGGAACGATAAATATATACATTTTTATTATTTTTACTGCTGTCAAACTCCCGCATTCACAAATTCTGCACAGGAAAACAAGCTTTCCTGTGTTGCGAATTTGTGATTTTATACACAAAATGACTGCAAAATGTTAAAAATTTGGCAAAAATGAATAATATATGCTATACTGAAAAGGTGAGATATTGATACGTGAAAATATAATTGCAGTTTTGGGGAATTCTGCAAGACATAGGATTTATTTTGGAAATCCTACGTCAAAATGAAATAACAGTACTAAGGAGAAAAACTGTAATAAAAAGGAAAAGGATGGAGCATATATGAAAAAAATTTTAAAATGCACTTTCAGAGATTTGATCATTTTGATCTGTATTCTGATTTTTTCAGCGTTTGTTCTAATGGCAGCAGTTGGGGATGCATTGGATGGTTCCGCTAAAATAACACAAAACGATCTGACAAATAATGCAGAAATGTATTCGCAGCAGTTAGATAGCTTGATCACGGATAAGATGGATTATGCCAGACAGCTTGCGATCAATTTTGCAAAAGTTGGATTAAATAATACTGCCGATAAAAATACGATCAACCAGATCATGACAACACAAAAAGATGTGTATGACAGTATAAGTGTTTTAAATATGAATGGGGGCACGATCTATGGTGATGCACTTATTATTGATCTTACAAAAGAGGAGATTTATGACAAGGTAGTTTATCAGCAGGAGACACAGCTATATGATCAGCTGATCTATCTGCCGTTAGGGGATCCGGCAATTTTGATCTGCACACCGATCTGCAAGAATAAAGAAACGATCGGTGTATTGCTTTGCTGTATAAAGATCAGCAAGATCAACGCAATCATGGATCAATGGGGATATTCTAAAAATGGATGCTGTACGGCGATTTCTGAAAATGGGCGTTATATGACCGGAGGAAAGCAATTTAGCCATTTTCTGAAAGGGGAAGCAAATAATTTTTATACTTATATGCACAATGCGTCTATATTAAGTTCCAGTGGTAACAATGCATCGGTAGAAGAGGCAATCGTTAAAAATCAGACGGTATCACTAAAATATCGTTATAACGGACAGAAATATTTTGGAGTGATCTGTGCAAGCACACAGGGAGATTTTTATTATGTCTTTATGTCGGCAACAACCTCAGTCAATGCAGATCATTTTAAGCTGAGCCAGGGAACTGTTCTATTGTTGTGTGTTACAGGAGTAATATGGATCGTGTGGATGAGCTATATGGTGATCTGTGCCGGAAAACAGCGTCGTGAACATGAAGTGTTAGAATTGTTTGCATTGGTGAATAAATGTGAGAAAGCATTATTATTTGATTTCCAGCAGGCACCGAAAAGATTGCGTTTTATCGGCGATTCCATGGCAATGTTCGGTATGGAGTTAAAGCCTTTTTATGGGGAAGCCGTTTATGACATTTACAACTATGTGCATAAGGATGATAAATCAATACGAGGCAGACTGCATCGGTTTATTGATGGTACGGAAACTGACTTTAATGCAGAGATCCGTATCCGGGATGTCAATGACCAGTATGCATGGTATCGTATCACAGGTACTTTAGTGCAGGATAACCGGTATGGCTTGAATCAGCGTTTTGTTGGTAAGATCGAATGTGCAGATCAGCAGATCACAGAAGAGAGAAACTTAATGCAGAGAGCGGAAAACGATCTTTTAACAGGTGTTTTGAATAAAAAGACAATGGAAGAAAAGGTAACAGAATGCCTGAAAGACATTAAAGGCGGTTATCATTATATTTTCTTTATGGTTGATCTTGATAACTTTAAAAATGTAAATGATAATCTCGGTCATATCTCAGGAGATCAGGCGATCAAAGATACTGCGGATTGTCTGGTAAAGATCTTCCCGAAAGACGCTTTTGTCGGAAGACTGGGTGGTGATGAGTTCGCAGTCTGTGCTGCCTATGATGCCTTTGATAAAGAAAGTCTGATCAGTTTTATAGAAAAGAAAGCAAATAAGATATGTGAAGCAAACCGCAGAGTCTACCAGAATAATGACAAAGAGGTTCATATATCAAGTAGTGTCGGCATTGCTGTTGCACCGGATTTCACAGATAACTTTGAGATGTTGTATGGTATGGCCGACAGAGCATTGTATTGTTCTAAGAATGGTGGCAAAAACCGTTATACAATATATCGCAAATTATAAAAAATGGATGTAGAATGTTTTAACGCATACGCGAAAAGTAAAGAATAGAAATGGGGTTCAATATGAATTTACCGTATGAAGTAACGGCAGCAGGAATGCTCATTATAACTTTGATCTTTTATAATTATAAGAACTGGCTGGATCTTCGTAAAAATAGAATTTTTCGGGATATCTTACTGGCAGGAAGTATCTTTCTGGCAGTAGACAGTTTTGTTGAATATCTGGCAGGTCTTTCCTTGCAATCCGGCAATATATTTTATTGCATATCAGATGTAGTGAAAAATTTTTTCGGAGCACTGATCTTTTATCTTTTTTTGCTGTACGATCTTGCAGTTGTACGCAGAATGCGTGTACAGTATTTGTGGCGTTTGAAATTGTTATCTGCCATGATTATCGTGGTATCTATAGCAAGGGCAGTGCTTTCGGTAATGGTTTGTCTGGTCGATGAGTCAGCGGTGTATATTCATGCATATAAAACAATATATTATATCCAGCATGGATTGTTTTTACTCTGTATGTTGACAGGATTATGGTATTTGCTGACTTGCACCAGGATATTACGAAAGACAGAGCGGCGTGTTTTTTTCTGGTGCCATATAGGGATTATAGCAGCAGATATACTGGTAGCAACAGGATATTGTAACAGTGGTGTGCTATCCTATACACTGGCATTCATATCCATTGTATATTATATGTTGTTACATAATATTGACCAATATCGTTTTCGTTCCAGTGGGTGTTTTGGGCGTGACGGGTTTAATCTGGTTGTGAAAGAAAAGGCACATTATAAAGAAAACTTTGCCTGTCTTGGAATTTGTATCAGCAATACGGAAAGTATTACGAATTTCTGTACGCAGGAAGAAATCAAAAAGCTGCACCATGATTTTGGAAAGCTTCTGAATCAGGTATGTAATCGCCGTGGGGTTTATCATAAGCATTCATTTGAATATGTCATCATGACAAAAAATATTGCAGCTGCTGAAAAATATCATAAAATATTGCGACAGGTTATTCCGTCTTATGTTCGTATGAATGATAAAAATATATCATTAGTATGTGGCTTCTATGTGCTTGATTTTGCAGACGCTTCTTTTATCAGCAGGGACTTTAACCGTATTCAGCACAGCTTAAGAAAGCTTGCACAGGAACAGCAAAACAGGGATGTTTTGGTTCGTTATCAGGGAGAAAGACAAAAAGAGATCCAGCAGGATCTGGAGGCATTATCCGTGATCAACAACAAAATTGCAAACCATAAATACAGGATCAATATACTGCCGATCCAGTCGACAGATGCGGAAGGAAGGATTTCCTATGAATTACTTCCGGATGAACAGTTACCGGATGGTACACCAATTTCACAGGAAAAGATCTGGGAGATCATGCAGGAAGTTGGCTATAGCCGGGATGTTAATTTCCGTTTTTTTGACAGTTGCTGCCAATACATCAAAGACAAGAAACTTTTAGATAAAAATATGGATCGCATCCATATTAATCTTGCTCCGTTTAAGCTTTCAGGAATAGATGCGGCAAAGCAGTTTGTAAAGATCATTGAAAAATATGAAATTCCGTTTGACAAGCTTTGTCTGGAAATTACGATCGATCAGACGGTGCGGTACGAATCGTTGCGTGAGGGGATGATGTACTTGAAAAAGTTTGGTGTTTCTCTTTTGTTTGATCAGTTTGGCGTGAGTGTCTGTAATTTAAAACAGGCATTAAATCTGCCGTTTGATGCTGTTAAGATCAACCATTATATTGTATGTACCTATTGTGACGGACGCAGCAAACAACTCAAATATATGATCAATATGCTGCTTGCAAACGGATGGCGTATTTATCTTGATGGTGTTAATAGCGAGACGCAGCTTAGCATCTTATGCGATTTGGATATTTCTTATATCCAGGGAAATTTAGTATCAGCTGTATTGCAAAATGATAAATCCGATATTTTATTTGCGCAGTTAGGAGGTAGAGAATGATCAATGAAGTACATTTTGAAATTGCATCCGCTGCATTTCTGGCATTATTATTTTTTACTGACTTATTCAAAAGACAGCTTCCTATTAAAAAAGTGATCACTTTTCAGGTATTGCTTTGTGTGATGATGTTATGTAGTTTTTCAACAGCGGATTATATTCTTACGATGCGGTACAGTACATCTGTTCTGCTGAATACAACTATTTATACCGGTACAATGATCATTGGACTTTTTTGTGTCATGGCAACACATTGGCATGTGATGTCTCTGACATACCGGCTTGACCGAAAGACATTGCGTGTAAAGATTGATCTTTGTCTTTTTGGGATTATGATTCTGATCATTGCTTTGTCACCATGGACACATTGGTATTATACAATCTCATTGCAAGGGGAATATCATAAGACGATCATTGCCTATCTGATGATAGCTGTGTTATGTATTTATCTGATTACAGATTTGATCTATTTATGGTATGGGGCAAGAGAGTATTCATTGCGGAGAAAATTAATGTGCAGTTGTATGCTGGTATGTTTCCTGACGGTTGCATTCCGAGATGTATCTAACAGCCAGAGTTATATTTTTTGTAATGTATTTGTCGTGCTTTTTCTATACGTCTATTATCTTTCTTTGCAGAGTCCGGATTTTTATGTGGATAATGTAACCGGAAGTTTTAACCGGAATGGCTTTGAAGAAAGTTTATATGAACGTATCGCATATCATGTGCCGACAGCGTGTTTTATGGTGCGTGTCAGAAATTTTGGTGCAATGGCAAGTGTATATGGTGATGAAGTTTTACTGAAAGTGCAAAAGCTGATCCTGGAATTGATCGAAAAAAAATGTCATGCAGATGTTATTTTTCATGTCGGATCATCTTCTTTTGCAATATTACTTGATACGAAAGAACAGGTAGAAGAGTTATATGATTATCTGAAAGAAAATCTGCTGAAAGTCTGGATCATCGATGATGAGATTATTAACCATGAGTACAGTTTTTATCAGGTACTTTATCCGGAAGATGAGATTGGATTTGATGAGATCATGCAAAGAATTCATTATGCACGATCAGACCATGAAGGACATCATAAGCCGGGTGAGCTGATCCATCTTGGCAAGACGGCGATCCAGGATATTACAAGAGCTAAAGAAGTGGCGCATCTTGTGGAAGAAGCAATTATGGATAACAGCATTGAGATTAATTTACAGCCAATATATTCGTTTAGCAGGAATATGATCACATCGGTTGAAGTGCTGGCACGTTTAAAAGACCATGAGAAGAATTATATCAATCCGGAATATTTTATTCATATTGCGGAGGAAAACCATTCCATTATTGCCCTGGGAGAACAGATCTTCCGTAAGGCATGTATCTTTGCAAGCCAGTATCATATTTTTGATTATGGTATTGAAGAAATGAATATCAACTTGTCGCCGGTACAATGCCGTTATGATAATCTGATCGAACGGTTTGTTGAGATTGCCAAGGAATATGATATTCCAATGGATCATATTCATCTGGAGATCACCGAAAGCGAATTTACGGACAAAGAAGCCGTAGACAGAACATTGCATCGTTTTAGTGAAAAAGGAGTTAAAGTTGCATTAGATGATTTTGGAACCGGCTTTTCAACAATAGCAAATATTTTGGAACTTCCGGTCGACTATGTAAAGATTGATAAAAGTCTGGTATGGTCATATGCAACCGGAAAGAACCAGTTTCTTAATGATATGATGCCGATGATCAAAGCAGAAGGTAAGAAGATCATTGCCGAAGGAATTGAGTCTGAAGAGCAAATGGATATTATCCGGAAACTTAACGGTGATTATCTGCAGGGATATTATTTCTCAAAACCACTAAAAGAGAGCGAATTTGTGCGTTATATAAAAAAATATAATGGATTTCGTTAATCTTAGGTAGAAAAGAAAAAAGACTTGTATTATACTAGAATAAAGAGAAATGAAGAGATGCACCCCGTGAACAAATTTTCACAGGGTGTTCTTCTGTTAGAGAAAGGTGAAAAGACATGACAGAAAAAAATGTATTGGCATTTGATCTGGGTGCAAGCAGTGGAAGAGGGATGCTGGCATCTTTTGACGGAAAAAAGATCAATTTAAAAGAGATTCATCGTTTCCCTCATAACTTCAGTGTGTTAAACGGACATGCGTATTGGAACATATTAAGTCTGATGGATGAGATGAAAAAGGGATTAAGCTTATGTAAAAGCGAGATCAGCGGCGTTGGCTTTGATACATGGGGAGTAGACTGTGGTTTCCTTTCCAAAGAGGGAGAGTTACTTGGAATTCCCGGCAGTTATCGTGACAGTGCTCTGGAAGATCAGAATATGAAGGAAGCGTTAGAGTTACTCGGAGGCGAAGAAAAAGCATTTGCCCATACAGGCATTGCCAGTCTGGCATACAATACCATATATAAGATTTATTATATGCAAAAGACAATGCCTTCTTTGATGGAGAGTGCCAATAAGATGCTTTTGATGCCAAATCTGATCGAGTATCTTTTCTCTGGCGTGATGCATACGGAATACTCGATCGCATCAACGACGCAGCTGTATGACATGAAAGAGAAGAAATGGTCTGCTTATATGATTAATCAGCTTCGTATACCAAAAGAAATGTTTACAACGGTTGATCTTGCCGGAAAAGATTTGGGTCTACTTCGTTCTGATGTGGCAGCCGAAGTAGGACAAAAGTCCCTTCATATCATTTCCGCTCCGGGACATGATACGGCATGTGCAGTAGCAGCCGTTCCGGCAAAGGAAGAAGAATATACTTTCCTTTCAAGCGGTACATGGTCTTTGCTTGGAATCTCTTCTAAAAAGATGTTAGAGGGAGAGTCGATCGTAAAAAACAAGATTTCAAATGAAGGTACTGCAGATGGAGGGTATCGTCCGACTGTTAATATCATAGGTCTTTGGATCACACAGGAGATCCGTCGTAACTTTGCATCACAGGGCAGAGATTACAGTTTTGTGCAAATGGCAGAACTTGCATCAAAGGAAAAGCCTTTGCAAAGCTTTATCTGCCCGGATGACTTTATGCAGCCCGGAGATTATATCACAAAGATTCGGGAATACTGTAAGCAGACAGGACAGCCTGTTCCGATGACAGACGGGGCTTTGGTGCGGTGTATCTTAGAGAGTCTGGCATTGAAGTATCGCCAGGTATATGATACTCTTAAACCATATATTCACTGGGAAGAAAAGCTATATATTGTTGGTGGAGGAAGCCAGAATGAGCTTTTGAATCAGTTTACGGCAAATGCACTTGGCATTCCGGTGATCACCGGTGCAAGTGAAGCGACAGCCGTTGGAAATGTCATGTCACAGATGAAAGCACTCGGTCTGTATCATACCAGAGAAGAGAAGTGTGAAATCTTAGATCATTCTTTTGGCACGAAGGTATATGAACCGAAAGAAAAAGAAGCATGGCAGGAAGCATATGCACGTTTTTGCAAATTATAGAGTCACAGGAGGTTATAGATGGCAGCAAGTATTAAAGATATCAAAGAAGTTCAGATTCCGCAGGAGTATGAGCTGATCAAGGCAGAATTTGTAGAGGAAGCAGACAGCTTTGTTCTGACACTTCGTCATAGAAAGAGTCAGGCGAGAGTTGTTGTATTTAGCAATGAAGATGAAAACAAAGTATTTAATATCGGATTCCGTACACCGCCTAAAGATGCGAGTGGTGTGCCACATATTATAGAACATACCGTTTTATGCGGTTCGAAGAATTTTCCGGCAAAAGATCCTTTCGTAGAGCTGGTAAAAGGTTCTTTGAATACTTATCTGAATGCGACAACGTATCCTGATAAGACGATGTATCCGGTAGCAAGCTGTAATAAGAAAGATTTTCAAAATCTGATGCATGTCTACCTGGATGCTGTATTCTATCCGAATATTTACAAATACCAGGAGATCTTTAAGCAGGAAGGCTGGCATTATGAATTAGAAAAAGAAGAGGATGAGATCACATACAATGGTGTCGTTTATAACGAAATGAAAGGGGCATATTCTTCGGAAGAAAGTGTCTTAGAGCGTTTTGTGATGAACAGTCTTTTCCCTGACAATACCTATGGACAGGAGTCCGGTGGAGATCCACGCTTTATACCGGAACTGACATACGAAGAGTATCTGGATTTTCATAGAAAATATTATCATCCGTCAAACAGTTATATTTATATTTACGGTGATATGGATATTGAAGAAAGATTACAATTCCTCAATGATGAATATTTGCAAAACTTCACAGCAATCACGGTAGATTCTGAAATTCCGTTGCAAAAGCCGTTTGATCAGGTCAAAGATTTAGAAAAGGAATATGCGGTTGCACAGGATGCTGATTGTACAGAAAAGACATATTACGCTTTTGCAGCGGCAATGGATGTGACATTGGATCCTAAGGTTTGCAAAGCCTTTGAAATGCTTTCTTATGTGCTTGTCGATATGCCGGGAGCTCCGCTAAAGCAGGCTCTTTTAGATGCCGGTATCGGTTCGGACATTGATGTGGAATTTTGTGATATTTTAAGGCAGAGTTATTTTGCTATCACAACGAAAAATGCAAAAGCCGGACAAAAGACACAATTTGAAAAAGTGATTCGTGATACATTAGCTAAGATCGTAAAAGAAGGATTAGATAAAAAAGCGTTGGAGGCAGCGATCAATGGTACCGAATTCAGAGAAAGAGAAGCGGACTTTGGTACATTCCCAAAAGGATTGTTATACAGCCTGAAAATGTATCAGACATGGTTATATGATGATACAATGCCATATGCAGCATTGCAATACGAACCTTGTTATACATTTTTGCGCGAGCAGCTGGATACAGATTATTATGAGCAGTTGATACAGAAGTATCTCCTTGATAATACGCATGCCGTTCTTGTTGAGATGAAACCAAATGCAGGACTGGCATTACAGGTGGAGCAGGAGACCAAGGATAAACTGAAAGCTTATAAAGAAAGTCTGTCAAGAGAAGAGATTGCACAGTTGATTCGGGAGACAATAGACTTAAAAGCCTATCAGGAAGAGCCGACACCAAAAGAAATCTTAGAAAAGATCCCGATGTTAAAGAGAGAGGATATAGATAAAAAAGTTGCACCGTTTTATCTTGATGAAAAAGAGATCGCCGGTGTAAAAGTCATGCATCATAATATCACAACAAATGATATTATTTATCTGCGACTGTTCTTTCATGCAGATGAGCTTGAGGAATATATGCCTCAGATGAGCTTTTTGACAACATTATTAGGCTATATGGATACGCAGCAGCACAGCTATACAGCGTTTGATACAGAAACAAACTTTTATACCGGTGGAATTGCAACAGACGTTGGAATTTATTGTAAATGCAATGATAAAAATGCTTATCAGATCAAGTTTGAAGCCCGTACAAAGGTACTTAGAAGTAAGATTTCGCAGGCTTTGGATCTGATGGCAGAAATGCTTTTTGAAACGCTATTTACTGATGAAAAACATTTGCGTGAAGTTGTTGCTGAGAGCAGATCACGCTTAAAAGTGCGTTTGATGTCAGCAGGACATCAGGCAGCAGCCGGAAGAGCAGCAGCACAGTTTTCAAAAAGCAGCTGGTTAAATGACAGAAGCGTAGGACTTGGTTATTATGATTATCTGGTACAGCTTGATGAACATTTTGACGAGGAAAAAGAGCGTCTGATCACCGGATGCAAAGCGATTCTTGCAAAAGCATTGCATAAACAGGATCTTTTGGTATCGATTACCGGTAACCAAAAAGATTATGAAGCATTTGAAAATGAATTCGAAGGTTTCCTGAAAAGACTTCAAAATTTCGAACAGGATGAAGCAAGGACAGCAGAGGCAGACAGCCTTACAAAGTTAGAAACATTTGAACCAAAGCTTGGTGTGACACAGGAAGCGTTCTCTACACCGGCTGAGATTCAATATGTTGCAGTAGGCGGTGACTTCTCAGAGGTGGCACATAACTATGGCGCATTGCGTGTGGTACGTCATCTGTTAAACTTTGACTATCTTTGGAATGAAGTACGTGTCAAGGGTGGTGCTTATGGTGTATCGTGCCAGTTTAACCGGGTTGGCGAGGGTTATTTTGCTTCTTACAGAGATCCGAACTTGCAAGCTACGATCGATACGTATCGTAACGCAGCAGCTTATTTGGAAAATTATGATGCACAGGAAAGAGAAGTGACAAAGACGATCATCGGAACGATCAGCGGTATGGATACGCCATTGACACCGAATATGAAAGGCCGTCGTTCAATCACAGCATATCTGACCGAACAGTCCATTGAAGAATTACAAAAAACAAGAGATCAGGTGCTTGCCTGCTCGATAGAAGATATTCGAAAACTTGCTACTGTAATCAAGGCTGTCACAGAAAGCGGAAGTGTATGTGTTATTGGAAATGAGCAGCATATTCAGGAAGAAAGCGGGATTTTTGAAAGTATCAAACCATTGTCATAAGAAATAAAAAGAGGAATACAGACAGAAAGAGAGTGTGCAAATGAAGAAATTTAAATCAGGTTTTGTAACATTGATCGGCCGTCCTAATGTTGGCAAGTCTACCTTGATGAATCATTTGATCGGTCAGAAGATCGCGATCACATCGAACAAGCCGCAGACAACCCGTAACCGGATCCAGACCGTTTATACCGGTGAAGAAGGACAGATCATTTTTCTTGACACACCGGGTATCCATAAAGCCAAAAATAAGCTTGGGGAATATATGGTTTCAGTTGCGGAACGTACTTTGCGTGAAGTAGATCTTGTGCTTTGGCTGGTAGAACCGACGACCTTTATCGGTGCCGGGGAACGCCACATTGCAGAACAGTTAAACAAGATTGATACACCTGTGATCTTAGTGATCAATAAGATTGATACCGTCAGCAAAGCCGAAATCTTAAAATTCATTGATGCTTATAAAGACATTGTACCATTCAAAGAGATCATTCCGGTCTCTGCTTTAAAAGGTGAGAACACAGATGAGCTTTTGCATACAATGTTTGAATATCTGGAAGAAGGACCTTGCTACTATGATGAAGATACGATCACGGATCAGCCGGAAAGACAGATCGTGTCAGAATTGATCAGGGAGAAGGCACTTCGCAATCTGAGTGATGAGATTCCACATGGAATTGCTGTAGCGATCGATCAGATGAAGGAAAGAAAGAAGCAGGATATCATTGATATTGATGCAACGATCGTATGTGAAAGAGATTCCCACAAAGGGATCATTATCGGAAAGAAAGGTGCGATGCTTAAAAAGATCGGCTCGCAGGCAAGACATGATATTGAAAATCTGCTTGACTGTCAGGTGAATTTAAAACTTTGGGTAAAGGTCAAAAAAGACTGGCGCGACAGCGATTTTTTGATCAAGAACTTTGGATACCGTAAGAGCGATTATGATGAGTAAACTCTTAGATATCCAAAAGATACCAAGTATATAAATGCTTTTGAAATGCCATTCTAATCATAGATAGATTCATACAAAAAAAGTCGGGTTCGTGGATCGGAAGAGCTTTTTTGTGGAATCAGTCAAATGTTCTGGCAAAAGATATTTTTGACCAGAGAGAAGAAAGGGATGGCATAGGGAAATGAACGAAGATAGTTTATGGAAGCAATTTGCCACTACAGGTAAAGTACAGGATTATTTATCATATTGCAAGGAAGAAAGAAAAAATCAGGGACACAACAGCACAGCAACGGAAGATAAAAAGCAAATACAGCATATGTGTGATCCACGGGTTGTGCAAAGAGTGTCCCGGATGAAAAGTGAAGGAAGTAACCATGAGAGAACCGGTAACAGTCACGGGGATGATATTAACAGCATCTCCGATCAAAGAGTACGATAGACGTGTGGAAATCCTTACAAGAGAAAGAGGGAGGATATCGGCATTTGCACAGGGGGCGAGAAAAGCAAGCAGCACTCTGGCTGCCTGTACCATCCCTTTTACTTTTGGAGAATTTTCACTTTACGAGGGAAGAAACTCTTATAATGTAAAGTCCGGTATCATACAAAAGTTTTTTGAAGATATTACCATTGACTATGACATGACCTGCTATGCATCGTATTTTGCAGAAATGGCACAGCATTTTACAAGAGAAAACATGGAAGCTTCACAGGAATTATTACTTTTATATATGACATTGATCGCTATGCAAAAAGGGAAAGTCTCTCTTCCTTTGGTTCGTGTGATCTACGAGATGCGTATGATGCAGATGCAGGGTCAGGGATTAGAACTTTTTGAATGTCTTTTCTGCCATAAGCCCGGAACGCACATGGTATATTTTTCGGCAGGAGGACTGGTCTGTGAGGAATGTGCGGCAAAGCAGGCGGATCTGAAACGTGCTTACCCGGTAATTTTAACTCAGGACGCCTTGTATACCTTGCAATTTATTTTGACAGCTCCGTTAGAACGCTTATATTCTTTTATGGTGACAGATGCTGTACAAAAAGAATTGACACGTTTTATGAAAGGATATCTTGGACGATATTTGCAACATGATTTTAAATCATTGCAATTTTTGTAAGTTGTTCTTTTTATATACACGATACACATTTCTACAAGAAAAAATATTGTAAAAATAACCCTTATTTGTTACAATAGACCAAAGCATAAATCTAATACTTTCTTTAATGCCAGAGCTTATCGGGCATTATCTTAATTTCTTATATTATCTTTAGAACTCTATGCTTTTCATTCACTATCAAAGCAGGAGTTTTAAGGCTCCTGTCACCAAGACCGGGGAAACTGTCATTTTTTCAAAACCAGACAGATCATCTATCCGGCTGTAAAGGAGCGTATTATGAAGAAACAACAGTTGAAGATGCAGCGAAACTACAAAGATACCGTTTTTAGAATGCTTTTTAATAACAAAGAGGCATTGCTTAGTCTATACAATGCGATCAACGGAACGCATTATGAGCGGACAGATGACTTAGA
>NZ_JACRSW010000016.1 GCF_014384965.1 Jutongia hominis
GACACCATCACAGAGACATATGGGATTGGATCAGGAAGTTTTAAGGAAGCGAAAAGAGGTTTACGAAAAAGCGAAAGAAAGACATCCGGAAAGATGGGCAAAAGGAACCAGAGCCTGGAGTTTTTTAGAAGAAGAATGGCTAAATCCAAGACAAGAAGCAGAAACAAAAAAGAGGCGAAAGTCTCGTAAAATTAAAAGAAAGGAAAATCGGGTAGGGTGACAACCACCCGAAAAAATTCCGTTTGGCAGCTGCGGAGAGTAAGGCGACTTATGAGGAGATAAAGAAATATGTTGCTGAACATAATGATGGAATGAAAGTAAGTAATTTATACATTGCGCAGGTGAAGAGAAAGTGTGGAATTGAAGTTGGAGAGAACTTTAATCTGCCTAAGTCGGAGGATTCCAGACAACCACAGTGTCCAAAGGAAAAAGAGGATGCGATTGTAAAGGCGTTAAAAGCATTTAGGATGATTTAACTATTATAAATGATAGATGGGGAGCGGTGTGACGTATGAGAGAAGTATGGGATGTATACACAAAAGATAGAAGACGGACTGGGAAAACTTGCCTTCGAGGAGAACAGGGAACCCTGGAGGAAGATGAATTTCACATGTGGGTCATGGTCTGGATTAAGAATGCCAGGACTGGAAAATACTTGGTATCGCAGCGCTCAGCTGACAAAGACACGGATCCTTTAAAATGGGAAACTGTGGCAGGACATGCGATATCCGGTGACACAAGCTTAGATGCTGCACTTAGAGAAGTTTATGAAGAAGTAGGCATTTCCTTAAAAGCGCAAGATGCCTGTATATTAGCTACGAAGGTTGCGACCGCTTATGATGGTAAGCGTCATAATTGGATAAGAGATTCCTTTTACTTTGAAACAATTGAAGAACCGGATTTAATAAGAGCAACAACCAAGGAAGTTGTACAGACAAAGTGGCTTACTATTGATGAGATTAAGGAAATGTATGATAAAGGCGATTGTTGCCTAAATATGGGGGAGTTGTTTGGATTTGAAGCAAATCCTATACCTGCTGATAGATATAGGAGTATTATTGGTCAGGTTGTAAAAGGAAAAATTGACCGCCCTATGGGTAGTTTCCATCCACGCCATAAGGATTTGTATTATCCGGTCAATTATGGGTATGTTTCCGGGTTATTAGGAGGAGATGGAGCGGAACAGGACATTTATCTTTTGGGGGTAAAATCTGCTGAACAGGAATTTACGGGTAAAGTTATTGCTGTTTATCATCGATACGATGATAATGAAACAAAATGGATTGTAGTTCCATGTGATGATGAAGGCATAGTTCTTGAAGATGTAGAGATTCCTACGGATAATGAAATTTATGCGCAGATTGCATTTCAGGAGCAGTTCTTCTGTGGAGTTTTGGTAAAATGAAGAGAAAAAGGATAGAGAAAGATGCATGATATTACAGATCTTCCCGCATGGGAGAGACTATTTAAGAAAATTGTATGGAAGCAACTTGGAGACATGGAAGGAAAGAAGATTCTTGATTTTGGTAGTGGAGAAGGGATTATGGCGAATCATTTCGCTGAAAAAATGATGTTACTGCTATAGAGCCATCCAAGAAAATGCTTTCTAATGCATGGAAAGATTATGAATACACTCAGATTGTCGGTGATGTTAATGCTTTGTCTGCATTTAAGAATGAGACTTTTGACATGATTATTTGTCACAATGTGCTGGAATATATTGATGATAAATCGGCTGTGGTAAAAGCTTTAGCAAGAGTTTTAAAGAAGGACAGCAAGGGTGTCTATCGTGAGGTAGAATCTGAAGGAAGCTGTAAGCAAATCTCTGGTCCGACGAACAGAAATCACATATAAGGCTAGGTTGCGAGAGATAAGTTGGCACAAAGCAACGAAGTCTAATAATTATCACTTTTGTAGCAGCAGAGTAAATGTGGCGGATATATGGAGAGAAAGAGCGTGCACCTTAAGCGTGGAGGTCTCACAGTATTTTTGTCTTCATAGGGAAAGAATTTTTTATATGATGGAAAAGAAGAACATGACCCAGTTGGAACTTTCAAAAAGGACCGGGATTGCAACAAGTAACATTAGTGACTGGAAGAAGAAAAAGACAAATCCCAAAGCGGACAGTCTGTTGTCTATATGTGATGCATTGGAGATTACTCCCGAACAGCTTTTGACAGGAAAAGGAATTGATCCGGAATATAAAGATGAAGATGCGAATTATGAAGTAACCAGGTCGGATATTAAGATTTTAAAGCAGATTCACAGCCTTGGAGATGAGCAGTATAAAAGACTCATGGCGTATATGAAAGTCTTGCAGAAGTTGGAACAGATGGAGAACGTGGAGGAGGAATAGAGATGGCAAATAAAATAGTTAGGGAAATTATTCACGCAAAAGGAATTGATATTGGGATTTACACGAAAGATTTTGAAAATGAATATATTTCGTTGACAGATATTGCAAAATATAGAAATGATAATGATCCCAGATTTGTCATTCAGAACTGGATGCGAAACAGAAATACAGTTGAGTTTTTGGCTGTTTGGGAAGAACTTCATAATCCAGATTTTAACCGTGTGCAATTCGAGGCGGTTAGAAGTGAGGCAGGATTAAACAGGTTTGTTATGACGCCAACCAAATGGATTGAACAGATCAATGCTATTGGAATAGTGTCAAAAGCAGGCAGATATGGTGGAGGAACTTATGCACATAGCGATATTGCAATGGCATTTGTTACATGGATTTCTCCGGAATTTCAACTGTATATTATGAAAGATTACCACAGGTTAAAACAAGATGAAAATAGTCGACTTTCATTGGACTGGAACTTGAACAGGGCTTTATCAAAGGTGAACTACCGTATTCACACGGATGCGGTGAAGGAAAATCTGATTCCACCAGAGCTAACATCAGAACAGATTGCTTATACATATGCCAGTGAAGCAGATCTTTTAAATGTTGCTTGATTTGGTCAGACTGCAAAGCAATGGAAAAATAATAATCCGGATAAAAAGGGAAATGTGCGTGATGATGCAAATTTAAATCAGTTATTGGTATTGGCAAATATGGAAAGTTATAATACTATTTTAATTGAGCAGGGAAAACCTCAATCAGAAAGACTTATATTGCTTAGAAATTTGGCAATCAGGCAGATGGATACATTAGCTAGTATCAATTTATCAGCGGTTTCAGCACTTCCTGAAGGTGATATATAAATCGAAGAATGAAAAAATCAAAGTATATTTATACACCCGTGTTTCCACAACCACGCAGATAGATGGCTATTCTCTGGACGCACAGAAAACAAAAATGAAAGCGTTCTGCGACTATAATGAATATGAAATTGCCGGTGAGTATGAGGATGCTGGAAAATCCGGCAAATCAATAGAGGGAAGAGTTTCATTTAATCATATGATGGAGGAGATTAAGTCAGGAAAAGATGGAGTATCAAGACAGCTATATTATAATAAAGAGACAATCTTGTCAGATATTTATTCTCTTGATTATGAGGATAAACATTATCAGCAAAGAAAAACAGATTTATGAAGAACGCAAAGAGAATGGTCAGTGGCAGAAATTCATAGAATTTAAATTGCCGATTATAGAAAAAGAGTTTACACTAAGTTTGGACAACGATACACAAAATGAGACTGTGTGCTTATTGTCTAAACTTCATGAAGTGAAGCATCATGTGAATGTGAGACTTCAGACAGCCACAGTGCCCTAAGGAGAATAAAGAAGAAGCAGCTTCTGGAGAGATTTTTATTGGTTGTTGTGAGACAAGAAGTATGTCGATTTTGTCTGACAACATCAAAAGGTTTCGTGGAAACAATAAAATCACTTGTCGAAAAGTCAGCAAACCTTTATAATGAAAGCTGGATTTGTAAAAAGGAGAAACAAAAAGGTATGCGGATTTACAGATTGCGTGAATTTACAAATGAGGAAGATTTTCCTATTTTTGTACAATATGGGTATCATAATGATGATTTTGTGACACATATGCATGAAGACTTCTCGGAGTTAGTGATCATTTTAGAGGGGCATGCTATGCATCGTGTCGGTGAAGAATCTTTTTATATCAAAAAAGGTGATGTATTTGTTATCAATGAAAATACATCGCATAGTTTTTATGATGCGAAGGAATTAAGACTTTGCAATATTATGTTCTCTATGAAAAAAATATTTCAGGGAAGATATGACATTACGCAATGTGCCGGTTTTCATGCACTTTTTCTGTTAGAACCCTATCATGTGCAAAAAGAGCATTTTACAAGCCGTCTGCTTTTAAATGAAAAAGAATTTTTAGAATTAAAATATCATTTAGATGAAATGTTAGAAGAATACCAACAGGACAGGCAGGGAAAAATGACAATGCTACAGGTACAGTTTTTGTATGTTGCCACTTTTTTGTCGCGTTTATATGATTCATCTCAAAAAGAGCAGTCAGACAAGATCATGCCGCTTGCTAATACGATCGTTTATATGGAACAGCATTTTAATGAGAATTTAAGTGTTGAATCGCTGGCTGCATCAGCAGGATATTCGGCAAGGCACTTTACGAGAATCTTCAAAGAAACATATCATGATACACCAAGTGATTATATGATGACATTGCGGATAGAAAAAGCCTGCTATCTGCTAAAGAAAAGTAAGTATCAGATATCTGAGGTCGCAAGGCTTTGCGGATATGACAATGCAAATTATTTCTGGCGTATTTTTAAAAAGAGAAAGGGGATGTCGCCAAGCGAATATATTGCATGTTATCGTATATAAGAATACATTTAGTGATGGTTGTGGATTATTTTATAAAAAAGGAATACAACATAGAGAATCCTGAATTCTCTGAGATGTCTGGAATAATGGAGAAAGATCAGCAAAAGAGAATCTATTGGAATCGAAAAGAGGCGTTGAATAATCAAAGCCCAAAGCATAGCAGTCAAAGGATATTTACGGTTTCTGCCTGTGGATGCATAGTAGTGATGATAAAAAGAAACCGGAATAATTTCATCAAGGTCAATGTGATTTTTGAGCAGAGTAAGGAATTGAGGTTTGTCAGAATCATAAATATTTTTACAATCTTCAAAAATATCTGCCAAAGAGAGTTGTTTTTTGTGGCATCATAGACATGTCTCCTTTCGGGGCGTGGTTTATGGTTTCTGAACAACTCCATGATATCACAAAACGTGAGGAGACTTTTGATTTTAGCAACAAAAAATGCCGTATTCATGCGGCTTGTGGCGTTTCGCAAACGCCTAAAAAGGATATTAGGAGAAAGGAGAATCATCCACTATCTTCAAAAGAGGATGATTGGATTATACGAGAATTATGAGAAAAGAAAATGTATTACGCAAATGTATGATCGGACTGGTGGGCGTACAGGCCGGTCTTACTTTATTTGCTGCGGTTACAACAGTAGGACAGAAAAACAAAAGTTCGATTGATCAAAAAGCAACACAGGCAGTTACAGTGGAAAGCAAACAGTCAGCAAATGAAAAAGAGAATCCAAAAAGTGATAAGAAACATGCGATAAAAGAGAAAGCAGATGTTAATAATAAAGATGCTGTGCCGACACCGGATGCAACTGTGTTGCCTGCAACACAGGCAGGAAAAATGACCAAAAAGACAAACTATAAGAAATATTCGAATACCAGTATCGGCTGGGGTGTGTCTATGCATGCAGACCATACAACACCGGGCGGAAATGTGCCAAAGGGGATATCTTTAAAAAAATATCAGGCATACTATGTAGGAAATACGAAAGAAAAAGTAATGTATCTGACATTTGACTGTGGCTATGAAGGCGGTTATACAAGGAAAATCTTAAAAACATTGAAAAAAGAAAATCTCAAAGCTATTTTCTTTGTGACAAAGCCATTTATTGAGGAAAATCCAAAGCTGGTTAAGAAAATGAAAAAAGAAGGCCATTTAGTAGGAAATCATACCTGCACCCATCCTCAGCTTTCAAAGTGTAATGTTGCAAAGATCAGAAAAGAGATTAACGATTGTGCCAAAACAATGAAAAAACTGACAGGTTATAACATGGATGCATTTATTCGTCCACCGGAAGGCGTTTACAGCCTGAGAGCATTAAAAGTGATCAAAGATATGGGATATAAGACTATCTTATGGAGCATTGCATATTATGATTATGATCCGCAAAACCAGCCATCGGTTGATTATGTTGTAAATAAATTCAAAACCTATTATCATAAAGGAGCTATTCCATTGCTTCATATTGTATCAAAAGCAGACTGCGAGGCACTTCCTAAGATCATCCGTCTGATGCATTCTAAAAAATATCATTTTAAGACGTTAAATGAACTTGATTAGAACAGCTTAACACGAAAAAATTACAAGAATGTTACCGAGGTTTGTCGGTTATAGGCCTGAAAATTCTTGACCATGAATTTTTCTTGTGGTATAATCCCATATGGTTTGTTATCAGTTACACGAATTGATGTAACTATGGTAAATCACCACAAAACTATGGTAAAAGTTTTTTTACCATAATTTTTACCATAATTGCAAGGAATAATAGCGTTGAAAGTCTGATTTTTTTACAAAAATCGGATGAATTATTTGTAGATTATGGAGAAGAAAAAGTTCGTCAAGCTAGGTGAATACCGGATTTATGGCAAATATGGCGGATGTACGCACCTGTAGCTCAGTGGATAGAGCAGTGGTTTCCGGAACCATGTGTCGGGGGTTCGAGTCCCTTCAGGTGTGCTTTCAATATCATTGTATCCCCGAAGTTTGGAAAAGGGGCTAAAGTAAATGGAGTTTATTTATTTTAGATTTGGTGCAAAGACAGAGAAAAATCTGTTATGGATAGTTTGGATTTACTTTGAAAGGATGTGCGCATACAATGCGATTAAAATATAAAAAACTTATTGTTATTTTTTCTTTAGCGATCATGTTGATCGGTCTTGGAACCTTCTCTTTGGTTGCTCCATCGGTTGATTTCTCATTTGGTGGAGGCTCTGCGGCAAACTCAGCGACAGGTAGTGCGATAGCAGCTTTGTCAGATGATGAGATTGAATCCGATATTACCACATTGATCAAGAATTATCTGGATGCGAAACAGAAAGTTTCGATGGACGAGATGAAAGAGTGCGTCAGTGATACAGGTAAAATAGATGAAAAGCGACTCGTTACGGAAGCAGAATATATTGAAGAATATAAAAATATCGAATGTACGATCCGTGATGATGGATTGAGCGATGGTATTTTCCGTGTGTATGTATATTATGAAGCAAAGATTTATGATATTGATACGCTTGTTCCTTCTCTGACGGCTTTGGTCGTAACCGGAACACCGGAAGGAAAATTCCTGATCAATTTAAGTAAGATTGACAGCAAGGATCAGCGTGCGATCGATAAACTGGATAACAGCGATGAGATTAAAAAGAAGATTGATTCGGTACAAAAGAAGTTAGAAGATATCGTAAGCAAGAATGCAGATGTTCGTGATTTCTACCAGATGTTAGAAAGTGCCAATCAGGATTCGAACGAAGAGAATAATGAGAATATCGGTAATGAAGCAGGCAGTGCGGCCCAGCAACAGCAGGCAGCCGATCCAAATCAGGCAGCACCTACTGTTGATCCAAATCAGGCAGCAGCTACTACAGATCCGAATCAGGCGCAGCCTGCACAGTAAAAAGAAAATACAGCTTGCAATCAGATGTAGATGAACAGATACATTTTATGATTTTCAAAGAAATACGAGATGGTTTCAAGAAATATATGGTTTGATAGTATCAAAGCAGAATGTTTTTTAGATCATCTCGGTTTTTCTTATATGGCATGCATGGTGTATGGTTGGAGTATCAAGACATTTATGTGCAGAATGGAATAAAATGTGTGAAAAGAAACGAGGTTTACAATGGAAGGAACAAGAATTAATAAATTTTTAAGTGAAGCAGGAGTATGTTCGCGAAGAGAAGGAGACAGACTATTAGAAAAAGGATGTATTACCATCGATGGTGTAGTTGCTAAAGTAGGAGATCGTGTATTCGAAGGACAGGAAGTGGCAGTAAATGGTAAGGCAGTAACCAAAGAAGAGGAAGAGATCTTTCTTGCTTTTTATAAACCGCGCGGAATTGTCTGTACAACAGCAAAAGAAGAAAATGGAGAAAAAGTATTAAATGTCGTGGATTATATTAACTATCCAAAAAGAATTTATCCGGTAGGACGACTGGATCAGGCTTCCGAAGGACTTCTTTTAATGACAAATCGCGGTGATGTGATGGAAAAGATTTTAAGAAGTCGGTATGATCATGAAAAAGAGTATTACGTCTGTGTCGATCACAAAATAGATGATGCTTTTTTGAAAGGAATGCAAAAAGGCGTGCCTATCCTTGATACAGTTACAAAGCCTTGCAAGATCCGGCAGGAAGATGATAAGAGTTTTCATATTATAATCACACAGGGGTTAAATCGCCAGATCAGACGTATGTGCGAATATTTCGGATATCGTGTTACATTTCTTAGAAGAGACAGGGTGATGAATATTACACTTGGCAATTTAAAAAAAGGCAGGTATCGTCATTTGACAGCAAAAGAAGTTGCAGAATTAAAAAAAGAGATATTGAAATAAAACGTTTTGCAAATGCAAAATGTGCTGAAACGGTAAAAGAGTTGAAATTGTAAAATCGTCAAAACAGCATTAAAATACAAAATTACCGGAAGAAAAAATATCAGAAAGCATAGGAATGTAAGAAAAGCAGAATACATAAACAACATGACATAAGAGCAAGCAATGAAAGGTGAAAAGAAATGGCACAGACAGACAGCAAAAAAAGAATGAAAGAATTGGTAGATCGGTTAAATCTGGCATCCGAGATGTATTATCAGAAGAATAATGAGATCATGAGCAATTATGAATATGATGCACTTTATGATGAACTGAGTGCATTAGAAAAAGAGACGGGAGTGATCTTATCGGGTAGTCCGACACAGCGGGTAGGATATGAGATTTTAAGTGAATTGCCAAAAGAAGTTCATCCAAGTCCGATGTTATCGCTAGATAAGACAAAAGAGGTTGATACACTGGCTGCCTGGCTTGCAGACCAGACAGGCTTGCTTTCGTGGAAAATGGACGGCCTTACTGTTGTATTGACTTACGATAATGGTACACTTGCCAAAGCAGTTACACGTGGAAACGGACAAGTAGGAGAAGTCATTACAAATAATGCAAGAGTTTTTAAAAACATTCCTTTAACGATTCCATGCAAAGAGCATGTCGTATTGCGTGGAGAAGCAGTTATTCCATATTCGGAATTTGAAAAGATCAATGATCGCCTGCCGCAGGAAGAACAATATAAAAATCCGAGAAATCTTTGCAGCGGTTCGGTGCGCCAGTTAAATAATGAGATCACGGCACAGAGAAATGTATATTTCTTTGCGTTTGCGCTGGTAGAAGCACAGGGAGAAGATTTTGCAAATTCGCAGGAGAAAAAATATCTTTTCATGCAAGAGCAGGGCTTCGAAGTCGTTGAATATAAAAAAGTAACAGCACAAAATATTGCCAAAGCCGTGGAATGGTTTTCGGCAAATATTCAAAAGAATGATTTTCCATCAGATGGATTGGTTCTTTTATATGATGATATCGCTTATGGTGAAAGTCTCGGACGTACCGCAAAGTTCCCAAGAAATGCGATCGCTTTTAAATGGGCAGATGAGTTAGCACAGACGACATTGCGTGAGATCGAATGGAGTGCTTCCCGTACCGGTTTGATCAATCCGGTTGCGATATTTGATCCGGTAGAATTAGAAGGAACGACGGTATCGCGTGCAAGTGTGCATAACGTCAGCATTGTAAAGCAGTTAGAACTGGGAATCGGTGATACGATAGAAGTATATAAAGCAAATATGATCATTCCGCAGATAGCAAATAATCTGACAAGATCGGGAAATCCTCCGATTGCCAAAGTCTGTCCGGTCTGTAAAGAAAAAACAACGATCCATAAAGAAAATGGTGTAGAGTCGCTTTTTTGTGAGAATAAAAACTGTCTTGCCAAAAAGATCAAGTCCATTTCTCATTTTGTCAGCCGTGATGCAATGAATATTGATGGAATGTCAGAAGCAACGATTGAAAAGCTGATCGCGATCGGAGCGTTGCACCGTCTTGGAGACCTGTTCCGAATTCAGGAACACAAAGACGAGATCATTGCATTAGAAGGCTTTGGAGAAAAGTCTTATCAGAAACTGCTACAGGCTCTTGTACAGTCAAAGCATACAACAACAGCGCGTTTTCTATACAGTCTCGGAGTGCCAAATATCGGTCCTGCCAATGCAAAAATGATCGTGAAAGCATTAGGACAGGATTTTGAGCGGATTAGGCAGGCATCTGTCGAAGATTTAGTAGAGATCGAAGGTGTTGGTGAAGTGATCGCACAGGCGTTTGTTGCCTTCTTTGAAAATGATGCAAACAAAGAGATGATTGATGATCTTTTAACAGTTGTTACATTAGAAAAAGAAGAGCAGACGAATCAGGTGATGGATATGGAAGGTTTGCAATTTGTCATTACCGGAAGTGTCAATCATTTTGCAAACCGCAAGGAAGTCAAAGAGTTGATCGAACAACATGGAGGCAAAGTGACCGGATCCGTAACCGGTAAGACCAGCTATCTGATCAATAATGATAATCTAAGCCGGTCATCCAAGAATAAAAAAGCAAAAGAACTTGGAATAGAAGTGATCACGGAAGAAGAATTCATCGAAAAATTTCAACTGGATATAGAATAACAGCCAATAGGTTCATCTTTTTTAGAAAAGTCTTTATATTATTTAGAAGAGAAATATCGTATAGATTATTTTTTTAATAGAAAGCTTTCATATATTGATAAAATACCACTTGGCTATTCTTTATAATGGGAAGCCATTATATCGATGGAAAATACTACACAGGCTATTCTTTTTAATGGGAAGCTATTATATCGATGGAAAATACTACACAGGCTATTCTTTTTAATGGGAAGCTATTATATCGATGGAAAATACTACACAGGTTATTCTTTTCAATAGAAAGTTTTCATATATAGAGACGAAATACCATTCGTTTATTTTTTCAGTGGAAATCCATTTTATATAGGAAAAATACCATACAGAACATTCTTTTTATCAGAAAGACTTCATATTCATGATAAAAAGGTGTACAATAAATTTTTAGGACTAAGAGAGTAAATAGGAAAGATTCTTTTGCTAAATGCAAGAGACACTTTCTTAATCTGATCAGAGGATAAAAGTAGAAAGGGGCGATTCGATGCCAATTAAAGTAAAAAATAATCTGCCGGCAAAGAAGATCATGGAAAAGGAGAACATCTTTATGATGGACGAGTCCAGAGCTGTTATGCAGGATATCCGTCCATTGTATATTGCTGTTTTGAATCTGATGCCATTAAAAGAAGATACAGAAGTACAGCTTCTTCGCAGCCTGTCAAATTCTCCGTTGCAGATTGAGATCACTTTTTTAACGACGGCATCTTATATCGGTAAAAATACACCGGCAAGCCATTTAAATGAATTCTATAAAACATTTGAAGAAGTAAAAAACCGTAAATTTGACGGATTGATCATTACCGGTGCGCCAATTGAACAGATGGAATACGAAGAAGTGCAATATTGGGAAGAACTCACAAAGATCATGGATTGGTCAAAGACAAATGTGACGAGTACCATGCACATTTGCTGGGGTGCTCAGGCAGGATTATATTATCACTATGGAGTACATAAACATCTTTTAAAAGAAAAAGTTTTTGGTGTCTATGAGTTTAAAGTACATCACAGAAAAGAACCATTGCTTCGCGGCTTTGATGATGTATTTTATTCGCCACATTCCCGCTATACGGTATGCGATCATGATGAGATCGTCAATAACGAAAACCTTGTTGTGCTGGCAGATGATGAGAAGCTAGGCGAATGCATCGTAATCTCAAAAGACGGAAAACAGATCTTTGTGCTTGGTCATCTGGAGTATGACCGCCTGACATTAGACTCAGAATATAAGAGAGATTTAAAAAAGCATATTCCGATCACGTTGCCTGAGAATTATTATACCAATGATGATCCGAACACCAAACCGCTGCTCCGTTGGAGAGGAGCTGCAAATGCATTGTTTTCCAACTGGATCAATTATTATGTCTACCAGAATACACCTTACGAGTGGGAGTAAATATTGGAAATATGCGATAAAATCGGTGTTCTGGAACATTTTTACTTAAGGAGATTTAAAAGAGAGATGAAACCATTGTGGAATTAAAAAGAATAGGGATCGCCCGCACCCCTAGTGGAGTACGTTCAATTCCTATTCGATTTATTGAAAATGATATAGCATTCCAAAAATCAGGTGTCAAATTTTTCCCGTTTACAAGACGATTTTTTGCCACTCACAAGACAGCCGCTTCCGATTAAAAAGCCAAGATATCCGATCCCAAGAAGAAGCAGCTTGAAAAAGAGCATAGCAATCCGGTGAAGCCGTGACACATTTATCGGTAAAAAGGAAGAGATAAACGGAAAGACAAGCAGGCTTAAAATCAAAAAAAGAAGTGGCAAAAGAAAAGTTTTACAAAAATCGATCCGGATATATGAATGCAAATAGATATATTCGAATAACACCATGATATAATCACTTAATATTGATCCTGCAAGGTAGGCTTTCATGCCATAGACCGGTACGAAAAAGACAAGACTTGCAATATTGATTCCCAGGCTGATGATCGTAATAAAAAAGGTGATCTGTGTAGAGCCAAGTCCATTGATAATGCTTGTAAAAG
The DNA here is from genome assembly GCF_014384965.1 of Jutongia hominis. Taxonomy (GTDB): domain Bacteria; phylum Bacillota; class Clostridia; order Lachnospirales; family Lachnospiraceae; genus Butyribacter; species Butyribacter hominis. The sequence continues at coordinate 12,775 of NZ_JACRSW010000016.1, forward strand.
TAGTTGACAGATATAGGGCAGGACAGATAAAAGAAAGCCATCTGATATACAGCCCGGCTTCTTTGCTTTGAAACAGTAAAGTTCCAAAATCCTGTCCAAAGAGCAGAAAAATACAAGTAAAAAAATAGCCAAGATATAGGCTGTATTTTCCGGAGAGAGAAACGTATTTTTGAATCGTTTCTCTTTTCTTTTGCGCTGCTGCCTGTGCAATGGATGGAAGCAGCATGACGGCAAAAGAGTTTGTGATCGCAGAGGGAAAGAGGATAAATGGCAAAGCGACACCGGATAAAATACCATAGGTACTTAATGCATTGGCAGCAGAATAACCGTATTTCCGTAAGGCGGCGGGAATGAATACAGATTCTGCACTATGTAAGATAGATAGGATTAATTTTGTTCCGGTTAAAGTAATAGCTAAAAAAAGCAAAGAGTTTTTGATAGTATGTTTTTGTTTTAACGTTGCTTTGGCAGGAAAAGAAAGGGAGCGTGAAAGTTTTTGTTTTGTTTTTGGTTCAGTTTCCAAAGGAGTAGTGTCCGGAAAAGAGGATTTTGAAAAAACGGTAGTATGAAATGGTGTATTTTTGTCTGAATGGCACTTTATAAACTCTTTTTGCGCAAGTCCAAAACGGATCATGTTGTAGACAGAAGCCATGATCTCGCCAAATACCAGCCCGCATACAGCAAAATAGGAGTTGATCAAAGCAGAGTATGGCAAAAAAGTACAAAGTAATATCACAATAAAAACGCGGGAAAGCTGTTCAACAATCTGTGAGACAGCTGGGTATTTTGCTTCTTTTTTTCCATAAAAAAATCCGTTGATACAAGCTGAAATTCCACAAAAAGGAAAAAGTGTGCAAAGAATCTTTAAATAGACCGTACAGCTTTTTTCGAGTAACAGATGGCTTGCAATCCGATCGGCAAAGCCAAAGACGAAAAAAGACAGAACAAATGCGAGAAAAAGCGAGGCAAAAAGACCTGTTTTAAAATAAGACAATTCTTTCTTATGACGTTTTATCACAGATGCATCAGAATCTTCTGTGATCGAAGCAATTTTTTGCGAAATAGCTGTCTGGATACCGGAAGCATAAATAGTAAAGCAAATGCCATAAACCGGGAAGATCAGCTGGTACACACCAAGCAGGCGGGAACCGATCGTATCAGACAGATAGACACGATAGACAAATCCGATCAGTCGCGTGATAAACCCGGCAATCGTTAAGATCAAAGTTCCCTGTATGACTTGATTTTTCAGATAACGCATAAAAAGCTCCATTTCCGGAACAGCAGATTGCGTCCTAAACATTCTATAAAAAACATTTTATGCAATTGGGACATAAAAAATCCCTGCTTTTACATACACAAAAATTCCTTGCATTCATAGAATATGATATAGGCATAAAATAATGGTACAAAAAACCAGAAAGAGAGGGATTGTGATGTTATATCTGGACCATGCCGCTACAACAGCGACGCATCCTGAAGTGATAAAAGAAATGCTGCCTTTTTTTCAGGATGTCTATTCCAATCCTTCAGGAAGTTATGAATTTGCAGCTGATTCCCGTCTGATGTTAGAACGTGCAAGGAAAGTGATCGCAGACAGTATTCATGCGAAGCCGGAAGAAATTTTCTTTACCGGTTCCGGTACGGAAGCCGATAATTGGGCATTAGTTGGAATGGCAAGATTAAAAAAAGAACAGGGAAAGCATATCATTACAAGTACGATCGAACATCATGCAATCCTTCGAACCTGCCAATATCTTGAAAAAAAGGGATATGAGATCACATATCTTCCGGTTGATCATGATGGCTGCGTATCGGTAGAAGACGTGGAAAGAAATATCCGGCCGGATACGATATTGATCAGTATCATGTATGCAAATAACGAAATTGGAACACTGCAGCCGGTTGAACGTATCGGAGAATTTGCAAGGAAAAAACATATTGTGTTTCATACAGATGCAGTGCAAGCGTATCTTCATGAACCGATCGATGTCGTAAAACAGTCAATCGATCTTTTAAGTGTAAGTGCACATAAGTTTCAAGGACCAAAAGGAACCGGTTTTTTATATGTAAGAGAAAACATCGCATTGCCTTCACTTTTACATGGAGGAAATCAGGAAAGAAAGAGAAGAGCCGGTACGGAAAATGTAGCAGGGATCGTTGGAATGGCGAAAGCAGTTTCGATCGGAATGCACAATCTGTCAGAAAATCATGAAAAGTTACTTTCGTTAAGAAATTACCTGATCGATCGGATTTTAAAAGAGATACCGGATGTTGTCTTAAATGGTTCATTAGAGAACCGTTTGGATGCAAATGTTTCGTTTGGTTTTCGTGGGATTGAAAGCCAGTCGCTGATTCTTTTTCTTGATATGGAAGGCATCTGTGTGTCAGGCGGATCAGCATGTACTTCTTCTGAAAAAAGCATTTCCCATGTATTACAGGCAATCGGACTCCCTGAAGAGTATGCAAGAGGAACGATCCGTATTTCACTGGGGGTAGAAAATACATTAGAAGAGATGACTTATTTTGTAGAAACTTTAAAAGAGCTTGTTGCACAATTAAGAGAGTTTTCGTAATTGCGTAACAAGCAGAGTGTAGAATCTTTTGCATTGTGAATGCAGGTAAGTAATGATAACTCAAAGATCCAAGTATTGCTTACTTGTCATACGTTGTTCTTAAAAATTGCATTACTTATGTATTCTGCAAAGGAAAACAAGTGAATGTATCATGAGAGTGGCAGGAAGACAGGAGAACGGTCTCTAAAGATCGTATAGTGTGAAAAGCCACATTGCTGTAATAATGCCGGAAGCTTATCAAAAGCATTTCCTAAGTTGATGGCATCGTGGGCATCCGAACCGATCGTTAGAATCTCACCGCCTAAGTCATGATACAAAGCAAGAATCTTTTCATGAGGATTGGGATGAGAAAGACCGGCAAGATAGCCGCCTGAATTGGCTTCAATACCATGACCGCATTTGATCAGTTCTTTTAAAATCTGTTCGATACATTCCATATTATCAGTCATAAACTGCTCGATCAGGGACTCGAGATCTTTCCCTTCTTTTTTCGCTTTTTTTAATGTAGGGGCATAGCGGATCACATAGTCGATATGACCATATACATCAAAATCATAACCACGTAAAACATTTTCGCAAGTAGTTTCGTAATAATGACGTATTCCTTCTTTTTCTCCAAAGTTTTCCCAATAGTCCATATAATAAGGATCGTAATCGTCAATCACATGCGTTGATCCGATCACAAAATCAAAAGGATATTCTTTGGTAAGCGAAAGAGCTTTCGAAAAAATCGAATCTTTTAAGCCAAGTTCGACACCAATCCGGATTTCAAGGTCATTATATTGCTTTTGTAAGTTTCTTAATGTTGCAAAATAATTATCTGGCAAAAAAGTAAATTCAACGTTATTTTCCGGCAAAAAAACCTCATAATCCATATGGTCTGTAAAACAGATGGATGTAAAATGTTTTTCTTTTGCCTTTAGCAAGTGGGATTCGATCGATGCTTCGCTGTCAGCAGAAAAAAATGTGTGTACGTGATTGTCTGATAAGATCATATGCATCCTCTTTTCTATTGGTGTTATCGTGTTATTGTTGCAGTCGAAATTCTTTCGATGTATAGACGATTACTCATGGAGAGTGGATCTTCAATAAAAATGCCTTTTTTGCATTTTTATTCGGCTTCTTCAATTCCGGTAATATCGGTAGAAATCGTCATTGAATAGTTTGTATAATATACAACAAAGCCCGGTTTTGCACCATTTGGCTTCTTAATATGTTTTTTTTGCACGTAATCGATTTCGGCTTTTTCCTGTTCTCTGGCTTTGGAATAATGTGCTGCAAGGCGTGCGGCTTCTTCAAAGGTGCGGTCAGGAAGTTCATTGCCTTCTGTTTTTACAATGACATGAGAGCCGGCAGCCGCTTTCGCGTGAAACCACCAGTCATTACCGGTTGCAAACTTAAAAGTCAACTCGTCATTTTGATAATTATTTTTGCCCACATACATATGAAAACCATCGGAAGAGATATAATGGAGCGGTTTGCTCTTTGGTGCTTTTCTTGTATTTTGTTTTCCTTTTTGGAAATGATGACGGACATATCCGGTATCGCTTAACTCTTTTCGTATCGCTGCAAGATCTTCTTCCTCTCGTGCAATATCCAATGCATTGCTGATCGAGTTTAAGTGGTCAATCTCTTCTTTTGTTTCTTTAGTCTGTTCGGTTAAAGCTTCAAATGTTCTTTTTAATTTGGCGTATTTTTCGAAATAGCGTTTCGCATTTTCAACAGCACTTTTATTTTCGTCCAAAGGAATCGTAATCGGTTCGTTGGTATAATAATTATCACAGGTCAGGCTTTTTTCTCCACCTTTTAATTCATAGCCATAGGTTGTTAAAAGCTCTCCATAAACTTTATATTTGTCCCGCTTTTTCGTATCGTTAAGCTGTTTTAGCTGCAAATCATATTTCTTCTGGCTGCGCTCTAGGGCAGTATGTGTGATACGACGCAGATCGGCTGACTTTTGGTGGATACGTCCTAAAGTTTCTTTTGTATGATAATAATCAAAAAGCATCCGGCTGGCTTCTTGATAAGGATGAATCGTATATTCCCCGGAAGAGGCATATTCTGTCAGGGACAGACTCGCAAACTCAACCGGTGTTTCTTCTTTATAAATGATATTGGGCGAAAAATCACCCGTCTTGATCTGATCGATCATTTCTAAAAAGTTTCGATATAGATGCTTTTTCGCATCGTCGGAAAGCTCAGAAGCATTGGAACAGTCGGATAAAGAAGCACGATATAAAAGTTCATTTGCCATAACAGAACTAAATCCGGTCAATGTCCGATAGATTGCTTTGTCAAGCGGCATAGGACGGGAGAGAACCTTTGCGTAAAAGTCGTCTTCGGAAATCGTCAAAGGATCATATTTATCTAATGTATTTGGAATGAAATACTGTCGTCCCGGAAGTACTTCACGAACTGAGCTGACTAATGCAGAGATATGTTTGATGCTGTCGATGATCTGGTCATTTTCATCGCAAAAAATAATATTGCTGTGTTTGCCCATTAATTCGATATAAAGTTTTTTGCGGCAATAATCCCCCATTTCATTCAGATGCTCTAAATGCATACAAAGGACACGTTCTAAACCGATCTGTTCGATCAGGTTGATCTTGCAATTATTCAAATGTTTGCGAAGTACCATACAAAAAGTCGGTGCCTGTAAAGGAGCATTTTGATTTTCCTGTGTCAGATACAAAAGCGGGAGGCTTGGATTGACAGAGATAACTAAACGGTTCTGTGTACGGATCGTCTTTTGTTCAGGAGAGGAAATACTCTTTTTGATCGTTAAAAGCAGCTTGTCAGATTCTGTCTGTGCGATTTTTGTGATTCGTCCGTCTGCTAATTTATGATTTAACTCTTTTGCGAGATTTGCAATTACAATTCCATCAAATGCCATAAGATTTCATTCAGACATTCCATGTCTGTCCTTTCTGTTACAATATAATTCTTTGCTCATATTATAGCTTTTTTTGAAAGGGAAGTAAAGGAAACCCGGGATATAACAAGGCAGGTTGGTTAGACAATCCGGTTGACGATTGATACAAACGAAAGAATGGCCTGGTAAAAGAGAAAAGAAAATGGCAGATGGTTTTGTGTGTGCTGTATGGAGCGGAATGTAAAAAAAGCGTAAAGAATATGTGATTTGGTTGTAAAAAGGAATGTTGTATGATAGAGTATTCTTTGAGTTTTTTCGGCTTTGAATATTTATTGGCGTTTCTTAAACGGCATTATAGGAGAAGTACGATTCAAAAAGAGTGCGACAGAAGAAAAGAATGCAATATACGTTCAATTAAAAAATGCAAAGAGCAATATATAGAAAGAAAAGGTGAAGAAATTGTTACGTTTTGGTTATGTGATCTTAGGAAATTTATATCGTGCATGGATGATCCCGGTTATGGACTATTATGCAAGACATCCTGAAAAGTATTCTGAAAAGTTTCGATATGAATATGATCAACACGTAATCCGTCTGATGAACCATACAGGCAGAATTCATACAACAGCATATGGCAAAGAGAATATACCTGATTCTGAGAACGGATATGTTATGTTTGCTAATCATCAGGGGAAATATGATGCATTAGGCATTATGCTTTCTCATGAAAAACCATGTTCTGTGGTTATGGATGATGCAAGGTCGCATGGACCGCTTGTTCGCCAGTTTATTGATCTTGTACAGGGAAAACGTTTGAAGTTAGATGATCTTCGGCAGGCTGCAGGGATTATTAATGAGATTGCCAAAGAAGTAAAACAGGGAAGAAAATTTATTATTTTTCCATCCGGTGGATATGAGCATCGTAACCAAAACCGGGTAGACGCATTCAAACCCGGCTGCTTTAAAAGTGCAATGAAAGCAAAAGCACCAATCGTACCGGTAGCATTAGTTGATTCATGGAAGGTATTTGATCTTTGGTCTCTCAGAAAGATTGAAACAAAAGTTGTCTATTTAAAACCGATGTATTATGAAGAATATAAGGAATTGAATTCGAAGACAATATGTCAGATTGTATATAACAGAATATGCAAAGCGGTACAGTATATGGAAAATGGAAATGAAAAAGAGGCATTATTGCAATAAGCAGTAATACCTCTTTTTTGATGGCCATCTATGAATTATAATTCCCTATAGGAAAGCCGGTTTTATGTTTACAATATTTGTGACAGAGAAAAATTTTATTTCGCATAATGTAACATCTGCTCTAAAGGACGTTTTGCAAGATCGGCGATATCCTGATCAAGACAGACTTCCGGTGAAAGATTCCGAAGTGCTAAAAGCACTTTATCTAAGCTGATACGCTTCATATTAGGACAGAACTGTCTGTGACCGACACTGTAAAACTTCTTGTCAGGGTTCTTTTGACCGAGTTCGTAAAAAATACCCATTTCAGTACAGATGATGTAGGTATCATGAGAATCTTTTGTCGCAAAATCAATGATTTCAGAAGTACTTCCGATAAAATCAGAATGTTCTAATACATCCTGTGTACATTCCGGATGTGTTAATATAAGTGCTTCCGGATGTGCTTCTTTAGCAGCAAGCACATTTTCTAAATGAATGCTTTTATGTACATGGCAGAAACCATCATGGAAAATAAATGTTTTTTCGGGAAGCTGCGAGGCAACATAATGACCAAGGTTATTGTCCGGAATAAAAAAGATCTTAGATTGTGGAAGAGCTTTCACAATACGGACAGCATTCGAGGAAGTTACACAGACGTCACTATGTGCTTTGATCTGTGCTGTAGAGTTGACATAACAGACGACACACACATCGGGATTTTCCTGCCGAACCTGTTCAATGGTATCAATATCAACCATATGTGCCATCGGACAGTCAGCATATTCATCTGCCATGATCACTTTTTTCTTTGGATTAAGGAGTTTTGCACTTTCTCCCATGAAATTAACACCGCAAAAGATGATTGTATCCTCAGAAAGCGTTGTAGCAAGTTTGCTTAAATAATAAGAATCGCCCACATAGTCAGCAATTGCCTGTACTTCACCGTCTACATAATAGTGTGCTAAAATAACAGCATTTTTTTCCTTTTTTAACTTTTGGATCTCTTCAATAGTATTCATTATTTTTTCCTGTTTCTTTCCTACATATATATTAATGCAGGTTGTTCCTTTCTGATTCGTTTTTGTATCTTATCATACTTCCATTACACGATAGAGATTATAAAAATTATACATGATTTACAGCGAAAAGCAAGTAAGAGATTGTTGTTAGGGATAAAATTTGATATAATGGAACAATCTTGAGAAAAATTAAGAAGTGAGGATTTGTATGATCAAAATAGAAACAATAGCAGCAACAAAAGAAATCAATAACATGACAGCACAGCAGCTGAATGATGAACAGACTTTGATGAGTGGCAAGTTTGCAGGAACCTGTTATGCAAAAGAAGGATATGCAACGATACGTACCCAGCCGGAAGAAAAAGCCATGAAAAGAGCTTTAGGAACTGCAAAGAACGGACATCATTCCGTTTTTCAGCATGGCATGATCAATATGGAGATCACCTGCCCGAAGATGATTGCGATGCTTTTGAATTCAATTGGTATTTCCAATACATCCGAAAAGAGTGCCCGTTATACAACGATGCATCCTGAGACAAAAGAAGAGAGCCGCCTGTATCAGAAGTGGCATGATATTTTTGTAACCGAGATTACAAATAAATACGGAGAACGCCTAAAAGAAAAAGAAATTGATAAACTGGCATATGAAAATGCACGTTATATGATATCTGTTTTTTGTGAGACAACGATGGTATATTCTTTGCCATTTCGTAATATTTTCTATGTAATGGACTTTGCAAAGAAGATGGAAGCAAAGTTAGAACATATGGAAGGCGGTTTTAACCGGCGTTTGTGTAAAGAAGTGGGTGCTTTATATGAAGCCATGCTTGGTGTTGTAGGAAAAGCGAATTTTCACGATATCAAAAATGATTATTTTCGTTTCCTTCCGGTACAGGCAACCGGAGAATACGATAAGAATGCAGAATATTACGGAGATGTTTATACATCTGTCTTTTATGCAAGTTTTGCACAGGTTGCACAGGAGCAGCGTCATAGGACGACCAGAGTAAAGATCAACTTTGGCGGAAAAGATGCATCCGAATATGGTTTTTTTGTACCACCGATCCTAAAAGGAACCGGCCTTGAGAAAGAATGGCTTGCCGATATGGAACTGATAAAAGAAGTCTATCCGCAGGGAACATTGGTTGAAGTTACCGAGCAGGGACTTTTTGAAGATTTTGTTGTCAAATGCAAAGAAAGAATGTGTGGCAGAGCGCAGCTTGAAATTATGTTAGATACGATGCATATGATCGAGAAGTTTGAAAAAAACCGGCAAAACCTTTCAAAAGCCAATCAGAAGCGATTGGAAAGTATATTAGAGCAGGATCGTCCCTGTGCAAGATGCGGTTTTGATGATTTTCAATGTGTAGAGGGCTGTATCTGGGGAAAGAAAGAGGCATTGACACGCCTGATCTGATTTCAAAAATAAAAGTATAGACATCAAAAAAGAAATATTGTAAAATGATATAATGTGGCATTGAATGATATAATGCCTTATCAAGTTGCGAAATAATGAGGTGAAATTGGATGCAGAATATAAAATTTACAGTGGAGCAGGTTGAATTTGATGGCTGGACTTTATGGATATCTGCCGTTGTAAAAGGAAAATATGACAGCAGGGTACATAATCCAAAAGTGACTGTGATCTTTGACAGCGGAACACAGACACGTCGTGTACCATTGGCTGTGCAGTCGTATACGGAACGAAATGGTGACTTCATGATCTATGCACAGTATCATTATGAAGTACATGATATTTTTTTTGACGAGCCTTTAGGTCAAAAGATTTCTGTTACATTCGAAGTGATGTATGGAGATGATACCTATCAAAATGTACCGTTTGTACTCGGTGATGTTGCAAAAAATCAATATGGAGAATTGACCGGTAAGGGGTTTGAAGGAATGGAGGGAATCTCCAGCCGTCATTATAATATTCTGTTTGAAAGTGAGAATGGAAAGATTGATCTTTGTGCTCGCTTTAGTGCAAAGAAGCCATCGATTGCAAAGAAGGTGATCAAAAGGATCAAAGGTGTTGTTGCCGTGATCTGGCGTCTGATCTTATTATTGATTTCTATCTGTCTGCTTCCTGTCTTTATAATAGATGGACTGTTGACGGTGATTGGTATTCTGCCAAGAGAAGAAAAGATCAACACAAGAAAAAAAATAAAATATTTTATCAAGCATCTTCGTTTCAGAATGGTGCGTTTTTGTAAGATACGTCTTGGTATCCTTCCGGCAAAGTTAGCAATCATGCATGTCGTAAACCGCTTTGCGGCAAGATGTAAGATCAAAGATAACCGTATTGTCTTTTTATCAAACAGACGAACAGATTTAAGCGGTAATTTTGAATTTGTTTATAGGCTGTTAAAGAATGACAAAAATCTGGATATCCGTTTTGTATTGGATGATCGTGATGTGCGTCATATGAGCTTTAAAAATATGCTTGCGATCGGCTATTATCTTGCCAATGCAAAAGTAATTTTAGTCGATGATTATATGGAGCTTTTATTTAAATTGCCACGAAGAAAAGGCAACACTCTGATCCAGTTGTGGCATGCATGTGGTGCATTTAAAACGTTTGGATGCAGCCGTATGGGTAAGAAAGGAGGACAGAACTTAAAGAGTCCGAATCATAGAAATTATGATTATGCGACAGTAAGTTCTGACGAGATCCGAAAGTTTTATGCAGAAGGTTTCGGTCTTCCAATCGAAAAGGTTGTTGCAACCGGTGTGCCACGTACGGACATTTTCTTTGATAAAGCGTATAAAGAAAAAGTTACCAAAGAGTTTTATGAGAAATATCCAAAACTCAAAGACAAAAAGATATTGTTATTTGCGCCGACATTTCGTGGTAATGGAAAGAACAGCGGTTATTATCCGACAGAACTTTTTGATGTCAATGCGTTGTATGAGGCATTAGGAGAAGAGTATGCGATCATCGTGAAGCATCATCCTTTTGTGCACAACCGTAATACGATCGATCCGAAATATCAGGATTATATTATTGATCTGTCAACGAATTCAGAATTAAATGATCTTCTTTTTGTAACAGATCTTTTAGTAACTGACTATTCATCGGTTGTATTTGAAGCTTCTCTGTTAGAAATTCCTATGCTGTTTTATGGTTTTGATCTTGAACAGTATATTGCAACCAGAGGATTTTATTATGAGTTTGAGACATTTGTTCCGGGCAAGATCGTATATCATTTTGATGAATTGATCGAGGCTGTAAAGAAAGGTGATTTTGAATCGGAAAAGATCGCACCGTTTAGAGATCGTTTCTTTGATGGAAAAGATGGTAAGAGTAGTCAGAGAACAGTAGATCTTATTTATAAAAGCCTGAAAAAGCCGAATTAAGATAAGACTATTTATATAGGAAAGTGTTTTATACAGAATGGAGGATATATTATGGGAATGACAATGACGCAGAAAATTTTAGCTGCACATGCCGGATTAGATCATGTAGTGGCTGGCCAGTTGATCGAGGCCAATCTGGATCTGGTACTGGCAAATGATATTACAGGACCGGTAGCAATTCACGAAGTTGAGAAACTGAATAAAAAGACTGTTTTTGACAAAGATAAGATTGCACTGGTGCCGGATCATTTTGCACCGAATAAGGATATCAAATCTGCCGAGCATTGCAAATGTGTCAGAGAATATGCAAAAGAGCATGATATTACAAATTATTTTGAAGTAGGACAGATGGGTATCGAACATGCACTGTTACCGGAAAAAGGCTTGATCGTAGCTGGTGAGACCTGTATTGGTGCGGATTCTCATACTTGTACTTATGGGGCATTAGGAGCATTTTCTACAGGAGTAGGAAGTACAGACATGGGTTGTGGAATGATCACAGGACAGGCATGGTTTAAAGTGCCTTCTGCCATTAAGGTTGTTTTGACCGGTAAGCCTTCAAAGTGGGTAAGCGGTAAAGATGTGATCCTTCATCTGATCGGTACGATCGGTGTCGACGGTGCACTATACCGCTCACTTGAATTTACAGGAGATGGTGTTGCCAATCTTTCTATGGATGATCGTTTTGCAATCGCAAATATGGCGATCGAAGCAGGTGCTAAGAATGGTATCTTCCCGGTAGACGATAAGACGATCGCTTATATGGAAGAACATTCAAAGAAGCCATATACGGTTTATGAAGCAGATGAAGATGCGGTTTATGATGAAACGATCACGATTGATCTGTCAAAGCTTGAACCGACAGTCGCATTCCCACATCTGCCTGAGAATACAAAGACTGTAAGTGAAGCCGGAGAAGTAAAGATCGACCAGGTAGTGATCGGTTCTTGTACGAATGGACGTATCGAAGACCTCAGAGTGGCTGCTAAGATCTTAAAAGACCGTAAAGTAGCACCTGGTATCCGCGTTATCGTGATCCCTGCAACACAGGCAATTTATTTGCAGGCGATCGAAGAAGGTCTGGTACAGACATTTATCAATGCAGGAGCCATTGTAAGTACTCCAACCTGTGGTCCATGTCTGGGAGGACATATGGGTATCCTTGCAAAAGGAGAAAGAGCGGTTTCTACAACAAACCGTAATTTCGTTGGTCGTATGGGACATGTTGAGTCAGAAGTTTATTTGGCAAGCCCGGCTGTAGCGGCTGCAAGTGCTGTAACCGGAAAGATTTCACAGCCATCAGAGCTTGGACTGTAATAGAAGAACATAGCGTGATCTGTAGGAGCAGTGTGGTGCAGATTGCAGAAGAAAAAGACACTGCGGAAAAGAGGTAAAATATGAAAGCATGTGGTACTGTACATAAATATGGTGATAATGTAGATACTGATGTCATTATTCCTGCAAGATATCTGAATTCATCAGATCCTGCAGAATTAGCAAAGAACTGTATGGAAGATATTGATCCTGATTTTGTCAAAAGAGTAAAAAAAGGTGATATCATGGTTGCAAACAAGAACTTTGGATGCGGTTCTTCAAGAGAGCATGCACCGATCGCGATTAAAGCATCCGGTATCAGCTGTGTGATCGCAGAAACATTTGCACGTATTTTTTATCGTAATGCCATTAATATTGGTTTACCGATCATTGAATGTCCTGAAGCCGCAAAAGCAATTGAAGCCGGTGATATCGTAGAGATTGATTTTGATAGCGGAATGATCTATGATAAGACAAAAGGAACGGAATATAAAGGTCAGGCGTTCCCTCCTTTTATGCAAAAGATCATCAAAGCAGAGGGCTTGATCAATTATATTAATGAGAACAAATAGTCTTGTCAGCAGGCAGGATCAAAGGAGGAAAAAATGGTATTCGGAGTAATTTTAGCAGGTGGAATTGGAAGCCGTATGGGCAATGTAGAAAAACCAAAGCAGTATTTAAAAGTAGGAGATAAGCCGATCATCATTCATACGATTGAGAAATTTATTGTACATGATGCTTTTGCCAAGCTGATCGTGCTTTGTCCAAAGCCTTGGGTAGAGAACACGAAGAAGCTAGTAGATAAATACCTTGGAGAAATGGCATCGCAGGTTGTTGTATTAGAAGGTGGCAGTTCACGAAATGAAACAATCATGAATTCCATCCGCTATATAGAAAGTGAATATGGTCTGGATGATGATACTTTGATCGTAACACATGATTCCGTTCGTCCATTCTTAACCTATCGTATTATTGAAGAAAATATCAAATACGGTATTAAATATGGTGCTGTTGATACGGTTATTCCTGCAACAGATACGATCGTAGAGAGCCAGGGAGGAGATGTGATTTCTTCTGTACCGGATCGTTCTAAGATGTATCAGGGACAGACACCACAGACTTTCAAAGCGAAGAAGTTAAAAGATCTGTATGAGTCATTAACAGACGATGAGAAAGAAATCCTGACCGATGCATCCAAGATCTTTGTGATCAAAGGTGAAAAAGTTTATCTGGTACAGGGTGAAGTCTTTAATATTAAGATCACATATCCTTATGATCTGCGTGTGGCAGAATCTTTGATCCAGGATCAGAAAAAGAAATAAACGGAGGGGCAGGCTATGTTAAATACAGTATATCGTCTGGTTGCACCCAGACGTTTTGAAGTAGAATTTAATGATATTGACCTGCATGCAGGACAGATCGTTGTCAGACCAACCCATCTGTCGATCTGTCATGCCGACCAGCGTTATTATCAGGGTGTGCGTCCGGCAGAAGTATTAAAGGAAAAACTGCCAATGGCATTGATCCATGAAGGTCTCGGTGAAGTTTTATATGATCCGACAGGAACCTATCAATGTGGTGATACGGTGATCATGATTCCGAATACACCATGCGAAAAGGATGAAGTGATCGCAGAAAACTATCTGCGTTCCAGCAAATTCCGTGCCAGTGGATTTGATGGTTTTATGCAGGAGCATGTTGCATTGGATATTGACCGCGTTGTGCCTGTAGACGATTCCATCGATAAAGTGATCGCAGCATTTACAGAGTTAGTATCTGTCAGCGTTCATGCAATCCGTCGTTTTGATTCGATCGCCCATAAGAGAAGAAAAGCAGTAGGTATCTGGGGCGATGGTAACCTTGGTTATATTACGGCAATCTTTTTTAAAGCAATGTTTCCGAATACCAAATTATATATTCTTGGTGTGGATCAGGAGAAATTATCCGGTTTCTCTTTTGCGGATGATACTTTTTCCGTATCGGATATCCCGGATGATCTCTATATTGATCATGCATTTGAATGTGTCGGTGGGGCTGCATCACAGCAGGCGATCAACCAGATCATTGATCATATCCAGCCGGAAGGAACGATTTCTATTCTGGGGGTATCAGAATATCCGGTTCCGATCAATACACGTATGGTCTTAGAAAAAGGCCTGCGAATTTTTGGAAGCAGCCGAAGCGGCAGAGAAGATTTCTTAAAGACAGTAGAGCTATATAAGGAACATCCTGAAATTATCGGCTATTTAAGAAATATTGTCGGAGCACAGGTTGAAGTCAGATCTATTGAAGATATGAACAAAGCATTTGAGACAGATATTCATAAGAGCATGGGTAAGACGATCATGCTATGGAATAAATAATAGAAAAATTCTAAAAAGCTGTATACAGGTTCGCAAAATGTACTTGTATATAGCTTTTTTGAAAAATGGTTCAGAAATGAGGAAGAAAAACTTATGAAAACAGCAGATTTTTATTATGATCTACCGGAAGAATTGATCGCTCAGGATCCATTGACAGACAGAGCTTCATCTAAGTTAATGGTTTTAAATAAAGAAACCGGAGAAAAAACACATACCGATTTTCATCATATTATTGATTATCTTCATGAAGGAGACTGCTTAGTGATCAATGATACGAAAGTAATTCCGGCAAGACTGATCGGAGAAAGAGAAGAAACAGGTGGTAAAGTCGAAGTCCTTTTGTTAAAACGAAAAGAAAACAATATCTGGGAAACTTTAGTTAAACCGGGGAAGAAAGCAAGACCGGGAGTGCGATTAAGCTTTGGTAATGGTCTTTTAAAAGCACAGGTTTTAGAAGTTGTGGAAGAAGGCAATCGTCTGATCCAATTTGAATATGATGGAATTTTCGAAGAGATATTGGACCAGCTTGGTCAAATGCCACTTCCACCATATATCACTCATGAATTAAAGGACAAAAACCGCTACCAGACGGTTTATGCCAAATACGAAGGTTCTGCTGCTGCACCGACAGCAGGACTTCATTTTACAAAAGAACTGTTAGAAGATATTAAGAAAAAAGGAATTCGAATCGCTCATGTCACATTGCATGTCGGTCTTGGAACATTCCGTCCGGTAAAAGTCGATGATGTGGCAAATCATCATATGCATACGGAATATTATCGAGTGACAAAAGAAGCGGCAGATATCATTAATGATACAAAGAAAAAAGGAAACCGCGTGATCTGTGTCGGAACGACAAGCTGTCGTACGATCGAGTCTGCTGCAAATGAGCAGGGAATTGTGGAAGCAAAGGAAGGGGATACCAGTATCTTTATCTATCCGGGCTATCAGTTTAAGGTATTGGATTGTCTGATCACAAACTTTCATCTGCCGGAATCAACTTTGTTAATGCTTGTTTCGGCTCTTGCGGGTAAAGAGAATATTATGGCAGCCTATAAAGAAGCTGTTGAGATGAAATACCGTTTTTTCTCTTTCGGAGATGCTATGTTTATTCAAAGTGAGAAGTAAAAAAGGAGGATACCGGCTTGAAAAGAATGCTTTTTATTTATAATCCGATGGCAGGAAAAGAACAGATTAAGAATAAATTATCAGATATTGTTCAGATATTTTGCAAATCCGGATTTGAAATTACGATCTTTGCGACACAGGGACCGGAAGATGCGACAAATATTGTCCAAGAGCGCGGCGAGGAATATGATTATATTGTATGTTCCGGTGGAGATGGAACGATGAACGAAGTAGCAACAGGTTATATGAATATTACAAAAAAACCAATCTGTGGTTATATTCCTGCAGGGACGGTCAATGATTTCGCTTCAAGCTTGAAGATTCCAAAGATCATGAAAAAGGCAGCACAGCTGATTACACAGGGCAGTGTATTCCGCTGTGATCTTGGTCAGTTTAATGATCGTTATTTTACATATGTATGCGGTTTTGGTGCCTTTACGGAAGTATCGTACCAGACACCGCAGGAGTGGAAAAATGCTCTTGGAAAAGCTGCTTATTTTATAGAGGCATTAAAGCATATTGCAGAGATCAAAGCACATCATATGAAGATTATCTATGATGGCAATGAGATAGAGGATAATTTTATCTTAGGACTAGTCAGTAATTCAGTTTCTGTAGCCGGATACAAGGCATACAGCAAGATGAATATTATGATGGATGATGGTAAATTCGAAGCGTTATTTATCAAAGAAATCCATAATCCGCTGGAATTACAGGCAGCATTAAACGGTTTGATGTCAAAGAAATTTGATTCCGACAGAATGCTTCAGTTTAGCAGCAGTGAGATTAAGATCATCTGTGATGATGAAGTACAATGGACTTTGGACGGAGAAGATGGCGGACTTTGCAAAGAGGTAACAATGAAAAACCATCAATATGCGTTACCGATTCTTTGTGATAAATCGGTATCTGCTCAGGTCTCGCACAGAGCAGCTAAAAAGGCAGAAGAAGTAGAGGAAAAATAATTTGCAGAATTTTTGTTTGATAGTTTTACTTTTTATATGACATGTGACAGGAAAGGAGGTATGACTGTGCGGATCACATTTGCTCCGTTAGAAGGGATTACAGGATATATTTACCGTAATACCTATCAGGAATATTATGGTGGGATCGACCGGTACTACAGTCCGTTTCTTGTAACGAGAGATCGGGGGATCATGAAGAAGAAAGAACTTCGTGATATTTTGCCGGAAAACAATCTGAATATCGATCTTGTACCACAATTATTGACCAATAAGACTGAAAACTTTTTACAGGCTGCTGCCCAGTTAAAAGAATTAGGTTATCGAGAGATCAATCTGAATTTAGGCTGTCCATCGGGAACCGTTGTTTCAAAAGGAAGAGGAGCAGGCTTTCTAGACCAGCCGGAAAAATTGCAATCGTTTTTAGAAGAGATTTTTCAAAAAGCGGATTATGCAATCTCGATCAAGACAAGGATCGGAATGTATGAACCCGAAGAATTCCATCGTCTGCTTGCGATATATAATGAATATCCGATCCGCGAACTGATCATACATCCGCGTACCAGACAGGAGTTTTACAAAGAAAAGATCCACCCGGAAATTTTTAAGTATGCCTATGAGCACAGCAAAAATCCGATTACATTTAATGGTGAGATCCGGTCACTTCAGGCGGTTACAGCATTAGAAAAAGAATATCCCGCAATGAAAAATATAATGATAGGAAGAGGCTTGATCGCAAAACCCGGCTTTATCATGCAAGCGGCAGATGGCAGTCTGACAGAGAACAGAACACGTTCGAAAAAGAGATTAAAAGAGTTTTTAGACTGTCTGTTAGAAGAATATCGGAAAGTGATGTCTGCGGATATTCATGCATTATTTAAAATGAAGGAAATATGGATCTATATGGCACCGTATTTTACCAATTATGAGAAATACTTAAAAAAGATTAAAAAGACCGATAAACTGATGGAATACCGGGCATCTGTTTCGAGTCTGATGACCAATGAAGATATTATAGAATAAATGGCTGCTATTCGTATGCAGAAAAGATAGCAGGTCATAACCGATATGA
This sequence comes from Jutongia hominis, assembly GCF_014384965.1. Classification (GTDB taxonomy): domain Bacteria; phylum Bacillota; class Clostridia; order Lachnospirales; family Lachnospiraceae; genus Butyribacter; species Butyribacter hominis. The sequence continues at coordinate 30,626 of NZ_JACRSW010000016.1, forward strand.
TCGGGAGTGGTATATGAAGATATGGTATATTTTACGAGAGGAGGTAGAGAGTAATGTATCAGAGAATTTTTGTGATCGTTCTGGATTCACTTGGGGTTGGTGCTATGCCGGATTCGAAAGAGTATGGGGATATTGGTGTTGATACCTTTGGACACATTGGGGAAAAGATGGGAACCATGCAAATTCCTAATTTGCAAAAACTTGGAATGGCAAATTTGCATTCGATTCCGGGAGTTGAGCCGGTGAAACAGCCACTTGGTGTCTATACAAAGCTTCGCGAAAGAAGTCTGGGCAAAGATACGATGACAGGACATTGGGAGATGATGGGGCTATATATTACAAAGCCTTTTATTACTTTTACAGAGAATGGTTTCCCGGATGAACTGATCAAAGAATTAGAAAAAGAGACCGGAAGAAAAGTCATTGGCAACAAAAGTGCAAGTGGAACCGTGATCTTAGATGAACTTGGAGAAGAAGAAATTCAAAAAGGACATCTGATCGTATATACTTCAGCAGATTCCGTTATGCAGATCTGTGGTAATGAAGAAACAATGGGACTTGAAAATCTCTATCACTATTGTGAGATTGCAAGAAAGCTGACGATGAAAGATGAATGGAAAGTAGGACGTGTGATCGCCAGACCTTATGTGGGCAAGAAGAAAGGTGAGTTTGTACGGACTTCCAATCGTCATGATTATGCATTAAAGCCATTTTCAAAAACGGTGTTAAATGCATTAAAGGAAGAGAAATATGATGTGATCTCGGTAGGGAAGATCTATGATATCTTTGATGGTGAAGGTTTAACAGAATCAAATAAGTCAAAAAGCTCGGTGCATGGTATGGAACAAACGATCGAAAAAGCAAGATCGGACTTTAAAGGTCTTTGCTATACTAATTTAGTTGACTTTGATGCACTTTGGGGACATCGTCGCAATCCGATCGGCTATGGACAGGAGATTGAACGCTTTGATAAAAAGCTTGGCGAATTGTTAGAAGTCCTGAAAAACGATGATCTTTTGATCATTACTGCTGATCATGGGAATGATCCAACGTATACAGGAACGGATCATACGAGAGAAAAAGTACCTTTTATTGCGTATTCTCCATCGATGAAGCAAGGAAAGCCAATTGAGGAGCAGGACACCTTTGCCGTGATCGGAGCAACGATTGCAAAGAACTTTAACGTACCGATGCCGGAAGGCACGATCGGTCATTCGATATTAGAGGAACTTTCCTGATTTTCTTATCACGGATAAACAGGCACCTTCTGTTTGGATTCATCATACAATGAAAAAAAACAGGTGGTGCTTTTTATGTGTGGAATTGCGGGCTTTTTTTCAACACAGAAAGATTATTGTAAAGAGTTTCCCCGATATGATCATATACTAAATCAGATGAAAGTGCGACTATACAGCCGTGGACCGGATGAAAACGGAACTTTTTTAGCAAAAGAGTGTGGCCTGGCACATACTCGTCTGTCGATCAGGGATTTAAAAGCAGGTTCTCAGCCAATGATCCGCCAAAGGAATGGATATCGCTATGTGATTATATATAACGGAGAATTATATAATACAAAAGAGCTTCGTAATGAACTGATACAACGGGGAGAGCAGTTTGAAACAACATCTGATACAGAGGTTGTCTTGCTTTCTTTTTTATATTATGGCACAGATTTTGTCAAAAAGCTGGATGGCATTTTTGCTTTTGCAATCTTTGATGAGTTTCATGAAAAACTGTTATTATATCGTGATTCATTTGGTGTTAAACCGCTTTTTTATACATTTGTAGAAGATACACTTGTTTTTGGATCGGAACCGAAAGCACTTTTTACGTATCCGGGCTGCCGGGCAAGAGTAGACAAAAAAAGCTTTCAGGAAGTTTTTGGGATCGGGCCGGCACGTATACCGGGAAGTGGCATCTTTCAAAATGTACAGGAAGTCAGGCCGGGGTGTTATTTAAGTTTTAGTAAATATGGTCTGCATGAAGTTGTCTATTGGAGATTAGAAAGTCATCCGCATGAAGATTCTTATGAAGATACGATCAAAAAGACAAGTGCATTATTAGAAGATTCGATCGCCAGACAGATGGCATCAGATGTTCCAATCTGTACCTTTTTATCCGGGGGTGTCGATTCGAGTCTGGTTTCTTCTGTCTGTAGCAGGCATTTGCAGGAAAAAGGAGAGAGACTTACGACATTTTCTTTTGATTTTGATGGAAATGAGAAGTATTTTCAGGCAAATGAGTTTCAACCATCGCAGGATCATCCGTTTGTGGAAAAGATGGTATCGTATTTGCAATCCGATCATCATTATCTGTCCTGCGATTATGAGACACAGGCTGCATATCTGAAAGAATCCCTGATAGCACATGATCTGCCCTGTATGGCAGATATAGATTCTTCGTTGTCGTATTTTTGCCATCAGGTCAGTAAGACGCATAAAGTGGTATTGACCGGAGAATGTGCCGATGAAGTGTTTGGCGGCTATCCGTGGTTTCATAAGGAAAAGTTCTTTCAGGATGATATGTTTCCATGGACGCTTGATCTTATGCCAAGGATGGAATTATTAAAAGACGAGGTCAGAGAAGAACTGGATCTTACTGATTTTGTAAAAAATGCATATGAGCAGGCGGTCGGAGAGATTGAGGTGCTGCCGACAGAAAACGAAACCGAGACAAGGCGCAGACAGATTGGATATCTCAATATCCGATTTTTTATGCAAACATTATTAAACCGCATGGACCGGACCAGTATGCGTTGGGGATTAGAAGCAAGAGTTCCTTTTGCAGATCGCAAGCTGGTGGAATATGTGTTTAATATTCCATGGGAGATGAAAGCGAAGAATGGTGTTGTAAAGAATGTATTGCGAAGCAGCAGTATCGGTAAACTGCCCGATGAAATCCTGTTTCGCAAAAAAAGCCCTTATCCGAAAAGTTATCATCCGTTTTATGAAGAATTGCTTGGAAAGAAATTAAAAGAAGTGATACAGGAGGAACAGGCGCCGATTTTGCGTTTGATCGACAAAGAAAAGACACTGCGTTTTATTGCGAGTGTAAAAGATTATGGAAAGCCATGGTATGGGCAGTTAATGGCAGGACCGCAAATGCTTGCCTATCTGTGGCAGATCAATGAATGGATGAATATGTATCAACTGTAACAAGATGACTTTCACAGGATATTTTTAGAAAATAATAGGCATAAAATATTTAGACACATAATGAGTCCGAAAAAAGCAGGTGAAAGCTAAAAACTGCAGTTGCTTTCGTAGATGGAGAAGATAAAAACGCAGAAATATCATTTTGGATATTTCTGCGTTTTTAGGTTTGCTATTTACAAATAGGTTTTTGGGATATTTGTTTTGATTCCGTCTAGAAACACTTTGTATTTGGCATTCAAATTATTTCTTTTTAGAACGATATCTCTGCGTAGAATCAAGGATTTTCTTACGGATACGAAGATTTTCCGGCGTGATCTCTAAGAGTTCGTCTGTATCAATAAAGTCTAAGGCTTCCTCTAAGCTTAATACTTTAGGCGGAACAAGCTTTAATGCATCATCCGCACTCGAAGAACGTGTGTTTGTCAGATGCTTTGTCTTACATACATTTAATTCAATATCTTCGGCTTTACCGTTCTGGCCAATTACCATGCCGGCATATACTTTTTCGCCCGGTCCGACAAAGAGTGTACCACGATCCTGTGCACTGAAAAGACCGTATGCAACCGTTTCGCCGGACTCAAATGCGATTAGGGATCCCTGCTTACGATATGAGATATCACCACGATATGGACCATATTCTTCAAAGACAGTATTGATAATACCATTTCCTTTGGTGTCGGTTAAGAATTCACCACGATAACCGATCAGGCCGCGGGAAGGAATTAAAAATTCCAAACGTGTAAATCCGCCACCGATCGGACTCATTCCCTGAAGTTCGCCCTTACGGTTGCTTAACTTCTCGATAACGCTTCCTGCAAATTCTTCCGGAACGTCAATATAAGCACGTTCTAATGGCTCTAATTTCTGGTTGCGTTCATCTGTACGGTATAAAACTTCGGCTTTACTGACAGCAAACTCATAACCTTCACGACGCATATTTTCAATCAGAACAGATAAATGCAATTCGCCACGGCCGGAAACTTTAAAGCTGTCCATATTGTCGGTTTCCTCCACACGAAGACTGACATCAGAATTTAATTCGCTGAAAAGACGGTCTCTTAAATGACGGGATGTAACAAACTTACCTTCCTGACCGGCTAACGGACTGTCATTTACAAGAAAATGCATAGCGATTGTTGGCTCTGAAATCTTCTGGAAAGGAATGGCAACCGGATTTTCGGGAGAACAGATTGTGTCTCCGATGTGGATATCCGTAATACCGGAGATTGCAACGATCGAACCGATGCTTGCTTCCTGTACTTCGACTTTCTTTAAGCCGTCAAATTCATATAATTTGTTGATACGGACACGGTTGTTCTTTTCTTTGTCATGGGCATTGACGATCACAACGTCCTGATTGACTTTGATCGTACCGTTGTCTACTTTACCGACACCGATGCGGCCTACATATTCATTATAATCGATTGTACTGATCAAAACCTGTGTAGAGGCATCAGGATCCCCTTCGGGAGCCGGAATGTAATCTAAAATCGTATCAAACAATGGAATCATATCTGTTCCGGGTTCTGTCGAACTGTAAGAAGCAATACCATCTCTTGCGGAAGCAAAGATAAATGGACAGTCAAGTTGTTCTTCATTGGCATCCAGATCAATGAAAAGCTCTAAGACTTCATCAACAACTTCATCAGGACGTGCTTCGGGACGGTCGATCTTATTGATACATACGATAACCGGAAGTTCTAATTCCAAAGCTTTCTTTAATACAAACTTTGTCTGAGGCATAGCACCTTCAAACGCATCAACGACTAATACAACACCGTTTACCATTTTTAATACACGTTCTACTTCGCCGCCGAAGTCAGCATGTCCCGGTGTATCGATAATGTTGATCTTTGTATCTTTATATTTGATGGCAGTGTTTTTTGAAAGGATCGTGATACCACGCTCACGCTCAATATCACCGGAATCCATTACTCGTTCCGCAACTTCCTGATTGGAACGGAACGTACCGCTTTGTTTTAATAATTCATCGACTAATGTTGTTTTTCCGTGGTCTACATGGGCAATGATAGCTATGTTTCGCACATCTTCACGTTTCATTTTCATATTCTAACCTCTTTCTGTGCTGCTTTTCGATAATAGGATATTTTTCGGAAAGAAACTACAAAAATACCCACAATATATTAGTATACTATTTCTGAATGAATATACAAGAGAGCAAAATAGACAAAATTTTGTTGGAATTGAGCGAATTATTTCGTAATATGTATAATCCTTATTTTTTTGCGGATTCTAAGGTTAAGAACGTCGAAGTATGTCTGATTTCTTGGGTTTCAAAATGCAATTAACTGTTCTAAGATAGGAGTGTAGCTCGTATAGATATAAAAACAAAATACCCGAAAGAGCGAAAGTTCTTGTGAAAAAGGAAGGAGAAAATATGTTGGATAAGGTTTTTACAAACAACCAGGTTACAGTAGCAGGGGAGGTGGTAAGTACATTTACATTCAGTCATGAAGTATATGGAGAGCATTTCTTTATGGTAAATATTGCGGTATGTCGTTTAAGCAGCTCTTATGATATTATTCCGGTCATGGTATCGGAACGTTTAGTAGATGTAAAGAGTGATTATCGTGGATGCATTATGCAGGCATGTGGCCAGTTCCGCTCTTATAACCGTCATGATGAGGCGAAGAACAGACTGGTATTATCGGTTTTTGCCAGAGAGATCACATTTTTAGAAGAAAATGAAGAAGAGCAGAATCCGAATCATATTTTTTTGGATGGCTATGTATGTAAGAAGCCGGTCTACCGTAAAACACCGCTTGGCAGAGAGATTGCTGATGTGTTGCTTGCCGTCAACAGACCATATGGCAAATCAGATTATATTCCGTGTATCTGCTGGGGCAGAAATGCACGTTTTGTAGAGCAGTTTGAAGTGGGAACACATATTCAGCTCTGGGGAAGAATCCAAAGCAGAGAATATCAAAAGAAAATCGGAGAGGATGAATATGAAAAGAGAGTGGCATATGAAGTGTCAGTAAGTAAACTGGAATATCTTGAAGAAGAGGAAGAGTAAGTAGAAAAGAACGAAAAAATGATCAGAATCTGAAAAAATGATCAGAAAAATAAAAAAGAAAAACAAAAAGTGAAGCTGATTAGGCAGATAAAAGAAAAAAGGATAGATTTTTCTTATAATATGTGATAGAATGGCTAGAGTTGACAATGAAGTAAGTTTGTTACCCTGGCCATTTTTACTGTATGGAAAAGGCTTTTAAATTCTAAAAAATACAGTAAAAAATGTGAGATTAGGAGGTTATTTCGATGGATCGAAAAATAGTACAGGTCTTTTATGGAGCCGGAAAGGGAAAAACTTCTGCAGCTGTGGGGCAGTGCATTCGTGCAGCCAGTTTAGGACAATCTGTTATTATCATACAGTTTCTGAAAGGAAAAGATGCAGAAGAATTCAACTTTTTAGAGAGACTGGAACCTGATATTAAATTATTTCGTTTTGAAAAATCGAATGGTTCATACGATGAATTGCTGGATTCCCAGAAAAAGGAAGAAAAACAAAACATTTTAAATGGATTTAATTTTGCAAAAAAAGTGATCGATACCGGAGAATGTGATGTTTTAGTTCTGGATGAGGTATTAAATCTGTTGGATTGGAACATTGTATCAGCAGATGATATTATCCATCTGATCCGGTCAAAGGATGATTACTGTCGTTTGGTACTGACTGGAAGAAGTCTTCCGGCAGAAATTGCAGAATATGCAGATGTAATTTCCAAAATTGAGCTGGAAAAAGACTTACTTGATTCATAATATGGAATATACTAATTAATAATAAGATAAAAGATACAAGGAGGAGATAGGAATGTCTATTTTTACAGGTGCAGCCGTTGCATTGATCACACCAATGCATGAAGACGGTTCCATAAATTACGAGGAGATGGAGCGAATTGTAAATGACCAGATCAATCATGGTACGGATGCTATTGTTATCTGCGGTACAACAGGAGAAGCTTCTACAATGACGCATGAGGAGCATATAGAAACGATCAAAGCGTGTGTGGAAATGACAAAGAAACGTGTGCCGGTCATTGCCGGTTCAGGATCAAACTGTACAGATACGGCGATCTTTTTATCAAGAGAAGCACAGAAAGCAGGAGCAGACGGTCTTTTAGTTGTATCCCCGTATTATAATAAAGCAACACAGAAAGGCTTAAAACAGCATTTTACAGCTGTGGCAGGCAGTGTGGATATTCCGATTATTTTATATAATATTCAGGGACGTACCGGCGTTAATATCCAGCCAAAGACAATTGCAGAATTAGCAAAGGAAGTTGATAATATCGTAGCTGTCAAAGAAGCTTCGGGAGATCTTTCTCAGATCGCTACATTAATGGCAATGACACAGGGAGACCTTGATGTCTATTCAGGAAATGATGATCAGATCGTGCCGATTACTGCATTAGGCGGTAAGGGTGTTATTTCTGTATTATCTCATGTAGCACCACAGGATACACACGATATTGTGGCTAAGATGATGGCGGGCGATGTGAAAGGAAGCAGCGAGCTTCAGTTAAAATATATTCCGGTTATTCATGCTTTATTCAGTGAAGTGAATCCGATTCCTGTAAAAGCAGCAATGAATATGCTTGGCTATAATGTAGGTTCTCTTCGTATGCCGCTAACGGAGATGGAAGACGAAAACAAGGCAATTCTTCGTCAGGCAATGATCGATGCAGGAATCAAAGTTGTAAAATGATAAGGGTAACACCGGAATGGTGTCAGAAAAACCGGTGGAGTAATCTGCCGGTTTTTCCTTCATAAACGACAAAATCATTACATGCAACGTGCGTTAAACTTAGCATGTAATGTCCGGATTTTGAAGTTATATCATAAGAAAAAGAAAGGTCAGGGACAAAAGAAAATGACAGATATTATTTTAATTGGCTGTAACGGTCGTATGGGACAGATGATCACAGATATTGTAGCAAAAGATGAAGAGGCAAGAATCGTCGCAGGCATAGATCCTTTTACCGGAAAAGAGCAGGAATATCCGGTGTTTGCTTCTTTAAAGGAATGTGATGTTAAGGCAGATGCCATGATTGACTTTTCTTCTGCTGTCGGTGTTGAAGAAAGAATTGATTATGCGATAAAAAAACAGATTCCTCTTGTAGAATGCTCAACCGGTCTTTCAAAAGAACAGACCGATTATCTGTTAGATGCAGGAAAGAAAGTGGCAATTCTTCGTTCTGCAAATATGTCTGTTGGTGTTAATCTGCTGATCAAGCTGTTAAAAGAAGCATCACAGAAGTTGGCAAGTGAAGGGTTTGATATCGAGATCGTTGAGAAACATCATAACCAAAAGTTAGATGCACCGTCTGGAACAGCACTTGCTTTAGCAGATGCGATCAATGAAGCAAACGACGAACAATATGAATATGTTTATGACCGTTCGCAGGTTCGTCAGAAGAGAGGAAATAAAGAACTTGGTATCTCAGCTGTCCGTGGCGGAACGATCGTTGGCGATCATGACGTGATCTTTGCCGGTGAAGATGAAGTTGTTACATTCTCGCATAGAGCATATTCAAGAGCTGTTTTTGCAAAAGGCTCTGTCGTTGCAGCAAAATATATGAAGGGAAAGGGTGCCGGTCTGTATGACATGGCAGATGTACTTTTATAATGCAAATTTCTATTGTTGCAATAGTAGATATTATTTTAATCGTATCTCTTTTATTTGCGCTTATTAAAGGATGGCATATCGGTCTGGCAATGCGTCTGGCACATTTCGTCGCATTGGTCGTTTCCTGTGTCGTCGCTAATCTATGTGCAGCGTCGCTAAAAGTGTATGTGAGCAATAGCTGGATCGTTCCTTTGATGCAGAAAAAGGCAGGAAACTCTGTTTGTTCGATTCCATATGCACAAAATGGTATGGAATTAGCAGCACAGGGGATTGCCTATTATCTTTTGTATGCGATTGTTTTTACGATTGCCATGGTGATATTAGGAAGACTGATCGGTCTGCTTCATATAGTGGATCATATCCCGGTGATTGGAAAGATTAATAAAGCAGGCGGTGCGATCGTTGGATTTTTGATCACTTTGATTATTCTATATGTGGTTGGAAATGCTTTGTTTACATTACTTCCACAGACCATGTTAGATGGATGGGGATTTACAAAGGAAGCAATAGCAAAGACCTATCTGCTTCAGATATTCGCAGATTTTTAAACCGGAAATGAGGATGAGAATGAATAAGATCAATTATCAACTGGCATTAGATAAGATCATTGAAGAAAATCAAAAGCAGCAAAAAGTGCCTTCTTTGTTAATGCATAGCTGCTGTGCTCCGTGCAGTAGTTATTGTCTGACTTATCTGGCACAATATTTTCGGATCACGATCTTTTATTACAACCCGAATATTTCACCGGAAACAGAATACAAAAAAAGAGTCAAAGAACAGATCCGTCTGATCCAATCATTAGATGTGAAATATCCGATCTCTTTTGTAGAAGGAACCTATGAACCGGAAAAGTTTTACGAAATGGCAAAAGGATTAGAAGAAGTTAAAGAAGGCGGTATCCGCTGTTTTGCCTGCTATAAGATGCGGCAAAGAGAAGCTGCGTATTACGCAAAAGAGCATGGATTTGATTATTTTACAACGACGCTTTCGGTCAGTCCTCATAAAAATGCACAGAAATTAAATGAGATCGGACTTTGGTTACAGGAAGAGGTTGGAGTTGCTTATCTGGTTTCTGATTTTAAGAAGAAAGGCGGTTATTTACAATCAATCGAACTGTCTAAAAAGTACGATCTATACCGTCAGGATTATTGCGGCTGCGAATTCAGTAAGAGACAACGAGAGCGGGAACGTATTGCAAAAGAAAAAGATAGTCAAAAAGAACAGAAATGTATTGCAAATGTAAGTGACTGCCCAAAAGAACAAGAATGTATTGCAATGGAAAAAAATAGTCAAAAAGGAGAAGGGATGACAACAGAAGTCTGGGACATCTATGACGAGGAAGGACAGCGTACCGGAGATACGATGGTAAGAGGCATTCCGGCAAAAGGACAATATATGCTGTGTGTGCATGTGTATCTGTATACACCGGACAAACTCTTTTTGTTACAAAAGCGTTCTAAGAATAAGATCTCACATCCCGGAGAATGGGATGTAACCTGTGGTGCAGTCCTTCACAATGAAGAAAGCATTGAGGCGGCAAAAAGAGAGACGCTCGAAGAAATCGGGATAGATCTGTCTGACAGTGTGTTACAATATGCAGGACGTATTAAGAAAGAAAAGCGTTTTATTGATATATATTTTGTGCAAAAAGACTTTTCTCTGGATGATTGTACATTACAAAAAGAAGAGGTAGAAGATGTCTGCCTGGTTTCAGCTGAGCAGTTATTAAACACGCAGGAAACAGATCGGTTACGTGAAGAACATTATATGCGATTATTAAAGAAAGCAATTCAGGATGTATTGGATTCATAAAAAGCATAAAACAGTTCATTTCCCGTAAAGCTGTTATTAAATGAAACTTGCATTTTCAAAAAAAATATGCTAATGTAAAAGAAATAAATAGAACAAAGATTCTTCGGGGCGGGGTGCGATTCCCCACCGGCGGTATTCCTGTAAAGGTAAGCCCGCGAGCCGAAAGGCATGATTTGGTGCGATTCCAAAGCCGACAGTACAGTCTGGATGAGAGAAGATTACATAATAGAAAGCCGTTATTTTAATAGCGGTAAAATCCCCGGATATTTTTGAATATCCGTTTTTTATTTTAAGAGCTGTTATTCCGGAAAGACAGGTCATACGATCCGGTCGCCGAAAGGACAGCTGCATCTTATTAAATTTCTCAGACATTCGTCAGAAAATCCCAAAGAAATCTCTGTTAAAAGAAATGGAGATGATTGATTGAACGAACAGTATATGAAACGAGCGATTGAGCTTGCCAAAAAAGGAACAGGGAAAGTAAATCCCAATCCATTAGTCGGAGCTGTGATCGTAAAAGGCGACCGGATCATTGCGGAAGGTTATCATGCTGCATATGGTGAGCTTCATGCAGAACGTCATGCTTTTTCTAACTTAACAGAGGATGCACATGGTGCAAGTATGTATGTGACTTTAGAGCCTTGCTGCCATCATGGCAAACAACCTCCTTGTACGGAAGCGATCATTGCACATGGTATCAAAAAAGTCTATGTCGGTTCCGATGATCCGAATGCATTAGTAGCAGGAAAAGGAATCAAACAGCTTCGGGATGCCGGTATCGAAGTTGTTACTCATGTGATGCAAAAAGAATGCGACGCACTCAATCCTGTGTTTTTTCATTATATTACAACAAAGACTCCTTACGTTGTAATGAAATATGCGATGACAGCTGATGGAAAAATAGCCTGTGATTCAGGAGCAAGCCAATGGGTGACCGGAAAAGAAGCAAGACTGCATGTACAGGAAAGCCGGAATGCTTTGACAGGAATCATGGTAGGGATCAATACGGTTCTTATGGATGATCCGCAACTTACCTGCCATTTAGAGCAGGGACGTGATCCGATACGGATCGTATGTGACAGTCATTTACAAATACCGTTAGAAAGTAACCTGATACGGACAGCAAAAGAAGTTCCGGTTATCGTTGCTACACTGTCGGATGATGCAAAAAAAGCTGCTGTCTTACAGGAAAAAGGCGTACAGGTTCTTGTAACAAAGGAAAAAGACGGTTGTATTGATCTAAAGAACCTGATGGAAAAGTTAGGAGAGCAAAAGATAGACAGTATTTTGTTAGAAGGTGGAGCTACATTAAATCAGAGTGCATTGCAAAGTCAGATCGTACAACGCATACAAGTGTATATTGCGCCAAAGATCTTTGGCGGCAGTGGCAGATATACACCGGTACGTGGCAACAGTGTAACAAACCCGGATCATGCCTATCAATTACAAAGCAAAGAGATAAAGCAGTTTGGAGAGGATCTGCTTATAGAATATGAAGTCTGCTATGGGAATGAAAGAAGGTGAGAAGATGTTTACCGGAATTGTAGAAGAGAAGGGTACTATAAAAAGTATACAAAAACAGGATTGCTTTGCCGTGTTGACGATTCAGGCAAAAGAAGTTCTAACCGATGCCCGGATCGGAGACAGCATTGCCGTAAATGGGGTATGTCTTACCGTAACAGATAAAACGAATGACAGTTTTATGGCTGATGTGATGGCGGAGACGCTTCGAAGAAGCAGCCTTGGATCTTTAAAAGCTGGCAGTAAAGTCAATCTGGAGCGTGCAATGGCTGCAAATGGAAGATTTGGCGGTCATATCGTATCCGGTCATATTGATGGAACCGGAACAATCGTACAGATGAAGCCGGAAGGAAATGCCACATGGGTACAGATCCGTACACCGGATTCAATCTTAAAATATATTGTGCAAAAAGGTTCTGTTGCGATTGACGGAATCAGTCTGACTGTTGCAAAAGTAACAAAAGACAGTTTTTTTGTCTCCCTGATCCCGCATACCGGTCAGGAGACGACATTGCTTACAAAAAAAGCAGGCGAGATCGTGAATCTCGAAAATGATATTGTCGGAAAATATGTCGACCGGTTGTTACACTTTGATACGGTACCTGCAGATCAGGGGACAACATCTTCGATTACACTGGATTTTCTGACGCAGCATGGCTTTTGAGGTACCACAGTACAATAGAGGTGCTAAGCCGCTAAAATGAAGGACATTACAAATTTATTTGGATACAGGAAAAGAGGAAAAATATGGACAATACATTTCATACAATAGAAGAGATTTTACAGGATATTAAAAAAGGGAAGATTGTTGTGATGCTCGACGATCAGGATAGAGAGAACGAAGGAGATGTAATCTGTGCAGCCGAGTATGCAACTCCTGAAAATGTGAATTTTATGGCAGCCTATGCAAAAGGTCTGATCTGTATGCCAATGGCAGAGGAATACACAAAGAAACTAAATCTTCCACAGATGTGTGATGTCAATACAGATAACCATTGCACTGCATTTACGGTATCGATCGATCATGTGGAGACTACAACGGGTATTTCAGCATATGAGCGTTCACTTACGGCACGAAAGGTTGTAGAAGACGGAATATCAGCAAGAGACTTTAGAACACCGGGGCATATGTTTCCGTTGCTTGCTAAAAAGAACGGTGTGTTAGAACGAAACGGTCATACCGAGGCAACCGTCGATCTGATGCGTCTGGCGGGCTTAAAGCCGGTTGGATTATGCTGTGAGATCATGAAAGAAGACGGTTCTATGGCAAGAAAAGAAGACCTGATCGCATTTGCTAAGAAACATGGCTTAAAGATCGGATGCATTGCTGACCTGATCGCATACCGGAAAGAACATGAAGTTTTCGTAGAATGTGTTGCAAAAGCGAAAATGCCAACCCGCTATGGAGAATTTACGATTTACGGATATGTCAATAAATTAAACGGAGAACATCATGTTGCATTAGTCAAAGGAGATATTACGGATGGAGAGCCGGTGTTATGTCGTGTGCATTCAGAATGCCTGACCGGAGATGCACTTGGTTCTGCAAGATGCGATTGTGGCCAGCAATATGATGCGGCAATGAAACGGATCGCAAAAGAAGGCAGAGGTGTCCTTTTATATATGAGACAGGAGGGGCGTGGGATCGGATTGATCAATAAGATCCGTGCTTATGAATTACAGGATCATGGACGGGATACCGTGGAAGCCAATCTGGAACTTGGTTTTCCGGAGGATGCCAGAGATTATACGATCGGCACACAGATCTTAGTTGATCTTGGAATTCATCAACTCCGCCTTTTGACCAACAATCCGGCAAAGGTATACGGACTGACCGGAAAAAAACTTGAGATCGTTGAGAGAGTACCGATTGAAATGGAACCCGGACAATATGATTTCTTTTATTTAAAAACCAAAAAAGACAAAATGGGACATTTGTTGAAATTATAAAATAAACATAACCTGACCCATCAGGGTGTGATGCATTTCAATATTTTGTTGTAAGGAGCTTTGTTACAGCATAGGGGTTGGTTTTGTAGATGGCTGATAAACTATTTTAAAGAAGAAAGAGAGGATATTATTATGAAGACTTTAGAAGGAAATGTAGTAGCAAATGGAGCAAAGATCGCAATTGTCGGAGCACGTTTTAATGAGTTTATTGTTTCGAAGCTGATCAGTGGTGCAAAAGATGGTCTGGTGCGTCATGGAGTGCAAGAAGAGGATATTACACTTGCATGGGTTCCGGGTGCATTTGAGATTCCGCTTGTAGCTAAGAAACTTGCAATGTCTCAAAAATACGATGCCGTGATCTGCTTAGGAGCCGTGATCCGTGGAGCAACCAGTCATTATGATTATGTATGTGCAGAAGTTTCCAAAGGAATTGCCACTGTCAGTCTGGAATCCGGCATTCCTGTTATGTTTGGTGTAGTAACAACAGACAACATTGAACAGGCGATAGAAAGAGCCGGTACAAAAGCCGGAAATAAAGGGTATGACTGTGCTTTAGGTGCGATTGAAATGATAAACTTAACAAAACAGATATAATGTGTTATACTTGCTTTAACTATTAGTCAAAGCAAGAAAGGATTAGATACTATATGTTTCAAAATTTATATCCGGATGAGGATGTGGACTCGGCGTATCAGATTGATTACCAGAAATATTATGATCAGGGATATCGTGGGATATTATTCGATGTAGACAATACATTAGTAGAACATAATCAGCCGGTTACATTAGTTGCGATTGAACTTTTTCAGACTTTAAATGAGATGGGATTTAAGACTTGTATTATTTCAAACAATCGGGATGAACGTGTAAAACCTTTGGCAGAAGCTTTGGAATCGGACTATGTCTACAAAGCAGGCAAGCCCTCAGCAAGAGGATATGTACAGGGAATGGAACAGATGGGTACGACACCGGAAACGACGCTTTTTATCGGTGATCAGATATTTACGGATATCTGGGGAGCAAATCGTGCCAATGTACATTCTATTTTAGTCAAGCAGATTGCACGTCATGAAGAGATTCAGATCATTTTAAAACGTTTATTAGAAAAGATTGTTTTAATCGGTTACCGCAAACAAAGAGCAAAGAAGAGACAGTGTGTATAAATTCTAACCAATAAAATGAAAAAGAAGGATATATTCCAAACGGATATATCCTTCTTTTTGCAGCATGCTTTTATCGTATGATAAAAAATATTCTGTATGATAGTAATATTTATAATTGTATCGTTTATGATTTTATCATTTGTAATCGTAACATTAATGATTGCATTATTTATGATTGTATTGCATTCTACCGGGAAATTTTTATTCGTTTCTTATATCATAATCTACAATCTTTTTTGAAATAACGATCTGTCTGTAGATCGTTTTATATTCTTCTGTGGAAAGGCTTTCAAGATAGTTCTTTGTAAATGTTTTATAAAATCCCTTTTGCCGCATGCAGTCTGCTGCTTTGTTATATGCGATTGCGGCTTCCGATGAAGTGGCATATTTTCCGATCAGATAATCTCCGTTCAGATGGATCTTTGCCACGTATAAAGGTGGCGTTTTGTCGATCTGTGTTACACCATGATAAGTGTTGAAGATCTCTATATTGCTGTAACGGAAATCTTTCCGGTCACCATTGACAAATTGATAGTCAATGCCTTCTCTGGCAAAATTTTTGATCCCATAACGGGAATGAATATTGGTTTGCATCCCATATTCTGCAACAAACAGATGATTGCCTCGACGCATGATCGAATGCTTTGAATAGTAAAAAAGATCATCAGCATCAAACAATAAAATATCCGAAGGACTCAGATGATAGGAAAAGAATTTCTGGTACAGATAGATCGGTGTCTTAATATAGAAACCGTTATTCTTAAAATTGATCAGACAGATCCATTTCTGATAAGAAAGATGCGGAAAATCGTCAGGATGGTAGTCATCAGGTGAATATAAAGTGTTAGTGTCAAGAAGTTTTCTGGCTTCCCGGTAAGCTGCATTCGCTGCTTCTTCCTTATTATAACTGCCAATACTGATATGTTTGGAATGGTAAGTAATGGAAGTTCTGTAATAGAGCGAACCATCTTTTTTTTTCGCTTCGTAAACACCCGGTAACGTTCCCATGCCTTGTTTCTCCTTTGTTTCATTCTATTTAGTATCATATCGTAAATTTTTTAGAAATACAACTGATAGAACCGTTCTTTTTCAAGCCGATGATCAAGCAATCTCTTTTAGGGCATAGTTTCCACGAAAATTATCTTCTTATTCCAATAAAAATGTATAAATGTTACAAAAAAGTGAAAAATATGAATAAATACAAGCTATACACATATAATTTGTAATATGTTTGTAACATTTGGTTATGCTATCAGAAAAATAATGGACTTTAAAATGTTATAAAAGCAGATAGCATAAACAGCAGGGAAAGAAAGGTATGATTGATCTATGAATAAAAATAAGAAACGTATAATTGCTTTGGCTGGTGTGACAGGTATGATCTTATCGTTATCGTGTCACCTATTGGATATGCCGATACAGGCAAAAGAAGCCAGCATTACTTTGATCAAGGATCCTGTTTATACCGATCATGACAAAGTGGCTCTTTTTCCTGAGACGCAGGATACAAAGGAGGATGTATCGGTGCAGAACCATGATATTGCAACAGATCAAAATGCATCTGCAGAAGCTTTTTGCAGGCTGGATGCATCAAAATTAAAACGTCATCACAACACAGAGAATACTACTGATCAGTCACAAAAGCAGCAAACCGTAATGGCCGGTAATGTAAATACGGATGCAGACAATACAAAAAATAATCCATCAACGGATCAAAACGCTGCAGGCAGTACAACAGATTCTTCAACGAAGGATTCCAAAAAGGATGATTCGGTCAGCACGCTTTTGATTCCGGAACAATGGAATATTGAAATTACTAATTGTATTCAAACAGATAGTGCAACATCTGTACAAGAAAAGCCGGAAACAGATGCATCCGATGAAAAGACTGAGCAGACAAACGGACAGACGAAAGAGCAATCCAATGATCAGACCAGTGACCAAACAGAGACATCCGCTGAGAAAACAACAGAAGCAAAAGAACAGGATGCAGCTAAAAAAGAACAGCAAAAGAAAAAGGCATTGCAAAAAAAGAAAAAGGCATTGCAGCAAAAGAAAAAAGCCGTGGCAAAGAAAAAGAAACAAAAAAGAGCAAAAGCATGTCAGGTTATGGCAGGCAGCACCACGGACAGACAGATCTTAGAGAGGATTGTAGAAGCAGAAGCCGGAGGAGAGAACCGAAAAGGGAAGATTTTAGTTGCCAATGTGATCTTAAACCGCGTTCGGCACAAAGAATTTCCTAATACGATAAAGGGGGTTGTCTTTGCTCACAAAGGAAGCCGTTATCAGTTTTCACCGATCGCAGATGGAAGATATTATAAAGTGCATGTGTCAGGTGATACGAAAAAAGCAGTCAGCCAGGCATTACAGGGGGTGGACGGATCAAAAGGTGCATTATACTTTATGGAGCGAAGAGCAGCCGATTCTTCGAATGTCACATGGTTTGATACTGCATTGACTAAGTTGTTCCGCTATGGCTGTCATGAATTCTATAAGTAAACAGACGTGTTGGATTTTTCCGAATCATAGCATGATATTTCTTCATTGACCTTTACATTATACAAGGAATCATATATAATTAGTTGTGTTTTTGTTTGAAAATTCCTATCCTGATTTTGTACTATGCGTTTTTGCGTGGCAGTAAAAAAGGATAGAGTGTAATTATATTGATTGGTTGCATTGCAACGGAATGGAGGAAATCATGGAAGTAATGTATCAGAGTACACGCAGTACAGGAAAGAAAGTAACAGCTTCACAGGCAATCTTAAAAGGACTTGCTGATGATGGCGGACTTTTTGTGCCGGATGCAATTCCGCAGTTAGATGTCTCTTTGGATGAAATTGCAAAGATGAACTATCAGGAAACCGCATATCAGGTTATGAAGCAGTTTTTTACGGACTTTACACAAGAAGAATTAGAAAAATGTATCGAACGTGCTTATGATGCAAAATTTGATACAAAAGAGATCGCACCTTTGGTAGAAAAAGACGGAGTCTATTATCTGGAACTTTTCCATGGTGCAACGATCGCATTTAAAGATATGGCACTTTCCATTCTTCCACATCTTCTTACGACTTCTGCTAAGAAGAACCATATTACAAACCAGATCGTGATCCTGACAGCTACATCAGGAGATACCGGAAAAGCTGCTTTAGCCGGATTTGCCGATGTAGAAGGTACAAGCATTATCGTGTTCTATCCAAAGAATGGTGTTAGTGCGATCCAGGAAAGACAGATGGTAACACAGAAAGGTGCTAATACAAAAGTCGTTGGTATCACCGGAAACTTTGATGATGCACAAAGCGGTGTAAAAGCAATGTTTAATAATAAGGAACTGGCAAAAGCCATGAATGCAAAGGGATATCAGTTCTCATCTGCAAATTCGATCAACATCGGACGTCTGGTGCCACAGGTTGTTTACTATGTATATTCTTATACAAGACTTCTTGCACAGGGAGTGGTAAAAGAAGGTGAACAGGTAAATTTTGTAGTACCGACAGGAAACTTTGGTAATATTTTAGCGGCATTTTATGCAAAGAACATGGGTGTGCCGGTTGGCAAGCTGATCTGTGCGTCAAATGACAACAAGGTATTATATGATTTCTTTGAGACCGGAGTTTACGATAAAAACCGTGAGTTTATTTTAACAACATCACCATCTATGGATATTCTGATCTCAAGTAACTTAGAACGTCTGATCTATAAGATTGCCGGCGAAGATGCAAAAGCAACTGCTGATATGATGGCAGCACTTGCTAAAGATGGTAAATACAGTATCACAGATGCAATGAAAGAGCAGATGAAAGACTTTATCGGTGGCTGGGCAAGTGAAGAAAAGACAGCTTCTGAGATCAAGAGAGTTTATGACAAGACAGGTTATGTCATGGATACCCATACAGCAGTTGCATCGGCTGTATATCATGATTACAAAGAAAAGACAGGTGACCAGACAAAAACGGTGATCGCTTCTACCGCAAGCCCATACAAGTTTGCAACAAGTGTTATGACAGCGATTGACAATAAATATGAAGGAATGGATGATTTTGCGTTGATCGATGAGTTAAGCAAGACATCAGGCACAACAATTCCAAAAGCAGTAGAAGAGATCCGTACAGCACCTGTATTGCATGATACCGTATGTGAAACAGCGGATATGCAAAAGACAGTAGAGGAAATTCTCGGACTGTAACAGAGTACGAAATTTCAAACAAAAGACTACCGTTATATGTATGATTTTCTTTTAATAAAAAAGCAAATTGGTTTTTTTTAGGAAAAAACTTGCATTTCCTCTTGGAAAGTGGTATTCTTATATAGAAATAGTTAATTAGAGTAAGAGTGGACTGCGAAGTCCACTCTTTCATTTTGTGTTTTACAGGAAATGTTCAGACATGAAATGAGAAAAATATGCGAGAAAGAAAAGAGGTTATGCATTTGTCAAAACGAGAAGAATATGAAGCTCGTGCTGAAAAGCTGTTAGAGCCGATTATGGAAGAAAATCATTTTGAACTGGTTGATGTAGAGTACGTAAAAGAAGCCGGTAACTGGTATCTGCGTGCCTATGTAGACAAAGAAGGCGGTATTACTTTAGATGACTGTGAATTAGTCAACAGAGCCTGGAGTGATCTGATGGATGAAAATGATTTTATACCGGAAGCTTATATTTTAGAAGTAAGTTCACCGGGTCTTGGCAGACAGTTAAAGAAAGAAAAAGATTTCAAACGAAGCATTGGTCAGGACGTTGATGTGAAGTTTTACCAGTCACGAAAAATCCCTGCAGGCAGGAATGGCAAGGAAGTATCCGTAAAAGAGATCACCGGTACATTAAAGGCATACACAAAGGAAAAGATAACGTTAGAAACCGATTTTGCAAAAGAGTATGAGATCGCATGTTCTGACATTTCAACTGTAAAACTGACAATAGATTTTTAAGAAAAGGGAGGCAGATAATATGGCTGCAAGAAAAAAAGCAACAGTAAACGACCGTACAGAATTACTGGAAGCGTTGGATGAACTTGAAAAGGAAAAACAGATCAGCAAGGAGATCATCATTCAGGCAATTGAAAGTTCTCTTTTGGCTGCCTGTAAAGATGAATACGGAAAATCCGATAATATCAAAGTGATTTTTGACCGTGAGACAGGTGCGATCGGTGTTTATGCAGAAATGGAGATCGTGGAAGATGATCTTTTAGAAGATGAAACAACACAGATGGCATTTTCGGTAGCAGATGCAAAGTATAAGAATATCAAAGTCGGTGATGTGATTGATATTGAAGTAACACCAAAGAACTTTGGACGAATCGCTGCACAGAAAGCAAAACAGGTCGTTGTACAAAAGATCCGTGAAGAAGAAAGAAAGGTGCTGTATGTACAGTATTTAGAGAAAGAAAGAGAAGTGATCACAGGTATCGTACAGCGTTACAGTGGAAGAAACGTCTGTATTAACCTTGGAAAAGTCGATGCGATCCTGATGGAAAGCGAGCAGGTTCCGGGAGAACGTTTCCGTCCGACAGAACATATCAAGTTATATGTCGTAGAAGTTAAAGATACACCAAAGGGACCTCGTATTACCGTATCACGTACACATCCTGAATTTGTTAAGAGACTCTTTGAAGAAGAAGTAACAGAGATCCAGGATGGCACCGTAGAGATCAAGAGCATTGCAAGAGAAGCAGGATCACGTACCAAGATTGCCGTTACTACACAGATTCCTGATGTCGATGCGGTTGGTGCATGCGTTGGTATGAATGGTGCGCGTGTCAATGCGATCGTCGAAGAATTACGTGGTGAAAAGATCGATATCGTAAACTGGAGCGAGTCACCGGAAGTATTCATTGAAAATGCGTTAAGTCCTTCGGAAGTAACATCTGTTACGGTAGATGAAGAAGAAAAGACAGCACGTGTTATCGTGCCGGAGAACCAGTTATCTCTTGCTATTGGTAAAGAAGGACAAAATGCCCGTCTTGCAGCAAAATTGACAGGTTACAAAGTAGATATCAAATGTGAAGAAACCCTGTAGGATTTAGCAAAATAAGTTCTGTTTGTTTTGGCAGATGACAATCTGGCAAGGTCGTACCGGAAAGTGGATAGGAGGTGTTTATAATGGGAAATAAAGGTAATGTGCATGTAAAAAAGATTCCGATGCGTCAATGCACAGGATGCAATGAACGCAAAGAAAAAAAGAGTCTGATCCGAATTATTCGTACACCGGAAGATGAGATCGCAGTTGATTTCACAGGAAAGAAAAACGGCAGAGGTGCATATATATGTAATTCGATAGACTGTTTGAAACTTGCACAGAAGAAAAAATCGTTAGAACGCTCGTTAAAGACCACGATTCCGGAAACGGTTTATCAGGAACTGGCAAAGGAGATGAGTGACAATGAAAACGGATAGTGTTCTTCGTATGATCGGTCTTGCGGCAAAAGCAGGAAAAGTAGTAAGCGGAGAATTTATGACAGAAAATGCGGTAAAGTCTAAGGAAGCGTACCTAGTCATTATTGCACAGGATGTCTCTAATAATACCAGAAAGAAGTTCGGAAATATGTGTAGCTATTATAAGGTGGAAATGCGTGAATATGCGGATAAAGATGCATTAGGGCATGCCATCGGAAAAGAATTCCGTGCATCACTGGCAGTAATTGATAAAGGCCTTGCACAGGCAGTTTTGAAGAAAATGAACTAGGAGGTTATAGAAACATATGGCAAAAATGAGGATATATGATATTGCAAGAAGTTTACAGGAAAAACTTCCTGATTTAAAAAGCAAAGATTTAGTAGCATTGCTCCAGAAGAACGGTTTTGAAGTTAAAAGCACACAGTCAAGCATTGAAGATGATGCGATTGGATTTTTATTAAAATATTATCAAAACAAACCGGCTCAGGCAGCAAAGAAAGAAAAGGCTGTAAGTACAGCAACAAAGACAAAAGAAACTGCTCCAAAAGCTGCAAAAGAAGCACCTGCTGCCAAAGAAGAAAAGAAAGAAAAAGCAGTCAAAGAGACTCCTGTGGCAAAAGAGGAGAAAGAAGCTTTAAAGGCTGAGACAAAAAGCGAGGAAAGAAAAGAGACAAAAGCCACAGTTAAAGAAGAGAAGAGAGAAGAAAACAAGAAAGCAGATCCATCTGTAAAGAGAGAAGAAAAGAAGGCATCACCGGATAAAGAACAGGATCGTTCTAAAAATTCATCCCGTGAGACGAATAATAACCGCCAAAATAACAATACTCGTAATCAAGGAGATAACCGTCAGAATAACCGCGATAACCGTAACGGAAACCGTCAGGGCAGTTACAACCGTGATAACCGCAATGGAAACCGTCAGGGTGGCTACAACCGAGATAACAACGGAAACCGTCAGGGCGGTTACAACCGTGACAACAACGGGAACCGTCAGGGCGGCTACAACCGTGATAATAACGGGAACCGTCAGGGCGGCTACAACCGTGATAATAACGGAAACCGTCAGGGTGGTTACAACCGTGATAACAAGAATGGAAACCGCAGAGGCGGTAACGATTCCAGAAGAATGGCACCGGCAATGGATGTGATCACACCGGAAGTAAAACAGTCACGTCAGCAGCGTGCAAACAAAGACTCGAGAAGTGCGAAGCAAAGACATGGTAAGGACAGAAATTATAACAATTATGATGATGATATGTTCAACCAGAGCAAGAACCGCAAGAAGAAGGATCCGAACCGCAAAGGTGCATTTATCAAGCCGGAACCGGTTGAAAAGCCAAAGGAGCCGGATGATGGAATCCGTAATATCATTCTTCCTGAGAAAATGACGATCAAAGAGCTTGCAGATATCATTAAAGTACCTGCATCAACCGTGATCAAGAACCTGTTCCTTCGTGGCGAAGTCGTTACTTTGAATCACGAGATCACATATGAAGAAGGTGAAGAGATCGCATTAGAGTATAACTGTATCGCTGAGATGGAAGAAAAGGTCGATGTGATCGCAGAACTCTTAAAGGAAGATGAAGAAAGCGAAGACTTAATGGAAAAACGTCCTCCTGTTGTCTGTGTTATGGGTCATGTCGATCATGGTAAGACATCCTTACTGGATGCCATTCGTGAAGCCCATGTAACAGATAAAGAAGCCGGTGGAATCACACAGCATATCGGTGCTTATGTGACAGAGATCAATGGAGAAAAGATCACATTCCTTGATACACCGGGACATGAAGCATTTACTTCTATGCGTATGCGTGGTGCACAGTCAACGGATATTGCGATTCTTGTCGTTGCAGCAGATGATGGTGTTATGCCGCAGACAATTGAAGCAATCAACCATGCAAAAGCAGCAGGCGTAGAAATCATCGTAGCCGTAAATAAGATCGATAAGCCAAGTGCTAACGTAGAAAGAGTAAAACAGGAATTAGTAGAATATGGTCTTGTAGCAGAAGACTGGGGCGGAGATACGGTATTCGTACCGGTATCAGCTCATACAAAAGAAGGTATCGACCAGTTGCTCGAAATGATCATTCTGACAGCAGAAGTCAGCGAGTTAAAAGCGAACCCTAACCGTAAAGCAAGAGGTGTTGTGATCGAAGCACAGCTTGATAAAGGACGCGGACCGGTTGCAACCGTACTGGTTCAGAAAGGTACTCTTCATGTTGGAGATAACATTGCAGTAGGTGCAGCTTATGGTAAGATTCGTGCAATGATGAATTCGAATGGACAGCGTGTCAAAGAAGCACTTCCTTCTACTCCTGTAGAAATCTTAGGACTTCATGACGTACCGGATGCCGGTGAAATCTTTATGGCAACCGATTCTGATAAAGAGGCTAGAAATATTGCCGAGACTTATATCAGCACAGGCAGAGAAAAGCTTCTTGATGATACAAAGTCTAAACTTACATTAGATGGTCTGTTCTCTCAGATTCAGGCAGGAAATATCAAAGAATTGAACCTGATTGTAAAAGCTGATGTACAGGGATCGGTAGAAGCAGTAAAACAGAGTCTGATGAAGTTAAGCAATGAAGAAGTTGCTGTTCGTATCATTCATGCCGGAGTTGGTGCAATCAATGAATCCGACGTATCGTTAGCAAGTGCTTCGAATGCGATCATCATTGGCTTTAACGTTCGTCCTGATAACACAGCAAAAGAAACAGCAGAACGTGAAAAAGTTGATGTCCGTCTGTATCGTGTTATTTACAATGCGATTGAAGATATTGAAGCAGCTATGAAGGGTATGTTAGATCCTGAATATGAAGAGAAAGTGATCGGCCATGCAGAAGTACGTCAGACATTCAAGGCTTCCGGCGTTGGTATGATCGCAGGATCTTATGTACTTGACGGTAAGTTCCAGCGTGGATGTAAAGTTCGTATTTCACGTGAAGGCGAGCAGATCTTTGAAGGAAACTTAGCTTCCCTGAAGCGTTTCAAGGACGATGTGAAAGAAGTGGCTGCAGGATATGAATGTGGTCTTGTGTTTGAAAACTTTAATGACATTAAGGTAGAGGATCAGATCGAAGCTTATATTATGGTTGAGGTTCCTCGCTAGTACAGTGTTTTTGACTCTGTATCGTAAATGCTGTACCGGTATAGAAATTGTGCTGTCAAATGGCAGCGGAATGGAGATTTCTTATGAAGAAAAACAGTATAAAATATTCCAGAATGGTAGGAGAAGTGCAAAGAGAATTAAGTAAGATCATTTCTTTTGAAGTGAAAGATCCAAGAATTCATCCTATGACTTCCGTAGTATCTGTAGAAGTGACTCCTGACCTGAAATATGCTAAGGTTTTTGTCAGTGTATTAGGCAGCGATCAGGAAAAAAAGGATACACAGGAAGGTTTAAAGAGTGCAGCTTCTCATATCCGTACACAGTTAGCGAGAACATTAAATTTAAGAAATACGCCGGAATTAACATTTGTGATTGATGATTCGATCGAATATGGTGTTACGATGTCGAAACGTATTGATGATCTTGCAGCACAGGAAATGAAAGAAAAAGAGGATTAGGGTATGAAAAGGGGCTTTTGATACCGTGCCTCTGATGAAATTGCAACGGCGTAATGAAAAGGTTTCATTACGCTGTTTTTGAGGAAAGAAAGGATATAGGATCAAAAGATCTTCCGTCCTTTGTATCAATAGGAGGAGTGCTTAGATATGAATGAATTAAGAATTTTATCCGAAGAGGCAAATGATATTCTGATCGCAGGACATATCCGACCGGATGGTGACTGTGTGGGTGCATGTATAGCGGCATATCACTATCTGCATAACATTTACCCGGAAAAGAATATAGAAGTTTATCTTGAAAATACACCTGAAACATTTGCTTTTATGGACAAAGATAATGCGATTATTTCGCATACCATAACAGACAAACAATATGATCTTTTTCTGGCATTGGATACAAGTTCGCCGGATCGTTTAGGAGAAGCACAAAAGAATTTCTTTCGTGCGAAAATGACAATGTGTGTCGATCATCATATCAGTAACAGAAGTTATGCCGGACAGAACTTTATTGAGCCGGATGCAAGCTCTGCGTGCGAAGTATTGTATGGTCTGATGGCAGATGAAGATATAGACTTTGCGATTGCGGAGGCTTTATACATAGGAATTATTTTTGATTCCGGTGTGTTCCGTTATTCCAATACATCAAAAAAGACAATGGAGATTGCCGGTACTTTGATGGAGAAAGGAATTCCATTCTGGGATTACATTGACAAATGTTTTTATGAAAGAACCTATACGCAGGCACAGCTTCTTGGGCGTACCCTGCTTGCGAGTATGCGTGTTTTTGACGGAAAGTGTATCGTTGCGACGATCACAAGAAGAATGATGGAATTTTATGGTGCAAAGACAGAGGATATAGAAGGAATCGTAGACCAGCTTCGTATTACAAAAGGAATCGAAGTAGCGATCCTGCTTCATGAAACCGATGAACAATGCTACAAAGTCAGTATGCGCTCGAATGATTATGTCGATGTAGGAAAAGTAGCATCTTATTTTAATGGTGGAGGCCATGTTAAAGCAGCAGGCTGTACAATGCTTGGATCTATTCATGATGTGATCAATAATTTAACAGAACAGCTTGCGTTTCAGATGAAATAAAAGGAAGGAACCAATGCAATGGATGGTATTTTAAACGTATATAAAGAAGCAGGCTATACTTCGCATGATGTGGTTGCTAAGCTTCGCGGTATATTAGGGCAAAAAAAGATCGGACATACCGGAACACTTGATCCGGCAGCAACCGGTGTCCTGCCTGTATGCTGTGGGAAAGCAACAAAAATATGCGAGCTTCTGACCAATAAAGATAAAACTTATCAGGCAGTATGCCGTCTGGGTGTGATTACGGATACACAGGATACAACCGGTAAGATTCTTGAGGAACGTACCGTTAAAAATATTACAGTTGAAGAGATTTATCAGGCTGTTGCTTCTTTTGAAGGTGAGATCATGCAGACACCACCGATGTATTCTGCATTAAAAGTAAATGGTAAAAAGCTATATGAGCTTGCAAGAGAAGGCAAAGAAGTAGAACGCAAAGCAAGACCTGTAACGATTTCTAAGATAAAGATTTTACAGGTGAATTTAGAAGAACAGATTTTTTCGATGGAAGTAACCTGCTCAAAAGGCACATATATCCGCACTCTGTGCCATGATATTGGCATGAAGTTAGGAACAGGTGCGGCGATGGAAAACCTGATACGCACACGCGTGGAACGCTTTTGTATTGAAGATGCAATAACCTTAGATGAGATTGAACATCTTGCAAAAGAAGATTCGAATCAGCTTGCAAAAAAAATGATTCCGATCGACCGGATGTTTTTACAATATCCTGCCATGCAGATAGAAAGCGGTATGGCACATTATCTTGCAAATGGCAATCAATTATATGACAAACAGTTAAAACCTTTTATAAAAGATAACGAAGAACTTCAAAAGACAGTAGAAGCTACCCGTAAAGAAGTACAGGAACGATATCGTATTTATGATGAAAATGGACAGTTTCGTGCCATTTATCAGAAAAAAGGCAGAGAATATCATGTTGTGAAAATGTTTTAAAGATGTCTTGTAAAAGGACATGGAGGGAACAGATAGAATGGAAATTATCAATGGATTAGATTTTCAATTGCAAAACAGCAGTGTATCCTTAGGAAAATTTGATGGTGTACACAGAGGACATCGTTTTTTGTTACAGGAGATCCAGAAAAATAAATCGTATATTCCAACGGTTTTTACTTTTGCAATGAATAAAGAAATCCCTAAACTGTATACACAGGAAGAAAAGAATCGTGTATTAGAAGAGATTGGCATTCAAAGAGAAGTCGTATTTCCTTTTAATGAAACAACAAAACATATGTCGCCGGAAGAGTTTGTAGAAGAAATCCTGGTCAAAAAAATGGATGCAAAGCATATCTGTGTCGGAAAGGATTTTCATTTTGGAAAAGACCGTGGCGGCGATATTCATACGTTAGAACGTTTCCAAAAAAAGTATGGATACGAGTTGGTCACAGTTCCAAAACTATATGACGATGGTCAGGTGATCAGCAGTACCAGAGTACGCGCTTTAATGGATCAGGGAAATATGAGAAAAGTCAATGAACTGTTAGAACGTCCTTTCTTTGTACAGGGTACAGTGTGCCATGGAGAAGCACTTGGGAGAACGATCGGTTTTCCGACTGCAAATCTGCTTGCACCAAAAGGAAAAAAACTTCCGCCGTTTGGAGTATATGCAACGAAAGTGCATTGTGGCAAAAAGGTATATGCAGGTGTTACAAATGTGGGAAATAAACCGACTGTTGGTTCATTTGCTACAGGAATAGAAACCTGCATTCTGGATTTTGAGAAAGATATCTATGGAAAAGAAATTCAGGTGGAGTTTTATGAATTTATAAGACCGGAGATGAAATTTGCAACATTAGATGATCTGAAAGCACAGATCGCCAAAGATAAAAGCAAAGCACAAAGAATCGTCTGACCGTCAGTATTGACATCCATTTATGCATACCATATAATTAATAATTGAATGATTTGCAGTAGAAAAGGAGATAATGCAATGGAAAAATACGGTGTAAACGAACTCCGTAGAAAATACTTGGAGTTCTTTGAAAGCAAAGGACATTTGGCAATGAAGAGTTTTTCTCTTGTGCCACATAATGATAACAGTTTATTATTGATCAATGCAGGTATGGCACCATTAAAGCCATATTTTACGGGACAGGAGATTCCGCCACGCAGACGTGTGACAACCTGTCAGAAATGTGTACGTACCGGTGATATAGAAAATGTTGGTAAAACAGCCCGTCATCTTACTTTCTTTGAGATGCTCGGTAACTTCTCTTTTGGTGATTACTTCAAGCATGAAGCACTGGCGTGGTCATGGGAATTTTTAACAAAGACATTAGGAATGGATCCGGATCGTCTGTATCCGTCAATTTACGGAGAAGATGATGAGGCATATGATATCTGGACAAAAGAGATCGGTGTTCCGGGTGAGAAGATTACACGTTTCTATCGTGATGAAAACGGTGAATGTGATAACTTCTGGGAGCATGGTGCAGGTCCTTGCGGCCCTTGCAGTGAAATCTATTATGACCGTGGTGAGAAGTATGGCTGCGGTAAACCGGATTGTAAAGTCGGCTGTGAGTGTGACCGTTTCATGGAAATCTGGAATAACGTATTTACACAGTTTGATGGTGATGGTAAAGGTAACTATACTGAGCTTGAGCATAAAAATATTGATACCGGAATGGGCTTAGAGCGTCTTGCCGTTGTTGTACAGGATGTAGATTCTGTTTATGATATCGATACAATGAAGGCAATCCGTGATAAGATTTGCAGCCTTGCTGGTGTAGCTTATCAGGATGATGAGGCAAAAGATGTTTCGATCCGTCTGATCACAGATCATATCCGTTCGTCAACTTTTATGATCTCAGATGGTATTATGCCTAATAACGAAGGACGTGGCTATGTTCTTCGTCGTCTGATCCGTCGTGCTGTCCGTCACGGACGCAAGCTTGGCATCAAGAAGTCTTTTATGGCAGAACTTGCACAGACCGTCATTGCAGAGTCAAAAGACGGATACAAAGAATTAGAAGAAAAGAAAGATTTTATCGTACAGGTATTAAGCCAGGAAGAAAGCAAGTTTGACAAGACGATTGATCAGGGACTCAGCATCTTATACCAGATGCAGGAAGAACTTGCAAAAGAAGGAAAGAAAGAACTTT
Source organism: Jutongia hominis (assembly GCF_014384965.1). Taxonomy (GTDB): domain Bacteria; phylum Bacillota; class Clostridia; order Lachnospirales; family Lachnospiraceae; genus Butyribacter; species Butyribacter hominis. The sequence continues at coordinate 60,058 of NZ_JACRSW010000016.1, forward strand.
CCGGCGAAAATGCATTTAAGTTATATGACACCTATGGTTTCCCTCTTGATCTTACCATTGAGATTTTAGAAGAAAAGGGAGATACTGTCGATAAAGAAGGCTTTGAAAAAGCAATGCAGGAGCAGAAAGCAAAGGCTCGTGGAGCACGTAAGACAACAAACTACATGGGTGCAGAAGAAACGGTATACCAGCAGATCGATCCGGCAATCACAAGTAAATTTGTCGGTTATGACCGTTTGACACATGATTCTAAGATTTCTGTACTGACTACAGAAGATGAAGTTGTTTCTGCATTAACAGATGGTCAGACCGGTACGATCATCGTAGATGAGACACCATTTTATGGAACAATGGGTGGCCAGCAGGGCGATATCGGAACGATCGAAGAAGGCGATAATGTCTTTGAGGTCAAAGATACGATCCATTTACAGGGTGGCAGAATCGGCCATGTCGGAAAAGTCGTTTCCGGTATGTTTAAAGTATCTGATGTTGTGACATTGAAAGTAGACAGTATGAATCGTCTTTCTACAGGAAAGAATCATAGTGCGACACATTTACTTCAGAAAGCACTTCGTAATGTTGTAGGTTCGCATGTTGAGCAGAAGGGATCTTATGTCGATGCAAAACGTCTTCGTTTTGACTTTTCTCATTTCTCTGCTATGACAGAAGAAGAAATTGCAAAGGTAGAAAAGATTGTTAATGAAGAGATTGCAAAAGATCTGAAAGTCGTAACGGAAGAAATGACGATCGATGAAGCCAAAAAGACAGGTGCAATGGCATTGTTTGGTGAAAAATATGGCGATAAAGTCCGTGTTGTTAAAATGGGTGACTTTAGTGTAGAGCTTTGTGGTGGTACGCATGTGGCAAGCACAGGAAGCATATCTTACTTTAAGATTATTTCAGAAAGCGGTGTCGCAGCCGGCGTTCGTCGTATTGAAGCATTGACCGGAGAAGGTCTGATGCAGCATTATGCACAGGTAGAAAAGAATCTTGACGATGCAGCAAAAGCAGCAAAGACAGAGCCGGAAAAATTAGTTAAAAAGATTCTTTCTTTACAGGATGAATTAAAAGCAGCTCAGAGTGAAAACGAGAAGTTAAAAGCCAAACTTGCCAATGAAGCGGTTGGTGATGTAGATAGTCAGATTCAGGAAGTCAATGGAGTAAAAGTCCTTGCAATGCAAGTTCCTGATGTAGATATGAATGGTCTTCGTAATCTCGGTGACCAGATGAAAGAAAAGCTTGGTGAAGGCGTTGTTGTTCTTGCTTCAGATAAAGATGGGAAAGTAAGCCTTCTTGCTATGGCAACAGACGAAGCAATGAAGAAAGGTGCTCATGCAGGTAACCTGATCAAAGCAATTGCTTCTATCGTCGGCGGTGGCGGCGGCGGACGTCCAAACATGGCACAGGCAGGTGGAAAGAATGCAGCCGCTATTCCGGATGCAATCAAAGAGGTTGCAAAAGTATTAGAGGGGCAGCTTTCATAATAAGATCTATCATTTTGCAAAGCAGAATGAATCGTTGTTAAAATGTCATATTTCTTTATGGAATGCAGCTATTTTAACGTTTATGGGATATTCTTATAAAGACAGGAGGTTCCAGGAATGCAACCACTTGTCTTTAGTGAATATAGATCAAGTAAACAAAACATATGCCGGAAACGGCAGGAAAGAATGAGGGATTATTAATGAAGATGTGGAAAAAGGTATTAGCAGCATCTGCTTTGGCATTATGCCTGATCTCAGTATCAAAAGCGGATTCAAAAGCGGCAGGACTGATCTCCGGTGTTGCACAGACGGATGATTCAAGCAGTTCAGTAGGAATTTCATGGAACGCATACCTTGGTACGGATAATTATGTTGTATCGATCAGTAACGATGCTGTAAACTGGGTAGTGGCAGATAACTATAATTATTCACCAAAAACCAGCTTATATGGACTTTCAGCAGGAAGTACATATTACGTAAAGGTAGCGGCTTATAATGATGACAAGGCTCTTCTTGCAGAATCAGCACCATTAGAAGTTGTTACGGCACCAAGTGGTTCATTGAATGCATTCCAGTCAGGAGCTACAACAAGCAGTGTATCCGTTGCAAGTACAGGTTTACCAGGAGCAAACTACTATATTCTTGCAAGAGGATATTCCTCTAACAGCGTGATTCTTGCTCAGTCAAATACACCGGTTGTTACAGCAGGTAACCTTTCAGCAGCAACTTCAGAATATTTATATTACTATGCTGCAAAGAAAGCTTCTACAGGATATGTTGCCGTAGGATCTAATAGTTATATCAGAACAACTACTTTATCAGGTAAATTATCTACAAAGCAGTTTGGTATTACAACATTATATCCATCGATCAATGTATATTACTTTGCTACTGCTGCATTAGGTGACAATGATGGTATCCAGTACCAGTTTGCTACAACATCCGGCAAAGTAAAGAAGACAGTAGATGGTGGAAGTTCTTTAAGAATTGCTGACTTCATCAATGGAACATTTTATAAATTCCGTGTACGTACTTATGTAAACTGTGGTGCAACAAGAGCTTACAGTGCATGGTCTAGTTATAAGTATGTCGGAATGTCTAAGTCGATCAAAGCTACTTTAAGCAAGAACAAAAAAGGTATACGCTTAAACTGGAGCAAAGTAAGTGGAGCAAAGAGTTTTGCGGTATATTCTTCTACAAAAGAAAAATCAGGATACAAAAAGATTAAAAATGTAAGTGCAAAGAAGAGAAGTATCACTGTTACTAAAGTGAATAAAAAGAAGATCAAGAAAAATCATAAATATTACTTCAAAGTTGTTGCTCTTTCTAAATCAGGTAAAAAGACTTTGAAAAGTAGTGTATATTATATTGATGGTGTATCTGTATATTAGAATCTGACAAAGCATTTTTAACGGTATCATATGAAAAACCTGTTTTGTCTTATGGAAAGAGTTTCTAACGCACCTGCTTTGGCGGATGAAAAAGGATAACAAAAAGCAATCCTAAATTCAAAAAAAGCTATTGACCTTTTCAAAAAATATGATATAATGTATTTTGTGCGTATGGGAGATGACGGATTCTTCCATGGTAATAAATTACCCTATACAGTTGTGTATTGATAGCATAATCTACAACTGAGGGGAGGTTAGGTGTGAGACTATGTCAAATGTAATTGTAAAAGAAAATGAGACATTGGATAACGCTTTACGTCGTTTCAAAAGAAATTGTGCGAAAGCCGGAATCCAGCAGGAAATTCGTAAGAGAGAACATTATGAGAAGCCTTCTGTACGTCGTAAAAAGAAGTCTGAAGCTGCTCGTAAGCGTAAGTTTTAATTAGTACCGATTCAGAATAACTGGATGGTATATGCTTGGGAGAATGCTATTTCCCGGCAGTAAAAACGATTATCCTAAAAGAGATTGTATCTTTGATACAGTCTCTTTTTTATTGGATAAGAAATTGCTCACATGGTAGTGGAGCATCGGCAAGAATTGCTTGAGCAATTCTTGGAGTGCAAAGCGCTGGCTTTGCACTTTTTTAATTGGGTAAGAAATTGCTCACATGGTAGTGGAGTATCGGCAAGAATTGCTTGAGCAATTCTTGGAGTGCAAAGCGCTGGCTTTGCACTTTTTTAATTGGGTAAGAAATTGCTCACATGGTAGTGGAGTATCGGCAAGAATTGCTTGAGCAATTCTTGGAGTGCAAAGCGCTGGCTTTGCACTTTTTTAAATGTGTGCATATTTCCAGCCAAACATTGCATACTATATATGATAGTTTTCAAGAAAATGGATATGCAGAGAGGAGATTGGCATGGAATTAAAAGACAGTAAGACAAAAGAAAATCTAATGAGAGCATTTGCCGGGGAAAGTCAGGCAAGGAATCGTTATACATTTGCGGCACAGTTAGCTATGGAAAATAATCTGTATGTGATCAAGGAAGTATTTGATCTGACAGCCAAGCAGGAGACAGAACATGCAGAAGTTTTCTATCGCTTTTTAAAAGAGATTGAAGGAATGGAAGTTGTGATCAATGGTGCCGGATATCCGGTCAATACATCACAGAATGTTGAGCAACTATTAGCAGATGCAATGCATAACGAGACACAGGAAAGTGATGATATTTATCGTGAATTTGGAGATGTTGCATTAGAGGAAGGATTTAACCATATCGCAGGAAAATTCTATATGATCGCAGAAATCGAAAAGTCTCATGCAAAGCGTTTTGAACAATTTTATGAATGGATGCGGGATGGCAAACTTTTTATACAGGAAGAAAAGGCAGGCTGGATGTGCCTGAATTGTGGCTATATAGTAGAAGCAACCGCAGCTCCGCAAAATTGTCCGGTCTGTGACAGCAACCAGGGATATTTTATCCGTGCAAAAATGGCACCGATGTATGTCGATGGTATGGGTGAGGGAAAAGAGCAGGATCTAGGTCGATAAAATCACATGTGGTCAGAATAGGGAAAATTTCATTTTTTATCGTGATACCATTTTATTTGTAACAAAAAACAATTTACAATCAGAATGTAAAAAGGTTGTGAGAAACGCAGCTCTTCCTGATCGGATCAGAATGTCAGATTGATTTTTACCTTGTTTGTCTTTCTTAAATATGCTATACTTTTAAAGATTGTATTTTTATGGAATAGGAAAAAATTCTCTTTCCAGGACACATTATTTTATTTCAAAATAGACTTTTATGTTTTTAGGTCTTATTATTTGGAATTATTATGCAGAAAAAGATGATTTTTTGAAAAAAATAATGGTCATTAGACAGAAAGCATATAGATGGAGGAACAACATGGAGAAAATAGATCAGTCACATATACGAAATTTTTGTATTGTAGCGCATATTGATCATGGTAAATCAACATTGGCAGACAGGATCATAGAAAAGACAGGTTTGCTTACCAGCCGCGAAATGCAGGCACAGGTTCTGGATAATATGGAACTTGAAAGAGAGCGTGGTATTACGATCAAAGCACAGACCGTTCGTATTGTATATCGTGCAAAGAATGGCGAAGAATATATCTTTAATCTGATCGACACACCCGGACATGTGGATTTTAACTACGAAGTATCAAGAAGCCTTGCAGCTTGTGAAGGCGCTATTTTGATCGTTGATGCAGCACAGGGCGTAGAAGCCCAGACATTAGCAAACTGTTATCTTGCATTAGATCACGATTTAGAAATCCTGCCGGTGATTAATAAGATCGATCTGCCCAGTGCAGAGCCGGAGCGTGTGAAAGAAGAGATTGAAGATGTGATTGGTTTGGATGCATCAGACGCACCGTTGATCTCCGCAAAGATGGGAACCAATATTGAAGAAGTATTAGAACAGATCATTACTAAGATTCCTGCACCATCCGGTGATGAGAACAGTCCGTTACAGGCATTGATCTTTGATTCTATCTATGATGCGTATAAGGGTGTTATCATTTTCTGCCGTATCTTTGACGGTTCTGTCAAAAAAGGAGACGAAATCCTGATGATGGCAACCGGAGCAAAGGCAGAAGTCGTAGAAGTTGGAATTTTTGGAGCCGGTCAGTATATTGTATCGGACGAATTAAGTGCCGGTATGGTAGGCTACATCACGGCAAGTTTAAAAGATGTGCATGAAACCAGAGTTGGTGATACGGTTACTTTAGCAAAAAATCCTTGTAAAGAAGCCCTGCCCGGCTATAAGCAGGTACAGCCGATGGTCTATTGCGGTCTGTATCCTGCAGATGGAGCAAAATACAATGATTTAAGAGATGCACTTGAAAAACTCCAGCTTAACGATGCCGCATTGCAATTTGAAGCAGAGACATCGGTTGCATTGGGATTTGGATTCCGTTGTGGATTTTTAGGATTATTGCATTTGGAAATTATTCAGGAACGTCTGGAAAGAGAATATAACTTAGACCTTGTTACCACAGCACCGGGCGTAGTATATCATATCTATAAGACCAATGGAGAAATGGTAGAAGTGACCAATCCGTCTAATCTGCCCGATCCCTCAGAAATTGAACGTATGGAAGAACCGATCGTATCTGCTGAGATCATGGTTACGACTGAATTTGTCGGAGCGATCATGACACTTTGTCAGGAAAGACGCGGTGTTTATCTTGGGATGGAATATTTAGAAGAGACAAGAGCGGTTTTAAAATATGATCTTCCATTAAATGAGATTATTTATGACTTCTTTGATGCATTAAAATCACGTTCCAGAGGATATGCTTCACTTGATTATGAAATGAAAGGATATGCACCATCCCGTTTGGTTAAACTGGACATTTTGATCAACAAAGAAGAAATCGATGCATTGTCTTTTATTCTTCATGCAGATACCGCCTATGAACGCGGCAGAAAGATGTGTGAAAAGTTAAAACAGGAGATTCCGCGCCAGTTGTTTGAAATCCCGATTCAGGCGGCAGTCGGAAGCAAAGTCATTGCGCGTGAAACGGTACGGGCTGTACGAAAAGATGTCCTTGCAAAATGTTATGGTGGTGATATTTCCAGAAAACGTAAACTTCTTGAAAAACAGAAAGAAGGAAAGAAACGTATGCGTCAGTTTGGTAATGTAGAAATTCCGCAAGAAGCATTTATGAGTGTTTTGAAGCTGGATGAGGAATAAAAAAGGAAAGTAGGAATGGGATGAAAAAAAAGCTTGCACTTTATATTCATATTCCATTTTGTGTAAAGAAGTGCCTGTATTGCGACTTTTTATCTGCCACAGCAAATGAGCAGGAAAAAGAGTCTTATGTGCAGGCTCTTTTCTATGAAATGGATCATTGGAAAGACTATTTGCAACAGGAATATCAGATCCAAAGCATCTTTATCGGCGGAGGAACACCGACAGCCCTCCCGGTTAGTCTGTTAGAGCGGATCTGTCAAAAGCTTCGAACCGATTTTTTATTAGAGCAGGCCGAAAATTTAGAATTTACAATCGAAGCCAATCCCGGAACAGTAACCAAAGAATATGTAGAAATGTTTCAAAGAGTAGGAATCAACCGCGTCAGTCTCGGACTTCAGTCTGCACAGTCAAAAGAGCTAAAAGCGTTAGGAAGAATTCACACTTATCAGGATCTGTTAGACAGTGTGGCACTTTTGCAAGAATATGGTATCAGCAATATCAACATAGATCTGATGGAAGATATCCCGTACCAGACATTGGAAAGTTATAAAGATACATTAGAAAAGGTCTGTACACTGCCGATCACACACATTTCGTCGTATAGTCTGATCATTGAACCCGGAACTCCTTTTTATGAAATGGAACAAAAAGGTGAACTTTTGATCGCTAATGAGGATGAAGACCGTAAGATGTATGAATTGACAAAAGAAATTTTAAAAGAGCATGGTTATGAACGGTATGAGATATCCAATTATGCAAAAAAGGGAATGGAATGCCGCCACAATATCACTTATTGGGACTTGGGAGAATATTTAGGCTTAGGCCTTGGTGCCGCTTCTTATCTTGGTGGTTTCCGTTTTGAAAACGAAAGAGACTTTGCCACGTATCAAGAGATCCAAAAAGAACGAAAGCTTCGGTCAGAGGAACGGATCACAGCCTCAAAAGTACCATGTGATGTAACCAAGGAGTATCTTTGGGGATATCAGGAGATCCATCGGGAAAGCTGTCAGGATGAAATGGAAGAGTTTATGTTTCTGGGACTTCGGATGTGCTGTGGAGTATCAAGAAAAGCATTTTATAAGCGTTTTGGAATCGAATTGCAGGAAATATATCATGATGCACTCAATCGGCTTTTTAGACAAAAACTCTTGGCAGAAGACAAAAATCATGATAGAATTTATCTGACTGATCTTGGAATTGATATCAGCAATACAGTGCTTGCAGAATTTCTTCTATAAAGGTAATGGAAGAAATTTTGATTTATACATTTTCTATAGGGAGGAAACAAAAAATGGCAAAAGTTGGAATTTTAATGGGCAGCGATTCAGATTTACCGATTATGAGTAAAGCCGCAAAGCTGTTAGAGGAATTTGGAATTGATTATGAGATGAAGGTGATCTCGGCACACAGAGAGCCGGATGTCTTTGTTTCTTATGCACAGAGTGCAGAGAGCCGTGGTATTGAAGTGATCATCGCAGGAGCTGGTGGAGCAGCACATTTGCCGGGTATGTGTGCAGCAATGTTTACACTTCCTGTCATTGGAGTTCCTATTCATACAAAATCATTAGGCGGTGTAGATTCTTTATATTCTATTGTTCAGATGCCTTCGGGTATTCCGGTTGCAACCGTTGCGATCAATGGAGCTGCTAATGCAGCAATTCTTGCCGCAAAGATGTTAGCGATCACAGATACAGAACTTCGCCGGAAACTAGTGGATTATAAAGAAGATTTAAAAGAACAGGTCGTTGCAAAAGACGAGAAGTTAAATAAAATCGGATATGATGCTTATTTAGAGCAGATGTAAAGAATGAGAAATTTGCAATTTGCAAAGCAGAAAGAAAAGTTTGCTAAGAGGAGATTTGTGAGTGAAGTCAAAGTCTAAAAGAACAGCAAATTTTGCTGCATTCTAAATGGATAATCAATCAAAAAAGAACACAAACTCTTTTGCATTGTAAATGGATGCATCATCAAACATAAAAAGAACAGATCGTTATTTCATGAAGAGCGATAGATCCCCGGAATTTCAGTTATCTATCAAAAGTAACGATCTGTTCTTTTTTATGGAATAGGAAAATGCTCGTACAGTAGCGGTACACATAGCAAAGCACTGGCTTTGCACTTTTTAATTTTACTCCAAAAAAAATATACATTTTTTTTAATATAACGTGCTGACGTTGTATATTCTCTTATAGGGTTTGTTAGTTCTTTTTGAATTCCAATAATTCTAATCCTTCATTATCTTCTAAGACCATGCGGATCATCCAGTCATTGACAAAGAGAAGCAATGGATTGCCTTTCATATCTTTTACTGCTTTTACATTATTCATACGTTTGAGCTTTGTCACATCAGTAGAAGGATCCTTTACCCAGCGGATAAAGCCATATGGAAGAGGTTCTAAGCGGATCTCACAGCCATATTCATTTTCAAGGCGGTATTTGAGTACATCAAACTGTAAAACACCAACGACGCCTACAATGATCTCTGACATTCCGGCAGTATATTCCTGAAAGATCTGGATCGCACCTTCCTGTGCAATCTGTGTGATTCCTTTGACAAACTGTTTTCGTTTCATTGAATTTAACTGAACGACACGGCTGAAATGTTCCGGTGCGAAAGTCGGAATGCCTTCGTATTCGAATTTCATTCCGGGAGCTGTGATCGTATCTCCGATTGAAAAGATTCCCGGATCAAATACACCGATCACATCACCGGCATAAGCTGTCTGGATGACCTGGCGATCCTGCGCCATGATCTGCTGTGGCTGCGAAAGCTTTAATTTACGTTTGCTCTGTACATGGTAAACATCTTTATTGGCATCAAACTTACCGGAGCAGATTCGCATAAATGCGATACGGTCACGATGTGCTTTATTCATGTTTGCCTGAATTTTAAATACAAAAGCAGAAAAATCATTCTCGATCGGATCAATCAGTCCTTCATCGGACATACGAGGCAGTGGAGAAGAAGTCATTTCCAAAAAGTATTTTAAAAAGATCTCGACACCGAATGTTGTCAGTGCAGAACCAAAAAAGACCGGTGATAATTCACCCTTTTGTACTTTTTCGATATCCAATGGATCACTTGCTCCGTCTAAAAGTTCTATTTCTTCGATCAACTGGTCATATAATTCTTCTGACGCAAGTTCTTTTAATTCCGGATCATCGATATTGTAATCCGTTTCGGCTGCTGACTTGGCACCACCGGTAGAAACTGATTCAAATGTACGGACTGTTTTTGCTCTTCTGTCATAGATTCCTTTAAAACGTTTTCCCGAACCGATCGGCCAGTTGATCGGACAGGTATGGATTCCGAGTACGGTTTCAATATCATCTAATAATTCAAAAGAATCCTTGGCTTCACGATCCATTTTATTAATAAATGTAAAAATAGGAATATGACGCATTACACAGACCTTAAATAATTTGATCGTCTGTGCCTCGACACCTTTGGATGCATCGATCACCATGACAGCGGAATCGGCAGCCATTAATGTTCGGTACGTGTCCTCAGAAAAGTCCTGATGTCCCGGTGTATCCAGAATATTGATGCAAAAACCATCGTAGTTAAATTGCATAACAGATGAAGTAACGGAAATACCACGTTCTTTTTCAATTTCCATCCAGTCGGAAACAGCATATTTTGAATTTGCTTTTCCTTTTACAGAACCGGCAGTATTGATAGCACCTCCATATAATAGAAATTTCTCTGTTAATGTAGTTTTACCGGCATCAGGATGTGAGATGATAGCAAACGTTCTTCTCTTTTTGATTTCTTCTGAAATAGTTATATCAGCCATAAGATCCTCCCATTGTTGTATATTTGATCATCTAACAGAAAAACAGAATGTAATATAGTCTTTCCTGATAGATAGTGTAGTCACAATCTATTATTATAATTTATCTTGTCTCTTCTTTCAAGTAGGAGTATTTTTTGAGATCCTGTTGTAAAGGGATTTTCTGAGAGTCTGTAGTGAAGTGTATTTTGAAGTATCATTTTTGCGTTCTGTTAATGAAGTAGTTTTTGAAGTATCCATTTTCATGTCAGAAATAAAGTGTTCATTAAGACATCTGTTTTCCATGCCAGCAATGAAGTGATCACTAAGACATCTGTTTTTTTATGTTAGTAATAAAGTTTTTTTGAAGTATTATTTTTTACATACCTATAATAGTAGTATATCATTTTTATTCTGTGTATCTTTTGTGATGTCTATTGTTTTTTTTGATATAATATGCTACGATTGTAAAGAATTTGAAAAGGAGGAGAAACGCATGTGGTGTCCAAAATGTAAAACAGAATACCGTGATGGTATTACTGAATGTGCAGACTGTGGTGCAAAGTTAGTAGAGCGGGATGAACTTTCAGATAATGTCAATGTGTGTGAGATCAATGACGAAGCAAGTGCTGATGAAATTTTAGAATATTTACAATATTCCGGAGTAAAAACAGCTGCAAAAGAAGAAAGTGACGACAAGATCGGCTTTAAGATTACAGTATCCAAAGAGGAAGAAAAGCAGGCTGAAAAGCTTTTTCAGGGCTATCTGACAGCAAAAGAAGAGGATAGTGAGAACCAGTCAGAGCAGGAAGCGGAAGCAGGCGATACGGAAGATGAGGAGCTTGTCGAAAAGGATGATGCTATGGAAGAAGATTCTGAAGTAGATGATGCCAAAGAAGATATTGAAAATATGGATGATGATGATGATAATCTTTTAGTAAGTGATAAGATTATGGAAGATACTTCAGAACTTTTATTGACATCGGACAAGAAAGAATATGTCAAAAAGGCAGATGAATATCGTGATATGAAATATTCCGGTATTACTTTTATCGTATTTGGTATTATTGGTCTGATTTATCTGGCATTATGCAAATTAGAAGTGCTTCCGATCACATATAATAATGTAATCTTTGTTATTATCGTAATCTTATTCGTTATCTTTGTTATATCCGGTATTGTATCAATACATAAAGCCGGAAAGATCAAACTTCTGATATCGGAAGAAGAAGCTAAAACAAAAGAGATCAAAGAGTGGCTTGATCAGAACTTAACACAGGATATGATCGATGGATGGCTTGATTCACAGGTTACGGATATGGAAAACGATCTGATCCTGACAGCCCGTATTAAAAAAATGTTAGAAAAGGAATTTGACGATCAGTCAGAAGAATATATAGAAATGATCGCAGATGAATACTTTGAAGAACATTTTATGGAAGAGGACGAATAAAAATATAACGTCGATAGTTGGAAAAGGCTTAAAGCATGGCATAACCGGTTGCTTTTGAAAAGATTCCTTTTGTAAATTTTAAAGCAACAGAAGTTTTTGACAATTTGAATAGTATAGGAAAGAAAAACAGGTTAGAATCTAATTTAACGGTTCTAACCTGTTTTTTGTTTTTATAAAAGTGAGGATTCCTTATAAACGAAATGACGCATTCTGTTTTTTATCATCTGTTCCCGTTATATTTTAGAAGGAATTCTTATAATGTAATACCATTTTCTTTTAACAATTCTCTTGCACTATCGATCGAATCGACACCGGTTTTATTTTTGATCGGTGCGAATTCTTTGTTGCGTTCTACTTCGAATGGAAGACAATTATCAAAAAGGCGGATCAGATCTAAGATCAATGATTCGAATTTATATCCGTTGACATCTTCAGGCTTTTGTAAATTGCCCTGCTCATCCAGATAAGGGATCTTTTTTTCTACAATATGCAAAGGAAGTTCATTATTTGCAATCTTTTCTAAATGTCCGATCTCAAAGAGATAGTTTAAGATCACACCGAAATTATAAGCAGGCTCCCCTTTTGCATTTTTTGCATCACGCATCGCTTCTGTTAATTCATAATATTCTACGATCGAAGGATGACCGTTTTCAAGGCACATCACACCTACTTTTTCATCAGGACTTGCCTTGCGTACCACTTTGGAACCGCAATCGCATTTTTTAGCGATCGTTGCACCGATAAAAGTCGGATCAGCGATCCGCTGTAAGACGTTATCAACCGCAAATACATTGATCCAGGTGATTCCTTCCTTGTGCATCAGATCAATCAGACCGGCATTTTGTAAAGAAGAGAACCAGCCGCCATTTCCGTTTGGCGAAGTGGCAAGTTTTCCTTTTTCTTCAAGAAAGATCTTTCCGTTGTAATCCGATGCAGGTGCCATATCCTGGCGGAAAAAATGAATATAATTTTTGTCATAGCCGAAATAATTCATCTTTTCAAAAAAGGAGGTCGTATCTTCGTGGTTTTTATCACTCGTCATAATAAAAAGATGAATCCATGTGTCTGCTTCCTTTACCACATCAAAAAGATTTTCGATAATGCGTTGGAAGATATATACCGGTTTGGTAATACCGATATCATACATTCCCTTTGGGTGGTCGGAGCCAAGACGTGTTCCCATACCTCCTGCTAATAACACAGCACCGACTTTATGAGCCTTGATCGCATCCAGTCCGATATTGTGTATTTCCTCTTTTTGTGAAGCAATTTCATCGAGTGTCATAGCTTCAATTGGAGTAATATTGCTTTGCGTGTCTTCTGTCTTTGGTGCATGGATCTTTGCTAATACAGAAAAGTCAGTTGTATCGATCTGCTCTAAGAGTGCTGCTTTTTGTGCATCATTTAATTCATCATAGTAACGCAGTAAATGAGACTGCTGGTATTGATCCAGTTTTTGTTTTGCTTTTTCTAAATTCATTGTTTTCTCCATTCTTTTTTATTGTAGCAGAAGTATCATATCCCCGGTTGTCTGTCTGCTTTTAGTCCGATCCTTTTGCTTATGATATTGCAGTTATTATAGCGTAAAACAGACAATAGGGCAACTTCATTGACGAATATAAGATAAATATATTATACTGTAAAGAAGACAAAATAACGCAAATATGCATCCGGAAAGAACGGATGTGATCGTTTATCTGCATTGGTATCTTAATTGATATAGCGAAAAATGCATGGACAGGGGGCATTTTTAGATGTTTCAAAAGAATAAAAAACAAGATGAAGAATATATGGGACGGTATTGGGAAGCCGTTAAGAAAAAATATGTCCCTCTTCTTACGTTAGATCCGCGCTGGCATCAGCTTTTCCCGGATCATATGAAAACGAAGCGGATGATACAGCTTGAGAAGAAGTTAAACAAACTGATCAAAAAGCAGGGACAGACAAACAATGATCTGAAAGATTATGAAAAGACCAGAAAGGTCCTGATGGACAATATCATCAATAACATGACGGATGGAAGTGAAACAGACAGCCCGATCCGGAGTATGAAGCAGGATAAGAATCAGAAACTTTTAGATGAGCTTCATCAGAAAATAGCACAGGCGCATGATCTGCAACAACAGCTTCCGCAGGAAATTCAGGATGTGAATCATGCTTTGATGATCGAAAGTTTAAAGAATTGTTATGAGACATTGGTTTATAACACACAAGAGATCGAACAGGAAGAAGAATGGATCGCCAATGCCCGCAAAGAACTGACAGAACATGTTCTTGCCAAGCAGGAAATGGAGATCCGTAATACTGATACCTATCGTTTTATGCATGATCTTTTAGGTGCGGATATTTTAGAAATCTTTGATAAAGATTATGATGTCTGGAAAGGAGAGATCAACCGTGAGCATAAACAGGTATGATCAGGAAGAAATGTATGGGCAGGTGCTCGGAATCGGCATTGACCAGATCGAATGTGACCGTGTGTTACGTTCCTGTGAGAAAAAAACTTTTTTAGAACATTGTTATACAACAAAAGAGCTGGAAATGATCAGCAAGCATAAAAGAAGTAGTGCTACTAATTTTTGTGGGAAAGAAGCTGTTGTAAAAGCTTTTGGAACAGGATTTCGAAAGATTACACCCAATGAGATCGAGATTCTTCGGAATGAATCAGGTGCACCTTATGTCTTGCTGTATGGCAGGGCAAAAGACAAAGCAGACCAGATCGGTGTAAAAAAGATCCTGATATCATTAGCAGATACCAAGACACAGGCGATCGCTTTTGTTGTTTTATTAGGATAACCGGATCAAAAAGCATAGAAAAGGGGAGTTGTATGCAATATATAGCAAATGCAAAAGAAGCAAAAAAGATAGATGGGATCTCGATAGAACAGATAGGGATTCCATCTCTTGTTTTAATGGAACGGGCAGCACTCGCTGTTGCAAAGCGTGTAGAAGAACTGGCAAAAAAAGAGGATTCTGTTTTGATCATATGCGGTGTGGGTAATAATGGTGCCGATGGTGTCGCTGCAGGCAGAATGCTGTCAGAACATGGTTATCGCGTTACCTTTTTATTGCTTGGCAATATGCAAAAAGCGAGTGAAGAGATGCGTGTACAGCTTGCGATCGTAAAAAATCTCGCATTGTCCGTAAGAACAACCGATGACTTTTTAAAAGAAGAGTTAGAGCAATATACTTTTGTGATCGATGCGATCTTTGGCATTGGGCTTTCAAGAGAGATTACCGGGAAATATGCACAATGGATCCAAGCGGTTAATGCGATGCAAAAACCGGTTGTTTCGGTAGATGTTCCATCCGGTATTGATGCGACAAACGGACAGGTGCTTGGAATTGCGATCCGTGCAAAAGAAACCATAACATTCGGAACATTAAAAAGCGGTCTGCTTTTCTTTCCGGGAGCAAAATATGCCGGAGTAGTTCAGTTGGCAGATATCGGTTTTCCAAAAAGTGCATTAAAAGAAGTCTGCTTGCAAACAATTTCTTATGACCGAGAAGATGTAAAAAAACTGTTCCCTCAAAGAATACCATACAGTAACAAAGGAAGCTATGGAAAAGTATTAGTCATAGCAGGTTCTAAAAATATGGGTGGAGCTGCCTATTTTGCAGCCAGAGCAGCTTATGAGATGGGATGTGGACTTGTCAAAGTGATCACACATCAAAACAACCGGGATATGCTGTTAGAAAAGCTACCGGAAGCATTATTAGAATGTTATCACGAAGAGACAAAAGAAGAAGAGATTTCTGATATGCTGACAGATGTAGTGCAATGGGCAGATGTAATCGCCTGTGGTCCGGGACTGGGAACATCCCCGACTGCCCGATCGCTTTTTGAAACGGTTATAAAAGAAGAGAATAAGCCGGTTGTTTTAGATGCGGATGCGATCAATCTTGCATCGACCTTGTCAGATAATATTTTTCAAAAGAACAAAATATTGACACCGCATTTAAAAGAAATGAGTCGTTTGATCGAGACACCGGTTGCAACGATTCAAACAGATCTGATGCATTATGCGGATATGGCAAAACCGGCAACGATCGTCTTAAAAGATGCAAGAACCGTTGTTGTATCAGACGAAAAAAGATATATCAATCGTTCGGGCAATCATGCCTTGGCAAAAGGCGGTTCAGGGGATGTTTTATGTGGTATGATCGCAGGATTATTGGCAAGAAAGACAGAACCTTTTTTAGCTGCGAGTCTTGCAACCTATCTTCACGGATTGACAGCAGAAGAATATGTTAAAAATAGGAGTTCTTCTTCTATGTTTGCTTCTGATATTTTAGATATGCTGTCAACGATTTTGCCATAACAGTTGGATCGGCAGAGTGATTATTCTGCTTGCTTAAATAATTAGACGGGATTAGAATAGATAAGAACACGAAAGAAAGGATTTGTCTTTGTGTCCTTAAATGACAGGAAGGGAACAACCAAAAATGAAAGAATATTACAGAGTGTATGCTGATATTGATCTGGATGCAATATATGAAAATGTAAAAAATGCAAAAGCATTATTAAAAAAAGATACCAAGATGATGGCAATTGTCAAAGCGGACGGTTATGGTCATGGAGCCGTTGAAGTTGCCAGACAGATTGATGAACTTGTCGATGCCTATGGTGTGGCAATCTTAGAAGAAGGGATCGAACTTCGAAAAGCCGGTTTTACAAAACCGATCCTGATCTTAGGATATACCCCGAAACCTTTATATCCGGCAATGATTTGCTATGATATTGCAACAGCCGTTTTTACAATGGAAATGGCAAAAGAAATATCAGATACAGCCGTTGCAATGCATAAAAATGCAAACATTCATATCAAATTAGATACCGGGATGAGCCGGATCGGTTTTGCCATCACAAAGGAAAGCAAAGAGATAATCGAGCAGATCGCGAAGCTTCCGGGCATTGAGATCAAAGGCTGTTTTTCTCATTTTGCACGTATGGATGAAAAAGATAAGACAAAAGCAAATGAACAATTTGCAAAATTTACAAAAATGGTAAATGCATTAGAAAAAGATGGTGTGGATCTTGGAATCCGACACATTTCTAATAGTGCCGGTATCATGGAAGCACCGGAAGTACAGATGGATATGGTGCGTAATGGTATCTGCCTGTATGGTTTATATCCATCCGAAGAAGTACAAAAAGAACGTCTGCCACTAAAACCGGCTATGGAATTAAAAGCCTATGTATCTTATGTGAAAACATTAGAACCCGGTGTGGAGATCGGCTATGGCGGAACCTATACGACAACGAAGAAAACAAGGGTAGCAACGATCCCGGTAGGTTATGCGGATGGTTATTCAAGATGTTTATCAGGAAAGGGCAGTGTCTTGATTCATGGGAAAAAAGCTCCGATTCTTGGAAGAGTCTGTATGGATCAGTTTATGGTTGATGTAACGGATATTGATAATGTCTGTGTCGGTGACCGTGTAACGCTTTTTGGAAAAGACGGTGACAGCTGCATTACGATCGAAGAAATATCTGCCATGGCACATTCATTTAATTATGAATTTGTCTGTGATATCGGAAAGCGTATTCCAAGGGTGTATTACCGTCATGGAAAAGTCATTGAGACAAAAGACTATTATCCTGACTATTGATCGGAAATCCGATCTATTCCGATCGGCAGGTGGCAGACAGGAGCATAGTAAATAGCGATTGAAAGAGAAAAAAGAGGAACGTTTGCGAATACTTTTTGAAAAAATGGCAAAGATAGGAAAAGAGAAACCTGTAGTACATACTTCAAAGAGTAAGGAGAGTGAACGTTTTGAATATTAGACGTGGAGATATCTTTTTTGCAGATTTGCGTCCGGTAGTCGGTTCAGAACAGGGAGGAATCCGACCGGTCTTGATCATACAGAATGATGTAGGAAATCGTCACAGCCCAACCGTTATCTGTGCTGCGATCACATCAAAAATGAATAAGGCAAAGCTGCCGACACACATTGCTTTGGAAGTCAGCAGATATGATATGGTAAAAGATTCTGTGATCTTATTAGAGCAGATCCGCACGATCGACAAATCCCGTTTGCGGGAAAAAGTATGCCATTTGGATGACGATATTCTTGATAGGATCAATCAGGCACTTTGCGTCAGTCTGGCACTGGATGAACGTCTTTTGATGCATAAATAAGAGGATTGTTTTCAACCAAGATGGAAAAGAACAGGAACATAAATGTACACATTCATTTTATAGGAATGGTATCGGTTACCGGAACGTGAAGTTTTGACCTCGTAATTAAAAAACAATTTGTCGAATTATATCAGTATTAGAATCATTAAGAAAACTATTATAAAAAGAATACTACAGAACAGGAAGAAAAATGAAGATCACGATTTTAACAGTAGGAAAAATAAAAGAAAAGTATTTTACAGATGCAATCAAAGAATATACAAAACGTCTGAGCCGTTATTGCAAACTTGAGATTATAGAAGTAGCAGATGAAAAAACACCTGACAATGCAAGTGAGCATGAAGAAGATCTGATCCGCCAAAAAGAAGGAGAACGTTTGCAAAAATATATCAAAGAAGGAGCTTATGTGATTTCTCTTGCAATCGAAGGAAAGCAATATCCTTCAGAAGACTTTTCAAGAAAGATACATAATCTTGGATTACATGGTGAAAGCCATCTGGTCTTTGTGATCGGTGGCTCGATCGGCTTAGACAAAAAGATCTTGCAAAATTCGAATGAACTTTTAAGCTTTTCGAAAATGACATTTCCACACCAGTTGATGCGTGTGGTGCTTTTAGAGCAGATCTACCGGGCGTACCGGATCATGAATGGGGAACCATACCACAAATAGGATGCAGGACATCCGGTGGATGTCCGTTTTGCACCGACCGTAGTGGAACGAAGAACGGAGCGGAGACATTGAAAATCTCAGAAGTGTAGAATTGACCGAGCTCTTTAGAGCGAGGGATGCCTCTTGGCCGAAGGGCAAGAAGATGGAAATTGAAGTAAACGTAACAAATCGGAATTTGTGGAGAGATTTCTTGAACTTTCCTTATTTTACGGGCTTTCCAGCCCCTTAAATAGTGAAATGATATGTATTTTCCCTTATTTTTGCCCTTATGCGGAATCAGCAAGGGAAATAAGGGAATTTTTTATTTAGTCGTTGCCTGCCACTTTATCAAGAAGTCTGGCGGAGTTCCGCTTTGCCTTTCTTGTAGAGTGGGCGTAGACATTCATTGTGGTACTGACATCAGAGTGTCCTAACAGTTCCTGCACATCTTTTGGGGCAGCTCCGTTTGAGAGGAGGTTGCTTGTGTAGGTGTGTCGCAACTGGTGGAAATGGAAATTCTCAAATCCGTCCAGTCGTTTCGCAACTGACCGGCAGGCAATGCTGAGTGTGCTTGGAAGTTCCAGACATCCGTCTGGTCTCAAGCAGACAAAGGAGATTTCCTTGTAATCTGCCGGGATTTCTTCGGTTCCGTCCAGATGATAATATTCATAATACACTCTGTTTTTGTCCTGTACTTCCTTGTAGAAATTGCGGTGGTAAAGTTCACCATACTGCATCCGGCTTTTAAGCTGTTCTTTTCTGGCGGTTTTCAGTATTTCGGTCAGAGTATTGCCAAAATCAACAATCCTTACTTTCTTTCGCTTGGTTGGTCCGATGATGTTTTTATGTTTTGTGCCATCATAGCGGATACTTCTTTTAATGGTCAGGCATTGTTCTTCAAGATTGATGTCCTGCCATGTCAATCCGCAAACTTCACCGATACGAAGTCCCGCATAGTATGCGATCTGGATTGGCAGGATTGCAGGTGGATTCTTTACTTTGAGGTATTCTATCAGTCTCTCATAATCTTCATGGGAAATAGGCTGTATGCCTTCTTCTACCTCATCATCTGAGAATAAATCCACATCCTCTGCCTGTTTTTTCAGCTTAATATACTGCATAGGATTAAAAGTAATCAACTGTTTTGGAAATACTGCAAACCGGAAAGCCTGCTGTAATACTGCTGAAAAGGAATGGATGTAATCTTTACTGTATCCTTTTCTCACTTTTCCATCTGGAAATTCCCCACCGAATGTAAGCAGATCGAGAAATGTCTGTAAATGTTCAGCAGTAACGGTTTTTAATTTGCGTTCTGCAATCGGATGTTTCTGGATACAACGGATTGCACCAAGATAATTTTCCACTGTACCATTGCTGAGTGTTCCGACTTTCAGTTCTTCTTCCGCCCACATATCAAGAAGTTCTCCTACAGTAAGATTATCTGTCTTTGCGACAAATTTCTTGCTTTCGTAATCATCCATTGCCTGACGGAGCATTTTTTCCGTTTCACTTTTACTTTCTGTTCCAGCGTATTCTTTCTGAACCAGATTGCCGCTTGCATCTTCTACATAGAAGCGGTAGTACCATTTCTTTCCTTTTTTTCTTACAGATCCTTTTGCCATAATTGTATGTCTCCTTTCGACATCGGACAATCGGAACTGATGAAATGCTTCTTGCGTGTAAGTATATCATAACTCCGATTATCTTACTATACCGATTCAGAATCCTCATACAAAACTTCTGATAAAAGATTTGCAAGCCTTTGTTCTGCCATTTCTGGTTTCTTGGAATAGAGCCTTACAATATCTGCCATGTCATTAAAGGCATTAACAGTATGGGTGATCTCCCGGAGAAACATAATCTCGTTATATTCATCATTCGATTCAAACCCCATTACTTTTGCAATATCAGCTTCATTCGTGTTGCCCTTGTAATTCTTGCAGGCAAACTGGAATGATTCCAGAAACAGGTTATATTGCTTTAACATCAACAGCAGTAAATCTTTGGAAAAAGCATCTTCCTTTTTACTAAGGTCGAGAGGTAACTGTTTGAGAATATCGCCCATTGCATCACGAATCTGTAATTCTTTCTTATCCGTAATATCGGTTTCGTATTCATCGGTTTCCCCTCTGAGCCATTCAATAGATACATGAAGTGCTTCCGAAAGACCTTCCAGCACCATCTTTTTGGTATTGTCAATCGAACCATTCTCATAACGCAGGATTGTGGAAGCGGTAACTCCCATCTTCTCTGCAACATAAGGCTGTGTCAGATTTAATTCCAGACGACGCTGTTTTGCCCTGCTGCCTATCAGCTTGCGTAGTTCTTTATCTTTCATGCTGATTGCCTCCTTTTTCGGTATGTATGAATTATAGCATGTACCTCACATAATTGCAATATGCAATATAATAATTATTTTTAAAATTTCATAACGCTTGACAACACAATATAAAACCGCTATACTAACAGCACAACAGAAATTGCATAATGCAATTCATAAGGAGGTGACAAGATGACGGAAAGAAAGATTGCATTATCCATCGAGGAAGCAGCCGACTATACAGGAATTGGCAGAAACACTTTGAGAAAGCTGGTTGAATGGAAGAAACTTCCGGTATTAAAAGTCGGAAGAAAAGTCCTTATTAAAACTGACATTCTGGAAAAGTTCATGGAAGCCAACGAGGGGCGAGATCTGAGGGATAAAGGAAATGTAAAAACTGTCACAAGAAATGTGGCAACTTAAAAAGGCGGCTTCCTACGAAACCGCCAAAGGTTCTATCAGACCGAAGCCATGATATACCTACACGCAAGAGGATTATACCATGTGCTTCTCCTGATATGCAACCGGGAACTAATGTTTATCAGAAAAAAGAGAGGATGAAGACGATATGGCGAAATCAACAAAGACTTATGAAGAAAGAATACTTGCATTAGAGAAAAAGGAACAGGAAAGCATCGAAGCTACCAAAAAGCTCATTGCACAGCGAAAGGAACTGGAAAAACGAAAGAAAGCCGAGGAAAGTAAAAAACGAACCCATAGGCTCTGTCAGATTGGCGGTGCGGTGGAATCGGTTCTTGGCTGTCCGATTGAGGAGGAAGATTTACCAAAACTGATCGGCTTCTTAAAAAGGCAGGAAACAAACGGGAAGTTTTTCTCAAAAGCGATGCAGAAAGAACCAGTTACAGACATGGAGGAAGTGTAATGGCGGAGGGAGTGGGTTTTCCATTCCCTTCATTGCCTTTGAATGAAGGGCGCACTTATGGACAACCAGAGGTCGTCCTTATAAGTTTGCCACAAGTGGCAACCGGTCTGCGCTTACGCTTGCCGGGCTCGTTCCGTCGGCGGGCATTTCATGCAGACCTGCTCATGCCGCAGGGGCACTCTTGCGCAGAGGGCGTTCCGACAGTTCTACTCCTGCTAAATCAGAAGAAGACACTGTCGGAAATCAATGCCGGATACGGCAGAAAGGGGGAATCGTATCATGGCTATATTTCATTTTACAGTAAAGATTGTCGGACGCAGTAAAGGAAAATCTGTCATATCCGCATCGGCATATCTTAATGGAGATGTGATGAAGAATGAGCAAACAGGCAGAATCAGCTACTATACTTCCAAAAAGGAAGTCGTCTACACCAGTCTGATGATGTGCGAAAATGCACCTCCTGAATGGCTGCATGTACCGGAAGAAAATATAAAAAGGTTTCAACAGTCTATCCGTTATAAAAAAGCGGATGATAAAGAAGCCGCACTGGAAAAGTTTAAAATCACATTTCAGAAACAGCGGCTATGGAATGAGGTATTGAAGATAGAAAAAAATGCAGATGCACAGCTTGGACGCTCATTTGAATTTTCCCTGCCGAAAGAATGGAGCAGACAGGAACAGATTGATTATACAACCGAATATATTCAAAAAACTTTCGTGGACAAGGGAATGTGTGCTGACTGGAGCATACACGATAAGGGTGATGGAAACCCACATGTGCATTTACTTGTAACCATGCGACCATTCAATCTGGATCACTCATGGGGCAACAAAGAAGTCAAGGACTGGGATTTTGTCAGAGATACTGACGGAAATATCGTAGTTGATGAAACCCACCCGGACTGGTGGCAGGATAAGAAAAATCCTGACCGTCATGGAATCCGTATTCCAGTACTTGATGAAAACGGAGTACAGAAAGTTGGGGCAAGAAACAGAAAACAATGGAAACGGGTTCTGACCGACGCTACCGGCTGGAACAATCCAAAGAATTGTGAGTTATGGCGAAGCGAATGGGCAAAGACGTGTAACCGGCATTTATCCATAGACAATCAGATTGACCACCGCTCTTATGAAAGACAGGGCAAATTAAAAGTCCCTACTATCCATGAGGGTGCAGACGCAAGAATGATTGAGGAAAAATATCTCACCGGACAGATAAGGAAAGGTTCATGGAAGGTCGGAGAAAATCAGATGATTAAAAAACAAAATGCACTACTGCAAAAGGTAATTGCAACCTTTGGTAAGGTATCCGGTGCATTGTCGATGTGGAGGGAGTGGTTGAATGACATTAGAAGAAAGCAAAGAAGTAATTCCCATGATGGAAGCAATGATTACACGGATAGAGGAACAGCAGAATATCATGGCAGAGATGCTTCAGGAGATACAGGAAAAGGACGAGAAGCTGATGTGCTTTCAGGAGCAGGAAGAACGATTGCAGCAATTAGAGAGCGGATTGTCAGAGCTTCTTCAAATCTTGCCGGATACAGAAGAACTGCTGACACTGTTGGAGAAACAGGCAGACAGGATAGGGAAACTCACGACAGAAAATCAGCAATGGCAGGAATTAGCACAGAAGTTAAACAACGAGAATCGATTATTGCAGAAACAGAACAGCGAATTACTGAACTTGAACAGCAATTAGAGAAAGGAAGGTTGATTGATGAACGAATTAAGAAACTCAAAGAGCGACGATCAACTGGAAGAATTGCTACTGCTGACGGAGCAGATGCAGGAAGAACTCGACCAGAAAGACCGGACTATCCGGGAACTGAAAGTGCAGCTCGACGAATCGCTGACCTTGAACGAGAAGTTAAACAGCGAGAACAAAACAGAGAACATTCAAGCCTTAAAGAACGACTTGAGGAAAACAAAAGAATTATTGCAGAGCGAGAAAGAGAAAACGCACACCGTTCAAGCCATGATAGAGGAATGTCGAGATAAGCAGAGACAGGCAGAACAGGAACGGGATTATGCACTCTCCCATCAGAAAAAAGTAGAGATACCGGTTGAAAAGCCGGTGCTCTATCAAAAGTGCGGGAATTGTAAACAGACAGCTTATCTGAAAGCTAAGGAAAGGTATGATACACAGAGAAAAAAACTGGCAGGCAGATATAAAACAAAAACTGCCATGTATGAAGCATTGATGTTTCTGCTGATATGGTATTCCGTATCAACTACTCTTTTTCAGATGATACGGTCAAAAATATTTATTTCTGATTGCGTGGTATTCTTTGCTACAATCGCAACTTTTACACAGACCATTGCTGGCTGGGTTGTACTGACAGGAAAGAACATGGCACAGATTAGTGATGGAATATCCAATCCAGTCATTGCCGGAATTGTATATTGGCTGATAAGAATACTGGTTTGTGGTGGATGTCTGGTGGGTGCGGGAATACTTTTGGCATTCATCGGAATAAAGATTGCAGGGCTATATAAGAAATACTGTTGGGATATGATTACCATAATGGTGATACTTGTAAGTATGGCAATAGCTATCTACTTTGGGGATTGGATAAAGGCAGTATTGCCAATCAATCTGCTATTTCTCTTATTATTCGTGCAACTGGTATATGTTGGAATCAGGTGGTATGTAAAGGGATGGCGGGAAAACAGAGGTTATGTTTAAAAATAAAAAAATTGTCTGAGACGCAACGAAGTAAATAAAATGAATAATATAGGAAGTCAGTAGTGCGTGAATAAACTGCTGGCTTCTTTTTTGATAGATACAGTCACTCCCAGAGAGTGTGTTGGATAGTAAAGTAATAATATCAACATGACGATATAGAAAATGCAGGGAAGCATTGTATTTCAAAGAGTTTGAGATACAGTGCTTCTGCGTTTCTATAGGAGATAGTCGTTCTATGCGCAAAATAGTCATTTGATGCAGAGAATGATCGAGTGAAAGATTTGTTTGATATAATAAAGAGTGCTAGGTGAGACTTGTATGGTTTACAGGCATGAGAGCAATCAAAGACAGGAATGAAAAATATGAACATTATTATTTGTGATGACAGGATATCTGACAGAAAAAATCTGTCAGATTTGCTGTCAGACTATGGTGAAAAAAAGAATTATGAGTTTGCTATTACAGAATATGATTCTGGAGAACAGTTATGCGAAGAACAATCGGCTTTGGAAGCGTGTCAGCTATTATTTCTGGACATCAATATGCAGGGGATGGATGGGCTGAAAACAGCTATGAGGATCAAAGAAAAATACCCAAAACTTCCGGTTGTACTTGTGACGGCATACATGAATTACGCACTGGATGGATATAAGGTGAAAGCAAGCCGTTTTCTGCTGAAAGATAACCTTGCAGATACTATAGAAGAATGTATGGATGATTTGATAGCAGAAATTAATAAAAACAGTAGGATTCTCGAATTTCGTTTTGTGGAGGGAACGATAAAACTCTATGTAGATGACATCATTTATATAGAAACAGAACTTCACAAAAATGTATTTTATACTGAAAAAGGTACGTTTCAGATTTATAAAAAACTGGATGAACTGGAAAATGAATTCAAGGATATGGGATTTGTGCGGGCGCATTTAAGTTTTCTTGTAAATATGAAATACATTACCAAAATCAGCAGTTATGTGATGACACTTACGACAGGAAAAAAGATTCCGGTTCCCAAGGCACGATATGCACAGGTAAAGAGGGAATATATGCTGTATAAGGGAGAAGAATAACATGACATTCTGGGTATTGACATTTATTGCGGAAATGCTGGAAGTAAAAGGAACGCTATACTTTTTTGATACTTTTATGGAAAAAAGAGATGGCGGATATAGGAACAGATACAGATTTTTTGTTTATTGCGGAGTGCTTTATCTGGCAGCAGTCACAGGGGTATGGATCGGAATGTTAAAATGTATCCTGATTATACTGGTTATGTCTTTCCTAAATCTGGCTTATTATGAGGTCTCCTTCCGGCAGAGTTTTTTATTTTCAATCATCAACTATACAATGCTTGTATTGATTGATTATGTGACTGTTTTGCTGGGAAGAGGAGGTTCAATCCAAGAAAAATGGTTTTTACAGGCACTGATATCAAAGACGGCTTTTATCATTCTGATGTTGTTTATCAGAAGATTTAGCAAGACAAGAAAAAGCTGCGGTCTGATTACAGGAAAAGAATGGTTACAGTTTTTCTGTGTTCCTGTATTTACGGTGGTCGGTTTCATTCTTATGTTTTATTCAGAAAACGATGATATGCAGAATGTATTTTTATTTCTTTCGGTGGGACTGGTTGCGATTAACCTTATCCTTATGGAGTTCATGCAGAATACCATTGAAAAAGAAGAGAGAATAAAAATTGCGGTACTTACGGAACAAAATCAGAAAAATCGTATTGCAGATTATCAGGACCGGGAAGAAATCTATGAGCGTCAGCGAAGAAAAATGCACGATTATAAAAATCAGCTTTCCACGATCCAGACATTGATAAAGAATGGACACACAGATGAGGCACTTTCATTTACGCAGAAACTGACAGAGAGCATAGCTGTCGAGATGTCGGCAATCAACACGAACCATCCGGTGGTCAATGCTGTTTTAAACCAGAAATACCGCAGCATGCAGGAGAAGCACATAGCAGTGATCCTAAAAGTAGGGGATCTGCAGGAGATTTGTCTGGAAGAGGAAGAGATTGTGATTCTGCTTTCCAATTTATTGGATAATGCAATCCGGGAGAGTGAAAAGGTACTGAAAAATACCGGAAAAGCGGTCATTCATCTGAAATTAGAGTGCGAAGATCATAAACTGATATTTGCGGTGAGAAATCCGGTGACAGAAAAGGTGGAAATTGAAAATGACACGATAAAGAGCAAAAGAGGGGATCATCACGGTATTGGATTGTTAAATGTAAAAGCAGTTGTGGATAAATATGGCGGTGATATGGTGCTTTCCTGCGATGAAAATGAATTTAAGGCAGTGGTCATCTTGTAAAGAGATGGTCTTTGTGTGCGTAATATGGTCGTTTGATGATATGGGACTAGGAGAACAGGTTATTTTATCCGATAAAGAAAGCAAAGGAGGTTACTATGAGTAATGCAATTAATGTGAACTATATGACACGGGCTTACAATCAGTACCAACAGAAAAATGCGGCTAAAGATCAGGAGAAGGAAGATACAAGGTTTGCGGATAGTGTAAGAGAAAAGAGCGAAGCTAGTGGAAGTATAGTGGGCAATTCAAAAATAGGTTCTGTGTCTGCTAAAGATATGACGATGGTGGAATACAAGCAGTACATTTACAATAAAATATCTCAAATTCCAATGCACCCCACAAGAGCAGGCGAGTCAATATCTGTTACAATTTCAGAGGCGGGTTTTGAAGCAATGAAGAATGATCCAGAGTATGAAGCATGGGTATTAAATGATTTGCAAGTGGGTTGGTCACAACCAGATAAATGGTCCGGTATATGCGGAGGAGCGTTTTCTACAATATATTATGGAGCATCAAAAGAAGAATGTCATGCTGAGATGTGGAGTGCTGGTTATAACAATGGGAATGGTGGGAAGATTTTTAATGATAAGTCAAAAAATAGTTTTTGGGAGCGCAGAATAGAAAATAAAAAGAGAATAGAAAATCAGGTAAAGAAACAACAGGAAAAAAAGCGGATTCAGAAAAAACAAGCGGAAAGAACAGCTTATGAAGAATATGCGCAAAATAAAAGGTTATCTGCTCAGGATGCCAGAACTCGATTGGTGGCTGAGAGTAGTTCGTCTGCTAAGACTGTCACAATAAGTCAGGCAGTAGCTTCTTATGAGGCAAATTTTACAATGGCAGTAAGCGTATCGAACAAAACCCAATAGCCTGCAAATAAAAAATCAAGGCTAAATAGAAAGGAGAGATGCAGTATGGGAATTAATGGAGTATCATCGTATGCCAATACATACACATACGGAAATGTAAAAAATGAAAATGTAAAGCCATCAAAGAATAGTGAAAAGAATTATTATGCAGGATACACTATGAATTCAGCCAATAAGTTTAAAAATGTATCAGACTATTCAAAGTATTTGACTAACAAGTATAAATGTTTGACTCCATGCAAAAATGCTTCTGTATTGATTGACAGAAGTGTAATGCAAAAGGCATGTGGAGATGAAAAAACTGCGAAATGGCTTGAGGAAAATTTAGCAATTATGCCAGATGTTATACGAAATGCACAGAAGGCGGCAATAAGTCATGGTAGTAAACTGATATCAGTGGAGTTTAAGTTTACGAATAATGGAACCGAAATGACAACCTGTGGCATTTTTGGAGAGACTGGTACGGATTCAGAAATTGACAAATGGCTGGAGAGAATGAAAGAGGATAAAGAAAAAGAAGATAAAAAAACAGAAAATATGATTGCTATAGAAGCGACAACTAAAAATAAGGTAGGTTTTGATACATATGCATAGTATCAATTTCTATAATTTTGAAGAAAGAAAAGATTACAAACAAGGTATTGAAGGTAGTGGAGAGAATTGCCCGGAATGAAGTGGAAAAAACAGTTCTTGGCAGGACGGCAGAGTGTTCAGCGATTTATCACCAGCCGAAAAGACCGAAGAAAAGGGAAAACTAGGTCAGAATAATGAAATATTTTGTGGAGTGTTGCGGTTGTGATTATCGTAATGGCAAAACAAAAGGAGTTAATATGGGATTAGGCGTTGAAAATTCAGTTAAATCCGGGCGGGAATCTGACCTATCAGTATTACGCAAGTGATATCCGGGAAATTTTAGCATATAACCGGACACAGCACAAAGATATTATGTCTGAGTTGAATGTACAGTTTGTTATAGCAGACGGTACAATTCAGATAAACTGATTGGAGAAATAGAAGTATGCACATTGGTTTTGGTCAGAATACCGTATCTTCATTGTACGGTCATCAAAAAGGCGATCATATGAAAACTATAGAGCTTTCTCATAAAAAGCATAAGGCAAATGAATCGCAAGAAAAAATGACCGTAACATCCGGCAAGGACGTATGCCGGAGGATAGGGCATTCAGATGAAGCCGATGGGGAAAATCAGGAAAACGCATATATACATGATAGGTTTGCCTTAGACGCTGGTTACGCAAATTATATTAGAGAAACAGTGCCTAAAACTACTTGGTCAAAGGATTATCTTCAAGAATTATGGGATGAAGAGACTAAATATTTAAAGAGTATCCGTGAAAGTAAAAATGGATATGGTTTCGATGATATTGGAATGGGAGCTGCATATGCCTATTCTACTATGTATCAAAAAATTGTAGAAGGATATAGGAATGGAACAAGAGAAGTGTATGTATGCGATAATCCAGAGAGTGGAAAAAGACGTCTGTTGTCAATGGATGAAGAATTGGAAAAGCTAAATAAAGGTTTTGAGGAACTGATAAAATGGGACAAAATGGTTGCCAAAAGTCAAAAGCAAAATGCAGAAAATAAGCAGAAATTTCAGAATACAAAATTGGATGAATCGTTTGATGCCTTTGATATAAATCAGGCATGTGACTATATTCAAGATTCTTATTTAGAGTTCCGTTCACTTTATCTGGAGCAATATGAAAGAACGGGAGGAAATATAGATATAAAGTCTTTGTTTTCTTATGTTTTAAGAAGCGGAAATCAGGATATGCATAAATATTGTGAATTTCTGTTTGAAAAAATTGGTTTTATTGTTTAATGCGGGCATTAAAATGTTTGAGAAATATTGAAATAATAAGGAAAAAGCATGAGATGGCGGTTGCAAAGCAACAGAGTGAAGCGTGGAGAAAAGCGTTAGATGGAGTGCCGGATAGTTTAAGAATGTTGTTGGAAATAAATAATACTGAAAATGTGCCGGAATATTCAGAAAAACAAAAAAAAGCAATATAACGATGCAATCAAGGCTTATGATCATACCGGTAACGGTGTAAGCTGGTCGCAGTTTGAATGGAAAACTTACGATACACAGATGACAGTCACATTTGAGGATTCGGTGAAAGTTGAAAGCATTTCAAAAAATGGAAAGTTTAAGTGTATTATGGAGCCATATCCGGGTAATGAATTAGATTTTTAAAAAGTATTTCATGTAGGAGTCAGAGCATATTACTGACTCCTATGCAGAAAGGAGAACAATTTTATGAGTATAACGAAAGTTGGAAGTTCCTATAATTTCATTTATAACACAAAGAC
>NZ_JACRSW010000007.1 GCF_014384965.1 Jutongia hominis
TAAAGATAAAGGTGACAGTTCCAAAGCCAAGCCTGTGATCCATCTGGAAGTCACTTTGCATCTGTAATTTTAAAAATCCCTTACACCTATATCATCAATGAGCGTATGAACTGGCTCATCTCGAAATTGTTGCAACAATCATCCGCCAGCTCACCAGAAACCTGACACCGGAAGAAATTAAGTCATCGGGCTTTGATAAATACTATGTTGATCATACCCTTGCAATCTGGCCTCAAGCGGCAGGCGGTATTCCATTCAATGCCTGTGAGTTTCAATGCAAAGGTGACACAATCACCGATCTGCATGAAGATATGGCCGCTGAGCAAAAAGCCCGAAGCACCTATGATAATATCTTACGCATGATCAAGGATCCTGAAATCTGCGATCCTATCCGTTTCTTACGAGAACGTGAAATTGTTCATTATCAGCGTTTCGGTGAAAGCTTACGTCGTATTCAGGATGATCTGGATTCCAGAAACTTCTATGCATTTAATGCACAGATTGATAAGAAGCATTGCTGACATGCCTCTGTAATCACCTTTACAGATTGCATTTTATATAGATTAAAGAGGATAGTGCCCCGGCACTACCCTCTCTTTCTTAAATCTTCTATGCTCTTTATCTACTACATGCTTTACATTTTCCAATCCCCAATTTTCAGGGTTTTGCATTCTATTAGCAGATCTCTGCTCCTGCCGGCATTGCTTTTTCCGGTGTCATAAGGGCAAGATTACCTTCTGCATCTTCGGCACAAAGAAGCATTCCTTCCGAAAGAACACCTGCAAGTTTAGCAGGTTTCAGGTTCACAAGAACCATAACTTTTTTGCCAACCATCTCTTCTGCTGAATAGTATTTTTTTATACCGGAAACGATCTGTTTTACTTCACTTCCGATCTTAACCTGCGAGCAGAGAAGTTTCTTTGATTTCTTCACTTCTTCACAAGCAATAATCTCACCGACCTGAAATTGCATTTTCATAAAGTCATCAAATTCAATCTCCGGTTTTGCTTCTATATCAATGCTTTCCTCGTCCTGTTCATCCGTATTTACTCCTGACTCTGCTTTTGCTTCTGCCATTTGTTTCTTCTTAATCTCTTCTGCCTGTGCAAGAACTTCTTTCGGATCCAGACGCATAAAAAGGATTTCCGGCTTATCGGTTACTTTTGTTCCCGAAATATATTTTCCAAATGTATCCATTTCATCCAATGGACGCTTCGTTGTATTAAGCTGTGCTAAAATCTTCTCTGTTGTCTCAGGCATAAATGCTTCTAACAGACTTGCACCAATCGTAATGCTTTCCACAAGGTTATAAAGAACTGTAGAAAGTCTGTCTTTTTTCGATTCATCTTTACCAAGAACCCAAGGCTCTGTTTCATCAATATATTTGTTACAACGTTTGAACAATGTAAAAATTTCCGTGATCGCATCTGCTACACGCAAATGATCCATCTTATCTTCAACTGCTTTCGATGTACTAAGAACTTTCTCTTTCAGGCTTGCATCCACATCTTCTACAACATCCTTGTCTTCTACAACGCCATCCAGATATTTATTTGTCATGGAGATCGTTCTGTTTACAAGGTTACCAAGGACATTCGCAAGATCTGAGTTCATACGCTCAACCATCAATTCCCAACCTACTACGCCATCACTTTCAAATGGCATCTCATGAAGCATGAAATAACGGACTGCATCTACGCCAAACACATTAACCAAATCATCCGCATAAATAACATTACCTTTTGATTTGCTCATTTTTCCATCACTTTGTAACAGCCATGGATGACCAAATACCTGCTTTGGTAAAGGAAGATCCAATGCCATCAGCATGATCGGCCAATAAATCGTATGGAAACGAAGAATATCTTTTCCGATCAGATGAAGATCTGCCGGCCAGTATTCTTCATAAAGATTTCTTCCATTTTCATCTGTTGTATGATTTCCATCCAGATCAAAACCAAGACCGGTAATGTAGTTGCTTAACGCATCAATCCATACATAAACTACATGATCCGGATCAAAATCTACCGGAATACCCCATTTGAAAGAAGTACGTGAAACACAAAGATCCTGTAAGCCCGGAAGGATAAAGTTATTCATCATTTCTTTCTTACGTGATTCCGGCTGGATAAACTCAGGATGTGTATTGATATGCTCGATCAGACGATCTGCATATTTACTTAAACGAAGGAAATATGCTTCTTCTTTTGCCGGCTGACATTCACGTCCACAATCAGGACACTTGCCATCTACTAACTGCGATTCCGTAAAGAATGATTCACAAGGTGTACAATACATTCCTTCATAATATCCCTTGTAAATATCGCCCTGATCATATAACTTCTTAAAAATCTTCTGAACCTGTTTCTCGTGATCCGGATCAGTTGTACGAATGAATTTATCATATGAAGTATTCATCAGATCCCAGATAGTCTTGATCTGACCGGACACATCATCAACAAACTGTTTTGGAGTAACGCCTGCCTCCTGTGCCTTCAACTCGATCTTCTGACCATGTTCATCTGTACCTGTCTGAAAACGTACATCATATCCCTGCTGACGTTTGAAACGAACAATACTGTCTGCAAGAACAACCTCATAAGTATTTCCAATATGCGGTTTACCTGAAGTATACGCAATCGCTGTGGTTAAATAAAATTTCTTCTTATCTGCCATAGTTTCCTTCCTTTCCTGCTCTGTTTCTTATGATCAATTTTTCTAAGAATTCAGATATCAAAAATCCATTTTCATAACAGTAAGCCATCTGTCAAAAAAATTTAGACCTTTTCATCGCTGAATTTTCTAAGCAATAAAAAACTACTGATCACACCAGCCACAACTGCAGATGCTTTTAATCGCTGAACTTTCTCAGCAATAAAAAACGCCTCTAAGAACCTGACGTTCTTAAAGACGAGTATATCCCGTGTTACCACTTTAATTCCAATTTGTCTCGCGACAAAATGCTCTGATACTGCAATAGATCTGATCTACAGTATGGCACTATAACGGGTGCTCCCGTCGCAGCCTAACAAGAATATAATCTGTCGTATAATATACTATCTTCTGATCACTATTGCGATCAGAACATTGCCTGATAAACAATTCCTGTGTCGGTACGAGGCTCCAAGACCATCTTCCATCATAAAATACAATTCCCTTTCTCAGCCTCCGGGTTCTCTGTAAAAGTTTTTATCATGTACTCTTCTTTTCATTGCTTTTTACTAATATCTACATTATTTTATGCTTCCTGCCGCTATTTGTCAATAGATTTTCCCCTCTAACCGGTAATACCTATAAACGCCTTTAATGAAACTCCGTCATATACTTACGATAATGCAATGGCAGCATATTTGTTTGCAGCTTCTGATTTTTTCTTTCCACAATGGCGATATGATCAAAGAATGTTTTCCACAAATCTGCGTATTCTTCCTGCTTTTCTGTTAATTCTTCTAACTTTTTTGCCTCCTGTCCGGTTAAAAGCCGTAACTCCCACGATCCGTCTGCCTGATGAAAAGCTGCCTCTTGATGTGTCTTGTCATAGATGATAAACCATTCACTGATAAAACGTTCCCCAAAATGCTGCATCAAATTCGGTATTACATGGTGGCGCGGTTCGATCACACCAAGCAACAAGGAAGGTTCTTGGGCTACTTCCTGAAAACGCAAAAATTCATTAAAATAATGTGCTTCGTTTTGTACTGCACGATTGATTGCAAAGATTCGCTTTACACAGGGAAGCTGTAATGCTTCACATACCTGCTTTCCCATTGTAAAACCATATGCAACAAACCGGTATACAACATCTCCTCTGTCTGAAAAATCGGATGCTAATGCATTCATCATAAAAGCATATGCTTTCCATGATATCTTAGACCGAACAGCCTTGATCACACTGTCTTTTTTACCGGAATCTGTCTGCACAGTGATGTATTCCGAAAAAAGAGTTCTATTCGTAGTATATCCCGGACTTTGTGGTTCTATCCGAATATATTCATGTCCATAACCGGATATACCGGCATCATATATCGCACTTAAGATCCCATCTACGGTGTCTTCACATTGGTATACTCTGATCATCTTATCCATAAGCCCCTCCTTTCCATAACGCTTACCAGGATATCAAGTTTTCAAAATATTTCACCCCTGCATTTCAAAATCCAAGAATATCTTAACCGGACATTTCGGAATCAGAAAAAAATGAAAGCTGACGGTATGTGACTTTTTCACCATATCCCTTCATGACATCCGGTTCTTTATCTATGAGATTGCGTGTAATATAGTCTTCATCTATTTTCAAAAAAGAATACATCATTTTCCCCTGACAAGTGATAAAATAGACGGCACGTTTCATAACAACACCAATCGCTTTTAAAGCTTCAAAATCCAGATTACCGGTCTTTCTTGCTTTAATAATTCTTCTTGCTGATTTCACCCCAATTCCCGGAACACGCAACAGCGTATCAAAAGATGCACTGTTGATTTCTACCGGAAACTCTTCGAGATGTCCTAATGCCCAGTCACATTTCGGATCTAAATATGTATTAAAAAACGGGCGCTTTTCTGATAATAATTCATTTGCCTGAAACCCATAATAGCGAAGAAGAAAGTCAGCCTGATATAGCCTGTGTTCCCGTCTGAGCGGAGGCTGTGTATTCCATGCCGGAAGTGTAACATCCTGATTGACATTGACAAAAGCAGAGTAAAATACTCTTTTGAGATCAAACTTCCGGTATAATGCTTCCGTCACTGCCATAATCTCATAATCACTCTCACCGGAAGCGCCTATGATCATCTGCGTACTTTGTCCACTCGGAACAAAACCTCTGCTGATATCCCTGTTTTCCCATTTTGTAAGAGCTGTTGCCTTTGATGGCTGTATAATGTCTGCTTCCTTGGTCACTTCTTTTTCCTGTCCGCTCGTTCCATGAAGCAATCTGCTTCCTATCTGCCCATTCTGACTTCCCGGTAAAGCTCTTCCTATTCTTTTTTGCGTATACCAGTATGCGCTTTGATTGCCTCCTTTCATCCCTAAAGCCAGTCGGCTTTCTTCCACACCATTTTGAATCTGACGCATCGGTGTTAAAATAGTGCTTCTTGACTTGTTCGGTGCTAACTCTTGCAATCCTTTTGCAGTCGGCAGTTCCAGATTAACGCTCATACGATCAGCATACCATCCTGCTTCTTCAATTAGTTCAGGTGATGCTCCGGGGATTGCTTTACAATGAATATATCCATTAAAACGATGGATTGTTCGAAGATCATGTAATGTCTTACAGATCCGCTCCATTGTATAATCCGGTGATTCAACGATTCCGGAGCTTAAAAATAGTCCTTCTATATAATTTCTACGATAAAATTCCATCGTTAAGGAACAGACTTCTTCCGGTGTGAAAGTTGCACGCGGCACATCATTGGTGCATCGGTTAATACAATATTTACAATTATAAATACACTCATTTGTATACAATATCTTTAAAAGAGAAATACATCTTCCATCCGCAGAAAAGGAATGACAGACTCCTGCTGCCTCACAGCTCCCAAGCATTCCCTTTTCCCCTTTTCGGGAAACACCGCTGGATGTACATGCTACATCATATTTTGCTGCATCTGCCAAGATTGCCAGCTTCTCTTTTATTCCGGCTTTTTCCTGTAAAACCATATCATGTCTCCTTTCTGCACGCAAAAAGAGGTTGACGAACATTTGTTTGTATGCTATACTATCACATGAACAAACGTTCGTCAACCTCTTTTTCAAATAAAAATACGATCATTTTCCGGTTACAACAGAAAGGATTTCTTCCGGTTTATGTATCAGATATTCGGGTTCCAAACTTACAAGAAGCTCCTCACTTCGAAAACCCCAGGTAACGGAGATACATGGAATTCCGGCATTTTTTGCCGTCGCACGATCCACATCCGAGTCTCCGACATACACGGTATTCTCCTTTGTTGCTCCAAGCAAGCGCATTGCTTCATATACAGAATCCGGTGCGGGTTTTCTGCTAATCCCCTCTCTCTCTCCTATTGCTACATCAATATATTTTGCAAAATAATATTTTGCCAGATCTTTTACGGCATCATCTGCTTTATTTGATACGATCGCCATAGAGATATTCTGCTCTTTTAATGCATCCATCACTTGTTCCATTCCTTCATACATAGAAGTTTTTACACGCGAATGTGTTGCATAATACTCACGGAATGTTGCAAAGACTTTATCCGTTTTCTCAACACTTGTTCCCTCCGGCACTGCCCGATCGATCAATTTACGTATTCCATTGCCTACAAAGCAACGCACTTCTTCCAGAGTATGGGTTGGATAACCATGCTGAGCCAGTGCATAATTTGTACTATCCTTTAAATCTTCTAATGTGTTTAACAAAGTTCCATCCAGATCAAAAATTACATTTTGATACATAGTATCCCTCCATTCTGTTTATATATACTCTCGGTAATTTTTCAAAACAAATCCTTCAGCCGGATTTCCGAGAGTACATTTATCTATATCAATGTCGCAAAGAACGGTGCCAATACAACTGTGATCACACCCGAAACTGCAATAGATAACCCACTCATGGCACCTTCTATTTCGCCAATTTCAAGTGCTTTGGCTGTTCCCATTGCATGTGCCGAAGTGCCTAACGCAACGCCTTTGGCAATCGGTTCTGTAATATGAAAGATCTTATAGATCATTTCAGCGATCACATTACCAAGAATTCCCGTCACTACGATCACCGCTACCGAAATCGTTACATAACCGTTCAGTTCTTCTGAAACCCCCATTCCAATCGCTGTTGTGATAGATTTAGGAAGCAATGAAACATATTCCTTATGTTCATAAGAAAATACGACTGCAAAAAGGAAAACACAGATCGCACTTGTCAGACATCCTGCCAAAATACCTGATAAAATTGCGACCCAGTTCTTTTTTAATTTTTCAAACTGCTGGTGCAAAGGAATTGCAAGACAAACTGTCGATGGTGTCAGGAAATAGCTAAGATACTTAGCCCCTTCCTCATAAGTTGCATAATCAATATCAAACCCCACCAAAAAAACAATTGTTGCTGCAATTGAGATCAATAACGGATTAAACAACGGAAAATTTACTTTCTTTTTCAAAAGTAGTCCGATCTCATAAGTACACAAACTGATAAACACTCCAAAAAAAACTGATTCCTGTATAAAATCTTTCATATAATTCTTCTCTCCCGGTTTTTGAACTTTTTACTAACTCGATTTATGATACAAATTTGACATGATGTGTCTCTTTTATAAACACCTTTTAAACTTCATCCATATTTCTTCTTTTTCGAAGTGCGATCACCCCCTGCGTTACCAGACCGGATACTGCCATAACCAGTATCGTAGATACCACGACTGTTAACACAAGACTGCCAAGCATTGGTTTCATTACGCCCCATGACTCTAAAAGACCGACACCTGCCGGAATAAAAGTGAGCGGCATGATCTCTACAAAGAATTCGCCTACATCCCGAACAGAGGCTAACGGAAGCAGCTTTGTTTCAAGTGCGATCAGAAGTGCAAGCAATCCATAAATGCTGGCAGGCACCGGAAACGGAAGTAATGCTTTTAACACTTCACCTAAAAAAGTAAATAACATAATAATTACAAATTGCCTTACATATTTCATATTGTTCCTCGTTTCTTTCTAAATAAGAAGCAACATCAGCATGCTTTTATATCTTTAAGCACAAAGTGTGTCAGATGCAAAGCATCTGGATTTCGAAGTTATTATATTGCTTCTATACAAGTATTTTCTGTTCCATAAAAATACTAGATACTATAGTATCACATTATTTTCAAAAAAATAGTACAAATTTAATACAATTATGCACCAATTCTCTTGTAACCTTTTGCTGAATCAGAAAATACTACACCGGGATCTGAATATTCTCTTGTCCCAGATATTGCTTTGTATCTTCCAAACTTATCAATTTTTTTATATTCAGACATGTAATTGCCTTATTTTATGGTAAAATAAGAAAGTGCGAAGAATGAGCTTTACACGCTAAGAATTGCTTTGGCAATTCTTGCTGATACATTACTACTGTTATGAACAGTTTTCAATCCCATAAGAAAATACAAAAAGAATGGAGAACATAATGAGAAAAAAATTACTAACATCTATCCTGGTACTCAGCATGGTCTGCTCTGTAATCTCAGAACATACTGCCTTTGCTGCTTCTGTAGCGACTCAACCTGCTATCAGTACTGACAGTACCGAAACTACCGACACTATAAAAGATACCGATACAACAAAAAATACAAATACACAGAAAAGCTATTCCTTTAAGAAAAATACCTTTTCTTATAAAGGTTCAAGCCAGAGTGTCAGTCCATTGACAAACTCTACTTACACACATGCGGATGCATTTGATGGGATGTACATTTTTAACGGTATTGATGTTTCTTATCATAATGGTACGATTGACTGGAATGCAGTTGCTGCAACCGGCATTGACTATGCGATCCTGCGTGTCGGTTATCGTGGTTACGGCAGTACCGGCAACCTATGTGCCGATGTTAAATTCGATGAATACATTCAAGAGGCAATCGCAGCCGGAATTCCGGTTGGAGTTTATTATTATACAGAAGCAATCTCTACAGATGAGGCAATTGCAGAAGCCAATTATTGTATTGAAAAGATAAAAGATTACAATATCACACTTCCTGTTACGATTGATTTTGAGCCGGGTACGAACAAAGGCCGTTCTTATAAAGCAAATCTTAGCAAGACACAGGCGACCAACCAGGTAAAGGCTTTCTGTGATACGATCGCAGCAGCCGGATATACGCCTGCCATCTATGCAAACAAAAGCGACCTGACAACTCGTATTGATGGTGCTTCTCTTGGAAGTTCTTATAATATCTGGCTGGCGCAGTATAACAGTAAAACCACCTACACCGGTGCCTATCAGCAATGGCAATATAGCAGCTCCGGTACAATTTCCGGAATCAGCGGTAAAGTAGATTGTAACTTCTTCTATTCTGCTGCCGATTCTTTAACAAGTACGGCACCAACCGGTACAAGCATTGCGTCTGCTACAATTTCGTCTATTCCGAATCAGACCTACTCTGGAAAAGCCATCTCTCCTGCCGTAACAGTTCGCTACAACGGGCAGACATTGCTACAGGGTACTGATTACAAATTGACCTATTCTAACAATACTGCGATCGGTAAAGCTTCTGTTACCGCAAAAGGTATCGGTGCTTATAGAGGCAGTGTCACCAGACAATATAATATTAATCCTGCAAAGATCTCTTCCTTTAAAAGCAAATCCGCATCACGCCAGATTACCTTAAAATGGAAAAAAGGAAGCAACAATTGTGGTTATCAAATATTTAGAAAAAACACCTACAATGCTAAATCTTATAAGAAAGTCAAAACAATATCTGCGAATACCACAACAAAATGGATTAATAAAAAACTAACATACAACCGGGAATATTATTATTATATCCGCCCATATAAAACAGTAAATGGTGCTAATTTCTATGGCAGCTTAACTTACCTGACAACTTCTACTACGCCACGGAATAAAAAGCGTACGATTCGCAAAAAAACTGCATTATATAAACAGCCAAGCCTGAAAGGTACAAAACTTGCTACTATTCCAAAGAAAGCAAAAATAACCTGTATTTCCAGAACCTATGTGACAGCTTCTAAGAAAGTTTACCATGTCACATATAAAAAAGGCAGTAAAACATATACAGGATATATCGCCGGAAAGACACGGCTTTACTAGCCGGCAATCAGAACCTTTTCCAGCAACAATTTCCACATCACATCTTAACTGTAACACACAAAATAACCAGACTACAAAACAGCCGGTTTGACTACATTCTTTCCTGCCATACAAACGCTTGAAAGAATTGCCAAACCGGCTGTTTTTATTGTTCTTATAGTATAGAGTTCCTTCTTATTCCCTGCTTTTATTTTTTATAGTCAAAACGATATACATTGACAGACAATGGTGGAAGCTTCATCTGTAAAGAATATGTTTTTCCTTCACATTCTTCTTTGTCTGCTTCGACAAATTTCTTATTCCGTACGCCTGTTCCACCGAAGCGTTCTTCATCTGATGAAAGAAGCAGCTCATAACGTCCTCTGCATGGTACACCTGTACGATATGCATCATATTCTACCGGTGTAAAGTTACAAATGAAAAGCAACTGGTCTTTTGCACTTAAACCACGTCTCACAAAGCTGACGGTACTCATCTGTGCATTTTCACAGCTCATCCATTCAAACCCCATCGTATCATAATCATTTACATACAATGCATCATACTTTGCATATAAATGGTTCAGTTCGCGTACAAAATCCTGCATCTGTTTGTTTCTTTCTTCATCAAGAAGGAACCAATCCAGACTTCTCTTTTCACTCCACTCTCTAAACTGGGCAAATTCCTGTCCCATAAAGAGAAGCTTCTTGCCGGGATGACCATACATAAAGCCATACGCAGTACGCAGATTTGCAAATTTATCATCGATTTCACCCGGCATTTTATTGATCATAGAGCCTTTTCCATGCACTACCTCATCATGTGACAAAACCTGAATAAAGTTCTCACTATAAGCATATTGCATACTAAAAGTCAGTCTTCCATGGTTATTTGCCCTAAAATACGGATCCATATGCATATATTCAAGAAAATCATTCATCCAACCCATATTCCATTTGAACAGGAAGCCAAGTCCGCCAAGCTCAACCGGAGAAGTCACGCCCGCCCATGCGGTAGATTCTTCCGCTATGATCAAGGTTCCCGGAGCCTGCTTTTCAAATTCACGGTTCATATGATGGAACAAATGGATCGCATCATAGTTTTCATTGCCGCCATCTTCGTTTGGCAGCCATTCTCCATCATCTTTTCCATAATCGAGATAAAGCATAGAAGCAACGGCATCCACACGCAATCCGTCCACATGGAATTTTCTCAGCCAGAAAAGTCCGTTTGCAAGCAGGAAGTTCTCGACTTCTTTTTTGTTATAATTAAAAATATATGTGCCCCAGTGTGGATGTTCACCACGTCTTTTATCAGGATGTTCATACAATGGCTGTCCATCAAAGTTTCCAAGTCCATGCTCATCCTTTGGAAAATGTGCCGGTACCCAGTCTAAGATCACATAAATACCCTTTTCATGCATATAATCCACAAAGTACATAAAGTCTTTTGGATCTCCGTAACGTCTTGTCGGAGCATAATATCCGGTTACCTGATATCCCCACGAGCCATCAAACGGATGCTCTGCAATTCCCATAAGCTCAACATGCGTATAGCCCATTTTCAGAACATAGTCTGCAACCATCGGAGCAAGTTCGCGATAGTTATAGAAACCATCTTCCGTTCCGTCATCTTTCTTTTTCCATGATCCTAAATGCATTTCATAAATAGCCATCGGCTTTTTACGAAGAGACTGTCTTGTCTCTTTGACTCTGGCATTCATCCATTTGTTGTCTTTCCAATGATAACCTTCTATATCAGCTACTACAGAAGCATTATTGGGACGAAGTTCTGCACAATTTGCATAAGGATCCGACTTCATCAGCAGATCGCCTTTTCGCGTTAAAATCTGGTATTTGTAAACAGCTCCCGGTTCTACTCCGGGAATAAATATCTCATAAACTCCTGACACCTCCAATGTACGCATCAAATGAAGTCGTCCATCCCACATATTAAAGTTTCCAACCACACTGACTGCTCGTGCATGAGGTGCCCAGACCGCAAAATACGTACCCTTCACACCATTGATCGTCATAGGATGTGCACCCAGCTTATCATAGATCTGATAATGCTTTCCTTCTGCGAAAAGATACAGATCATCACTACTGATCTGTGGTTCAAATGCATATGGATCAGCTGTGACCACCACATCATTCTCTCCATAATAGATATGAAGCAGA
This sequence comes from Jutongia hominis, assembly GCF_014384965.1. GTDB lineage: Bacteria > Bacillota > Clostridia > Lachnospirales > Lachnospiraceae > Butyribacter > Butyribacter hominis. Next base: position 11,927 of record NZ_JACRSW010000007.1, read on the forward strand.
TAATCTGACTTATATTTCTTTCCATCTACATATAGCCCAAAGAAACCACTGCCTTCTCCAACTTCTTCGAGTTCAACTTTCTGCTCTCCCTTAGCATTTGTTACAAAAATCTGCTTTGCTTCCGGACGATATACAGTAAAGACCTGTCCTTTGCCAAAGTTGTGTAATCCCAGAATATTATGAGGTGCATTGTGACATCCTGCCAGCAGCTCATCATATTCTACCCAATTAATCCATTGATCTAATTTTTCCTGCATAAAACCTCCCCCTATCGACATCTCCTTATGTTATAAAAAGCGCAAAGCCAGCGCTTTGCTATGTGTTCCACTACTGTACGAGCAGCTTCCTATTCCATAAAAAAGCCACCTACACTGCATGTATAGATGGCTTTGCTTTTGCATGTGTTTTTATTATAAAATAATTCACATTAGAAGTCAACGAAAGCTTATATCCCCCTGATCTATTCGCTAAGAACATCGCTCATCTGATTGATCATATCTTCATCCTTTAAGCGGAATAAAAATTCTACACGTCGCGATGCATTCCGATCTTCTTTTCCATCCTTATCCAATACAGGATTGCTAAAAGACTTTCCATTTGCCGTGATCATATCACGTACCCCTTTGATCTTACTTTCTGATAAAACCGCACTCTTTGCATTCAGACAATAAGAAGACACCGACAATGCTCTCTTTTGTGAAAGCTCTAAGTTATACAGATAATCACCTTCCGAATCAGTATGACCTTCAATGATGATTTCCGAAACATACTCCTTAAACTGTTTATTTGTCAAAACACCAATATATTTTGGTATAAATTTCTTTAAAAGACTTTCTCCCGACTGCTTTAACACTGCCTGTCCCGAATCAAAAAGAATGCTTGAATCCAATGCGATCGAACCTGTCTTTTCATCGACATTGATACTCATATCGGTTCCGTCGAATTCCTCTTTCAATGCTTCGATCAGCTCTTTACGGATTCCGATCAGCTTATCTAACTGTTCCTGCTGTTCTTTTATCACTTCCTGCTGCTGCACTAACTCCGCCTGCTTTTCTTCATATTGGGACGTAGATTGTAAGATTGTAAAAGAAATAATCAATATAAAGATCAAAAGCAATGCCGCCATCATATCGGAATACGACAGCCAATAACTTGTCTCTTCTTCTTCCCGCTTATGTTTATTACGCATTTTTCCCTCGTTTCTTATACTCATTTCGAACTATCTTCCATACGGATTTTTCATTGCATTGGCAATCTTTTGCGCCAGACTGTCTCCAAAAGAATCCAAAAGCTTTTCCATCTCCTGCATCTGGTGTTCCTGAAACTTCAAAAGCATTCCGATCTGATCATTTGCCATATCCGGCAGTACATATTTATGATAAGCATTTAGAAAATATTCTACTGCGTTATATGCATCTTCCAAATTCTTTTTATATACAAAGTTAAAAATCAGTGAAAAAACCATACCATAGATAGATGTATGAAATGCGATCTTAATACCATCCATCAAAGGTGCGATACTATTTGTGATCTCTGCTGCACTTCCGGTATTGAAATTTTGCAGACCGATTGAAAGTCCGATAAAAGTACCAAGAATACCAAGACCTGTCATAACACCCGGTATAATACTTAAAATTCCTTTTTTGATCACCGCATCAAAATAATCTTCATTGATATAATCCGCCAGATCACAGGTTGATCCATATGCAGAAAGCATATTCAAACGTTTTCGTTCTACCCGGTATTCATTAAATTTGTGGTTTAATGCTTTATTATGAAAAAAATTTGTCTCATCCTTGTATTGTTCCCAAAGATATGCTCCGCTTTTATTAAAATCAATCTCCATAGTCTCTACGGCATATTTCATGCTTTTGATCATTTTATTGACCGGCATAAAGCACTGTGTATTGGCCCAAAGGATCACGGCACCGATAATGATAAACATACTGATATTAACGACCAGATTTGCCATGTCCGGCTTAGCACCGCTAAAAAAGTTCAAACATACTGCTACACCTACCATAACAAAATACAATGGCAGTAGTATTCTTTCACTATTACTTGTTTTCATTCGTTTCTCCTTTTTGTTTTTACTTTTTAAGATTAGGGTGTCAGGGAAATTCAGACCACTTAACACCATGATCTGTTTAGAGAAATTCACCCCTGATAAGATAACAAAACCCACTAAAACATTTTTGCATGAAACAGATCTTATATCAAAGATCCGTTTCATAACATAATCCTATATACAAAAATGTTTAGCGGGAAAATATCTGAAAACACTGCCGGTTCTCTCATATACCAGACCGGAATGTTTTCGAAGATTTTTTTTATGACATAGATTCTACTAATTTTGTAACGGCTGCTGCCATTTCTTCTGACTGCTTGTCTGCATCTTCAAGAGAAGTACCTACAACACCATAGTAGAATTTGATCTTAGGTTCTGTTCCGGAAGGTCTGATACACATCCATACATTGTCTGACATATCAAAGTATAATACGTTTGACTTTGGAAGTCCTGTTGGTTTTACCTCACCGGTTGTAATATCTGTAATCGTATCTGCCTGATAATCACGGAATGATGTGACTTTGTGTCCGCAGAACTCTTTTAACGGCTCTTTACGAAGTGTTGCCATAATCTCCTGAATCTTAGCAAGACCTTCGATACCTTTCATGGTTACAGCCTGTACACCATCTTTATAATAACCATATCTCTCATACATAGCGATCATGGCATCCCATAATGTCATGTTCTTTGTCTTATAGTAAGCTGCTGCTTCACAAAGTGCCATTGTAGCAACGATCGCATCCTTATCACGAGCATGTGTGCCGATCAGGCAGCCATAACTCTCTTCAAAACCAAAGAGATATTTGCCCTTGCCGGTTGTCTCAAATCCAAGGATCTGCTGACCGATAAACTTAAATCCGGTCAATACTTCGATCAAGTCAACATCATAGTATTTTGCAATCGCATCTGCAAGATTCGATGTAACGATCGTCTTGATCAGCTTACCATCCTCAGGAAGCCCTTTTGTCTCTTTAATCTGGGAAATCTCATAATCAGCAAGCAGACAACCTGACATATTACCTGTTAATGCAATGTATTCTCCGCTCTTTGTATCCTTCACATAGACACCAAGGCGATCGGCATCCGGATCAGTCGCAAGTACCAGATCGGCATCCTTTTCTTTTGCAAGCTTTAATGCAAGTTCAAAAGCTTCTGCAGCTTCCGGATTTGGATAACTTACTGTTGGGAACTCGCCATCAGGAAGCTCCTGCTCCGGTACAACATATACATTTTCAAAACCAATCTCTTTTAAGACACGTCTTGCCGGGATATTACCTGTTCCATGTAATGGTGTATATACGATCTTAATGTCTTTTCCAACTTCTTTGATGCTGTCCCAATGAATCACCTGTTTTTTAAGTTCTTCAATATATTTATCATCAATCGCAGCACCGATCACTTCATATAGACCTTTTTCCTGTGCGTCCCTCTTATCCATTGTCTTAACTGTTGCATAATCCGTAACAGCTTTTACTTCATCCATAATGCCGGTATCATGAGGTGGTGTGATCTGTGCACCATCTTCCCAATATACTTTATAACCATTGTATTCCGGTGGATTGTGGCTTGCAGTCACGTTAATACCGGCGATACATTTTAATTCTCTTACAGCAAAGGAAAGCTCCGGTGTTGGTCTGAGTGATTCAAAAACATAAGCTTTGATACCATTCGCAGCCAGGCAAAGAGCAGCTTCATCAGCAAATTCCGGTGACATTCTTCTGGAGTCATATGCGATTGCAACGCCCTGGCTTGTCTTACCTGCTTTTACAATATAATTAGCAAGTCCCTGTGTCGCTTTACGAACCGTATAGATATTCATGCGGTTTGTGCCGGCTCCGATAATGCCACGAAGTCCTGCTGTGCCAAATTCAAGATCGGTATAAAAACGTTCTTTGATTTCATTGTCGTCATTTGCAATTGCCTGCAATTCCTTTTTGGTGTCTTCATCAAAATATGGATTTTCTAACCATGCCTTATAGCTTTCTTTGTAATTCATGAATTTTCCTCCTGTCATCCGGCATATGCCGTAAAGTGATTGATTTATCTATAGACGCATACGCGTTCTTATATTTAGTATTTCTTGTGCCTGACAAAACTATTTTCACCGGTTTTGTCATTTATTGTGTATCATCTGCTACAAGATCAGCAAATGATAGTTTGGTATTCTTGTCATCATCCAGAATATCTACCGTATAACTCTTTGTAACTTTTCCGGTCTCACTTAATGTAATAGTCTGAGAACCGATTACTTTTGTAAATGTACAAGGTGCCATACCTTTATAAACATTATCCAGATATACAGATGCACCTTCCGGTGCTGATACCGTGATCGTATGTCCGCTGTCGATCTTCTTCGTAACAGTATTACTGTCACTCGAACTATCTGAAGACGAGGAAGATGCAGCCGGTGTACTGCTTGCCGATGGTGTTGCAGAAGCTTCTGACTCCTCCTCATCGGTCAGGCTGATCGATATTGTTTTCGATGCTTCTTCTACATCTAAAATACCGGAATACGTCTGATATCCTGTCATAGACACTGTAACTTTATATTTGCCATAATTTAACCGTACCGGCTTGTCATAGCGGATCGTTGTACCGTTCAAGGCAACATCTGCTCCTTCCGGCTCTACATTGAATGTAACTTCACCAATGTTTTTCTTCGTTGGTACATAATCACTAAAATCAACAACAACTTCCGAATCCGCCTTAACCATAACAGTCTTTGTCGCACTTGCTCCGGTCTTTGACAATGTCAGACGATATGTGCCTTCTCCGGCAGTGATAAGCATATTATCTGAAACAGGAACAATGATCTTGTCTCCCACTTCTGCCATACCACCTTTGAAATCATTATAATTCGTAATACGGATATAGCCATGACCGGATGTCCTGACTGCTGAATATACTTTAATACCGATACCACGGACTGTCAACACATCCTGCGAACTAAACTCCATTGTATCGATCTGTGCTGTCTCGGACGCAAAATAAGTATGCTGGTCATATTGGTATTTCTCACCGGCAAATTTCATCATATTCTGATCCGCATCAAATGAAAATTTCTTAACATCCTGATATTCCCATTCGTCTTCCGGAACGGATGCTGTCACGATCTTTGCATCACTGATGCGGTATTCCACCGTAAAGATCTCTCCTATCTCAATCTCTGATGCATCTTTTTCCTGTTGATAGCGATCTGTCACTACCGAAGTCTCACCATAGGATAATGTATCTACAGTATCTGTTTCTAATTCTCTTAACTGGATCTCTTCTTTTGCCGTATCGTTCTTCAAAACAACTCCGGTTACACCATGTGTTTCTATTGCCGGCGTCGATGCCGCTGTATTGTTCCTCTTTTTAATCGAAATACTACACGAAGTCAGAACGGTTACGCATAAAGCAGCTATGCATACCAGTAAAGTAATGTGTTTGTGTGTTCTTTTCAACATTCATTCGTCCCTTCATCTACATCCGTGTAATATCTTCCGATCAGAGTGTCAATGCCTTCTTCCGACACAATAATCTTCTCAAAATAAGTATATGCTTTTGCATTCGTCCCTTGCAAATATATAGACATACCTATTTATATTTTACCACACACTTCTCTAAAATAAAAGCCCCCTGATCTCTCTTAAAAACTTTTGACGCTCCTGCTCCTGTTCTTCCATTTTTCTAAGTTTTTCATAGTTTTTCAAAGACATCCATGATTTCTTTCCATTGTAATAAAAATCAATCTGTTTCCAGAACTTTTCCGGAAATAAAAACAAAAGATACAGCATTTTTGCTTCGATATCGGAAAGCGGTCGTATTTTTTGATATTCTTCAATCATTCTTATACCGCTATGCACACTCCAGCCCTTTTTTTCCATCCATTTCCGCAAAAAATGATACAGATCCACAATTTGCATGCCAAACTCTGCCCGTTCAAAATTAACAACCGCAATCTCATGTTCCGTAAAAAGAACATTATGATGATTATAACTGCCATGATACAGACGGCCTTCATTGACAGACTGTTGCTGCAAATACAAAAAAGATTCCTGATCCATCTGTTCAAGAGCTTTTCCTGCCTGTTCATAATACAGCGGGAAAAGATTTAATATACAGATCTCCATTTCGTTTTTCTGCTTTTTCGTACGGATATAATTATAAACGCGTTTCATTTCACGCATGTGGCGATGCAATGTTCCCGTGATTTCTTTTTTGCAACCCCACTTTTTGAAATCTTCCAAACAATCCGTCTTCGTCTGATCCTGCTCCTGCGTCAATATCTTAGACGCATCTTTTATTATATCTTGTGCCGGATAAACAAATTCCCGATGCAGACAGGCAAGATTTTGTACAACCTCCCTGACATCATCATTATCATGCAGGTTACATTCTCTTCCTAAAAACCACCGCTTTAATATCCATACATTACCCTGTTTATCTCTCGTTGTATAAGAACCATTCTCTGTCTTCAATGCCAGATCAATCGCCTTGCGTCCCTGTTCTTCCAGCTTCATCTTAATCTGCTCCGTAAAACTAAGCTTCTTCTCACTTTCCCGGCAATGGATCAGTGTAAAAATACCTTCTTTGGCTTCAAAGAGGATTGCACCACGAATTCTCCTTTTTCCATTCACATGAATCGGATATTGTTTTACAATTTCTTCCGTCTTATCTTCCATTTTACAACCCCCTGCTCCCCTGATTTTAATTCCGATCATAAATACATTAATCTTACCAATGCATTTTTATATGTCCGGTATCGAACGTGTTCTTTTTCATCATATGACACAGAAGGAGGAATCATTCCAAAAAAATCCCTTTTGTATCACAAGTATTCCTTATCATACAAAAGGGATTCCGGGGATTGCAATATTATTTTTCAATATAACCGATACCAAGGCTGTTTGGTCCGATATGTGTACCAACGACAGGTCCGATACATGTTACGAATACCGGATTCTTTACGCCTGCTTCTTCAAGCTGTTCTTTGAGCTTTTCTGCACGTTCCGGTGCATTGGAATGACCAATTACGATCGGGTAGTCGGGATCAGCCGGATTTTCAAGTAAGCGGTTGACAAGCCATGCATTACAAGACTTCTTTCCCTTAACCTTGTCTACCGGCTTTGCGCCATCCGCTACTACCTGCAAAACCGGATGAAGTTTCATCAATCCGCCGATAAGTGCTGCACTCTTTGAGATTCTGCCGCCACGTTTTAAATATTCCATTGTGTCAATAACAATGTATGTCTTTGTCTGCGGAAGTAATTTACGGATCGCATCTTCAATCTCTTTGGCACTCTTTCCCGCATCACGAAGTGAAACAGCTGTCTTAACAAGAAGAGACTGCCCCATTGCTCCATTTTCACAATCGATCAGATGGATCTTGTCAGAGTCCACTTTTTCCTGTGCAATATATGCCGACTGGAAAGTAGCACTCATTCCCTTTGAGAAAATAATCGCTACCACGTCATCTCCGGCATCTGCATACCGCTGAAAAACCTCTTCAAAATCATAAGGATTTACTGCTGATGTTGATGGCGGAGTACTGTTTTCTTCTAACTTTGTATAAAAATCTTCATTTGATAATTCTATACCGCATTTGTACTCTTCTTCACCAAAACATACATTTAACGGAAGGATATCAATATTGATCTCCTTTGCATATTCCATTGTCAAATCACATAAACTGTCCGTAATTATTCGTATCATTCTTGCCTCCATACCTGTATCATGTCCTCTCGATATTTTTCGCTAAGAAGATACTGAGAGGACATACTTAATTTTTCTGTTATTTTGAACTGTCTTACAAAATGCTACTCTGAGAGGAGTTCATCTGCAAGTGTTTCCATTGCTGCGATATCTTTGTCTTTCATAACAGACATGATCGTAACATTATTCTCACATATAGAAAGATTCTTCATACCCTCTAACATACCTGTCATCGCTCTTTTTGCTGTTGGTGCCCAGGAACCGTTCTCAATCATTGCAACCTTACGCTTCTGATAGCTCTTATGGGCAAGTCGGTTTAAGAAGTCTTCCATCGGAGGGAACACACCGCCATCATAAGACGCTGCACAAAGAACTAACTTGCTGTAACGAAATGCATCTTCAACAGCCTCTGCCATATCATCACGGGTCAGATCAGTAAATGCAACCTTGGCAGCACCCTTTTCTTTCAGGATCTCTGCCATCTTTTCTGCTGCCTTTCTCGTATTTCCATGAATGGACGCACTTGCAACCAAAACACCTTCATCTTCCGGTTCATAACTGCTCCATGTGTTATACTTATCAATATAATATTCTAAATTTTCTTTTAAGATCGGTCCATGCAGCGGACAGATTGTCTGAATATCCAAACCTGCTGCTTTCTTCAGCAATGTCTGCACCGGAGCACCATATTTTCCTACTATATTAAAATAGTATCTTCTGGCTTCACAAGTCCAGTCTTCATCTGCACTTAAAGCACCAAACTTACCAAAACCGTCTGCTGAAAACAGAATCTTTTCTGTTGACTCATATTCCACCATAACTTCCGGCCAATGTACCATCGGAGCCATGACAAATGTTAATTTATGTGCACCAAGTTCTAATGTATCGCCCTCTTTGACTGCGATCGCACGTTCCTCAAGATTTTCAATATCAAAAAACTGTGGAAGCATTGCTTTGGCTTTGACACTAAGCACTAATTTTGCATCGGGATACGCATCTGCTAATGCCTTTACATTAGAAGCATGATCCGGCTCAAGATGAGAGATCACAAGATAATCTACTGTTCTGCCATCTAACGCAGCTTTTAAATTTTCAAACCACTCTTTGGATTTTCTTGCATCTACGGTATCCATAACTGCTGTCTTCTCATCTAAAATGACATATGAGTTATATGATACCCCATTCGGAATAATATACTGTCCTTCAAAAAGATCCAGATCTGTATCATCTACGCCTATGTACTTTACAGCATCAGAAATTGTAACTTTATCCATGTAAATTTACCTCCATTATTCATATGCTATTGTATTCTTAAAATCTTTTGTATCATATCAAAACCGATTTTAAGAATGCCTACAATTTTTTTATTCAGAATGATTATAGCATTAGGGCAAAAAAAAAGAAAGCATATCTTTCTTGACACCACATAGTATAATAATTATTGCAAAAAACTCTTCTTATTGATGTATCATTACTATAGAATGAACCTTTTTATTGCGAAATAAAATAAGCTAGAAATGAGGATGATTTATGACCACAACACAAAATACAACAGACAATCCACTGGCAACCGGAAATATCAACCAATTGATGATCAAGTTTGCCGTTCCAAGCATCATTGCAATGATGGTCAGTGCTGTTTATAACATCGCCGATCAGTTATTTATCGGCAACGCTGTCGGTACATTAGGAAATGCTGCAACAAATATTGCATTTCCGCTTTCTATGATGTGTACAGCGATTGCATTGATGTTTGGTATCGGTGGTGCATCCAGCTTCAACCTGCATATGGGAGCCGGTGAATCCCAAAAAGCACCATATTTTCTTGGTAACTCGATCACGATGCTTCTTGGTCTGGGAGCAATCCTATTTATCGGAACGGAACTTTTCTTAGATCCGATGTTAAAGTGCTTTGGTTCTCCTGATAATGTACTGCCGCTTGCAAAGCAATATGTCAGCATCACAGCGATCGGTTTTCCTTTCCTGATCATTACAATCGGTGGCGGTCATCTGATCCGTGCCGATGGCAGCCCAAAGATGACAATGATATGCAATCTGTCCGGTGCCATAATCAACATTGTATTGGACGCTCTTTTTGTACTTGTTCTCCGCTGGGGTATGGTCGGTGCTGCTCTTGCAACGATCATCGGTCAGATCTTTTCTGCATTTCTGGCTCTGAACTATTTAAGACACTATCGGACCGTAACAATCGAAAAAAAACATTTGCGTCCACAGACTATTTATCTGAAAAGGATCATGGCACTTGGCATGGCTTCCTGCTTTAACCAGATTGCAATGATGACCGTACAGATCTGTATGAACAATCTGCTCAAACATTATGGTTCTCTTTCTCAATATGGTGAAGCAATCCCGATCGCCTGTGCCGGAATCGTTATGAAAGTCGGACAGCTTTACTTTTCCATCGTGATCGGATTGTCTCAGGGCAGCCAGCCGATTGAAAGTTTTAACTATGGTGCACGCCAATATAAACGTGTAAAAGCCGCATACCGCTATGCTATGATCGCAGGTGGAACCGTATCGGTAATCGCTTTTGTAATCTTTCAGCTCTTTCCGCACCAACTGCTGGCACTGTTTGGGAATGGATCGAAAGAATATTTTGAATTCGGATCTTTCTACTTCCGTATCTTTATGTTAATGGCATGGGCAAACTTTATGCAGCCAATCTCTTCTACATTCTTTACTTCCATCGGTAAAGCTAACAAAGGTACATTCCTGTCTCTGACAAGACAGATCATCTTTTTGCTGCCGCTGATGTTCTTTTTGCCTACCATCTTTGGGATCAAGGGAATCCTGTATGCAGCACCTATCGCAGATGGCATGGCATTTGTGACAGCTGCCGTTATGGTATGGTCGGAAATGCGTGCCATGAAATAAAAATACAATTTCAAGATATTACCGTGTGTACCACCACTGTACGAGCAGTTTCCTATTCCATAAAAAAACAAAAAAAGAAGCCGGTCAAAACCGACTTCTTTTTTCTATTCTGGACCGGCGGGATTCGAACCCTCGAATGCAGCAGTCAAAGTGCTGTGCCTTACCGCTTGGCGACGGCCCACTATTTATAATTGGAATATTATGATCATGAACGATCCAATATTCCCGAAGTGTAACAAAATGTCCACTCCTATATTGAAAAAATCCCTGCCATAATAACAAGGATTTCAAGGTGGATAGTGGGATTCGAACCCACGGCCTCCAGAGCCACAATCTGGCGCGCTAACCAACTGCGCTATACCCACCATATGAATAACATCATATAAGTAATATCAGTACAGATTGGTTCATCTTAACTGATAAGCGTGCCAGGAGGGATTCGAACCCCCGACAACCGGCTTAGAAGGCCGGTGCTCTATCCAGCTGAGCTACTAGCACGTATAAGAGCGGGTGATGGGAATCGAACCCACGTATCCAGCTTGGAAGGCTGGTGTTCTACCATTGAACTACACCCGCATATTTTTTATCGAAGCTCCAAGTACCTGCTTCTTCTTTATTCAATTCACGTCACACAATCGGGGTGACAGGATTCGAACCTGCGACCCCCTGATCCCAAATCAGGTACACTAGCCAAACTGTGCCACACCCCGAAGTGCTGTCTCATTAACAACCGTCTTATCCGTGACGCAAGTAAGATTATATTATAGCTCTATCAGAATGTCAACACTTTTTTTGATTTTTTTCAAACTTTTTTATCATACAAGCTACAAACCCCTATTTTTACTGGATTTGTGGCTTGTATTTTTTTCATGAATTTATCTCTTTTAATGCATTTTTTCGATCTTTTCTAATTCCTGTACCAGAATTTCCATCTCTTTTTGTGTTCCGATCGAAATACGCAAATAGTCTTTAATTCTCGGATTATTTCCAAAACGACGAACAAAGATATGCTTTTTACGAAGCTCATCAAAAAAGACTTCACCCGGAATCGTCTTGTGCTTTGCAAAGATAAAGTTTGTTTTAGAATCACCAAAAGTAAATCCCAGACGTGTCAATTCTTTCTTCGTCCACTCTCTGGTATCGACAACACGCTTACGCATTTCTTCAAAATACGCTTTATCACGGATCGCAGCTGCACCGATCTCTACTGACAATCTTGTCATCGGATAACTGTTGTAAGAAAAGCGGACATCATTCATCGCAGCAATCAGTTCTGCACTACCCATGGCATGTCCGATACGCATACCGGCAAGTGAACGGGATTTAGAATAGGTCTGTACGATCAATACATTGTCATATTCTTTGATCAGTTCTAATGCACTATGATCACTAAAATCAACATAAGCTTCATCAATGATCACGACTACATCACGGTTATGGTCAATGATATCACGCAGCGCATCAAGTTCCTGCACGACACCGGTAGGTGCATTCGGATTTGCGATCACGATACCGCCATTTTCCCCATAATAATCACTTCTTACAAACTCAAAATGATCATCTAAAGGCTTTTGGACATATGGAATCTGAAAAAGTTCTGCCCATACATCATAAAAAGAATAAGTAATATCAGGGAAAAGGATCGGCTTTTTCGAATTGAAGAAAGTCATAAATGCGATTGCAAGCACATCATCTGATCCTACTCCGACAAAAACCTGATCAGAATTTAAACCATTATATTCTGCAATCGCATCTACAAGATGCTGTGAATTCGGATCAGGATACAAACGCAATGCATTGATATCATATTGGTCTAATACTTCCTGTACTTTAGGAGATGGCGGATAAGGATTCTCATTCGTGTTCAGCTTGATCATATCGGGAAGATCCGGCTGTTCTCCAGGTACATATGGTTCTATCGTTCTTAAATTATCTTTCCAACTACTCATTTTCTACCTCTTTTCTGCATAACTTTCTGCCAGTTTTTCAAATGCCGCAAACGAATGCTCGATCATGCTCTTATCGACACAATATGCAATGCGCACATAACCCGGACACATAAAGGCACTTCCCGGTACTAAGAGCAGATTAAACTCTTTTGCTTTTGCAACAAAAGCACTATCGTCTTCTTCGAGACTCTTTACCCACATATAAAATGCGCCTTCCGGCTTTGCACAGGTAAATCCAAGTTCTTTTAACTTATTATATAATAATTTACGATTTTCATCATAGATTGCAATATCTGTTGTCTGATCCAGACATTTTGCAACGGCAAGCTGCTGTAAGGATGGTGCATTGACAAAACCTAAGATACGTGTTGCGATCGTAGCTGCATTGACCACATTTTCAAAATCATCCACTTCATTTGGGATGACAAGATATCCGATTCGCTCGCCCGGAAGCGATAACGATTTGCTGTATGAATAACCGACAATCGTATCCTCATAATACTTTGTCAGATACGGTACGTCAGCTCCATCATAAGCAAGCTCACGATATGGTTCATCTGCGATCAGATAGATCGCTGTACCGAATTCTTTTTCCTTTTCCCTTAAAATATCTGCTAATTTCTGAATTGTTTCTTCCGAATAGATCACACCGGTCGGATTATTTGGTGTGTTGACGATCACAGCTTTCGTCTTTGCCGTAATCTTTGTTTTTAATTCCTCAAGGTTTGGTTGAAAATCCGGTATGCTCGGAGAGATAGCAACCATTACACCATCAAAATTTGCTACATAGTTGTTATATTCTCCAAAATAAGGAGCAAAAGCAATCACTTCATCTCCCGGATCTATGATTGTCTTTAACGCAACGTTGAGCCCGCCTGCTGCCCCTACTGTCATAATAATATTCTTTTGATCAAAATGTGTATCAAATTTCCTGTTCAAAGACTGTGCGATTGCTTCACGCACCTCTTCATAACCGGCATTGTTCATATAACCATGTACTTTATTAGGATGGACATGCTCTAAAACATCAATCATACTTTCCTTTACTGCTTTGGGCGGTTCTACGCTTGGATTTCCAAGGCTGAAATCATATACATTCTCGGCACCATAGATCCCGGCAAGACGTTTCCCTTCTTCGAACATTGCTCTTGTAACAGAACTTCCTTCAACATATTTTTGCATTTTCTTTGCTATCATTCGCAACCATCCTTTCCTTATCAGGTGATCCCATCTCATGGTACACTCTGCTTACTCCTTATAAACAGTTCTATCTTATCTTATTTTAATATAAATTGCCATACTTTTATCATTCCTGCCGGACTGTTTTTGAAAATCCTATTTTTGAAAACGGATATTTAACCCCCTGATTATAGCACAGAAGAAAGTCGGCATATAATATATGATTTTTCACATTAAAATAAAATTATTAAAAAAAATTAAATTTATAAAAAGGAGTTGCATTTTGAAAATTTTTTTGTTATTATATCAACGTTGCTGTAAAAGCAACGCATGTCATGCGCGATTAGCTCAGCTGGCAGAGCACCTGACTCTTAATCAGGGTGTCCAGGGTTCGAACCCCTGATCGCGCACTTTCAGTAATTTGTACTTGCATTTTTGCAATACATTTGCTATAATGAATTCGTTGCGTAAAAGCAATGACATATCAGCGCGATTAGCTCAGCTGGCAGAGCACCTGACTCTTAATCAGGGTGTCCAGGGTTCGAACCCCTGATCGCGCACTAGAGTCCTCGTTTGACAGATAAGCTGTTGGGTAAGGGCTTTTTTTATTTTATATATACAAATGATGTTTGTATATAAGAACAGGTAGAAATGGGGATTATTATGAAGCAAAAGAAAACACATCAGAAAAGAAGCACATTTTCGGGAAAAATCGGATTTGTTTTATCCGCAGCAGGTGCTTCTGTCGGACTTGGAAACATCTGGAGGTTCCCTTATCTTGCTGCTAAATATGGCGGAGGAATCTTCTTATTGATTTATATCTTACTTGCATTAACTTTCGGTTATACAATGATCATTGCCGAAACATCCATCGGACGACTTACAAAGAAAAGCCCGGTCGGTGCTTTCCGCTTCTTTGGCAGCTCTCGCTGGCTTTCTTTTGGTGGCTGGATCAATGCAATCATTCCACTTTTGATCGTGCCATATTATTCTGTGATCGGTGGCTGGGTGATCAAATATCTTGTCGAATATTTAATGGGGAAGGGCAAAATACTTGCTTCTGATCATTATTTTACTAATTTTATCAGCAATGGGTTTAGCACAGAGATTTGCTTTGCAATCTTTTCTCTTTGCACGCTGGCGATCATTTATGCCGGTGTACGAAACGGAATAGAACGCGTCTCTAAGATCATGATGCCGCTCCTGATCGTTTTATCTATTATCATTACCATTTATTCGGTGACACGTCCCGGTGCTTTAGCCGGTGTAAAATATTTTCTGATACCAAATCCGAAAAACTTTTCATGGATGACCGTTGTTGCCGCCATGGGACAAATGTTTTACTCTTTGTCGATCGCTATGGGTATTCTGATCACATTTGGTTCTTATATGAAAAAAGACGTATCGATTGAAGAGTCTACTACACATGTAGAATTCTTTGATACAGCGATCGCAATGATCGCAGGATTAATGATCATTCCTGCCGTC
The DNA here is from genome assembly GCF_014384965.1 of Jutongia hominis. Lineage (GTDB taxonomy): Bacteria > Bacillota > Clostridia > Lachnospirales > Lachnospiraceae > Butyribacter > Butyribacter hominis. The sequence continues at coordinate 27,203 of NZ_JACRSW010000007.1, forward strand.
TTTGCTTTTTCAGGTGGAGATCCGAAAGCGTTACAAGCCGGACCTTCTCTTATGTTTATTACAATTCCTAAAATGTTTGACAGTATGGGACTAAGTACCTTTGCCGGAATTTTATTCTTTATGCTTGTGCTTTTTGCCGCTTTAACAAGCTCGATCGCTTTGACGGAAAGTGCTGTCTCTACATTTGAAGATGAGCTTGGCTGGAGCCGCAAAAAATGTACTGTTTTAGTCGGCGTGATCATGCTGTGCCTTGGAACTCTTTCCTCTCTTGGCTATGGTCCACTGGCATTTGTAAAACTGATCGGCATGGAGTTTCTGGATTTCTTTGATTTTGTTACAAACTCTGTTATGATGCCAATCGCTGCGATCACAACCTGTCTGCTTGTATCCAGAGTGATTGGCATTCAAAAGATTGAAGACGAAGTCACTGCCGGGAACGGAACATTTCACCGCAAAAAAATCTTTTATTTTATGATCAAATACTTATGTCCGATCTTTGCTGCGATCATTTTGATCAGCTCCGTTGCGAATGCATTTGGCTGGATCTCCATTTAAATCGCGGCCACCGGCTTAGCCGTTGCTTTGGTACTTTGCATTCTGCTGTTTCGATCATTTTTCTATTCCACAAGAAAGGCAACAGAATTTCTTAATCTTGAAAATCTGTTGCCTTTTTCATGGTCTCTTTCTATCCTTAATATTTTATCTTTAATGTTTCATTTTTATTTTCGATGTTTCACTTTCGATGTTTCCTTTTTTATTTTCGATGTTTCATTTTTGCTATAAACCGAATTTTTATTTCTGACGGTATCCAGCGCACGATACGGTCTATAATCCCTGGCATGATCGTTCCTTCATTTTCCCAGAGCTTGACATAGGCAATTCTTGCAACTTTGTCAGGGTTCATTGCCCAGATCGGTGTTCTCGTACCGGTTTTTTCAAAGAATGCGGTTCTGGTGCTTCCCGGATATAACGTACACACCTGTACACCATATTCCTGTGCTTCGACACGAAGTGCACGGCTAAAGCTTGCTACATACGATTTACTGGCAAAATATGCCGCTGTATATGGCCCGGGCTGAAAAGCTCCTGTCGATGCCACATTCAGGATCTTCCCTTCTTTTTGATGACTCATATCTTTCAAAAACAAGTGACACAGCTGCGTCAATGCTGTAATATTAACTGCGAGCATTTTTTCCTCCTGCTCTAATTTCAGATCTTTCTCACTGCCGACCAGGCCAAAACCTGCATTATTGACCAAAATGTTTACCATGTATTTCTTCTCTTTGATTTTTTGATACAGTTTCCTTGCCGCATCCGGTTCACTCAGATCCTGGCAGATTGCTTCGACAGATACATGATATGCTTTTTGCAATGCTCTTTTTGTGATATTTAAACGTTGTTGATCCGATGCAGTTATGATCAGTGTATTTCCTCTTTGCGCAAAAACCTTTGCCATGGAAAGCCCGATCCCACTTGTTGCACCCGTGATCAAAACTACATAATCTCTTACATCTCTCATATTTTCGTACTCCAATTCCTACCTGATTTTCACCTTTTTATTAAATGTACGCTATATTTTCTGCTTTTGCAAGAACTCTTTTTTATTTTAAGAATGATGGTAAAAAATTCCTGCATTTTAGAATATAACGGAATGGTTCTTATCATTTCATTTTAACTTATCCCCAAAGCTTTCCGACATTTTAGAATCTATAATATAATTTCTCGGCATTTTGTAAGACAATCCCTGACTTTTTATCATTTTCAAACCGTGTCGGAGGATTCTTCCTGTTTTAGATACTGCGAATTGCATATTTCAGAAAATATGATAGACTGTTTTCATACAGAAGAGCAAAACCAGAAAAGAAAGGAACTGTACCGATGATAAACCCAACTATGTTATTTCGTATTAAAAATTCATGGAGCCGCTTTACGACATCCCATCCCAAATTTCCGATGTTTTTACAGGCAGCTTCCAAAAATAACGTTATTCAGGAAAATACAGTTTTAGAGATTAAAATTACAACACCGGAGGGCAAAAACTTATCTACAAATGTCAAACTGACAAATGATGATCTCGCACTTTTTAACGATCTGAAAGAAATGGCACGCTAGAAGATATCGGAGAATAGCATGCCAAACACATTTATTTCTTTCTATGGCAAAAAGGAAATGTACAATACAGACATTTTGCGAGCAGGATCCGGCACATTTATCCGATCATTTTCATATCATTAATATAAGAAGTTTAATATAGAGGATGCAACTGCAAACGGAACCGGCTTTTTGCTTTTCCTGACAGTTTGCACGAAAAAGGAGCCATCATGTCATTCAAACACAAGCTTGCGAATCATTTTCAATGTAATAGTGCCTTAAACAAAAAAGCAATCTGTCTGAAGCGTTCGTGGGATGAAGTTTCCCGCATTCTTGACCATGCCTGCCGGAAAAAATGCGACTGTGATCGCCCTAAACACAAAAAATAAGCAAAGAAGAAAGGACACTCTATGTTTTTTCCAAAATTAATCGTCACCGATTTAGACGGAACAGCATTAAAAAATGATAAAACTATATCCGATCGTACCATACAGGCATTTTCCCGTTGCGAACAAATGGGCATCCCGGTAGCGATTGCGACTGCACGCTACATTTACGGTGCCAGACCTTATGCCGAAGCGTTGCATGCAAGGTATCAGATCCTTACAGATGGTACTTTGATCTATGAACATGAAAAATGCATTTATTCAAACTGTATGGATCTGCACACTACACGGGCTTTGGTTCGGCTGCTCTGTGAGCACAAACTGACAACACATATTGCAATCCCAACCGAACACGGTTTATACCGTTATCCAAAAGATCCATCGGTCACACATGATTATATTCTCTTTTCACCGGAGGAACCTTTCCCTTATCCGGCAAATAAAATGGTAGTGGAGATCCCGACAGAAGGCATCGCCAAAGAAATTGCCGAAAAATGTGGCTGTGCACAGCTTCGTTATCGTGGCGAAGACCGCTATACTTTTTTTGATCATAGTGCAAGCAAGCTTTCTGCTATCCGTTTTCTGACACAAAAGCTTCATATTACTCTAGAGGATGTCCTTGTCTTTGGAGATGATTTAAACGATATGGAAATGATCACACATTGCGGTTGCGGTGTTGCCATGAAGAACGCACTTCCACAGGTACAGGCTGCCGCCAATGCAACAACTTTATCAAACGAAGAAGATGGTGTCGCTGTATATCTTAATACACTCTTATCATGAAATTTACTAAGAACTCACAAATCCACTCTTACAGAATTTCTCTTTCTGCTTCGCAGAATAATTTGTTCGTTAATTCGCACTGAAAAGCAAATGCCAGCTTTGCTTTTCTTTTAGACTCATTATATTACGCCACACAAAAAAACTGTGCCGGATTACATATCAATAGATAATATCCGACACAGTTTTTACCAGAACCATATTTCCCTGCTCTAATATCTTCTTATTGAAAATTTTTCTATAAGAGCATTCTTTCATTCTTCTAACCAAGAGAGTTTGTTTCTCTGATGTTTCTTTTCTCTCACTGCATAAGAGTTTTCGTCTCTTTGATGTTTCTTTTCTCTCACTGCATAAGAGTTTTCGTCTCTTTGATGTTTCTTTTCTCTCGCTGCATAAGAGTTTTCGTCTCTTTGATGTTTCTTTTCTCTCGCTGCATAAGAGTTTTTATCTCCTTGCTATTTCTCATTAACCCTCTACATTAAAGGCTTTCACTCCGGGATATACGGCACTTGCACCAAGTTCTTCCTCGATTCGTAAAAGCTGATTGTATTTTGCTACACGTTCACTGCGGCTTGGCGCACCTGTCTTGATCTGGCAGGTATTCAAAGCAACGGCAAGATCGGCAATCGTTGTATCGGCTGTTTCACCGGAACGATGTGAACTGATCGCTGTATAACCTGCTTTATGCGCCATCTTAATTGCTTCAAGAGTTTCTGATACCGAACCGATCTGGTTTAATTTGATCAGGATCGCATTGCCTGCCCCCATTTTGATACCCTTTTCTAATCGTTCTGTATTTGTAACAAAAAGGTCATCACCGACTAACTGAACTTTGTCACCCAGGCGTTTGGTAAGTTTTTGCCAACCTTCCCAGTCTTCTTCATCCAGTCCGTCTTCTATCGAAATAATCGGATATTTGTCACAAAGAGCTGCCCAATGCTCGATCAGTTCTTCTGCTGTATATTCCGTACCGGCCTTTGGAAGCTTATAATACCCTTTTCCTTTTTCGCTCTTCCACTCTGAAGAAGCCGCATCCATTGCAATCTTAAAGTCTTTTCCCGGTTCATAACCTGCTTTTTTGACCGCTTCAAGAATTGTCTCAATTGCTTCTTCATCTGATTTTAATGCAGGAGCAAATCCACCTTCATCACCAACAGAAGTAGCAAGTCCTCTTTCTTTTAAAATAGAAGCTAATGCATGGAATACTTCGGCACACCATCTTAAACACTCTTTAAAAGAAGGTGCTCCAACCGGCATGATCATAAATTCCTGTACATCAAGGCCGGATGATAATGCATGGCAACCACCATTTACAATATTCATCATCGGAACCGGAAGGCGGTTTCCATTGACACCTCCAAGAAAACGATATAATGGAATATCCAAAGAAATACTTGCTGCTCTACAGCAGGCAATTGATACCGCAAGAATTGCATTTGCTCCCAGTTTTGATTTATCTTTTGTTCCATCTGCCTGTATCATAGCTGCATCGATCGCATAAATATCGGATGCATCCATTCCGGTCAAAGTTTCATCTATGATCGTATTGATATTTTCTACGGCTTTTGTAACACCTTTTCCAAGATAACGGTCTGTCTGTCCATCACGAAGCTCTAATGCTTCAAATTCTCCGGTGGATGCACCGGAAGGAGCCGTACCTCTTCCAACCGTTCCATCCATCAGATAAACCTCTGCTTCTACCGTCGGATTTCCTCTTGAATCCAGGATTTCTCTTCCAACAACTTTTTCAATTTCTAAATAAGACATGCCAATTTCCTCCTATTATATGAATTTTTATGATTTTATACATTTCTGCTTACAGTTTTACCTTCTTAAGATCAATTTATACTTTCATGAAAAATACAGTTTTTTCGGAACACCACAAAGCTTTCCTGCGTAATTCTTTACTATATTTGTATTTTTCGGAAATTTTATAAGTATATCGTCAGAATATTGCATCCAACGATGATGGATACAGTAATGCAGTTTTCTCCCCGGAAGCTTGCTCATTTCTTCCGGTTGTAGGAGAATACCACATGACTCATTCACAGTAGTTAGAGTTATCTAACTGGCGTTAGTATAATCTATATGATAAAGAATTACAACACAGTAAATAGCAAAAGATTATCATCTAATCCGACAAAACATGACAAGATCCAACTATTATCTTTTTATGAAATACGCTAAATACGCTTTTCGGCAACCATTTTTTACGTTATAATTTTATACAGAATATACAATTAAGATAAATGAAAAATACTTCAGTTTTGACATTTATTGAAACAAAGGAGACACTTATGTTAAAACTAAAAGCAGCAATTTGCGATGATGACACAAAGCACACTCAGGATATTGCATCCAAACTGGAACAGTATGATGTAGTACATGATGCCAATATCTCTTATCAGGCTTTTGATAAACCAACAGAACTATTGCATTTATATAAAACCGGAGAACGTTTTGATATATTATTTCTGGATATAGAAATGGAAGCGATCAATGGTCTGACACTTGCAGAAAAAATCAAAGAAATGGATCGACATGCAATCATTATTTTTATCAGTTTTTATCCTTCTTATATGCAGGCAAGTTTTCGAACGCATCCATTTTATTATCTTGTAAAACCGGTATCTATGGAGAATTTCACCTATGTGATGGATGATGTGATCCACTCGATCAACTCAGATCATCGTTTCATGACGATCCTGCATACAGATACTCACGAAGAAACAATCAATGTAAAGGACATTTATTTTATAGAAATTGCAGACAGCAAACGGCAGCTTTTATCATTTCATTTTTCGGATCATATAGCCGAAAGCCGCGGAACCTTAAACGACTGGGCAGATAAGCTGTCCGAATATGGTTTCTTCCTTTGCCGGAGAAATACTTTAGTCAATCTTGCACATATTCATTATTTTAAAAACGGGACACTTGTACTGGATAACGGAGAACAGATTTCTTTAAGCCGCAATAAAGAACGGGAGATCAAAGAACTATATACAAAGAATGTTTTTCGATTGAAAGAACTGTAGATAAAAAGTGCAAAGCCGGCGCTTTGCACTGCAAGAATTGCTATTGCAATTCTTGTTGATCACCTCTACTATACGAGCAGTTTCCTATTTCATTAAAAAGTGCAAAGCCGGCGCGTTGTCAAAAGTTTAATGGAACATTAAACTTTGCAAGAATTGCTATTGCAATTCTTGTTGATCACCTCTACTATACGAGCAGTTTCCTATTCCATAAAAAACAGAGGCGTTGCAAAAGCAACGCCTCTTCCGATTTCAATCATAAACAAATTTGAATTATTTAAGAGTAACCTTAGCACCCTCAGCTTCAAGCTTAGTCTTGATGTCTTCAGCTTCATCCTTAGAAGCACCCTCTTTAACAACCTTAGGAGCACCATCAACAACTTCTTTAGCTTCCTTAAGACCTAAACCGGTTACTTCACGAACAACCTTGATAACCTTAACCTTGTTTGGTCCAACTTCTGTAAGTTCTACATCGAACTCATCCTTTTCAGCTCCGCCTTCAGCACCTGCTGCACCTGCTGCTACAACAACACCTGCTGCTGCAGAAACGCCGAATTCTTCCTCACAAGCCTTTACTAAATCGTTTAATTCTAATACTGTCATGCCTTTGATAGCATCAATAAATTCCTGAGTAGTCATTATTATTTACCTCCATAATTTTTGATAGTAATGCGACCGCCTTATGCGTGTCGTAGTTTCTTTTTTCGTTCGTTTTCAGTCCGAACAGACTGTAAGAGTCTGCAACTTATTAAGCCTCTGCAGCACCTTCACCTTTCTCAGCGATCTGGTTAAGAACACGAGCCATATTTGTAATAGGTGACTGTAAAGAACCAAGTAACTTGGAAATAAGTTCTTCTCTTGAAGGAATGCTTGCAAGTGCTTTAACACCATCAACATCGTAGAATGCACCTTCTACTACAGCACCCTTGAATTCAAGAGCCTCTGCTTCTTTTGCTACATTGTTAAGAACTCTGATAGGAGCTGTAGCATCTTCCTTAGAAATTGCGATAGCAGATGGTCCATCTAATAAATCATCTAACTGTGCGAAATCAGTACCTTCAAAAGCACGTTTCATCAATGTGTTTTTGTATACTTTGTACTCGCATCCTGCCTCTCTAAGTCCTTTACGAAGCTTTGTGTCCTGCTCAACTGTAAGTCCGCGATAGTCAACTAATACAACTGTAGCAGCACCTTCAACCTTAGCCTTAATCTCGTCAACGATAGGCTGTTTTAATTCAACTTTTGCCATGAGTGAAATCTCCTTTCTTGGGCAAGCCCATATTATCACTGCACGCAAGACTGACTCAAAATAAAAATGCAACATTGCTTTTTATTTCATATAAAAAACCTCTCCGTCCACAGACAGAGAGGTGAAGTTTCATAAATAATCTTTTCATGATCACATCTTCCTCGGTAGGCGATTGTTCTTACGTCGGTTAACCGACACCTACTGTCTACGGCAGTGTGCTTTGCTTTTCGCAAAACCTAATATAGGATATCACACTCTGCCGTACGTGTCAAGCATTTTTATGCTATTTCAGCATATTTTTTGTCAAATTTTTGTTTCCATTTTTATGCCTTACTTTTTCCATTCACTATTTCTTATCCCATCTCATTATAATGTGCATAGATGCCATTGAGTGCCATCAATTCTTCATGTGTTCCCCGTTCCGCAATTCCGGTATCTGCAACGACCAAAATCTCATCTGCGTTACGGATCGTTGATAAACGATGGGCAATTGTGATCGTTGTTCTGTTCTTTGCTAACTCTTCTAAGCTGTGCTGGATCCAGCGTTCACTCTCATTATCCAATGCACTGGTTGCTTCATCTAAGATCAGGATAGGCGGATTTTTCAAAAAAACACGGGCAATAGAAATTCTTTGCTTTTGTCCTCCTGACAGACGTGTTCCCCTCTCTCCTACATAGCTGTCATAACCATCCGGCAGCGACAAAATAAAATCATGAATATTTGCTTTCTTCGCCGCATCCACAATTTCTTCCATAGAAGCATCCGGCTTTCCATATGCTATATTTTCCTTGATAGAACCGCAAAAAAGATAAACATCCTGCTGCACCAGACCAATCCGGTTACGCAGACTTTCCAATGTCAGACTGCGGATATCTCTTCCATCGATCAGGATTCTTCCGCCTGTGACATCATAAAAACGCGGAAGCAAGGAACAGATCGTTGTCTTACCACTGCCGGAAGGTCCTACCAGAGCAACTGACTTACCGGCTTCGATGCGAAAAGATACATCCGATAATACCAGCATATCGTCATCACTGTAATGAAAAGATACATTTTCGTAATCTACCGTTCCCTGTACCTGCTCTAATGGCTTTGCATCTTTTTGGTCCACAATGTCCGGCTCTGTCTCAACAACTGCCAGAAAACGCCGAAATCCCGACAGCCCTTTTTGCATCATTTCCGTTAATTCCACCAGTATCTGGATCGGACTGATAAAGATACCGATATAAAGTGCATACATTGCAAGATCCGCTACTTCCATCTGCCCTTTTGCGATCAAAAAGCCACCAAAAACCAATGTGACAAGATACATTAATCCCTGAAAGAACAAATTTCCGCTCATAAAAGTACCCATACAATGATAGTTAGCATCTTTAGAAACTAAGAAGTTATGGTTGCTGTGCTTAAATTTTTTGCGTTCGATCTCTTCATTTGCAAAAGACTGTACCACACGAATTCCGGCTAATGTATCCTGTAAACTTGAGTTAATGTCCCCAATCTTTTGGCGGTTGTCCAAAAAGGTCGCTTGCATTTTACGATTCTGTCCGTAAGAAAAAAGGATCATAAAAAATACGAGCACCAGAAGCGGGACAGCCAGTTTCCAGTTGATCATAAACAGGAACACAAACGATCCGATAATTTTGATCAGAGAAATGAAAAGATTTTCCGGGCCATGATGTGCCATTTCGGAAATATCAAAAAGATCGGACACCAGCTTACTCATCATCTGACCGGAATTGTTCTGATCGTAGTAAGAAAAAGATAACTTTTCGTAATGATCAAAAAGCTGCTGCCTCATATCGCGTTCCATATTAGCACCCATCATATGTCCCTGATAGCTGACATAATATTTGCAAAGCCCCTGAATAATGTACATCACAAGCATGGCAAGACCGATTGGAAGCAACGCCTTCAATATGACAGAAGAACTTCCGGCAAATATTGTTTTTGTCATAATACGTAGGATCTGCGGATAGGCAAGATCGATCAGACTGATCACTGCCGCACAGATCAGATCCAGAAAAAATACGACTTTATATGGTGAATAATACGGTATAAACTTCTTTAATATATGCACTTTCTTTCCCTCTTTTTTTCGTTTTTCTTTTTCAGGCAGCAAAACCATTTGCTTCCTGTTTATTTGTACGCATTATCGTATCACCACAAAGTTATAGTGTCAAACTGTTGCATAAAATGATCCATAAAGAAATGCCTGTCTTTTTTAGATTTGTTCCTCTGATACAAAACAGAAATACCCTATAGAATCTTTACCTGAAATAGGTTACAATAACAACAGAATTTTAAGATAGAAACGGAGAACTTTATATGATAGATGCATTACTTACCCGCTTAAAAGACGGCATTGAGATCCGGCAGACTTTAAGCAAGATCAGACAGGCGATCAAGGACGAAGAAGCTTTTAGCGATCTGTATAATATCATGTGGGATCAGACAAATCTTTTAATCCCTCTGCTTCAAAGCGAGGATGCCAAGACCAGAAAGAACACCGCCCTTTTAATGGGCGATCTGGCAATGGATGATTTCCTAGAACCGCTTTTTACAGCTTATCAAAAAGAGGAAACGCTCTTTGTACGAGGTTCTTATCTGACTGCCATGAAGAACTTTGATTACGAAGAACTTCTTCCCAAACTTCATAAACAATATGACAAGCTCTGCACCCAAAAGACAGCTGAGGAAAACAAAAAACACATTGAAGAAGAGATCCGTCTTTTACGTGAATTGATCATAGAAGAAGAAGGCATTCCGATGCATACTTTTACCGGAATGAACCGCAAACACCAATGTGTCCTTTTGACCAATCGTAACCATGCAGATTTCGTAGCCACACAGCTTACGGAACTCGGTCTGAAACCGACTGTCTTTTCTGCCGGAGTACATGTTGTAACAGATGCATTAGAACCGCTTTTATCTCTTCGTACTTATCAGGAAATGCTTTTTGAACCTGACATGCTAAAACCTTGTTCTTTTGATGCAAAAGCCATTGTCTCTATGCTGTTACAGTCTGATCTTCTTACCTTTTTGCAACAGGATCATAAGGGAGACACGCCATTTTATTACCGTATCGAATTAAAAAGTAATAAAGATCTCCGGTTCAAAAGTGACCTGACCAAAAAGATTGCAAGCACATTGGAACTTGAAAGTAACCGTATGCTTCTTAACTCGCCATCTCATTATGAGATTGAACTTCGTATCATAGAAAATGAAGAAGGCAACTGTAGCATCATGGTCAAATATTTCACACTTCCTGATCATCGTTTCTCTTATCGTACCGAATCTGTCGCAGCCAGTATTAAACCGACAGACGCTGCCCTGCTTGCGGCATTGGCACAGCCATATATGGCAGAAGATGCTCAGGTTTTAGATCCGTTCTGCGGAGTCGGTACCATGCTGATCGAGCGACAGAAGATCCAAAAAGCAAATACTTCCTATGGTATTGACATCTATCCGACTGCGATTGCAAAAGCACAGGAAAACACGCAAAATGCCGGACAGATCATCCATTATATCAATAAGGATTTCTTTAACTTTACACATGAATATCTGTTTGATGAGATCTTTACCAATATGCCTTTTGCTGCCGGTAAAACAACGCAACAGGAGATTGTGCAGCTCTATGAACAATTTTTCAAAAAAATACCTTCTCTGTTAACAAAAGAAGGCAAAGTTATTCTATATACACACAACGCAACAGAGGCAAAAAAAATAGCTGCAAAAAATTCTTACAAACTTCTTGCAGCCTTTCCATATCGTAATAAACCAAGAACCGACCTTTTGATCTTTAGCCGTTAAAGCTACAGATCTATATGTATCGTTTCCTGTTCCAAAAAAGAGTGCAACGTCAACATGTTGCACTCTTTTCTCTTCTGACTTAAAAATAGCATCGTTTTTCTGTCTTTATTTATTGTCGTGCCTTACGATTGATATATTCCGTTTTGTATTTGGAATATACGATCGTCTGGTCATGATACAATCCATAATATCCGGACATCAGATAACTTACACTGATCGCGATCAGGAAATACGGCACAGCGTCATATCCAAAAAGCTCAAAAGCGATCAGCATCGATGTGATAGGACAGTTTGTTACACCACAGAACACTGCCACCATTCCGATTGCCGCACAAAGCGATGGCGAAATTCCACAAATCTGTCCAAAAAGACAACCAAAGGTTGCTCCCACATAAAAAGATGGGACAATCTCACCACCACGAAAACCCGCTTCCAATGTCAATGCAGTAAATACAATCTTTAAAAGAAACGCTTCCGGTCGTACTTTCCCATTGATTGCATTTGCAATAACCGGAACACCGGCTCCCATATAATCGGTAGTATGCAATATGATTGTCAGCAGCACAATCACACAACTTGATACAATGATACGAACATAAGGATTCTTTAATTTATCCCTGTAAAAATCTCCAAGTGAATGTAGTGTCACACAAAAAAGTACACTAAGTGCTGCACAACAAAGTGCAAGCCCGATCACTTTAATACTGGGAATCAGATGAAAACCGGATAAATGATGAATAGAAAAGACATTCGGACTGATTCCCATATTGGTTGCAAACTTTGATGCGATCAATGCCGCAAAGACACATGGTACCAATGCCGCATAATACATAACACCAACACTGACAACCTCCATCGCAAAGATCGCTGCTGCGATCGGTGTACCAAATATGGCAGAGAACGCTGCGCTCATTCCACTCATTACAAAGATTCTTCGATCCTTTTCATCAAACCGCAGCCAACGTCCAAGCTGGTTACCGATACTTCCTCCTAATTGCAATGCCGCTCCTTCTCGACCTGCCGATCCGCCAAACAGATGCGTGATAATCGTTGATATAAAGATCAACGGTGCCATTTTAAATGGCAATTCTGTCTGTGCATGGATCGTTGACAAAACCATATTCGTACCTTTGTCATTTTTATAATGAAAGATTCCGTATAAAAAGACGATCACAACACCAGCCACCGGCAAAAGCAGGATCAGTTCAGGATGTTGTGTCCTGACTTCCGTTACAACTCTAAGAAGATATGCAAAAAGTGTGCTAAACGATCCAACAACCAGACCTACAATACTGGATACGATCACCCACTTTACAAAATTAAAAATATTTCTATATAATCGTGCCATATAAAATTTACACATCTCAATCCGCTTCATTTTGTTCTTCTCACACTTTCCTTTTTTGGTTTCAATGCCTAGTCATATCCTGATAACCACGCTGTTGCAATGACCTGACACAGACCTATTTTTGTATGAACCTATTATAACGACTTTACCGGAAGTGGGCAAGTCTTGTAAATTATAAAAGTCACCATTGACTTTCCTCTTCAAATGCTGTTATAATAGTAATGGTTACTATTTAAGGAGGTGGATTATGGCTGCAATACGAAGAAGTAAACAACGAGATGCCATTAAAGCATATTTGATGTCTACCACCGCACATCCGACAGCAGAAGTTGTATATGAGAATATAAAAAAAGATTTTCCAAATATCAGTCTTGGAACGGTTTACCGTAATCTGAATTTTCTCGTAGAACACGACGAAGCTTTGCGGCTTGACTGCGGTGACGGCTTTGACCACTTTGATGGCAATACCCATCCACACAATCATTTCTTTTGTAAATCCTGCGGACGGATCATAGACCTGAAAATGGATAAGATCGATCATATTGATCTTATCGCTGCTGCCGGATTTGATGGTCGTATTGATGATCACATTATATATTTTCGCGGAATCTGTAAAGATTGTTTAGAAAAATAATCAGATTTTTTAAAAAAAGCTATTGACATTATTAAAAATCATGTTAAAATGTAGTCATTAACAGTAATCATTACTGTTAATAAGATATAACAAGTTAATCAAACACCATATAAATCATCATTTAGATACACTCTATCATATGATTATTTATTGGTACAGTTTTCTCAAGATGAAAGAGAGTACTTTCTTCATATTTTAGAAAAGTATATATCTTGTATTTATCTTGATAATGTAAATAACAAAACACAAAAAGAAAAGGAGATTATTATTATGGCTAAGTATGTATGTTCTGTATGTGGTTATGTTTATGAAGGAGACAGTGCACCGGAAGAATGTCCGGTCTGTCATGCAGGTGCTGATCAGTTTAAGGAAGTAGAGGGTGAGCTTACACTTGCCGCTGAGCATGAGTTTGGTGTATATGGTTCTACTGTTAAGAACAATCCTAACATCAGCGACGAAGACAAGAAATTCCTGTTTGATCAGTTAAAAGCAAACTTTGATGGTGAATGTTCTGAGGTTGGTATGTACCTTTGCATGGCTCGTATTGCACATCGTGAAGGATATCCGGAAATCGGTCTTTACTGGGAGAAAGCAGCTTATGAAGAAGCTGAGCATGCAGCAAAATTCGCTGAATTACTTGGTTCTGACTTAGAATCTAACATGAAAGCATCTACAAAGGAAAACCTTGCTTGGAGAGTTGATTGTGAATTCGGTGCTACAGCAGGTAAAACAGACCTTGCAAAATGTGCTAAAAAGAATAACCTTGATGCGATCCATGATACTGTTCATGAGATGGCTAGAGATGAGGCTAGACATGGTAAAGCCCTCAAGGGATTATTAGAGAGATATTTCGGTTAATCATTTCTAACACGGAATTGCACAAAATATGATTTTAAAAAGAGGAAATCGCAGATGCGGTTTCCTCTTTTTATGCTGTTTTTTAACTTTTCTTACTCTGTGTCCCATGCTATGATTACCATTTAACATATAGAGCGTTACTGCTTGCCTTTGCCAATGGTTGTTTAGAAGAACTGTGTCAGAACCTTTGAAAGATCATTCTTCGCATTCTGTAACTCTGAAATCGCCTTAGAAACAGATGTCTGTAATGCAGATGAAAAATAATTTACTGACATATAGCGGAAGAAAATGAACATACAAAGTAATGACGCAATGCAAACTACCAATACAATAAATACTGTCTTATCTCCATCCGCTCCAACACCGGTTGGTACTACCATGCAGGAATAACAAAGTCCCACAATTGCACTAAGCATAAAAAAGAGCATTCCTAATCCAATATTGATCAGACCCAGTAATAATGCAACCAGAATAACCGGTGTCTTTGCAACACATCTGACTGCTGACGCACTGATTGCTTCTATAAAAGTGGTCTTACCTTTAAAAGCACTTGTCATTCCCCATGCAACCAAAGCAACAATGCAAGTCAATACAACAGATGCGATAACCGTAATGAAAAAGTCTTTGAACAATGGGAACTTATATAGATCGAACATGTTTAAATAATCAGAATTCCATGTAAGCACCTGAGTCTTAGCTAAACTATTGATCTTTCCAAAAAAGATTACGGCAAACAATCCCGAACAGATCGCCTGGAGTGCAATAAAGATAAATGCTGTAATGATATTCGCTTCTTTTACAAAAGCTCTTCCGACACTCTTTGGTTTTAATAAGATCTGAAGAAAATTCATCGCCATTGCCTGAATATCAAAATTCAACTTCGGCTTAGGCTTCTGATAATACATCTGCTGGTTTGGCATGCCCTGATTATATGGTATCTGCTGTCCCATTCCCGGCTGATGCATCTGACCGCCCGGTATCTGCTGTCCCATTCCCGGCTGGTGCATCTGACCGCCCGGTATCTGCTGTCCCATTCCCGGCTGGTGCATCTGACCGCCCGGTATCTGCTGTCCTGCTCCCGGTCCATTCACAGCTCCTTTTTGCTGCTGACAGATACAGATTTCTCCCGGATTTAATTTTCTACCACAATTTGTACAAAAAGCCATACTCTTTCTCCTCCTGTTGATTGTTTTTTATTTTATTCATATTGTGTCTCATGTAATGTGCTGACAGAGTATAAAGAAATCCCTCCATCTTTTATTCCATAATAAAACTTCTGAGTGATGATAGCATTTCGATCAGTCATATCACTTTGTGTATAACTGCCCTTCATATGCTCTGTAATTGTTACACAACCTACAAGTATCGTATCTTCTGCATTGATGTAATCATAGTCACCGTCTCCATTTGTACTTCCTGCCTCATAACTGACATTCACATCAGAGAGCACGGCTTTGGATACAGAAGTATCTTCATAAGAAAATGTATTAGAATTCCACCAGCTATCCTGCAGATACTCCTTAAATTCATCATAATCTGAATTTACGCCGGAACGATCTATCGGATTTATTTTAGAAACCACATTTGTTGCATTTTCCTGCTTGACCGCATCTTCAATAAACCTCTTATTATTGTCAACAGCTTCTCCTGCTATACGTTTTACAACATCTTCTGTCAACTTCAGGTCTGCCGTATAATGTGTATCGTCATCTGTAAATTCTACTTTATCTTTTACACTTTGGAATCCATCTGCCTCTACTTCAATAACATGATTACCCGCATAAATCTTGTCAATCGTATAATGCGTCATACCATCATCACGATTCTCTGCTTTTGCTTTTTTGGTTACATCAATTCCATCTAATGTTACTTTGCTGCCCTTTGGAACGCAGATCAAACCGTCACTGACTGTCGAAAAGCTATTACTAACCGCCCATTCGTCAAAGAAAAGAAACTTCTTATTCCCGGTTTTGTTCAAAGTCAGACTCATTGTCTGATCACTGTTTCCGTTTGACTTTGTCTGATATGTCACCTGTACATTAGCACGATAACCATCATTCTGTTTTACAAAAACGCTGTAGTTTGAAACATCTCCCCGTATTGCATTGTTATCTAAATTAACTGCAGATTCGAAAGTATCTTCACAAAGGAAGTTTCCTTCTCCTGCGTCTATGTACTTATACACATCTTTTAAATCACCCTGCGTATATGTCTGAAAATATCTTTCTGCTACGCTTTCGGGACTACATTCTTTTCTTGCATTCATTTGAAAAACAAAAGCAAGAACTACGATTGCCGCGATCTCTGCCACAATGATCCAGGTACGTTTTGAAATTTTCTTTGAAGTCGTTGATGAGGTCTGTACATATCCTGTATTAAAACCGTTGTAGCCATCATTTACAGGTATTCCACCCATTCCATTTGTTCCGTTAAAGCCATTGTTTACAGGCGTTCCACCCATTCCATTTGTTCCGTTGTAGCCTTTGTTTACAGGCGTTCCACCCATTCCATTTGTTCCGTTAAAACCTTTGTTTACAGGTGTTCCACCGGACGCAGTACCGTTTATATTATTATTTGCTGTACCATTAACTGTATTAGCTATTAACGCCGCACCACAATTAGCACAAAACTTACTTCCTTCATCATTTGGTGTTCCGCATTTTGGACAAAACATTTTTCTCCCCCCTTATTTCTTCTTAGCTTCAATCTTTTTGATCAGATTTCGGTTAGCGATCTCGTATTCATTAAAATACTCTTCGTCATTAAAATCTTCACCCTCTACAGATGGTGTATACCAGCTCTTTGATTCAAAATAATTCTTTAATTCCTCATCTTCGAAAATATAACCATGTCTGGCATATAACTCATTTCGTGCATAACGCAGTTCTTTCTTTGATAATTTCTTAACTTCTGACTTCTTTAACTTTCTTGAATCGCTGTCAGGGAAAATATAGTCACCATTATTTTGGGAAGCATCCGCTGTTGCTTCCGGTTCCGGTGTTGCTGCTGCCGGGCTTTCCATTTTTTCAGAAATGTTACTTGATTTAGATACCGTAAAATTGTCTGAATCTTCTTCGTATCTGACATCCTTTCCTGCTACTGTCTTCACTTCCTGTTTTGTGATCGTCGCCTTCTTTACAGAAGATTTTGCAAATACCACAAAACAAATGTTACCAATAAGCATTGCAGCGGCAATCACACCCAGCACGATAACTGCTGCATTCTTCTTAAACTGCTCCATATTCCTCCTCCTTTATAAGCTTTTGGAAAACTTTCAATTTATTTAACCATAGAATAACTTAAGAAATAAATATTTGTCGAAAAAACACAATATTTTGTCATAATCGGACGATAAATTTATGAACGGCAAAAACTTTGGAACAACACATTTTTAATATACTACACTTGTATTTTAAAATGATCATAACATGATATCAATTGCACCCGAAGCACTGACTACATCTGTTGTTCCTTGCGTAGAAGCTTCTAATGCTTGACTTTTAATCTGCGTATCAGCAGACATTGCGATTGCATTCGAAACACCCTCTGCCGCATTTGAACCGTTATTCCCCATCATAATTGCGAAATCCCCTTTACCGGCTTTTAACAATTCGATCTTCTTCCGCAGATATTCCATATCTGAATTCATAATATCAATATTTTCATCCTTCCGGTTACCTTTTGATCTTTGCTTCTTGACGCTTTCAAGCTGATCTTCTAACAATCTGATCTGCTGCTGTACATCTTCATTATCCTGCTTTTTTGTTGTAACAGATTGTGTCATTTCTTTCTTTTTATTGCCCACATAAGCGTCATCACTCTGATCCTGTTTTTGTTCATATTTGAGATGGTTCATTTTCTTTTTTGCTGTACGCACCATCTTTTTTGCATGTTTTAATGCAATCTCAATCTCATCCTCATCATATTTTCCGGTCATACTTTTTCTTTTTAAAGAATTCAGATTTGAAATTGCAGATGTCAGGGCACTGCTTGCCTGTGATAATGTCTTTGCACGCATAACGCTGCCCGATACTTTTTTATAACTGTAACGCAACGCCTTTTTCTTCGTATTGGTTGCCTCTTTTTTAATCTTTTTCTTTTCCTGAAGACGTTGTAGCTTTTCTTCTAAACTTTTGATCAATGCTTCTGCCTGATTCTCCTGATCATCTTTTACATCGACTTTTTCTTCCTCTACATTGATCTGCTCTTGTTCCTGTTGAGCAATTTCCTTCCATACACCGGTTTCCCGAACCATTTTTTGCAGAGTTTTTCCTTCTTTTGAAAAACTCAGATCAATCCCAGCCGAAACAGTTGTATTTTCTTTTGTTTTTTCCTGCTGATTTGCACAAGAACTGTAAAGAGATACATTCTGTTGTTCTGTTCCGTATACTGCTGTTCTTACATTTGTCATAGTTGATGTATAAGCATATCCTTTGCTGATATTATCTGTATTCATACCAGATCACTCCAATTCGCATATCCTTTGCTCTTTTACCAGTTATCTACTATATATATCGGTACGTTAGTTATATTTATTTATATGATTCAGGTGTTTTCATAATCAATAAAAACGTATCTGTCAAACATCTACGAAAATAGATCAGGATCTGCAAAAAACGGAGAATATCTGAATTTTACAAAAAAAAAATATTGAACTCATCCGGATTCCGACATTGCTATCGAAGTCCATCTGAGTCAATATCCTTTTTTAAGAATAGCTGTCAAAATCGTATCGTCGATCTTAACAGCTATTCTGCTAATTCATTTTGAACACTCATCCGATAAAAGAATTCTTTATATCATATCTATTTTCAAAGCATTCTTTATCAGCAAATATTACAACTTATTATTTTCTGTCACATCTACAGAACTCTTAACAATAACTGCTGCCTGTGTATTACCTGTTACAGTAATATTTAATGTATAAACTTCTTTCTTTGTAGTAGTCTTACCTGCAGCATCTGTAGTTGTTACATAAACCTCATCGGATGTGAGCTTATATGTACCTGCCTTTAAGTTCAGTACACCGTTATATGAGTCAAAATAATCTCCTGAAACAGAATCCTTCCATGAAAGATAACCCTGTTTTGTAACATTGGTAGTAACTGCAAATAATTTGTCTAATACGAAGTCTGCAGGAACTGTTCCCGTAGCACCTACTGTTGTATTATAAACTGTCTTTCTTGCATTATTCTCATATGCTGTAATATTATATGTTTTTGAAGCCGGTACATATAATTTGTATACACCGTTTTCATCTGTAGACGCATAGAATGATGAAGCGCTGTTTGCATATTCAGGATCATATTTTGTGAAATCTGCTGTTACATTTGCACTCTTTACAATCGTACCTGCTGCATTCTTAACAGTACCTGTGATCAATACAGAAGGAACAACCTTTGTCTGAACATTAATTGTAATAGCGTGACCAGATTTATCAGCTACTGTAACAGGTACATCATATACACCTGTAGGTGCTGTCTCAGCGAGACGAACATCACCATCTTCAGCATCTACAGTAACTAATGCATTCTGAAGAGTTGTTGTAAATGTCTTGCTGTCACTAGCCTTACCGCCTACATAAACAAGATTACTGTTCCATACAGATTTTCCTGCAGGTGCTAACTTTGGTAACGCATAACCTACCATCTGATTTTCACTACCGATATAGAAATGAGTTGTAATAGAAACTGTCTTCTTCATCTCATCTTTTGCTGTGATCACAGTCTTGAAGTCACTGCAAACACCTGTAGGAACACCGGTAATTGATACAGAATAATCATTTACTGTAGCTTTTAAACCTGCAGGAAGTGCTCCAATTGTAAATGATGAATAACCTGTTGTATAATCACCAAAGTAAACAGATGATGAGAATCTTTCATCAACAAGACCTGTCACATAATTGTCTCTTGGTGTAGTACAATATACATACTTAGCTGTCTTTGTCTTCGTTCCTGCAAGACCTGCTACAGTAACCTGAACAAAATCGCCATCATTGATGCAGTTCTTATCATTGTCATTATCATCAAGAACTTCTGAAAGTACAAGCTCATATGTCTTATTTGCTGTATTATTAACTTTTGCAATACTTAATTTCTTCTGAGCTGTACCGTTACTATCTGCTTTTCTGTAGATAGAGAACTTAGAAGCAGCTACCTTCTGTGCTTTGTTCAAAGTCACACGAACTGTCTTAGATGTCAGAACTTCTACATTAGATACGGCAACTTTTACAGGGGCTTTCTTAACTTTTACTTTAAATTTAGCTGATTTCTTACCTGACTTTACAGTAATCTTAGCTGTACCTGCTTTTTTACCTTTTACAACACCTTTACTGGTAACCGTTGCAATTTTTTTCTTGTTAGAAGACCACTTTAATTTAGCCTTTGCCGGTTTTACTTTTACCTTTGATTTTAATTTAACTGTCTTACCTACTGTTACGGATACTGACTTCTTTGTAAGCTTCAAGCTCTTTGCTTTGATTGTCTTAGCATCAGCCGGTGCAACACAAAGCATCATACTTGCAGCGAAAAGAGAAGCAGCAATACCAAGTTTCTTTCCTGCTATTTTCATTTTCTTCTTCCTTTCCTGAGATAAACTCATTCAATTCAAATTTACAGTACAAAGTGATGATAGCACTAAAAATATAAAAAAACAACCCTATTTTGTTTCTATTATATTAATATTCTTTTATATCTTGTTAATATTTTCAGTGTGCAATTTATCTAAATAATGCCATCATTTATAAGAATAGAATGCCAATCCTTTTCTGACCGGCAGATATCACCCTCTTTCTGATTTATTTTGTTCCCACAATTCTTATCAAAAGAAGACTCTGTCTATTCTCACTGTATAAAAAGAAGACTACTCTTTTCGTATGTCAGAAATGAGTAATCTTCTTGTCAATTCTATGTTAAATTCATTGGTGCAAATGCAATAAAAAATTGCTCTATGAAACCATTTGCAATTCCGATAGCATATTACAAATACTTTTTGCCGTACCGGATCAGATTTGCAATCCTCTGTGTTCCACGGATGTCGAAAAGACAATCAGCGTCTTTGTACGTCCATACTCCTGTAACTCACCAATGAATTGATCCAGTTCATCGGTACTTGGAAAAAGCACCTCCAAAAGCATAGAATAATCTCCCGTCACACAGTTACACTCCACTACATTCTTACAGCTCTTTATATAAGGATAGAAATCTTTCTTATCCACCGGTGACACTTCGAGATTGATAAAAGCCTTGATATGATATCCCATCTTCTCTGTATTGATCTGTGCATGAAAACCTTCAATATATCCACTTTCTACCAGATTATCAATTCGTACGGATACCGCCGGAGAAGATAAAAAGACCTGTTTTGCAATATCTTTTAAAGACATTCTTGCATTCTCCTGAAGCATTTTGAGTATTTCTCTGTCAATGTGATCCAATTCGTTATTTTTCATAGTAATCCCTCATTTCTGTCTGTCCTGCTGCCAAAAAGCCCTCTGCCTTTCTTTTGGCTGTTGTTGTCTGTTACTATTTTATATTGCTTCCCCTGTATTTTTCCTCTTATAGAAACACAGAGTATTGCATTTTATTGTTTTCCGATAGTTCCTGCTGTTTTTCTTTTTATATCCGATACAGCATTCTTGTTTCTTTTTACTTTTACTGACCATTTTTCTCTCCATTATCAAAATAGCACTTCCTTTCTGCTGTGTCAACTTAGCAAAAGATTTTAACTTAATATTATTAACTAATTTTCGTATTTACATATTATTTTTAACCATTTTCATTTAATAAAATAAATATTCTCGTTCTGTTTCAAAAACTATTGACCATTTTTCCAAAAAGAAATATGATTGCGACATGCAAAAATACATGTATACATTTTCCGGAAATGCAGTTTCTAGAAAAGCCAGCGACTTGCTTTTAAGCACTCCACTACTTTTCACATAACATTTTTTACATAATAAGGAGAGTTCTTATGGCGAAAACATATGATCCATTTAAAAACGTTCAAGACGTTATGACCAAAGCAATGGAAATCGGGCATATTGATACAACAATGTTTGAGATCATCAAAAACCCGCAAAGAGAAACAAAAGTTTACCTTCCGGTAGAAATGGACGATGGCACAGTCAAAGTATTTGAAGGCTATCGTGTACAGCATTCCAATATCAGAGGACCTTTCAAAGGTGGTATCCGCTATCACCAGGATTGTACCTTGTCTGAAGTCAAGGCTTTAGCAACCTGGATGTCACTCAAATGTGCCGTAGCAAATATTCCATATGGTGGTGCAAAAGGTGGTATCAAAGTCGATCCGTCTACTTTATCAAAAAGAGAGCTTCGCAACCTCACAAGACGTTATACGTTCGCTATCGCACCTATTATCGGTGCAGATACTGATATTCCGGCACCCGATGTCAATACCAACGCCCAAACCATGGCATGGGTACTGGATACTTACAGCCAGTTAAAAGGAAAACCTTGTCCAGGTGTCGTAACCGGCAAACCGGTTGAGCTTGGAGGCTCACGCGGAAGAAATTCCGCAACCGGCCGTGGTGTTGTGATCAGCACCAAACTCATTTTGAAAAAGAAAGATAAGACACTTGCCAACACCAGAGTAGCCATTCAGGGTATGGGTAATGTCGGAAGCAATGCCGCAAAGATTTTCTATCACAGAAATGCCTGTGTTGTAGCGATCAGCGACATTTCCGGTGGATTATATTGTGCAGACGGATTAAATATTGATGCAATCTGTGACTTTATGGAAGATACCGGAAAACTCCTGAAAGATTACAATGCAGATGGTGTTTCCCATATTTCAAATGAAGAAGTGCTTGCCTGCGACTGTGATGTTCTGGTTCCTGCCGCCCTTGAGAACCAGATCACGGCAGACAATGCCAATGATCTGAAATGTTCTATTATCGTAGAAGCTGCCAATGGACCAACTACAGAGGAAGCCGATGCGATTCTTGAAAAACGTGGCATTACCGTCGTTCCCGACATTTTTGCAAACAGTGGTGGTGTTATCGTATCTTACTTTGAATGGGTTCAGAATATTCAGGAACTGACCTGGGAACGCAATCAGGTAAATGAAATGTTAGAAAACCTGATGAAAAAGTCTTTCGAAGACATTATGGATGTCGTAGAAGAATGCAGCTGTACCTGCCGTATGGCAGCTTATATCGTGGCATTGCGAAAGTTAGTCTATGCCGAAAATATCAAAGGAATCTTCCCGTGATTCTGTGGATTCTATCATAAATACATATTTTTGCCTATGCCCACTGCCCCTGCTGCTCTTTGGTGTTGGTTGCCGGAGAGTGATAGAGGCAGTGTGTTATTCTTCTAACTGTTCATTAATTGTGGCAATCCATTTACTATCATCACTTTCAAACAATCATTTTTTTCTGCACACAACTATAATAATATTTTTACTAAAAACAATTTCAGTCGAACTCGAACTCATTTCTAATGTATTAACTGATTTCAGATCGCCAACAATACCTTCTCCAATCATTTTCAAATAACTTTCCTTTATTGTCCACATACGAATAAAATCTATTGTTTGATTTCTACTATTAGTCAATACATTTAATTCTTCAGAACAACATACTCTTTCAGCAACATTATAAGAAAATGGAATTACATTTTGAATATCAACTCCTATTAATTCATCAGCTACTGCAACAACACATCCGTATACACAATGACTAATGCTAAAAAAGATATCCGGATATTCTAACAAATATGGTTTACCATTCTCATCATATTTCATAGTAAACTTTGTTATTCCAAAACATTCTTTCAATGCAATTTTCAACATAATATATGAAATTACACAATTGTTCCTATCAATTAAATTACGATATCGCAATGCTTTTTCTTTTCTTTCCATCGGCAATAAAGTAAGCAACTGTTTTACAAAATCATCTTTTACAAATTCTTCCTGTTGAAATAAATATGTTTTATACATTCTGCTCAATATATTCTACAATATCTCCCACTGTATTCAGTTCCTTTATTTTCTGATCTGGTATTTCTATATCAAATTCCTCTTCAAATGCCACCACCACATTTATAACATCCAAAGAGCTTAATCCTAAATCAATCACAAGTTTTGATTGTTCTGTAATGTTGTTCTTTTCCAATATTGTATAATCAACTAATATATCAATTACTTTTTCTATCATTTAGTATTTTCCTTTCTTTTATATCTTAATATTTTTCTACTTGTATTTTTTTCAAATTCAGAATTTCGTAGCTTTATCTTTTTTACCTGTTTATATAATGGTCGTTTACTATTTATCTCTCTGCAGATATTATCAAAATGTTCTTGCAAAAATTCCAATTCAGCCTTCTTTACCAGGCATTCTTCATTAGGATAAATTTCTGCTATTATCATCCCATCTTCCTCATATACAAGCACTTCTTGTATTTCATCATATTCCAAAAAATCAGCTTCCAGTTCTTCAGGTGATACATTTTCTCCATTACTTAAAATAATTAAATTTTTGCATCGTCCTGTTAAAGTAAGAAAACCATCATCATCCAAATATCCTAAGTCCCCTGTTTTATACCAGCCATCCCTAAAGACTTCCTTATTTGAGTCAGCAGCATTATAATAACCCAGCATAACTATTGAACCTTTTACTAACACTTCTCTAGAATTACTGATCTTCACATCAATACCAGGCACTACAACACCAACAGTTCCGTCTTTATGATAAAGATTTCTGTTTACTGCAACACAAGGAGAACATTCTGTAGTTCCGTATCCATTAAGTATTTCAATTCCAAAGCTCCTAAATTCTTTCACATACTGTATACCAAGTGGTGCACCACCACATATAATATACTCTATTGCACCACCAAAGACATTCCTTATATGTGCAAACACTTTTTTTCTCACATCAATTCCAAATTTCAACAAAAAATCACTGAGTTTCATCATTCTTTGAAGTGATTTTTCTTTACTTTCTTTTTTGGCAGTTATCCATATCTGCTTATGAAACATTTCCACAAATAACGGAACCAAAAACATTGTCTGCGGTTTTGCAATTTGTAAATCCTTTTGAATTGTTTTTAAGCTTTTATTGATATAAATTGTATGACCATAATTAAAGGCCATTAAAACTGCAACCACTAACCCAAAAGCATGATGAAATGGTAAGACAGCAATTGTATTTCCCTCCAGAATAAATAGTTTACAACTGTTATTGATATCCTCTACAATATTTTCATGACTTAGCATGACCCCCTTACTATTTCCAGAAGTTCCCGATGTAAACATTATGCAACATAACTGTTTACTATCAATTTTATAATTTGAAAATGCATTTTTCCATGATGTAAACTGTTCTTTTCCAATTTCTATATAATTTTGCATATCAGCCATACAATATATAGTAATCTTTTTTTTCAATAATTCCACTACATTTGTAACCAATTGCCGATATGACTTTGAGAAAAATATAATCTCTACATCAACCGTTTCAAGCAATCTTGCAATTTCATTTTCCGGCAGCTCCTTATCAATTGGAACTACCACATTTCCACCACATGTAACTGCAAAAAAAGTCATAAGCCATTCATATGAATTTTCTCCAATAATTGCGATATGTTTTCCAATATGCTTTTTTTCATATAACCATGTTCCAAATGAATTTACATCATCAAAAACTTTTGTATATGTTTTTGAAACAATATTTTTCCCTTTTGAAAACGTAAACGCTATCTTATCCGGACTCATCTTTTTCTTTTGGAATAGCATATCCTTTAAATCATTAATTTTAGGAAGTTCATATAAATCATATGGTTTATATTTCATGCTACACCTCCAAGTATCCTATTTTCCTGAAATAGTCTATATACCCACTGATATACCGTATGTCTGTTTCATTCCACTCAAATCCTACCTTCTTTAAAAAACATAGAGTGAAATTATTTTCAATATGGATATTGCTATCATATACAAGGTATCCCTGTTCGTCTATATCATTTTGGAATGCTTCATAAATATATTCTGTACTATCTTGCTTAGCTGTCTCCTGAAGGGCTTTGTTAAACTCTCCCCCATTTACAACTTTCATAGATATTCCAAGTTTATTGGCTATTTCAAGAAAACGATCAAAATATATAACCTTATTACTATTTAGATGAAATACACATTGCCTGTTTGCATACTGAGCAATCTTTACAATTCCTTCTGCTGTCTTATCAATTGGTGAAAATTCTGTATATAAACTCATAAGATACTCTGGGAATAAACCAAATTCCAAAATTGCCTTTATTCTAGTAAGAAAAGCATTTGATTCATAGTTAGGCTGAAATTTATAATCACATACACGATTTGTAAGATTTCCTACTCTAATTATTTTTGCATCCAAACCATTTAGCATTGCATCATATACTTTTCTTTCTGCTTCAAATTTACTGCGAATATACACATTATCCAAAGATTGTCCGATATAAAAAGACGTCTCATTAAAATTTTTTTCTTTATTAGAACGATATATCGTAAAATCGTCTGCCATACTGTTACCACTAACACTTAAAGTTGATATATGAATAAACTTTGCTTTAATTTTTTGTGCATATTCTACTGCATGTTTCGTTCCTTCCGTATTTACTTTATAAAAGTATTCATATGAACCATAATGCTTTACACTAGCAGCTGTATGTATGACAGTCTGCACATCTGTAGGCATATCATAAGACAGTCCTTCCTTTTCTATATCTCCAACAATTGGAATAATTCTCTTATTTATCTCAGAATCATACTTGTCTCCAAAGTAATATTTAAGAATTTTGCTTAATCTTCCTCTCCTGTCATCTGCTTTTTGACTTCTAATTAAACAATATATTTTTCCATTCTCTTTTTGCATTAATTCATTGAGTACATGAGCACCAAGAAATCCTGTAGCACCTGTAAGAAGTATATTTCCAAGTGACTTTTTTTCAAATCTTTCTTCCTTTACTATAACGTTTCTCCCAAAAATACCCTTATATTTTTTTAATTCTGCTTCTTGATACTGCACCTTTAACTTTGATTTATCTTGTAAAAAATCATTTAAAGCCTTTATTGTAGGATAATCAAACACATTTTGTAAATCAATTTTAATTCCCATGCTATGTGCTTTCGTAACATACTGAATAGCGGTCAGACTGTCCCCACCAACTTCAAAAAAATTATCATTAATACCAATTCTATCCATATGTAACAATTTTTCTAATATGTGACATAGTTTTTCTTCTACCGGATTTGACGGTGTTACATATATATTTGTATTTGAAAATAGTGGTAATGGTAAATTTTTACGATCCACTTTTCCACTCCGTGTCATTGGCATCTCATTCAATCTCATAAAATAATTTGGAACCATATACTGTGGAAGTGATGTCAAAAGATTATTTCTTATCCGATTCTCGTCTATTTTATCATCAGACGTATAATAACCAACTAAATATTGTCTACCGTTTTCATCTGTTTTGTCAGCAACAGCAACTTGATAAATCCCCTCATTCCTAGACATTACACTTTCTATTTCGCCGAGCTCTATTCTTAATCCACGTATTTTTACTTGTGCATCAATTCTACCTAAATATTCAATTTCTCCATCTATTCTCCAACGTGCTAAATCACCTGTATGATATATTATTTTTCCATGCATATTCTCTACTGTAGCATATGGATTAGAAACAAATTTTTCTGCCGTAAGTTCCGGACAACCAATATATCCTCTACTCACTCCTTCCCCTGCTACACACAATTCCCCTGCTACACCTATCGGTAATGGATCTCCATTTTTATCAAGGATGTAAATTTGACTATTAGCAATTGGTTCTCCAATTGTAATATTGTATTCTTTCATTCCTCTCTCATACATTTTAATACAGCAACCTACTGTAATTTCTGTAGGACCGTATTCATCCAGCAATCTTGCATTTTTACAAATATATTCAATATTTTTGAGTTTAATTGCTTCTCCACCTAAAATAAATGTAGCATTTTTTGGTAATTCCAATTGCATTTCCTGCAACATATCTACATGTGTTGGTGTGAGTTTATATAAATCATCTGATTTATTAATAATATATTTTAATCCATTCATAAGATCTTGATTTACAACTTCTAATGTACTGCCTGTAAGCAATGGTAAAAATGTAACTGTAATTGATAAATCCACATATAAGCTAGTAATAAACGACATATTGAAATGACTAATTTTATAGGTATTCATTACTGTTTTTACATAGTTATACAAATTTCTATGTGTTATCATTACTCCCTTGGGTTGACCACTTGATCCTGATGTAAAGATTATATAACACAAGTTTGACATTTCATTAAGATTACTTATAATTGGAGCCTTCAAATTATTGTTTGAAATCTTTTCCAGATCTTTTTTCAAATCTATATAATCAACATCCTGTATTTTTTCAAAATAATCCAACACACATGCCACTTTACTCCTTGCACTTCTTACAATAAACTGAATTCTCTCAAATGGATATGTAGGATCAACAGGCATATATGCTCCACCTGCTTTTAAAATGGATATTATTGCGACTACTGCCTGCCAGCTTTTTTTTGCGATAATAGGAACAACCTCATTATTTTTAACACCTTTTTTTCTTAATATATATGCCAACTTGTCAGTTAAAAAATCCAATTGTTTATAAGTATACTGTCTATCATTCTCAACTAATGCAATATTGTTTGGCGTTTTTTTGGCCTGTTCTCTAAATAATTCATGAATACACTTTTCATCTGTATATGACATATGTGTATCATTAAATTTTTCTATTATAGATTTGTTTTCTCTGTAAGGAATAATCCTTATTTCTTTAATCTTCCCATTCTTGTCATCCACTATTTGATCTAATATAAACATTAACCTATCAAACAGCATAATGACTTCTTTTTCATCAGAAAAAACTGCTGTCTGATAATCAAAATTTATTGTATGACTATTTTTAGTATCTCGGTTATCAATATGAATCACAAGTGGAATCTCGCTGCATCCATTGCTATACCATCTTGTTTCGGCTTTTGTATTCGTTTTTGCATTTTGATAACTTATCATTACATCATATAAGTTTCCTTCAAAATTTTGTCTTTCTCGTAAAGATTTTAAAATATTGCTATAAGGATATTTTTGGTGTCTAAACATATCCATATGTCCCTTTGTTATTTCATGTATTAAGCTAGATATCAGCATACTTTTGTCTACATAAATAGTAAATGGCATTGTTGAAACAAACATCCCTGCGATCTTTTTTTCATAAATATTTTTTCGATTTAATACTGGAATTCCTATTGTTACAGATTCATTATCATAATTTATACGTGACAAATAAATTATAAGTGCTGCTTCAAAAAGAACTGCTGGTGTTGTATTATATAATTTACAATAGTTTTCTAATTTCTTCTCAATTTCCATTGGTACTGATTTTGTCACCCTTTTAGCTTCAATACTGTTCTTCTTATTTGAACATATTTTAATTATACTTTTTTCTGGCTGATAGCGATACTTTTCATCCCAATATAATTTATCTTTTTTGAAGCGATCCGATTTGAAATATTCATCTTCTGCACATATATAATCCATATAATCTGCAATATCTAATATTTCATCCTTTCCCTGTTCTAAATTATGATATACTACATCAACCTGATTTGCCATAAGACTAAAACTCCATGCATCAGATATTAAGTGGCTTAACGTCACTAATACACCACTTCGATCTTGCACCTCAAAAATGACAAAACGATACATTTTCTTTGCATAAAGTCCCACTGGATTTTTTGCAAATTCTTTTGCGTATTCTTCAAAGTGCTCCATTGAAACAAATTTTTTCACCGGAATATCTTCACAAATTTCCTGAGATATACATTGCATGGGCTCATCTTTTTCTATGAAAAATAATCTCATACCACTTTGACTTTTTATAAATTTATAAATTGCTTTTTTCAACAATTCCGTATTTTTCTTTTCATTATATAATATGGCACCGCATTGATTTCCAATTGCTGTCTCACTATAAAATTTTTGAAGATTCCAAATATTTTGCTGTGGTACACTTAAATGATATTGTTTCATCCGTCTCCCCCTTGTATGTCTTTCTTATGTGGTTTCTAATTCTTTTTGATACACTTTGAAATATTCTCAAATATGCATTCTGCAATTTTAAAAAAACTATTCATAATTTTCATATAGGTTTCCGGCTTCCCTAAATGTATTCATAAATTCCTCTAAAGTATTATATGTCATATTATTCCAAATAATATTTACTAATTTATCACATCTCGAAAATGCATATCGATATATCTCTTTTGTATTTTCCGGTATGGCAACAGTTTTTAATTCTGTACAATTATAAAATGCATATTTATCTATTTTTGTCACACTTGATGGTAGTATGATACTTTCTAAACTGCTGCATTCTTCAAACATACTTTCTCCAATACTTGTTACCCCTTCTAAAATTTCAACATTAGTCAACTTTTCACACCCCGAAAAAGCATACTTTTCTATACCGGTTATACTTCCTGGTATTGTCACACTTTCCAGATTACTACATTTGTAAAATGCACCTACCCCGATCTCTTTTTTCTTTTACACCCTTCTGAATCACAACATTTTCTAATTTTTTACATACTTGAAAAGCATAATTCCCTATGTTTTGAAGACTTTGAGGCAATGAAACTTTTTGTAAATTTGAGCATGAATCAAAAACCCACTCGTTTATATTAGTTACTCCCTCGGGAATTTCAGCATATGTTGCTTCTCCTCTATTTTTAATACCTGTTACTGTTTTTTTATCATCTGATAACACTAATTCTGCTGCCACAGGTTCTTCCGGCTTTACACTCTCTTCTGGTTCCATACTCTCAACCGGTTTCACACTCTCTACCGGCTTTGCCGTCTCTGTCACATTCACCACATTTCCATTCGGTGTTGGTGTTACTTTTGTAGTGGTTTTCTTTGCTGCTGTGGTTTTCTTCGCTTTTGCTTTTACTGTTACCTTGCATTTATACTTCTTTTTTCCAACCTTTGCTGTAATCGTAGCTTTTCCGGCTTTCTTTCCTGTTACAACACCTTTTTTCGTAACACTTGCAATTGCCTTTTTGCTGCTTGACCATTTTACCTTTTTCTTGGTTCCTTTCACTTTTAAAGTCAGCTTTTTACCAACCGTAATCGTAGCTGCTGTTTTATTTAACTTCACTTTACTTGCAGCCTGACTTTTTGTCGATGGCATTACGATACCTGATACCATCATAGCAAGCGACAAGCCGATTGCTATTGTTTTCTTTGCATTTCTCATTGGTACATCCTCCTATCTTTTGTAATCCTTGTTTCTCATAGCAGAGTTGAGGATCATTCATTAGCCATTTCTCTTGTTCTGCTATAAATACAATCAATTCTTACTCATATGATACAAAGCCAAGATCTTTCAGACTCATATGAAGCCGTTCCTGTAACAGCTGATTCCATGCACTTAACGAACGCTGGAACTCCTGATTGGCTTCGGTATTGATTGCTGAGCTTGCAATAATTCTATGATCGTTCATCAGCACTTCATTTAAATGCTTAACCAATCTACTTGGCAGAGGCATATCAGCATTAGGAAGTAATGCAACAGCCCCTACTCATAATCTTCTTAATCCTTAATTTAACTTTGTATTCTCCTTGCCAATAATGGTAACCGTATTATCGCAAATTAAGGTATTCAAGTCTGCGTTCTGACTTACATCCAAACTGCTTAACTGGTTATCATAGCAACACAAGTATGCCAATGCTGTCAAACTACTTACATTCAGACTGCTTAACTGG
Organism: Jutongia hominis; assembly: GCF_014384965.1. Lineage (GTDB taxonomy): Bacteria > Bacillota > Clostridia > Lachnospirales > Lachnospiraceae > Butyribacter > Butyribacter hominis. Next base: position 59,219 of record NZ_JACRSW010000007.1, read on the forward strand.
TTATTTTTGCAACCCAAGTCTGTCAATGCTGTCAAGCCACTCACATCCAGACTGCTTAACTGATTATTATCGCAATTCAAGTCTGTCAATGCTGTCAAGCCACTCACATCCAAACTACTTAACTGGTTATCATAGCAATACAAGTATGTCAATGCCGTATTTTTACTAACATCCAAACTGCTTAACTGGTTTTTATAGCAATTCAAGTGTGTTAATGCCATATTTTTACTAACATCCAGACTACTTATCTGGTTTAGAGGACATTCCAACCATGTCAATGCCATATTCTTACTCACATCCAAACTGCTTAACTGGTTATCAGTGCAATACAAAGTTTCCAATGCTGTCAAGCCACTCACGTCCAAACTGCTTAACTGATTACCAGTGCAATTCAAGTATGTCAATGCTGTCAAGCCACTCACATCCAGACTTCTTAACTGGTTTTCAGAGCACTGCAAACTTTCCAATGCTGTCAAGCCACTTACATTCAGGCTGCTTAACTGATTATAAAAGCAATACAAAGTTTCCAATGCTGTCAAGCCACTCACATCCAGACTGCTTAACTGATGATTATAATTGCAATTCAAGTATGTCAATGCTGTCAAGCCACTCACATTCAGACTGCTTAACTGATTGTTATAGCAATACAAGCTTTCCAATGCTGTCAAGCCACTCACATCCAGACTGCTTAACTGGTTTTCAGAGCAATGCAAATATGTCAATGCTGTCAAGCCACTCACATTCAGACTTCTTAACTGATTTTTACCGCAATACAAGGTTTCCAATGCTGTCAAGCCACTCACATTCAGACTGCTTAACTGATTATAATTGCAATACAAAGTTTCCAATGCTGTCAAGCCACTTACATTCAGACTGCTTAACTGGTTATTTTTGCAATCCAAGTATGTCAATGCTGTCAAGCCACTCACATTTAGACTGCTTAATTGGACGTCAAAGCAACACAAAGTTTCCAATGCTGTCAAGCCACTCACATCCAGACTGCTTAACTGATTATAATTGCAATTCAAGTATGTCAATGCTGTCAAGCCACTTACATTCAGACTGCTTAACTGATTATAATTGCAATACAAAGTTTCCAATGCTGTCAAGTCGCTCACATCCAGACTACTTAACTGATTATCATAGCAATACAAAGTTTCCAATGCTGTCAAGTCGCTCACATCCAGACTACTTAACTGATTATCATAGCAATACAAAGTTTCCAATGCTGTCAAGCCACTTACATTCAGACTGCTTAACTGATTATAATTGCAATACAAAGTTTCCAATGCTGTCAAGCCACTCACATTCAGACTGCTTAACTGATTATCAGTGCAAAACAATTCGGTCAATGATATATTCTTGCTCACATCCAGACTGCTTAACTGGTTTTCAGAGCAACGCAAGTATGTCAACGCTGTCAAGCCATTCACATCCAAACTGCTTAACTGGTTTTCATAGCAATCCAAGTATGTTAATGCCGTCAAACCACTCACATCTAATTTGTCACATACACCTAAGTAATACCAATGAATTTCTACCAGTCGTCCATCTTTCCATATATACTGCTCTGTGTTATCTAAATCCTCACTTACCGAAGCTCCCTTTTGTCTCTGCTCCTGAATGATTCCTGTTATGATTGACACATCACTTTCATTCTTGTAAGCATCTGCTGTTGCACTTGGTGTCTCCGTTACATCCGGTGACTCTGTTGCACTTGGTGTCTCCGTTACATCCGGTGACTCTGCTACACTTGGTGTCTCCGTTACGCTTGGTGTCTCTGTTATCATCGGTGCCTGGGTTATAGCCGGTACATTCGTTGGCACAGCCGGTACTTTTGTTACAGATGGTACCTTTGTTGCAGCCGGAGCTTTTGTTGCTTTTGTAACTGTCGCATTTGCCTTTTTTACAATGACTGGAATGCTACATTTCTTCATTCCCTTGACAGTTACTGTCAACTTTGTCTTGCCTGCTTTCTTTCCGGTGATAACAAGCTGTTTCTTACTTACTTTGACGGTTGCGATCTTTTTGTTTGCCATTTTTGCTTTGATTTTCTTCTTACCGGCATTTTTCACTTTGATCGTTGTTTTCTTCTTAACCTTTACCATCACCTGTTTTTTGCTAAGTTTTACTTTGGCTGCTGCCGATGCACTTGTCACTCCTGTTCCCGGGAGTGGCATCATACTAAGCACCATTGCTCCCGCTAATACACAAGCGGCTGCTTTTTTGCCTGTTCTTTTTTTCATAAATATCTCCTTTCGTGCTTCGTGTGTTTTTCGGACGTTCCCAAAACGTCATAAGGCTATTTGCATATTTTATATCAATTCATTTTCTCCTTACCGGAAACTCTGCTTCCATTTTTCCTCTACTACTGCTTCATAACGTGCTATCAAAATACTCTGTTTACAAATGTATAAGACAGATGCAAAAACATATTATATGCGCATCTGTCTTACATGTTGAAAAGGAAAATTTATAACTTGGTATTTTATTTTGGATACGCATATACGTGTGTTACTAATTTATAAGAAGCATATGCCTTTACCTTATAAATACTATACTCATCCGCTTGTTCCCCCTTTTTCCTATCTTTTGTTATTATTTTTCTTACAGCAGAGTTTATGACTATTTTGCTGGCAGAAATTTCTAAGTGTACATGATCTGCTAGCTATAAATAGTATAGCCCCTGCCCATTCCATAAGACAATATGTGCAATTTACTGTGCACGACTTTTTATTTTTGCCAACTAACAGAGTTTTACAATTGCTTATTAAGATTACACTCTTGCAGACAATTCTATACAATCTACTTTGTTGTTTTTAAAGCTTATGGCAACTTGACTATACTTCTTTCCTGTATTAAACTCCCTTAAAATTTTTCTCATTTTTGCAGCAGTTGTGCGTGAATGTTCAAATATATATTCACATTTTGAAGATATTGTATATTTTCTTGTATTTTTCGCTAATGTGCCTGCTAACAAAGTAATATTTCCTTTTACAATCAGTTTTCCGTTTTTCATATATATCTTTCCATAGTTCTCCGGATCATGTTCAAAGTCTCCTTTTGCATATACTGAACCCCAGTCCGTTTTCCCTAATTTTTCTTTTTTTGTTAATTTTGCTGTCTTACGGAGCGCTATTGTATTAGCTTTGTTTTTATATTTTATTATTACAACGCATATTCCTTTTTTATTTTTATATTTCTTTAATTTGTCCAAAAATTTTTCACGAGTAATTGCTTTATTTCCAAGATCAGAATAATCAGAATTTACATCACCATATTCACAATTTTCATCTAATACATAAGTCTGCTTTTTCTTTTTCCATTTTCCGCGATTTCCATCCCAGCCATCTTTGCCATATTTAAACTCACCGCCCCATACATAGGACCATCCTGTAACGGTAATCTTTTTACTTGAGATACTGACTTTTCCAGTATGTCCTGCTGTCACAAATGAATCCTGTGACAAATACACTCTTATCTCATCTTTGCCTGCATTGTAGTTTTCTGCCTTTGCTTTTTTTACAACTGCTGACGGTAATAATCCCAAAAAAAGTGCAATAGCAATCATACCTGCCACTGCTCTCAAATAACCTCTGTTTTCTTTCATCCGCTTCATAAACTTTTCCTCCATTTCGTAAATGCAATGCAATAGTTTCACTGACATGACTACTCATAATTCCGAGAAATCATCATATCCTGCCTATATCTTCTGCTGTCTTACATGCAAGTATAACATGGGCTTTTGCCGTTTTCACTTGATTGGTCACAAGTTGTGCTTTATTGGTTATGAAATCTCTTACCACCCCATTTTTACCTCTTACTCTCCAAAACTTACCTCTTACTTTTTTCGTATTTACAAGAAGAACGTCTTTCCCTATAATAAGCATTGTCAAGAACATTGCGAGAGGGGCAAGAGGAGAAGAGGTGATACGAAACCCATGAAAATACGAATTGAGCTGGATGATTCGCTCATGGAAGAAGAAGTCATCATCCGATGCAATTCGATTTCCGAAAAAGTACAGAAAATGCAGATGGCACTTTCCGAAATTGAAAATGCACAGGAGAAAATGGTTCTTTATAAGAAAGAGACGGAATATTATGTGAAGTTAGATGATATTCTTTTCTTTGAAACCGGGATCAATGGGATAGAGGCCCATACCAAGGATGATATTTTTCAGACAAAAAGAAAGCTGTATGAATTAGAAGAGCTTCTGCCCGGTATCTTTATGAGGATCTCAAAGTCAGCGATCCTGAATACGAACAAGGTCTATGCGATCAACCGGAATCTTACCGCTTCCAGTCTGATCGAGTTCAAAGATACCTATAAACAGGTCTATGTATCCCGTAATTATTACAAGCCATTGAAGAATAAACTGGAAGAAAAGAGAAACACCAATCAAACCGGATAATTTGCAACACAAATTTTATTAAAAAGCATATATAAACATTACATTGCAAGTTCTAGTAAAAGCATACATAAATATAACATCGCAAACTTTATAAAATTACATTACAAATTCTATGAAAAAACATACACAACAATAGGAGGATTTTTATGAATAGACGATTTTCTTTTAACAAAGCATTTTGGGGATTATTATTTTTATTAGCTGCTGCCGGTCTGGTGCTAAACCAGTTCAACTTCTGGCCAAATGTATATAACATTTCCGTGACTAGTACAATCTTTACACTCTTTTTTCTCTGGATGCTCATTCAGGGGCTACAGCATAAGAACTTTTTTGCGATTGTTTTTGCACTTGCTTTTATGCTGATACAATACAATAAGATCTTTTCATTCTTCCCGATCAATACTTCTACGATCTTAGGGGCAGCTTTACTCGCAAGTATCGGACTTTCCATGCTCTTTCCAAAGTCGCACCGTTCTTTTAGCAATGGGCAATTTAATCAGAACTATACTGATAGTGGTAAAAAGATTTTTGAAAATGAATCAGGAAATGTGCTTCATTTTGAAAACACTTTTGGTTCGAGTATCAAATATGTAAATACCGATTCTTTTGAATATGCCAACCTGGAAAATAATTTTGGTGAACTAAAAGTCTATTTCGATAATGCAATCATCCATAAAGGAATGGCAGATATCAATGTAGAAAATAATTTTGGTTCTATGGTTCTCTTTATTCCAAAGACATGGAATGTCGAATTCCACACCAAAGCTTCTTTTGCCGGAGTCCGCGAACAGGGTATGTCAGAAGCACAGGACACACCGATCCTGCGAATTTACGGTGAAGTTTCCTTTGGAGATCTCTTAATCGTATATATCTAATCTGTGATTTTGGAGTTATCACATCATGCATTTCGCTACAAGCTTACAAATGTGCTCTTGCAGAACCTTTCTTTCTGCTTTGCAAAAAAATTTGCTCATTCATCCGGAAAATCAACTGCCGGTTTTGCTGTCGCTTGCTTTTCTTTTTAGCTCATTATTTCAAAAAGGAGTTTTTATTATGAAAGTAACCATTATACATGGACAGAGCCACAAAGGATCTACTTACCATATCGCACACAGCTTAGCTGAAAAGCTGTGCAAAAACACGTATAACTCTTATGATATACACAATGTGAATAACTCTCACAATTCGAATAACACTGACATTTCTAATGATACTTTTTCCGCCGAAAACAGTATCACCGAGTCTTTTCTTCCCAGAGATTTTGACAACTATTGCATCGGTTGTACACAGTGCTTTATGCAATCAGAGAAGAAATGTCCTCATTATGAAAAGTTAGCACCGATCACGAAAGCGATCGATGAAGCCGATGTTATCATTCTCGAAAGTCCGGTTTATGTCTATCACGTAACCGGATCAATGAAAGCCTTTTTAGATCATTACGGCTGGCGCTGGCTTGTACATCGCCCGGAAGAAGCCATGTTCACCAAACAGGCTGTCTGTATCTCCACTGCTGCCGGAGCAGGAACAAAGAGTACCAACAAAGATATGGTGGACAGTACATTTTTCTGGGGCGTTGGAAAGACTTACCGCTATGGTATTGCAATTCACAGCACCTCATGGAATACTGTCCCACAAGAGAAAAAAGAGAAAATTGATAAAAAGCTAAACCATTTAGCCCAAAAGATCATCAAAAAAGAAGGGCATGTAACACCCTCCTTTAAAACAAAAGCATTTTTTTATCTGATGCACTTTGCACAGCGAAATGGCTTAAATGAAGCCGATGCGTCTTATTGGCAGCAAAAAGGCTGGACGAAAAATGTACGCCCGTGGAAATAGCATTTCTATTAAATAGACCAGATCAAATGATGATCTAAAATATTTTCTATTAAATAAACCAGATCAAGTAATGATTTAAAATATTTTCCCTTAAATAGACTCAAACATCGGACCTGATAAATAACGGTCACCGGTATCCGGGAAAAATACAACAATATTTTTTCCGGCACATTCCGGTCTTTTTGCTACTTCCACGGCTGCCCATAACGCAGCACCGGAAGAAATTCCGACCAGAACACCTTCTGTTCTTGCAATTTCACGTCCCATGGAAAATGCTTCTTCATTTGTCACCTTAATGACTTCATCATAGATAGTAGTATCTAATGTTTCAGGAATAAAGCCTGATCCGATTCCCTGAATCTTATGCGGACCGGATCTTCCTTCTGATAAAACCGGTGAAGTAGCCGGCTCAACAGCAATGACTTTTACATCAGGATTCTTTTCTTTTAAATATTTTCCGACACCGGATATCGTTCCACCGGTACCAACTCCTGCCACAAAAACATCTACTTTTCCCTCTGCTTCTTTCCAAATCTCAGGTCCCGTAATTTCTTCATGTGTCTTTGGATTTACCATATTATTAAATTGTCCCGGGATAAAGCAGTTTGGCGTCTTTTCTACAATTTCATTGGCTTTTGCGATCGCACCTTTCATACCTTTCGTACCATCCGTAAGCACCAGTTCTGCCCCATAGGCTTTCATCAATTTTCTTCGTTCAATACTCATGGTCTCAGGCATCGTGATGATCAGCTTCATGCCCAATGCAGCCGCTACAGATGCAAGACCGATTCCTGTATTTCCGCTTGTTGGTTCTACAAGTGTAGTATCCTTATCGATTTCACCTTTTTCCAAAGCATCCAGAATGATTGCTTTAGCCACACGGTCTTTTACACTTCCGGCCGGATTAAAATATTCAAGCTTTGCGATCAGATTTGCATCTACATTTTCTTTCTTCTCGATACGACGTAATGCAAGAAGCGGTGTATTTCCTACCAGATCAATAATACTATTTTTTATGCTCACTCTTTTCCCTCCTGTTAAAATAAACAATCCCTCACTTTTGGTATTCATTCAGACTGCCAAGTGAGGGATTTATAAATTCATCTATTTACATTTTTGAGGTATTTACTCTTATGACAGCGTAACATTTCATCTACTGTTGTCTTACAATTCTTATTCTGCTACTGCTTTGAAAGCCTCTTCGAGATCTTCAATGATATCATCAATATGCTCTGTACCGATTGACAGACGAATTGTATTCTTCTTGATACCTACAGCCTCTAATTCTTCATCAGAAAGCTGTGCATGTGTTGTACTTGCCGGATGAATAACCAGAGATTTTACATCCGCTACATTTGCTAATAATGAGAATAACTCTAAGTTATCAATGAATTTCTTAGCTGTTGTATCATCACCTTTGATTTCAAATGTGAAGATTGATCCACCACCATTAGGGAAATATTTCTTATATAATTCCTGTTGTCTCGGATCATCTGAAATAGATGGATGATGAACCTTTTCTACCAATGGATGATTCTTCAAATATTCTACAACCTTCAATGAATTCTCTACATGACGTTCTACACGAAGAGACAATGTCTCCAATCCCTGTAAGAAGAAGAATGCATGGAATGGTGATAATGTAGCACCTGTATCACGAAGCAGGATAGCACGGATCTTTGTAACGAAAGCTGCCGGACCTGCTGCTTTTGTAAAGCTTACACCATGATAACTTGGGTTTGGTTCTGTTAATGAAGGGAATTTTCCTGAAGCTTCCCAGTCAAACTTACCACTGTCAACAATAACACCACCGATTGTAGTACCATGACCACCGATGAATTTTGTTGCAGAATGTACAACGATATCAGCACCATACTCGATTGGACGGATTAAATAAGGTGTACCGAATGTGTTATCAATTACAAGAGGAATCTTATGTGCATGTGCAATCTTCGCGATTCCTTCGATATCAACAACATCTGAGTTAGGATTTCCTAATGTCTCGATAAATACAGCCTTTGTATTTTCTTTAATTGCATTTTCAATCTCATCGAAGTTTTCCGGATCTACAAATGTAGTAGAAATTCCATACTCAGGTAATGTATGCTGTAACAAGTTAAATGTTCCACCATAAATATTGCTTGCTGCAACGATATGTTCTCCGGCATGTGCTAAGTTCTGGATCGTATAATCAATAGCTGCTGCACCGGATGCTACTGCAAGTGCTGCAACACCACCCTCTAATGCTGCAATTCTCTGCTCAAATACATCCTCTGTAGGGTTTGTTAATCTACCATAAATATTACCGGCATCTGTCAGACCAAATCTTGCTGCTGCATGATCACTGTTACGGAAAACATATGATGATGTCTGGTAAATCGGTACCGCTCTTGCATCGGTAACCGGATCAGGACTTTCCTGTCCTACGTGTAACTGAAGTGTCTCAAATTTTAAATTTCTATCACTATAACTTTTCTTACTCATAATCTTAATCTCCATTTCTTTTTTATTGTTTTTGTAATACTTTTTCGTTAAGTTCCTTTTATTGTTCCTTGTAATACTTTTTCGTTAAGTTCTTTTTATTGTTCTTTGTGATACTTTTTCGTTATGTTTTTTATTGTTCTTTGTGATACTTTTTCGTTATGTTTTTTATTGTTCTTTGTGATATTATTTCATTATGTTCTTTTCTTCATGATTTATAACATTCCTAACAAGTATTTCTTGTTGTTCTTTTTCTTTTGAAATTCCTTGTTATTTTTAATGTATACTTTTGCACGTTTCATAACAGTTTTTATTACTCTTTTGTTTTTGAGTCTCTCTGTTATTTTTGCATATTCCATAACACGTTTTATTGGGTTTAAAGAATACTTTCAAATATTTTCAAAAGCCACTTTTCCCATAAAAACATTCTATTTTATCACACTCTGCTTACCGGCAACACATCACATACTCTCCTTCACCGGTTGATCTGCTATACATTCGTTCAAACGAATGATTCAGATGTCGGCTGCAATTATTTTGATACTTTTCTTTCACCATTGCATAACCTCCTTCAAACATTGTATTCAGTTATCTTTAGTATTCATACTAATTTGCTATGAATAATTACAAGACACATATTACACCTGTATTCCTACTTTGTCAATAGGAATATTACGATTTATTCAATTTTTTTATTTTTCCTTATTTGCAAAGCTAAATCCTACTGAATCAGTTTTTATTTTACTTCACTCATAAAACCCATTTCTAACCTTTTGCAAAGTGAATATTCCGGCTACCATATCCCTGCTGTCCGGCATAAGGAAACCAAGAAAAGTATGTGATTGGATCAATACAAGTTTATCAGATTCATTCAATAATGTTAATGATAGCATCAAATTATTAGCTATTTTCTCGTCCGATATATCAAATCTTACCTAGAACATTTTCTTGTGTTAAAACATAAAATAGAGGATACACGTTTTTATAAACAAACGCGATCCTCTATCCGTTAAACAATTCATTAGTTGCTAAAAGTTTTCTATTTTTTAAATGATTTCAAACTCAGAAAGCACATCACCACATGAAGTTTGCACACGCACTCTATATTTTCCTTGACCTAATTCTCCAAAAACATTATCCAAATCCGCTTCTGTCACACTTTTATCTCCAGGCATAATATATCTTGCATCTGCAGTCACATCATTTGTTTTGCGCGGCATCACTGTCCAAACTTTACCGTCATACTTTTCTACTATAAAATAAGTCGGCAAAGTTATCATGCGTTGTGAAGTGTTATAAACCGAAAATGTAATGGTCTTGGTGTTTTGAACAAAACTGTCAATTACCAATTTTGCATCTTTTATATTAGCTTCTCCATTTGTTCCCCATGAGCTTTGAGGGGCTGCTGAAGGTCCAATTGCCTGGGAATTACCAGTTGGCTTTGGTGTTGCTGGCAACTTATTCTTTTTTACCCACACATTACATCTATACTTTTTCCCTTTATACTTTGCTATAACAGAGCACCTCCCGCTTTTTTTTGCCTTTATTTTCCCCTTTCGTACTGTGGCAATTTTTTTATTGTTACTTTTCCAAACCACTTTTTTTATTTTTGCACCTTTTAACCTAATTGTGCATGATTTTCCTTGGATTAGTACAACCTTTTTGGTGGACAATTTCACTCTCCCTAAAGCAGATGGCTTCGAGCTATATGATATAACTCCTGTCGCAAATGACGCTACCAGTAAAATTATAATTAATCCTTTTCTCACATTAAAACCTCCCCTCCTGTCATGTCATGCCGTTATACATAATTGTTATTCTGTAGCCACACAATCAAAGAATAATCGTACCGCCTTCCTGATGACTCTCCACTCACCACTTGATTACTAGGCATCCTAGTATGAGTGATAACCCCGTGTACATAATAGTCGGAATCAAAATACGGAGAGCCGCTCTGTCCACCAGAACAATAAATATTATCACAATCTAAACGTAAATCCGTGTAACTCGTAACAGAACCATATGCTTCATACATTCGATATCCGTCATCACGATTTCCTGGATATCCAGCTTTCCTAAGACTCATCCCATTATTTATTTCTGAACTCATTCCAAAACAGCCTGTTTTTTCTACAGTCCGCTCGCCCCAAATCACATATGCTACATCATAATTAGAATCTGTTGTTATTTTTCCATCTGCACTTCGTCCTGTAATGTATTGTGGATAATAAATATACGCAGAAACATTGGTAAACTGATGAGTATATGTATTATTATAACCATTATATCCATAGAATGCTTGAAAATCTGTAGACCAGTTTCCATAATCATCAGTCAAACAATGGCGTGCAGTAGCACATAAATTAGGTCCAATAGCAAATCCCGTTCCCATATATCCTGCTTTTTGCGTTCCAGCAGCATTTGTTGTTTCTGAAAAATAAAGCTTTGCAATTCTATAATATGGATCTGCTTGTGGATTACTAACAAGACTTCTGTTGTCAATGGCTCTTGTTGATTTTTGGCTTTCTCCATAATACTCCAATGTATTGTTTTTTGCATCATCAAACATCTGTTTTTCTTTTTTTGTTAATAGTTTTTGTTCCTGTGGTTCCGAAGCACTTTGGGGTTCAAATTCTGCTGTATCTACACTCCTTTTTCTTTGAGCATTTGAAACAACTGCTTGCAGCTCATCTTCTGTAATCAATGTTTCCGTCTGAGTTTTCACATCATAATATGCCAAGACTGCATCGGAACCTGCATCCAACGATTGACAATTGTCTTTCAAATCACAAGCAAATATATCTTGCGGAATTAACATAATTGTCAATACAAAAATCATCAAAACACTAAAAGCTTTTTTCATTTTCATAATAAAACTATAGTGGCTCAGTTGTCAAGACAAAAATTTAATATTTTTATAATGAACTGATATGTTGACGGGTTACATGAGAGAATGCAATGTAGCGTCTCCCGGACTTTTTATATTATGCGGCTG
>NZ_JACRSW010000011.1 GCF_014384965.1 Jutongia hominis
AATCTGACTTTTATTTACTTTCAATGTACCGTCCTCCAGAAAAGGTTTTAGTTTTGCTAAATCTTCAAGGGTATTAATCTGAAGATCTGTATGTATTTTCTGTGTATATATCATAATGCAATCCCTCCAACGGGATCCATTATATCTGGAACTTGTACATTTTTATATGAGCATTTATGTACATTTATATCTTAGCATTTATAGCAGGCAATCACCACTGATCTCGCCAAAGTCCACAAATACAATATCCATCCATTGATATGTTCTTTCCTGCATCGCCGCTGTAACAGCATCGTCATAGCCATAGGTAAATCCAAATCTTCTACTATCATTCGTCATTGTCTGTTTCCTCCTGATTCTATCTGCCGTCATGTAATATGGTTCCTGTATCACACGACTAAATCTTCTTGTATCACTTGCAAGTTGTTGTCCCTTACGGACAATTCAAGTATATCAATGCAGATGTTTAATAAAGAGAACCCAGAAGGTAAGTTACTGGTACTGATAGAAAAATTTGCGCAAAAAAATTGGTAGCCCGGTTCGGACTACCTACCCCTATAGACCAGATCTATCCCCTTTTCTTGACATATTGTAGTAACCTTATCAAGTAATGCTTGATACTCCTTATTTCTATTAAAATTCTCTCCTAAGTGTACAGCGCTTACCGATTTTGATAAATCAATATTATAACTACTGTCTAAATAATCTTCGGCTTTAATAATCCCATCTCTTGTGGTTCGATTTTTCAATAAAAACATCCTATATTCACGTTCGAACTGCCATACCTGCTTTTGTTTTATGAAGACTGGTATATAAGCGGTTTTCATTATTTTCTCATATATTGAGTGAAAACGTTCTAAAATCTCTTGCTCTGAATATTGTTTTGCATTTCTATAGCACTCAATAATAATAGAATTTGCCAAAGTTAATGATGAATCATACGGCTCATCACTATACAAAACTGGTAATGTAGACAAACTAAACAATTGATTTTTTTGCGTATCGTACTCGATACAATAGCCACTCTTTTGAAAAGCATATTTATTCCACATCTCATTATTGTCTGGATCATCAGTAAAACATCCAACTCGAATAAAATTTTGATAATTACTAATTATTTCAGTAAAATACTTTTCTGTAATCACATTATTAGTTTCGTTTAAATATAGGGTTATTTCTCTAGATTCTATACCCAAAGATTCAAAAAAATTATTTATATGTTCCATAATAGAGACTTTATCGAAAAAAGGCTTACAGTCATTTACATCTTCAAATTCACAGCCTAAACTCATGTGAAATTGACCTTTCATATTTGCATCCCAATACTGTTTTTCATTTCCATCTTTATCAAAGAAAGCTTGATACTTATATAATTTTGATGGAATGGATGTTGCCTGTGTCATTGAATCCCATGAAATATATGGTGATAATAATGCATCCTCATACGTCATACATACCCTCCTCATCTATTCCTATACTAGATGATCTATTAATCAACTTGTTACTTTTCGTTCAGCATTGATAGCTCTTAAATATATAAATACCATTATCATACTTGGTCAAATGTCTCTTTAAAACAAATCGCAGGAATTCTAAATTCAAAACCTGCATAAAACACACGCTGATATGTAATTGAAGCCCCCTCAGGAAGTGGAATTTCATATTGATGATTTCGGATCATGTGGAACACAGTGCTCAATGAATATTTAGACAGCAACTCCTCCATCCGTTTTAAATCAATAACTGGTACATATTTATTATGTGTTCTTATATTATGTTTAGCAACAACACAGACAAATATATCCACTGTTTCTCCATCTTCAACATTGAATACTTGCTTTACAAAATGCTTTCTATCCTGCATTGCATAAGCCATTATCTCCTCAATCTGTTTACAGCCATGAGTTATTTCATCTTCTTTTGCATACACCTCTTTTGTAGAATCCGCAGCTGCAAACCATTTAGTTTCACAAATAATAGCAGAATTTGTCATTCTATCAAATATAGCAAAATCAATATCAGGAAGATCTTCTCTGAGATGTTTATGTTTTATAATATCAGGAGACGAAACATAGGTCTCAAGTTCTGAGACCATTAACTTCTCCAAATCATTTACTTCTTTGAAATAATTACTATCACGCCTTGAGCTAACCACTGCAAGTAGATTTCGTTCAGGTCGCGATCCCATAAACAAAATCGGGGTAATAATCAATGTTCCATTTGAAAGTTTAACAATAGGTTGATACATTATATCCACATTTTTCTTTTTAGGTTCAAATGTAATATATTGAATAATTGTCTCTACTTTCTCTTTTTCCAAACCACTTGCAGAAATAATATAAGCAACAATATACTCACTATTCTGAATTATATTGCTGTTTTTTAGACGCACTAATGGATCGCCCACAGCAAAACAGCTACAAAAATGAACATAACAAAGTGTAGTAAGTGCCACCCAAAAAGCTTTATATTCTTCCATAGTAAAACTATCAAACACCCAATTTTCTGGAAGTGTCTTTGATAATTCCCACTGTTGCAATGCTACTTTTTTAAATGAATTAAGCATATCAGATGAAAGTTCATAGCATATCATTCCATTTTCAACTTTCACTTTATCTCGTAGTTCTCTTACACTGGTAATTAGGCGATACGGATCAATAATACTTGCCATATCATTCAAATCTACCTGAGAACTTTCTCGAAGAACATCACTCCACATAGATTTATTTTGCTCTTTACCCGGGGTAAATATAACCTTATTATCTTCTATATCCACAGCATATCGATTGCGAGAATAAGAAATATAGCCTGAGCAAATAACCGAATACGGGTAAGCATAGTCATTCAGCAATTCACAACATTGTTTATATCTTGTCTCTGTTAGGGCGACATCTAATGGTTGCATATCTTCTACACATATTTCATCCACCCATAGTAATGATATATTGAGCGCATCCATTTGATCTGTAATTTTTTTTAAGGCTAATGGGTTAAACATGCTACCCATTAATATTAGTCCACAAACATCTTCAAATGCTGCAAGCAAATCATAAAATGTCTGTTCTTTTCCAGCATCAAATACTGGACTTTTTTTATGTTCTATGTCAATAATTGTTTCAATTTCACGTATGTTAAGCAATAGTTTATATCCTCATTTTTTTGTGAAATGGTAAAAGACTTTTCTACCGTTACTCCAGTTACAATAAATTTTCTCTTCTATCCCCTCTAATTATTCCTTTGCTCTATATTTTTATACCATCTTCTTTCCCTCCGATTTGTAAGCAACTATATTTCAATTACATATAATATTATATCAAACATCAAATTCTTTTCAATCACATCCTCACATTATAAGTTGCCATCTTCAAATTTTCGCCCCATTTACATGCTCTTATATTTCTGCAACACTGCTTCCAAGTCTTTTAGCAAAGCATTTGATTCACTCTTTATTTCATTTCCTTTCAATATGTAATCCGTACTTACTCTATAAACATCGCTAAACAGCAATAATGTTTCTATAGATGGTCCTTTTATCCCTCTTTCTATCCTACTGATCGTTCCCGGCTCAAGTCCAACTGTTTCCGCTACCTGCTCCTGTGTTTTTTCTGCCTGTTTTCTTAATGCCTTTAATCTCTTACCGCTTGCTTCCATGTCGTAAATCATCATAATTCTTCATCCGTTCCAGCCATCTCGATAGCCAGAAGTAATATGGTGAAAAATTATTTTTGAATTTTCCTCTGCCTGATCCACGCAAAAAGACGCAAAGAAAAGCCAGTTATCTACTGGTTATCTTTCCCCTGCGTCTCTGGTGCTTCCATCATCTCTGATGTGCCCTTATCAGGTGGGCTGTTCATTTAATTGTCATTTTGTTTCTATGTAACAGATCTGTCAGATACGGAACACACCTTTGTCGGCACGCTTCCGTATCATACCTTCTGTATATTTCTTTAACATCATTACCCGTTTGCAACGGTTGCATTTGATCGTGATGCCCTGCAGGACGATCCGGTCATCGTCCTGACACAATGTGTAATCCATCATCCTCGCATTACATTCTCTGCAATGCAACTGCACTGTACTCCAATTCTTCTCCAATTCAGTTCAACTCCTCTACCATACAAAATTGCTATTACTAACACGCAACATTTGTACTTGCAAGGGAAAGGGAAATCAACCTTCGCAAGCCCATTACTTGAGCCGGAAGTTCCGATGCGCCCTGTCTTGACGCTCCGACATTGCTGATCTTAAAGTCTGTTGACCATGGCAAGCCATGATCTGCTTAAGCTGATTTCTCCATGAACCACATATTGTTGTCCTCATAGAACAGATATACTTCTTTTCCGTCTACGACACATGTATATCGCATCCCGGCACCGCCTGCCTTTAAGCTGGCTGCACGCCGGATGTCTTTTACTTTGCTGATCTCATACTCTACTCCATCCTCCCATACAAAACTTTTCGGAAGGAGCATTCCATCCTTGGTAAATATGGCATTCACATCTACATAAATTTTGTCTTCGTTCAAAGAACTGCCTCCTATTCTTAACTAAAATATCCTTGCGGATGTACCGTGTGGGAACCTTTTGCATCCAAAGAGGATAACAGCTTATCCTGATACATCAGTCCCCGTTGAATACTGAAATATCCAAACCTTTTCCGAATCTCATCCACCGCAGCATCTGCTTTCTCCTGCTTTTCCCGGCGGGTATAGTCACAGAATATGTCAAGCTGTTCGTATGCATGATCCAGTGTTAATTCTGCTCCTCTGACACCAAGACTTCGGATTGGTTTTTCCCATTGATATGTTGCTCTGAAAATGCGATAGGCTTCCTGTGCAATCTCCGATGTGATGTTCGTCGGTCTGTCTATCTTATGCTGTCTCGTAAAATGATGTAGTGCGTTGTCGCGGACGGATATTTCCACTACATGGCACTTAAAGCCATTCTCCCTCAGTCTGGCAGCGACACTTTCTGCCAGAACATACAGGATGATCTTCACATCTTCATCCGTCTCCAAGTCTCTCGGAGTCGTTGTGCTGTTTCCTATGGACTTAATCGGGGCATGGGTATGTTCCCTCTTAACCGGAGAATCATCCCAGCCATTCGCAAAAGAATGAAGTACCAGCCCTATCTTACCAAACCGGGATTTCAGATACTTTTCCTCCATCTGCGACAGCTTCAACAATCTGTTCATCTGCCCGTAAATCAGGTGCTTTATCATGCTCTGTTACATACTTTTTGTATTCCTCAAACACCCAGCCTGTAATCTTAT
Source organism: Jutongia hominis (assembly GCF_014384965.1). Lineage (GTDB taxonomy): Bacteria > Bacillota > Clostridia > Lachnospirales > Lachnospiraceae > Butyribacter > Butyribacter hominis. Next base: position 5,272 of record NZ_JACRSW010000011.1, read on the forward strand.
CCTTTTGTTTCATCTTGAGATTACTAAATGTCTTATTCATCTGAAAAAGCTGACCATCTACCTTTTTATGTATTTTTGTCTTTTTACTTTTTGTCAAATTTCTCCCACCTTTATATAATTAATATAATCTCATTATAGAGTTTTTCCCTGAAATCCTTTGTGACCGGATAGCAGACATCCTGATAGATTGGCTTGCCCTGCTCATCCACCTGCTTTGTCTTATAAGAAGGTATTGATACAAAGAATTTCAAAGGAACCTTTGGTTCCTTGTGTTCTGTCCTGCTTCTGTGTCTCCTCTTTCTCCGGTTCCTTGATTCTTGCATAGGCATCAAGGATGTTGGTATAGAGTTCCTCACGAAACTCTGCCGTGATAGGATTGCACATATCCTTATAGATCACGCCGTTGTTTTTTTGTTTCGTTGTTTGAATTTTATCAACGATTATTTCAGAAGAATCTCGTCATTTTGCACTATTGTGAAATGGCATGATCCTTAAATCATTTCACACTTATAACTGTCAATATTAAAATATATTTTTTGATAATTTAAGAATATGAATATACATTTTAAGTTCTACAATCTAATTGCCAGAAGTTTTTCTTGAAGTTAAAGCTTGCCTGCTCTCACCTGCATAGCAGGTGGATTTATCTTTCGCTTGCTCATTCTTCTATTGAAGAAATCGCCTCACTCAAACACTAAAGTGAAACAAGAAAAGAGATGTCACAATTTGCTAACACCTCCGTATCTTTTTACTCAATTTATTTCTTTTTCATTCAACCAATGTTAAAAGCAAAGTTTTTGAGTTGTTTTGGCTTTTATTGAAAATTACAGTCCATAAAGGCTTTCTTACTCAATATGTCCATTTTCAAATATTCTATGCTCTTTTTATATAATCTCCTTATCCAAAAGAAAATCAATCACATTGATATTCAAAATGCCTTTATCATCATACCAACGCTTTCCAATATCTTTCCTTACAACAATTTTAGGGAAAGAATCTCCTGTAAGCGTAAATGGTCTGAGTTCTACCTCTGCTTTTTCATCAGCCGGCATCGCATATGCCGACTGGATATAGGTTCGTTTTCCTCCTGAATTCACGACAAAATCTATTTCCCTTGGAGTACGAATTGAATTACCTTTTTCATTGAGCGTCCTTGCATAAACAACACCAACATCAACGGAAAACTGCCTGATATTCAACTCATTATATATGATATTCTCCATTATATGCGTCATTTCCTGCTGACGGAAGCCTATTCTTGCATTTCTGAGTCCAATATCCTCGCAGTAATATTTATTTGGCGAGTCAAAATAGGATTTGCCTTTTACATCATATCGCTTACTTTCTGAAAAAAGGAACGCATCTTCCAAATGTCCGATATATGCCCGAATCGTATTGGCAGACACACCGCCCCCTTGTTTAGACTTCAAAGTGTTCGCAATTTTAGTCGGATTTGTTAATGAACCTACTGATGAACAGAGTAAATCTAAAATCTGCTCAAGAACATCTCGTCTTTCAATTCTCTTACGTTCAACAATATCTTTTATATACACTTCCGAGAAAAGCGATTTCAGATAATTCATCTTAGCCGTATCATTTGGTCTTGACAAAATAAGCGGCATACCACCATAAAATGCGTATTCATCAAATGCTTCATTTTTATCTCCACCAACGGAAGAGTAATATTCTGCAAAGCTAAGTGAGTGTACTCTTATTTCATCACTTCGTCCTCTAAACTCAGTAAGAATGTCGCTGGAAAGCATTTTTGAATTGCTTCCTGTTACATAAACATCTAAATTTGATAAACCTCTCAAATCATTAAGAGCATCGTAAAAAGTAATTTTCTTACCATCCGGATTATATGGATTAGCCACCTCATCAGACATTTGAATTTCATCAACGAAAAGATAATGCTCCTCTTTGCTCTTTTCCACTTTCTCTCTTACATACGATGAAAGAATAAGCGGATTACGATATTTAATATCTTTCGCGAGGTCAAGCTCAATCGTTATAATCAGTTCTTCTTTTACACCATTTTCAATTAAATAATCTCGGTATATATTTTTGAGAAGATAGGATTTACCACATCTCCTGATACCGGTAATTACTTTCACTAATCCATCAAAACGATATGAAATCAACTGCTCAAGGTAACTATCACGCTTAATCTCCATAAAGCCCACTCCATTTCATTAAAAATTTCCACCCATTTAGGCTTTTTCAATCAATATTATATATGTTTTCTATCAGGTATTCAAGTTCTCATTGAAAATTATAGCCCATAATGGCTAAAATATTCAGTAAAAACATTTTTCTTTCTCCATATAAATCAAAAAGGTGCTGCCCACTTGCTAACACCTCTTTAGTCATACGATATATCCATTGAAAATTTATGCCCATAAAGACATTTTTGTTCATCGAACTTGATCTGTTAAATTGTGCAGACCGTCTGCACAATTTCTATTCTGTTTCCTTATCTTCTTTATCCTACTGCCGAAGACAAAACATCAGATTGTCTACACACCGTGTCGATAATTTCAAGGAAGTCTTATAAACTACTTCTTGAATTTATATTTTCCTTTTCCGTAACCGAATACTGGTTCAATAATATCTGCCTGCATCAAATTGGAAAGAAGTTTTGAAGCACCTGAACCTTTCAGCTCAAGAAGTTCCTTAACTACACTTCTTCCAAACACCTCATCAAAGCCAAACTTTTCAAAGAGTCTATGGATATGAACCATCGTTTTTAATGAGAAATCGCTGCTTTTTTCGAAAAGTACACTTTCAATATCCACTTTTCGATCTTGAATGTCCACTTTTTCTTCATTCAAAAGTCCACTTATGTGAATCTTGAAATACTATCTATGTTGTAGAAAGAGAATTTTCTTCATCGGTTCTTTCCAGTAAACTCTTTGGTATGTACAAAATTCTTGGCTTTGTTTCCACAGACTGCTCTTTCTAATTTTTACAATATTTTTTATAAAATATAACTCTTTTCATTTTAATCAAAGTGGTAAATCTACTTTCATTTTTTCTATATCTACCATAATTTTTTCTCTATAAAAATAAAATAATTTCCAAAATTTCTCCTTATTTTTCCGAAATTGTCCATATCCATTTCCAAAAATGTCACGGATTACAAAAGGTAACACATAGTCAGAAATCTGGGTATCCATTTTTATATGATCCATTCCAATAATATTTATAATTCTTGAATAATTTTCGGTAAACCAGATATTATCTGTCCATTGTTTATTACATCTAAATGCTTCAAATGACTTTTCATAACACTTACGATAAATGCTACTTATATTATCTGCCAACTGAACCAATTCATCTTCTTTGCTATCAACAAAATTGATATGTATTTTATTATCTTCAAACGACTGATTATATTCTTCTTCGTATCCCTTCAAGCTATCGTGATATATTTCCGTCTTACCCATATCAACTCCATGTAGGTATTTTAAACCCAAAAGTGTTTCTCCTAACGCTGTCATATTCAAAAAATTTACCGTATTTTTGCATCTATACGCCTCGTAAATCAATGGAAATTCTCCATAATCCTTTTTTTCTACCATAAATTTAGCAAACGCTATATACAAGTTATAGTCATTTCTATCCAATTTTTCATATGGAAAGGAAATAAGATACTCCAAAAATTCTCTTTTAGAATTATCGGTGTTTTCACATACTGCGGAACAATAATGTAAAAATAGTTCTTCTTTTTCTCCTGCCAAAGCACTTGCCATTCTATAAAATTTCAACGTTTCTTGCTGTTGAAAAGTTGTTCCGAAAATATATAGTGAAATTAATGTTGACAGATAAAATATCTTATCATAGTTGCAAATAAAGAAATGCTTATTATCAAGTACATTTGTTATAAAATATTTTAAAGCTTCATTATTACGTTGAGTCATAAGATCAGAACCTTTTATTTCTCCTATAAATCCGAAATGATCCTTAAATCGTCTATACTTATTCAATACCTCGATTTCATCTTCTTTATCAGCAACAAAAACACTTCCCAACACAAAATGTCGTTGTCCATCATTAAACAATTGTCCATTCTTGTTTGGCATAATACAACCTGAATATCCAGATTCATCAAAAAATAATTTCAACACATTTCTCCTTATACTATACTAAACGATAATTTACCGCATCAATCGCTAATGGTAGCCTGACCATTCATCAGCATAGGCAACAGCCAATCACGAAGCTGAATGAGAGTGTGAGTTTCCCTATCTAATTCCTTTTGTAAAGCAAAAAAAGGTTTGATTTCTTTAGAAAACTCTTTTGTGACAGATAGCGGCGGAAGAATAATTTCACTATCCATCAGGGAATTGATACGAATACCTTTAAAAATGCTACCTGTTGAACACGCAGTTGCTCTTTTGACGAAAGCTTCACTTTGGAGATTCATATACAAATATTCTGCTGTAAGGACTGAGCTATTATAACGAATGGAAAAAACAGACTCGTTAATATCCCAGTTGGTCGGATTTTCTTGTATAAGATAGCATCTACCCAATGGGGCAATACTTGCAAACAAAATGTCATCTCTCTGAATATCAGAGCGACGATGAACGATTTGTCTTGCCTGTTCATCAATAGTATCACAACCAGAAAAGTCTAATGAACCATTAAGGCATAAATTTTTAACAGTAATATACTGTATATTACCATTGCCCAATTGAAAATTATTTCTGGGATTTAATCCGGTTCGGACAGCTTCAATAGCATTTTCCATTTTGGAACATATCCAAGAAAATGGGATTTCCATTTTTAACTGTTCATCCCAAACCATCTTACCGCCTGATGAACGGTATGGTTTCCCGTTCTCATCTGGAAAATCAAACTGAGTGAACCAATAATCGTAAAGAAGCTTAGCTTGCTGCTCTAAATTATCGTTTATTGCATTATTGATAAGTATCTTTCTATCTATTGAAGAAAGTATCAATACTATCATATCCTGATACTTTTTCTCTGGTATTTTAAAATCTAAAGACATCAAATATTCAAGATTGATGTTATCTTGAATACTACCTGTCGCAGCGTTTTGTATGGACTTTTTTATATACTCAAAAATATAGTACATAAATTCTTCTGATGATTTTTCGGGATATGCTGAAAAACCTACAATACTATCTGGAAAACACATTGGATAAGCCAAAATTGCTGTTTCCGCAATATTGGCGGCAATAGTAATACACAATGTTCCTGTATTCCACAATTTACTTTGTTTGAGCCCGAAATCTCCATATTCTTGTTCATGTTTACTCAAATAAAGCGTTGCTTCTTTAACATCTCCCGTTTGAACTAATGGATATTTCCCATTTTCAAACAGTTTTGGGTCGTTTCTCGGTCTATGTTTTGATACTCCTCTTGCAAATATTCCTAATTCAGCCAATTTGGAAATTTTCCAATTCTCATTATATGAACTTCCATTATAAATCATATTTTTCTCCTAACCTATATACTTTCTATGAGCCAATTTAACATTGCTCTGTTTAACCATTGCATACTGCAAAGTCGTATCTATTTTTCTATGTCCCAAAAGCTGCTGTAACTGTTCAATGGGCATTCCTTTATCTATTGCCATAGTCGCAAGAGTACGTCTAAATTTATGTGGATGCACCTTACTAAGACCTAATTGTTTTCCAAAATTTCGTAGTCGCACTTCAATACCACCAATTTTCAATCGTTCATAAGGAGCTTTTAATGATACAAACAGTGCCGGATTATTATCCCTTCTGCTCTGTAAATAATTCTGCAAATGTATTTTTGTTCTGGCGTCAAAATAAACGACTCTCTCCTTATTGCCCTTTCCAAAAACAACACATTCACGCTCATTAAAATCTATATCTTCTCGATTTAGCAGAACCATTTCGCCTACTCGCATACCTGTTGATGCCAACATATCAATCATTGCCAAATCCCTGAGTTCTGTACAATTATCTCTCATCAATTCAAGTGCTTCATCTGAATAAGTTTCCTTAATATTCGTTCCAGTTTTAACCTTATGTATTCTTCTGACCGGACTTTTCAAAATATAGTCCTCGTCCTCAAGCCAAGAAAAAAAGCTGGAAAGTATTCGTCTTATATTATCAATCGTAACTTTACTTGAATTTTTATTTGACTGATATTCAGTAAGGTAACAGCGTATATCATCGGTTACAATATATTTAATACCTTTACCTATACTATCAATCATTGCCTGTATAGTTGCTTTGTAATATTTCAAAGTTTTCTCGGAACAGCCCTCAATTCTCTTTGCCGATAGAAACAGTTCAACCAAGTTCTGCTCCGATAATCCTTTATCACTTTCCGTTTTTGCAACTTCATAATCAAAAAGCGTATGTTGCAGTACCTCCTGCAATCGCAGTGTTTGTGCGTTATTCAAATAAGGTAGCATACCCTGAACAATATCCATAATTAAATTCTGTTTCATAGTCAATTCTCCTTTTATTTAATTTAGAGAACAACTATGGAGCGGTAGTCCCCTGCTTCAACTCCTGCCACTCACAAGAGCTATGGGATATATTAAACGATAATTTATCAGCAATGGCTTATGACATTTATATGCATAATTTTTTCTCAAACAAGCCTAATGCTAAACTAAAAGATATTTTGACCGAAGCTGAAAAGTCAGCTATTCAGGTCGGAGAAGCAAAAACATCAAATGGCGAATATCCATTCTTTACAAGCGGTGCAACTATTTTGAAATGGAACGAACCATTTGTTGACGGTAGAAATTGCTTTTTAAATACCGGCGGTAACGCTGATGTTAAATTTTATGTTGGTAAAGCCGCCTATTCAACAGATACTTGGAGCATTTCTGCAAAATCAGAAATGTCGGATTATCTCTACCTAATGTTATTTTCAATCAAGCCTGAACTTGACCAAAAATTCTTCCAAGGAACGGGGTTGAAGCATTTGCAAAAGCCTTTACTTAAAGACAGACCTATCTTTGTTCCTGAAAAGCTGGAATTAGAAGCATTTAACCGTCAAGTAATGCCGATGTTTGATATTATTTCTGAGAACACAAGAGAAAATCAACAGCTAACATCTCTTAGAGATTGGCTTTTACCTATGTTGATGAACGGTCAGGCTACCATCAGTGATTGATGTGGTAAATTATCGTTTACCACACTATTTAAAGCAATTTTCTCATCAAGCCTATTTAAAACTTGAACAGTTTTTCTTTGTTCTTCAAGCAATGGATAAGCTATTGGAACATCAGATAAAATATCTGTATTCAAATTAGGCATATTCGTACCTACTGCGTGTGTAACAAGCCATTTTCTAGTTTCTTCTCTATTGAGAAAAAAAGATATAAATTCTGGTTCTACTTCTGATGTTGTTATACGCACTCGTAAACAACCTGTCCCACATAAAACACCATTATCCTTTTCCTTTATAAAAGCGTGTTTTTCTACATCTCCTCGGCGAGCATATAATATATCGTTAATTATGGTTTTATATCTTTCAAGTCTTATTGCATCTTCATTAGACACATAATTGATAGATGCATAATTTACTTTCCTATTGTCTATGTCTTGTGGCATAACTACTGGGATTCCTTGTTCCACATAATCCGATTGATGTAACTGACTTCCAAATGGTCCCGTAATAATCTCTGATATTTTCCCAAGTGTTGTATATGTCCATTTATTCATATTTTACCTTCTTTAATTGTTCCATAATTTCCGTTTTCAATTTGTCGCCCTCTGCAAAATATTCCTGTAACTTCTCTGCATAAGCACTCATACGAGCATTAAATTCGTCCTGTGATAATTCAACATATTCAATTTTCACATCAAAATACTGTCCTGCTGAAAGTGAATATTTCTTTTCTTTGATTTCATCATAGGTAACAGCAACTGAAAAATCATCAACAGCTTCTTTATTAAGGAATGTATCAACAATTTTATCAATCTCAAAATCACGAAGTCTGCGTTTCTGATTATTACCGTCCTTATATTCTTCTCCCAGTTTTGAAGCATCTATCAGTACAACCTTGTCTGTTTTTCTTGAATTATCAAAAAATAATACTGATACATTCGTGCCGGTATTAGCAAATACATTTGACGGCATACCAATACAGCCATAAACAATATGTTCTTCTACAATATGTTGTAATATCTTCTTTTCTACACCTGATTTTGCGGTTACAAATCCAGTAGGAACTACAATCGCACCTTTTCCGGTTGATTTCAATGAATTAAGAACATGTTGAATGAACAACGTATAAATTGCCATACTCTCTTTCTTCTTGGCAGGCACTTTCGGAACTCCCGCCCAAAAACGAACAGGCATTGCTGCTATACGCTCTCTTGTATCTGAGAAATCCATCTTGAAAGGCGGATTTGAAACTACATAATCAAAAGTTCTTAATTCCTGTCCATTATCACTCTTATGATATGGAGCAATCAGCGTATCTCCTTGAATTGCGTGGTCAAGAGAAGATACCAAGCTGTTTAGGATAAGATTAAGTTTTAACATTTTATTACTTCGCTGTGAAATATCCTGTGCAAAAATCGTACACTTATCTTCGCCAATTTTATGGGCAAGAGCCATCAAAAGTGTTCCTGTTCCGGCTGATGGATCATAACACTCAATGCTATGTAAATCAGTTGCATTTCCAACAAGCAATCTTGCCATAATCGTTGCAATAGCGTGAGGAGTATAATACTCTGCATACTTACCACCGCCTGCTGTATTGTAGTCCTTTATCAGATATTCAAATATATCTGCAAAGAAATCATAGTGCTTCTCAAATGCTTCTTCAAAAGAAAAGTTTACCAACTTATCAACCAAAGCACGGGCAAAAGGTGCTCTTGCTGTATCGTCCGTTACATACTGTGTCAGCTTTTCAAAAAGCGGTATTTTTGTATTCTGAGCAGTCTGAGTTGAAAATATATCAATATTCTTATCTGCTATATCTGTCATCGTGCTGTCAAAGATTAAATCAAAATCGCCCTTTGCCTGCTGATTCCATAAGTTGGCAATAAGATGTTCCGGATTAAGTAATGGAATATCTGACGGTAAACTATCAAAAATATCCAAGCGGTCATCTTCTGACATTTCTGCATAAGCAAGTTCCCATTTTTCAGCATTTTTAAGAACCGGACTTACTTTTTTTACTTCATATCCGAACTTATCATTAAGGAACTTATAAAGGAAAACCTGTGTGATAATTTTATATTCGTTACCATCGTTTCCCATACCATAGGTCTGACAAGTTGCTTTTAAGGCATCTATCAACTCTATGGTTTTTTCTTTTATCGTCTTTGTTTCTTCCATTGTGTTCTCCTTTATGCCACTGAATAAGTCTGGTTATACTGGTCAAGATACTGTTTTGTAATCTTGCTCTGTATAAATACTCTATCCTCACGAGCACTCGCTATTCCCAACTTATCAATGCCTGCTTTTATTTGTGTCATAACCGTTCTCTCAAAATATGCGTCTTTCTTCAATATATCATTTCTGTCATACACTTTTTGGTCAATATCAGACTTAATAGAAAGCAAAACATTCATAATAGACATATCATATTCTGAAACAATCGGCTGTTTATTTGCTGCTTTTCGAGCAAGATTTTCTTCCCTAATTCTTTTATGAACCCTTGCGAATTTCGCATCGCCATTATATTTTCTCAGCAGAACCGTGTTTTTCTTCTGCAATTCATCAAGCTTTTTCAGAATATCTTCCAATTCTTTTCCTTGCTCCTCAATCTCAGATACACTCTTAGGTTCAAAACCGTGTTGCTTGAAACGAAGCAAAAATGCTTCCTGCAAAGTAATAAACTCAGGGTCATCAGGGTCGATATTCTGTGTAAAAGCACGAACAGTCTTTTTATACTTTTCTGTTACTGCATCTTTACCACCGACGATTTTCAATTCTTCTTCACTGATTTTGCTGAAATTAAATGTAATATCCTCCATTGCTTCATTTACAAGCAATTTCGTGGTATCATCACTTGCAAAAAGTTCTTTCTGATTTATGTTATCAATATGATGTTGCACCTCTGAAATCAATGAAGGTAACTTTGTTAATTCCATTTTTGCAAATGTTTCCTTCAACTCATCATCGCCAAAGGTTCTTACCAAATTACAACAATCACGTGCAGCAATAAGAACTTTTTTAAGTTTAAGTAATTCCTGCTTATCCTCAATCGTGGATATTTCCGAACTAAATTCTTCTGCATTATTTGTGGTATAATTAAAAAGAACCTGCTGTACCTCCTGCATTTGTTTAATGAGTTCTGCCGGATCTTCTATAACCTGTTTGAAGGTATCTGTTTCATTTCCCTCACCCACTTCATTTGGGTCATTAAAGCGATTAAGTTCTTTGAGGTATGCTTCATTAGTTTCCTCAAAGTTCTTTTTTATATTTGCAAAATCAATAACATATCCATAATGATTTTCTTTATATGGTCTATTAACTCTTGTAATTGCCTGCAACAAATTGTGGTCTTTCAATTTTCTTCCAAAATACAAACGTTTCAGTCTTGGTGCATCAAATCCAGTAAGAAGCATATTAAAAACGATAAGAATGTCAACGGTCATATTATTTTTAAAATCATCAATAATTTTATCTCTTGTATCCTTGTCATCACTATCGTGAAGTATAAGCCCAGCTCGTAAATAACTTTTCATAGATGCATCTTTATTAAGTTCCTCTTGAATTTCGTCAAAATATGCAAACAGCTTTCTTGCCTGCTCACTTGTTTCACAAATAACCATACCACCAAGTGTATTGTCTCCCTGAATTTGTCTAAATCTCTTTAAATCTGAAATAATATATCTAAGTAACTCTTTAACATAGTTGTCATGTTCAACAATCTGACTTTTCTTTACGTCTTTCTTTTCTACCAAAGTTTCAAGTTTTTCATAAATTTCAGAAAGCCGCTCTTTATACTGAGTTTCTATATCCTCACGGATAATTTTCAGCGTATATCCATCTAAAATTGATTTATCATAATAATATGTATGAATATAATTGCCAAAAACTCTCCAAGATTCTCTTTCCTCTTTCAAAAGTGGTGTTCCTGTCAAAGCAATTTTTATCGCATTTTTATCCGCATCAAGAAGATTAGCCAGGAATGAACCTTCCGGTTTATATCCTCTATGTGCTTCATCAATAATAAACACCCTTTGCAAATTCGTTGCATAAGCAGGAAGGGCAACTTTTGACCTATCTTCAGCAAAACGCTGTATATTTACAACCGTAATTTCAGGTTTTCCCGTATTTCCCTCCTGTGCCTGATTATTACGAAACTGCTCCATAAGTTCAGTACGAGAACTTGCTGTTTTTACAACCAATCCGCGTGCTTCAAATTCTTCTGATGCCTGTTTGAGCAAATCAAGGCGATCAACAATAAAATAAAATTTTGCGACTTTATTTTGCCTGCTGAAATAGTCAGAAAGAACGTATGTAATATAATAAGATAAAGCTGTTTTTCCACTTCCCTGTGTATGCCATATAACACCTGAATTAACACCTTCTTCAATCTTACTTCTTACTGTTAAGGCTGCAAACATTTGTTGATAACGCATTATATGTTTTTGCTCAATAAACTCTATCTTTCCATTTATTTCTTTATGAAAGCGAACATAGGCAATCCCATATTTCAATATAAATAATAACCTTTTGGGATTACACATAGATGTCAATACACGATTTGTCGGTGTATATATATATAAATTTGTTTGATACTCTGGAGAAGTATGGATAACCTGGCAATTAAAATCCGTCAAAATTCTCTTTTCAACAATCGGATCAATATCTTTATATGGGAAATCCGCATTATAAGGTGCAATATCTAAATTAGTAGGATTTTCTTCTCTAAAACAGTTGAATGGTGCTGACTGCTTTGCCGTCGTACAATAGAATGCTCCCTGAACCGGAACAATACCGCCCATAGTATCATATTCCATATTATTAGAAAAAATCATCAACTGAGTAATATTTAAAAATCTCCTAAACTTCTTATTAGGAAATCTCTTATGATTCATTCTTTTACTTTCTGCAACCATTCCACCATGATTATTGGGCTTCTTTACTTCAACAAATACAAGTGGAAGTCCATTAACAAACAATGTAATATCCGGTCTAAACTCATCTTGGTCACGCTTGCAAGTAAACTCAGCAGTAAAATGATATGTATTATTCTTTGGCTCTTCAAAATCCACCAATCTAACAGGCGAAACAGACGATAAACGTTCATAAAAACTACGTCCAATATCATCATTATCTAATTCCTGTCTTATAGTTTTCAATGTTTGTTCCGCTTCTCCTGCATGAGCAGGATTAAGACGTGCAAATTGTTCCTTGAAAACGTTGATTAAAATATTTGTATCAGGATCATACACTGTACTTGCCATATCTTCAGTTATTTTTCCAAAATAATTATAGCCAAGTCGTGTCAAATGAACCATTGCAGGCATTTGAACACGAGTTGCTTCATTAAATATATTTTTCTTGCCGCTTGCCGCCATATTCAAGCCTCCCCATATCATTCACCTAATATAACTTTACATATATTGCAATAAAGTTCTTTATAATTTCTCATAAATATATCAAAAAATACTATCTCATGCTTATATTCACCCTCATTTCAGTAAATAATGGACTTTTTGATATTAATTTTTCTTTTTCATTTGATTATAGTCATCTATTTAATATCATATCATAAATATTCTAATTTTTTCAAGATATAGAGGGTCATTGATAGCGCAAATTATTCTTAGGAAAGTTTTAAGATTGAATTTTTTTACAAATATATCATATTTTCCAATCCTTTTCTTTCCAATTCTGTGATCTCCTGCTTGCCATAAATGCCAAACAGGGTTCTGTCTAAATCCAGGAGCACATGCTCCGGACGTTTTATGGAATAGATGATATCCCTGAGATTTTTGTCGATGTCATCAAACTGTATCAGGGTATCTTCATCCATACGATTGAAGAATCTTGATAATGTTGGCTGTGATGCCAGACTTTCCTTATCAAGAATAGTCTGAAAAACAGGATCAAAAGCCAGTTCATCCGCATGGTCATCCTGAAAATATGCAGATATGACCTGATAGATCATCTGTAACAGATTTTCATCATCTTTATGGAACCGGACAGACTTATCATTGGTCTTAAATTTCTTTTTAATCAGCTTTTTAAAGCCGATTTTTGCGGAGAATTCTTTTATCAAAAGGAGTCCTGCATCGGAGGAGAGATCACCTCCATCAAAATTTATTTTAATTTGCCTATTGCTTTGGAGTGAAAAGGTGTTTACAATATTCATAAAGGGCTCCTTTGCTTGGGATTGTTAAGACTTTGAACACCTTAATTTTACCACAAATGGATGCTCTTTTTTCATTCACTTGATAAGTGAAAAGCAATCTGCAATTAAAATACAGTAACTATGTGGCTTTCAGCCACTTTCACGGCAAAGCCGTGAATAATTTAGGTTTAATTATTTTTTATTCATATTCTTGAAAATTTCTACAATATATACTACTTTAGCACATTCCTTCCATTACACCATTCTATTCCTATATAATGTACCGCATCTTCCGTTTTTAAAATATTGTTAAAATCCGAAATAACTTTTTTACTAAATATCCCTTTATACGCATTATCTCTTCCCATCAACACTTGTATTTTTGTCAAACCTGCACAATCTGCAAGTGTCCCTATAACCATATACGGTATTACACAATCACTCCTAAGATGCCCAGTAATACTACCATGATGCGAGATACAATAATATGTAGAATGATTCAGATGTGAAATACACAACCTCACATGCTCCCAACCTTCAGTTTCTATATCTCCTGTGAATAACATACTCTTTTTTCCTAAACAAATCTGATACAAGACAGATGCATTATTTATGTTGTTCTTTGGTGCCACATTTTTCTTATTAAAACTAATATTAGGATATAGAATATTAATTTGTTGAGTTGAATTGCTTACAATCGGATCAATAAATTTAACTCCCAATGCCTTTAACTGCAAAAGTATTCTGGTATATGTAGGTTGTTTCCATGGATATTGTGTATTCATCCATACCTCTGTATCTTTGTCAATCCATCCATTTTTTATCAGATTTTCAATTCCATTAATATGATCATAGTGTAAGTGAGTGATCAATAGTTTTGATATCTTGCCCACTCCAAACTTCTCACTAATATCATCCATACATTTTTTTAAATTTGAACGAAAATCATGCTTATCTGTAAAATCAAACACCGAACAATCTACCATCCACATATTATATTGTCCGTCACAACAGAAAACAATAATACTGCAATTTCCGTGTCCAACATTAACATGATAAGAATGAACATCTGAGATTTGTTCTGAAATTTCTTCCGGCTGATTTCCATAGTTTTCATACCCAATTATATTAGCCAACTGCCTATTAAGTTCTGTATAGATAATTGAATTTGGATCATCTTCCGCTGTCTGAAGACTTTGACCATTATAATATACAAATTCTCCCTGTGGTATTTGGTTCTGTATATGCATTTCCCTTAAATTAACATCGTACGCTTCAATATTATATATATCATCTATACTATCTTTCATCAAAATCATCTGATCACGATTAAGTACATTTATATCCTCCTCTTTATTACCATTTATATAATATCCATGTACAAAATATAATCCCTTCTCTAAGTATCTTTCGTTTTTCATAACCATTCTCCTCTTATATGTCACAATTTATTACTGTTACCGGCGTTATCATTTGCGTTTATGCAAGCCTCTTTCCATTCTTTAACCTGCTCCGGATAAACACCTTTTTCACGGCAATACTCCGAGAACTCTATCTCTGTTAAATTTGCAGTTTCGAGAACAACCATGAACTTATCCTGACTGCTCCATTTATCTGCATTTTTATATTTTGTTGTTGCTGATAAGCCCTTTTGATGCTTAGCCTGATCTCTCCATCTGTACAGAGTATTGATCCCTACTCCTGTATCTCGCTGGATGTCTGTTACTGTTTCATCGCCTTCAAGCATTCTTGCTATTATGGCTTCCTTCATTTCCTTTGAATATTTGTTATAACTCATAGCAATCACCTGTCCTTCTGATACTTATCATATCAGCTTGGAAGGTGGGTGACAACTTCCCTACGCTAGAGGGTCCTAAGATGTTATTATTCATCAATCTCTATTGTCAGACCGCCTTTTTTTACTACAATTTTGCAATTACCTTCATTAAAAAACTTCATAAGTGCTTCAAGCACCATATTAGCCTTCATTCCATATTCATCACAGTTAGCTTGGAATTCTTTTAAAATATCTTCGTCATAGGTTGTACCCCATTGTTTTTTTGCCATAAAAAGCACCTCTTTCTTATATCTTGGTTTACATTGCTTTCAATTTAGCATGAAGTTCTGCTTTAAATCCAGTTAGATTAGGATTATTGACAGGCTCTTCTTCAATATTTTTTGAGCTGGTTGTGTATTCGTGTTATTCAAAGATTCGTTGCCATTATTTGTATTCTTGCCTTGCGAATTATTATATGAACAAGCCCAAACCACAAATAATGCTACTGCTATTACAACAATCAACAACCAAGGACAATATACAATTATTGCCATTATACCAAATACAAGTGCAGCTCCTCCTACCAATTTTAATATAGCAATCAATAAAGAAGAATCTCCATAAAATAGCATTCCTATGATTGCTATAAATACAAAAAATAAAAATGCCATATATTATTTTTAATTTCTGTTTAAACATTAAACAGCTACTCATTTTTCAAATTCAAACACAATATATCGAAATGTCATTTTTTTATATACTGCATCTTTACATTGTTTTTAGTTTTGCTTGCAATTCAGCAATTTGAGCCTCTATTGCCAATTTTTCTGCATTTATTTTCTCATATTCTACATCGGGTATCCATTCCATAATTTCAGATGGTTGGACGTGGAGATATTCACAGACTTTATTTAATGTGTCCGTTGACATGGTTCTGTTTTTTGTAAATTTAGCCGTCATAGACGGACTCAAATTTAGTGCCCTTTGCAAGTCAATATACTTCATGCCCTTTGCTGCTAAATAATCATCCAACTTGCTGTAAACTATCACTTCTTATACCTCCATTTTCTCATAGTTATATTTTAACATAGCTTTCTTGATATGTAAATTTTTTACTAACAAAAAGGACACCACTACCCAGCTAAGCAATGATGTCCTCTTTATTTTCCAAGTTCTTCTTCCATAATATCTCTAATCGCTTTTATATCCGTAAAAGTCAATTTTATTCCCCGATTATACATAGCCAATACTTCATTCAGATTTTCCGCAAGTACCTTGTCCAACTTTTTATGTATCGTTACAGGCTGTTCCTGAATCGTATGTATATGGTCAAAATATTTTTCAATAACAGGGAATGCATTCTGTATCAGAAAAGCATTTTCTTTTCCTGCAAATAAACCAATCACAATCGTATTGCATTTACCATACCTTTTCTTTTTCTTCTCGATGATTTCCTTATATTTTTCTGCTTGTGAACTAATCATAATCATCCAATATAATTTGGAATTCTTTTTATCCTGGATCGCATAGTAATGTGGGCGATAATTTCCCTGTTCCTTATTGCTCATCAAATATTTATCCTGAACCAAGTCAAAAAATTCATCCTTGATATGATAAGAATATCCCTGCCGTATCTCCATAAACAATCTTTCCTCTGTGATAAAATTCCCCATCAGCATTCACTGATGGGGAACATTTACAAACTATACTATTTTTATCCCACCTGTATAGCAAGTGGCATCATTTACGAACTGAATCATTTATATCCCGCACCATCAGCAAGCGGTAAACATTTACTTCTAACTTTAGTATATACAGTATCTTTAGAATAATCAACCTATTTTTTAAGGTTAGAAGTATCTTTTACTATATCATAGCTCACCATTTGTCGTAACTCTGTCGTAAAATACATGCATTTACTTTCTTAATACAGTTTAGCTCCAGCAGGAATATGGTCATCTACCATCAAAAGATGAAGTTCTTCATCCTCTGAATCCTTAAGATTATTTACTGCTGAAAGTAACATACCACAGGATTCAATTCCCATCATTGCTCTAGGTGGAAGGTTTGTAATAGCAATCAATGTCTTTCCAACTAACTCTTCTGGTTCATAATATGCATGAATACCAGAAAGGATTGTTCTATCAACACCTGTACCATCATCAAGAGTAAACTGTAAAAGTTTTTTGCTCTTTGGTACTGCTACACATTCCTTAACCTTAACAGCTCTAAAATCTGATTTTGAAAATGTATCAAAGTCAACTGTTTCCTCAAACAATGGCTCAATCTTTACATTTGAGAAATCAATCTTCTCTTCAACGGTCGCAATCTGGTCGCAATTCTCTGTCGAATTACTCTTAGATGCCTTATTTTCCTGCTTATCCGAGCCTAAACTCTTCATCGTCGGGAGCTTTTTCGCTCCTGCTGTAAAGAGCTGTAAGATGATTTACATTTCTTTAAATCATTACAATATTTTCTTTAGCAAGCTGTACTAAAATAACCAAATTTGCAGTCTTTTTTGGTCATATATTAGTCATATTAAATTTTTTTGGTCAATTGCCTAGTCCTCAAATCAGAGGACTCTTTTCTATATTATATCGTTGTTTCTAAAATACATCCATGTTCTTGGCAAGTTTCTCCAAAGCCTCTCTAGTAACCTCTGGATTTGCCTCCGCATAAATGTTCATGGTTGTGCTGACATCAGCATGTCCCATTACTTCTTGAATAACTTTTACATTGGTTTCGTTCTCACAAAACCTCGAAGCAAATGTGTGTCTAAAAATGTGACATGAAAACCTGGGCAACATTATAGGTTCTCTCTTCTTTTTCTTTGCCTCTACCTCTTCTTCGGCATTGTGAGTATCAACGATTCTCTTGATTGCACGATTTACTGCCTGCGGATTATGTGGATTTCCAAACCGATTAGTAAATATAAAGTTTGTCATTCCATCAACCTCTGCAACACAAAAACCTTCTTCCTGCTGACGCTGATATTCAGACTTGAGCACTTCATACACCGGTCCCATCATTGGAATTGTCCTTATTCCTGCTTCTGTTTTAGGTTCTGAAACCCGAAACTCACACTTAAATGAATTGTCAGATCTTGTGTAATAAGTAAGACTATGGTTAATATTGATTGTTCGTTTCTTCATATCAACATCGTCCCATCTGATGCCTATTGCCTCACCGATTCTGCATCCAGTTCCAAGCAGAAATACAAAAAACGGATACCAATGGAAGAAAAACGGATTCTTTGCAACATAATCAATAAATTCTCTCTGTTGCTCTACTGTCAGTGCTCTTCGACTCTTTCTAGCACCACCGTTTCTTTTTTTCACCTCGGCATAAGCTCCATTTACAGGATTTCTTCTTATAATATCATCTCGTACTGCCAGCTCAAATGTAGGTCGCAATACAGTATTGATACTCTCCAAAGTATTTACCTGCAATCCCTTGTTCGTAATCAAATCCGTATAGAAAAATAAGACATCAGAATACTTCACATCCTTAATCTTTTTCTTTCCGAACGTATCCCTGATAAAATGATCCCATGTATATAAGTAATTTGCTTTTGTAGTGCTTCGCAACTCCGTCTTGGTAGAAATATATCTATCAAACAAAAAATTTACATCTGCACTTCCAGCAACATATACATTTAACCCGTCCATCTGGTCACGAACAAGTTCGTCTTCTTTCTGCCTAAGTGTTACAAGAGATTTCGCATATATCGTCCTTTTTTTCCCTAATGGATCAGTATAAATATATGAATACCTGCCATCAGTTTTACGATAATGCTCTCCTTTTCGTAATACTCTTCCTTTACCATCTTTTCTACAAGCCATCTTTTCTCCTTTCTCAAAAAGAAAAGAGCCTGCATTACTTCTGGTCAGCCATTAGTTTCTCTAACACTGCCATTTTAACTACTTGCGTCATAGTCATGTTATGATTTTTGGTGTATTCAAGCAGCAATTCATGTTCTTCACCATTCAGTCTGATTGTAATCCTCTTATCAGCAGGATTTTCAGCTTTTGGTCGTCCCATCTTTGCCAATATATCACCTCCATCTGAACATAGTATACTTTATGTCAGACATAAAGTCAAGTATATTAGTGCAAACTCTTTTATATTCTTTTTAATTTATTTGTAGAATTCCTCGTCTTCTATATGAAATGTCTCCAGATATTCATCAAGGATATCAAGGTTCACCAGCACCAGTCTATTCATCTTATAACATGCCTTCGCATCCTTAGCCAACTGCTGGAACTTTGATAAACTCATTGAGTACATCTCTGCCCCCTCTGGATATCTGACAAATCTCTTATTATTTGTTTTCTTTGTTTTACTATCCATTTTGTTTCATCTCCAATTCCTCTAATACCATCTTGCGTGCTACAGGTAACAGATTAAGCTGCATTATCATCGCTCTATCCATGGCTTCCCTAATCTCCGATTCTCCCGGAATGTACCCCGACTTAAAACGGACACATCCCTTATTTAAAGTTTGAATATCCTCCGGCATAAAATCAGATCTGTTGCTCAATGCATACCCTCTTATTTCTGAAGGCTCAACAATCACATGCACAGGATTATCTTTCAGTTTTGATGATAGCGGAACAACTGAAATCTGTGGTGCACCACCATGATTACTTGCATCACACGATACCACGATTCCAGGTCTGATTCCGCCCTGTACTCCATGCGGATTACGACCAAAATCAGCATATACAACATCAAACTTCTTATATTTATCATAATGTTTCTTATTCTTTTTCATAATCTAAAACCCCCTTAACTGCATAGCCAGTCTGCCATCATCTACTGTAACAATAATTCCTCCGGCAGCCTGAACTTGCGCTACTTTTATAAATGCGTCAATAAGATTGTCTGTAATAACACTCATGTTTGCGACTATTACACCATCTACCTGCTTTTTTCTAATCTTATCCACAATCTGATGCCACTGTCTGTCCACATCATTCTGTGAAAATCCATGTCGGCGTTCAGTGCCAACAATCATGTATTCTTTATTTTTTACATACTCATGAATATATTTACTCTGCTTATCCTCTAAGCAATCCACTTTATCCAATGGTGCACTTACTGACAAATACTCTATACATTCAATCGTCTTTTTCTTTCTTCTCATAGCCAAACCTCCTATGAAACAAGCATCTCTGCGTTATCTAGCATTTCGTTAAATATCTTTTGAAAATATGCCTTCTTGCTGCAATCCATTAATTCCAGCCTGGAGTCTATTGAAGTTTCTTTCTTACTCTCTGCCACATTCAGGATTGTATTGGCATCTACCTTGAAATAATCAATTATCTTAAATAGATTTGTGATACTTAATGCACGTTCTCCATTCTCATACTTTTTGATAGTTGACTCACTAATGCCAAGCTCCGCTGCAAGACCTTCTTTTGTAAGTTTTCTTTGGATTCGTAACGATTTAATCACGATTCCAACTTGATAACCATCATATTTCATCGCTATATCCTCCATTGTCCTTTGCCATTTCTCTTAACATCTCTACAGCTGCATCTTCTGTTTCATACTGACCAAGCCACTTCCCACTTGAATCATGTACAACTGTTCCGAATGCAGTCTGTGTAAATCTGCAATCCTTCACAGCCGGGACTTGTTTGTCCCGACCGGAATGATTTTCTGTTATCGCTCTACCAAAGGACTCCGTTAGCATCCAAAGTCCTCTGCATGAGATACAGTAATTGGCATCGGACCAACTTCAAGAGAATAGAGCCATATGCCCATATCTGTGATGGTCTTCACAAATTCTTCCAGATCATAAATGTCATCGGTGATCTCATTCAGGCTTCTGACTACTACAACCTCAAAATATCCCTCTTTAAGTGTTGCAAAGAAAGCATTCAGTGCTTCTCTGTCATAGTCCCTTGTCATTGAGCGATCACAATACGCATCATTTATTATTACTCCATTAGGTATTGCCTGATCACGCATACTTTCAACCATCTGGACTACATTGAGTTCCGCTCTGCGTGACTTTACAAATGCAATACCCTTTGCAAGCTCCTGATTATCTGTACCTTCGTTTCCTACTAAGTTAAAATCTCTTTTTTTCATTTTGTTGTCTCCTTTACGATTTCGTATTGGAGAGTTTTGGCGCCTCCACTCTCGTGGTGTGCTGTATCTCAAGCACAAGTATATTGTAATCTGCCACACCTTAATTGCCGACCGTGTACAGGCGACAATTATGTCGTGTAAACACGACAATCACTTTTCAACTGACACGCTTTTCATTGCTTTCATCATTGCAAGACACTGTCTTATCTGCAATTCATCCATATCTGAAAGAACATCCATTGCCTCAGATAATAGTTCCGACTTTTCTTCATTCTTTCCATACATTATGAAATCAACAGATACACCAAGTACGATTGCTAGATTATCTAATGTTTGTGTCTTAAAATCTCCACCATTTTCAATCGCAGATAATGCTTGTCTGCCTATACCTACTCTATGAGCTAACTCATCCTGTGATAATCCTATCTCCTTTCTTCTGTCAGCAATTCGTATTCCTCTCTCATAATCCTTTTCTCTTGTCTGTGCTTTACTGCTCATAAATCCTCCTTGCCGCCCTTGGAAACGAACAAGTCGGATTACCTTAACAGCACACAAAAAAGACGCACGAGGAAACCAGTATCATAAATACTGTTCGTTTCCCCTGCGTCTCTGGTGCTTCCATCTTTCGATGTGCCCTTATCAGGTGGGCTGTAATTTAATTTTCAATCGTTATATTCTGAAAGTCCCATTCTCAGAATGTTCCTTCATCATTCCCTCGGAATACTTCTTGAGTATCATCACTCGCTTGCATCTGTCACACTTAATTCCAATATTCTGAAGTGCTACAGCGGAATCATCACCGCATACAAAGTATTCCATCATTAACTTGTTGCATTTTTTACATCTAATTTCTATAACATTTTCTTTGTTCAATTCAGTTCGCTCCTTATTCATACAAAATCATCAATTTACAATTCTGTACTCGTAAAGGAAAGGGAAATCACCTTTGCAAGCCTTTTGCCGGGAGTTCCGATGAATGTCTGCACATTCCCCGGCTTTGCTGATCTAAAGCCAACTGATATGAATTGTGCTGTCAGCACACAATCACATCAGGCTCCGGCTCTTTCCATAAACCACATATTGTTATCTTCATAGAAAAGGAATATTTCCTTTCCATCTACCACGCAGGTATAACGCTCTCCAACTCCACCAGCCCTTGTACTGGCAGCTCTGCGCTTGTCTTTTACTCGTGTAATCTCATACTTTCTGCCATCTTCCCATGTTATCTCTTTGGGAATGAGCAGTCCGTCCTTTGAAAACTCTGCAAGTACATCAACATATACCTTATTGCTCAATGTAATCACCTTCCTTACAAGATCGCTATTGCTCTGGAAGCATCCATCTTCCTTGCTATATAGCCTTTTTCTTCTAATATTTTCAGATGTGCATAAACACTTGAAGTCGATGCCACCCCTACCATCTTGCATATCTCCCTGATAGTAGGAGCATAACCATTCACACGCTGATATTGCATAATACTTTCATACACATTCTGCTGCTTCTCCGTCAATGGTGCTCTGTCTACCAGATCAATTCTTGCTGCTTCGCTCATGTTCCGCCTCCCTCTTTATCCAAAATACCCATGTGGATGTACTGTGTGTTCTTCTTTTGCATTGACTACCGATAGAATCCTGTCCCGGTACATGAGTCCCCTCTGGATACTGTAAAATCCAAATCTTCTGCGTATCTCATCAACCGCTGAATCCATCTTCATCTGCTTTTCACGCTTCTCCACACTTGAGAACAAATCAATCTGTTCCCAATAATTATCTGTTACTAAGTCTGCACCTCGGACACCAACACTGCGGATTGGTTTGCTCCAGTTATAGTTTTCCTTAAATATCTGATAAGCGTATGCAGCTATCTCTCCGGTGATATTCGTTGCGTGGTCAATCTTTTTCTGACGGGTAAAAGAGAATAACTCATTATCCCTGACACTTATCTCAATCACTCTGCACCGGAATCCATTCTCACGAAGTCTTGCTGCAACACTCTCAGCCAGAATATAAAGAACAATCTTTACATCCTCATCGCATACTAAATCCTTTGGTGTCGTTGTGCTGTTTCCCACCGATTTGATTGGAGCGTAAGTATTCTCCAGCTTGACAGGTGAATCATCATAGCCATTAGCAAACGACCATAAGATACTGCCCATCTTTCCAAGGTGACTGTTAAGCACTTCTTCATCTGCTCTTGCAAGATCACCTATGGTTTTGATACCAAATAATGCAAGCTTTCTGTTCGTACTTTTGCCAACGTATAGAAGATCTGCCACCGGAAGTGACCATGCCTTCTGCTTAAACTCACTCTTATACATAGTTGTGATTGCATCAGGCTTCTTATAATCAGAACCAATCTTTGCAAATATCTTATTGAAAGAAACACCAACACTTACTGTGATGCCAAGCTCTGACTTCATTCTCCCGCTGATTTCCTGTGCAATGAGCAATCCATCTCCTTTAAGGGAACTGCTCCCTGTCACATCAAGCCAGCACTCATCAATTCCATATGGCTCCTGTCTGTCCGTATATTCTGCATATATCTCATGTGCCATTCTTGAGAACCGAAGATATAAGTCCATTCTTGGTGAAACAAATGTTATGTCAGGACAGACCTGCTTTGCCTGCCAGAGTGCCATTCCTGTTTTCACACCGTACTTCTTGGCTGTGTAGTCGGCTGTTAAGACAATCCCATGTCTTGCCTCCGGGTCACCGCCTACTGCCAGTGGCTTTCCTGCAAGCTCCGGATGATGCAGATGCTCAATCGAAGCATAGCAACAGTTGATATCTGAATGAAGTATTACCCTGTCTCCCATCTGCATCACCTCCTGCATTTAATCTGTCACTACCATAACCTTTAGTCCAAGTATATGAGTAATGTTTCTTACAGGGCATAGTATAACCCCAAGAATAATCGACTGTCAACGGACACATGTGTCCTTTTTCTCATTATATTGGATTTTTAACTTGAATAATTGGCACTATTGCTATATACTATGGAGTGAAAAGAGACATTTGAAATCAACAAAATGAAAGAAAAGAGGCGTATGTATGTACTCAATCGGAGAAATCATTTCAACATATAGAAAAAAGAAAGGCTTGCTCCAGCAGGATCTCGCTGATGAACTGGCAAAGGAAGGCATTACCATTTCCTATAAAGCCATATCCAACTGGGAGAGAAATCTTGCTGAACCAAGCGTTACCATATTTTACAAAGTGTGTAGAATCCTTGGTATTACTAACATGTATGAAGCATATTTTGGAGTAAATCCTGCTGATCCTTTTTCATCACTTACTGATGAAGGCAGGGAAAAAGCTATGGA
Source organism: Jutongia hominis (assembly GCF_014384965.1). Classification (GTDB taxonomy): domain Bacteria; phylum Bacillota; class Clostridia; order Lachnospirales; family Lachnospiraceae; genus Butyribacter; species Butyribacter hominis. The sequence continues at coordinate 29,752 of NZ_JACRSW010000011.1, forward strand.
CTATATTAATCTGCTCCATGCATCGGGAATGTATGAAAAGCAGACTGCTAAGATAATTCCATTCCGAAGCATTGATATTTTTGAAAATGCAGTATCAGCCGGAACCGGTAACTTCCTTGTAGACGGACCGAAAGAGACTGTATGTATAGATGAATCTATCTTACCGGAAGATACTACTTTCGGTGTCCGTATTAGTGGTGACAGTATGGAACCTGAATTCCACGATGGTCAGATTGCATGGGTATTACAGCAGGAATCTGTTGCTAATGGAGAAATCGGCATCTTCGCTCTAAACGGAGAAGCCTATATTAAGAAATTACAAAACGATAAAGACGGAATTTTCCTTATCTCACTCAATGAAAAGTATGCACCTATCAAGGTTAGTGAAAATGACCGCTTAGACATATTTGGAAAAGTTCTTGGAAAATCTGATGTTTTTGCTATTACAGGACATTGCCGATAAAATTACAAGTCCTTTTTATCGGACACATTATTATGCATAATTGACAATAAAACAATAAGAAAATATCTATAGAACTGAAAGAAGGGATCTTTATGGCGGTTACCAATAATATCAGAGAAATCCGTGAACAGCGAGGCATTTACCAGGATGACCTTGCCGCTGCTATTGGATACAGCACCAAAACTGTCGGCAGGATAGAGCGTGGGGACAGTACCCCATCAGCCGAATTTATGCTGCGGATATCAAAATACTTTAATATGCTGGTGGAAGATGTATTCCACGTGGAAGATTGAGTCGGAGCGGCAATCCGGTTCACCTTCTATTTTGGACAGCTTTTCATGTCCTTATCAACAACTATAGTTTTTTTGATAAATGCTTGACTGTAAACCTTGTTTATAGCTTATTATTAAGTAAAATAGAGTTGCTCGAAAGGAGGGCATAATATGACTATAAAAGACGTAGAAGAGCGAACCGGTTTATCCCGTTCTAATATCCGTTTTTATGAAAAGGAAAAACTTATTGAGCCTTCGAGAAATGAAAGTAATGGTTATAGAGATTATTCTGAAAATGATGTGGAAAATATAAAGAAGATTGCATATCTACGTACATTGGGAATTTCTATTGAAGATATACGAAATATTATATCCGAAAAAGTAACATTGCAGGAAATGCTTGAGAAGCAAAAGGAAGTATTAAAAAATCAGATTACTGATTTGAATAAGGCAATACTCATGTGCGAAAAAATGCTGGATGAAGAAAGTATTAGTTATGAAAAATTACAGGTAGAACAGTATGTAACAGATTTTCATGACTATTGGAAAGATAATCGAACTGTTTTCAAACTGGATTCAGTCAGCTTTTTGTATATATGGGGAAGTATGCTTACCTGGACTATGATTACCGCACTATGCTTGATTATTGGGGCTTTGTCTTATTCTAAGTTGCCGACAGAAATTCCAGTACAATGGAGTAAAGGAGTGGCAACATCCCTAGTTAATAAAAACTGGATTTTTATTTGTCCTGTTATATGTATCATAATCCGTTATTTATTAAAACCTTTTATCTATGCGAAATTGCAGATGAACAATTATTATGGAGAAATTATAACAGAGTATTTGACAAATTATATGTGTTTTATTGTGTTGTCAGTGGAAATCTTCTCCATACTTTTTACTTTCGGAGTGGTAAAAAGTGTTGTTGTACTGTTATTTGTGGACACGGCAATTTTTATTGGATTGTTAGTAGTTGGTTTGGTAAAAATGGATTTGAGAGGGAAAGAAGTTTTATGATTCAAATTTTATATTTCAGAAATAACAATAAGATACTATTTTTCCCACGCCTACTATGAAAGCGGCGGCTATGAGATAGAAATTGCATATACTGGCGAATAAAAGAACCGCTGTTGCATGGTTTATTGGCTTCCATGTAGCGATTGAGCTGGGCACATGATACCCAGCTCTTTTACTATCTACTTTCAACATAAATTTAAAAATCACATATAATTATCCATTAAGTTATATGTAATAACTGTGTAAATCCTAATACAATTTTGCACCTGCTGGGATTGCGTCATCTAACATTACCAGATTCAGTTTTTCTTCTCCATTTACATTGTGAATTGCAGAAAGAAGCATACCACATGAATCTATTCCCATCATAGAACGTGGTGGAAGATTTACGATTGCAAGTAAAGTTTTACCTACAAGTTCCTCCGGCTCGTAAAATGCATGTACTCCTGAAAGAATAGTCCTTTCATTCTCTGTACCATCATCAAGTGTAAATCTAAGAAGTTTCTTACTCTACAGACTGATAAAGCAATCATACATGAAAGCGCTATTACCTTTTTTTTCGTCATAGCCCCTCCTACATTAAATCTTTGTTTTCAACACCCTGTATGGAGAGAACAGCAAAAATTAGTGATATAATCGTTAATATGACAGGAAATATAGCATTGTTTGCCAAAGTAAGGTCGCCTATGTTTGCCTGTGTCAGTATAATAAGCAAAAATGAAGATATGATAGTTGCTTTTGACGATTTCATAGCCAAGCCGATAAACAAGGCAATAAAGCTCATGGTCACTATAACGACTGATTTCAAGATTAGCTGCACATAAAAGCCCAAACTTGCCATGTTAAAATCAAGAGGGAAAGCAGATACCATAAATTGTGAACCAAGCAAAATGCACCCGTAAAGTAATAGTTTCGTAAGAACCAAAGCGGAAAAATTAAAAATCCACACCGCAAGCATTTGTGAAATAAGTATTTTCTGTCGCTTTATCGGATAAGAAAACATTAAATTCATTGTCTTATTCTTGTATGCGCTTACAATAAATGATGAAAGCATGACACTGGTAAATACAAGGAAAGACATACTTGTAAACAACTCAATAGGCGAAGATATAGTATTATTGCCGGGAGCTGCGTCTGGTACGCCTGTATCCGGGTCGTTTGCGATACCAAGATAGGCAAGCGCGAACATGAACAGGCAGAGAACCGCCGCCAATATTACAGCGTTACGGATATATTTACTGATGTTATTTTTCTTCCATTCCAGTTTAATCAGTTTTAACATGATTTCTCCACCTCCCCAGTCATTTTTAGGAAGTAATCTTCCAAAGTTTCCGCTTTTTTGCCAAGAGATATTACCTCAACATCATTCAAAGCAAGCGTTTTCGATAATTCTTGAGTGGATACATGGCTGTCATAAATGCGGATTTTTTCGTCCTCGATAATCTTAAAATTATCAACTCCAAGTTTTTCACTTAACACATAAGCCGCCTTTTTCGTATTGAGTACAGACAATTCAATATAGGCTAAACTCATTTGCTCGATTTCTTTCATGCTGATTTCTTTCATCATCACACCATGATTGATTACACCAACAGTATCAGCAATACTTTCAATCTCTGAAAGAATATGACTGGAAATCATAATTGTTATGCCATATTCGGTGCAGAGTGTTTTCAACAGGTCGCGGATTTGTTTCATTCCCGCCGGGTCAAGTCCGTTTGTCGGCTCATCAAGGATAAGTAACTCCGGCTTACAAAGAATAGCGCGTGCAATTCCAAGACGTTCTTTCATGCCAAGAGAATAATTTTTAACGGCTTTTCCGGCTGTGTCGGATAACCCCAACATATCAAGCGCATTTTCTATGCTGCCATGATTGTAGTACCCCATATATTCACAATGGAGTTTCAAATTTTCATATCCTGTCATGTGGTCGTAAAAGGTGGGAAATTCAATGATACTTCCCATTCGTTTTAAGACTTCATAGGATTGTGGCGAAAGTGTTTCTCCAAAAATCTCAATGGCTCCACTGGTAGGTTTCCAAAGGTTTGTAATCATCTTCATAACTGTTGTTTTACCTGCTCCGTTCGGTCCCAAGAAGCCATAGATTTCTCCTTTTTTTATGTGGAGATTAACGTCATTTACAAGATTTCTTCCGCCAATGGTTTTCGTAATGTGATTAGTTTGTAAAATGTACTGCATATTTCTTATCTCCTTTCTACATACCATTGTAGCGGTTTCGATTTTCAAAACTCTTGAATAATCCTTACAAATTTCTTTCGCAGTATTTAGTAAGACATTTTTTTTAGTTTGACGCTAAATACCGTCTTTACATTCGGAGTGCTATCTAAAATAATATCCCCACCAAGCTGTAATGCTAAGTTTTTAGAAATTGTCAGCCCCAAACCATTTCCTTGTATATTACGATTTCGGGAGTCCTCCATAGTAAAAAGGCGGTCAAATACACTGGCTGCAAAATTTTTTTCAATTCCTTTACCCTTATCAATCACATCAATAAATACTGCATTTTTATCAGTTCTTAAATTTATTCCTAAATATTTCCCGTCTGCTCCATACCGAATAACATTAGAAATAAGATTAAATAAAATACGCTGTATAGCTTCTTTATTCCCATGTACATAGACAGATGTTTCCGGTATATCAATATCAACTTGAAAATTTTTGCTTGTCAGTATTTCGTAAAAATCTAATGTACTTTCACGACAAACCTCACATACATCAATTCTCGACAGTTCTATATCCATATCGCCGGACTCTAACTTTGCCAAAGTGAAAAACTGGTTAATCAGTTCCATGACGTTTTCTGCTTTCTGTTCGATTTTCCCTAACATTTCGTCTGTACTTGTCCCATTGATACGCATAATTTCCAAATATCCCAAAATGACAGTCATAGGTGTCTTTATATCATGTGAAATATTAGAAAGCATTTTTTTAGAAGCAATTTCCGAACGACAATAATCTGCTTTTACTTTTAGATGATTTTCCAACAAATGGTTTATTTGTGCAGCAAGTTCCATAAGCTCTTTGTTCTCGGTAAAAACCATTACGCGCTCGGAGCTGTTTGTATCAGTTATTTCTTTTAGCTTTCCGCTGATTTTTTGTATTTTTTTCTGTATTCCAGTGCGAAAAATAAATTGCTGATACAAAACTGTTATGAGTAAAATCACAATACAAATAAAAAGGAAAAAAATAATCGTCGGCTCACTCATAGCGTATCTCCTAATTTATATCCAATCCCCCAAACTGTTAGAATATAACGGGGATTTCGGTTATCGTCCTCAATCTTATTCCTCAATCTGCTGATATGCACATTAACAGCATTTTCATCTCCCAAATAAGCGTCATTCCAAACAAGAGAATATATTTGTTCTTTGGTATATACCTTTTTAGGATTTTGTAATAGTAGTTTCAAAATATCAAATTCCTTTGCGGTCAATTCAATATTTTTCCCCTTTTTAGTAATTGTATAATCGGATAAGTTCATTGCCAAATCTCCGGCAGCCAGTATAGCTGGAGCAGTAACAGACGTATTATCATACTGAGTTGTTCTTCTTATATTTGCTTTTATCCGGGCTAAGACTTCTGCAACAGAAAAGGGCTTTGTAATATAATCATCAGCACCTAATCCTAAACCTAAAGTTTTATCTGCTTCGGTATCTTTTGCCGATACAATAATAACAGGAACTACACTATTTTTTCTGATGTACTGCATAACGTCCATACCGCTGATTTTAGGTATCATAAGGTCTAATAGAACTAAACTGAATGCAGAAGTGTCAAATTGATTACAGGCTTCCTGTCCGTCAACTGCACAAGTAACTTCATAATTTTCAGTCGTCAAATAATTAGTCAACATTTCGCTGATTTCTGTATCATCTTCAATTAGCAAAATCTTGTGTTTATTCATAATTTGCTTTTTTCTCCTTTCTTCTGCCGTCAACAGGTTTTTCTGCGTCCTTTGGTATCAACCACATATAACCGATTTTTGAAACTCCCGGTATTCTGTTTTCTTTGCAAAGTATCTGTACCCGTCGTTCAGAAATTCCCCATTTTGCCGCTGCTTCGGGGCAAGACATATATTCCATAGTCAACCGTCCTTTCCACAAAATCTATATTATAATTATAATCGGATAACCGAATAATATCAAGTGCGTGATATGCTCTATTTCTATCCATACTATGATGTGTGTAATCATATCTCGAAAAGAAGATGAAATATACAATGTAGTTGGGTGAAATGACTATGAAGCAGAACAAAGAAAAATTCGATTTTAAGGCTTTCGGGCAAGCCATTAAAGCAGCAAGAAAAGCAAAGGGAATATCACGCAATCAGTTAGCCGACACGCTGAATATTGCACCCCGATATATTGCGTCCATTGAGAACAGTGGGCAGCACCCAAGTTTACAGATTTTATATGAACTTGTAACTCTGCTTGATGTATCAGTAGACCAGTTCTTTTTCCCGGAACGGGAACAGGAGAAGTCCACACGCCGCCGTCAACTCGAAGTTGCCGACTATGGTATCAGCGTTATCTTTGTATATCGCTTTTAGCTGTGACTGGCTCTGCAAAATAATTGAAGCAGAGATTTCCCGGCTTCGTATGGTGGCTATGAGCTTTTCAAACTTCGGTATCTGCCCGATATTTGCAAACTCGTCTAACAGGCAGCGCACATGGACGGGCAGCCTGCCGCCGTATTCATCATCTGCCTTGTCGCAAAGGAGATTGAAAAGCTGCGTGTAAAGAATACTCACAACAAAGTTAAAGGTGTCATCGGTGTCGCTGATAATGACAAACAGGGCGGTCTTGCGGTCGCCTATGGTGTCAAGCTCCATTTCGTCAGTTTCCATAAGGTCGCGCAGCTCTTTAATGTCAAAGGGTGCAAGCCGCGCACCGCAGGAAATGAGGATAGAGCTTCTTGTCTTTCCCGCAGATAACAGGAATTTCTTATACTGCCGGACGGCAAAGTGCTCCGGGTCTTTTTCCTCCAACCGTTCAAACATGAGGTCAACGGGGGACTGAAATTCCGGGTCGTCCTCGCGGGCTTCACTGGCATTTATCATTTCAAGCAGCGTCGTGAAGTTTTTTTCTTCCTCCGGGGCTTCGTACCAAATGTAGCCGATAAGGGCGCAGTAAAAGAGCCGTTCCGATTTTACCCAAAAATAACACCAGAGAAAAAAGGCTGTAAAAACAGGAACAGCCAGCCCGAAAGGATTTACGGACTGGCTGTATCAGCAGAGTGATATTATTTTGAAATTAACTACCTTTTAAGTGATATCTATACAAAAGATCATTCCTCCCTAATGGCAGACAAGATGCTTGTTTTCTTCAACTCGGATTTTGCGTATACAGTGAAAATCAAATATATAATTGCTAAAACAACGACTAACGCCAGTAGAAACAGCCACGGCAATACCAACGTAATGCAATGGTTCACCGCATCCAATCGTCTACAAACAATTGCACTTAAAATGCTTCCAAATACAAGAGCTATTACCAACGAACCTCCGAGGTAAATTCCTATCTCCCTATCCAGCATTGCTTTCAACTGTTGCCGTGTTGTTCCAACAGCTTCAAGCAAACCGAATTCACGCTTTCTATTCTGAAAATCAACCATAAGCATATTCACAAGACTGATACTTCCAAAGACGAACAGAATAGCAGAAGTCATATATAGAGCATTTATAGATGCACTGTATCGATGCTGAATATTTTTAATCGTTTGTTCAATCGTATTTACTTCTATTTTTTCATTTTTATCCGCAATCTTCTGAACTGCGGTCAAAACTTCATCAAAACGTCCCTCTGAATTTTTAACCGCCAGAATCCCCGTCTGTTCCGTTATCCCTGTCAGTTTCTTTGCTGTGTCATAAGTCATAATGAAGTAGGGGCTTCCGGGAACAACCGGGCTATCCTCCATTAAATCAGACCTATTGTATGTGCCTACAACAACGGCTTCCACATCAAAGGTTCTACCATCAAAAGCTCTGCCCTCAATCTTCAAAGCATCGCCAACTTGTGCTATGTCTTCTGCAACCAATATTCCATTTTTCTCAACCATATCGTCGTAATCTGCTGTTCCAGAGGATAACACCGCCTGCTTTTCTTCTGTCTGTTCCCGATTTAAGGTTGGAAAGAAGTCTGAAATGCTCGTGATAGAACCACTTTCGCCCGAAAAAGTAGCTGTCATATAAACGCTGTCAAATGCGGTAATTTTTTCTATCCCATCTACCTTTTCTAATTCCTGCATCAATGCCTGATCTTCAAGTGGATTTTCTTCCAGTTGCAATTTTGCGCTTCCGTATGGCTCCGCTTCGTTATCGAAAGAGCTGCCAACTGTATTTCTTATTTGTATAAGAATGTTACCGGCAGGATAATATTTGAAACTTGCCTGTTTTGCCGGATCAATAGAACCAGCAACCGTAGAAGTAACCAGTAAAAGAGCTCCGCTTACTCCAAGCATTAAAAGCGTCAGAACTGCTTTTTGTTTGTTTCTTTGTATATTTATTTTCGCCAGATTAAACGGCGTAAGTTTCCGATGCAGTTTTGAGCTGCTTTTTGCCTTTCCAGCATACGCAAGGTATTTAGCACCCTCTACCGGGGAAGTATTCATTGCTACTCGGACAGGCTTAAAAATGGCAATATTCACTGTTACAAAGGCTACTGCGGCAATCAGTACAGCATAAATAACTGTTGTTTTTAGCCGGAATCCATCAGGACAGCCAATAAATCCAATCAGTACACCAATGACAAGCCCCAAAGGAATACCAGCTAAGGCATATAAACGTCCCTCTTTACTTGCCATCCGTTTAATCTGTCTTTTTGTCATGCCAACTGTCCGCAGTTGCCCAAACATCTGAACATTTTTTACAATCTTTGTGTAAAAAACACCATAGACAATCGTTGCCGCCAAAATAGCCGTCAACGCCGCCAGTAGTGGTACTGGAATCGGAATACCCGATGTTATCACACCCGACATAACAGCAGAATACTCTGTAAGCATTACCTGTTCCTCGACAATGCCTGTATTTTGTATTGCTTTGCCGGCAAAATTAAGAATAGCCGTGGAACTTATGGCGTCTGTATTCAACCGCGTATATGCTGTAACCTGAAAAGAATCTTTTGCCAAATCTTGGGCAAGCTCTTTACTAACATAAATAAAATATCCGTTGCTTTCTTTCGTATTATTCAAAACACCTGAAAGTGTATATTCTGCTTTCTGTCCTGTTCCAGTCAGGTCAATAGAAATTGTATCGCCAGTCTGATAGGATTTTCCTAAAAAATCAAGGTAGTTCTGGGGGAGCATAATCTCATCCGCTTTCTGCGGCACACTTCCCTGAAAAGTTTTTTCTTCCTGATGTAAAAAATAATCTTCATTTCCATAAGCAACAGTAATTGTTTTATTTTCAACATAAAACACACCTATAGCGGAATATTCGCCAACCCATGTAATATTTTCGTTTTGATGCAGCTGAGCCGTTTGTTCGTCTGTAACTCCCAAAATGCCAATCTGCGCTTTATTCCTCTGTGTGTTCTTGAATTTCTCTTGTGTACCTGTTGATATTAGGAGAATCGAAAAAACCATACAGACAGAGATGGCGATTGTCAAAAGCAGAAATGCCTTGTTTCTCTTATCCGCTTGCATACTCCTACCTGCCAATTTTTTTACAATGGCACTTGTATCATTCTCAAAAGGCCATGTCATAGTCTGCCACCTCCTTATTCCACAATCTTGCCATCCTCAATGCGGACAATCCGATCTGCAAGACGGGCTATGTCGTTATTGTGGGTAATCATCACAACAGTCTGCCGGAACTCCGCACTTGTGCGCTTGATAAGCCCCAACACCTCGGCGCTGGTCTTGCTGTCAAGGTTGCCGGTCGGCTCGTCAGCCAGCACGATAGCCGGTTTGGTAATCAGGGCGCGGGCGATAGCCACACGCTGCTGCTGGCCGCCGGAAAGATTATTCGGCATATTTTTCAGTTTATCTTCCAGCCCCAGCAGGTGAACGATCTCGTCCAAAAACTTCTGATCCACCGTGTCCCCGTCCAACTCCACCGGCAGGACAATGTTCTCATACACATTCAGGATGGGAACAAGGTTATAGTTCTGGAAGATAAAGCCGATGTTGCGGCGGCGAAAGATGGTAAGCTGCTCGTCGTTCTTCTTTGCCAGTTCTTCGCCCCGGACGATCACGGTTCCGCTGGTGGGAGTGTCCAGCCCGCCCATCATGTGAAGCAGGGTGGACTTGCCGCTGCCGGAGGTTCCCACAACAGCCACAAACTCGCCGTCCTCCACGGAGAAATTTACGCCGTCAAGGGCGCGGGTAATGTTCGGTTCTGTACCGTAATACTTTTTCAGGTCAATAGTCTGTAAAATGCTCATACTCAAAACTCCTTTCAAGGCTTTCTGCCTGTTGATAAGGCTATTGTAAAACCCAAATGTCCGCGAAATGTTACAGTGGCCAAAAAATTTCATTGAAAATCGGGGTGAAATGTTACAATGCTCGGACATTTCAAAAAAATTTACGGCGGGCAGCCGGAAATGGCCGTCCGCCGCATTCTATTTTGTCGGCAGCATAATGGAAAATTCCGAACCCTTGCCAGGCTCCGAAACCACTTTGATATAGCCGCCCTGCCGCGTTACGATCTCGCGGGCCAGATACAGGCCAATGCCCACGCCCTGTTGTTCGTGTACTTCTTCCTCACGATAGAAGCGCCGGAAGATGGCGGCCTGATTGCTTTCGGAAATGCCCTTGCCGGTGTCGGTCACTTTGATCTCCACATACATTTCCCACAGCACCACCGACACAGCGATTTTCCCGCCTGCCGGGGTGTACTTCACTGCATTGTCCAGCAGGTTAAAGAGGGCTTCGGATGTCCACTTGCTGTCATGGAAAACGGTCAAATCCTCCGGACAGTCCACGGACACGGCAATTTCCTTTTTCTCCGCTGCATACACGATCCCACTCATGGCCTGCGCCACGGTATCAAAGAGGCGGCCCGGTTTCTTGTCCAACTGGATCACGCCCGTTTCCAGCCGGGAGGTTTTCACAAGGGCTTGAAAGAGAAAGTCCAGCTTATCCGTCTGGCTGCGGATTCCCCGGATAAAGTCGGTGCGCTCCGCCTCGGTCATAGGCTTTTCCAGCAGCGTGTCCGTCGCCATTTTCAGATTGCTTACCGGCGTTTTCACCTGATGGGAAATATCCGATACAAGGGTCTGTAACTCCTGCCGTTCCTCGTCCACCCGGCGGTGGTTCTCCTGCATGATCTGGTAAAGCCTTGCCAGCCGGTGTCCAATTCTGGCAAGCTGGGTTTCGCTGTCCTCTGGCCGCCGGGGTGCTTCATTTCCGGCGATCATGTGGTCTAAGGTCTGGCACAGGTCAGCGGTAAACTGCGACAACCGCTTTCCAAACGCCTGCGTCAGTACAAAAATCCCCACAAGGGCGCACAACAGCAGCGCCCCGCCCGTCAGCAGCACCGCCGTCTGTTTTGTCACAAAAAACAGGGCTATGGTGATCCCGGACATGGAGAGGACAAGCCCTATTGCCACCCGGCCAAATAGCCGCTTTACCGAGAGGTTCTGAAACTTCATTTTACCTCGCCTCCCGTCCATTGATAGCCCATGCCGTAAACGGTCTTGATGTATGGCACACCTCCGTCGGCTTCAATCTTGCTGCGAATCCGGCTGATGGAGGTTGTCAGGGTGTGTTCGTCCACAAACCTCTCGTCTATATCCCACAGCTTTTCCAAAAGCTGCCCACGGGTCAGCACTTGCCGGGGATTTTTGCGGAACAGGTTCAGCATTTTGTACTCCATCGGGGATAGGGTCAGGGGCTTGCCGTTTAGGGAAGCCGTCTGCTCCGAGAAGTCCAGAAACAGCCTCCCGTCGTCGTAAATGTCCTTGGCCGGTTTGTGGTGTTCCAGCATGGCGAACATGGCTTTGATTTTCCGCTGCAAGGCCCCGATCACAAAGGGCTTTGTGATATAGTCTACCGCGCCCACCTCATAGCCCCGTATCTGGTCGCTCTCCTGATCGTTGGCGGTCAGGAAAATTACAATGGTGTCCGGGTGCTGGGGCTTTATCAGCTTGCACAGCTCAAAACCATTCCCGTCCGGCAGGTTAATGTCCAGCAGCACTAAATCAAATTCGCGCTGGCGGATGGCGTCGGCTGCGGTTCTGGCATTTAGGGCAGAAGTCACGCCGTAGCCGTCTGCGGTCAGGTTATAGTCTAACATCTTATTCAAAAAACTGTCGTCCTCGACAATTAAAATCTGCTTCATATCCTCACTTCCTTTGCTTTTTTCAGATAGTATAACAGGCAAATGTCCGCGAATTGTTACAAGGACAAATATATTTATCATTTTACAGCTTTTTTCTGTGTACTGCAATTTTATAAAAGAAAGGACAGCAGTATCAAATTGCTGTCCTTGCGGTTTATTATAGCTGGTAGTGTATAAGCGTGGGTTCATCATATTTTGTGTGGTATCTTTAACTATGGGAAACTCCACACTCCCATTTCGATATTGTTTTATCACTGATTCCCAACACTTCAGATAATTGTTTCTGTGTATACCCTTTTGCCTTTCTTTCATCAGAAATAAACTTTCCAATTTTTACCTGATCCATTGTTTTCCTCCTTTCTGCTCCAAGTGTAGTATAAAAAATTGCTTCTTCACACCCACGTAGCGTAGAGAATGGTGAATATATGCGGATTCTACGCTTCGTAGAGTATATAATATCTACTGATTTCCTGTTTAATCTATATCATAATATTACCATAAATCATATTGTTTCATAGTTTCTGCATTTCGATATTCATGCTTCTCATAATATCCTATCAGCTTACCTTCATCTCTAAGTGCCACCATGTAAACATCTTTATTCTGTTTCTCATTGTGAAAAGTATAGACGAAATTATGACTTTCATCTGCTGCAAACCAGTCCACTACCTGCTGTATTTTATCCCTGGATTCCGTATTATGACAATCTGATAAACTTTTTCCGATAAGTTTATCTCCACCTCGCTTTGCATAGCTGATAACAGCTGCCGGATTCATGTAGATAATCTCATGTTTAAGATTGCATATAACAACAGATGCCCTGTCCTGATCAACAATACTCTTATAAAAGCTGACATAGGATTTAAACTTAGTTACCTTTTCATTATCCAGCCTCTTTTGAAGTTGTGGTTTCTTTCTTCGATAATAATCGTATATCTCTCCATCAGGTATCCAGATTTGTGCCTCATTTATCTTATCAAGTACAGCTTCAACAATCTGTTCATCTGCCAGTAAATCAGGTACTTTATCATGCTCTGTAACATATTTTTTGTATTCCTCAAACACCCAGCCTGTAATCTTATCCTTCTGTTTCATCTTGAAATTACTAAATGTCTTATTCATCTGTAAATGCTGACCATCTATCTTTTTATGTATTTTTGTCTTTTTACTTTTTGTCAAATTTCTCCCACCTTTATATAATTAGCAACTTTTGCAAGTATAGCGCATATTTCGCATTTATCTTTTCACATTATAACATCTATCATATTTATCCGTATTAAAAAAGGACGCAGAATCTCTCCCACGTCCTCACATCTATCTGGCTTTATCTTCTCTTACCTTCGATACTTCCTTATGTGCCGCTTCCTGCTTCACCTCATCCACACCTCTAGCCTCAAATGCATCTGCATTATACTGATACTCCTGTGGTTCAGCAACCATTGACGAGTATACAATCTCCGCTTCCACTCGCTCAGTTTCTGTCCTCTCCGGTTCTGTCTGTTCCTGCTTATTCGCATTCTCCATATGCTTTTCCTTATCAAGCTGCACATTCATAGCGAGATTATCCAGCTTAACAATCGAAGCATCCAGATGTAGTTCCATTGACACAAGCATCTTTTTCACTGCTTTCATAGGTGCAAGCACCGCCTTTGTAATGGGATGGTTCTGCTCTTTCTGTGAGTAATCCACCTCCGGTTTGTCAGCAAAAGTGCGGAATGCATTGGCTGCTGTCTGCCCTGCTTCTCGAAATCCTTTTGCAAGAAGTGCTGTCTTTGCTATATCCTTATCCGTGGTCTTGATTGCGCCTCTTACATTTTCCCGGATATTAATAAGTCTTTTCTTAATTCCTAAGAACTCAGACACCCTGTATAATGCAGCTCTTCCCTTTGCCTTTGCTTCATCGACTATGCCCTTAGCAGTAGATTTGACCTGTTCTTTCACTTCTAATACCTGTGACTTTATCTGCTCACATCTGGTATTAAGTCGCTCCTGTGCTTCTGACAATGCCTTTTTTGCATTATTGACAAGTGTATCTTCCTGCATTTCTTTAATCTGGTTCTGCATATGAGTAAGTTCTTCCGTCATGGAATCAATCTTTTTCTCCAGTCCATCCACATAGCTGCATATCTCAAATACATCGTTTGCCTGCTCTTTCATGGCATTCTTCTTTAATAATTCGAGAAGTTCTCTTATGACCTCCTCATTGGTAAGTGTTTTTCCTGCTTCCATATCCATTCTGTTTCCTCCATTCTGAAACGGGGCAGCCTTGACCGCCCCTATAACCTGATTACTAATTATCGAAAGGGTGTTGCCTCTTTGTCCTTCTCTTTATCGGGATTGCCATGATGTTTCTCGGCACTCTCCCTCGCCTTTTCATTGCTCTTATCCTTTGCTTTCTCATATTCCGAGATAATCTCATTATAGAGTTTTTCCCTGAAATCCTTTGTGACCGGATAGCAGACATCCTGGTAGATTGGCTTTCCCTGCTCATCCACCTGCTTTGTCTTATAAGATGGCATTGATACAAAGATTTTCTCTTTTCCCTGCACGATATTGATGTTATTTACGATGAAACTATTTTCAAAATAAATGCGGGCAAGTCCCTTGATGTTACTGCCTTCCCTCTCATAAGGTGTCACAGTTACGGAAAACTCAGGCATTTCCTGTGTTCTGTCCTGCTTCTGTGTCTCCTCTTTCTCCGGTTCTTTGATTCTTGCATAGGCATCAAGGATATTGGTATAGAGTTCCTCTCGAAACTCTGCTGTGATAGGATTGCACACATCCTTATAGATCACGCCATTGCTTTCATCACGCTCATTGGAGCGGTATCTAGGCATTGATACGAAAAGCTCTCCCTTGTCCTTATTCTCAAGGATTGCTATATTGGTAATCTTAAATGAATCACCAAATACTACTGTTGCAAATCCTTTGATGTTGCTGCCCTCTTTCGCTCTTACTTCGTTTACCTTAATTGAATACTTCATATGCTATTCCTCGCTTTCTTTTTGTTCTTTGTTTTTCTCCGGTATGATAAGCTCACACCAAAGCTGCTCTATCTGTTCACAAGACAATCTGCCATTAAGCCAGTTGCCAAGTGTAACAACCATTCCATCCTGCTCATAATAGAGCCACTCCTGTGTTTCAATGTTCCCCTCATACACGATGGTCACATCAAAATCAGGCATGAATAATCCTTCCTCTGCATCCCATACACAGGCTATTCCCTGTCTGAGTGTCAGATTCAGGCTTTCGACATACACAGACCAGCCGCTTACGACTATCTGAAAGTCATCATCAATCTCTGCAATATCATCCTCGATGTCGATTAGCTCTTCCATCTCTGATACAGCTTCTTCCACATCACACAGTCTGTATCTTTTATTCATCCACAACTGCCTCCTTATATCTGCATCTGACCACAAAACGCATAGTACCCTTCTGCGAACAGGTAAAAAGAGTTAATTCTTTTTCCTCTCCCTGAGTCTTGATGCTGTTGTCATAAGGATTTACCACCTCTGTACCTGTTACCTCATAGATATGAGTCTGTCCGTTTTTGTCGATAATTGTCACATTATCTCCTATGGAAATCTGATTTAGTGGTGTGAAAAATGTGCCATATCTGCTACCATTATGACCGCACAGCACACAGTTACCACTTTCTCCGATTCCTGCTGTCTCAGGTATGTGACCAATCCCGACATTAAGGACATCCACACTCGTTCCTTCCATTACCGGATATCTGATATCTATGCTCGGTATCTCAATGATGCCGATAACACCGCCTTCTTTAAGAATGGCTTCATCCTCTTCACTAATGGAGGTTTGCTCTTCCTCCACATCTGTTTCTTCATCGTAATCATCCTCCAATGTCTGCTCAAATTCACTTATGAGCTGTTCTGTCTGTTTTTCTCCGGTTGCCCGCCAGAAAAAAGGGACTGCCATAATGGCAATCCCTGCTGTAATCAGTAGTCCTGCGACCACTTTTCTTATGCTCATATTATTCACTCTCCTATCGTGTTCTGCCCTCTCTGTCGGCTGGATAAGCACCTTTATCCTCTGCTACAATTGCTGCAGCTTCCATTCTGTCATCAGCTTCTCTTTCTTCCTCCGGTCCGCTCAGGTCTGCATCCACAGCCTTTGCGTTCTCAAGATCAAGCTGGGCATTCAGTTCACATTGTCTTGCCAGCTTTTCTTCCAGTTCCTTGCTGTATGCAAATGGCTTGTCATACTCAGTCTTTGATGCTTCAAGGTCATTCTGGTACTGCTCAATCTTCTTTTCTAAGAAATCAATGTTCTCATGAAGTCCATTAAACAGGTTTTCAAGCTTCACCATGCTGCCGACAGGACTTGTAGAAAGCTCTGCCTTGTACTCAGTCTTTCCACGAAGCACCATATAATTGATGCCAAGGAAGTTCTTTTCCGCAAGCAGCTCAAATCCGTGGAATTTACCGATTGCAGTTGTCTCTCCGGTCTTGCATTTGCTGATTGCTTCAAGCATCATGGTTCCACCATCCACACGCTCTGTGTAGGTTGCTTTGCCTATGGTAATGGCAAATTCCGGATTTTCTATCAGTTCCTTATCCCTTGCTTTTACATCCTCACGGACATTGGCAAGCTTTTCTGTTGCTGTCTTAATGAGCTTCGGGTACTTAATCATAAAGTTGTCCTGAAGTCCATATCTCTGATTGTCATAGGATGCCTTCAAAAGCTTTAATCTCTGGACATCATTGTCAATCTCCATCTTTTCCTTGATCAGAGGATTGCCTGTAGCAACCGCCTTAATCTCTGCATAGGAAAGTGTTGCCTCGTCGATATCCTCGCAGCTTCGGCTTACTGCCTTGCTTGTCATAACCTGACTGATAAAACGCTGCTTATTCTCGACGAGTGACCAGTTGTATGCATCAAAGGTTCCTTTGGTGACATATCTGTAGATTGCCACCTCTTCATTTTCGTTGCCTTGTCGTATGCCTCGTCCTTCCCTCTGTTCAATAGAAGAAGGCTTCCACGGACAATCGACATGGTGCATTGCAACAAGGTGTGTCTGCACATTGACACCTGTACCACATTTATCCGTAGAACCGATAAGCACTTTCTTTTTACCTGTCCTCATTTCCTTAAAAAGTGCATCCCTCTGTGCATCTGTCTTGGCATCATGGATAAATGCTATCTCCTCTGCCGGAATACCATACTGGATAAGTGTTTCCTTCAGATAATCATAGATGGTAAAGTCCTTATCCGGTCCCGGTGTGCCGATGTCCGAAAAAATAAGCTGGCAGCCTATATGACCATTGGCATTTCCTTTCTCATATTCCTTCCAGACATTCTCCGCTACCTTATTGAGCTTTCCATCCGGATTATTTGGTGCGTCCTTATCAATCAGCCTTGCATCTGTTCCGAGTAATCTTGCCTCATGGGTAATCTTTAGGAAGTTGTCCACACTTGGATCAACTCCACCGCCTCTGATACGCTCTGCCCTCACAACAAAGTCTTCCATGACCTGTTTTACATACCAGTCAGGCTCTGACTCCACTATAATAGGCTTGCCGCCACGGAGAGCCGGCACATCAAGGTCCAGCATATCGGCAGTCTGCACATCTGCTACCTCACGGAAGATATTCATAAGCTCCGGCAGATTCGTAAACTTATTGAATCTGCTCTTAAAACGGAATCCACTTCCCTCTACAGTAAGCTCCAGTGCTGTTGTCACTTCACCAAAGTTCGCTGCCCATGAATCAAAGTGATAAATCCCCATCTCTTCAAGTGCCGCTTTCTGCAAGTAAAGCTGCATGACATACATCTCACACATGGTATTGGATATCGGTGTACCAGTTGCAAACACAATGCCTCTGCCATCATTTATCTCAGACAAATACTGGCATTTAAGCTGCATATCCGTTGACTTTTTCGCTCCACTGCTGCTGATACCGGACACATTATTCATCTTGGAAAAAATCGCAAGGTTCTTAAAATTATGTGCTTCGTCTACCATAATTGAATCCACACCAAGTTCCTCAAAGGTAATAAGGTCATCCTTCCTGCTCTCATCAGATAGAGATTTCAGCTGTTCCTCCAGCTTTTTCTTCTGACTCTCCATCTGCTTTACGGTCCATCGTTCTCCGTTACGCTCCTTCATCTCATCAATCGCATAGCTGATTTCTTCAATCTGCTCATTAAGCATCCTCTCCTTTCTCTCTGCCGAGATAGGAATTTTCTCAAACTGCGAATGCGACATGATAATACAGTCATAATCTCCAGTCGCAATCCTTGATACAAACTGCTTTCTGCGACTCTTTTCAAAGTCACGCTCTGTGGCAACTAAGATATTGGCTGATGGATAAAGCCTTAAAAACTCTGATGCAGTCTGACCGATAAGCGGCTTTGGAACAACCATGATGGTCTTATTGGCAAGTCCTAGTCTTTTCTGTTCCATGCAGGCAGCCATCATCTCAAAGGACTTTCCGGCACCGACACAGTGTGCCAGCAGGGTATTTCCTCCAAGAAGAATTCTTGCCACCGCATTCTTCTGGTGTGGCTTTAGCTCAATCGCCGGATTCATTCCCGGAAACTGTAAGTGGCTTCCGTCATACTCACGCAGACGGATGTTATTAAATGTCTCGTTGTAATACTCCACATACTTCTGTCTGCGCTCCGGCTCTGAAAACAGCCACTCCTTGAACTTCTCTTTAATCATGTTCTGCTTTTCCCTTGCAAGCATTGTCTCATTCTTATTGACTTCGTAATGATATTGGCCATCTCCGTCATCAATCCTGTCCCTTACTGTTACAGTTTTAAGATTCAGCGTATCCTCAAAAATAGAATAAGCATCCATGCGGCTTGTACCATAGGTCTTAGTAGCTGCCACTGAATGCTTATCCATGCTTTTATTCTCGATGAACCATTCCATGCTCATCTTATTTAAGTGTACCTGAATGCCTGTATTGTAATACTGGCTTCTGACTGCCCTTGCTCTTCTTGGTGTATTGAGAAGCTCATAGATAAACTGCTCATAATCAAGCGGCTCAATCCATGTCGTGCCAATCTTTACATCAATATCCGAGGCTTCAATCCACTCCGGCTGCACCTTTTCAAGTGCTGCCACATTGCCTGCAAATCTTTCTGCCTGTGGATTGTCTGTATCCGCTGCCATAGCCTTTGCTACACGAAGCTTGTCTCTCACATTTCCGGAAAGATACTCGTCTGCTGTCTCCCAGCCGATATCGGGATTGTTCTCGTTGTAGCGGTCGGGATTTAAGAAAATCAGTCCATCCAGTTCTTCCACAAGAACTGCCCTTCTAAGCTCTGCCAAAGCATCGTCACTTAGAGTTATCTCATCCACTGTCTGTCCAGACTTTTCTGCAAGTTCTTCCTTTGCATTTGTAATATCCGGCTCATAGATAGAAAGCATATAGGCAAGATTTACATATCCAAATTCATTGACGGATACATTTAATGCTTCCACAGCAGTCTCCACTCTGTCTATGACAGTCTTTGCCTTAATCGTCTGCTTATAAAACATATCCGCTTTTTTCACCTCCCCATCTTCGTTTACTTCCTCAAGGCTGCAAAGAAGTGGGTAATCGCTGTCATCCCTGAATGCTATTCTGTTTGCTTTTGAAGTAATGGCTCCATACTGCTTTACGAAGGCATCATATTTTACATTAAGAAGTCTCTGCTTATCAGAAAGCTCCTCCTCGCTGCAGCCATCCATCTGGATATCAATCAGCTCTCTTGTTATCTGTCTGATTTCATCAAGGCTTCGGATTCGCTCCTCGGCAGTCTGTGATACTTCTTTTTTTACCATCTCGGAATTTTCCCTGTAATAGAGTTTTCCTTCAAAAAATGTGTAAGTGTAGTTTCTCACATCCGGATCAGCTGGGATAACTTCCTCTGTCTGCTCCGCCTCATCTGCCACTCTCTCAAAATCTGTCATCTGGGCTTTGATATTTCCGATTGCCTTATTGAGAGCCTCGTACATATTGAAGTTCTCATCATTATTCACACAGACTGTATATCTGCTGTCCTGTCCGTAAATCCTTGTGTCATATTCCATAGATCCAAGCATCATCTCCGGATGCTCTGCAAAATAAGAGTTGACTGCAATGCCATTCTCAGTTACACCAAGGTGTACCCAGTCAGGTTCAATATCAATCTTTCTCTCCCTCTTCTGCAAAAACAGGATATCTGCTGTCACTTCGGTTCCTGCATTATCTTTAAATGCAGTATTCGGAAGTCTTACTGCTCCCACAAGCTCTGCTCTTTCAGCCAGATACTTTCGGATAGTAGGATTTGCCTTATCAAGTGTTCCCTTTGTGGTGATTACTGAAACCATGCCTCCCGGTCTTACCTGATCAAGTGCTTTTGCCAGAAAATAATCGTGGATACGGAAGTTATACTTGTTGTAC
The DNA here is from genome assembly GCF_014384965.1 of Jutongia hominis. GTDB lineage: Bacteria > Bacillota > Clostridia > Lachnospirales > Lachnospiraceae > Butyribacter > Butyribacter hominis. The sequence continues at coordinate 50,206 of NZ_JACRSW010000011.1, forward strand.
TTTGGATCAAATACCTTATAATCACCAAATGGCACATTTCCGACAACCACATCAAAGAAGTTATCCGGATATGTGGTATTCTCAAATCCTGTGATACTGATATTGGCATTCTGATAAAGCTGCTTTGCAATTCTTCCTGAAATGCTGTCAAGCTCCACCCCATACAGCTTGCTTCTCTGCATTGGTGCCGGCATACTTCCAAAGAAGTTACCGATACCCATAGATGGCTCTAATACATTGCCGCCTCTGAAACCAAACTGGACAAGTGCCGAATTTATGCACATGGCAATCTCCGGTGAAGTATAAAAGGCGTTATTTACTGTTGCCCTTGCAGCACTGTATTCCTCATCAGATAAAAGGTCTTTCAGCTCTGCATATTCTTTGCTCCAGCCTGCGTTATTCTCATCAAATGCCTGTGACAGTCCGCCCCATCCGACAAACTTCGACAGAGTTTTCTGTTCCTCCGGTGTGGCAAGCCTGTTCTCTGATTCAATCTGCTTTAAAGTGCGGATTGCATCCATATTCCACTGGTATCTGGTCTTGGGACCGCCTTTTTCCATTTTCCAGAGGTTATAGTGGAAATTGTGTTTCGTCTGCCCGGCAACATTCTTCTCATTTTCAAGACTTTCTACTTGCTGTACTGGTTCCTGCTTTGGTGTAAAATCTACAGTTTCCTGTGATTCTGTATCAGCCTGAATATCATCCACAGATACTGATACTGCATCATCTGAAACCACATGTCCATTCTCATCAATCTTGGTTTCCCAGCCATTCGCTATTGCTCTTTCCCTGGTTTCAAGACGATTGGCTTTTACACTATCCTCGATATCAAAGAATCTCTTATAGACCGGATTCATCTTATCCCTGTCAGCCTTCTGCTTTGTCTCCTGATAATACTTCTTCTGGTCTTCTCCGCAGTAAAATGGCTGTTTTACCATATAAGATAAGATTTCATATAACTCACGCCAGTCGAGAGCACCTTCTTTACGCACACCATTCCTGTTCTTATAGCTGATCTTCACATATCCGCTTCTGATTGAGTACTCCACAAGACCATACTTATTGTTGGAATATGCCTTTCTTTCTGCATTATCTGTCCCTAATGCAATATCCCTGATAAGGTCAAGTTTATTGGGCATAAATGCAAAATCAGACTGCACCACATCCATAAGGAATGCCCTAAACGGAGTGTAGCAGCTGCAATCTGTTACAAGAATCTCCGCCGCATCACGCAGGTCTTCATCAAGCTCTGCAATACGCTTGGCATAATCAATCGGTGTAATATACTGAAGCTCTGATGGATCTTTTTCAGTTGTTTCAGCTTCTATCTCTGCACCATATTCTGCCTGTGTTACCATGCGGTCTTCATTGGCAGTTTCCTGTGGTGTCATGCCTTTTGCACTTACATAATCTCTGTTAGAAGCATAGCTCTCCGGCTCATCCGGTATTGCATAATCATCAATCTCTGATTCTGCCTCTTCCGGTTCCACTTCCTGATATTCGGCATCAATGACCTCATCATCCTCACGGAGTCCGTCCATCGCAAGCTCATCAATACGAGGTGTCTCAGACTGGTATTCCCCTGTAAGAATAAGGACACCAAGCTCTTTTTCGATATCTTTCCACGAAACATATCCTTCAACCTCTCCATCCTCATCTCGCCACTGAAAACGCAGTCCATTCCCATGAAATGTGTCATATCCGTGCAGTCCCAGTCCATCAACCGGCCAGCCTGCACCTCCCTGACCATACTCTGCTTTGATACGCTTTGCTCTGGTTCCTGCATCAATCTCTGTTTCAAAAATCTTGCATACCCTGCCCTTACCACCGATAAAACCTGTACCTCTCATAAGCACCTGTTTGATATACTCACTTGGTACTGTTGCAGACTTTTTGGGATTCAGGTAATTGTATTTACCTGCTAATGCAGCTTTTCTGTCCTGCTCGAACTGACGCATAAACTGATTATTGTTTTCGTCCTCAGTATGAATGGTGCCAATGCTTGCCTGCCCATTCTGGTCGAAAAAAAAGGAAGCCTGTGTATATTCGGCTTCCTTACTGACACCCAATGAATTGATTTCATCAAGTTCCCTATTCAGTTCTGTATCATCTGATTCTAGTGGAATCGCATCACTATCTGATTCAGTACCACTTCCTCTGCCTGCATCTTCGCCTGCTCTCTTATCTTCCACATCTCCATTGTCGATGACGGATCCTGTGGCTTGTGCTTCGCCAGATACTGCATCTCTAACTGGTCGTACAGCTGATTCGCTTCCTCCTCTACCGCTGACATCTTCTCGTACATCTTCCCGAATCTCATCAGCGTCTTGTATCTTGCCGGCTCGTTCTCTTTGAGATAGTTCATCGCCATCCTTCCGTATTTGCCCAGCTTCGTGAGATTCTCCGTCTCGTCCGGCATCTCTATCTGCGGATAAAGCAGTCCGTCCACTTCCTTGTAAGTCATTTCTTCTAACATATCCAATTCTCCTTTCGCTCTCGATTGCCTTTAAGTTACGACTAAATTCTCTAAGAACACTACAGGAGACATCGCATACAATGGAACCAAGACGGTAAATGATCTCTTCGTCTTTGATATTTACGATCTGACTAAAATCCTGTTCTTGCACAGATAAGTCAAATCCGCATCTCGTCCCTACAGCATACATGACACTTGCATATACAAGCTGCTCCATGTCCATTTCCTGCTGTAAGCCATTGCGTTTCTTACTTTCTTCCTTTATCACACTACCTGATAGCTGCATAAGTTCGGTCATTCGGTCTCCGAACTCTTCTTTTATTATAAGCCAAACATCTGTTCCTGTAAACTGTTTTAATATATTTTTTAGAGACTCCCTGTCGCTGTTATCGTACTGCTCAATCTGACCTTCTGACACAAGAAAATCCACATAATCCTTAAGATTTTCTCCCTCAAGGTCCCATGTCAGCTTAACATTCTTCCCTCCGGTATCACTGATATCAAAGATATACCTCATGCGTGGATTCAGTGCCCTTGACGGGAAGATCGCGCAGCCTTTCGCACCACGCTTTACATATCTTCCCACCTTTTTCCAGGTATCATAATCTGCCATGAGTGTGCTTTTTTCCGGAGGTCTCTGAGCTGTTACCATAACGATATTGTCAAATTCATAGCGGTATAACTGACCTGCGACCTTTAACACATCCTTCCAGTTCTTTTCTGATCTGGTGATGTTACCAATCTCAGAATCGTATATCGCTTTGACCTTCATATCAACGCCCATACCTTTGTCCTCCTCTACTTAAACATCTCTGCAAACAATCCTTTAAATAGCTTTAACTCATCCTTATCCAGCTCGATTGCAAATTCATTGTCGATTGCCTGTTTTTCGCATTTATCCTTTTTCTTTGCAATCTTACGCACCACACGAAGAAGCACATAGCACTCCTTGGACTTTGCAATGCTCTGTTTAAAGGTCAGCTCATCCTCATCGACTGACTTCTGTGTCTGATAGATAATCTCTTTTAACTTATCATTGATACCATCTACTTCCTCAAGGGAAATAATAACGGATGCCTTAGAAGCACCCGATCTGTCCCACTCCTTATGAAGTTCCTTTACTAAAAACTCCATGTTCTTAATTACTGTTGTTGAATCACTTTTCATCTTGCTTTTCCTCCGTTTTTTTTTAATGAAGAAGGGAGCTGACCTTCGCTGATAGGTGCAAAATCAACTCCCTTCATGTCCTCTGCTCCAAGGACTATCTGCTCTGCATAATACATATCCATTGCCTTATTGATGGCATCGTCAAGCGACTCTGCCTTTACTTTCTGTACTCGTGAAAGCACTTCTTTTATCTCAACATCAAATTCCTGTTCCATATGATATCGCCTCCTGTAAAAATCTCATCACCGGCTCTTTTCTTCCTTTACCTGTCTTTCCTTAAAGCCTTCATCGTACTTTCCATCTTCCAGCCTGTCGTAAAAACAATCCTCTTCAATCGTTCCAAAATCCTCATACATTTGGTGAAGGAAGTCATTCTGTAGCTTCTTTGGTACATCATCATCCTTTGACATATCCTGATAAAAATAGAACTTCTGCTTTAGCTTTGCCCTGTAATCATAGATATCCTCTATCTTTTCCGGTGTGCCATACTCCCTCTTGTATGCCTTGAAATTTGTAGTTGAAAGTGTGGAACCTAGATAAATGCCGTGCTCCCACGATACCCCGATTGTGGTATTGTCCTTTGTAGGCTTCTCATCCTTCGGATAACGCTTATACTCTGTCGCACCAAGGGCGATTGTAAGGGAACCTGACTTCATATCCATCACCACAAGATTCCTTGGTGATAATGCTTCAAGCACCATGTAATCATGGTCATTGAAGTTATGGAATGTCTGTCCCCTTTCAAATGATCTGTCCACACTTTCATAATGCAGGTTAAAATCATCCACCCAGCCCTTATCGGTCATTCCAATCTCCTTAAGCTTTGCAACACATTCAGAAGAACTGGCTTCTTTATCAAACCGAAATTCTTTGGAATCGTTATAAAGTCCCTGAAGAAAGTGCCCCAGCTGAATATCATCCAGACAGAATCTCGCAGATACAGTTACATTTGCTGCCCTGTAATACTCTGCGAAGTTATCTGCTTCACCAAGTGTTCTTCCAAGCTGCAACAAATTGTCTGCAAGCCCTGACATGTCATCAACTGCTATAAAACTCTTATAATCATCCAGAGTCATCAGCATATTTGTCTCTGTTCCCCTGTCGTTTTCTGTTACCAGTATCATATCTTTTAAATCCATTCTTACCTCCTGTCTCAGAGATGGACTATGCCCTCTCTGCAAATTTCCTGTTATGGTCTTCCTATCACAACAATCTTTCCTGTGCTTGCCACATCCCTGTAGACCACACCAAGACTTTCATTAAGTGCCTCTACCACCTTGCCATTTCCGACATATACTGCCACATGGCTGATGTTCTTATATCTTCCGTTGCTTGTAAAACTATAAAAGATAAGGTCTCCCGGCTGTAACTCATCAAAGGAGACTGTCTTTCCGGCTTCATCCAGTCCCTGTGCCTCCGCTGCCGCTGTGGTTGCACCGCCGTAACTAATATCCACGCCTGCATCTTTCCATGAATAATAGGCTAAGGAACTGCAGTCATAATAGTTACCGCTGTCTCTTAAATCCTGACTATAAGGAAAACCAACTCTGTGTAGTGCATAGGAGCAGACTGTTTTCTGCCTGCTGTCTGTAATTTCGTTTAGGATGGCATTGATTTCATCCTCAGTCATGGAGCTTACTCCCGGACTGCCGCCTCCACCTCCACTTCCGCTTCCGGCATATCCAAGCTGTCCCATAAACTCAGGACTCATGATCTGCTCAAGCATTTCCACCTGATCAGAATTAAATCCATAGACCGAAATCATATCCCTGTACGATTTTAGTGTGACATTCACATACAGAACCGACTTCGTGACAGTAGTTACATTACCGTCTGCATCTGTTTCTTCCACATCCTTTGTTCCGGTGCTTGTGGTGTATGAACACATATCATTTACAACTGCCTGCAGCCAGCCTTTAGAAGTATCATTCATGACTGTTGCAGTATCTCCGACACCATGCTTGACCATATAGACTGCCATGATGTCATAGTAATTGCTTGGATTTTCTTCCATACCTTCATAATCCACATAGACAAGCTCTCCAAGGTCATATCCGGTATGCTCATTCACTTTCGTGTTCACATCCCGGTTAAACTCCTGCACATAGGCACTCGTTACTGTCTGCACGGTATCTCCTGATTCAAGTGGTGGCAGGAATAAAGCAAATGGAGAATTGTAAAGGATTGCTATCACCGCTATAACCGGAACCGCAATCATGGCAACTACAAGAACAAGTAATAAAAGCACCAATCCGATAATCGGTGCAGCTGCCTTTACCCAGGTAATCGCTTTTCGCACAATCAGATCCTTTACCAGCTTTGCCACACTATCCGTCTGATTCTCCTGTGCTTTCATCTTATCCAGAAAGAACTTTATCTTCCTGCTCCGGTTTGTCATCTTTTCATCCTTGACCTCTATGGACACACCTGCCGCATATCCGGCTGCCATGCCGATTGCCGTGCCTACTCCCGGTGCAACCGCTGTTCCTGCCGCCGTAGCAGCTGCCTTTGTAGCAGTTTTCGTTGCAACCTTGGCAGTAGTCTTTGCTGTTTCTTTTGCCGTCTCTTTAGCTACCGTCTTGGCTGTATCTTTGGCAGCTTTCTTTGCTGTCTTTTTTGCCAGCTTCTTTCCTGCCTCTACCTTCTTGATACGCTTCTTTGCCTCGGCTGCCGCCTTTTTCCTGAAAAGTGCAGCCCCCTTGGATGCTGTTCCGGTAACAGGTCGGCTTGATTCATATGCAAGATATGCCGCCTGCGATACCTCCTGACCGCCTTCCACCTGATCTGTTACTGCCCCGGCTACAAGTGCTCCAGTTCTTCCTGCAATGTGAAGATTCGTGTTCTTGGTCTTGATGGAAGTGTTTGATTCCTTAAGGTTTTGCTTGAATCTTGATAATCCCTTATTCTTCGGCTCCGACTGATGAATGGTACTCTTGCGATAGGACTTCTTTCTATCCGTATCAGTTACCTTTGCACCAGCTGTCTTAGGACCTCTCTCTACTGTATAGATGTTACTCCCCTTAATCTTGGCTCCCTTCGGTTCGTGGGCATGAATCTTGGCTTTCTCCTTGGTGTGAATGACCATCGGTTTGTCATCAACCTTTCTAATTTTCAATTTTCTCACCTCCTACTTTGAAAAATAAAATAAGCCGCTAGGGAGCAAAAATTACTCCTTAACGGCTATGTAAAATCATTCAATATTCAATTATTAAAAGCAACATGAAACTGGAATTTACATTATGCTCACAACATTAGTTATTTCTTGCTGTCTGGTTTTCATTTTTCTCCAACTTACAAATCCGTATATATCATTAGCAAAGAACGCAATAAAACATACTACCACCGAAACATATCTAATATCATACAGACTTGCCAATATCCATAATATAATCAAAACAATATCATTGGCAGCGTATGCCAATGCAAAATACGGACTTCTCCTAAAGGTAAGGTATACTGCAAGAAAACTTGTTGTTACCGATATAGTGCTCGGGATGATGTTAGCTGTATTAAAACACTTCAAAATCAAATAGAATAGAAATGTAACAACAAATGTCACAATCCACATACAGACATTTTCTCTTTTTCCAATGCTATTAACTTTAACCTCCGCTTTGTTTCCGTTATACGGATTCTTCAGCCATGATATTAAGGCAAAAATTGCCATCGGCATTGTCATTCCAAGATATGTAATCATCTCCCCATAATACGAAAAGGTATATGAAATAATCCCATACAGCAAACTGAATACAACCATAAGTAATTGTCCAAACGGATTTCCCTTTGCGTTAAATATCAAAGATGTTACTCCTATTAGCGATGCACACAAAGTCATATAATTTATTCTGTCAAAAACACAGAATGAAATTATAATAACCATTACAGAAGAACTCCACAAAACAATTTCACTTTTTGAAAAATAGTCCTTAAACTCTTTCATAATAACCTCCAAAAAAATAAGCATCCGAATATACATCTTCAAAGACCTAACGATGTACAGTCGAATGCTTTACGCATCTACTACCCGGTGGCAGTGCTTATTCTTTATCAACTTTTTTCATTTTAACCAGGTCAATTGCTTCTTTACCAGTCAGGTGTTCAATTGTCATTTCAATGATTGCCATGTTTCTGATAGAAGAATCAATTTCTTTAGGAATTCCATCTTTGTAATCTGCTGAATATTTCATAAAAAGCAAGGTTGCAATACGACGCATTTCATTCATATCTTCTACAAGATGTACTTTACCGAACGCAATGACGCTTCTGAAATATGTAGTATATTTCTCCGGCACAATATGATCTTGATCAATTACGCAAAAAGATGCTTTTTCATGTTTAATAATTGCATCAATTTTGTGTCCGCTTTTAGCAGAATGGAAATACAGTTTTCCATCTATATAAACATAGCTTATAGGAACGGCGTATGGATAATCATTATCTCCGATTAACGCTAAAGTTCCGCTTGTATTTCTGTTCAAAATTTCTATAGCGGTTTCTTGTGGCAATAACTGCTTAAATCTTCTCATTTCTCTAAACATGGTTCTTCTCCTTTTAATGTTATAAAAGAAAAAGCATTTGAATGCACATCTTCAAAGACCTAACGATGTACAAACAAATGCTTTACGCATTCACTACCCGTTGGCAGTTTTTATTCTATATTAACATTATCTATTATAATAAATAACACCTCAAAAAACAATAGAAAATTCAAAGCTTCGCGAGCTTTGTACTTTCTTTAATTTTCTCAGTATTACTGAAAGTTTCAAGTGGAAATTATCAAATCAATTTTTTCGCATTATCTGCATTCAATTCAACATATCCACATTTTGGACATACATAACATGAAACAGTACTATTCTTTTCATTCTCAAAGATACCGTTTTTCTTATTAGTTAAATAAACAACCGTACCTACTGCATCTCCTTTTAATTTTGCTTTAATCATTTCCTCTTTACATCTTAAACAATCCATCTTTATTCCTCCATAAACTTCAAATTTTCTTTTCCCTAATAATTACAAATATTCCTTGGAAATTGCTTCCACACCATACATTTCCATAAATGCATCCAGGTCCGCTGCATCCCCAATCAACATATTCTCGTCAAAGTGTACGATAAGCATATCTTAAAATCCAGCCACATGTTCTCCGGTACAAATGATACATTTTAGAACTGCTTCCTTATTTATTTTTCATATCGAATCTTATATGCTTTCTTCTTAAAAATAGGGAATATCTAATTTATTATCATCAAGGTCGGACATTCATCCGACCTCTTGATTATACTATAGATTCTATAAAAATTCATCTGTTATCACTGCAGCATTGCTTCTTTTTTCTTCTGTTCCGCAATCTTCTCATGAATGTTGGTATTATACAGCCTGTACAAATCTGTATCCTTACTAATCTGATTATCAAACGGAATCACCACCGAGCCACACTTGATAAGTCCCATTCCCGATGCGGTATTGGTTACAAATCTAAGCTGTGCCTCTGATACTCCGATAACCTCTGCCATCTTGGAACTGTCTGTATTCGCCTGCTTTAAAAGTGCCACAAACTCTGAGTTTGCAAGCATTGTGGTTGCTGTGTAATTCTGCAACAGATCGACTACATTCTGCGTGATACCGGTACAAAGACCTCCCTGCTTTCTTACTTTCTTCCAGAGCTGCTGTAAATATTTCGCAGAATACTCTGAATTAAGTAAGACATGGAACTCATCAATATAGAGCCATGTTGCCTTGCCTCTCTTACCATTCTCAACAATTCTGTTCTGAATGGACTCCATCATAACAAGCATTGTGATAGGACTAAGCTCTGTACCTAAGTCCCTGATGCCATATACTGTGAATCTATTATCCACATCCACATTTGTCTGGTGGTTGAAGATGTTAAGCGAACCATTTACAAAAAGTTCCAAAGACAATGCAATGTCTTTTGCCTCGTCCTCCGGCTGTGCCATGAGAATATCGTAAAAATCACTCATTACCGGGATATACTTCTCTTTGCTCCTTGCAATGTCGATATACAGTTTTCTCACACAGCGGTCGATGATTGACTTCTGTCTTGAATTTAAGCTGTCACCGATGCACTGCTCACAAAGACCAAGCATGAACTCGCCCTTTTCTCTTACCATTCCCTTGGAATCATTCGGATCAAGGCTCCATACATCCATCTCCAGCGGATTCACATAGTTATCCGTGTAGGTGGACATATTTACCACTGTTCCACCATAAGTCTCAGCAATATCAAAGTATTCGTTCATTGGATCTATAACGATTATTTCATCATCTCCCGACAAGAATACGCTGCCCATTTCCATCTTGCAGAAGAAGGATTTACCGGAACCCGGCACACCAAATACAAAGCCATTTCCATTGATGAGCTTCTTTCTGTTACCGATATTCACATTCTTGCTGATCTGGTTGATGCCATAATAGTTTCCTGTGCTGTCATTTAATTCCTGCACATTAAATGGCATAAGCACCGCAAGTGACTGGGTAAGAAGTGTACGCATTGTCTCCACCTGTCTTACACCAATCGGAAGTGCTGTGTTGAGTGCCTCCCTCTGCTTTAAGTAGTGTGTGTCAATCGTGCAGCTGTTACGCTTTCCGATAGTCTCTACTGTCTCACATACACTCTCAAGCTCCTTCTTGCTTTCTGCCATAAGAATAATGGTTACTCCCACAAAGAAAAGGCACTGGTCATTCTCACGGACATCATCCATGATTTCCTCAATCTCCTTTTTCTCCGTCCTTTTGGCATATGAGATTTCCGTAGAAAAATCGTTATTCTTATTACGGACTCTCTGCTGCTTAATGATATCCGACTCAATACCAAGGTATTTCTTCTGAAGCACCTTTGTTGTCAGATCCTTGGGAACAGGCACCACATCAATGCTCGTGATGGAATGAACCGGAAGGGAAGTAATCTCATTGATGAATCTGTCTGACAAACTGCTCGGATACTTTTTGATAAAAAGTGCCTTGCAGAATTTACTCTCATCCTCAAAATGGTCTGGGAAATATTTCACCATCCCATTGCACAGATCATTTCTAAAATCTGCCCCGACCTTCTTAGCCTTTTTGATATCAAAATCAAAACTGCCCTCATCTCCAAGATGATAATAGTCATAGAGCACTTTCAGTCTTTCATTGCCATTAAGCGGTACAATCTCCGCACCAAGCTCAATGAAAGCCTTGTGTATCGTTGCCTCAAGGGTTGCAAACTGTGCCTTTGCCTCCTCAAAGTTCTTTCTCTCAATCGTGATTGTCAGGTATCTCTCCTGCTCAATCCCCTGTCTGCCCTCAATAATCTTCTCCTCAATGATGTCATTGTAGATTCTTCTGTAATTATTGAAGCCATCATTTTTCTCAGCAATCAGAACCTTATCACGGAGGTCATCCATGTTTTTGTTCTTATTGTTGATCGTAATCTTATAATTACAATCCAGCGAATTTAAGAACTTGCAGTATCTCTCGAAAATACCGATCTGCTCATCCTCGGTTGCTGTCGTGTAATTGATGTCCTGAAAGCGGTAGCATTTGGAATACTTATTTTTGCTTACTTCAAAAATGCCGTTTTCAGCCACCGCCATAATCTCTATGGTTTCCTGAATGGATTTAGGTGTCTTATACAAAGGCTCACTCGCCTTCTTTAATAACTTAAATCCGTCTGTAAATAAACCCATGTCTCTAACCTCGCTTTCTTATAATGAAAGCCCGCCGGGAACTTCACCCTGCGGGCTATGTTCCCGACCTTGCGGTCAGATACTATTCGTTTCTAATGCATTGCCTTATATGCTGCAATACCAGCTGCTATCGCAACAATGACTGCGACAAGTCCAAGCAGCATGTTTCTCGTCTTTTTCTTCATCGCTTCAAACTCCTCCTGCTTCTTTACTGCCGAATCAGCTGTTGCAGTCTTCGGTTCTGCCTTTCTGCCTTTCTTCTTTACTTGTTCATTCTGTTCTGCTTCTAACTGCTTTATTGCAGGCTCTCCCTCTGTTGATACATAGGTAAGTGCCCTGTTTCCAAACATAAAATGCAGTTTCTTTCCCATATACTCGTAGAAATTCATCCCATTAAAGGAATAGAAACCACCAAGTGCAATCGGTGCCACACAGGGAATTGCCACATAAGCAGAACCCGTAAGACCGATATACTTGTAAAGAAGAAGGACGATACCGCCACCAACCACTACGCTTGCAATGGAAAATATAAGCTGTCTTGCTGTAAGTCCCATTGCCACTGATTCCTGATATCGGTCAATATCCTTGTTAATCTCAATAACCACTGTTCATGCCTCCCTTCTATAATCCAAATGCCTTGCTTGTAAGTGTCTGTGCTCCCTTCACACTTCCAACAGTCATTGCTATCGTAAATGTCATTTCACACAGATATATAAGCGTCTGTGCCCAGTCAGCATAACTTCCTGTAAATGCCGGAAGTCCTGCATTGATAAATGCATTACATACCACAATCGCAAGTGCCATCGTTACTGCCTCAAATACACATGAAAGAAAATATTTGCAGTAGGTAGCCATTGTATGACTGACCATCCTGTTTCCTGCCATCGTGGAACAGGCAATCGCACCGAGCGGCACAATAATCAGGATCTTTAAGAACCTGAAATACACTGTGTAGATGATAAAAAATCCACATATAATAATGATGATTGCAAGCAAAGCTGTAAGTATCAGCATTACTAAACTTTCACCAAATCCAAGTCCCTTAATGATATCTGCCTGTGTACTGTCAATGGCTAGCTGCGTCGTTGTCCCGGCAGATATAAGTCCCACCAGATTTCCTATGGAAGTAAAAAATGCTTTCATAATCGTGACATTATTTGCAACAAACCATTCTGCAAGTCCCAGTCGGATAAGCATACGAAATATAGACTCAAACCTCATCTCATCTTTTACATCTATGCTTTCCGAGCAGAAACCGATAACAAAGAACAGCACAACGAGGGATGAACCGACCGCTACAAAGACCGGCTCAATACCCTCAATAACTGCCCAAGGACCTCCGCCCTTGAAACTGACCGGTGACTGTCCAAGCATTGCAAAGACCAGGGATATCTGATTGTTCCAAAACCCAAACACCGCCTCAAGAAGTGCAAGGATCTTGTCTCCAAGCTTAAAAATATCCATACTTGTTATTCACCTCTTTCCTTTTACTAAAAGGGGAACTCTTTTTCCCCAATCTTAGAAGCCTAAGAATGTCAGTACTGTTGAAATACCAGCCATCATGACACCTGCTACAATTCCTTTCAGTGCAGAGTTCATGGTAGATGAATCCTGCTGCTGATAGGCTTGTGCGAACTCCATGACATTCTTTGCAAGAATGATGACACCAACAGCACCAATGACTGCAATGATAAGTGTCTTTAAGTTCTCAAGCGGCTGTGTTACTGCGGAAGTACCTGTACCTGCTGCAAAACAAGTAGTGCTCATAAGCATTACTCCCATAAGTGCCCCGGATAATGCCGGAACGAATCTCTTTTTTAAGTGAATGAATCTACTCTTCATGCCTTTCTCCTCCATCTGATTGTTGTTTGTTGTTGAAATAACCTGTTCTTTTCTCATGTTGTTTAATCTCCTTTTTTGAAGTGACAGAAGCGGAAAAAGCCAGAAAGGAATACACATATTCCAATCCGGCTAGCTTTCCGAACGGAATATATGCATTCCTTTCTGTCCTGTTGATAGTTACTCTATGATAATCAGGCAATGCCTGTTGTACTGGTTAATCGGGCTTTCCCCGATGCGTTTTTGCTGTGACCATCTCCTTTCAAGGTATGAAAAAAAGCACCTTAACCATATGGCTAAAGTGCTAATTTACTCTCAAATTTGCTTTATTCTAAAAGCATTCCATCAATTATTGCAAACTTTGTCTTAAATATAGATCTATTCTGGCAATATCGTAATATGACATCCTGTACATAAGGTCTTGTACAATAACTGTCTACCACAATCTGTTTATCTTCCTCTTTCTCTATCCTCTTAAATATGCCTTTTGCATTCCAATCCGTCTTTACAGCATCTACTAAATCATTACTCATCTCAAGATGTGATAAAATCGTGGAATTCAACTCGGTTTCTTTAATTTCAGATATTTGTCCATAGTCATTAAGTTGCTTCAATTCTCTCTTAATTGCCTCCGTGTAACTTGTCATATTATTATCTCCTATCAATAAATATTCAGGTGTTACATCTAGTGCCTTTGCTAGTTGTAAAAGATTATACGCACTTGGCTCTTCATTGAGTCTACCTTGTTCATAACGTCGTATACTCTGAACAGATATATTTGTTATCTTACCCAGCTCTTCCTGTGTATAGTTTCGTATATTACGCAACTCTTTTAATCTATCTGCAAAAGTCTTTTCCGTATTCATCCTGTACCTCCAATATAAAATAATTTCTGTCTTTTGTAACTGCTCACATGTTAGTAGTCCAATAAGCTGAAGCATACCATGTGAGCAAATTATATCATATACTCTGTAATATATCTAAAAACATTACTGCTTCTTTCGATATGAACTCATCTTCTCCACAGTAACCTCCGGATAAAAGTAAGTAAGAATCGTTGCCTTCGGAACTCCTGCCGCAAGTGCCTTCTTCACTTCCTCTTTCTGCTCCGGTGTATATGACCAGTGCAGCATTCGGTTTGTGATTGTATCCTCCCACTTAGGCTTTTCCCTCTCAGGATTCCTTACAGGCTTAGTACCAGCACTTCCATTAGAAGAGTTAGCACATTCTGTAGTATCAGACTTCTGTGACTCATCGACATACTCAAGCTCATTTGCCTGCTCCCTGTCAATCTTTGCTTTCTGCTCTGCCTCATCCTGCATGGAGAATCTTCTGCTTAACTCCGCATCACCAAGCATCATAAACTGCTCATAGGTAAGAGAATCTATATACACATTCTCGCCCTTATCCCTCAGCTTTTCATAATACTTAACTGCCTTGTCTGAAAGAATCTCAAATGGCGGACCGATAAGATTATCTGCTCCTTTTATCTGATGAACATAAGGCTCTCCCTTGCCATCTGCTGTCTGGTTAAACATCGAATGCTTGAACGGTATGAACTTATTGTCCATGATAGGATCAAAACCACGGATAAAGATAATACATTTCTTATTATCCAGCTTTCTGACTTCATCGGGTGTAAACAATTCTCTGCCTAATACATCATAGTTTCTTGAAGAGCTTCCCTGTCTGCCCTTTGTTTCTCCACTTGACTTCTTATCAATCGTACCTTTTCCAAGCAGCTCTGACACATACTTATGCGTACTCTGCTCGTTTCCACCGAGATAGATGAACGTATCGCAGTTGCCGGGAATTGTCTCCCAGGTATCTTTAAAAAGTGCTTTTAACTGGGCAAAGTTCTGAATAATGATAATACTTGAAATCTCACGGCTTCGCATTGTCGATAACAGTGAACAGAAGTCATCTGGCAATGCGACATTCGCAAATTCATCTAACATAAATGTCACATGGATTGGCAGCCTTCCACCACAATTAAAGTCTGCCTGATAGTACAATTCCTGAAATATCTGCGTGTATAACATACCGATAATAAAGTTATAGGATTTATCACTATCCGGGATTACACAAAACAGTGCTGTCTTTGTCTCACCATCCCCATTTACTCCAATACCGATATCGGACAGATTAAGCTCATCTTTTGAGAGTAGTCGTAAAACCTGCTTATTCTCAAGAAATGCAAGTCTTGAGTTGGCACTTATGATAATGGAACGGACGGTATCTCCTGCACCTCTCATACATTTGTTGTACTGCTTGACTGCCGGATGATTGGCTCCAAGTGGGGAACTTTCCTCTAAAAACTTCATACGCACATCCAGCTTTGATGCCTTCCCCTGCTCTGTAACCTCTGCTTCTCCAAGAAGTTTAAGTACTGTCTCAAAGTTTCTCTTTGCCGGCTGTACCTCCAGCCACACATAATAAAAGATAGCCTGTAAGAACAATCCTTCCGCCTTTTCCCAGAACGGATCACTTGGTGTCGCTCCCTTTGGTGTCGTATTGCTGATAAGGTTTGTAATCAGCTTGACCACATCTGTTTCCTCTCTGATATAGGAAAATGGATTGTAACAGTCTGATTTATCCATCTCTAACAGATTAATGACTTTCAGGTTATATCCGTTATTTTTTAACATCTGCCCGCAGCTTCTAAGGATTTCTCCCTTTGGATCGGTACAGATAAAGGAACAGTTATGCGGCATCTGCATAAGATTCGGCTTTACTTCATAGAATGTTTTTCCTGCTCCGGAACCACCACAGATAAGTATATTTCCATTGAGCTTGAGTCTCCTAAAATCCAGCGACATCTTCACATTTTGGCTGAGTATCCGGTTGAAATTCTCATCCTTATCTGCAAGTATCTTGTTGACCTGCTTCGGATTTTCAAATCTTGCCGTACCAAATTCCTTACCGGGCATATAGTTTCTCTGACTGGTATAATACATGACAATAGCCATCGCATAGATACCTAATGCAATGGCTACTGCTTTTACTGTATTGGAATTGTAATAGTTGGCAAAGGGAACAGCACATACCTCATTGAATCTGTCCATAAATTCATTAAAGGCAATCCCTTCCGTCCACGCACCATTTATCAGATAACCAAGATACCCGGCTAACACTGCACCCACAAGAATGAATATCAGTGAAGGCTTTTTCTTTGTTGTCTGCATGGGCTGCTACCTCGCTTTCTTCGTGGTAACAGTTTTCTTCTGTGCTGTCTTTTTCTGCTGCTTCTGTACTTTCTCGTAACGCTCCCTGACAGATGACTCCACCTTGTCATAGTGAGTATAAAGCTCGGTTCCTTTCTGAGTTGTCACCACACGATTCTGCTCATCGTAAAGCTTATAATCCTTGGTTGAATCAAGGAAGGTAAGCATTGTCTTTCCACCATGAATCTCCATGATGTTTTCCTTACGGAGCCATACATATTTTGCCTCTTCTCCCCATGTGCCGGGAACTCTGGTCTTAACAGCATGGTCATTCTCTTCTATAATCAGCTTCTTGCTGATAGTCACATCTGACAGGTTCGCATTCTTTGATGCCGCAACCGCCCTCATTCTCTCAGCAAGGTCCTGATAGCCTCTGACACGGTTGATAAATGCATCCTTGTCCATCATGACTGTATGGGTGCCATCCTCATTCTTACTGCCAAGCACACCGATTGTCTCAAGCTGTCTGATAACACTTTCAGCCTGCTCACCATTGATACTGAAATTCTCCTTGACCTGATCCACACTGATAGCTTTCTTTTCCATTGCAAACATTCCGACCTTTTCGATCAGTCCGTCAATGGCAGAATTTACCTTATCCCCTTCTATCGTGTGGCTTTTCTCGTTTCCCTGCTGTTTCTTCAAAAAATCCATCAGCTTGCCAAGGGATTTTTCATCTCCATTCTTCAGATAATCGTCAAATGTGGCAATCTTGCCAAACTTGAGTTTCTGTATCATCATATTCACACGTGGAACTGCCTCTGTATGAAAGATTACCTCACTCAGTCCGTCTTTCCTGTTGCAGTCCGGAAGTACTGAATAGAGTATTCCATACTTCTTTGCCATCTTTTCAACCTTTTTCATATCTTCGGTATTAAACTGTAACACCTGTAAATCGCCACCTTTTAAGATCAGCTTTCTCATGGATGTCTTGCCAAGTGACTTTTCATAATCTAGCATCCCTTTTAAGAAATCTATTGCCTTCTGCATGGCAGCAATGCCGCCGCTTCCTACCTTCATGGCAATCTCAATGCCATCATAAGCTACACGGATGATCTGCACCGCTTCCTGAAT
>NZ_JACRSW010000010.1 GCF_014384965.1 Jutongia hominis
GTAAACGGACGTTTCCAACACTTTGCTTCTGATTACGGATTTGCAGTAAAACCCTGTATTGCCGGGCGTCCACAAACAAAAGCGAAAGTAGAAGCTCCGATGAAGCTTTTAGATGAAATGTAAAAATGAGCTGTTACATAAAGCAATTGAGGATTCCATTCAAAAGGCACAGGTACTTACAACAGCAGCGAATGTGAAACTGGGTGAAATACAGGCGATTGATTATTCCTGGGGAGAGATAGATTTTGTAACAAAGCCAATGAATGAAATGAGATTAATGGAGTGTACGGAATGTGAAATGAGTGCACCGGCAGCATATGACATAGATATTGAAGCAGACGATATAGATGTTACTGATACAGTAACTGTAGTCTGGGAAATATTTTAGGTCTGAGAAAATCTATGGCATTGTGTTTGTTGAAGAGGGGTAAATGGTGGTATAATTCTATTGTTGATAGATAGCAATAACAGGTGATTTTTTGAAACAACGGAGGCGATTAAGATGAAGTTTGGAATGAGAACACCGGGTATAAAGAAATCAATAAAGGCAAGAACAACAGGAAAAGCCAAGCGAGCTGTTAAGAAAGTTTTAATTCCAGGGTACGGAAAAAAAGGTGCAGGATGGATTAAGAATCCAAAGAAAGCAGCTTACAATAAGGTTTATAAGAAGACAAAAATCCATAAAAAGATAGATGGACAGCTTTTACAGATGAACAAGAAGTTTAGTGATCTCAAGATGAAACAGAAGGATAAGATTACAGGCTGGGTGTATGAAGAATACAAAAAATATGTAACAGAACATGAAAAAGCACCTGATTCATTAGCTGATGAACAGATTGTTGAAGCTGTACTTGATAAGATAAATGAGGCACAAATCTGGATACCAGATGGAGAGATATACGATTATTATCGGAGAAAGAAACCACAACTTCAGAAGAGGCTTGATAATGAAAAGTTGATTGAGTTTAAATCATATGTCAGTTTTTATAAGAGCATTGTTGATCAGGACAGGGCATCCGTTGTTATATGCAATCTCAAACATGAGATTATCTACATGAATCCGGCAGCTGTTACCAGCTATGCGAAGCGAGGCGGCGACAAACTTATCGGAAGAAGCCTGTTAGACTGCCATAATCCGGAATCAAGAGATAGAATACAGCAGGTAGTGGACTGGTTTGCAGCAGATGAAAGCCATAATATCGTTTATACTTTTCATAATGAGAAACAGAATAAAGATGTTTACATGGTGGCACTCAGAGATGAGGGTAAGCTGATAGGATATTATGAGAAACATGAATATCGAAATTCAGAAACCATGAAACCATACGATTTGTGGTGATGATATGACGAAGGATGAATGGTACAGGCAGTTATTTGAGCGGCTGGATAATTCCAAGTTCCGAAGCAGTTTTCACTTGAAACAGAAAGATATTGATTACATAAATGAGAAGGGACTTGATACCATCAGACAACACGCTATGGACTTTATTGCAAAGAGGGAAGCTCCGGCATATATAGCGAATGATGGCAAGCAGACACCAATGCGTGGTCATCCGGTATTTATTGCCCAGCACGCAACGGCAACATGCTGCAGAGAGTGCATCCGGAAGTGGCATAAAATGCAGCCAGGCAAGGAATTGAGTCAGGTACAGCAGGATTACCTTGTAGATGTAATTATGACATGGATTCAATGAGAAATGGAGAGGCAGGAGCATATAATATGAGTTTGAAAAATGTATTGATTATTGTTGATAACATTGACGAATCAATTGATTTTTATGAAGAATTGTTTGGATTGCGTGTGATTACAAGGATGGAAGGCAATGTGATAATGTCAGAGGGGCTTGTATTACAGGATGTAGATGTATGGTATGACAGTACAAAAATACCTACAACTCCACATAACAATATGACAGAACTATATTTTGAAGATAATGATATAGAAGGTATTATTGAAAAACTGGAGTCCGGCAAGTATGTTGTAAGTTATGTTACGGATTTAATGGAACTTGAAGGTGGACAGAAGCTTGTAAGATTTTATGATCCATCAGGAAATCTTATAGAAGCACGAACACCAATTAACTATAACTGATATGAAATGGATTTAAGGAGAAAATGCAGATATTTGTAGATGCAGATGCGTGTCCGGCAGTGGGCATTGTAGAAGAAATAGCAGAGAAATATAACATTTCAGCCACCTTGTTATGTGATACGAATCATATTTTGTATTCTGATTACAGCGAGGTGATTGTGGTAGGTGCAGGAGCAGATGCAGTAGATTATAAACTGATCAGCATTTGTCATAAAGGGGATGTAGTAGTATCTCAGGATTATGGCGTCGCTGCTATGGCACTTGGGAAGGGTGCATATGCTATTCACCAATCCGGCAAGTGGTACACGAATGAGAACATAGATCAGATGCTTATGGAGCGGCATCTTAACAAGAAGGCAAGACGCAGCTCTCATAAAAATCACATAAAGGGACCAAGGAAGCGTACAGAAGATGATGATGTACGCTTCGCACAGTCCTTTGAAAAACTAATACTGATGGCAAAGTCAAAAGAAGGTGCTCAGAGTGGGACTATTTAAGAAAAAGAAAGTTACAAAGACATATGATAAAGAAAATAAGAAACCGGTAATCAAAGCGAGCATATGTAATGGTGAACAGGTTGCAGGCTTTAAGGACATTCATACAGGTAAAATAGAAGAGGTTATGCTGATTAAGAACCAGGCAGACCTTGATGCATTCAAGAAAATGTATGGAATAGACGGAGAGATAGAGAAGGAATATTGATATGAACATACAGATATTTGGAACAAAGAAATGCAATGATACTAAGAAGGCGGAGCGTTTTTTCAAGGAGCGGGGCATAAAGTATCAGTTCATTGATATGAAAGAAAAAGGTATGAGCAAAGGAGAATTTAATTCGGTAGCTCAGGCAAATGGTGGATTAGAAAATATGGTTAACTGGGATGGCAAGGACAAGGATTTACTTGCTCTTATTAAGTATATCGCAGATGAAGATAAGCTTGAAAAGGTGCTTGAGAATCCACAAGTAATTAAAACACCAGTAGTAAGAAACGGAAAGCAATCAACACTTGGTTATCAGCCGGATATCTGGAAAGGATGGAACTAAATGTACTTAATTAAGACTTTAATGGGAGATATAACAAAAGTAACAGATGTGCAGGCAATTGTGAATGCAGCAAACAACTCTCTTCTTGGCGGAGGCGGTGTAGATGGTGCAATTCATAAAGCAGCAGGATCGGAGCTCCTGGCGGAGTGCAGGACACTTCATGGATGTGAGACTGGAGGAGCAAAGATAACAAAAGCCTATAATCTGCCATGTGATTATGTGATACATACTGTAGGACCGATATGGAATGGTGGAAGGAATAGAGAAGAGGAACTTCTTGCTAACTGCTATTTTAATTCCATGAAGCTGGCAATGGATAATGGAATCAGGTCTATTGCATTTCCTTCTATATCAACGGGAGTATATAGTTTTCCGGTTGAGTTGGCGGCAAAGATTGCGGTACATACAGTAAACAGATTCTTGCAGGATAATCTGGACAGCTTTGATCTGGTGGAGTGGGTGCTATTTGATACTCATACTGAATCAGTGTATGAAGCTGAGGTTGATAAGATGTATGAGAGATAGAAAATATGGAAAGTTCCAATGATGCGTAAATAAAGAATTATCTTGGTATAGTTGGAGGCAAGAATGAATCTGATTGAAGAATTAAAAAGTTATTGTGATATAAATAATCCTGTTGGGGCTTTGATGTTATCAGGAGAGTGGGGATGTGGTAAAACATATTTTATAAAAAAATTCATAAAATCAGTGAAAGATAAATATGTTTTTGTGTGCATTAGTTTATTTGGTATAGACTCTTTGGATAAACTAAGAGTTGAGGTGAAGAAAAAATGGTTAGAGAAAGCAAGTGAATTGGACAAACTGAATGGAACTAAGGTCTCAAAGATTGCAGATTTATATAAAAAAGTATTTGGTACGATTAAGGAGGTTTTGCCTGAAAATTGGCAAAAAAAAGGAGAAGTAGTTTCATCTATTATGGATTTAGTTAATTTTGTGCCTATAAGTAACAGAATGTCTGATAAGAAAGTTATACTTGTTTTTGATGATTTAGAGAGGTCAAACATTTCTTGTACAGATCTTCTGGGATGTATTAATGATTACTGTGAAAATCAGGACTTTAATACTATTATTATTGCAAATGAAGGAAAAATAAAAGATAGTTCAAAAAATGAATTATCATATCATGAAATAAAAGAAAAAATTGTGCAAAGAGTTATTCACTTTGTCCCTGATTATGAAGAGATTGTCTCTGATACTATAGAATTAATGCCTTTGGGGATAGAATATAAGGGGATTCTCAGAAAAAACAAGCAATCATTGGTTAAAATTTTATCAGGCGATTTTAATGATAATGCAATCATTGAACAGTATAGGACTGAAAATTACAAGTTTGATGGTAATAAGAAAAGAGAAGAATATCAAAAGGAAGAGGAAAAACTTCGAGAATTGTTAGCACAAAGACCACATAATGTACGAAGTTTTAAATGTGCTATTCAAGACTTTGAACGTGTATATAATAAACTGGTTAACGCTGGTATTCAAGATTGTAGTAATTGGCTTCTTTCTTTTACATGCTTTATGATGGCAAATAAGGCAGGATTGATTTGGAAAAATTCTAAATACGGAAATTTGTTTTTATACATTGATGTAGAAAAGCTTTATCCGGATGTATTTAACAGTAATTTTATTGTTAATGGATTTTCTGAGTGGATTATTCACGGTGAATGGAATGATGAAGTTATCACGAAAGAAATACAGTTGTTTTTGAAAAAAAAGAATGCAGCTACTCCGCTTGAAATTCTTAAAACGCATAATCTACCTGAAGTTAATGAAGAAGTAATTGATGAAGGATTTAAGGATTTATTAGTAGAAGCATATGAAGGAAAAATGTCGTTAGATGAGTATATTCTGTTCCTTAATAATTGTTGTTATTCTAGAAGATATGACATTGATTTACCTGCAATTGATTGGGAAAATGTGCGAGAAGGTATTAACAAGCAAATAAAATATTTAATTAATTCTGAGGTAAAAGATAGTCATTCTCACATGATGATTGGGGATGACAGTAAGGAATATTTTACAGAAGATGAATGGTCAGCATATCAGATTATAAAAGAGTTTAGAGATAATGATGTGTGGATTTATGAAAAGAATAAAAGGCTCTATATTGATTTGATTAGTTCAGACTTAAATGAGGCTTTCAGAAATTTGAGTAATAAGAGATACAATGCGTTTTCTGTTGAGATGGAGTCCGCAACTATTAATGCATTTAAGAATGCTGATAATATGGATAAAAATCATTTTTCTGGGTGGTTTGTTGGAATTTGGGGACATTATAGTGATATAGAAGAGATTGATGGACAAATCACAACAATGGCACTTAAAAAGTTAAGAGAAGATTTGAATTCTGTAATGCAGGATTATAAAGAAAAAAATAAGAATATAGCTGCGAAACATACTCAAAAATTCATTAAAAAACTTGATGATATTATAACACCAGAAAGTAAAGATGTACCCATAGAGCAGTAACGGTCTCTCTGTGACAAATATGAGAGTAAGCCTGTAAGGAATCCTGAGAGGGAAAAGCCTAAGTGGGAGGATACTATCACAAACCGAATGTTGCATTGGTCATATACGCTGGAGCAGAAAGAGGAAGTGAAGAAAGCTCTTGCTGCAGGCGTTCCCAAAGCAACGATTCTTACTTACTTCTATCCAGAGGTAACTGTGGAGAAGATGAGTTCATATCGGAAGAAGCAGTAAATGTTATCGCATAGGCATGTTTACTATGGTATAATGTGCCTATGTGAGAAAAATTATTATTTAGAACTTATTTGCTTATATGATAAGCAGAATGGAGGCTTTGCGAGATGAAAGTAATCATTATAAATGGAAGTGCAAGAAAAGGAAACACTCTTACAGCGATTGAGGCTTTTGTAAAAGGAGCATCTGAAAAAAACGAAATTGAAATCATTGAACCTGACAAACTTAATATTGCACCATGCAAGGGCTGTGGTGCCTGTCAATGTTTTAAGGGATGTGTAGATAAGGATGATACAAATCCTACAATTGATAAAATTGCTGCCGCAGATATGATCCTTTTTGCAACACCGGTTTATTGGTGGGGAATGTCAGCACAATTGAAACTTATCATTGATAAGTGTTATTGTCGGGGAATGCAGTTAAAAAATAAAAAAGTTGGCACGATTGTTGTAGGCGGTTCTCCAGTTGACAGTATCCAGTATGAGTTGATTGATAAGCAGTTTGACTGTATGGCAAAATATCTTTCATGGGATTTGCTTTTCCAGAAGTCATATTATGCAACAGCAAAGGATGAGCTTTCTAAAAATCAGGATGCTATGAAAGAGCTTGAGAATATTGGAAAAGATTTATAAAGCTTGTGATGAAAATCAGGAATTGAAGGAGAATTATTTTTTGAAAATTAATAAAAATGTATTAAAAAAAGATCTCAAAGAGATTAATGCAATCGAAAAATTATTCCAGTATTTTATATCAGAACAAGTTGAAGTCGAAAATGGAAAAAGTGCAAAGATATTATATGAAGAATTAGGGTGGAACCATAATGTAAGTTATGATGTAATTAATTCATTTTGGATAACTTTTTCAAATGTAATGAGATTAAAATATCCGGGCAAATATCGTATAGCAAAAGCAGGGAATGTAAAAATTTATAAACATCATAATACTGATTGGGGATATGATTCGTTTCCAGAAAAATACTTCAAAGAAAACTCAGAGGAAAGAGGTCAAGTAAATGATTTATGTAAAGAATATCCAGATATTTTAAAATTGGCAGATATGTGTCATACTGTAGCGAATTTTATGCCTTGTCCAGAAAGGTTTAATTCTGTAAAAGGACTATTAGGTGATGTAAGAGATTACTTACCGTTGATGATTGATAAGATACAACTATGTGTTGATGCTGGAAAAGACCTAGAGTATTATCACTTAGGTAGTTTACAAAAAGTAGACAATAAAATCGTTAAAGATTGGCATAGCTTTTTTATTAAAAACCAAGAAAAATATTGTTTGAGTATGTATTACCAAGTCAAAAAAAACAGAATTAGTGGAATTACGTTTTTTAAAGGTCAATCTTTATCTTATCCATGTCCACTAGAAAAAGAAGAGGTAGAAGAATGCTTGAAAACCATGTTGGACAAAATAAACAAAAGAGCAGATCTAATACTTAAGAGATATAATGAAGAACATAAATCAAATAGTTAAATTTCTGTTTGTCTGACTCACAACAATTTAATATCAAACTAATACAAGCACTTTAGTTTAAGACAAATGATGAGTGATGGACTGGCATATCGCCACGATTACCATGAGCAGCCACCGAGAGTTGAATACGGATTAACGGAACTCGGAACAAAAATGCTTCCAATTGTTAATTCACTTGCTGACTTTGGTAACTACTATAAATCACTTATTGAACAGAATTAAGTACGTTAGTATTTGAAAAGCTCGAACAATCGGGATTTTAAGAATTGTCTAGGAGATATGATTTATGAAAAAAACACATTTAATAATTGTAAATATAATTCTTTTAATGTGGTATTTTCTTTCAATGATAGGATTGAAGATTGGAGACAAATACTTGATAACAGGTGCATTTGAGGAAGAATGGCTATTTATGCTTATTCCGACAATTACATTCGTTTTAATGTTAGTTACAAAAAATGTTGGAAGGAATATACATTTGATATGGTTGGCAGGGTGGTTTGTCACTCAGTTCTTAAGCCATGAATGGTATACTTTATTTGGAAGAGGATTTATGGGAGAAATGGACAAGAAGATTGCCTATTTTTCAGAATGCATTCAATTAATAAATGTGGATGGAAGATATGTTCCTGATGTATATCATATTGTATTACATATTTTGATAATTATTGCATTTGTTGTGACCTTGCTTTATAGAGAAGAAAAAACATTAGTTGACGAAGTGTGAAAATTCCAGTTTACAGAACTGAATCAAAAGAGCTCGAAGGAGCTCTTTTTCCTTTTTTATAATAGTATCATTATGGTATAATAGAGACATTAAAATCGAAGTTTGTAAGGAACAGAAACTTTGAATTTGTAGAGCTTGTAAGTTTTTATTTACTTAACGTAGGAGGACGGCTGAATATGGCTGATTTAGAATTTATTAGATGTTCTGGCATAAATGAAGACTTTATTATGAACTGTCAGCTATTAGATATGGATTTAGATAGGCGTGTAGGAAGAGTGATTAGGAGAGACAAATACAAACAGTACAATCAGCTCGATGAAATTAAAGAGGCTATAGTTGTATATGTTGATGGCAGAGCCGCTGGTGCAGGAGCAATTAGAGAATATCAGTATGATGATATTGATGATGCAACCGAACTGAAAAGAGTATTTGTCAGAGATGAATTTCAGGGAAAAGGAATAGGAACCAAGCTGGTTCTTGAATTAATTGAGTGGGCAAAAGAGCTGGGTTACAAGAGGTTGATTCTTGAAACTGGAGAACTGCTACAAGAATCATGTCATGTATATCGAAAAGTAGGATTTGAAAAAATGGATAATTATGGTCCCTACATTTCGATGCCAGAATCATTGTGTATGATGAAAGAATTGTAGTTGATAACTTCCAGTTTGCCTGGGAGTTGTTGTAAGTAGATATAAGAGAGCTAACAATGTTTATAAAGATTTATGATGAGATATCACAGGAAGCGAAGGCGATACGGAAATCAGTATTCATGAAAGAGCAGGGATTTAAGTATGAATTTGATGAGACAGATCATCTGGCGAAACATATGCTGCTTTTCGAGGACGATATTCCAGTAGCTACTTGCAGATTCTTTTTCTCTGTTGAAAGAGATTGCTATGTGATTGGCAGGATTGCGGTTAGTAAAGAATTTCGAGGGAAGCAATATGGTGAAAAGATGTTGCAGGGTGCGGAAAAACAGTTAGTGATCTCGGGGGTAAAAGAATAGAATTGTTTGCACAGTGTCGTGTGGCAGAGTTTTACAAGAAACAAGGATATATGGAGCTGAATGATATTCAGGTGGACGAAGATTGTCCACATACTTGGATGCGGAAGGAGGTGTAATTATTGTCAGAGACGGCAAATAGTAATAATGAGAATTATTACTATTTTTATTGACAACAGGATGATAGTGGTATATAATCCTTATTAAGAACTAATCCTAATAAGGAGGACTGATGACAAGTAGGAGAAATACCATTCAAAAAGATCTTGTAAGAAATACCGTATACGAAATGAGAAGACACGTTACGGCAAATGAAGTGTATGAATTTATAAAAGAAGCATATCCAACAATTGGAAAAGGAACTGTATATAGAAATCTTGATATATTGGTAGAGGAAGGTGCATTAAGAAAGGTTGAAGTTCCGGATGGACCGAACCGATTTGATTTTACATTGAAAAATCACTACCATGTAAGATGTATAAAGTGCGGTGAAATTTTTGATGTGGATATGGATCCAATACCGGATTTGCTGGAAAGAATTCATAACACTCATGGAATTGAATTTGTGGATTATGATATTTCATTTAAAGGCATTTGCCCAAAATGCAGGGAGAAGGTAAAGGAGGAACAGCATGGATAGGAAAGCAATGTATAAGTTGAGTTATGGACTGAGGAAGAGATACCAATAAGTTTGAAGCACCATGAGGAAAGATATCGCGCACTTCTTAAGAATATTGAAACTGCACAGGTATTTGAAAAGAGCGAAGTTAAGGTATGGGAATGCCGTAACTGTGGACATATTGTGGTAGGAACAAAAGCCCCTGAGGTATGTCCGGTATGTAATCATCCACAGAGTTATTTTGAAGTACATGAAGAGAATTATTAAGGAGATGAGATTATTACGAAGAAGAAAGTGATTAATTCAAAAAAAGCAGTAATGATAGGCTGTGGCTTTGTTGGTTCTGCATCGGTATTTGCTCTGATGCAGAGTGGCTTGTTTACAGAGATTGTCCTTATCGATGCAGATAAGAACAAGGCAGAAGGAGAAGCGATGGATATCAGTCATGGTATTCCATTTGCAAGTCCGATGAAAATATATGCCGGAGATTATGATGATGTGGCTGATGCTGCAATTGTTGTCATATCTGCCGGAGCGGGACAGAAACCGGGAGAGACAAGGCTTGATCTCGTAAATAAAAATGTAGCAATATTTAAGTCAATCATTCCTGAAATAGCAAAGAGAAATTTTGCAGGTATCATGCTTGTAGTTGCGAATCCGGTAGATATCCTTACTCAGGTGGCCATAAAGTTATCAGGACTTCCAGAAAACAGGGTTATTGGATCGGGTACTGTGTTAGATAGTGCCAGATTAAGATATAAGCTTGGTGAGCATTTATCTGTAGACAGCAGGAGTGTTCATGCATTTATAGTAGGTGAGCATGGAGACAGCGAAGTTGTAGCATGGTCATCAGCCAATGTATCTGGTGTTCCATTAAGTGAAATGTGTGAAATGCGTGGACATTACAAGCACAAGGAAAACACGGCAGAAATAGCTACAGCAGTCAAGAACAGTGCTTATGAGATTATAAACAAAAAGCACGCTACATATTATGGAATTGCAATGTCTGTAAAAAGAATCTGCGAAGTGATTATGAGAGATGAAAAATCAATACTTCCTGTATCACACATGATTCATGGAGTATATGATATTGACGGAGTATCGTTAAGTATGCCAGCTATTGTAGGTGCAGATGGTATTGAGTCTGATATACCTATTAATTTAAGTGGCGAGGAAGCGTTAAAGCTTAAGGAATCTACAGATTCATTGAAAAAGATTATGGAGACAATTGAATTATAAATTTTACACATGGAAGGAGAAAAAGACATGGAAGTAAAGTATTATATTTGTAAGCATTGTGGAAACATTGTTGAAAAGGTAAAGGATAAGGGTGTACCTGTAATTTGTTGCGGAGAACCTATGCAGGAATTAAAAGCTGGAGTGACAGATGCTGCTGTCGAGAAGCATGTACCTGTATATACGATAGAAGGCAGTCATGTTCATGTCGTGGTCGGAGAGACAAAACATCCAATGCTTGAAGAGCATTTCATTGAGTGGATTACATTAAATACAAACCAGGGAATATACAGAAAACAGTTAAATCCAGGGCAGGAGCCGGTAGCAGATTTTTGTCTTTGCGATGGCGAACAGGTAGAAGAAGTATATGCATATTGTAACCTGCATGGATTATGGAAATGCTAAAAGCATTTATACATATTAAGGTTACAGAACAACACAAATATAACAGTAATATAGGCTGTGTATTAATATATTTACAAGGAGGAACAACGAATGAAATACGTATGTGATGTTTGTGGATGGGAATACGATGAGGAGAAGGGCTATCCAGAAGGTGGTATTGCACCTGGTACAAAGTGGGAGGATATTCCAGAAGATTTTGAATGTCCGTTATGCTCTGTAGGAAAAGACCAGTTCTCAGAAGCATAAATGTATTAGGATAGGATTATACCAATGAAAGAAGAATTAAGTATAGATATCATCGGACTTGCAGGAGCCTGTTCTTATGCTTTGGACTGTATAGAAGCAGAGTTGGTAAATATCAAAAACAAACATGGAAAAAGAGTGGCTTATATAAGTATACGTATGGCTGAATATTGGAAAATTCAAGGTGATGAATTACAAGATTTAGCCATGTGTGCTTTACTGCATGATAATGCTTTGACACAATATATTTCGGAAGAACTGAAAAAGGATTCCGTCATTAATTGTAAAAAAGATTTATCCGAGAAAAAAACAAATCTTCATTGTATTTATGGTGAAAAAAATATTACTAAAATTCCATTTAAAACAGATGTGTCAAATGTGATTTTGTATCATCATGAACATGCCGATGGAACTGGTCCTTTTCAAAAAAAGTGGAATGAAATTCCATTGTTTGCAAGGATTATTCATCTTGCAGATACCATTGATATTATAGGAAATAACACGGGATCTGGAAATAACAGTTGGAATTTTATATGTCAGTACCTTTTAAAAAATAGGGATGGATTATTCGATTCAGAATGTGTGAATGCCTTTTTTCATGCATTCACACATTCTGAATCTTTTATATGTTTAAGTGATAATTCTTTTGAAATGAAGCTATGGGAGATTATCCCAAGACAAAAACAGGTTTTTGATTGGAAAACGTGTAAAAATGTCGCAGATTTTTTTGCAAAGATTGTAGATTATAAATCTTCTTTTACAAGCAGACATTCTATAGGAGTGGCTGAAAAAGCAGCTTTTTTTGCTCAATATATCGGATATGATTCTATTAATGTGCAAAAAATTTATCTGGCTGGTGCACTGCATGATATTGGGAAGATGGCAGTAGGCAATGAAATTTTGGAAAAACCGGATAAGCTTACGGATGATGAATTTTCAAAAATGAAGAATCATGCTGGCTATACATACCTTATATTATCAGAGGTTAATGATTTTGAAGAAATACGAGACTGGGCAGCTTTCCATCATGAAAAATTAAATGGAAAAGGGTATCCTTTTGGAAAAACCGCAGCTGAATTAAATGAGCCGGAACGTATTATGGCATGTATTGATATTTATCAGGCATTAACCGAGGACAGACCATATAAGAAAGGTTTATCGCACGAAAAAACGTGTGAGATGCTCGATGACATGGCGCAGAAAGGTTTTGTTGATTCTGATATTTCCAAGAAAATTAGGGAATGTTTTGGTGGGATCTAACATTAAAAACGAGAAAATATAGGAAATTCATGAGAAATGCATTTGCCTATTATGAATAGTATTGAACAGGTTCATAAAACAAATAAACTGAAAGTGGGATTAATTTATGTATGAAATGAAACCAGAATATTATATCGGTATAGATATGATAGACGAAGAACACAAGCAGTTATTTAAATATGCAGATGAGGCATATAAACTGCTTCATGATGAGTTTACACCGGATAAATATGATAGGATTGATATAATATTAGAAAATCTCCAAAATTATACAGTAAAACACTTTAGTGATGAAGAGCAGTATATGGAATCTATTAATTATAAGAAGATATTTACACAGAAAGTTCAACATCAGGAATTTATACATAAACTCGATGAATTTATGGAACATCACAATGATGAGGTAGAAGATCAAGATGAACAGATTATGGGAATTTTAAAATATCTCACAGAGTGGTTAATTAATCACATTCTGTATGTCGATGGTCAAATTCCAAAAGGCTGATATAGTAAGAAAGGCTGTTATTTTTTAGAGAGTAGCAGCCTTTTTATTTTGAATATAAAATATGACACATACACTTGACAATATGCATACGTAGAGGAAACGCATCAAGTGCTTGCTAAGCGAAACTTTGTGCTGGCAGTAAGAGGAGGTATCTTTGGTGATAAACCAACTTCTTACTATGTTCTAAAGCTCACATTAAATGATGGAACTGACCAGAAACGCACGATTTTAAGCTGTATTCATGAGTACTATGAGCCGGAACAGCTCGTTGGAAAGACATGTGTAGCAATCACAAATCTTCCTACAAGAATGATGATGGGAATCCCATCAGAAGGAATGTTGATTTCAGCAGTGTACGAGTATGACGGACACGAAGGACTGAATCTGCTTATGTTAGATGACGCAATTCCTGCTGGAGCTAAGCTGTATTAAGAGAATAAAATTAAAGATTGTATTACTTAGAGGACATTTTCTAAAAAAATTTAGAAGATGTCCTTTTTGGTGCAATTTAATCACAATACAGAACGTTAATTCGATGCGCAAGAGATGATTATTGGACAGTATAAAGTGTTATAAATAAAGCAGAAAGAAGCTAAAATGAAAAATGAGTTAACAATGAACTTTTACGGAGGTGGCTATTATGCATATACTAGCGTTTATTTTAATATTTGTTGTCGGTTCAATTATTGCTGCTTGTGATGGGGATTATTCAGGAATAGCTGCAATCGGTAAATTTGTAGGATTTTTTGTATTGCTATTCGCAGTATTATGGTTATTTACCCAGCCTGTTTTATTGATAATTGCTATTGTTGTACTGGTTTTAATTGTGATATGTTGTTCTTCAAAGTAGAGGTGGTTTTTATGATTATGTATGCACAATTGATAGGACATAGTCCAAAAGAACGTATGGTATTATCCTACGATGTTGAGAAAGATGTGGCAAATAGCGGAATGTCATTTGATGAATACATTAAAAAAGTATTGGCTATGAATCCTGAATTTGAAAGAGTATATTGCAGATAAAAGTAATAGTGTACCAATAGTTGGACTTGCGGACATGATAGGAACTTCTCTTATATGATTATTTATGGTCTCATATAAGAGAAGTTTTTAGTTTTATCGGGGAGTTAGGAGGTGCGATATGTCTAAATCATCAAATCAGAAATTGAAACTGATATATCTTATGAAAATTCTTCTGGAGTGGACGGATGAAACGCACAGTATTACCATGCCGGAGAGTATTGAAGCACTCGCAGCATATGATATAAGTGCGGAATGCAAAAGTTTGTATAATGATAATGAAAATTTAAGGGTGTATGGTCTGGATGTTATAGGAACGCAGGAAGACAGGACATATTCCTATCATATAGGGAACAGACAGTTTGAACTTGCAAAATTAAAATTATTGGTTGATTCTGTGCAGTCGGCAAAATTTATCACAGCTAAGAAGTCAAATGAACTTATAAAAAAGATAGAAGGACTTGCCAGTAAGTACGAAGCATCACAGCTACATAGGCAGGCATTTAAATCATTTGATATGGTTGCATACGCCAGAAAAATGTTTGGCATGTATGGAGGTAAAGAAGAGTGGGTGTGCATTGAGTGCGACAATTCTTTTGCTGGTGTAATGATAGACCGCTTTGGAAAAGATGTGTCAATGATCAGATTGGATGATAAACGCTTTGTAGTCAATGTTGAGGTTGCAGTCAGCAGGCAGTTTTTAGCGTGGATCATAGGTCTTGGTGAGGGAGTAACGCTTGCTGGACCGGATAGTGTTGTTGAAATGATGAATGCTGAAATTGACAGATTGATAAAACAATATAAATAATAAGAACGTAAATTCGATATGCAAGGTGTGTTTATGGGACACCTTAGTTTTTATAATAAGAATCAGATAAGAGATAAACTCTTACTGGTTCTTATTTTTTTGGGGAGCAGGTGAGGTGGCAGAGTGGCAAGGTTATGGTATTGAATTAGAAAAACAGTATTACATGCTAAGGAATGTAGAGGATGCTGCATTATGTGTGAATATTATGAAGTATGCAGAAATGATGGAACATTAGAATAGGAGGTGCCTATGGGAACGGATTCTTTATATTACATAATGGATTATAGTGGTAACTATTATAGGACTAATAAAGCAGATCAGTTGGTAGCTGTGGCAGGAGAACAGGACGCAACAGTATTTACATTTGCACAGGCGAACAGCCGTATATGTGTAGGAAAGAAAGCATCATTTTATTGTATGGTTCCGGTTGAAGAGACAGGGGAAGATATGAGTGGGGCAGTATCCGGAAGGGATGAAATAGACGACAATTCCGGTGCATTGCCTGTAGAAGAACGGGAAGAAAATGATGATGAATATATTTCACCGATAAAAGAATTAACATATGATGAGGTAACAGAACCGATTGAGAAAAGTGTTGCATCGTATGACCTGTCGGAAATGGACTGGGCAGAATATCTTACTCATTTTACATATCTTGTGGAAGGACTGAAAGATTATAAGGATGAGCTCTCAAAAAAGCATTCGGATATAGACCAGAAGATATGTGATATTCTTCACTATATTGAATTATGTGAGACTGATGAGAATGAAGCTGCTGATCTGGTTGAACTACTGAGGGTGTGCAGGGAAAACAGAAGAGATATCAAGGATGAATTGCAGAGAATCGAGTATTTTCAAACCGGCTTTGGAACGAATGCCAATGTCACTAGGGCGAAGCAGGCATTAAAAAGTATCAAAGGATTGGAAACAAGAAAGTATAAACCTAGAAAATACGAAGAGCTGTTTGAAAATTGCGTGCTTAAAGACAGGCGGTTGCAAAGAGAGGACATACATAGAAAAGCTGATATTAGTTTAGATGCAAAGCAAAGACACAGTGTTGAACCGACATTTAATGAAAAGGATGGTGAAGAAACAATGGCAGAAGAAAGAAGTTACACCCCATTTGATGGAAAAGAGAATGACTGGGTTTCATTTGCAAGGCAGCAGGCGGAGTTCTATAGAAATGCCGGGCAGTATCTAACAAATCTGCAGATAGATATCAAAGAGCTGGATGCTGAGATTGAAAAAATTCTTTTGGAAACAGAAGATGCTAATTGCAATGTGGCTCAGGGATATAAGGTATTTAAGAGACTTAAAGAACTGAGAATTGAGAAGAAAGCAAAATTGAAAGAACTTAATTGTCTATATGTATTAACAGATTATATTGATTGTGAATCCCTGGCTGATACCTGTGAAGATAATCTGGCAGAAATTGAAGATATAATGGAAGTCCCTGAACATAGTGAATTGACAAAAATGCAGTCTGTAGATAACGGACAGGAAGAGAATATGCATATAGTAGAAGATATGGTTGGTTGAAAATAAGGAGGATAATTACCATGACAAATAAGACAATATTAAGAGAAATTCATAGAGAAAATAAATCTATAAATAGAAATTTACAGAGACTGGCAAATATAGGATTGATAGGTCTGCTTGGAAAAAGCGCTGAGGTGGCAAAGAAAACAGATGATTCTGTTGGAAAGACACTGGCAAAGACTGGGTTAATACTAGTGGTAGTGTCAGAGATAGTACTTATGATAGCGGATATTATTGATTACAGAGAAGAGAAAATAGAACAGCAACTTGAAGAAGATGATGAATAAGCAGGCAAGCGGAAGCTGTTATTGTTATCTGCATAAACCATATACGGGAAGTAGTACATCCCATAGCAGTTCATCATATAGCAATAAATCGTCGAGTAGTACTTCTGAGAGTAGTACAAGTAGCTCTGGCTCAAGCAGTGGTTACAATAGTAAATCAAATTCTACAAACAAGCCATCATATAGCAGTGGCACAAAGAAAAGCACAACGGCAAAGAAGAGTACATATGACTCTTATGATGATGGCTATGATGATATCTATATGGATGGCGATTATGACTATGATAGATATGACAGAGACAGCGATTATGCGGATGGTGTAGATGATGCAATGGATGAGTACGGAGAAGACTGGTAAAGCTGATAAAGTTTTGCGGAAAGGAGACTATTATGGAAGAACTTTATTTTACAATAGCAGGTTGCAGCCATTATTTTGGCAGTGATTTTATGGAAAAAGGAATGAAAGTAAAACTTGAAAAAGAGCCGGATAATGAGTACGACAAGGAAGCAATACAGGTAAAGATAAAAGGACTTGGAAAGATAGGATATGTGGCTAACAGCCCTTTTACTGTTAAAGGTGAGTCTATGAGTGCTGGCAGGCTGTATGACAAGATTGGAGATAAGGCGAAAGGAAAGGTTGTGTTTGTAGTTGATGGTGGGGTTGTGTGTATGATTGTCGATACAGGAGTAGATAAAAATTTGAATACCGAATATTATTGATAGTGAGTTACAATAAATTGATGCGGATAGGACAAATATTTGTGTTCTATCCGCATTTTAGCATCAAAAAGAATTGGATAGACTATAGGGGTAGATTGTACAGCGTTAAGTTAAAAAAATAAATGCGAGAAATCGAATTACAAATGTGAGAATTGAGAAAAAATGCAAGAAAATTTTGTTTGACTTTTTCAAAAAAGAAAAATATAATACTTTTAAACGAGTAGCAGACTAGCGTAAATCCAGTCTTGCTACCCTTTTTTGTGTGCACCTGCTGTCACACATTATGAAAATATATCATGCAGTTTAAAGTGTGTAGCTTATCAGCGTAAGTCCGGCTTGTGAGGTAAGTACACATTTTTTTTATGCAGAAAAAGGAGGCTAAATCTTCTCCTCGCCAAAGGGTTCGGATTTTGCTTCACAAAACAAGGAGGATTATAAGATGGCAGAAAGTAACAAGATGAAGGAGATGCCGGTAAATAAGCTCATGGTACAGATGGGAATACCGATGATCTTATCTATGGCATTGCAGGCGGTTTACAACATTGTAGACAGTGCCTTTGTTGGAAACATGAGATCAGGAAGTGATACAGCACTAAATGCGCTGACACTGGTGTTCCCGGTTCAGATGCTCATGGTGGCAGTCGGAATCGGAACAGGTGTGGGAACCAATGCACTTCTTGCAAGAACACTTGGTCAGGGAAATGAGAAAAAAGCTGCAAAAGTTGCGGGAAACAGTTTATTTCTTGGAGTAATTATTTATGTGGTATGTCTATTGTTCGGGATTTTTGGAGTAAAATCATACATCTCATCACAGACCGTTGATCCGGAAGTGATTTCAGTGGGAACAAGCTACTTAAGAATATGCTGTGTGATTTCATTTGGAATTATTTTCTTTTCATTATTTGAAAAACTCTTACAGGCGACAGGGCATTCACTATATTCTACAATCGGTCAGGTTGTGGGTGCAGTGGTAAATATTATCCTTGATCCGATCATGATTTATGGTATTGGACCGGTTCCTGAAATGGGAGTGAGGGGAGCTGCATATGCAACTGTTATTGGACAGGTTGCGTCTGCAATATTATTGTTTGTATTTCATATGAAACTGAATAAGGAAATTGAACATGATGTAAAGTATATGAAGCCGGACAGCGGAATAATCAAGGAAATATATGCAATTGGACTTCCTGCAATTATTGCACAGGCACTTATGTCTATCATGGTATATGTGATGAATCTGATTTTGAAATTCAGTCCTTCCGCACAGACCGCATACGGATTGTTCTATAAAGTACAGCAGTTTGTATTATTCCTCGCCTTTGGGCTTAGAGATGCAATCACTCCGATTATTGCATTTGCTTATGGTATGAGAAGTAAAAAGAGAATGCAGGATGGAATCAGGTATGGACTGCTCTATACCATTGCATTAATGATTCTGGGAATTGCAATTACGGAATTCTTCCCTGGAGCTTTTGCAACTTTGTTCAATGCAGGACAGTCAAGGGAATATTTTATCGGAGCAATGAGGATAATCTCAATAAGTTTTCTGTTTGCCGGAATAAATGTTGCTTATCAGGGGATTTATCAGGCACTGGATGGTGGAATTGAATCATTGGTAATCTCTCTTCTGAGACAGCTTATCATTATTCTGCCACTGGCTGGAATTTTTTCTCTGTTTGTCAGAAATGGTCAGATGGGAGTTTCTCTGATCTGGTGGGCATTCCCAATAACTGAGGTTATTTCATGCCTGGTAGGATACGTATTTTTAAAGAGAATCAGAAAAAATAAAGTAGATGTTTTGAATTAGGAGGAATAAAAAATGACAAAAAGAATTATTACAATCAGCAGGGAATTTGGAAGCGGTGGTCGATTTATCGGTGAAGTAGTGGCAAAGAAACTTAGTGTTGCATATTACGACAAAGATATCATTGGACGGATTGCAGAACAGTCAGGCTTATCACCGGAGTATATTAAGGAAAATGCGGAGTTATCTCCCAAGAAAGGTTTATTTGCATATGCATTTGCCGGACGTGATATTACAGGAAAGTCCATAGAAGATATGGTATATGCGGCACAGAGAAAAGTCATTTTGGAGTTGGCTGGAAAGGAGCCTTGTGTAATCGTTGGAAGAAATGCTGATTACATTCTGAAAGACAGGGATGATGTGTTAAATGTTTTTATTCATGGGGATATGCCGGAAAAAACACAGCGTATCATGGGCTTATATAATGTTGAAGAGAAGGAAGCTGTAAAAATGATGGCAGACACAGATAAAAGGCGTATGACAAATTATAACTTTTACACGGAGCAGAAATGGGGTAAAGCCAGTAATTATACGTTGTGTCTGAACAGTTCACAGCTTGGATATGACAGGTGTGAGAAGATAATTATGGAATGCTGTAAACAGACTTATGGAAAAATCTGTTAGTGAGATAGAAAAGGAGTGCCGGGATGAAATTAAAAGATAATATTCTTTTTTTATCATGTGAATGGGTGTATAATGAAAAAAATATCATTGAGGAGAAAAGGAATGCAGCACCTTAAAGAGGACATTCAAAAGAAAGAATTTCATAACACATATCTTTTATATGGAGAAGAGGAATATCTGGTTCATTTTTACCGGGACAAGTTAAAGGAAACCATTCTGGATGGGGCCGACGAGATGAATTATTCGTATTTTCAGGGTGGTTCGATCGATCTTTTAGAAGTAAAGGAAATTGCACAGACACTTCCGTTTTTTCAAGAACATAGGCTAATCGTAATGGAGGATTCCAAACTTTGTAAAAATGCAAATGATTTTGCAGATGTTATTGAAAGTGTGCCGGACAGTACCATTTTTGTTTTTGTGGAAAAAGAAGTGAATAAAAGAACTAAACTTTATAAGTATATTCAAAAAAATGGCATCGCTGTGGAACTGAATGCAATGAGTGATCAGGAAACATTACAGTTTGTTGCAGTTCATTTAGGCAAAGCCGGCAAGAAGATTCGTCAAAATACTGCGCAATATTTTTTAGAGCAGGTAGATAATTCTCTTTTAAATATTCAGAACGAGTTGGAAAAATTGATTGCTTATACGATGGGGAGAGAAGAAATTACCAAAGAGGATATTGATGCTGTTTGCAGTATACAAGTGACAGGACAGATCTTTAAAATGTTAGATGCAGTTGCCGGTGGAAAAAAAACAGAGGCGATCCGATTATATCATGATCTGTTGGAACTAAAAGAAAATCCGATGTCTATTTTATATTTGCTAACCAGACATTTTAATATTTTGTTGCAGATCAAAAGCTGCAAGCAGTCCGGTAAGGGAGAATTGGCTAAAAAGATTGGCATTCCGCCATTTTCTGTAGGCAAGTACCAAATGCAGGCAAAGCATTTTACACAAGAAAATTTAAAAGAAATGCTGACAGCATGTATTGATACGGAATATGATTTTAAACGCGGAAATATCAATGATCAGATTGGTGTTGAACTTTTGTTGACAAGTTTTGTACAGCAGGCAGGATAGAAATTCCTTTGGGCAGATAAGATGAATTATCAGAATCTGCTCAAAGGAATTTTTGCTTTTATTAAGAAATAACTCTAAAATCCAAGTGTCTTTTGTTTGCAGCATTTTGTACGGTATTTGATACAGTCATGCATGAATTTTACATAAGAGAGTAAGCTTTTTTTGTATGCAAAATTATAACGTTATTGACAAGAAAGATTATAAGAAAAATATGGAAGCAGTTACAAATATTTCTTGCGTTATATAAAGATATAGTTTATAATTTAATAAAGAATTTATCTAAGCTATAGATATGGAGATGTTGTTATATTATCAGAGGAAAGAGGTTATACCAATGGAGAAATAATTCAACTTCCAAGAGTATATAAGGATGAATTTAAAAGTAAAGCTTACCAAAGTAAAGAAAGGAAAATATAAGAACTATTGGAAGTTTACCATTACGAGACAAAAAAAGATAACAAGGTATAAGGTTGTAGCGGTTGATCCATCAGGAAATCAGGCAAAGAGAATCATCTATTTGAAGAAGTAAAACGGAGAAAATGTTTTCTGCAATTATATTTAGCCGTTGTCGGAAAGATTATTTAGGAAAGAAGAGTCTAAAAATGAATAGGAAGTCCGACAGCGTATGGCAACAGATTTATAATAGGATTGTTAGAAAAGGGGGATACATATGAAAATGAAAAAATCAATACTATACACAATACTTGCAACATTAGCAATAGGATGCCTCAGTATAGGTGACAGCTCACAAAGTAAAGCATTGGAAACAGAAAATGTCATTGCACCAAAGACTACACGGGAGGCTAAAGAATATTCATCAACTTCTGAAATAATTACTGTAATACCAAGACCGGAAATGACACCGGCAGCACCGGTCATAATACAGCCGGGGCAATCTATGCCAAGTACAGCACCACAACGAACTGCTTCACCGGATATACCATTAAATCCGGAAGAAAAGGATGAAAATGGAAAGTATGTTGTAAGAATTTATATGAATTATGGCTATGGAAATTTTCAAATATTGTCTGAGACAAGAAGTTGTGATAATGGAGAAATAATCCAACTTCCAAGATTTTATGAAAATGAAATTATAGATTATTGGGTCTGTCAATATCAGGATCAGACAGTACGCAAAGAACTATGGATAAAAGACAATAAGGTGCAGGATAGTAGTATAGAAGTCAATGGAAGTATGAAACTTACAGCATATGTTGAATGTATGTTTCCTGCAATAAATTCATCCTCTCCTATACCAACTAAGTCTTCCAATACCCATAAATCAAATTCAGCTATTGACCGCCAAAAGCCTGTATTCAAAAATCTGATCAACAAAAAGACATATTATAAGAAAAAAGTCATTGCATATGTAAAAGACAACAAAGCGATCAAGAAAGTAACAATCAATGGAAAGAAAGTAAAACTTACCAAAGTAAAGAAAGGAAAATATAAAAACTATTGGAAGTTTACCATTACGAGACAAAAAAAGATAACAAGGTATAAGGTCGTAGCGATTGATCCATCAGGAAATCAGGCAAAGCGAACGATATATCTGAAAAAGTAAGAAAGGTAATCAGACAAGTTCAAAATCCAAGAATTGTATATTTGGTGGAGTTCATGTTAATCAAAGCCGCTTTTTGTAATAAAGTCTCAAAAGACTGAAAATTTCTTAACAAATGGTTATATAAAAGCAGATAGTTACTTCATTGACTTTTATATAATAAAAAATTGCAATAACAAATAGGAACATCTGTTTGCAAAACAGAAGAAAATAAACTGTAAATTGAATATACTTAATTAAATTAAAAAATAATGCATTATGACAAAATAAAACTTGCTTTTTGATGCGAAAAACGTTATAATGCAAACAGTTGATGAACAAAGGGGTTCAGCAAGTCTATTTGCTGAACCCTTTTTTTGTGTTTATAGGAGGTAATGGTAACATGCAGAAAAGAGAAGAGAATGCAAATCGTATTCTGAATGCTTCAGATGTGATCGATCATGCAAAGAAAGGTCTTTATGATCCGCGTTTTGAGCATGACAACTGTGGTATCGGTGCTATCGTAAATATTAAAGGTAACAAGACACACGATACGGTATCCGGTGCATTAGATATTGTAGAAAAGTTAGAGCATCGTGCAGGTAAAGATGCAGAAGGAAAGACCGGTGACGGTGTAGGTATTCTGCTTCAGATCTCGCATAAGTTCTTTAAAAAAGCAGTCAAACCGCTTGGCATCGAATTAGGAGAAGAAAGAGATTATGGTATTGGAATGTTTTTCTTCCCACAGGATGAATTAAAGAAGAACCAGGCAAAGAAGATGTTTGAGGTTATCATTGAGAAAGAAGGCTTGGAATTTCTCGGATGGAGAGAAGTTCCGATCGTGCCTGAGATTCTTGGTCATAAAGCATTAGAATGTATGCCATGCATCATGCAGGCCTTTGTGAAAAGACCGGAAGAAGTAGAGCGTGGTCTTGAATTCGACCGTAAGCTTTATGTAGCACGTCGTGTTTTTGAACAGAGTAACGATGATACTTATGTGGTATCCTTTTCAAGCAGAACGATCGTATATAAAGGTATGTTCTTAGTTGGTCAGCTTCGTCAGTTCTTTGAAGATCTGCGTGATCCGGATTATGTATCTGCGATCGCTATCGTACATTCTCGTTTTAGTACGAACACAAATCCAAGCTGGATGCGTGCTCATCCAAACCGTTTCATCGTGCATAATGGCGAGATCAACACGATCGTTGGTAATGCAGATAAGATGCTTGCCCGTGAAGAGACCATGGAGTCACCGTATCTTTCCAGTGAACTTCATAAGATTCTTCCGGTTGTAAATCCAAACGGTTCCGATTCCGCAAGATTGGATAATACTTTGGAATTCTTAGTGATGAGTGGTATGGATCTTCCGTTAGCTGTTATGATCACTATTCCGGAACCATGGGAAAATGATATGAGTATCAGCCAGAAGAAGCGTGACTTTTATCAGTATTATGCAACAATGATGGAGCCATGGGATGGTCCCGCATCAATCCTTTTCTCGGATGGAGATATCATGGGAGCCGTACTTGACCGTAACGGTCTTCGCCCATCCCGTTATTATATTACAACAGATGACCAGTTGATCTTATCATCTGAAGTCGGTGTGTTTGAGATTCCACCCGAAAAGATCGTAAAGAAAGACCGACTCAGACCGGGACGTATGCTTCTTGTAGATACAGTCAAAGGAGAACTCGTAGATGATGATGTCTTAAAAGAAAGTTATGCATCACGCCAGCCATATGGTGAGTGGTTAAACAGTAACTTAGTTACTTTAAAGGAACTTCATATTCCAAATAAGAAAGTAGAAGAGTTTTCCGATGAAGAGAGAGCCAGATTGCAAAAAGCATTTGGTTATACATTTGAAGAATATAAAACTTCTATCCTTCCGATGGCACAGAATGGAAGTGAGCCGATCGGAGCAATGGGTACGGATTCTCCACTTCCTATGCTTTCTGATAAGCCACAGCCACTCTTTAACTACTTTAAACAGTTGTTTGCCCAGGTAACCAACCCACCGATCGATTCGATCCGTGAAGAGATCGTTACATCGACCAGCGTATATATCGGAGAAGATGGTAACCTTTTAGTAGAAGATGCTGATAATTGTAAAGTATTAAAGATCAGAAATCCAATCTTAACAGATACCGATATGTTAAAGATCAAATATATCAATAAAGAAGGATTTAAGAGTGAAGTTCTTCCGATTACGTATTATAAGAATACTTCTTTGAAAAAAGCATTGGATCATCTTCGTCTTGAAGCCGATCGTGCGTATAAAGAAGGAGTAAACATCCTGATCTTAAGTGACAGGGGAGTCGATGAAAACCATGTTGCGATTCCATCTCTTTTAGCGGTATCGGCAATGCAGCAATATCTTGTCACAACGAAGAAGAGAACACGTGTTGCCATGATCTTAGAGACAGCAGAGCCAAGAGAAGTACATCATTTTGCTACGCTGTTAGGTTATGGCGCCTGTGCGATCAACCCATATCTTGCACATAGTACGATCAAGGAACTGATCGACAATAAGATGCTTGATAAGGATTATTATGCAGCCGTTAATGATTATGATTCTGCGGTATTGCATGGTATTGTAAAGATCGCTTCTAAAATGGGTATTTCAACGATCCAGTCTTATCAGGGTTCTAAGATCTTTGAGGCGATTGGCATTTCGGAAGATGTCATTGAGAAATATTTTACCGATACCGTATGCTGTGTGGGTGGTATCACATTGGAAGATATCGAAAAACAGGTAGATAAACAGCATTCTTCTGCATTTGATCCGTTAGGACTCAGCGTTGACCTGAACTTAGAAAGCCGTGGACAGCATAAAGCAAGAGGTCATCAGGAAGAACATTTGTATAATCCGGAAACGATCCATCTGTTACAGCAGGCTGCATGGACCGGAAGCTATGATCTGTTTAAAATGTATTCAAAGACGATCGATGAGAAAGACAGCAATGTAACATTAAGAAGTTTATTAGACTTTAACTATCCGAAGAAATCCATTCCGATCGAGGAAGTAGAAAGTGTTGATGAGATTGTAAAGCGTTTTAAGACAGGTGCGATGTCTTATGGTTCGATTTCACAGGAAGCACATGAAACACT
This sequence comes from Jutongia hominis, assembly GCF_014384965.1. Lineage (GTDB taxonomy): Bacteria > Bacillota > Clostridia > Lachnospirales > Lachnospiraceae > Butyribacter > Butyribacter hominis. Next base: position 25,866 of record NZ_JACRSW010000010.1, read on the forward strand.
TGCGATCGCCATGAATCATTTGCATGGTAAGTCAAACAGTGGTGAAGGTGGCGAGAGTTTAGAAAGACTTTTGACTGCAGGAACGGAAACAGACAGATGTTCTGCGATCAAGCAGGTAGCATCCGGTCGTTTTGGTGTAACATCACGCTACTTAGTCAGTGCAAAAGAGATCCAGATCAAGATGGCACAGGGTGCAAAACCGGGTGAAGGTGGTCATCTGCCGGGTGGCAAAGTATATCCGTGGGTTGCTAAGACCAGACATTCTACGCCAGGTGTCAGCCTGATCTCACCACCACCACATCATGATATCTATTCGATCGAAGATCTGGCACAGTTGATCTATGACTTAAAGAACAGCAACAAAGATGCAAGAATCTCTGTTAAGCTTGTATCAGAAGCCGGTGTCGGTACCGTTGCTGCCGGCGTTGCAAAAGCCGGTGCAGCAGTTATCCTGATCTCCGGTTATGATGGCGGTACCGGAGCAGCTCCAAGAAGCTCAATCTATAATGCAGGCCTTCCATGGGAATTAGGTCTTGCAGAGACACATCAGACATTGATCATGAACGGACTTCGTTCTCGTGTCCGTATTGAGACAGATGGTAAGCTTATGACAGGACGTGATGTATTAGTTGCCGCATTGCTTGGTGCGGAAGAATTCGGTTTTGCCACAGCTCCGTTGATCACAATGGGATGTGTAATGATGCGTGTATGTAACTTAGATACCTGTCCGGTTGGTGTGGCAACACAGAATCCGGAGCTTCGTAAGCGTTTCAAGGGTAAACCGGAATATGTAGAAAACTTCATGAAGTTTATTGCACAGGAACTTCGTGAATATATGGCTAAGCTTGGTATCCGTAAAGTGGATGATCTGATCGGACGTACCGATCTTTTGAGGGTCAAGGACGATGAAAATGCGAAAGCGAAGAAAGTTGATCTGAGTGCGATCTTAGATTCTTCTTTTGCCAATGAAAGAAAAGAAAATAAATACATCGAAAAGAACAAATATGATTTTGAATTAGAAAAGACGATCGATGAAAAAGTATTCCTGCCAAAATTCAAGAAAGCATTACAGTCGGGTGAAAAGACAAAGATTTCCGTGGATGTTACAAATATCAACCGAACTCTTGGTACAATCTTAGGATCAGAGATCACAAAGAAATTCTCTGATAAGTTAGAAGAAGATACATTGACAGTAGAATGTCACGGAAGCGGTGGTCAAAGTTTTGGGGCATTCATTCCAAAAGGTCTGACATTAGAGCTTGTCGGTGATTCGAATGATTATCTTGGAAAAGGCTTGTCAGGCGGTAAGATCGTTGTATATCCACCGGCAGGTTCGAACTTCAAAGCAGAGGATAATATTATTATCGGTAATGTTGCATTATATGGTGCGACAAGCGGTAAAGCATTTATCAATGGTATTGCCGGGGAACGTTTCTGTGTCCGCAACTCAGGTGCAACAGCCGTTGTGGAAGGTGTTGGCGATCATGGATGTGAATATATGACCGGAGGACGTGTTGTGGTTCTCGGACCAACCGGTAAGAACTTTGCAGCCGGCATGAGCGGTGGTGTCGCCTATGTACTCGATGAAAACAGTGACCTTTATCTGAAATTAAACAAAGAACTTGTTTCTTCTGAAATCGTTTCTGATAAATACGACGTATTGGAATTAAAGGAAATGATCGAAGAGCATGTTGCAGCAACCGGATCAAAGAGAGGAAAAGAAATCTTAGATAACTTTAGCGAATACCTTCCTAAATTTAAGAAGATCATCTCTTATGATTACAGTAAGATGCTTCAGCTGATCGCAAAGATGGAAGAACATGGTCTTGGTTATGAACAGGCACAGATCGAAGCATTTTATGCACATAAAAAACAGGCATAATATATAGAAGAAACAGATCGAAAATGTCTTAATGCAGGGAATATGCTTGCAAATAAACAGTTTGCATCGCATTTCCCAATGCATCATAAAGCGTAAGGATCGATTCAGAATGGAGGACTATTATGGGTAAACCAACCGGATTTATGGAATATGATAGAAAAGATAATAAAGCAGTAGAACCTCTGGAACGTATTAAGAACTTTAATGAGTTCCATACACCTATGAGTGACAAGGATCGTGCAACACAGGCAGCAAGATGTATGAACTGTGGTGTTCCGTTTTGTCAGTCAGGTATGATGATCAATGGCATGGCATCAGGCTGTCCGTTAAACAATTTAGTACCGGAATGGAATGATCTGTTGTTCCATGGAAACTTAGAAAAAGCACTTCAGATGCTTCGCCAGACAAATAACTTCCCAGAGTTTACATCCAGAGTCTGCCCGGCACTTTGCGAAGCTGCCTGTACCTGCGGACTCAATGGAGAACCGGTCAGTTGTAAAGCAAATGAAAATGCGATCATTGAATATGGTTATGCAAATGGTCTGATGAAAGCAAAGCCGCCAAAGGTCAGAACCGGAAAGAAAGTAGCCATTGTCGGTTCCGGTCCTTCCGGTCTTGCTGCAGCAGATCAGTTAAATAAAAGAGGACATGATGTCACGGTTTATGAAAGAAACGATCATATCGGCGGACTGTTGATGTATGGTATTCCGAACATGAAACTGGAAAAATGGGTGATCGACCGCAAGCAGAAAGTCATGGAAGAAGAAGGCATTCATTTTATTGTGAATACCAATGTAGGAAAAGATGTCAAAGCAGAAACACTGTTAAAAGAATATGATAGTGTGATCTTATGCTGTGGTGCCTCTCATCCGCGTGATATCAAGGCACCGGGAAGAGAAGCGCAGGGAATTTACTTTGCGGTAGATTTCTTAACACGCTCTACGAAGCATGTACTCACGGGCAAGAAAGAAGGATGGGTTGATACCAAAGGCAAAAATGTTGTTGTGATCGGTGGTGGAGATACCGGTAATGACTGTGTTGGTACTGCAGTCCGTCAGGGGGCAAAATCTGTCGTACAGATTGAAATGATGCCAAAGCTGCCGGATCAGAGAGCAGCAAACAATCCTTGGCCGGAATGGCCCAGAGTATGTAAGACAGATTATGGTCAGGAAGAAGCAATCGCTGTCTATGGAAAAGATCCGCGTATTTATCAGGCAACGGTCAAAGAGTTTATCGCTGACAAGAATGGTGTCTTAAAGAAAGTAAAACTTGTAAAGTTAGAACCAAAGAAAGATCCAAAGACCGGTCGTATGAATATGACTGAGATTCAGGGAAGTGAGTTTGAACTTCCGGCAGATTATGTTCTGATCGCAGCAGGATTCCTTGGTACAGAGGACTATATTGCAAAAGCATTTAAAGTAAAACTGAATGCACGTACCAATGTAGAAACGAAACCGGGAAAATATCAGACATCTGTGGATAAAATCTTTACGGCAGGTGATATGCATCGTGGTCAGTCTTTGGTAGTATGGGGCATTAATGAAGGGCGTCATGTAGCCAGAGAAGTCGATGAAAAACTGATGGGGTATACGAATTTACCGTAGACCTTATAATTTGATAGAAAACAATCCTATAAACACACAAAAAGGGCAGCAGAAATGTTGTCTTTTTTGTGTTTACGGAAAAATAGGAAAGAGAGCTTTTTATCAAAAGTATATTGTCAGAACAGATGAATGAAAGAAAGAGGAATAAGAAGACAATGGGAAGGTATATTTTCTTTGCAAACCGAGAAATTGTATAAAAAATAAGAATGATATTATGAAGAAAACAGAAAAGTCAAGAAAAATAGGAAGGAAATGGAAGTAGAATTTAAAAAAGAAAGAAATGACAGATAGGCTGTTTTTTTGTAGGTATTTCATGAAAAAATAATGGGTTTTAGAGAATATCCTTATCAAATATCGCTAAATGCAAAAATAGAACGCAAAGCCAAAAAAAGAAAAGAAGCAAAACAAATAAAAAAAGCAAAAAAATCAGAATATATTTTTATAATCTGCACAAAAAAAACGGTATTTTATGGTGGTTGACATAAAATTGACAAAATGCAAAACATAAATTACAATGCAAACGACTTGTTAAAGGGGACGGGATCAGGGACCTATTTGACAAGTTTTTTATTTTTGCACGAATATTCATTTTTTAATCTAACAAGTCATAAAAAAGAAGATTTTTGCAAAAAAATTGATAAAGAAAGGAAGCGATGATTACGGGAAATCTGGCAGGTGACTTATTAAAGGAATTAAATTGTGATACCGCATTTACCATCCCTGTATTTGGCGGGATTAAAGTTCCGGAGTCAGTTGTCGTTACATGGATCATTATGGCAGTGCTGCTTATAGTATCGTTCTTACTGACGAGAAATTTAAGCGTGGAGAATCCAGGCAGGAGACAAAAGATGATGGAGGCAGCTGTGAGTGCCGGATATGGCTTTTTTGAAGATATTCTTGGAGAAGAAGGGAAAGAATACATACCATATCTGATCTCGGTTATGTTATATATCGGCGTTGCAAATCTGATCGGTCTGGTCGGGCTGAAACCACCGACAAAAGACATGGGTGTAACGGCAGGATTAGCGGTCATGAGTATTATTCTGATCGAAATGGCAGGGATAAGAAAGAAAGGAACAAAAGGCTGGCTTAAAAGTTTTGCACAGCCGGTATGGGTGATCGCTCCCATTAATATATTGGAAGTTTTCATCAGACCATTGTCGCTGTGTATGCGTCTTTTTGGTAATGTATTAGGCGCATTTGTTGTTATGGAACTGATTAAATTAATATTGCCTGTTTTGTTACCGATTCCGTTTAGTTTTTATTTTGATATTTTTGACGGATTGATCCAGGCATATGTGTTTGTATTTTTAACATCATTATTTTTGAAAGAAGCTTTAGAATAAACAAAGAAAAAGGAGATACGATTATGTCAACATTATTAGCAATAGGAGCAGGTGTAGCAGTTTTAACAGGTATTGGAGCAGGTGTAGGTATTGGTATTGCAACTTCAAAAGCAGTCGATGCGATCGCAAGACAGCCGGAAGCTGACGGAAAGATCAGCAAAACATTGATCCTTGGTTGTGCACTTGCAGAAGCAACAGCAATCTATGGTTTTGTTATCGCTTTATTGATAATTTTGTTATTACGATAAACATAGCAAATCCGGGATACCGGAAATCATGGAAAGGATGGAATAGAGGATGTTAAGATTAGATGGCATTGTCTTTACCATGATCAATCTGATCGTTCTGTATTTGATATTGAGACATTTCCTGATCGGCCCGATTCGAAATATTATGCAAAAAAGAGATGAAATGCTTGCAAAGCAGTTTGCGGATGCCAAAGCAAAAGAAGAACAGGCAGCTGAAATGAAAACGCAATATGAAGCATTGATGCATGATGCAAAAGAAGAATCAAACAGAATTTTGGAAAATGCCAAAGCAAGAGCCGACAGTGAATATGAGAAAAGACTGGATCAGGCAAAGAAAGAAGCAGATAAAGTGGTGCAAAGAGCAAATGTGGCTGCAAGTCAGGAAAAAGAAAAAATGCTTGGTGATGTGCAGTCGCAGATCAGTGCATTGGCGTTGACAGCCGCAAGAAAAGTATTGCTTGACGGTGACACAAAAGAACAAAATGCAGCTTTTTACCGGGAATTTACGAAAAAAGCAGGTGAAACATATGACACAGATATCGAATAACTATGGATTGGTTTTGCTGGAGTCTGCTATTTTGGCAAATGAGATTGAAGATACAAAAAAAGTAATCTTTGAGCAGCCGATGCTTTTAGAAGCTCTTAAAAGTCCTATTGTGAGTCTTGCAGAAAAAGAAAAAATCATTGATGCTGTTTTCCCGGAAGGAATCAGAAAATTTCTAAAGGTTGTTGCAGTGCATCATGATTTTAATAAGATTCAGGATATTTTTGCGGCATATGACAAGCATAGAAGAAAAAAAGAGCAGGAGATCCTTGCAACAATCTATTATGTGCAAAAACCCGATACAAGAGAAATAGAACAGATACAGGAAACGTTAGCGAAACGATTTCATGCCCAAAAAGTAACGATCGAATGGATCGAGAAAAAGAAATTGATCGGTGGCTTTATCATACAGGTTGGCGACATCGAAATGGACTGGAGCATGGAAGGTCGTTTGCGGCAATTAGAGAATAAATTAACCAGGAGGTGATACTGTGAGTGCGATCAACTCAGAAGAAGTGATCTCTATTTTGAAAACAGAGATTGAAAATTTTGATCTGGAATTTAAAGAGCATGAAGTTGGTACCGTAATCTGGGTAGGAGACGGAATTGCTACGATTTACGGAATAGAGCATGCAATGTATGGCGAGATCGTTATTTTCGAAAATGGTGTCAAAGGAATGGTACAGGATATTCAAAGAGACCAGATCGGTTGTATCATTTTGGGAAGAGATAACGGGATCAAGGAAGGTACAAAAGTAACAAGAACAAAAAAGATGGCAGGCATTCCGGTAGGAGAGGCTTATCTTGGAAGAATCGTGGATGCTTTGGGTGCACCGATTGATGGAAAAGGTCCGATCGCTGCAAAAGACTATCGTCCGATTGAGCATGAGGCACCGGGAATTGTAGATCGAAAGTCCGTCGACCAGCCGTTAGAAACCGGTATTTTATCAATTGATTCTATGTTCCCGATTGGTCGCGGACAGCGTGAACTTATCATTGGAGATCGACAGACAGGGAAAACATCCATTGCGATCGATACGATATTGAACCAGAAAGGGAAAGATGTTATCTGTATCTATGTTGCAATCGGTCAGAAAGCATCTACAGTTGCAAAAATCGTAAATACATTACAAAAACATGATGCACTGGATTATTCGATCGTGCTTTCTGCGACAGCAAGTGATTCTGCATCCTTAGAATATATTGCACCATATTCCGGCACAGCATTGGCGGAGTATTTCATGTATCAGGGAAAAGATGTACTGATCGTTTATGATGATCTGTCTAAACATGCGGTAGCATATCGAGCATTATCTCTTTTGTTAGAAAGATCACCGGGACGTGAAGCATATCCGGGAGACGTATTTTATTTGCATTCCAGACTGTTGGAGCGTTCAAGCAAATTAAGTGAAGAACTTGGAGGTGGCTCGATCACGGCACTTCCTATTATTGAAACACAGGCTGGCGATGTATCAGCCTATATCCCGACAAATGTGATCTCTATTACGGATGGTCAGATTTTCTTAGAGAGTGATCTGTTCTTTTCCGGTATGCGTCCGGCAGTCAATGTTGGGCTTTCTGTATCACGAGTGGGTGGAGCGGCACAGACAAAAGCCATGAAAAAAGCATCCGGAACAATCCGAATTGATCTGGCACAGTTTCGTGAGATGGAAGTTTTTACGCAGTTTAGCTCTGATTTGGATGATACAACGAAGGCACAGTTACGATATGGCAAAGGGTTGATGGAACTGTTAAAACAGCCATTATGCCAGCCGATGGATTTAGCAAGCCAGGTTATTACATTGGTATCGGCAACACATAAAGTTTTTATGGATGTAGACGAAAAGAAGATCAAAGAATTTCAGCATAAAATGCTTTCATTTTTTGAAACATCTCATTCGGAGATCGTTACACAGATCAATACCCAAAAAGTTCTGACAGATGAATTGACACAGGCGATCGTAACGGCAGCAAAAGAATTTAAAGAGATGGAACCGTAACATAAAAATGTTATGTGAAAAAAACTTTGCCTAAAAAAGACTTTGGCAAAGGAATGGAGGATGAGTATGGCAAATACGAAAGAAATCCAGAAGCGTATGAAAAGTATACAGGATACCATGAAGATCACAAATGCAATGTATATGATCTCTTCTTCCAAACTTCGCAATGCAAAGCAGCGGTTAGAAGATACAGAACCGTATTTTTATTCTTTGCAAATGGCATTTAACCGTTTTCTTCGCCATGTGCCGGATACAGAAAGTGTTTTCTTTGGATATGGCAGAGAACAGGCAGAAGAAAAGAAACGAAAAGGATATTTAGTGATCACGGCAGATAAAGGTCTTGCAGGGGCGTATAATCACAATGTGATCAAGAAAGCACATGAACTTTTTGAGCAGAGTGAGCATAACAGGCTCTTTGTAGTAGGAGAGCTGGGCAGACAATATTTTGCAAGAGAGGGACTGGATGTAGATACTAATTTTCAATATACAGTACAAAATCCCTCTTTGCATCGTGCCAGAGTGATCGTAGAACGTATCATGGAACTGTATATGCAAAATGAAGTAGATGAGATTGACATTGTATATACCAAGATGGAAAATGCTTTTTTAGTAGAGACAGAAGTATTAAAGCTATTGCCTTTGGATAAAGAAGATTTTGAAAGTGCCGTACCGGTAGATGTTTATCAGGAAGAGTTAAAAGCAGAGCCTTCTTTGGAATCTGTTTTGGATCATATGGTTCCTAATTATGTAACCGGTTTTGTATATGGAGCTTTAGTGGAATCGTATGCCAGTGAACAGAATTCGCGGATGATGGCAATGGAAGCAGCATCAAAAAGTGCAAAAGAAATGCTGCAATTACTTCAGGTTGAATATAATCGCGTACGCCAGGCAGCGATCACACAGGAAATTACAGAAGTGATCAGTGGTGCAAAAGCACAAAAACGTAAGAAGAAAAAATAAAGGTACTCATAGAATTTTCTGAACGTAGAATCCAGCCAAAAGGATTCGTTTTGAGAAGATAACGAGAGTACAGAATAACAGGAAAGGAGATCTGCTTGATATGAAAAAAGGAAAGATCGTTCAGGTAATGGGACCTGTTATAGATGTCGAGTTTCCGAATAATGACATTCCATTTATTAAGGATGCCTTAGAAGTAGAAAACCAGGGAAAACGCAGTGTGATGGAAGTGGCACAGCATATAGGAAATAATACGGTACGCTGTATTATGCTCGCTTCGAGTGAAGGTCTTTGCAAGGATATGGAAGTGGTTGCAAACGGTGGAGGAATTCAGGTTCCTGTTGGTGAAAAAACATTAGGAAGATTGTTTAATGTTCTTGGGGATACGATCGATAATGGAGAATCTCTGGCAACAGAAAAGAAGTGGTGTATCCATAGAGAACCACCGACATTTGAAGAACAAAGTCCTGTGGTAGAGATTTTAGAGACAGGTATTAAGGTTATTGATCTGCTCGCACCATATGCCAAAGGAGGAAAGATCGGTCTGTTTGGCGGTGCCGGCGTAGGCAAAACCGTTCTGATCCAGGAATTGATCCGAAATATTGCAACAGAACATGGTGGTTATTCCATTTTTACCGGTGTAGGAGAGCGTTCCCGTGAGGGAAATGATCTCTGGTCAGAAATGAAAGATTCCGGTGTACTTGATAAGACTGCGTTAGTGTTTGGACAGATGAATGAGCCGCCGGGAGCAAGAATGCGTGTTGCAGAGACCGGTCTTACGATGGCTGAATATTTCCGTGATGAAGAAAAACAGAATGTATTGCTTTTTATTGATAATATTTTCCGTTTTGTGCAGGCAGGTTCAGAAGTGTCCGCTCTTCTTGGACGTATGCCTTCTGCTGTAGGATATCAGCCGACACTTGCTACAGAAGTGGGTGAATTGCAAGAGCGTATTGCATCTACAAAGAATGGATCTGTTACATCGGTACAGGCTGTCTACGTGCCTGCGGATGATCTGACGGATCCGGCTCCGGCAACAACATTTGCCCATCTGGATGCAACCACCGTTCTTTCACGAAAGATCGTAGAGCAGGGTATTTATCCTGCAGTCGATCCACTGGAGTCAAATTCGCGTATTCTCGAAGAAGACATCGTTGGAAAAGAGCATTATGAGACAGCAAGACGTGTACAGGAAATCTTACAAAAATATAAAGAATTGCAGGATATTATCGCAATTCTGGGTATGGAAGAACTTTCCAAAGAAGATAAGATCACGGTTTATCGTGCGAGAAAGATCCAGCGTTTCCTGTCACAGCCATTCCATGTTGCTGAAACGTTTACCGGTGTTCCGGGAAAATATGTTCCGTTAAAAGAAACGATACGTGGATTTAAAGCGATCATAGACGGAGAAATGGATGCTTATCCGGAAAGTGCATTCTTTAATGTAGGAACGATTGATGAAGTGATCGAAAAAGCAGCCCGTGAATCACAGTCAGCCTGACAGAAAATGTGAATCAAAGCAGGAAGGAACTTCTTAGGAAGGGAGAACATAAGATGGAAAGTTTTTTGGTAAAAGTGATCGCCTGTGACAGAGTTTTTTATGACGGAAAATGTTATCAGGTGACGATTCCGTTAGAGGATGGTGGAAAAGGTATCATGGCACACCATGAAAATATGGTCTTTTCGATCGAACCGGGACAATTACGGCTTTTGCTGGAAGATGGTATCTGGCAGGAAGGTGTCGTTGGAGCAGGATTTTGTCAGGTAGTCAACAACCGTGTTACGATCATCGTTGATACCGCAGAATATCCCGAAGAAGTAGATATCCGTCGTGCAAACGAAGCCAAAGAAAGAGCAAAAGAACAGCTTCGTCAAAAGCAGAGCATTCAGGAATATTACCGTTCACAGGCATCACTTGCAAGAGCGATGGCAAGACTTCGTTACAGTACAAAAGATGATATCAATGTATGAAAATTTTGAAAGATATATTAACTCAAAAATCCAGGCGTTGCACGCTTGGATTTTTGTTTCTTTTGGATTGTGACAGAAAAAGTATAAATATTAGTGATATTATTATAAATATGCAAAAAAAGCTTTTGACAAAAGCACGAAAAAAAGCTATAATAGATGAAATGTGTAAGCATATATCGAAAAAAGAAAATTTGTGATTTTTTACAAATTTTTTTTGCCCTGCTTTAAGCAGACAGATAAGCACGTTTGGTTAAAAATTTAGGCAGAAAGGAATGGTGTTTAGAATGGCAAAGTATTCCAAACAGGATATTCTTGACCTGATCGAAGAAGAAGATATTGAATTTATTCGTTTACAGTTTACAGACATTGCCGGAAATTTAAAAAATATGGCAGCAACGATCGATCAGATTGATAAGATCTTAAATGGTAAGTGTAAGTTTGACTGTGCTGCGATTGACGGATTTCGTGGAAAAGGATACGAGGAACTGTTTTTAATTCCGGATCTGGATACTTTCGTGATCTTCCCATGGAGACCACAGCATGGAAAAGTAGCACGTTTTATTTGTGACGTGGTAAAACCGGATGGTACTCCTTTTGAAGGAGACAGCAGATATATTTTAAAAAGAGCGATCAATCAGGCAAAAGAGATGGGATTTGAACTTGATGTTGCGATCAAGAGTGAATTCTTTTTGTTTGATTTGGACGAAAACGGAGAGCCGACCAATCATACAACTGAGAAGGGCGGCTATTTTGATATAGGGCCGACAGATGGCGGTGAGAATACGCGACGTGATATGGTTCTTTATCTTGCGGATATGGGAATAGAAGTCGAATCTTCTTATCATTCGGATGAAGCAGCCCAGCATGTACTGGATCTGAGCCATGTAGATGCACTTTCGATGGCAGACGATATTATGACAACACGTCTGGTAGTCAGAACCGTTGCCAGAAGACATGGATGCCATGGAACTTTTATGCCTAAGCCAAAGGAAAATGTAAAAGGTTCCGGAGCACATTATACCTTTTCTGTATGCAAAGATGGTAAGAATATTTTCAGTGATTCATCGGATGAACTTGGTGTCAGCAAAGAAGGATATCAGTTTATGACAGGAATACTCAGACATATTGCAAGTATGACATTAGTCAATAACCCAATCGTAAATTCTTATAAACGTTTGATACCGGGATATTTAGCACCGATCAGTGTAGGCTGGTCTTCAACAAACAGCAGTCCTTTGATCCGCTTAACATCTGTTGGCGGTGATGGTGCAAGAATTGTACTGAGAAGTCCGGATGGCGCAGCAAATCCTTACCTGGTGATCGCAGCCTGCCTGATGGCAGGTCTGGATGGAATCAGAAACCAATACGAAACACCGGTCAGCATGGACGATGGTACCGAAGAAAATGATACGACAGAGCGTTTGCCAAGAACATTGCATGAAGCAGTCAAATATTTCAAGGAAGATGAATTTTTACAGGAAGCACTTGGTAAGCACATTTCACATCATTTGATCGTTACAAAGGATGCGGAATGGGATGAGTATTGCAAACAGGTAACAAAATGGGAAAAAGAGCGTTATCTTGGAACCGTTTAAGGATGCATCATTACAGTAGATAGGAGGTTTTGTCATGGCGGACATCATAGTGGCTTTTCCTAAATTGAATGATGCAAAAAATCTACGAAAACTTCTTATTAGAAATGGTTATGATGTAAATATGGTTTGTGACAGTGGTGCTCAGGTAATTGACGCTGTCAACCGTCTGGATGGCGGTATTGTGATCAGTGGATATCGTTTTTCCGATATGTATTATATGGATCTGAACGAATATCTGCCGAAAGGTTTTCAGCTTTTACTGCTTGCTTCGCCGGCAAAATTAGCAGAGTGTGATGTAAGAGATCTGGTATCACTTTCGATGCCGTTTCGTGTACAGGATCTGTTGAACACATTAGAAATGATGATGGTTCAATATAACCGCTGGAAGAAAAAGCAAAAGAACAAACCAAAAGTCAGATCAGAGAATGACCGAAAAGTGATTACGACAGCCAAGGAACTTCTTATGGAGCGTAATCAGATGACAGAAGATGAAGCACATCATTATATTCAAAAGCTAAGTATGGACAGTGCTACTAATATGGTAGAGACTGCGCAGATGATACTAGAACTCAATGGAAAGGAATGGGATATTTAATATGAAAGCGTTTCTTATTTTAGAAGATGGTACTGTATTTGAAGGGACAAGTATTGGAGCAAAAAAAGAGATCATTAGTGAGATCGTATTCAATACGTCTATGACAGGATATCTTGAAGTATTAACCGATCCTAGTTATGCCGGACAGGCAGTTACAATGACATATCCTTTGATCGGAAATTATGGTATCTGTTATCAGGATATGGAATCAAAGAAAGGATGGCCGGATGGCTTTATTGTCAGAGAGTTATCCCGTATGCCAAGCAACTTCCGCTCAGAAGATACGGTGCAGCATTTCTTAGAAGAAAATGATATTCCGGGAATCTGCGGCATTGATACGCGTGCCCTGACAAAGATTCTTCGTGAGAAAGGTACCATGAATGGAATGATCACAACCAATGAGGATTATAACCTCGATGAGATCCTTCCAAAATTAAAAGCATATATCGTTACCGGAGTGGTAAAGAAAGTAAGCTGTGATAAAAAAGAGGAATATGTACCGGGAGATATCGGATCCAAAGAAGGCAAAGCAGATAAGAATGTAGCTGTGATCGATGTAGGAACAAAGAAAAATATTATTCGCTGTCTGTTAAACAGAGGATGCAATGTAACAGTCTATCCATGTGATTTTGATGCAAAAGAAGTGATCGCATCCAAGCCGGATGGTATCATGATCACAAACGGACCGGGAGATCCTTCTGAATGTACTGATATCATTGAACAGATCAAGATCCTTTCAGAAGCCGGAATCCCAATCTTTGCAATCTGTCTCGGACACCAGCTTATGGCACTTGCACATGGTGCAAAGACATACAAGATGAAATATGGTCATCGTGGTGCAAACCATCCGGTTAAGAACTTAGAGACCGGAAAAGTTTACATTTCATCACAGAACCATGGCTATGTAGTTGATGCGGATTCTATTGATGCTTCTGTAGCAAAACCATGGTTTGTCAATGTTAACGATAAGACAGTAGAAGGTCTTACATACATGGGCAAGAAAGTAAAAACCGTGCAGTTCCATCCCGAAGCAAATGCCGGTCCAAAAGATTCTGAGTTACTGTTTGATGAATTTATGAACATGATAGGAGGAAATAAATAATGCCAAAGCTTGAAGGAATTAAAAAGGTATTAGTAATTGGTTCAGGTCCGATCGTTATCGGTCAGGCTGCTGAGTTTGATTATGCCGGTACACAGGCATGCCGTTCTTTGAAGGAAGAAGGGTTAGAAGTTGTTCTTGTCAATTCCAATCCTGCTACCATTATGACAGATAAAGATATTGCAGATAAAGTGTATATCGAACCGTTGACCGTGGATGTATTGCAAAAGATCATTGAAGTAGAAAAGCCGGACAGTCTGTTACCAAACATGGGTGGACAGGCAGGTTTGAACTTAGGTATGGAACTTGCGGAATCAGGTTTCTTAGATTCACATGGTGTGAAGTTACTCGGTACAACAGCAGAAACAATCCGTAATGCAGAAGGCCGTCAGGAATTCAAAGACATGATGGAGCGTATCGGAGAACCATGTGCACCATCTGAGCTTGTAACGAATGTGGAAGATGGTATTGCATTTGCAGAAAAGATCGGTTATCCGGTTGTTCTTCGTCCTGCCTATACATTAGGTGGTTCCGGTGGCGGTATTGCACATAACCGTGAAGAACTGATTGAAATCATTTCGAATGGACTTCGTCTTTCGCGTACCAGTGAAGTTTTAGTAGAACGCTGCATCGCAGGCTGGAAAGAGATTGAATACGAAGTAATGCGTGACAGCAATGGTACCTGCATTACCGTTTGTAACATGGAAAATTTAGATCCTGTCGGTGTACATACCGGTGACAGTATCGTAGTCGCACCTTCACAGACCTTATCAGATAAAGAATACCAGATGCTTCGTACCTCTGCGTTAAAGATCATTGATGAACTGGGTATTACCGGTGGATGTAACGTACAGTTTGCACTTCATCCGACATCGTTTGAATATATCGTTATCGAAGTGAATCCTCGTGTAAGCCGTTCTTCTGCATTAGCATCAAAAGCAACCGGCTATCCGATCGCGAAAGTATCGGCTAAGATCGCATTAGGATATAATCTTGATGAGATTCCGAATGCAGTTACAGGAAAGACTTATGCAAGTTTTGAGCCTGCATTGGATTATTGTGTTGTAAAGATTCCAAGACTTCCGTTTGATAAGTTCATCAAGGCGAAGAGAACATTAACGACACAGATGAAAGCAACCGGAGAAGTAATGAGTATCTGTACAAACTTCGAAGGCGGCTTAATGAAAGCACTTCGTTCCTTAGAGCAGCATGTGGACTGCCTTGTCAATGATGAATATATCAATATGACAGATGAAGAAGTAGTTGAGCAGTTAGCGGTAGTAGATGATCGAAGAATCTTTGTTGTCGCTGAGGCGATCCGTCGTGGTGTAACATATGATAAGATTCATGAGATTACAATGATCGATGAATGGTTCATTGATAAGATTGCAATCTTAGTAGAAATGGAACAGAAGTTAAAGAAGGCAGATAAATTAGACAAAGAGCTTTTAAAAGAAGCAAAACGCTTAGAATTTCCTGACACTGTTATTGCGAGATTTACCGGAAAGACAGAAGAAGAGATCCGTGATATGCGTTATGAATGGGGCATTACAGCTGCATTTAAGATGGTTGATACCTGTGCTGCCGAGTTTGCTTCAGAGACACCATATTACTACAGCTGCTTTGACAGCATCAATGAAGTAGAAGATAATACGAAAAAGAAAAAGATCATGGTACTTGGTTCCGGACCGATCCGTATCGGTCAGGGTATTGAATTTGACTATTGCTCTGTACACAGCGTATGGGCACTGGAAGAAGAAGGATATGAGACCATTATTGTCAACAATAACCCTGAGACAGTAAGTACAGACTTTGATATTGCAAATAAATTGTACTTTGAACCATTAACACCGGAAGATGTTGAAAACATTGTCCGTTTGGAAAAGCCGGATGGAGCAGTGGTACAGTTTGGTGGACAGACTGCGATCAAACTGACAGAAGCACTTCTTAAGATGGGTGTCAAGATTCTTGGTACCAGTGCAGAAAATGTCGATGCAGCGGAAGACAGAGAGCTTTTTGATGAGATCTTAGAGCGGTGTTGTATTCCAAGACCTTCCGGTAAGACTGTCTTTACAACAGAGGAAGCTTTGGTAGCAGCAAAAGAACTGGGATATCCTGTATTGGTACGTCCTTCATATGTATTAGGTGGTCAGGGCATGCAGATTGCGGTATCGGATGATGATATCAAAGAATATATGGCAGTGATCAACCGTTATCATCAGGATCATCCGATTCTTGTTGATAAATACCTGATGGGTAAAGAAGTCGAAGTCGATGCGGTTTGTGATGGTGAAGATATCCTGATCCCCGGTATCATGGAACATGTCGAGAGAGCCGGTATTCATTCAGGAGACAGTATCTCTGTTTATCCGGCACAGAGCATTACCGAAAAGATCCAGAAAGTAATTGTGGATTATACAAGAAAGCTTGCACGTTCATTACACGTTATCGGCCTGATCAATATTCAGTTTATCGTATATCAGGATGAAGTTTTTGTTATCGAAGTCAATCCACGTTCCAGCCGTACCGTACCTTATATCAGTAAAGTAACCGGTATCCCGATCGTGGATCTTGCATCAAAAGTCATTCTTGGTGCAAAAGTCAGCGATTTCGGTTATGGTACAGGACTTGCAAAGAAGTCTGATTATCTTGCGATCAAGATGCCTGTATTCTCATTCGAAAAGCTTCGTGGTGCTGAGATCAGCTTAGGACCGGAAATGAAATCAACCGGTGAGTGTCTTGGTATTTCGAAATCATTTGATGAAGCATTATACAAAGCATTCTTAGGTGCAGGTGTCGATCTTCCTAAGCATAAAAAGATGATCTTAACAGTAAAAGATTCTGATAAGCTGGAAGCAGTAGACATCGCAAAACGCTTTAAAAAGCTTGGTTATGAAATCTTTGCAACAAGAAATACAGCCAGAGTCTTAAATGATCATGGTGTACTTGCCATTCCGGTTAATAGAATTAACGAAGAAGCACCTACACTTATGGATCTTTTGTTAGAACATCAGATCGATCTTGTTGTTGATACGCCAACATATGGTGATAAGCTTAAAGACGGCTTCCTGATCCGTCGTACAGCGATTGAAACAGGTGTCAACTGTCTGACATCTTTAGATACAGCAGCAGCACTTCTGACAAGTCTGGAAAACTCAGATACGGAACATTTGTCAGTAGTTGATATTGCTACAATTTCTAAAGAAATGTATGGAGATATGAAATAAAATAAAAGCAGACGATACAATAGGTAACCTCTTTTGGAAAAGCAAATGCTTCAAAATGTTAGAATAAAAATCCGACATTTTGAAGCAGATTGCAAACCAAAAGAGGTTTTTTTTGCAAAAAAAAAAACGATAGTATTCCGCATTAGATTATTATTTATAAAAAAGAAGAGAAGCGTTTGTGTCAAAAATATTGCATATGAGAATAAAATATGGTAAAATAATTAAAATTTTGTATATATTATAAACAAAAATGAGGCGAAATGGTATATATATAAAGTAATAGATACAAAACTGAATTATATAGAAAACATGTTTACATAACGATGAAAAAGAAAAGAGGTAAAAAATGAAAAAAAGAATATTAAAAATGAAAAACAAAATAGTAACAGGAATATTGTTATCAGTGATAGTACTATCTTCGTCATCTGTAGTTATGGCAAAATCTTATAATACAGGCAGTGTAGGAAAATTTTCATTTTCTGGTACATCATCTGTTTCGGCAGCAAAAGGTGGTGCAGTAACAGGGTCTGATCCAGCAGTTATTGTAGGAGTAGAAGCAACATATAGAAAGGCATCCACTGCAACTGGTAAGATTAAGTCTTCACAGAAAAATGCAGAATCAAATGGAAGAGCTTCTGTAGCTTTTACTGCCGGTTCAGGATATAAAAGTGTGTCGATTCATACACGGCATTTTGCAAATTATAATGGACATGTTAATTATATTGATACCAGCAATAACTATTAGTAAAAAAGTATCATAGAAAAAGGCAGGAAGAAAAGATTTTCTTTTCTTTCTGTTGAAAATGAAAGAGGGAGTGTTAAAGATGGTGAATAAAAAAAGCAAAAAAATAGTTCTAGTTATTTTGGCTGTTTTAATTTTATTTTGCTGTACGATATTGTTAAAAGCAATTTATAAAGTACAATCTGCAAAAAAAGCAGATATATCCAAAAATGTTCTGACATGGGTGATACCGGAAAGTATTTCTCTGGATCAGAAAAAGATTAAAAAGTTCAATGAAACACTTTATCAGGATGGCTATGACTTTTGTGTAAAATTTGAAACATTAGAAGAAGATGATTTTGACAGAAGTGTTTATAAAAATGAATTAGAAAAAGTCTTAAAAGAAAAGAAAGCAGATATTGTATATGGTGGAACAGAAGATAGTTCCAATTTAGAGTGGGTAGGAGACTTTTGTAAAAAAGGATATTATTATGCATTAGACGATTATTTAAAGACAAAAGAAGGAAAAAGAGTATATCAATTATATCCTCAAGAATATTGGGACAAAGTAAAATATCAGAACAAGCAATATGCATTCCCGAATGTATCTTTAGAATATAAACCTGCAGCAATTCAAATTAATAAAGATTACATAAAAGAACAAGAAGCAAAAGCGTGGGATGGTGAGTATACATCCTTTTTTTCTATGATAGAAGATGCGAATCTTCCCAAAGACGTTTTGCCTATATATCCTCTTTTAGACATGGATACGTTTGCATTACAAAACGGTTATGAATGTATTTATAATATTTTTGTGGATTATACAAAAAAAGAAGCAGTGAATCCTTTTTCGACGGAATGCTTGTATCAGTATTTTCGTTTTTTACATCAGGCATATGAGAAAAAGTTAATTCCCTCTTCTTTGCAAATAAATTCATGTGCTATTGATGAAAAGCTGGAGAAGCAAATTAATATGCAAAAGATTGCTATTGATATGGAAGGCGTATTAGAAAAAATAGACGCTACTGTTACATTTTATTCAAAATTTGCTTTGACGCATAGCCTTTCAGATCTCATGTTTATTTGTACTTCTTCTTCTCAGAAGAAGAAAGCATTACAATTGCTTTCTGTATTGAGAGAAAAAAACAAATATGCGAATCTGCTTTTGTGGGGAGAAAAAGGGACGGATTATACATGTAAGCAGGATGTTGCAGAAGCAAAGAATGGACAAGTTATGGACTATTTCTCATTTCTTGAATTTGGATTAAATGAACATATATATGCTTCTTTGGATGGAACTGCGAATTTGAAAAAGAAAAATAAAAAGTGGTTGGATTCAAAATATTACCAACCATCGAAGCTGTTAAGTTTTCAATTAGATACCGATGGAATAGAAGAGGAAATGAAAGAGTATCGCAATGCTGTAGAAAAGGAGTATAACTGTTGGAAGAAAAAAGATTTTGAAACAGCATATCATTCTGCAAAACAACGAATTGATAAGAAAGGAAGCGAATTATTTCAAGAAGTAAACAGACAAATAAAGCTGCAAGGATGAAAGGAGTTATCTATGAAAAAGTGTCTAAAAAAATTAGTTTGTTTTTGTCTCTGCCTGGCTATATGCATGACAACTACCGGGTGTACAGCAGATGAAAAGAAAGAAAAAAATGTGATAGAAGAAGAATATATTAATTATTGGACAACATATTCTAAAAAAGCAAAAATGACAATAGCCGGTAACTATATCAGCTATATCGATCCGGTTTCTGCAAAAGAAAAATTAATATGTAATGATATGAATTGCTTGCATAAGGATGCTAAGACATGTGGAGCTGTAGTAGATGGTGTTGTATTTGGTGCAATTCATAGAGAAGGTAAAAAAATATATTATATTGCAGATGCAGATACAGAAAAAATTGGAGAATGCAGTTTGTTTGAAGCTGATTTAGATGGAAAAAATAGAAAGAAAATTGCTTCTTTGATGAATGCAAATACAATAATGTCTGCAATATATACAGAGAAATATATATACATTTCTTATGTAAAAGATTCGGAAGAAGATGAGAAAAGCTGTGCAGCAATTTATGCTTTTGATAGAAAGAAAAAAAGTGGAAAAGTAATCTATCAAATCGATAAAGTAAGTGCTCAGATAGGTTATATGATTCTTTCGGATGGGATTTTATATGCAAGTACAGGATATAGTGATGCGTCAGCAAAAGAAATCAAAAAGCATAAAAAGGATATCCGTTTTATAAATAAGCATTTTGAAAGAAATTTGATGGCACTACGACTAAAGGATTCCAAAGTAGTACATACTATTGATAGTACAGGAAGTGGTTTCTTTCAGATTCGAGAACACAAATTATTTTACAGTTCTGCTAAAGCGGTATATTGTTATGATATTTATACTAAAAAGAACTATAAAATTGCAAATGATGATAAAATTTTGATTTTCTCAGATAAAAAAGAATCCAATACACTTTATTTTAGAGACGACAAGAATTATTATCGTTATGATATCAGAAAAAAAACATGGCATATCATTGCTAAAGCAGATGTTTTCTTTGTTGAAGCAATGATAGGGGATTGGGTTTATGGTTTTATAAGCAGCTCTAAAGCAGGTCAGGGATCAGAAAGTGGAATCATAAAACGAAGTGATTTTGAAAAAGGAAATATCACAAAGATGAAAAAAGTTAAAACAGAATTGGAGATGAATTGATTTGAAGATGCTTCATACTCTTTTGTGGCAGGAAGAAAAGAAGTTTTTTATGCGTAAAAAGATGTTTGGAATTCTTTGCCTGATCTGTTTTCTGGTTCTGTGCTATCTGATCTTAGACGTTGATACAAGTTTGATCGGCGAACGATATACAGCAAAAGAATATCATAGTACACTTACTGCATTAAAAAAAGTTCCGGAGAAAAAAAGAGATGATTTTTTTCGAGAGCAGGAACAGATAAATAGTAAGCTTAATAAGCTTGCGTTATGGGATTTAGAAGATGACTGGGAAAATGTAAAAGCATATCCGGACTATTTAAGGAATATCAAAGAAAACCAGGAGCAGAGCAGTTGGTATGGTGAAGAAGATACATATGAAAAGAAAGAAAAAGAATATGTAAAAGCGCAATATCGTCATCTCTCTGATAAAAATGTTACATTTATTGGTGGAAAATGTATTGAAAAAATTGTACAAACTGATTTTTGTGATATTGCTTTTGTATGCATACTTTTTTTTGTTGCACTTGGTCTGGTCAGTATGGAATATGAAGATGGTGTACAGTCACTTTTAAATAGCACAAAAGCAGGAAGAAAGCGAATTGCAATTGGAAAATATCTCGCAGGCTGTATTCTTTTTGTAATCTGCTTTCTTATGATATACGGAGCAAAAACCACTATTTATAAAGAAGCATATGCTTTCCATGACTGGAACAGTACGATACAATCTGTAAATGGATATGCCGGTGCGACTTTTACCGGTACGATCAGAGGATTTATTCTTTTGTTTTTGGGAATAAAGTGTATTGCTGCATTTTTGTTGTATTCCGTTTTTTTCTTCTTTGCATGCATTTGCAAAAGATCGTATAAAATGCTGATAACGACAATGTGCTTTTTAATGTGTGGTATCTGCAATGAACTTTGGATAAAAGATACAAGTTATTTAGTGAATTGGAAAAGATTATATCCGTTAAAGGGAATGGATACGAAGTATCTATTGCAGCGATTTTATACAGTAAATATTTTTGGAAAACCAAAAGCTTATGTTGATACGATGTTAGTGTTAGAAATAGTATTGCTTTTATTGCTGCTGATTAGTGCTTTATTGTGCTACGGAAATGCGGAAAATATAAAAACACGGCTTTTTGTGAAAAATCGTTTTATAAGTTCTTTATGTCAAAGAATAAAGTGCAAAAGACTTTTTGCATGGGAGTTACGAAAAAGCTGGCGAGGACAAGCCGGTGCAATTCTTCTTATTCTGCTTCTGATAGGAACATTTGTATGCTACCGGCCGATTACAGAAACATTAGAGACAGAGACGGATGTACATTACAAAAGTTATGTCTTAAAAGAACAAAAGCAAACGTTAGCTAATGCAAAGATCTTTTGTAAACAAGAGCAAAAAAGAATCAAAGAAGAAGAAACAGACATTCAAAAGAACGGAATAAAGTATACAAACCAGGCGTTTTCCTTGATCAGTAATGATATCAAAAAGAAGCCGGCAGTAAAAAAGATGCTACAATATATCTCTTATTTAGAAAAGAGACCGGCAACAAAAATGGTATATGAAAAAGGATATCAAATGCTTTTTGGAAAAAACATTCCGGGTGGATATTTGTATTTATGCAATGTCATTGCTGTATTTGTGATGGTTATGCTTACAATTCCATTGTGGGGAATGGAAGAGTGGAACGGAATGGAAATAGTGTTATATACTACAAAGGCAGGACGTAGAAAGCTTCAAGGGAAGAAAAAGCTGATTGTAGTACTAGATGCCTTCATTATTTTTTTTATTTTGTATGGCTCGTGGTGTTTTAATGTATCGCATACATATGTTTTGGAAAATATAGATGCTTCGATACAAAGCATCCAATGTTTTTCGATGCTGCCGTCCTGGGTATCGATTCGTATGTTTGGGATATTCTATTACGCATTGCATTTTTTCTATCTTGTTATAGTAGGAATCGGAACGAGGTGGATACAGAAGTATTTGCATAGTTTTGTATTAGCAGGAGCTATATCGTATCTGGTCTTTTTGATCCCATATCTTTTTATTCGATAAGATAGAGAAAATAAGTTTTCTGCCTGAGCAAACATACTTGCAAGCAGAAGCATGATGAGAAAAAAGATACATAATATATATTGGTAACGAAGTTTACAGGAAAATGGAGGGAGATACAGTGGAACTGGAATTGAGTCATATTCGGAAGCAATATGGGAAAAATTATGCATTAGATGATGTTACGATTCCATTTACAGAAAATATATTCGGAATTTTAGGTGCAAATGGTGCAGGAAAATCTACATTATTTAAAATCTTGACAGGAAATATTTCAAAATATTCGGGCGATATATATCTGGATGGAGAAAAAACAGATGTTTGCAAGGAAGCGTTTCGGCGAAATCTGGGTTATATGCCACAGGAAGTGGTAGGATATCCATGGATGAAAGTACAGGATTTTTTGGAATATTTTGCTGTATTAAAAGGAATGCCGGTAAGAAAGAAAAGTACACAATTAGAAATTGACAGGATTTTAGAAAAGACAAATCTAAAAGAACATCGTTATAAACGTTTTTCGGAATTATCCGGTGGAATGAAAAGGAGAGTTCTTTTTGCACAAGCATTATTAGCGGATCCGAGAATATTGATCTTAGACGAGCCGACTGCCGGTTTAGATCCCAAAGAACGAATTTCTATGAGAAATATGATCGCAGAAGAGTCAAAAGGCAGAATTATTCTTTTAGCAACTCACATTGTAAGTGATATTGAATGTATTGCATATCAGGTTGTTTTACTAAAGAAAGGGAAACTGCTAGGCTGTAAAAAGCCACAGGAATGGTTAGAAGAGCTTCATGGACATGTCTATGAACTGATGTGTGATTATAATGAAATGGAAGATCTTCAAAAACGGTATAGGATTAGTAATATCAGACAGGAAATGAACGGTCTTGCAATGCGTGTGGTGACAGATGAAAAATTATCCGGAAAGAATATTAGTATGGTTGAACCGACTATAGAAGATGTATATATATATTATTTAGAAAAATAGAGATAAGATGCCTTATCGTTACTTACAGACACAGATCAAGAAGTAACGATAAGGCATTTTTAAAAATTATAACATAAAACTAAAAAATCTTATATTTACCCTGAAAATGATTCTTGCTACCATATAGTTATCCTATCGTAGAAATGAGGAGCAGTATGGAAAAAGAATTAACAAGAGGAGCCGGGATCTTAATGCCGGTAAGCAGTCTGCCATCAAAATATGGCATTGGTACATTAGGAAAAGCAGCATATGACTTTGTGGATGATCTGGTCCGTGCCGGACAGAAATACTGGCAGGTACTGCCGATCGGTCCGACAAGTTTTGGGGACAGTCCTTATCAGTCCTTTTCAACATATGCGGGCAATCCGTATTTTATTGATCTGGATCTTTTGATCGAAGAAGGGTTGTTGCAAAGACAGGAAGTAGAAACGATCCGATGGTATGAAAAAGAAGATCAGGTTTCTTATGAACTTTTGTGGGAATATCGTTATTCCGTCTTAAAAGCCGCATTTGAACGAAGTGACCATGAAAAAACGAAAGAGTACCGGGATTTTATGGAACGTGAAAAAGACTGGATCTCATCCTACAGCTTGTATATGGCATGCAAAGAACACTTTGGAAACCGGGAATGGCTTTCCTGGAAAAAGGATATCCGGGATCGCCTGCATGCTTATGCGAATGAAAAAGGCATTCAGATCATAGGGGATATTCCGATTTATGTCGCACTTGACAGTTTTGTATCTATGGCAATGGCCACCGGAAATCTGCAGGACGTGATGTTAGTTAGAAGTCATGAGGAATTAGAAGAACTTGTAAAGAAAGATCTGATCGCAGATCTTTCAGAAGTATATGAAAATTGTGCATCAAAGACCATCAAGGAAATTTATCAAAGCTATGATAAAAGCCTGCTTAGTGGTGTACGATTTGAAGGAAAATTAATGGCACTACCGGAGACAAATATTGATGACGGACCGAACCTCTTTTGGGTACGAAAAGACTGGATGGATAAACTTGGCTTACAGGATCCTAGGACAATGCAAGATATCAGGACAAAAGTGCCAATGAGATTGCAAAATATTATCAATGGAATGTCGATCCGACGGCACGCCCTTTGGCTATCAATGTAGATTATAATGATGCATTACAAAGATGTTATCACAATCTCAGGATGGTTATGAATGGAGTAAAAGCCGAGAGCAATCTTGAGGTTTTAGAACGCTCATATTATGACAGTTGTCAGTCATATAAAAACAATCCTAAAGAAGCTTCGGCAGAGGACTGGGCGGCATATGCTTCCAGAATTGAAGCGTGTTCTGTGATTGGAGAGGGAAAGATCAAAAAAATACCATCTCTTTACTTCGGAAAGACAAAAACCATGCAAAAAAACTGGTGGAAACTTCAGGAATTAGAAGAAAAGACTTTTTTAGAGATTGTATCGGGTGCAAAACCGATTTCTTATTTTGATCGGTTTGTTGCAAAATGGAAAAAACAAAAAGGAGATCTGATTACAAATGAAGTGCAACAGGAGTTAAAAGAAGAGAAGATAACGCAATAGAAAAAGTAATATAATGGCGAATTGTAAAGGAGCAGCCAATAACATAACAGAATAATAAATCTACCAATATAGTTAATAACATAACAGAATAATAAGAGATGTCTTATCATACGGCACAGATACAGATCAGAAACCGATAATAAGGCATCTCTTTTTTATTGAATAGGAAACTGCTCGTATAGTAGAGGTGTATCAACAAGAATTACTAAAGCAATTCTTGGAGTGCATAAACGACATCCGGTATTTTTTATTAACAGGTGATCAAAGTACCGGTCTTTCCTGTTAATCCGGCAAGAGCGGTATCAATACTTGTAATGATCGCTTTGCGGTCTTTGTTCGAAGAAGCAAAAGAAACGGCAGCTTCTACTTTAGGAAGCATTGCACCGGATGAAAACTGCTTTTCATCAATGTATCCGGTAGCTTCTTCAACTGTCATGCTGTCAAGTGGTGTCTCAGATGGAGAACCATAGTTTAATGCCACTTTTTCTACTTCGGTCAGAAGTAACAAAACATCTGCGTCTAATTGTTCTGCTAAGCAGGCGCTTGTAATATCTTTTTCGATGACAGCACTTGCACCTTTTAAACGGGTACCCTGCTGTAATACAGGAATACCACCGCCACCGGCAGCAATTACAATCTGCTGGGCATCCATTAAAGCTTTGATCGCATCCAGTTCATAAATTTCCATTGGACGTGGAGAAGCGATGATACGACGATATCCTTTCCCCTCTGTTTTTATAACATGATTGCCTTTTTTCTCTTCTGCTTTAGCTTCTTCTTCTGTCATATAACGTCCAATGACTTTATCAGGATGTGTAAAAGCGGCATCAAAAGGATCAACACGAACCTGGGTGATCAAAGTAGAGACCGGTTTATAAATACCGCGGTTTAAAAGTTCGGTACGAATCTCGTTTTGTAAGTCGTAACCAATGTATCCCTGACTCATTGCACTGCAGATCGACATAGGTGCAACAGTATTCGAAGGTTCTAAACGGCTGTATTCTGTCATAGCAGAATGAATCATACCAATCTGTGGACCATTACTGTGTGTGATAACAATTTCATATTTTGCTTCAACTAGATCTGCAATCGCATTCGCAGCTTTTTTCACATTTTCCTTTTGCTCAGGAAATGTTTTTCCGAGTGCACTATGGCCAAGTGCAACAACAATTCTTTTTGTATTCATAATTTCCTTCCTTTCTCGAAAGAGTTGTAAACTAAAAAATATATCTTATATTTTATCATGGGAAGAATAGAAAAGCAATCTTTTATAGGAAGGTTACCAGATTGCGATAGACTGTATATAGGATCAAAACGAAGATCAAAAGGATTATACCTGCATTTTCTATCCGGCTCCAATGGATCGTTTTGCAAAAAAGATAACCATATAACATCTTTACAATCAGATACGTCAGAAAGGGCAGGCTGACAAAAATGACCGGATGGTAGAAAAAAGCTTTTCTGTAGTTTCCCTGTAGGAGAGAGAGCAGCATGTGGCTGATGCCACATCCCGGACACTGGATATGAAAAAAATACCGGATCAGGCAGGGAATGCCCAATCCGGTATGCTTCATGAATAGGTAATATCCGAAAAGAAGCATGAAAAATATAATGGTTTTAAATGTTCTTTTTTTATCTGGCATGGCATTACATCATATTAACCGGTGCAAACTTATTTAATTCATCCTGCATTAAAGCATAAGCAACGATTCCAAGACCAACAACAGAAAGAATTAAATATAAAATTCCTGTATTGCTCGAAGGAATGCCTCTTTGCATTTTGGCATAATCAATTTTCTGCCCACATTTGTATGCCCAGTACAGTCCGTAAATACCACATGTTATTAAAGTAAGTAAAAACGCAACACCTCCGGATGTGCCATCCGGATCGTTAGAAACCGCATTACAATCATTCGTCAGACAGATAAACCAGTAAATGCCATAAATGCCACATGTTACTAATGACAGAACAATGCACATAGCAATACTTCTTCTTTGAATCATTTCAATTCCCCTCCTTTGTGTAAATATATCATTAATAGAATAGCAGATAAGACAGAAGCATGCAATATAAAAATGAATTTTTTGTGTATTTTTGTTTAGGAAATATTTATAAATGATTGAAACAACATGTTTGTAAGTAACAGACCGGGCTTTAAAGATTCAATCTATGAAAAAAGTAAAAGAAAAGAGGAGACCACAAAACGTAGTCTCCTCTTTTCTTTTCATGTATTAATTGGGAATATTAATATGAAAGCAAATTTTATTACCAATCTGTATCACATTGTGATAACATCTGTTATCTTTTTATGAACTAGTAAATGTAATTTATTCGTTTACAATATGCTGTAATTATACTTCGAACAACAGATCACCATAAGTCGGTACCGGCCAGAAGTCCTGATCAACAATCATTTCTAATTCGTCAATCGGTGCACGTAACTCGTTCATTGCTGCGAATACAACATCTTTAAAGAATGTAGCCTGTTCCTGACCTTCTTCTTTTGTAGCAGCTTCTTCTGTAACATCTTCTAAGTGAAGCAACGCTTTCTGAGCTGCTGCAAGAAGGGAAGAACATTTTGTTAAAAGCTCTGTCTGAACAGAAACATCTGCAGCGGCGCAAGCAGCTGTGACACTGTTAATAGAGTCAGCAAGGCTTGTAACGTATTCGATCACAGCAGGAATATACTGCTTACCGGCCATATCGATCATTGTTTTTGCTTCAATATTGATCGTCTTAGAGTAAGTTTCATAATTGATCTCGGCTCTTGACTCTAATTCTGCTTTTGTTAAAACATTCTGTCTTTCGAATAATTTTACTGTCTTTTCTTTTGTCAGATAAGGAACAGCTTCTACCATTGATTTTACGTTAGGAAGTCCGCGTTTTTCAGCTTCAGCTATCCATTCATCAGAATATCCGTCACCATTAAAGATTACTTTCTGGTGTTCTGTTACAGTTTTCTTGATCAGTTCCTTTACAGCAGTATCAAAGTTATCAGCAGCTTCCAGTTCATCAGCAAAATCCTGTAATACATCTGCTACGATAGAGTTTAATGTAAAGTTTGCTCCGGCAATTGACATAGAAGAACCAAGCATTCTGAATTCGAACTTGTTACCTGTAAAGGCAAATGGTGAAGTACGGTTTCTGTCAGTAGCATCCTTCTTTAAGACAGGAAGTACATGAACACCGGTATCTAACTTAGAACCCTGAATAGAAGAGCTTACGTCACCTTTTACGATCTGTTCGATGATATCTTCTAACTGTTCACCAAGGAAAATAGAAATGATGGCAGGAGGTGCTTCGTTTGCACCAAGTCTGTGATCGTTTCCGGGGTTAGAAGCAGACAGACGGAGTAATTCAGCGTTTTCATCAACTGCTTTGATAACGGCAGCTAAGAAAAGCAGGAATTTCGTATTTGTATGAGGGTTCTTACCCGGATCTAACAAGTTGATTCCGGTATCTGTTACGATAGACCAGTTATTGTGCTTTCCTGAACCATTGACACCGGCAAATGGTTTTTCATGAAGAAGGCATTCTAAGTTATGTCTTTTTGCAACTTTTTTCATGATCTCCATAACTAACTGGTTATGATCCGTTGAAATATTAGCTGTTGTAAAGATTGGTGCCATTTCATGCTGTGCAGGAGCAACTTCGTTATGCTGTGTCTTAGACAGAATTCCTAATTTCCAAAGCTCTTCATTTAAGTCTTTCATGAAAGAAGCGACACGTTCTTTGATCGCACCAAAGTAGTGATCGTCTAATTCCTGACCCTTTGGAGCAGGAGCACCAAAAAGAGTACGGCCAGAGAAGATCAAATCTTTTCTTTGAAGATATTTATCTCTATCTACTAAGAAATATTCCTGTTCCGGTCCAACAGAGCAGGCAACTTTTTTGACATCATCATATCCGAATAACTTCATGATACGGACAGCCTGTTTGCTGATCGCTTCCATAGAACGTAACAGAGGAGTCTTCTTATCAAGAGCTTCTCCTGTGTAAGAACAGAAAGCAGTAGGGATGCAAAGCGTAACACCGGCAGCATCTTCCTGTAAGAATGCAGGTGAGGTACAATCCCAAGCTGTATATCCTCTTGCTTCAAATGTTGCACGAAGTCCGCCGGAAGGGAAAGAAGAGGCATCAGGTTCTCCTTTGATCAGCTCTTTTCCTGAAAATTCAAGAACAGGTTTGCTATTAGAAGCCGGACTTAAGAAGGAATCATGCTTTTCTGCTGTTACACCGGTCAGTGGCTGAAACCAATGTGTATAGTGTGTAGCACCATGCTCTAAAGCCCATTCTTTCATTGCATGTGCAACGACATTAGCAATATCCAGATCAAGATCCGCACCGCTTTCTAAAGTTTTTTTCCACGATTTGTAGACATCCTTTGGCAGTTTAGCCTGCATGACGTCATCGTTGAACACGTCTTTCCCAAATACCTGTTCAATTACATTTGTTTCCATGTTGTTACCATCCTTTCATATTAATATATTTTTCTAAGTAAGACCATAGTATCATACATTTGTATGGTACAGTGATCTTATTGAAAATAACAGATATACAAAATATATGTAAGCTGCTATTTAGAAATGTCCAGACGCTTATCTGTCGTTCCATGCTGTCATGTCTGGACGAAAGCAGGTATACTGTCAGCTTATGTCGTATAAAAACTAGAAAAAAAGGCGAACTCAAATAAATTGAGAACGCCCTTGTCCTGTCCAGTAATAACCAACTGCATATAGTGTATCATATTTTTTTTGATTTGAAAAGTCCTTTTTAAATATTTTTTTGAAAATGTTTTTAAAAATATATGAACTGCTAAAAAAAAGAAAGCATTGCAAAAAAGAAGAAAAGAAAGTATAGTAAAGAGAAGAAATATAATAAGGTAGAAGCTCGGCTAAGAAGAAGGAGATCATTGAAAAAAGAACAGATCACATAGAACGAAGAGGGCTTCAGAATGGAGGAAAAATGGATGACAAAAAGCGGGGAGGCTCTACATTAAAAGAAGCCTTTTACAAATGGTCGGGACTTTTAATCGTCATTTTGGCTGCATTGTTGTTTTATTTTGTTATATCCAACTTTGATCAGATAGGATCAGTCATAAAGGATTACATAAGCATTTTAAGACCGGTTGTTTATGGATGTGTGATTGCATACATTCTAAATCCTTTAATGAAAACATACAATGAATTCTTTTTATCTCTTTTAGAAAAAAAAGGAGCAGTTTCAGAAAAAAAGAAATCAATGCTGACCGGTTTATCAATTACACTTGCTCTTTTAAGTGGAATTTTTATCATTGTCGTTTTGTGCTGGATGATCATTCCACAGTTGATCATTAGTGCAACTTCTTTGATCAATACGATGCCGGATAAAGTGAATGATCTGTATCAGTATATTTATGACAAAATCCAAAATAACAAATTCCTGGCAGAGCAGACACAGAAATTCGCGTTAAATCTGACCGATTATCTGGATAAGGTCGTAAACGATGAATTACTTCCATGGCTCCGGTCAGATTTTTTAAGCAGTGTTAATCAGGTTGCTACACAATTTGCAAATGGATTGATGAGCGTATTAAGTACATTATATAATCTGTTTATCGGTATCATTGTAGCTATCTATCTCCTTGGCAGTAAATCTACATTTTTAGCCCAGGCAAAGAAAATGATATATGGAATTTTCCGTAAAAAGACAGCGGATGCAGTAATCCATTATGTAAGACTGACAAATGATATGTTTAGCGGCTTTATTGTTGGCAAAATCGTAGATTCTACGATTGTTGGAATCATCTGTTTTGTCTGTATGTCTATCATGAAGCTTCCGTATGCTATGCTGATCAGTGTAATCATTGGTGTAACGAATATTATTCCGGTTTTTGGACCGTATCTTGGACTGATACCTAGTGCTTTACTGATCCTGATTGTTAATCCGATTCAGGCATTGTATTTTGTGATCCTGATCGCTATTTTACAGCAGGTGGACGGAAATCTGCTCGGTCCTGCGATCTTAGGTGAGTCTACCGGACTCTCTGCTTTCTGGGTATTGTTTTCTATCCTCTTGTTTGGAGGAATGTGGGGAATCATCGGTATGATCATCGGAGTACCACTCTTTGCCGTGATCTATCGGATCATTGCTGATTTTATTAATTGGAAATTACAAAAAAAAGAACTTTCTTGTGTGACAGACCAATATCGTAATTTACGAACGATACGTGAGGAGGAAGGAAAGAAAGCAGAATATATTACTTATACAAAAGAAGAACTTATGGCGAAGAAGGCTGCAAAAAAACAGCATTGGGATGAACGCAAAGAAAAACAGAAAGAAAAAATGTTATATTATAAGGAAAAGATATGTTCTTCAGAACAAAATAAAAAGAAATGAGGATTGTTATGATAAAAAGTATGACAGGATTTGGCCGCTATGAAAACGTTACAAACGATTATAAAGTGACAGTAGAGATCAAATCGGTAAATCACAGATATCTGGATGTAAATATCAAGTTGCTAAAGAAATTTGGCATGTTTGAAAGCAGGATCAGAAACCTGTTAAAAGAATATGCCGGAAGAGGAAAGATTGATATTTATATCAATTATGAAGATTATTCAGATCATGGCGTTTCAGTACGTTATCATCCGGAGATTGCCAGAGGATATGTACAGGCAATGATGCAGGCAAAAGATGCATTTTCAATACCGAGTGGATTGGATGCGGTATCATTGGTACGTTTTCCCGATGTGATTTCGATAGAAGAAGGCTTAGAAGATGTAGAATCTGTCTATCCGGTGATTGAACAGGCAGTCAGAGAAGCAGGAAAACACTTTGTGTTTTCAAGAGAGCAGGAAGGACAAAATCTGAAAGAAGATATTTTAAGTAAGTTAGAGTATTTAGAGCAGACAGTTGCATTTGTGGACGAACGCTCACCGGAAATGTTAAAAGAGTACCGTCAAAAGATTCAGACAAAAGTGGAAGAATTGTTACAGGATCGCAAAGTTGATGATGCTGTTCTGGCAACAGAATTGATCGTTTACGCAGATAAAGTATGTGTAGACGAAGAGACGGTGCGCTTAAGAAGCCATATCAAGAATATGAAAGATACTTTGGAAAAAGAGGAGCCGATCGGTCGAAAGCTTGATTTTATCTCTCAGGAAATGAACAGGGAAGCGAATACGATTTTATCAAAAGCGAATGACAAAGAATTATCGCAAAAAGCGATCGATCTGAAAACGGAGATTGAGAAGATTAGAGAACAGATTCAGAATATCGAATAAAACTTACCACTATCAGGAAATGGAGAAAATATGCTAGTCAATATTGGATATGGAAATGTAGTAAATATGGATAGAGTAGTCAGTATCGTTAGAGCAGATGCAGCGCCGATCAAAAGAATGATCCAGGTTGCAAAGGATGAAAATCTTGCAATTGATGGAACCTGTGGACGAAAAACAAAATGTATCTTAGTGATGGACAGTGGTCATGTTGTTTTATCAGCATTGCTTCCTGAAACGATTGAGAACCGAGTACTTGAAAATCCAATGACAGAAAGGAGTCAGCTTGATGAATAAAAAAGGTATTATTGCAATTATTTCCGGTTTTTCCGGTGTCGGAAAAGGAACGATCGTAAAAGAGCTTGTTAACCGTTATGGATATGTTGTATCAATTTCTGCGACGACGAGAAAGCCAAGAGAAGGAGAAGTAGATGGAAAAAGCTATTTCTTTAAGACGCAGGAAGAGTTTGAGCAGATGATAAAAAAAGATGAGCTGATGGAGTATGCACAATATGTAGATCATTATTATGGTACTCCAAAGAAATATGTGATGGAGCAGTTAGAGCAGGGAAATGATGTACTGCTTGAAATTGAGATGCAGGGAGCATTAAAGATCAAAGAAAAGTTTCCGGAAGTTTCATTGATCTTTATTACTCCACCCTCTGTAGAGGAATTGAAAAACCGCTTGATCAACCGAGGAACAGAAACGATGGAAGTGATTGAAAAAAGAGTGAAAAGAGCTGCACAGGAATGCGTATATATGCAGGAATATAATTATATTGTTGAGAACGATTCTTTAGAAGTTTGTATCGAACAGATTCATGCATTATTGCAATCTATTCATTTTGAAAATAAGAATCAGAAAAATTTAATAGAAAATATTCGGAAAGACTTTGACCAATACAGGTAAAATCTGCTATAATAAAACTTACGTGTGAAATTGCACAAAAAATGATCTGTAAAAAGAAAGATAACCATATCAGAAAGGGGATTAAAATATGTTACATCCATCGTATAGTGATTTAATGAAAGCAGCAAACAGTGAAGTAGAAACAGGTGAGACTCCTATTGTCAACAGCCGTTATTCTATTGTACTTGCAACAGCGAAACGAGCACGCCAGCTGATTGATGGTGTGGAGCCGTTGATTGAAAAGCCAAGATGTCCTAAGCCTTTATCGATTGCCGTAGAAGAATTGGAAAATTCTAAAATTCATATTTTAAGTGAAGAAGAGGCTGCTGCAGCTTTAGAAAGAAAAAAAGAAAAAGAAGCTCAGAGAGCCGCAATGGCAGAAGAAATGATCTCTTTCGATGAAGAAGACTAGGTCATTTCTTTTGAAAAAGATGCGTCAGCATGGAAATGAGGAATAGTATGACAGACGAGGAAGAATTAAAAGAGACTCCGGATACGGAAGTGACTGTGGAACCTTCATTGGAAGAAGAGATAGAAACAGATCCTGAAAAAGAGAAGATAGCAGAGGAAGAATGTAAGAAAACGAAGAAATTTGGATGGCTGAAAGAACTTTTGGTTTATTTGGTTATCATCATTCTTTGTGTTACTTTTGTTCCTAAATATGTGATCCAGCGTACACAGGTAGATGGTCACTCTATGGAGACAACGCTGCATGATGAGGAAAACCTGATCGTTGAAAAAGTGACGTATCATTTTAAAAATCCGGATCGTTTTGATATTATTACATTTTATCCTAAGGGTAGAAATGCAGATGAGTATTATATTAAACGTGTGATCGGCCTGCCGGGTGAAACCATTCAGATTAAGGGAAATACCATTTATATCAATGGAAAAGTATTAAAAGAACATTATGGTCTTGAACCTATGGTTTCCGGTGGAATCGCTGAAAAGCCGATCAAGCTTGGAAAGGATGAGTTCTTCGTACTCGGCGATAATCGTAATGATAGTATTGACAGCAGAGATGGCGAATCTGTTGGCGTTGTCAAAAGGAAAAATATTGATGGACATGCAATTTTAAGGATTTATCCATTCTCAAGATTTGGCAAGATCACACATGAGAAATAAAAAAGCCCTAAAAAATAAGAGATTAAAATGGATAAAAGAGCTTTTGATCTATGTTGTCATTATTGTTTTTTGCGCTACACTTTTTCCGAAATATGTGATCCGACGTACACAGGTAGATGGTAACTCTATGGAAACAACACTTCAGGATAAGGATGATCTGATCGTTGAAAAAGTGACCTACCATTTTAAAGATCCGGATCGCTTTGATATTATTACCTTTTATCCAAAAGGAAGAAATGCAAAAGAATATTATATCAAGCGTGTGATCGGTCTGCCGGGTGAAACGATTCAGATTATCGGAGATACCATTTATATCAATGGAAATGTGTTAAAAGAATATTATGGTCTTGAACCGATGCTTTCAGGCGGAATTGCAAAAGAGCCGATCAAGCTTGGAAAAGACGAATTCTTTGTGCTTGGCGATAATCGTAATGAAAGCAGAGACAGCAGAGATGGTGAGTCCGTTGGTGTTGTCAAAAAGAAAAATATTGATGGACATGCGATTTTGAGGATTTATCCGTTTTCGAGAGTTGGAAAGATCACGCATGAACAACAAAGAGTCAGGTGAAAAGTGTGTTGATAGATGAAGATTATTTATTGATGCACTTTTTATTATAAAAATGGAATGGTTAATTATTATCAAAAGAAGAAAAGAGGAATGATATGAAAAGAGCAGGCAGTATTTTGATCGCAGCAGCAGTAATGATCTGTGCTGTATTCACAGGAACCGTTACAAAAACAGAAGCAAAAAGTAAAAGTAATATTAAGATTGCCATTGATGCCGGACACCAGGCACGTGGTAATTTTAGTACAGAGCCGATAGGACCGGGGGCTTCCACACGAAAGGCTAAAGTAGCGGGGGGAGCGACAGGAACAGCTACAAGAGTACCGGAATATAAACTGACATTGCGCGTAGCAAAAAAATTAAAAAAAGAATTGACACAAAGAGGGTATCAGGTATATATGATCCGTACAAAAAATAATGTCAATATTTCCAACAAAAAGCGTGCACAACTTGCTAATAAAAGCGGAGCAGATATTTATATCAGGATTCATGCAGATTCATCCGGATCATCTGCTGTCAGAGGAGCCAGCATGCTATATCCATCGACAAGAAACCGCTATGTGAAAAAGTTAAGCAAAGCTTCTAAAAAACTTTCATCCAATATTATTCGAGCATACAGCAAAAAGACCGGAATCCGTAATCGTGGACTTGTACAAAGAGATGATCTGACAGGAACAAACTGGAGTAAAATTCCGGTTACATTGATTGAAATGGGATTCTTGAGTAATCCAACCGAAGACCGTCTGATGCAGAAAGGTTCTATGCAGAATAAAATGGCTACAGGAATCGCAAATGGTATTGATGATTATTTTGGATTTTAGTGGTATAATGTAAAAAAATATAGAAAACAATGTAGGGAAAGGATATGAGGATTATGAAGGGGTTATCAAATTTAATGGAGGAGACAGTCCTTCACAAGATTGACCAGATATGGCAGGAGACAGATTATTGTAAATGTGATAAATGTAAAATGGATATTGCAGCATATGCATTGAATCGTCTGCCACCCCGTTATGTACAAAGCAAAGAAGGGGAGATGCTTCATAAATTTGATGCAAGTACAACGCAGATGGATGTTGAGATTACAGCTGTTGTATGTAAAGCCATTCAGGTCGTAGGAGAAGATCCTCATAAATCATAGCGATAGGAGTTACTTCGATGAAAACAAAAGTTAGAAATTCCTGTTTGCTTTTTCTGACAGCTTGTATATGGGGAAGTTCTTTTGTAGCACAAAGTGTAGGGATGGATTATATCGGTCCCTACACTTTTAATTGTCTGCGTTTTCTGATTGGTAGTCTTGTTTTACTTCCGGTAATCTTTTTTTCACGGCACAGGAAAAAGGATCAAAAGGATAGATCTAAAGACAGAACGTTACAAAAGAAAGAAATGTTATGTGGTGGTATCGTATGTGGTGTGATACTATGCATAGCCAGTACATTACAGCAGATAGGGATCATTTACACGACAGCAGGCAAGGCAGGCTTTTTGACCGCAATGTATATTGTTTTAGTACCGGTTCTTGGCCTTTTTCTAAAAAGAAAAGCAGGATTGCAATTATGGATTAGTGTCGGGCTGGCTTTGATCGGCTTGTATCTGCTTTGCATGAAAGGGGCTTTCTCGTTGAATGGGGGAGATGTGCTTTTGATCTTGTGTGCGGTAGGGTTTTCTGTTCATATTATGGTAGTGGATTACTTTTCCCCTAAAATGGACGGAATGATTTTATCCTGTATACAATTTCTGGTCGCGGGTTTGATCAGCAGCATAGGAATGTTGTTATCAGAACAGTTTGACTGGCATATGGTTCTTCTGGCTGCAAAGCCGATATTGTATTCCGGTGTTTTATCCTGTGGGATAGGATATACGTTACAGGTGATTGCACAAAAAGGATTAAATCCTACGGTAGCATCCTTATTAATGAGTTTAGAGTCGGTAGTTTCCGTGATTACAGGTTTTCTTGTGTTGCATGAAGTCTTATCCGGCAGGGAACTGCTCGGATGTGTCTTTATGTTTGCAGCAGTGATACTGGCACAGATTCCTGTAAAACGGCTTGTTTTGGCTGATTGACATGTTTTAAGAAAATAAAACAACAAAAAAATTGAAAAAAATAAAAAAAGTACTTGCATTTTATATCAGAGTAGTGTATAGTATCATTTGTCGGCACGAAAGAGCCGAGCAAAATGGTCTGTTGGTCAAGCGGCTAAGACGTCGCCCTCTCACGGCGAAAACAGGGGTTCGATTCCCCTACAGACTGTTCTGTTTTTAACGAAACAGCCCAACCCGTTAAATCTATAAAAGTTTTTCTTTTATAGATTTTTTTTTGAAATAAAAAATAAAAAGGGGTTGACAAGCTTTAAAGAAACTTATATACTAATCTAGTGTGCCGCTTAACGAGGTAAATTGAAGTCTGTAAAGCCAGACACCGTAGTTAGCGAGTAATGATAAGGAGGTAAAGACTATGTACGCAATTATTGCAACAGGTGGAAAGCAGTACAAAGTAGCCGAAGGTGATATCATTAACGTAGAAAAGCTTGCTGCTCAGGCAGGTGAGACAGTTACTTTTGATCAGGTTGTTGCTGTAAATGATGGTGCGATGAAAGCAGGTGCAGATGTAGCAAATGCTTCTGTAACAGCTTCTGTCGTAAAAGAAGGCCGTGCTAAAAAGGTTATCGTTTACAGATATAAGAGAAAAACCGGATATCATAAGAAAAATGGTCACAGACAGGCATATACACAGGTTAAGATTGAAAAGATCAATGCTTAGTTTGTGTGGTGATTCTTAGGATATTCGAATAGAATCGCAGAAAAGGTGACAGTATGATAAAAGTTACGATTTATCAGGATCAGGAAGCAGAGTGTATTGGCTTTCAGATGAAAGGACATGCTGAGTTTGCTGCATATGGCGAAGATATTGTATGTTCTGCGGTATCGGTATTGGTGATCAATACGATGAATGCGATTGAAACATTTACACAAGATGTTTTTGAACATGATATTCATTCGAAAAAGGATCTGGTATCTTTTCGGATAACGTCAAACCCGGTAAGTCATGACGCAAAGCTGTTACTGAACTCTATGGTATTAGGTCTTGAACAGATTGCCAAAGAGTATGGAAAGAAGTATATAACTTTAAAAAAGAGAAAGCAGGAGGTGTAAGACAATGTTAAAGATGAACCTTCAGTTATTTGCTCATAAAAAAGGAATGGGTTCTACTAAGAACGGTAGAGATTCAGAGTCCAAGAGATTAGGAGCAAAGAAAGCAGACGGACAGCACGTACTTGCAGGAAATATCATCTACAAGCAGCGTGGAACAAAGATTCATCCTGGTGTTAATGTTGGTCGCGGTGGCGATGATACATTATTCGCTTTAGTTGATGGTGTAGTTCGTTATGAAAGAAAAGGCAGAGATAAAAAGCAGGCTTCCGTATATCCGGTAGAGGCTAAATAATTTTTGATCTGGAACTACATGGTGAATACCGATTGGAAGGGACTGTTTATTGCAGTCCCTCTTTTTATAAGTTACAACTTATCATATAAGCAGCATAAGAAAATGCCTGTATTGTAATGGAAGTATCCTATG
This sequence comes from Jutongia hominis, assembly GCF_014384965.1. Classification (GTDB taxonomy): domain Bacteria; phylum Bacillota; class Clostridia; order Lachnospirales; family Lachnospiraceae; genus Butyribacter; species Butyribacter hominis. The sequence continues at coordinate 64,410 of NZ_JACRSW010000010.1, forward strand.
TGGATGTTGTGTTTTTGGATGTGGGATAGAATAGAAAGATATTTGTGTGGCAGGGATGAAAAGTGTTATATACTGTCATGCGTTAGATAATAGAAGAAAATGATGTTATAGAAGAGAAAGAAGGTGGAGTGATGTTTGCAGATAGTGCTGAGATTTATATTCGTTCCGGAAAAGGTGGCGATGGTCATGTCAGCTTCCGAAGAGAATTGTTTGTAGCAGCAGGCGGACCGGACGGTGGTGACGGTGGCCGTGGCGGTGATCTGATCGTGGAAGTAGACAAAGGAATCAATACATTGAATGATTTCCGTCATAAGAGAAAATTCTGTGCCGGAGACGGACAGCCGGGTAGCAAGAAACGCTGTCATGGAGCAGATGGAGAAGATTTGGTTTTGAAAGTACCGGAAGGAACGGTGATCCGCGAAAAAGAAACCGGAAAAGTCATTGTCGATATGTCTCATGGATGTACACGTGAAGTGATCTTAAAAGGTGGCCGTGGCGGCAAGGGAAATATGCATTATGCGACACCGACCATGCAGGTTCCAAAATACGCACAGCCCGGTCAGCCTGCACAGGAACTGACGGTTATTCTGGAATTAAAGACGATTGCAGATGTCGGACTGGTTGGTTTCCCGAATGTCGGAAAGTCAACATTTCTTTCCAGAGTCAGTAATGCGAAGCCAAAGATTGCAAACTATCATTTCACAACATTACAGCCTATGCTTGGTGTCGTTGATCTGGAGGGTGCCGATGGCTTCGTGATTGCCGATATTCCGGGGCTGATCGAAGGTGCATCCGATGGAATCGGACTCGGTCATGAGTTTTTACGTCATATTGAACGTACAAAAGTATTTATCCATATGGTGGATGCAGCGTCAACAGAAGGACGTGATCCGATCAATGATATCAAAGTGATCAACAACGAATTAAAACGTTACAGTGAAGAACTTGCAAGCCGTCCACAGGTGATCGCAGCGAATAAGACCGATGTTTTCTATGGAACAGAAGAAGAAACCGTGATCACTTTATTGAAGGAAGAGTTTGAGCCACAGGGGATTCCTGTATTCCCGATTTCGGCTGTTAGTGGTAAAGGGATCAAAGAATTATTGTATTATATCCGCAAAGAATTAGACGAACTTCCGGATGAGCCAACGATCTTTGAAAGAGAGTTTGATCTGACCGATATTACATTCCCGGATGAGCCTTATACCGTGGAATATGATCAAAAGACAAAGATGTATGTGGTAGAAGGACCAAGAATTGAAAAAATGCTTGGTTATACGAATCTGGATTCTGAAAAAGGCTTTCAGTTTTTTCAGAAGTTTCTGCATACAAGTGGAATCTTAGAAGAGTTAAAAGCTCTTGGTATTGAAGAAGGCGATACCGTTAAGATGTATGACTTACAGTTTGATTATTATGAGTAACCGGTATAATGGATCAGGACTCCTGTAAAGGGAACGAATCGGAGATTTATATCCCAATCTATCGGTACGATCAAGTAAACGTATCTTTTGGAAATGAGGGAACAGATGAAGGAAATGGTATTTGAGTGGCTGATTTGCATCCTGTGTGCCAGTGTCTTAATGATCATTCATGAAATGGTAAAGACAGCAATCTATTTATTGCAAAAAAGGCGGATGCATCAGAAAGCTGCTTTTTCGCATAGCATGTGGGCAGTTTATCGTTATATTGATCCGATTGGTCTGATTCTGGCGGTTGTCAGTAATGTGCCTTTTTCGAAACCGTTTATGTTCCGGGTACGGGATAAGAAAACAAATCTGGTTATGGGAATTTCCGGATTTTGTATATTAGTGGCTGTTTTTGCATTTTGTATATGCAGTCTGCATTTTGATCTGTTTGGACTTGACAGCATCTTACAGCAAGATCCAAATTGTCTGTGGGCAAAAGGAGTTGTGCTTGCAGGACAATATATGGCAATTTTAAGCTTTGGGATGTTTGTGGCAAATCTTTTTCCGGTATCCGTATTTGACATGGGACTTATCGTTGCCGGTACCAGTGCTAAGAAATATTTACAGATCATTAAAAGAGATGCGGTGATCAAAATGCTGTTGATCGTGGTATTGCTTTTGAATCTGATCGCACAGGCAGGTTATCGTTTACTGGATGTTCTGGTATAGGAGGAAGGGTATGAGTATATCTGTAAAACTGGAAGCATTTGATGGTCCGCTGGATCTGCTTCTCCATTTGATCGAAAAGAATAAAATTGATATTTTTGATATTCCGATCGTAGAGATCACAAATCAGTATATGGAAATTATTGCACAGATGCAAACAAAAGATATGGATGTCATGAGTGACTTTTTGCTGATGGCAGCAACACTGCTGCGGATCAAATCTAAGATGCTCCTTCCGGCAGAAAAAGCAGAAGAAGGCGAAGAAGAAGATCCAAGAGCAGAGTTAGTCGAGCGTCTGTTAGAGTATAAAACTTATAAGTATGCTTCCTATGAATTGAAAGATTTGCAAATGGATGCTTCCAAACAGCTTTTTAAGAAGCCGTCTATCCCGGAAGAAATTGCTAATTATAAAGAAGAGATCGATATATCGGAATTGCTCGGTGATCTGACACTTGCCAGATTGCAATCAATCTTTCATGCTGTCATGAAAAAGCAGATAGATAAGATTGATCCGATCCGAAGCAAATTTGGTAAGATTGAAAAAGAAAAAATCAGTCTGGGTGACCGGATGCAATACATATCAGAATATGCCAGAGAACATAAAAAGTTTAACTTTCGTATGCTTTTAGAAGAGCAGACAAGCAAGACCATGGTGATTGTCAGCTTTTTAGGGATTTTGGAGCTTATGAAAGAGGGTATGTTAAAAATCGTTCAGGAAAATATATTTGATGATATCTGGATCACATACCAGGAAGCATTCCTATAGAGAATGAAATTTGAAAAAAATAAAATCTCCCCGTAAGATGTATATGAGTTTGGCGACTTAATACATCGAAGTACAAAGGAGATTTTATAACATGAGTAAAAGAAAC
>NZ_JACRSW010000033.1 GCF_014384965.1 Jutongia hominis
GTATGTAGTTTTGAAGGCAGCAGGGAACTGTGCCGGGATAATCCTCGATAGCTCAGTGGTAGAGCGTTCGGCTGTTAACCGAAATGTCGTAGGTTCGAGCCCTACTCGGGGAGTTTATTCAATAAATTGAATATACTATATTTTATGGCTCCATGGTCAAGCGGTTAAGACATCGCCCTTTCACGGCGGTAACACGGGTTCAAATCCCGTTGGAGTCATTTTTACATTATGGCGACTTAGCCAAGTGGTAAGGCATGGGACTGCAACTCCCTGATCATCGGTTCAAATCCGTTAGTCGCCTTAGAGACCTCTATGATTTTATCATAGGGGTTTTTTCAATATAATGTATTTTATAGGAAAAGATGCGTTGTTTGTAATAGAAGTTTGTAAAAATTGAAAGAGAAAGGACAGGAGTAAGATGCAAAAAGAACATTTCCTAAAAAAGACAGTTATTGTATGTCTTCTGGCTATGATCTGTTGTGTTCTGTGGGGAAGTGCTTTTCCGGGAATTAAAATCGGCTATAAACTTTGGAATATTGATATAAAAGATATGGCATCTCAGATTGTTTTTGCCGGAGTTCGTTTCTTTTTAGCAGGTGTGCTTACGATTATCATAGGAAGTGTTTTGCAAAGAAATATTTTGTTTCCGCGAAAAGAAAATGTGAAAGCGATTCTTTGTCTTGCCGCATTTCAGACAGTGATCCAATATCTGTTTTTTTATATTGGGCTGGCTCATACGACTGGTGTAAAGGCTTCTATTTTGACTGCATGTAATGTGTTTTTTGCGATTTTGATCGCTGGTGTTTTTCTCCATCAGGAGAAGCTTAACAAAAGAATTCTGATCGGTTGTCTGCTAGGTTTTCTTGGAGTGATATGTATTAATATGCAGTCAGGAAGTGTAGAGCTTCATTTTATCTGGAACGGAGATGGCTTTATACTGCTTGCAGCGTTATCCTATGCCATTTCCTCAGTCATGATCAAGCAGTATGGAAAGACACAAAATACTGTACTGCTTAGTGGATATCAATTTATGGCTGGTGGCATTGTTTTGCTGGTGACAGGAATTGTATTGGGCGGACAAATCCAAAATGGACAGAACGGTGCAATTGCTATTATTTTGTATTTGTCATTTGTATCGGCAATTGCATATTCTTTATGGGGTGTTTTGTTAAAGTATAATCCGATTTCAAAAGTAACTGTTTTTGGATTTTTTAATCCGATTGCAGGCGTGATCTTGTCTGCATTGCTTTTGCAGGAAAAACAGGATATGGGACTCGGAACATTAATTGCTTTAATTTTAGTATCTTGTGGGATTTATCTTGTAAACAGGGATTCGGATAAAAAGAAGAAAAAATAGACAGTGACAGCAAAATGTTCTAAAATAGCAGGATGTACAAGAATGTATGCTTGAAATATGAAAAAATAAGAGACTTAAAGGTGATAGTCAGATTTTATGTTGTTGTGTTTTTGAAACTGTAAATGAGTTGCGATAAGCAAAAATAATCAGTAGATGAATTATGGTAAGTAAAAATGATCAGTAGATGAGTTGTGCTAAGCAAAAATGATCTGAAAAATAGAAAAGCAAAAGCTTGGAAATGGAGTTGAACATGAAAAATAGTTATCGTTTTTTTCAAAATAGAGAATGTGAGTATTTTCCATGTCATTCTGTAAAAGATGATACAGATTTTAATTGTCTTTTTTGCTTTTGCCCGTTATATTGGAAAGAACAGTGTCTTGGTAATCCGGTTTATATTAAAGATGCGAGAGGGCAAAAGATTAAAGATTGTACGAATTGTACGATTGTTCACAGACCGGATATGTATGACCGGATCGTGAAAAAGCTCATGGAAACAGATCAGACCTTTTCGATTGATATACGAAGCATTTGGGACACTATCTGGGAGCGGGTAGCAAGGATGGCATCCTGGGAACAAATGGATCAACAGACATATCGTGAACATAAAGCAGAAGCTACAAGTGGAATGGTCTCTATTTTAGAGAAAGATAAGACATTATATTCGATCAAAGTTCTTTTGCAGCCATTTGAAAAAGAATGCATACAAGCTGGTTTTTTTATGTTTGGTGAAACCAATATACGATGTAACATTTTAGAAAAAATATGCAGAGAACAGATCGTATGCGGTTATTTATATTGTTTTCATGCGCCTGATATACCAATGGGTGAAAAAACATCTTTGTTAATGCAATATTATATTGAGCTTTTTCAAATTGCCTGTATGGATGTTACAAGAGAGTATGTACAGGAGTATTTGGAAAAGAAACATAGTACGGATAATGCATTTTGCAGCCCGTCTTTTGGACCCGGATATTATGGAATGAACATAGATGCTGTCAAGCCATTATTGGATCTGATGAATTCTCAAAAAGCAGGTGTTTCGTGGAAACAGGATAATATGCAACCGTCTATGAGTATTGCCGGGATTTATCTGGTTAGTGTAGAAAATTTACAAACGATCTGTAAAGATTGTGAAAGCTGTCTGGGGATGGAGAGTGGCTGCTCATATTGTTATGGACGTAAGCAGGAAATGGATAAAAAGAAAAGAGGCTAAGTATGGAAAAAGATTTTTTGGGAGATATTGAGCAATTTTTTGGAGAGTCAAAATTAAAGCCGGAGCAATATTCCGCATTAGGGCTTGCTTATATTGGAGATTGTGTGTATGATCTGATCATACGAACGATCGTAATTGACCTTGGAAACGGTAAAGTGAAAAATTTTCATCGGATAACAAGCAGTATTGTAAAAGCAACTTCACAGGCAAAATTGATGAAGGTGATCATGGAAGATCTTACACAGGAAGAAGAAGCTGTTTATCGTCATGGACGCAATACAAAATCAGCAACATCTGCTAAAAATGCTTCGATTGTCGATTATCGCGTAGCAACGGGATTTGAAGCATTGATTGGATATTTATATTTGAAACATGAAACGCCACGAGCATTAGAACTTGTAAAAAAGGGACTGGAAAAAGCAGAGTTGCTTCCGGAAACATTGTAATCTACAAAGCTCGTTGAAAATGATTTAAAGAGAATTTGTAAAAAAGTGAATGTGGAAATGAAACGAAGGGGCTGCATGAAATAATGAAGTGGGTATCAGCTACATAGAGCAGTTCATAACACTGGGAATAAAGAAGCAGCAATCATGATCGGATTATAATAAACTGATAAATAAAGAACAGTAATCATGATCGGATTATAATAAACTGATAAATAAAGAACAGTAATCATGATCGGATTATAATAAATTGATAAATAAAGAAAAGAAACAACTGAAAATACATTTTAGAAGACGGAGGATCATTATGAGATATGAAGAATTGACAATAGAAGGAAGAAATGCAGTGTTAGAAGCGTTCCGTTCAGGAAAAACCATTGACAAGGTTTTTGTTCTTGACGGAAGTCAGGACGGACCGATCCGTACAATCGTCAGAGAAGCAAAGAAAACGGACGCAATCATAAATTTTGTCAAAAAAGAACGTTTGGATCAAATGTCAGAGACCGGAAAGCATCAGGGCGTGATTGCATATGCAGCTGCTTATGAATATGGAACAGTAGAAGAAATGCTTCAAAGTGCTGAGGAGAAGCAGGAACCGCCATTTTTGATCTTATTGGACAATATTGAAGATCCACACAATCTGGGCTCTATCTTACGTACCGCCAATCAGGTAGGTGCACATGGTGTCATTATTCCAAAGCGTAGAGCAGTCGGATTGACAGCTACGGTCGCAAAGGCTTCTGCAGGTGCGATTAATTATACTCCGGTAGCAAAAGTTACCAATCTTGTAAAAACAATGGATGAACTTAAGAAAAAAGGAATGTGGTTTGTCTGTGGTGATATGGATGGAGATCCCATGTACCAATTGGATCTGACAGGACCGATTGGTGTTGTTATTGGAAATGAAGGGGATGGAGTGAGCCGTCTTGTCAAAGAAAATTGTGACTTTGTAGCGTCCATTCCAATGTTTGGCGATATTGATTCGCTCAATGCATCTGTAGCAATGGGTGTGTTATCTTATGAGATCGTAAGACAGAAAATGAAAAAAGCAAAATAAGTTTTTGCTGGAAATTTGCAAAAAACGATAAGTGAAAGCCTTTGATAGCGAGTTGCAAAAAAAGAGGTGCGAAAAAGCCTTTGATAGCGAGTTGCAAGAAAAAGAGGTGCGAAAAAGCCTTTGATAGCGACTTGTAAGAATAAGGATGGAGAAAAAAGTCTTTGCTGGGGATTTGTAAGAAAAAAATGAGGGGGAGAAAGATTCTATGGTGTTGAAGGAAAAGAAAGAAGAAGAGCTGATCGTATCTGCACAGAATGGAAATGAAGAAGCAATGGCGGTTCTTTTAGAACGTTATAAAAGTTTGGTGCGGGCTTTATCTCGTCCTCTCTTTTTAATGGACGGAGATCAGGATGATCTGTTACAAGAGGGAATGATCGGCTTATATAAAGCAATCCAGACATTTCAAGATCAAAAAAATGCATCTTTTGAAACCTTTGCAACACTTTGTATTAAAAGACAGTTATATAGTGCGATCAAAGCGTCCAACCGGAAAAAAAATATTCCATTAAATTCTTATATTTCCATTGACAATGCACAGGATCCAACCAATGCAGAACTTGAGAAAATCTTTGTAACAGATGCAGCACAGGCTATGCGTCAGAAAAGTCCGGAAGATATCATCATAGGACAGGAAAATGTAGAAAATACGCAAAAAAAGATGTTTATGCATCTGAGTAATATGGAAAAGCAGGTGTTAGAGCTTTTCTTACAGGGATTAACCTATCAGGAAATTGCCCAAAAGATGGAGAAGTCTCCAAAAACAATTGATAATGCATTGCAACGCATTAAAAAGAAAGTGGCGAAGAAAAGAAAATAATAGCAAAACAATATCATAATTTGCAGAAAAATTTTTTCTTAGGAGATGTAACCTTTGTTTGCAGAAAAATCTTATATAAACCTGTCAAGCATTTTTGAGAATTCTTATATTAAGTCTTGAAATGTATAACAATATGAGATATAATAGCATTTGTGATTGTCGTTTTGGGCAATAAAAATTGCTGTCTTGGCGCAGTCGGTAGCGCGTCGCCTTGGTAAGGCGGAGGTCGGGGGTTCAAGTCCCCTAGACAGCTTAGTAGCGTAGACTTAGGTTTGAGTCTACGCTATTTTAGAATGACGCAAAAATATTTCAACAGATGGAAGAGGAAGAAAATGCAAAACAGGAAAAAAATTTTTAAGTGCATGCTGTTTGTCTGTGCTCTTTTCGTACTGGCAGGAGTGTTCGGAGGAGTAGCAGGAAAGGCAAAGGAGAAGAAAACATTTACAGTAGGATTTGATGCAGCATTTCCACCATATGGTTATCAGGATGATAGTGGAGAATATGTTGGTTTTGATCTGGATCTGGCACAGGAAGTCTGTAACCGCAGAGGATGGACTTTAAAGAAACAGCCGATTGACTGGGATTCTAAAGACATGGAATTAAAATCCAACACGATTGACTGTATCTGGAACGGTTTTACCATGAATGGCCGTGAAGACAAATATACATGGACAGATGCCTATGTAGACAATTCACAGGTTGTATTGGTAAGCAAGGAAAGTAATATCAAAAAATTATCAGATCTTGCAGGAAAGATCGTCGTTGTGCAGGCAGATTCTTCCGCAAAAGAAGCATTAGTCGGGGATGATGCGACAAAAGAGAATAAAGACCTTGCGGCTTCCTTTTCTAAGATGCAGGAAGTAGCGGATTATAACAGTGCGGTTATGAATCTCGAATCAGGTGCAGTCGATGCGATCTGCATGGATATTGGTGTTGCAAAATACCAGACCGGAAAACATAAATCATTGACGATCCTGGATCAGAAGATTTCTTCAGAAGGATATGGTGTCGGTTTTTATAAAGGAAATACCAAGCTTCGTGATCAGGTTCAGGAGACATTAAATGAGATGGCAGCCGATGGAACTGTGGATAAGATTGCGCAAAAATATGCAGACTATAATCTGCCGGAGTGTGTTTGCATTGGAAAGAACACAGACGTAAAAGAAACAACGTCCGCTCAGAAAGAAAAGGTTTCAAAGAATACAGACAGTGATACAGCACAGGAAGAGCATGTCGGTTTTGTCGGTAAGATGAAGCAGGGATTTGCGAATTTCGGAAATATAACAAAACAATTGTGTAAAGGATTTGGTGCAACATTGTCGATCTTTTTCCTGACAATGATCATTTCGCTTCCTTTAGGTCTGCTTGTGACCTTTGGAAGAATGACAAAGATTACACCGATCCGCTGGATCACAAAAATATATATTTCTATTATGCGTGGTACGCCATTGATGCTTCAGCTTCTGGTTGTATTCTTTGGTCCATATTATCTTTTTGGTATCAAGCTTGCCTCAACGGTTCCGCATTATCGTTTTATTGCGGTGATCATTGGTTTTTCATTGAATTATGCGGCTTATTTTGCAGAAATCTATCGTAGCGGAATTGAGAGCATTCCGGCAGGTCAGAGAGAAGCAGCTAAGTTGCTCGGATATACAAGAGGACAGACATTTGCCAAGATCATTCTGCCACAGATGATCAAGAGAGTTATGCCACCGGTTACTAATGAGATCATTACTTTAGTAAAAGATACTTCTTTAGCATTTGTATTATCGTATATGGAGATGTTTACAATGGCACAGCAGATTGCTGCAACATTAACAAATGTAATGCCAATCTTTGTAGCGGGTGTATTCTACTATATCTTTAATTATCTGGTAGCATTTGTAATGGAACTGATCGAGAAGAAGTTAAATTATTATCAATAAAAGTAATCTGGATCGTGTCAGGTGACGTATCAAAACGTAACAAATCAAAAGGCATGTCTAGCTGGGGAGGAAACTATGTCTATATCTGTTTTAGAAATGAAAAATGTACGAAAAAGCTTTGGTTCGCTCGAAGTTTTAAAAGATATTTCTTTGAATGTAAAAGAAGGAGAGGTTGTTTCAATCTTAGGACCATCCGGTTCGGGTAAATCAACATTACTTCGTTGTGCGACACAGCTTGAAACGATGACATCGGGAAATCTTTCTTATATGGGAGAGACGGATCCAAAGAAAATGATGCCATATTATGGATTGGTATTTCAGAATTTTAATCTGTTTCCACATTATTCTGTGATGAAAAATATTACAGACGCTCCGATTCATACACAAAAGCGCAATAAAGAAGAAGTCTATCAGCAGGCAGAAGCTTTGCTTAAAAAGCTTGGACTCGAAGGAAAAGAAAATGCATATCCATGCCAGCTTTCAGGTGGTCAGCAGCAGCGAGTAGCGATTGCAAGAGCTTTGGCGATGAAACCGAAGATGCTTTTCTTTGATGAGCCGACATCCGCTTTGGATCCTGAGCTTACAGCCGAGATCTTAAAGGTTCTTTTGCAACTTGCTAAAGATAAAATGACAATGGTGATCGTAACACACGAAATTGATTTTGCACGTCATGTATCCGACCGGGTTGTCTTTATTGATGGTGGAGTGATTGTAGAAGAAGGAAAGCCGGAAGACGTGATCGATCATCCTTCTAATGAAAGAACGCAAAACTTTTTAAAAAAGCTACAGCGAGGATAAAAATTTTGTAAAGTACAGCAAGAAAAAGAAACGGGGAATTTAATGAGCAAAAGTACATGTAGTGCTTCCTTTGGCAGCAGTGAAGATAAAATCTGGTCTTTGATCACCGGGCAGTCGGATCATACATGGCGGACTGATCTGCTTCGGATTGAAGAAGGAGAAAAAAAGTATTCTGTTGTTGAATATTATAAGAATGGTGATGTTGTGACAGCAGAGGTCAGTATGACTATTCCGCATCAGCGTTATGAATGTCATATAAAAGGCAGCGGCTACGAGGGAAAAAGAATCTTTTCACTTATGAAAAAAAACAGCCGGACGATCCTTTCTATGGAAGAAGTGATCTGTCGTAGTAAAAGAAAGTCTAAAGAGAAGATTACGCTACGTGTACGTTTCAGCCTTTTCTTTTTAAAATCATATTTAAAAAAGAGACAGAAAAGGTATATTGGGGATCTGTACAGGGCATTGAACGAAGAACCGGGGAGTTGCAGCTGGCACTAAATAAAGCTCATGCTTAGAGAATAGATAGACGATAAGATTCAGAAAAAAAAGATAAAAACAGTAAATGGAATTTTCGGAAAGGACAGAAAAATGGTAGTTACAAAATATTCCTTGATAGGTGCAATCTTACAATATTATCCTAGTGCAGAACAATGCTTTAATGAAATGGGGATGCATTGTGTATCCTGCCATATGTCACCGCGAGAAACATTAGAACAGGCATGTATGACACATCAGTGTGATGTAGAGGAACTGATCGCGAAATTGGATCATCATATTAACGGAGAAGCAGAAGCTTAGGAAAGATAAGAGCAGATATAGTATGCACACCGGAAGTATAGGAAAGATAATAATACCTTCTTATAACAGAAAGCCGGCAATATCAGAAAATGCATAGGATTAGTAGGAGGAATTACAAATGACAGCAACATTTTGGTCTGTGTTACCACCGATCATTGCGATCGTATTGGCATTGATCACAAAAGAGGTATACAGTTCTCTTTTGATCGGAATTATTATGGGAGGACTTTTATATTCTGCCGGAAACCCGATCAAAGCAATCGAGATTGTTTTTGGTATTATGTCTGATAAGATTGGTGACAATGCATATATTTTAGTTTTTTTAGTATTGCTTGGAATATTAGTTGCATTGATCACGAAGTCCGGTGCATCAAGAGCTTATGGTAAATGGGCATCGACAGCGATCAAATCAAGACGTGGAGCATTAGCGGCAACAAGCTGTCTTGGTGCGTTGATATTTGTAGATGATTATTTTAATTGTCTTACCGTAGGAACGGTAATGCGTCCGGTAACGGATAAATATAAAGTAACCAGACAGAAGTTAGCCTATATTATCGATGCAACGGCAGCACCGGTATGTATTCTGTCACCCATCTCAAGCTGGGCGGCAGCAGTCAGTACATCGCTGCCAAAAGACAGTAAGATTGATGGATTTTCACTTTTTTTGCATACGATCCCATTAAATATGTATGCTATCTTTACATTGATCTTTCTGATATTTTTGATCTGGCTGGATCGTGATTTTTCGCGCATGAAAAAAGCAGAGATCGATCAGTATACAGCAGAAGAACGAAAGAAAATGGACAATGATGTATCTGTTATCGGAAAAGGAAAAGTAAAAGATTTGGTACTCCCAATCGCTGTGCTGATCATAAGCTGCATTACGATGATGCTTTATACAGGTGGCCTGTTTACAGGAAAGAGTGTGATCACGGCATTTTCCGATTGTGAAGCATCAAAAAGTCTTGTAATTGGCTGCTTTATCACATTAGTATTTACATTTTTCTTATATATTCCAAGAAAGATAATTCATTTTGACCAGTTTTGTGAAAGTTTTACACAGGGATTTAAAGCAATGACATCGGCTATCATGATCCTGTGTCTTGCATGGACATTGTCAGGAATCTGTAGTGCAGACTATTTAAATATTGGCGGTTATGTCAGTAAGATTGTAGAAGCCAGTGCAGTTATTGATATGCTGCTGCCGTTTTTATTCTTTGTGATTGCTTTAGGACTTTCATTTGCGACAGGAACATCGTGGGGAACGTTTGGAATATTGATTCCTATCTCGGTTGCGGTCTTTGGAGAGTCCGGTTCGATGCTGACGGTCTGCGTAGCCGCAATTTTAGCCGGTGCAGTCTGTGGCGATCATATTTCACCGATATCAGATACGACCATTTTGGCTTCGGCAGGAGCACAATGCGTACACATTGAACATGTGTCAACACAATTTCCATATGCATTGCTTGTTGCATCTGCCTGCGGCGTGGGATATCTGTTTGCGGGCATCCTGCATAATCCGTATATTGGATGGATTGTCGGTCTGGTCGTATTAAGCATAATATTGGCTGTAATCACAATTTGTACCGGGAAAGAAGATAAAAAAGACAGAGCAGGCTTATAAGGCTGCTCTGTCTTTGCCAATCATGATGGAAAATCAGATTTCGTAATCCATGCTCAGACGAACGGATACATTTGGTCTGACATAGGTGTCAGCAACATGCACATGTGAAGGATGTGTCTGATAACCTTTTAGAGCTTCGTTTGATTCTAATTCGCTGTCCATCATGATATCAGCAGAAGAAGAAGCAAGAAATTCTGTGCGGATATTCATTTTCGTTAATCCCGGAACGACTCCTACTAAAGCTTCCAGATTCTTTTTGATATCTGTTTTGACTGCCTTTTTTTGTTCTGTTGATAATTCATCATTTAATTTCCATAAAATAATGTGTTTTACCATAATAATTCCTCCTGATTTTTGTTATGCATTTGTGGTATCTTCCCAAGACGAATCCTTTTGACCGGATTTTCGTTCAGAAGATTCTAAGAGTGCATTGTCATATGATTTTGACACTTTAACAGAGATAGTATAACATGAAGTGATGAAATCTGCTATCAGGAAGAAGGGAAAAATAAAAGCGGATAGGGGAAAAAGGAAAATAATATGTTTGTATGTACACGGCAAACGGATTTTAATGGAAAAATGTGTACAGGAAAGAGGAGTTTTATGAACACTGCACCACAGAAGGAACGGAAAGAAAATCATACGATTGACTTTTGGAAATTGTTTTTTGCACTTTGTATCGTTGGTATACATACGAATCTTGTCAAAATTTTTCCATCGGAGCACACACAATGGTATGTGATGCAGGTTGTATTCCGGATGGGCGTTCCTTTCTTCTTTGTTGTATCGGGTTATTTTTTAGGCAGAAAGCTTTGGAATTGTACAGACAGAAAAGAACAATGGCATTGTGTCGGAAAATACATTATAAAATTATTGCCGCCTTATCTTGTATGGTCGATCGCAAACCTGATCGTAACAATTCCGTTATGGTATCGGAACTTAGGTGGAGATCTGAAAGCAGTGCATATGATGATCATTAAGACGATTCTTTTTTATCCGACAGGAGCGATGTGGTTTGTCTTAGCATGTGTTATTGGCGCTTTCCTGCTCTGCCTGTTTTGGCGGCATAAGATTGTGATGGTGTTTTTTGCAATCGCAGCACATACTTTTGCATTGTTTGCGAATACCTATTACTTTGTTATTGCAAATACACCGTTGCATAAAGTGATCGATCGCTATTTAGAGATTTTCCTAAATCCGAGAAAAGGGATCTATGTTGGCTTTCCATTGCTCATGATAGGGGCATTTCTGGCATATCCGGATCTGATCCGGCATTTCAGGGCATCATGGGCAGCAGTACTTACGATTTTATCGGCAATTGCACTTGTATTGGAAATGACAGTTATCTATGGAAAAGAGACTAAAGATGATATTTCTTTGTGTATTTCTTTTTTAATACTGGTGCCATGTATGGTTGTGTTTTTCTTACAAAAAGATATTTTACACAGGATTCCGATGCAGTGGGCAAGAGAACTAAGCACTTGCATTTTTTATCCGCATTGTTTTTTTCGAACGCTTTTACGGGATTACTATCATCTGGAAAATCCGCTTGTCCTGTATGGAATAACAATAGCAATCTGTCTGGTGCTTTTTGCACTCAGTAAAAAGAGCCGTTTGATCAAAAAGATTGTATGACAGGAAATTGTTCGTGATAATAATATATTTTCACTCCAAGACAGGAGCGTGTATGATGGCTCTTTGATTAAAGAGCGTATGCCAATATCTAACAAAAACTTTATTCTTTGTATACTTTTTGGTATAATTACTGAATATTCAGGTGTATCACCTGAGGTACTGAGATAACAGGAGGAACTTTATGAGAAGACGAATAATAATTATGGGGATGGCATTACTGTGTACATTTTCATTATTTATGGGAATGATAGCCAATGCCAAAACAAAAACATCGGGGGTACACCAGAATCAGCTAGAAGAGTATATTTTAAAAGAAATGCCGGAGGCTCATGTTCCGGGTATGACCATTTCTATTGTAAATGATAACAGAGAATTGTATTGTGCGGCATATGGTACCGTGCAAAAGACAGAGGCGGATTTTACAATGGGAGCATTATCCCAGACGATAACAGCTGCTGCTATATTGCATTTGCAGGAAGAAGATGAACTAAAGCTTGATGATACAGTTGGCGATTATCTGACCGATTATCATTCGGCTGAGGCGGTTACGATCGAGCAATTATTAACACATACAAGTGGTCTTTCTAAAGATTCTGATCTGTCTGATATCAAGCTGAATGATGAGTGGGGAGATTATGCTTATGCAGATGTCAACTATATGTTATTAGGTAAGATCATTGAATCTGTGACTAACATGACTTATGAAGAATATGTTTCGGATAATATTTTTGATGTTTTGGATATGAATTCTACATTTTCACTGTCAAACAGCAAAGAATTCAGTGAAAATATCGTAACAGGGTATCAGACTTATTTTGGTTTCCATGTTCCAAAAGAGATTGATGCACAGAAGAATAAGGAAGATGCGGCATCAAACTCTTTATTATCGAATGTAAAAGACATGGGACGTTATTTGCAAATGTTTTTAAATGATGGTGGAAAAGTCTTAGATAAGAAAAGTGTTAAGAAAATACTGAAAGGTCAGGGAGATGTTACGGATGCAGAGGCTTCGGATATGCTTTTTGGTACTAAAGTATCATCGGGCATGGGCTGGATGGAGACAAAAGTAGCTGGTACAAGAGTGCTTTATCAGTTAGGAACAGCACAGAATGCAACAACAGTCGCAATGCTTTTGCCGGAAGAAAATCTGGGTATTACGATGATGTTTAATACAATGGATTATCTGGTAGGACAAAAACTGATCCAGAAAATGGAAAAAGGTATTTTAAATATTGTTCTTGGTAAGACAGCAGATGAAATCGGCAGCAGTACTTACATGACAAAATATGCAATTGTTGATGGTCTGGTCGTGCTTGCACTTGTTCTGGCGTGGCTTCCGATCATGATGATGGGATTCTGGAGCCATAGAAGAAAGAATCATATATGGAGCATTGGTGGAATTTGCATTGATGGATTGATCCATCTGGTTGTGCCTAGTGTAGTCTTAGGATTGCTTTATACAGTAGCAAAGACAGATCTGATCCGTAGTTATATGCCGGATCTGTTCCTGGCGATCTGGGCATTTGCAATCTCGTTGTATATCGGAGCAGTGATCAAGCTGATCGCTATGTTTGTCTATACAAAAAAGAAGCATGCTGCGGGAGTTGAGTTGGAAGAACAGACTGTTGAAAGTGAAGAAGCAGCTAACAGTTTAGTAGAAAAGAATGAAGACAAATCCGTTGATAAAGAGGATACAGAAGCTTCAAAGACAGAAGAAAAGCCAGCCGACAGTACAACAGATAATACAGGTAAGATGGAAGAAAAGTCTTCTGAAAGCAAAACAGAAAAGAACAAAGAAAAATCCGCTGACAGCAAAGCAGAAAAAGCAGAAGACAAACCGGCTGCAAAGGCAGAAGAAAAGTTCGAACAGGAAGCGGCAGCAACAAAGGAATAGCAGGAAAATAGATTGACAGATGCTTAGAAATCTGCTAAGATTATCAACAATCGAAAAATCAAATGCAATGACGAGGAGGAGTACATATCTCCCGAAAGTATAGAGAGAAGATGGATGGTGAAAATCTTTGTTTCGGATTTATGGAAGTAGCCTTTGAGCAGTGAACCGAAAGAGAAGCAAAAGTCAGCATATGACAGCAGATTGTATAATCTGAGATGAAAAGCTTTTTTAGTAGACTTCAACGGAATTCCACCGTTACAGGGAATGCAATATTAATGATATGATCAGCGTGTTGTATGAGTGCGAGGAGTAATCTTTGAAATTAGGTGGTACCGCGGAATAGTTCGCCCTAAGTTAATTTACATTAACTTAGGGTTTTTTAGATGTTATAAAAATTTCGGGATAACATACCACGTCAGATACAAGAAACGCTAAAAAGAAATCATCCAACAGAAAGGTATGGTGAAGGAAAGATGATGAAAGGTACAGAGATAATAGTAAAAGCTTTGATCGAAGAAGGAGTAGACACTCTGTTTGGTTATCCGGGAGGACAGGCAATTGATATTTTTGATGCCTTATATGATCAGGATCAGATTGAAGTGATATTACCGCGTCATGAGCAGGCATTGATCCATGCAGCAGACGGTTATGCAAGATCAACCGGAAAAGTAGGTGTCTGTCTGGTAACAAGCGGACCGGGTGCAACGAATCTTGTCACAGGTATTGCAACAGCCAATTATGACAGTGTTCCATTAGTATGCATTACAGGACAGGTTCCGTTAGGATTGATGGGTAATGATGCTTTTCAGGAGGTTGATATTGTCGGTATTACAAACAGTATTTGTAAATATGCCGTAACCGTACGAACCAGAGAAGAACTGCCTAAGATCTTAAAAGAAGCATTTTATATTGCACGAACCGGCAGACCGGGTCCTGTTGTTGTCGATATTCCCAAAGATATCCAGCAGGCGATGGGATCGGAAGAGTATCCTACCGAGGTCAGCATCCGAGGCTATAAACCAAATGACAGTGTCCATGTCGGACAGATCAAAAAAGCATGTACACTTTTAAAGAGGGCAAAGAAACCATTATTCTTATTGGGTGGCGGCGTAAATATTGCGGGTGCTAA
Source organism: Jutongia hominis (assembly GCF_014384965.1). GTDB lineage: Bacteria > Bacillota > Clostridia > Lachnospirales > Lachnospiraceae > Butyribacter > Butyribacter hominis. Next base: position 14,691 of record NZ_JACRSW010000033.1, read on the forward strand.
TGAAGTTATGTTAAAGCTTGCCGAATATACACAGATCCCTGTTATCACTACGATCATGGGAAAAGGTTCGATTCCGACAACGCATGATCTGTATCTTGGAAACATCGGCATTCATGGAAGTTATGCGGCAAACCATGCAGTATCGGAATGTGATGTTCTGTTCTCAATAGGAACCCGTTTTAATGACCGTATCACCGGAAAGATCAGCGAATTTGCAAAACACGCAAAGATCATACATATTGATGCGGATTCGGCTTCTATTTCAAAAAATATCGTAGTAGATATTCCGATTGTCGCAGATGCTAAGTTAGCGATTGAGAAACTGTTAGAGTATGTCAGCCCTAGCAAAGCAGAGAAATGGCTAGAGCAGGTGACAGAGTGGAAGAAAGCCAATCCGATCAACATGGACAAATACGAAGGTTTGACACCGGAGAAAGTGATCCGTTATATCAATGAAAATATTAAACATCCGATCGTTGCAACAGACGTAGGACAGAACCAGCTTTGGACAACACAATATCTTGAATTAGAAAGCAATCATCAATTTCTGACTTCCGGTGGACTTGGAACAATGGGATACGGCTTCCCGGCTGCGATCGGAGCGCAGATCGGTAATCCTGACAAAACAGTAATTGCTATTTCCGGTGATGGCGGAATGCAAATGAATATTCAGGAATTTGCAACAGCGGTTGCTTTAGAGCTTCCATTGATCCTGATCGTTTTCAACAATGGTTATCTCGGAAATGTCCGTCAATGGCAGGAACTGTTCTTTAACAAACGCTATTCAAGCACCTGTCTGACATATCGCAAAAGCTGTCAGAAAGATTGCATGAACCGTGATAAATGTTGTCCGAAATATATTCCTGACTTTGTAAAACTTGCAGAGAGTTATGAAGCATATGGAATCCGTATTACAAAAGAAGAAGAAATTGCAAAAGCATTTGCTTATGCCCAAGAGCATAAAAATGCACCAACGCTGATCGAATGTGTCATTGAACGCGAAGCAAATGTATTTCCGATGGTTCCGACAGGCAAGACATTAGACGATATGATCATGGATTGCTAAAGAAAATGAAAGATAAAAAGTAGAAAAGACAGATGCTTTAGCATACAGGACATCTGCCGGTAGATATGTATGCAGAAATGAGGAAACAGTATGGAGATTAAGAAAAGATGTATCTCTCTTTATGTAGAGAACCGAATTGGTGTTTTAGCTAAAATTTCCGGATTATTATCGGGAAAATCATATAATCTGGATACCCTTACCGTCGGAGAAACAGAAGATCCGACCGTGTCTCGTATGACGATCGGCATGACAATGGACGATGTAACATTTGAACAGGTCATCAAGCAGTTAAACCGCTGTGTGGTAGTGATCAAAGTCATTGATTTTACGGAAGTACCGATCCATAAAAAAGAATTATTATATATCAAAGTGTCTAGCTGCTCAGAAAAAGATAAGGCAGAAGTATTCCGTTTAGCAAAGGTATTTTCTCTTGATATCATTGACTATGACAGAAACCATATCATTGTACAATGTGTCAAAACAGAAGATGCCAATAATGACATGATCGCTTTATTCAACAAAACCTTTATCAATCGTGTGGAAGTAGTCCGTGGCGGCAGCGTTGCGATCGAAGCGGTATCTACACAGGAAAGATAGAAAAAGCAGAAAGTAACAGATAATCCTGTATTTGAGAGAAAAGAGGTTTTCATGGATTGGAATAATGCGTATCTGATTCCCTTATACAATGCTCTGCTGATTCCGGTTCTGATCTTTGGACTTGGTCTGGTCGTAGAAGGTTTTGGTAACCTGCTGACAGCGGTGATCTCACTTTTTTTTGGCGGGAGTGTAGCATTTTTTGTACGAAATCGACTGACTTTTATCGGAACAGTGCATCATGAACTCGCACATGCCTTGTTTGCAACATTATCGGGAGCAAAAGTAACAAAGATCGAACTTTTTCATGTCAGAGGAAACCAGCTTGGCTGTGTGGAATTTTATACGAGAGGTAATGTGGTGATACAGGCACTTCAAATGACACTTTCCAGCATTGCACCGGTGATCTGCGGTGGTATCAGCTTATGCCTGCTGACATGGGTATGGCGCTATCATTGCATCGAAGAGTGGCATTATATTCTGACAGGCTATCTTTTTATCAGTATTTTTTTTCATATGAATATGAGTACGCAGGATATCAAAAATGCATGGAAAGGAATGCCGCTTTCAATCGTGATCTGTTATCTGATCTTTCTTTTTAGTAAGATCAACCTGTTTGCATTTTTTGGCATTTCCTTTCCGATGTTATAAAAAGATACGCAATCCTTTTGGATAGTGGTTTTTTAAAATACCGTTTTGTGCTTTTCCCCAACCTAAGCTGACACCCTGATAGGTTACAAGTGTCCATGATTTCATCGAGGCATCACATGGTATGGTTTCACCATGAAGATATGCCGTTGCTTCTGCTTCGGTACAACAATGTGACTGTTTCACAAGGTTTTCCTGCAACATCATCGCTAGTGCGTGAGCCGGCTCAAAACGGTTTTTCTTGCGCGTACCAAGATGTAATCCTGCACGAAGTACTTTTAGGGTATCAAGAGAAAATGACTTCTCCGGTAAAAAGTACAAAGCATCGCCAAAGAAACGGAAACGATTGTAATCGGTACAGGATAACATATCTTTTACGATACCGGCAGATGCACTGTCTTCCTGATCGGAAACGATTAAAGAGTCATTCAAAAAAGCAAGACAGTCAGCAAGCTCTTTTGGAGCTTTTTTTCGTTGGCGTTTTTTATCCGGTATGTCTGTTATCGTCCCTTTCTTTCGAAGCCGGGCTGCAAAATGACCTTCCCCGGAAAGCTTATGAGGCCATAGACGCAAGGTGTTTGGAATCTGCCTAAGAATGGAATCGTCATACTCTTTGCATAGAAAAGCAGTCCGTCCGCTTTCTAAACCGCAGTTATCTGGCAGATATTCTTTCCAGTCTTCTACCATGTAGTCAGGATGATTTTCTAAAAACCACGCAATGATATCTTCATCTTCTTCGGGAGCAAATGTGCATGTAGAATATACCATTACACCACCCGGCTGTAACATGCGATCCGCACATTCTAAGATCATCTCCTGACGTTTTCGGCAGACTTGTACCTGATTCAAAGACCATTCTTTGATCGCAATCTCATCCTTTCGAAACATTCCTTCTCCGGAACATGGAGCATCGACAACGATCTTTTGAAAAAAGAGCGGAAAATGATCGGCAAGTCTGTCAGGAGACTCGTTACATACAACACTATTTCCGACACCCAGACGCTCAATGTTTTGTGACAGGATCTTAGCGCGGGCAGGATAGATTTCATTTGACAGAAGCATTCCCTTCCCGGCAAGATGTCCGGCAATCTGCGTAGACTTACCACCCGGAGCAGCACAAAGATCGCATACGATATCACCCGGTTCTGCCTGCAAAAGACTTGCAACAGACATTGCACTTGGTTCCTGAATGTAGTAAGCACCGCTTTCGTGTAATGGGTGTCGTCCCGGATGTTCTTCAAAAACAGCATAAAAGCCCTCCTTTGCCCAAGGCACAGGAGTCAGGGTAAAAGGAAGGGCTTTTGGATCTTTGTTATATTTGAGTGGATTTACGCGAAGTCCATATGATTTTGTATTTTGATAGCCGGAGAGAAATGAATCGAATTCCTCTTTTAATAATTCCTGCATTCGTGTTATAAAATCTTGTGGTAAATTCATGTAAACCTCTTTCTGTTAGATCAGATCAATGATATCAATATTTTCTCCGGTGATTCCGACATGAGCGCCATCTTTTGCTTCGGCAGTATCTTTGTGTGCGATAAGCCATTTGTTTGCTGCCCAGAGCATTTTGTCTTCGTCGTTCTTAGGAGTGATCGAAGGCATTTCCTCATTGGTACCCTTTGGAAGTACGATGATTACACGGAAACCTTCTGCTTTCTTGGCACTGCAAGGTGCATAGTGAAGTGTAGTAGCATAAAGCTCTACAGCAGTTCCCTTTGGACAGAGGAAAGCCTCTGTCTTGGAAGAATCGATCTGACCATCGATCACATCCTGCTCGCGTGCTACTAAAAGAATTACATCATCTGCGGCAATATCGATCTCGCTGTCACGATGGTATTCAAAACAATTTAATTTTGTATTAGTACCATTGCAATAGCCGATCTGAATTGGCATTCCACCATAGCAATTATCACGAATCTCGCTAAATACACTTTCTGCTTCCAATATATCAACAGATGGTACATAGATCACAGAATCTGCCGGTTTCTCGGAATTTGCTTCTAATGTTGCTAAAAGGGAAGAAAAATCAAACCCTTTTACTACTTTTCCATAGGCTGCAAAAGCCTGGTCATTTACTGATTGAATTTTCATAATCATCCTCTTTTCTGCGCACAATTTTTTTGCTGTTTGTATCTTTTTTGAGCCAAACGGTGCGTGCTTTTAAGTTTTTTGTGTGCGCTGCAAAAAAACTTATTTTTTATACTGTAGGAAATCGTACAGCATAGTTATCTTATCTTTCATAGTATACCATAGTTCCAAGAGGGATAAAAGAAGAAAAAGACGGAAAAATCTTATCGGGAACCGTGATTGTATTGTTGTAATATGAGCAAAGAAAAGGTATAATTAACCCGATATATTTTATATTTTAAGACAGGTCAGGATGGAAGGAAGAAGAGCCATATGAAGATAGCACTTGGTCAGATCGACATGGTATGGGAGGAGAAAGAACAATCCTTTCAGAAAGCAGAACAGATGATAAAAGAGGCTGCAAAAAAGCGGGCAGATGTGATCCTTTTTCCTGAGATGGCTTTTACCGGTTTTTCGATGAACATCGAAAAGATTGCAGAACCCGAACAGGATTCGCTGACAAGACAGCAGATGGAACGGTTTGCAAGGCAATATCATGTTGCAATCGGATACGGATGGGCAGCACAGGGAAAGAAAGCAGACCAAAAAGCGAAAAATTGCTTTACTTTGTTGGACAAAGAAGGAAAAGATCTTGCACAATATACGAAGATACATCCTTTTTCTTATGGGAAAGAAGATCAATATTATCAAAAAGGGAAAGAAATCGTAACCGTTCCTTTTCTTGGCAGGACGATCGGACTTTTTATCTGTTATGACTTACGTTTTCCCGAAGTTTTTTCTATCGCAGCAAAAAAGGCAGATATTATGTTTGTGATCGCAGAATGGCCTGCATCAAGGCGGGATCATTGGAAAACGCTTTTAAGGGCAAGAGCGATCGAAACACAGTCTTATGTTGTAGGAGTGAATTGTACAGGTACACATGACGGATTGGAATATAGCGGAGACAGTATGGCTGTTGATGCGATCGGAAATGTACTGGGCTGTCTGGAAGAAAAAGAAGGCGTTTTAATCTGTGATCTGGATGACAAGGCGTGGATATTAAGAGAAAAGTTTCAAACGGCAAAAGACCGGCAGGAAGACTTTTATACGAAACATTATGAATTCGCAACACAGGAAAGCTAGCTTTCCCATGCAGAATTCATAAACGACAAACAGACAATACGATTTGGCAGAGCAGAAATGAGGAGCATTATGAGACAATATGAATTAGCAATCAGAATTGCACAGATACATCATCTGGTAGATGAAAGAAAATATAAAAAAGCATTAGCTGTCATACAGACATTAGATATGCGTCAGGTTCGATCATTAAGTGATCTGAAAGTGTTTGCGGAAGTTTTTACGAGGACGGAACAGTATGATGCAGCAAAAGCAACCTATCTTAGGATTTACCGTAAATCACGTACCAGACGTGTGCTTCACCGGTTGATCTATTTATCAATCCGGACAAATGCATTGGATGATGCAGAAGCTTATTATCAGGAGTATGTGCGTATGCATCCGAGCCAGCGAGATGCATTGATCCTGCGTTATCGTATTGAGAAGGCAAAAGGTGTGCCGATCGGTGAATTGATCGAAATTTTGCAAGAGTTAAAGCAGGAAGAATATATTGAAGAATGGGCATATGAATTAGCGAAGCTTTATCATAGAGCAGGAAGAAGAGAAGAATGTAAAAGAGAATGCGAAGATATTCTCTTGTGGTTTGGATCTGGAGAGATTGTTGAACGTGCCAAAATTCTGATCGAACATTTAGAAGAGAAAGATCCAATGCCTTATATTGATGATAAGGATTTTACAACCCCCAAAAAAGAAGAACCAAACCCGGATGATACAGGTTCCCTTCCTGATATCAAAGAATTCTTAAAAGAACAAAAAGAACTAAAAAAAGAAGAAAAAAGAAGAGAACGCGAATTGCGTAAAGAAGAACGTTACGCAGAGGATGATTATGAAGACGATTATGAAGATGACTATGAAGAACCTTTGAAAGAAAAGGAACATTCCGATACAGATGAATGGGAGAAAAAGTCTGTTACAGAACCGGATGCGTCAGAGAAAGCGGTGGACTTATCTTCAGATAAAAAAACGGACAATGTTATTGAAGAAATGGCGGATAAAAAAGCAACTGTTCCATCGAAGAGTAATCCGAACACCAAAAAACAGATAAATGGAAAAAATGAGGTTGTAAAAAGTAAGGAAGTATCGGAGGATACGAAAAAAAATAAAAAGGCAGCAGAGATAAAACCTCATGTAAAGAAAGAAAAAGGCGGCATTTACAAACTTTCTTCAAGTATCTTAAAATTTGTCATGAAAGAAGAAGAGGATTTCTTAGATTATGACGAAGAGGCTGTAACGAAAGACGAAAAAGTATCGAAAAAGGCGGAAGCAATCCCATCAAAAAAGGAACAGACCCAACAAGAAACCACGAAAAAAGAGGTCAGTAAAAAAAGAGAAGATCATCTGTCAAATTCCAAGACGGAACCGGCTGCAAAAGCACCATCACAGTCAGGAACCGGCATTACACAGGATCTGGCCAAAGAAATTGCAGCAATTTATGAAATGGAACATCGTGAGCAATTAAAGGAAAAAGCAGTTGCCGTATTAAATGAAGGACAGAATCTGGCATCGGATGTACTCGACAGAATGACAAAAGCAGCACAAAGGTCAGCTCAGAAAGAATACATTCCTTTAGATGTAGAAGAGATCACGAATAAAAATACGGAGAGCCGACAGCCGGCAAAAGATGCAGGAGAGAACAGATTCGGATATGATTCGAACAAATCAGTCAAAGAGGCCGCAGCCAAAAAAGAAGAGGCAGAAAAGTCTGTGACACCGGACGAGGACACTTCAACAACCAAAAGCAATGAAAAAGAGAGTGCTGTACAGCAAATTTCTATGCAAGAGAGAGAAGAAAATCTCACAACACAGGAAATACCTGTAACAGAGAGCCGGGAAAATCTCACAACACAGGAAATACCTGTGACAGAGAGCCGGGAAAATCTTACAACACAGGAAATACCTGTGACAGAGAGCCGGGAAGATCCTGCACCACAGGAAACTATTGCAACAGCAGGCAAAGAAGAAATCAATATAGAAACGGACATCGTATCGGATGCATATCATTCTCCGCTTGAGGGTTATGAAGCACCTGAAAGTCATGTGATCGAGAATGAATATATCGGTATACCGGAGATTAATACATCGGATCTGCCAACGACAAGAGCATTGCATCGTTCTTTCAAAGACATCTTAAAACTGATCAGTGGCGAATTAGATCCATCTCATTTTGTATTAATGGGACAGGGCGATGACAGGATCGTAGGTGTTTCAAAGCAGATTGTCCGTGTCTTAAAAGAAAGCGGTTTCTTATCCATTGGACGAATTGCAAAGATTTCATCGGAACAGCTGAATAAGATGGATCTGGTACAATTTCAGAGTCAGTTAAAAGGGAACTGTCTGTTAATTAACGGGGCAGCAGATCTGTTATTTCCTACGATTTCTAAAGTATTTTCCATTATGGAAGAATATCATGGAGATTTTGTCGTGATCTTAGCCGATGAAGGAGCAACACTTGATCAGTTGTTCCGTTTTGTTCCGGCACTTGCAAAGAAGTTCAAGTACATTATTGATATTTCAGAATATACGAAAGAAGATTATACATTCTAAAGAGACAGGAGGTGGCAACATGCAAAGTACAGATGGCATTGTATATGTGATCGGGCATACGAATCCTGATACGGATTCTCTTTGCTCTGCGATCGCATATGCATATTTGAAAAATGCAACTGCTCCCAAGGATCAGAAAGAAAAGATTTATTATGCGGCAAGACGTGCCGGACAGATTAATGCGGAAAGTAAGTTTGTATTGGATTATTTTCAGATAGATATTCCTGATTATTTAGGAGATATCCGTACGCAGGTTATGGACATTGATGTGAATTGTGTGGAAGGTGTTGATGAGAATCTTTCAATTAAAAAAGCATGGAAGATCATGAAAGAAGGAATGTTGCAAACTATTCCGATCGTTGCAAGCAAAGGTACATTAAAAGGACTTTTGACGATCGAGGATATCGCAAAATCCTATATGGACGTGTATGACAGCCACATATTAGCAAATGCAGAGACACCGATCCGCAATATTGTTGAGACATTAGATGGAGAATTGTTACATGGCAATCTGGATGAAAAAGTCTGCTCCGGAAAATGTCTGATCGCAGCCGCCAATCCGGATCTGATGGAAAGCTATATTGAAAAAGATGATATTGTCATTTTGGGTAACCGTTATGAATCACAGCTTTGTGCGATTGAAATGGGTGCAAAATGCATTGTTGTCTGTGATGGAGCAATGGTATCTTACACGATCAGCCGCTTAGCGGAAAGCCATGGCTGTCTGATCATTAAAACTCCCTATGATACTTTCACGGCATCACGTCTGATCAATCAGAGTATTCCGATCGGTTACTTTATGAAAAGTGATCATCTGGTCACATTTAGCAGAAGTGATTTTATTGATGATATCCGCGAGACAATGGCAAAGAAGCGTTATCGTGATTTCCCGATTCTTGATTGGAACGGACGTTATATTGGTATGATCTCTCGTAGAAGTCTGTTAGGAGCGAGAAAGAAAAAAGTCATACTTGTCGATCACAATGAGCCGGCACAGGCAGTTGATGGCATTGATGAAGCACAGATTTTAGAGATCATCGATCATCATCGTATTGGAAGTCTGGAAACGTTAGGACCGGTATATTTCCGTAACCAGCCGCTTGGCTGTACGGCAACGATCATCTATCAGATGTTTAAAGAATATCAGATTGAGCTTCCAAAAGATATTGCAGGCCTGCTCTGTTCTGCTATTTTATCTGACACACTGATCTTCCGGTCACCGACTTGTACGGCAATTGATAAAGAAGCTGCCTATGCTTTGGCTGCGATTGCAGAAATTGAACCTGAAGAATATGCAGCGAAAATGTTTCAGGCAGGAAGCAATTTATTAGCCAAATCACCGGAAGAAATCTTCTATCAGGATTTTAAAAAGTTTGTTTTAGGTGATGTGACTTTAGGCGTAGGCCAAATTACATCCATGACAGCAAAAGAGCTTGAAGAGATCAAAGGGAAAATGATTCCGTATTTACAGAAAGCATTAGTGGAACATGAAGTTGAAATGATCTATTTTATGCTGACGAACATCATGGAAGAAAGCACAGAGCTGCTTTATGCAGGAAGTGGAGCAAAAGAGCTTGCAATTGCAGCGTTTGCGTTGCCGGCAGATACAGAAAAGATCGTGCTAGAGCATGTTGTATCAAGAAAGAAACAAGTAATTCCGGCGTTACTGATAGCATTACAGGAATGATCTTTATCATACAGAAAAAATAAAAATAGAGCTATGGTCTTATTTTTTAGATCATAGCTCCATTTATTGTTATGAAATACAATATCTCATACTAAAGTTATGCTAAGGCATTACTGTAATAAAGACAATACTCCCTGAGTAGACTGGTTAGCCTGTGCAAGCATAGACTGCTGGGCAGCCTGATACACCAAGTGCTTTTGCACTCATATTTTCTATGCTTTTGACGCTGCTTCAATCGCAGGAATGGCTGTGGCAAACCAGTCGCCATCCAGACTTTCAATATCGCCTGCATCACTTGCAGCGGCAATGGCAGGTGTCATCGGGATTTTTCCAAGGACCGGAAGATTATATTCAGCCGCTACTTCATCAACATGACTCTTTCCAAAGATCTCGATATGTTTTTTACAATCAGGACATTCCACATAGCTCATGTTTTCAATAATTCCAATGATCGGTATATTCATCATTTGTGCCATCTTTACGGCTTTTGCAACAATCATCGAAACCAGTTCCTGAGGGGAAGTTACGATCACAATGCCATCGACCGGAATTGTCTGGAAAACTGTCAAAGGAACATCTCCTGTTCCGGGAGGCATATCTACAAACATATAATCTACATTATCCCAGATAACCTCCTGCCAGAACTGTTTTACGGTACCGGCAATGACAGGACCACGCCAGATGACCGGATCTGTTACATTTTCCAAAAGCAGATTGACGGACATGATCTGAATTCCTGTTTTAGAAAGAGCCGGATAAATACCTTCTTCATTTCCCATCGCACGACCGGTAATACCAAACGCTTTTGGGATGGAAGGACCGGTAATATCCGCATCCATTACAGCGGTACGATATCCTTTCTTCTGAAAATTAGCAGCTAACATAGAAGATACCATGGATTTACCAACGCCACCTTTTCCGCTTACAACACCGATGACTTTTCGGATTGTACTCTTTTCATGCGGCTTTTCTAAAAAACTTTTTGGATCTCTGCTTTCACAGCTCTGAGAGCAGCTAGAGCAGTCATGATTACAAGTTTCACTCATTGTATATACCTCTTTTCTTTTTTCTGTTACATGTTACAAAATACAAAACATGATCATGTTATATGAAATTCATGATCATTGGCTGTGTCTTATGTCGTAGTATTGCTGCATGATCTGAGCAGATGAAATGCAACAAATGATATTATAGCAAGATGCCGAAAAAAAGTCCACTATAGCCGTACTGACGACAGAAATTTGTACCATTTCGTTCTATTATGCTACATAACCTGAATATACATACATAGTATGAACAGATAACTGATGTGACAGAGTACATAATAAAAGAAGGGAAGGTTTTGGAATGAATCAATATGAGAGAATGGTATCCTATCTGTATTCCTATAAAAATGGGGAAAAACTGGCAAATGTCGGGTATGCAAAAGTAGAAAAGAGAGGTATGCAATGTCGGATCATGGTACAGATGCGTGCTGTTGTGACACAAAATGCACCCTGTGTTTATCTGTATTGCCAGAAAGAAGATGGAATCCGGACAATTATGATCGGAAAAATGTATGCAAGAGGAACGAACCTGTTATGTAAGTCAGAAACCAAAAGGGACGATCTTTTCGGAACAGGAAAAAGTATAGAAGATATGGATGGGATTTATATTGATATACAATCTGATCTCTACTTTAATACAACATGGAAGAAGGATTATTTTTATAAAGGGGCTCCAGAAGAATATCAGAAAGAGACGATGGAAAGGAAAAAAACGGATCCGGGCACAGCAGGGCAGAATGACTGCGAAGATAAGCTCCAAATGGAAAAAAGAAAGGTGGAAGAAGAAAAAACGCAGGCAGCCGAAATACCGGATCTTACAACACCACAGCAAACTGCCGAAATGCAAAAACAAGTTATACCATCAAAGGAACAAAAAGCAGTAATACAGAACCAGGTTGCGACACCACAGCAAAAAGCAGACATAAAGAATCAGGCTAAAGCACCGCAACAGGAACAAAGTGCAATATCTAAAGAAATTGTAATGGATTCATCTATGGCAAGAGAGATCAAAGAGGCTGCAAAAGAAGCAGCGAAAGGAGAGATACAGATGCAATCTGTATGCAACGCATGCCCGTTTAAAGATCATACGATGGACTATGGACAAAAGATTCTATGTTCTTTTCCGACAATGCATCCGTTTTGTGAAGATGCCATAGAAGGCTGTGTACGGATCGAACCAAAAGATATCGGCTGCTTACCGATGTCAGAATGGTCGTTGTCAGGAAACCGGTTCTTGTTACATGGATATTATTGTTACAGGCATTTGATTTTTGTGAAAGGAAATGACCGGAGGTATTATATCGGTGTTCCCGGAATTTATCATGAGAAAGAGAAAAAACAAGCGGCAATGTATGGCTTTTGTGAATTTTTAACCATTGGAGAATTTGAAAAGACAACAGGAGCGTTTGGCTACTGGGTGCGCCGATTAGTTGAAGCATAATCGCTCAGAAACGAGGTAAGGAATCTGCACGCAGATAAGAGAAAAGCAGATGATCCGTCCAGTTTCCGTGGATCTCAGCATATTTTTGAAGATAACCTTCTTCGACAAAATGCAATTTTTCCAAAAGACGGATCGATGGCATATTATCAGGTTGTACATAGGCTTCCACACGATGCAGATCCAGTTCTTTCATAACAATAGGGATTAGAAAGCTGATCGCTTCCTGCATATAACCATAATGACAGAATTCTTCTCCTAATTTGTAACCAATGATACATTTTTTGAAAGCACCATGCATAATATTACTAAAGCAGATCGAACCGATTGGTTCTTCGGGCACATCTTTCCGGAAAAGCCAGAAGCGGATATGTGTTAATCGTAGGAAAGCACGGTATTCACAGGACAGGTTTGATCTGTGAAATGCAATTGTATAAAAGTTTTCGGGACGAGCCGGTTCAAAAGGCTCCAAAAAAGCAGCATTTTTTTGATAAAAATGCTGTATCAGAGGGGCGTTATCTGCCGACAATATCATAAGATTCAGTCTTTTTGTTTCATATGAAAACTGCATAAAAATCCTCACTTTTTGCAAATTTCGTATCGCAAAACGGGATAAGGAACGAGACTTGCTTTTTACATTTGATTTCGTTACTATTATATGATGCAGGGGCAGAAGTGGATAGCGATGTATGTTTCTATACAAACGATTATCTCCCAGTCTGACCTGCCAACATTATTATATTATATACGATAGAAATGTCAAAAGGTTAAGAATTAAAAGGTGTGTCAAAAGAAAAGGATCAATTAGAATGGAAGAAAAAAACAGGGATTCATACGACTCGAAATATATGAAAGAAGCGATCAGACAGGCAAAAAAGGCAGCGTTGATCGATGAAGTGCCAATCGGTTGCGTGATAGTGTATCAGGATAAGATTATCGGACGTGGTTATAACAAAAGAAATAAAATGGGCAGTACACTTGCACATGCAGAGATCATTGCGATTCAGAAAGCAAGTAAAAAATTAAATGACTGGCGTTTAGAAGAGTGTACCATGTATGTTACGTTAGAACCATGCCCGATGTGCGCCGGAGCAATCGTGCAGGCAAGGATTCCAAAAGTTGTGATCGGTGCGATGAATGCGAAAGCCGGATGTGCCGGAAGCGTTTTAAATATATTGGAAGAAAAGGGGTTTAATCATCAGGTAGAAAAAATAACAGGTGTATTGGAAGAAGAATGCCGGATCATGATGAAAGACTTTTTTCGGGAGCTGAGACAGAGAAAGAAAGAAAAAAAGATGCATACTTGACATGAAAAAAGGGACAGTATATAATGAAAAAACATTCGCAAAATTGGTGACAATTTTTCTTCTTTTTATCATTATGTATAAAATAAAGAAGAAAATTGCAATAGATTTCCGTGCTAGCCGGGGAGTCAGCGGCACCCTGTACCTGCAATCCGCTATAGCAGGGGTGATGTTCTGTTTCGGATAAATCAATTGCAAAGCTGCCCAGTGTATGTGGCGTTGAAGTTTTGGTCTTGCGCAATGAGAACTCATGAACCGTGTCAGGAGGGGAACCTAGCAGCACTAAGTGAGACCTCTCGTGTGCCGTAAGGTTGCCGGAACTGAGTTAACAGCATTGGTAACGTTTGCATTGTTTTTTTCAACACAGAATGCACGGATTTTTTAGTAGAACCGAAGCTTATCGTGAAGAAAGTATAAGGTTCTTTTTTTATGGAATAGGAAATTGCTCGTGTAGTAGTGGTATACCAACAAGAATTGCTTTAGCAATTCTTGGAGTGCAACGTGCTGACGTTGCACCTTTTTTGCAAATTTTTTGACCGTTTTTGTCGAAGAATAAATTGACTGTTTCCAGTAAGAATTGTATAATAGAAAATAGAGTGTTTTTTGTTTGTATATAGGAGAGCTGGAGGTAGTTTGTGAAAGCGGAATTGAAAAGGAACAATGTAAATCAGATCATTAAGGGGACAAATATATTTGAAGCCGGGGACGAAGTGACGGAAATTGGTCTCGTGATCAAGGGAAGAGTGTGCGTGCAGGCGGATGGTGTAAAAACAGTGATAGGTTCCGGCAATTTTCTGGGTTTATGTGATCTGACAGAAAAAGTACATCGTGTGACATATACAGCAGATACGAATTTAGCAGTATATGCTTTTGAGGCCGGTAGTCTGTCTTCGACGATCAGAAATTTAATCAAGGCAAATAAGGATTATGCACCTTTGATGGTATCGACATTAAGTAAATATATAAAAGAAATTTCTAAGATTTTTGATACATTGGAAAATGCGACCAATGATGTCTGGCAGAATATGAAAGATTATTACCAGACATATCTCTCAATAGGAAAAAAGACAGGAGCTCAGATCAATGTACTCAGATCAATTGAAAATCTTCCGGTATTTGAAGCGGAAGAAGAATTGCATTTAGATAAAGTTGAATATTACCGTGCTTGTGCAGAGCTTCCGACAGAAATCCGGAAAGCTTATTTTGGTGCGAATATGGTTATTACTATACAGCATATTACAGAACAGGTTGAAGTAGTAAACAGCCTTTTTGAACAGTGTAAGAAGGATGCAGTCTATTTAAAAGGACTTGCAGGTCCATTAGTCCTTGATGACAGAAGCCTGTATATGAATGTTTTGCAACAGGCAACCGTGTTACAGCATCTGGGCACAGATATTTCCGATGCCACTTCTCTTTTAGACGATGTGATCGATCAGATCAATTCTTTGGAAAATCTGATGTTAGAATGTGCCGGAGTTGATTTGCAAATTGATCATGAATTTATGGAGGAAACTTATTTTGAATTGTTAAACGGTTCGAATGCCTCTTTAGGTGGTTCTGTTTCTCAGAGTGATGCAGGTGAATTTGCACTTGTGGAAGACCATTTTGTTTCAACAGATGAATTGATGGATGCGATGGATCAGATTCTTTCTTTTGCAGAGATTGACAGCGAAAAGGAGCAGGAATTTCGAAGTTATATCCATGCATTTGAAGAACTGGGTGATAAATTTTCGACAGAGGATACAGCACGTACTTTGCGCAGAAATATATTAAAAGCATACTATCCGATTTATAAAGCCGTTTTTTTGAAAGACTATCATTCTTCGGAAAAAACGCCTTTGGTGATTGATCTTTTTCTTCGATTTGGCTTTTTAAGCGAACGTCTGATAACGGAAGATATCTTAGAAGAACTTGCAACTCTGGATATATCTCATTCCGGAACAGGTGCCTGTGATGTATATGATATGAAGGAATGGCTCACATTGATCTTAGAGGGCAAAAAAGAACCATCTAAGAGTGAATTCGATATGGATTATGATGAGAACCTGCGAGATATGAAACGTACCGGACAGATTACTGCAGAGCAGCAGCAGGCGTTGTCAAAGAATCTGAATGCAAAATTCGAATATGAGATCCAGAATATGTTTCGAACCAATCATCGCCTTTTGTTTTCGCAGGTTACGGCATTCGTTCCGTTTTTATTTACAGAAGGCTGTACGACTTCAATTTCAAAGAGCTTTTTGGCAAAAGATCGTATCAATGCAGCAATCCAGCGTTTGCTGCAGATCGACTTTTCTGTATTTTACAGAGAAAGTCTTTATGCAAAAGAGGGAAGCTCTTTTGCAAAAGAATATATTCAGCAGGAAGTATTTCCTGATGTGATCGTTCTTCCGGAATATGGAAATAAAGGCGTTATGTGGCAGGAATTAAGCGGAAGACGCAGGACTTCGAAAGGAAGATTTTTACTGCCGATCTTTATGGAAAGTGATCTTGAGGCAGAGATGGTTCGATTGTTCGGACGTTTTCGTTGGGAGCTTTGCCGAACGATACAGGGAGCGGCATGGAACAATATTCAGGTTAAATCTCTTACAAGTGAGTATGCAGATTTTATTCAATTTTATAAGAAGAACAGAGATCTGTCAGAAGATAAGAAAGAAAAGCTAAAGATGCAGATCCAGAAATGCAGAAACAATACAAGAGAGGTATTTGTTAGCGATTATGAGAACTGGATCCGGCATGAAGCACAGGGCGGTATGTGTTTAAGTAAACCTGTTCGTGAGATTATGGCTACCTATTGCCCATTTACAAAAGAACTTCGTGAAAAAGTAAGTGATATGCCGATCTATCGCGACGCTATGGCAAGATTCCAGCGCGAACGCGGTAAGAAGTTAAAAGAATACGATCTGAAATTCAAAGTATGGCAGAAAGATGGAATGGATGTGCCCGAAGAAGTTGTACATACCAGAGATTTCTATCTGGAATTTTAAATCAGATCCAGCCGCCATCAAGAGTGATTATCTGACCGGTCAGATAATCATTCTTTTTTGTTATTGCAAAAGCAAGTTCAGCGACCTCTTCCGGTGTTCCCATCCTTCCGGCAGGGATTTCTTCGGTGATGGCAGTAATGTCATCTTCTGACAAAACAGCATTCATTTCGGTATCGATCATACCACAGGCAATTGCATTGACCTGAATATTACTTGGTCCGAGTTCTTTTGCAAGAGCTTTTGTAAAGGCATTGATCGCACCTTTTGTCGTAGAATAAGGAACTTCCATAGAAGCACCGACATTGCCCCAGACAGAAGAAATAGAAAGAATCTTGCCTGATTTTTTAGAAAGCATTTCAGGGATGGCAAGCTTGCTGCAATAAAAGACGGAGTTCAAGTTTGATGTGATCATTGCATCCCATTGCTCCGGTGTTGTATCCTGCAGCAGCCCAAAACAGGAAATACCGGCATTGTTGATCAGAATATCGATTGAGCCAAGTTTTGTTTCAATCTCATGAAAAAAAGTGCAGGCATCATTATAATTTCCAATGTTACCAACATAGGTCAGACAGCGGACCTGCATGGAACGGACTTCTTTGGCTGTTTCTTCTAAACGTTCTTTATTATGATGACAGCAGATCGCGACATCATAGCCCATTTGTGCATATTTTAAAGTGATCGCACGACCGATTCCGCGGGACGCACCGGTAATAACAGCAATTTTATTTGACATAAAAATCCTCATTTCTGTACATAATTTTTCTATGAAAAGAATGAAACTATTATAACACGAATCTTATTTCTTGGCACGTAAAGGCTGCATTACTTTACATTGCCTAGAATTTTTGGTATAATGTGCTGTATGTTTTGGCAATTTAGGAATATAACTCGTTGAGAGAAAGGTACAGATATGAAGAAGAATGTTTTAAAAATGTTTTTTTTAAGCTTAGGAAAATCATTGCTATGCATTGCTGTTTTATTGCTTGTGGGGTTTGCAAGTTATAAGATTTCGTACACATTGTTGGCAAAGGGCGGTGCAGGTGGCAGTAGCAGTACTGAGAACTTAAAAGACATTATGGATGAGGCACAGACAGATGAAATTTCAAAGAACCTGATCTATGTTGCAGATGATAAGAATAAGATTACGCATCTGATGTTAGAAATTTGTAATACAAAGACATATAATATGGATTATATTACAATTCCGGTTACGACAGATTATACAATTCCATCGGTGATGTATCGTAAATTATGTCAGGTCAATGAAGAAATTCCACAGGTGATCCGCATTTCTAAATTATTACAGTATTTTGAGGATGAGAGCAAAGCATATGGTTATGGTGAGCTTATTTTTGAAAAAATGCTTGGAACAGACATCAGTTATTATACTGTATTGAAGCAGGAAACATATGATAATCATTATACACAGCAAAAAGTAAAGGTTGCTTATAAGACTAAGAGTTCAGAGAATAATACACCGGGACCGGATGGTATGGTTCCTGTTACAAATACAACATTAAAGACAAAGATGAACATTACTGTTTTAAGCGATACTTATAAGAGACAGATTTCTGACCTCGGACATGACCAGGATAAGATTGCTGAATTTATTAAAGATCAGTATGAAGGTGTTGCTTCAAATCTGACGGTATATAACAAGCTTGGTTATGTAGAAGCTTATGAAAAGATGGATTGTAATCTTTACCATTTCTGGGGTGTTCCGGGAAAATACAGCAGAAAGCTTTTTGAAGTAGATACAAAAGCGACAAAGAAAGCGATCAAATATCTTGTAGAAAACGGTGAGACTTATGTACAGGAGCAGGATCTGACAGCTGCCAATATGATCCGCAAATCACAGGTGGTATCAAAAACTTCGCCTAGTCCTTCACCGGTTTCAACAAAATCATCTAAGTCAACAAAGAGTGCTAAGAAAACAAACTCAAAAGACTTAAAGATTTATGTTTCAAATGGTAGCCAGATTGCCGGATTGGCAGCATCAACACAGAAAAAATTAAAAAACGCCGGTTATAATGTGCCGGAAGTTGGCAATTATACAGGTAAGACGTTGACAACAACGAAGATTATTGTCAGCAAAAAAGGACAGGGTGAGGATTTAAAAGAGTATTTTAATAATGCACAGGTAACTGTAGGAAGTGTTTCTAAGGGATACGACATTGAAATTATTTTAGGAACGCGTGATGCAAATAGCAGATAGGTAGGAAATATGCAGGCTTCTGTAAGAATTATGGATGTTGATGTGGATATGTTGTCCAATGACATTCTTATAAGCAAAATGAATGAATACCTGATAGATGAACGATTGCAAGTGATATTGTTTGCATCAACGGAGCTGTTAAATCTGGCAGTAGAGAATGAAGAGTATCATGAGCTGATCGATAGAGCAGATCTTTTTTTGCCGGGTGAGGAAGCGTTGCTTTCGGCACATCATTCCGATGTGTTAAAAGCAGGTGATATGGTAGTGAGTTGCAAAAGCTTTGGTCTCGTTTTGGAGAACTTAAAGAAAGAAGATCGTTCTCTTTATATTGTAGCAAAGAGTGAAGAAGAAGCAGCGAACTTACAATCCTATTGTCTGCGTATGCAGCCGGAATTAAAAATCGTCGGTTCCTGCGTATATCGTGAAGAAATGGATGATGCAGCGATCGTCAATGAGATCAACAATCATATTCCCGATATGCTTCTTGTCGATTTAGAGACAGGTGTTCAGGAAAAATGGATCATGGAGCATGTATCTTTGCTGAATGCAAATTTATGCATTGCAATCGGTGGTGTTGTCAATCTGTTGACGGCACAGGAAAAAAAGATACCGCATTGGATCGAAAAATTGCATCTGGCTGGTCTATATCATAAGATAGTGAGAGAACAGACCGTAAAAAAAGATGTTCGTGCACGTATATTTCGAAAGAAAGTAGCACAGTATAATAATCAGATAGAAGAAATGAATCAAAAAGATGATAACGTATAAGGTTATCATCTTTTTTTCTGTTAAAAAGGAGAGGCTGAAATATGATACGTTGGTTCAAAATTCTGATAGGAACACTTTGTATGGCAATGGCTGTAAATTTTGTCTATGAGCCGATGCATATGGTGACAGGAGGCGTGTCCGGCACAGCGATCATTATTAAAGGGCTTTCAATGAATTGGTCTGATTTTGAGATCCCGGTCTGGATGACAAATATTTTGTTGAATATTCCTATCTTTTTATGGGGATATTTTGTACGAGGGAAAAGATATCTTCGTGTCACATTTGTTGCAAATTTGTTCTTTACATTGTTTTTATTTTGCATTCCGGTTATTCCGATCAGACAGAAGGATTATTTTCTCGCAGCCTTATATGGCGGAATTTTAAATGGGACAGGACTCGGACTGGTCTTTTCTACCGGGTATTCCACAGGAGGAACGGATCTGCTTAGCAGCATTCTTCACAAATATATGCCACAGGTACCGATTGCACGCATTCTGTTCTGCCTGGATGCTGCCGTGATCGCAGCAGGAATTTTTACATTTGGATCTCATAGTGCAGCTTATGCGGTTTTTGCAGTCTTTTTATCAAGCAAGGTCATGGATCTGATCTTAACAGGGGTGAGAGCCGGAAAGCAGATCTGGATTATATCGGAGGAATACCAAAAGATCGGCAGTCAGATTTTAGAAGAATTGCATCGTGGTGTAACCAGTCTGGACGGACGTGGTGTTTACAGTAACCGGAAGAAGAATGTTCTTGTCTGTCTGGCATCAGCAAGAGAAATTGCACGAATCTTACAAATAGTAGAAAAAAATGACGATAATGCCTTTGTATTTATTCAGGATGTAAAAGAAATTATGGGGGAAGGTTTTGTGAAGATTGGTAAATGATATACAAACTTTGGTCAAATCTTCCAGTATTTTTATAAATAAATTCTATGGTTTTTGGCGAATTGAACGAAAAAAAATAAATTTATACTCTTTGCACAAAAGCAGAATTATTTCTTTGTAAGATTGTGCTATGGCTAAATATCGGGCTTTAGTGTAATATATTCAATGAGCAGAACGTGATGTTTATTGCGTATTGATAGTATTATATTAAGTTAAAATATAGGAGGATACATAACTATGGCAAGTTTATCATTAAAAAACATCAGTAAGACATATCCAAACGGTTTCCAGGCTGTTAAAAATTTCAACCTTGATATCGCAGATAAGGAATTCATCATTTTCGTAGGACCTTCAGGATGTGGTAAATCTACAACACTTCGTATGATCGCAGGTCTTGAAGAGATTACAGAAGGTGAATTATGGATTGGCAACAACCTTGTAAATGACGTAGAACCTAAGGACAGAGATATCGCAATGGTATTCCAGAACTACGCTCTTTACCCACATATGACAGTTTACGATAACATGGCATTTGGTCTTAAGTTAAGAAAGACACCAAAGGAGAAGATCGATCAGTTAGTACAGGAAGCTGCTAAAATTCTTGACATTGTTCCTTTATTAGACCGTAAACCAAAGGCTTTATCAGGTGGTCAGAGACAGCGTGTAGCCATGGGACGTGCTATCGTGCGTAATCCTAAAGTATTCCTTATGGATGAACCTTTATCAAACCTTGATGCTAAGCTTCGTGTACAGATGCGTATCGAGATTTCTAAGATTCATCAGAGTTTGGAAGCTACTATCATCTACGTTACACATGACCAGACAGAGGCACTTACGCTTGGTACACGTATCGTAGTTATGAAAGATGGTGTTATGCAGCAGGTTGCTACACCAATTGATCTTTATACAAAACCTTGCAATATGTTCGTCGCAGGATTCATTGGTTCACCACAGATGAACTTCATTGATTGTAAAGTGGTAAAAGATGGCGATGATGTTAAACTTGAGTTCGGTTCACACTCTATTAAACTTCCTGAAGGAAAAGCAGAGAAGATCGTAGAAGGTGGATATATTGGTAAAGATGTTGTATTAGGTATTCGTCCTGAAGATATCAAAGATGAAGAAATCTTTGTTGCAGATGGTGGCGACAATGTTCTTGATGCAACGGTTAAGGTTTATGAAATGCTTGGTGCAGAAGTATTCTTGTACTTCACGGTAGAGGGACATGACATTACTGTTCGTGTAAATCCACGTACAACAGCACGTCCTGGCGATACAATTAAGATCGCACTTGATACAAGCAAGATTCATGTATTTGACAAGGAAACAGAAGTTACAATTACAAACTAGTCTGTAAATAAAATAATTTTGATCTTAGACGGATCATCATCTTATAAAAATGAGTTGATGATCCGTTTTTTGCTCTTTGTCAAGGGTTGGGGTAAAAACGAAAAATTTTCGGTCGATTGTCACTATATATACGGGGATTCGCTGTTTACTTTTGTACAGTTTGATGATAATATAAATATATTATAGGTTGATATTACAGCGTACTATACAAATATGCTATGACAAATAGAAAGTTGGAGGGATAATATGATTTCAAATCAGGTGTTACAAACGACAATAGATGGCTTAAAAAGTATAACGCGAATTGATATTTGTGTTATGGACATCGAAGGAAAGGCACTTGCAACTACGATCAATAATGTTGAGGAGTATGAGGAAGCGGTCATGGCGTTTGTGGATTCTCCGGCAGATAGTCAGGTGTTACAGGGGTATCAGTTCTTTAAGGTATTTGACGATCATCAATTAGAATATGTCATTCTTGCAAAAGGTGATACCGATGATGTGTATATGGTTGGTAAGCTGGCAGCGTTCCAAATCCGTAATCTTTTGGTTGCATACAAAGAAAGATATGATAAGGACAACTTTATTAAGAATCTGTTATTAGATAATCTGTTATTAGTTGATATTTATAATCGGGCAAAGAAATTGCATATTGAGACAAATGTAAAGAGAGTTGTCTTTTTGATCGAAACAAAGAATGAAAAAGATGTGAATGCCTTAGAAACGATAAAAGGACTTTTTGCGGGAAAGAAGAAGGATTTTATTACACAGGTAGACGAGAAGAATATTATTCTTGTAAAAGAAGTTGCAGAAAATGAAGATTACGATGATATGGAAAAGACAGCCCGTGTGATTTTGGATATGCTGAACTCAGAGGCAATGTCATTGGTTCATGTATCGTATGGCACAATGGTCAACGAGATCAAAGATGTGTCACGTTCTTACAAAGAAGCCAAGATGGCACTGGACGTAGGAAGGATCTTTTATAGTGACCGTAATGTGATCGCATATAGCAGCCTTGGTATCGGTCGTCTGATCTATCAGCTTCCAATGCCGCTTTGCAAGATGTTTATCAAAGAAATTTTTGGAGCAAAATCACCGGATGATTTTGATGATGAAACAATTGCCACGATCAATAAATTTTTTGAAAACAGCCTGAATGTATCAGAGACTTCGCGACAGTTATACATTCATCGTAATACATTGGTATATCGACTTGACAAGCTTCAGAAGAGTACAGGATTGGATCTTCGTGTTTTTGATGATGCAATCACATTCAAGATTGCTTTAATGGTTGTAAAATATATGAAATATATGGAAAATTTTGAATATTAAAAATAAGATATAGGGAGTGGGCAGGCGCAGTGGGCTTGCCCATTTGTCATTAAAGGAGAAAAGGAATGAATACGAAAGAAGCATTGATCACATTACAGGATGTCTCGGTAACTTATCCAACAGGAACACATGCATTACAGCAGATTAATTTACAGGTGGGAAAAGGGGAGTTTGTATTTGTCGTAGGAAGCAGCGGTTCGGGAAAATCCACATTTATCAAAACACTGCTTGGAGAAGTAAAAGCAACACATGGAAAGATTTTTGTCGCACAAAAGCAGCTTGACCGGATCAAAAGGAAAGAACTGCCATATTATCGTCGTATATTAGGCGTAGTATTTCAGGAGTTCCGTTTATTAAAAGATAGAAATGTATATGAAAATGTAGCTTTAGCACAGCGGGTTGTCGGTGTGAGCAAACAAAAGATTGAGAAAAATGTCATGAATATTCTGGAACTGGTAGGACTTTCCGGCAAAGAAAAGATGCGTCCAAAGGAGCTTTCGGGAGGAGAGCAGCAAAGAGTAGCGATTGCAAGAGCAATGGTTAATCGTCCGGCTATTTTATTAGCGGATGAGCCAACCGGTAACTTAGATCCACAAAACTCCTGGGAGATCATGAAGTTGTTAGAAGAAGTTAATCGCCTGGGAACAACGGTCATTGTTGTGACGCACAACCATGAGATTGTCAACAAAATGAAAAAGAGAGTCATCGCATTACATTCCGGCAGGATTACAAGTGATGAGATGCAGGGAGGGTATATACAGTGAGAACATTTGTCTATGGAATCAAACAGGGTGTAAAAAATATAGTACAAAACCGCTTGTTTTCTCTTGCAGCGATTGGAACGATCGCGACATGTCTTTTTCTACTGGGCATTTTTTATGCATTAGTAAGTAATTTCCAAAACATGGTTTATCATGCGGAAAGCAGCGTTGGAATAACCGTTTTCTTTGAGGAGGGAATCTCACAAAAGCAGATTGATGCGATTGGAGATAAGATAAAAGCGTACAAGGATGTAGACAAGATCAAATTTATTTCGGCAAAAGAGGCATGGGAAAAGTTTCAAAAAGAAATGTATGGCGATGATAAAAGCGTAGCTGATACATTCAACGGTGTGAATCCCTTGGAAAACTCAGCCTCTTATGAAGTATATTTAACGGAAGTAAAAGAGCAAAATAAGATTGCACAGGAAATCGAAGGGATAGATGGTGTCCGAAAGGTCAATGGTTCACGAAGTGTTGCAAAGGGGTTGAACAGCTTTAACCTATTGGTCGCTTATGTATCTGCAACCATTATTATTTTGCTGTTACTGATCTCTGTTTTTTTGATCAGCACAGCGGTTGCATCGGGAATCCGTGTCCGCAGGGACGAAATTTCGATATTGCAATATATTGGTGCGACGGATGCATTCATTAAAATGCCATTCTGGTTTGAAGGCATATTGATTGGTTTTTGCGGAGCGATCGTTCCATTGGTGCTGTTATCCGTTCTTTATGATAAAATGATTGCATTTGTTTTGGAACATTTTTCAGCATTATCGGAATGGCTGACCTTTGTCAGTACAGGAAAAGTCTTTCGTACACTGATACCGATGTCGCTTGCGGTTGGTGTTGGAATTGGTCTGGTCGGAAGTGCGTTGTCAGTCAGAAAGCATTTGAGAAGATCTTTATAGGAAAGAACAGGAAGGGTACATATGAAGAAAAGATGGATTGCAATCGGTATTTGGAGCATCGGAGCTGTTCTGATCGGAACCGGTCAGTTGAATGGCTGTCTCGGACTGAACGAAGACAGAGGAATGATCAGCTATGCAGCCGGTCAGTCGCAGGCTTCAAAAACGATTCAGAACAAGATAGAAAAAAGCAATAAAACGACGAGGTCTCTTGAGGAGGAGAAAAAAACATTAAAAAAAGAAGTAGCATCTCTGGAAAATAAAAAAAGTGATGTTGTTTCTTATATTCAGAGTTTGGATCAGAAACTGGCTGATCTTTCTACAAAAGTAGAACAAAATGAAACAAATCTTAAAAAGACAAAGAAAGAGATCCGTATTCTGAAAAAAGAAAAAAAAGCTGCTGAATCAAAGAAAGAAATACAGTATGATTCCATGCTCGAACGCATAAAATATGTATATGAAAATGGAGATCAGGGGTACTGGGAGGTGCTTTTAGGAGCAGATAGTCTTTCAGAGTTTCTAAACCGTGCGGAATATGTAAGTAAAGTCAGCAGTTATGATAGAAACTTGTTAAAAGAATATCAAAAGACCTGTGATACGATTACAACTGCTCAAAATAGGCTTGAAATCGACCTGGCGGATCTGACAACATTACGAAAGAGTTTGAAATTGAAAAAAGATTCGATGAATACGATCATGGATAAGAAGACGGACGAACTTCAAAAATATCAGGTTTCGATCGATCAGAAAAGCAGTTCTGTGAAAAATACAGATAATCTGTTAGCAAAGCAGGAAGCACAGTTAGAAGCTTTGATGGCAGCACAGAGAAAGCAAAGCGAGAAAGAAGAGTCTGCACGCAAAACGGCTGAAAAGAAAGCCGCACAAAAGAGTACATCTAATGCGGCAAAAGCGACCAAAGCACCTAAGACAGCAGCGGCGAAAGCTCCGCGGACGAATACAGATAACAGCACAACAAAAGTTTCTGTAAGCGGGTTCCGCTGGCCGTTGACCGTGTCAGGAAGGATTACTTCGTATTTTGGCTACCGAACGTCACCGACAGCCGGTGCAAGTTCAAATCATAAGGGTATTGATATCTCTGTGCCGGTAGGCTCTACGGTTGTAGCTGCAAAGGCAGGTACTGTTGTTACAGCAGCATATTCTGCTTCTGCAGGAAATTATATTGCGATATCCCATGGAGATGGTGTATATACTTATTATATGCATTGTTCTTCTTTGGCGGTTTCTTCCGGTGCTAAGGTATCGCAGGGACAAAAAATCGCATTGTCGGGAAATACAGGTGTATCTACCGGGCCGCATCTTCACTTTGCGGTTTATGCAGGTGGAACTTATGTGAATCCGCTAAGTTATGTATCGCAATAGGGGAATGGTAAAGAAAGATTTATCAGAAGAGAAGAGAGTTTTCAATAGATTCAAAAAAAGAACATATAGGAGGTCTTTTGTGAATAAGAAGTCATTTATAACAGGAATACTTACCGGCGTTGCCGGTTCTTTGCTAGTGGTTCTGGTGGCAGCTTTTTTGCTGGTGCAAAACGGATCATTGAATGTAACAAGAATGCTTGGTATCTCGGATAATCATACAGCCTTGGAAAATAAAATCATGGATAAAGTTAATGTGATAGAAGGATACATTGATCAATATTTCTTAGACAAAATAGATGAAGATAAGATGGCAGATGCAGTCTATAAAGGTGTGATCAATGGACTGAATGACACATATGCTGCTTATTATACAAGTGATGAATATAAGGATATTATGGAAAAGACGCAGGGAGCCTATTGTGGAATCGGAGCGTATGTGTCTGCTGATCAGGACAGCGGTGCGATCACAATCGTCAAACCAATGAAGGATAGTCCATGTGAAAAAGCCGGCGCAAAAGCAGGCGATATCATTTATTCGGTGGATGGAACCGAAGTGACCGGAAAAGAGATTTCACAGGTGCAGGCTATGTTAAAAGGAGAAAAAGGAACAAAAGTCGATATGGTGCTATTGCGTGGGCAAAAGCAGGTAAAGATTACTGTTACCAGAGATAACATTGAGGAAGACACCGTGGCATATCAGATGTTGGATAAAAAGATCGGCTATATTCAGGTATCCGGTTTTGAAGAGGTTACGGCAAAGCAGTTTGAACAGGCTGTTGACGAGCTTGAGAAGCAGGGCGAAAAAGCATTGATCATTGACCTTCGGGAAAATGGCGGCGGACTGTTAGATTCGGCTGTAAAAATGTTAGACAGAATGCTTCCACAGGGCGTTGTCGTTTATAGCAAAGACAAAAGCGGAACGAAAGAAGAATATAAAGCAACAGATGATAAAGAATTCAAAAAGCCTTTGGCAATCTTAGTCAACGGAAATTCCGCAAGTGCATCAGAAGTCTTTTCCGGTGCAATACAGGATGAGAAGAAAGGTGTATTAGTCGGTACACAGACATTTGGAAAGGGTATTGTGCAGGGAGTATTCCCGTTAGGGGATGGCTCGGCATTAAAGATGACAACAGCAAAATACTATACACCAAATGGAAGAAATATTCATGAAAAGGGACTGAATCCTGATATCAAAGTAGAATTGTCAGAACAGATACAAAAGCTGCCGGAAAGCAATAAGAAAGTCGATAACCAGTTAAAGACAGCGTTTGATTATCTGTTAAAGCAGGAATAAGATGCAATAGATTTTAGAAGGGAGAAAAAGGCGTAATGGAGTTTAAATTACATGCCCCATATGAGCCTACAGGTGATCAGCCGCAGGCGATCAAAACACTTGTAGATGGCTTTAAGGAGGGGAACCAATTTCAGACTTTACTCGGAGTGACCGGTTCGGGAAAGACCTTTACTATGGCTAATGTCATTGCAGCTCTTAATAAGCCGACACTTATCATTAGTCATAATAAAACGCTTGCAGGACAGTTGTATTCGGAGTTTAAGGAATTCTTCCCGGAGAATGCGGTAGAGTATTTTGTATCTTATTATGATTATTACCAGCCGGAAGCTTATGTGCCATCTTCCGATACTTATATCGAAAAAGACTCATCGGTCAACGATGAGATTGATAAATTACGTCATTCTGCAACAGCAGCATTGTCAGAGCGAAGAGATGTGATCATTGTAGCCAGTGTATCCTGTATTTTTGGTCTTGGTAGTCCTGTCGATTATCAGAATATGACAGTTTCATTACGACCGGGTATGATGGTCGATCGTGATTTTGTAATCCGTAAACTGGTAGATATCCAATATACACGAAGTGATCTTGATTTTAAGCGTGGTACATTCCGGGTACGTGGTGATGTTGTGGAAATTTTCCCGGTTAATGAATCGGATCAGGCAATCCGTGTGGAGTTTTTTGGCGATGAAGTAGACCGGATCACACAGATTGATGTTCTGACAGGTCAGGTGAAGGCGGTACTTGAACATATTGTTGTCTTTCCGGCATCCCATTATGTTGTAGAGCCGGAGGCAATGGAACGTGCCATTCATACGATAGAGGAAGAATTAGAAGAAAGAGTTGCTTATTTTAAAAGTCATGATAAGCTGTTAGAAGCACAAAGAATTGCAGAGAGAACAAACTTTGATATCGAAATGTTAAGAGAAACCGGATTTTGTTCCGGCATTGAGAACTATTCGCGTCATTTAGCGGGGTTACAACCCGGAGAGACACCGAATACCCTGTTAAATTATTTCCCGGATGATTATATTATTATGGTGGATGAGTCTCATATTACGATTCCGCAGATCCGTGGAATGTATGCCGGAGACAGGGCACGTAAAGAGACACTTGTGGATTATGGCTTCCGCCTTCCGTCTGCATTGGATAACAGACCATTGAATTTTGATGAATTTGAAGGATATATCAACCAGATGCTTTTCGTGTCGGCTACGCCGAATGTATATGAACAAGAGCATGAACTTCTAAGAACCGAACAGATCATACGACCAACCGGTTTGTTAGATCCTAAGGTAGAAGTCCGTCCGGTAGAAGGTCAGATTGATGATCTGATCGGAGAGATCCATAAGACGATCGAAGACGGCAACAAAGTCATGGTATGTACGTTGACGAAGAAAATGGCAGAAGATCTTACGGATTATATGAAAGAAGTCGGCATTCGTGTGAAATACCTGCATTCTGATATTGATACACTGGAACGTTCAGAGATCATTCGTGATATGCGCCTGGATGTCTTTGATGTATTAGTCGGAATCAACCTGCTTCGTGAGGGATTGGATATCCCGGAAATTGCATTGGTAGCGATTCTGGATGCAGACAAAGAAGGTTTCCTGCGTTCTGAGATCTCTCTGGTACAGACGATTGGGCGTGCGGCAAGAAATGCAGAGGGATATGTTATCATGTATGCAGACGTTGTGACTGACTCTATGGATAAAGCGATCAGCGAAACGAATCGTCGACGTGAGATACAGATGCAATACAATGAAGTACATGGAATCACACCACAAACGATCAAAAAAGCGGTGCGTGATATTGTACGTATTACGAAAAAAGTGGAAGCTTCCGACTTTGATCTGGAAAAAGATATGGAATCCATGAACCGGAAAGAACTTGAGATTGTTGTAAAGAAACTTCAAAAGAAAATGCAGGCAGCGGCAGCAGACTTGAACTTTGAAGAGGCAGCGTCATTGCGTGATCAGATGGTCATGGTCAAAAAGCAGATACAGGATATGGAATGAATATAGTAAAGTTATAAAAGCCGGATTCAGAAATTGAAATGGATACAGAAGGATTATAAAAGCCGGATTCAGAAGTTGAAATGAATGCAGTAAAGTTATAAAAGCTGTGACAAGATAAAATAAAGTAAGGTAAGGAGTAACGGATGAAGATAGGTGTTGATTATTACCCGGAGCAATGGGATCGTTCCCTGTGGGAACAGGATGTATGCCGGATGAAAGAAGCCGGTGTAGAGATCGTCCGCATGGCAGAATTCGCATGGAGCTGCTTAGAACCCAGGGAAGGCGTGTATGATTTTTCCTGGCTCGATGCAATCATAGATTTATTTGAAGCAAACGGAATTGAAGTGTTCTTATGCACACCGACTTGTACACCGCCACAGTGGCTTTTCGAAAAATATCCCGAAGTGATCCAGGTAGATAAGAGCGGGCAGCGTATTCCTATCGGTATCCGTGGTCATCGATGCCTGAACAATGCTTTGTATCGTGAAAAATGTACACAGATCATTACAAAGATGGTGGAACATTACCGGGAGAAGTCTTGTGTGACCGGGTACCAGATTGATAACGAATTAGAAGCAAATCATTGCTGTTGTCCGACTTGTATACAGAAATTTCAGGAATTTGTCAAAAAGAAATATAAAATAATAGAGAGTGTTAATCAGGCCTATGGCAACAGAGTATGGAGTGGGGAATATACGGATTTTTCGCAGATCAAACCACCATTCGGACCGTTTCAGACATGGCTGAATCCATCGTATATGCTGGACTTTAATCGTTATGCTTCGCAGAGTACGGTAGAATATGTCGAGTTTCAAAGAGAACTGATCCATTCTTTGGATCCGAAAGCGGTGATCACGACAAATAACTGGCTCTGTGAAAATATGCCGGATTTTTATGATATGTTTGAAAAGTTAGACTTTGTTTCATATGACAATTATCCAACAACGAATCTTCCAAAGGACATAGAAACGCTTTATTCGCATGCGTTTCATCTGGATCTGATGCGTGGTATCAAGAAGAAAAACTTCTGGATCATGGAACAGCTCAGCGGAGGGTTAGGAAGTTGGACACCGATGAGTGAAACGGTTTATCCGGGAATGTTAAAAGGCTATTCCTTGCAGGCAATGGCACATGGAGCAGATACGATTCTTCATTTTCGCTGGAGGACAGCCGTTGCCGGAGCAGAAATGTTTTGGCATGGGATTATAGACCACAATAATGTATTAGGTCGCAGATACGAAGAATTTAAAGAACTTTGTCAGACGATGAAGAAACTTTCTTACTTAGATGGTTCTATCATAAAGAATAAAGTAGCCATTCTTTATTCCTCAGAGCAGGAATATGGTTTTAAGATTCAGCCACAGGTGGAAGGAATGCATTATTTTACACAGTTAAAGGCTTATCATGATGCGTTTACCTGTCTTGGTGTCGGTGTTGATATTGTAGATGCCAAAAGTGATCTGGACGAATATACTTTAGTGGTGGCACCGACCATGTATATCTCGGACAAAACGCTCGAAGGCCATTTTAAGAAATATGTAAAACAGGGCGGTCATTTGGTGTTGACGAATCGTTCCGGTGTAAAGGATACAAATAATCAATGTATTATGTCTCCTTTGCCGACAGTCTTTTCAGAGATTACGGGTGCGATCGTAAAAGAATATAATCCGATCGGAGAAAAGGAAGAGTGCATTGAAATCCGATCAGAGAAGTGGAAGAACATCTGTGACAGACAGAACGATCAGAGCAACTCGCATTTATCTGCATTATCTGAGGCAGAATGTAATAGAATAGATGGGGGAAAAAGAGAGAGCAGCACACAAAAACGATATATACAGTCGTGCCATTTATGGTGTGATATTTTAGATCCAAAACAGGCAGAAGCTCTGGCTGTCTATGGAACCGATTTTTATGAAGGGGCGGCTGCGATCACCCAAAATTCTTATTACGAAGGAATCGGTTATTATGTAGGAACGGTTCCGGATAGAAGAGGAATGATCTCTTTTGCAAAGCTTTTGTTAGAAAATGCATCAATTCCATATATGGAGAGTCTTCCGTATGGGGTAGAAGTGACAGAACGCAGAAATGATACAAAAAGCTGGGAGCTGTATTTTAATAATACCATGCACAAACAGCATTTTGATGTTATAGTACGTCACAAAGATCAGACAGTAAAAAAACATACACTGGATTTGCAGCCTTTTGAAATGAAAATCTTAGAAAAGTGAGGATGAAATAAAATGAAACAATGGAAGAGAATTTTGTTTTCTGTGATCAGTCTGGTGTGGGGCTTTGTATCATTGGATTATCTGATCTATGCATTTGAAATGCTGACAGGAAGCAGAAGAAGCAATGTGGCATATTCACCAAAAGCAGATGGCATATACCAGTTGCTCGGTTTTGGTATGTTTTTGCTTTGGTTTATCATACTTGCATTTTATTTTTATCTGATTCGAAAAGCTTCGATACAGATTGATCTTGTGGAAGAAAAAGATGGAAAAGAAATTGTACGTCGCAAGAAGTTTGACCGGATCTTACAGGGCGGTTTTTTACTCACCGGGATTTTGATCCGCTGGTGTTATCTGATCTTTTTCTATCTGCCGGGATTAAAATAGAAAAGATCAGAAAGACGAATCGAAAAAAATATATATAGTGGAATCGGAAAGAAACAAACTAAAAAGGGTTTACGAAATAAGACAGAAAGAGAAAAATAAAAAACACAGAACGATAGGAGTAAGATAACAGGAACACGTCCTTAAATACTCGAATCTTCTGTGTTTTACTTTTTTTCGGTTCTTTAGATCAATGCGGTAATATCAACACTGAAATCGCGTGAAAGATCATATGTCTTCTTATCAGTAATGACAACAGGACGTGATAACAGGTTTTGATTTAACAAAACAATCTTTCCACGTTCATTATTTGAAAGAATAACTTCTGTGTTGACATATGCTTCTACAAGTCTCTTCATGAATAGATAGAGATAATGAGGATTATATAGATCTTTTTCTTTCTCAAACATAGAAATTACAGTAAAAGGACAAATGCCTTTTCTGTAAATACGGTTTGAAGTCATAGCATCGTAAACATCGGCAATCGCAACAATCGATGCATATTCATTGATCTCAATGCCGGCAAGCTGACGTGGATACCCTTTTCCGTCATATCGTTCATGATGCTGAAGTGCAGCAAGCTTGATACGGTCATCCAAATTTTTGGAACGTAAAATATCATAACCGAGTTTTGGATGAGAACGGATCAGGTCGAATTCTTCATCGGTAAGCTTACCGGGTTTTTGAATGATCTCGGCAGGAATTTTTAATTTACCGATATCATGTAAAAGGCCACATAACATTAATGTATTCAGATCGTCCTTTGAAAAACCGGCCCAGCTTCCGATTACGTTACAGATCAAAGCAACATTCATGGAGTGTGTATATGTTAAGTCATCAAAACCACGCAGACATTGCATCATATCTAAAAG
The DNA here is from genome assembly GCF_014384965.1 of Jutongia hominis. GTDB lineage: Bacteria > Bacillota > Clostridia > Lachnospirales > Lachnospiraceae > Butyribacter > Butyribacter hominis. The sequence continues at coordinate 47,609 of NZ_JACRSW010000033.1, forward strand.
GTGTAAAGAGTTTCTGGTACGTCCAAGGATGGAATCCACTTCATGGAGCATATTATCGGTTACATCTGTTGCATTTTTTGCAACGATATCATTTAATTCATCTTTAAAACTACTGATAGATGATGTGAAGTTATCTTTAAATTCTACGAACTGCTCTGTCTGCTGTACTCGTTCAAAATAAGTAGGACCATCAAAACTTGGTCCATGAGAGACAGGAGCTTTTTCTTGTGGTGTATCCGTTGGAGTGTTTTTTTCTTTTTCTTTTGGAGCGTCCTCATCCGGAATATATACCCGAACGGATTTGACTGCATAATATTTTAACTTATCAATAATCTCCGGTGTAAGTGTTGTATTACTTTGAATCACCAGATGATTCGTATATGTATAGGCTGCCTCAGAAGAAACCATACCCGGTTTTAGATTTGAAGTTAGAACTTTTTTTGTTTTCATATATCCTCCCTGTCTAAGTAACCTGCAATCCTTTGCGTCGTTTGTTCTTTACGGATTACTTTTGTATCTGCAATACACTAGAAACACTATAATTGTACCATGACAGCACATGATACGCAATCAAAAATGGATATAAAAATGAACGAAAATTTATATTTGCTTTAGAAAGTTGTAAGAAACTATAGGAGAAGTCGGACAGAAAAGAGAAAAAATGTAAAAATAATATGGATAGAAAAACAGAATGAGAATGGCAGAATAGAAATGTGAAAAGTTTTTATGACCAGCTTTTATGACCAGTTTAAGAAAACTACAGAAAAAAGATTGACAAGAAGTTGTATTCATTATATAATAGTTAAATGTGGCGTGTGAAAGCTAACCCAAGCCCCGGTATAAGCAGACAGACGCAGTTAGTTTGAAAATAATATACGAATTTTAGTTAGGAGGTACTGGGATGAAAAGTTATATGGCTAACCCATCCACAATTGAAAGAAAGTGGTTTATTGTTGACGCTACAGGACATACATTAGGCCGTCTTGCATCAGAAGTTGCAAATGTTTTAAGAGGTAAGAACAAACCTGTTTTTACACCACATGTTGATACAGGTGATTATGTAATCATCATCAATGCTGAAAAGATCAAAGTTACTGGTAAGAAATTAGACCAGAAAATTTATTATAACCATTCCGATTATGTAGGTGGAATGAAAGAGACAACACTCAAGGATATGCTCGCTAAGAAACCAACATACGTTGTTGAACATGCAGTTAAGGGCATGCTTCCAAAGGGACCACTTGGTCGTCAGATGATGTCAAAGCTTCATGTATACGCTGGTGAGAATCATGGACATGAGGCACAGAAGCCGGAAGTTTTAGAGATTAAAGAAAGAGCATAATTGAGAGGAGGAAAAAAAATTGGCAAACGCAAAATTTTATGGAACAGGTAGAAGAAAAAGTAGTATTGCTAGAGTATATTTAGTACCGGGTACCGGTAAGATCACAATCAACAAAAGAGATATTGATGATTACTTCGGTCTTGAAACTTTAAAGATTATCGTTCGTCAGCCACTTGAGGCTACAAATACAACAGATAAGTATGATGCTAAGATCACTGTTCGCGGTGGTGGATTCACAGGTCAGGCCGGTGCGATCAGACATGGTATCGCAAGAGCACTTCTTACAGTAGACGCTGATTTCCGTCCAACTCTTAAGAAGGCTGGTTACTTAACTCGTGACCCACGTATGAAAGAGCGTAAGAAATACGGTCTCAAGAAAGCTCGTAGAGCTCCACAGTTCTCAAAGAGATAATCTTTCAAGAACGAAGATATCAAGAAAAGCCCATTTTTCAAGGGTTACAGAAGTTGTGGAATGCCGTCAGATGTGCTGGAATTTACATCGAATGCAACACATATGCAGCAGGTATGCAACAAAGATATTGATATGTATAGGACATTTTTCAGTAGAGATACTGGGGAATGTCCTTTTCTTTGTTTAAATCTTATTAATCGCATCTACAAGCTCCTTTATATCAAAGTGGGTATACACGTTCTCTGTGAGTGTCATTGCACCTGAGTGCCCCGCAATCTTTTTGATAATCGTCTGGTTAATACCAGCTTCTGCTAACATTGAGATGCATGTATGTCTGCAGCAGTGAGGTGTACGATTAATACCTAGCTGTTCCATCAATGGCTTGAAATAGCTATCGTAGTAGTTTCGGTATTCAAAATGTTTTCCAGCTTCTGTATGAAGTAAATATTCACATTCAGGGCAGGATTCATACCAAGCTTTGTAATATGGCAGAACTTTGTCTGCTATTGGAACTTTTCTGATACCATTTTCTGTTTTACTACAGATAACATCAAAATACTGTTCATTCAGATGAACATTCTCTTTCTTCAAATCAAGCATTTCAGAGATACGGACTCCGCTATATAGGAGCATCAATACTATCTGATAATATTTGTCTTCCTTTTGTTCCCAGATAATATCAATTTCATTTTTCTCAAACTTGTTTCTATCGTATTTGTTAGGGTTACGATTCTTGTATTGAACAATATCAACGAAGCTTGAATAATCTTTGTTGCAAATATCATTTTTCAAAGCATAATCAAATAGCTGGTTAAACAGGACTTTGATTTTCTTGAGAGTAGGAAAATTCTTACCGCAGGTATCAATAACAGTCTGTAAATCAACTAATTTAATATCCTTGAAAATTTTGTTGTAAAGGGGTTCACAGGATTTATAGGATGCTGTGTATCCTTTTACATCAGATTCAGATATAGTAGGAAACTTACGCTTTGACCATTCTTCATAGACATCTGAAAATGTCATCTTAGCAGCCTTGGTATCAAATGGATTATTATTGTAATCAGCAAGCATTTGCAAGCCATCAGCTCTGGTAGCTGCATATCCAATTGTAATCATATCCTGAACTTGTTTGTCTTTTACCTTATCATAGTGCCAGCTTATAGTCTTTCTCACTTGATAAGGTTTTCTTCTTTTGCCGGAAAGTTTTACAACGCTTCCGTATCCGTTGGGTAACTTCATAAGCACCATCCTTTCGCTATTTACTAGAAAGCTGATAGCAAACGGATAAAATGATTGTTATTCGTGGGTTACCTTTGTCACACTTGGGCGGATAGTCTTCCATATTTCGTAATTATCTTGTGTCTGGCTGCCATTATCAAGTAATTCTTTCATAGCCTGCCAGTCTTTAAGAAACTGAACAAGATTCTTATTGGAAAAGAATATACCGGGCTCTCCGTCTAAATCCTTGATAGAAATGTCAAATGTTTCATCAATAGCAAATAGTAATGGTAGTACATCACCATCAGCCTCGATATCAAATTCCATCAATGAATTAACATTGACACCAAGTGCATCTGCAATTTTTCTAAGCTGTTCAGGCTTAGGAAGATTCTTTCCAAGCTCATACTTACGGATTGCAACTTCATGTATTCCACAAGCTTCGCCTAGTTCTTTCTGGGTTAAACCACGAAAGGTTCGTATTAATTTAATCTTTTTACCGGTATTCATTGCCTCAACCTCCTGTTGTTGTAAATGTAACACACTAATATTTAATAGTCAACATTAAATTTTAAACTATTGACAGAGCAAATAAAGGTCTGTACAATGCAAAACATAACAGAGCAAGAAATGCTCTATATAAAAAGAGGAGGTGGTAGAGATGCCAGAAGTTATCTATCAGGGTGATTTACCAGCTTTTACAGGGAGAAATGTACCAATAAAAGAGATTGCAAGTGCAATAGGGAAGGACGCACAGTATGTAAGGCTGGGAATACAACAAGGATTACTCAAATTTGGAACGGCAATAAAGGTAGGGAGCTCAAATGAATTCAGCTATTATTGTCCGGATAAAAAAGTTTGGGAAGAAACAGGATATTTTAACAAAGAAGCAGTATAGCAAGGAGGATGAATATGGTTGAAAAACAGAATGTTGAACTGAAACTTATCCATATGGAGGATGTGGTTTCAAAAGAGGTGGAATGGCTATGGTATCCATATATACCATACGGAAAGATAACAATAATTGAAGGAGATCCGGGAGAAGGAAAGACAACTCTGGTTCTCAAATTAGCGGCAGCTCTTAGCATGGGCTTGCCGCTTCCATGTGACGATGATAAGGAATATGAACCTATTCATATCATATATCAGACAGCAGAAGATGGAATTGAAGATACGATTAAGCCCAGATTGGAAAAAGCAGGAGCAGATTGTTCCATGATTCGGGTTATTGATGAGACAGATAAGGAATTATCAATGACAGATGACAGGTTAGAGCAGGCAATAATAGAGACTGGGGCAAGGTTAATCATTCTTGATCCGATTCAGGCGTATATCGGAGCTACAGTTGATATGCACAGAGCAAATGAAATAAGACCGGTGCTAAAGCATCTTGGAATAATAGCAGAAAAGCATAATTGTGCAATTATTCTTATTGGTCATATGAATAAGGCATCTGGCAGCAAATCAACATACAGAGGACTTGGTTCTATTGATATACAGGCAACTGCCAGAAGTGTTCTGCTGGTGGCAAGGCTTCGTGATAAACCTAATATAAGAATAATGGCACATGATAAATCTTCATTAGCTCCGGCAGGGGATGCGATAGGATTTGAAATGACTGAGGATAATGGAATGGTATGCATAGGACCATATGACATCACCATAGATGAGCTGTTATCCGGCAATGAAGGAAGAGGAAAAAAGAAGCTCGACATTGCGGAGAATTTTATCAAAGAATACTTTGGATCAAACAAGGTAATTCCATCTAATGAAATAATGATGGAAGCTGCAAAGAGGAGCATTAAGAGAAATACTCTTTTATCGGCAAAGAAAAAGCTGGGTATAACATCAGATAAAGAAAAAGCAAAAGATGGAACAATTTACTGGACTTGGGTAATGCCGGAATAAAGAGTTTAACAATCTGGATGTTTGAAAAAGCAGATTCTAAATTCTAGGAAAGAGTTTAGAGTCTGCAATTATAAAAAGTACAGATTATTAAACTCTAGGTAAGGGTAAGGATAATATATAAAACCCTCGGAGAGCCCACTGCGGTTCTGGCTTGCCAAAACTGCTAGGGGGTTATCATCTATGGCAGAGCCAAGATGATAACTGCACTGCTCCGATAGATTTAACAGATAAAAAGGTAGTACAGATAAGGAGATGCGAATGGGAAATATTTCATATACCGCTCATGTGAGCAATAAGAAAAGTGCCATTACATCGAAATCTAAGCTTGCAGCTGTTGCCAAGCATAACCTGAGAAAATATAAATCATCAGATTATAGCAAAGACAACATTTGCATCATATATGGTACATCAAATCTGATTGATGATGTGAAAACAGTATATCATAAAGAATTCGATGAGGCATTAGAAGAATATAATAAAAAGCAGACACGACCAGACCGGAAAATCGAAGATTATTTTGAACATGTGGCTGGTAAGGAACAGGATATGGCAGTTGAAATAATCATTCAGATAGGTGACAGGGAGTTCTGGAGGCAATTTGATGATATGAAGTTATATATGAAATTGTCATATCAGATAATACTGGACGAACTTAGAAAGAGGCTTCCACAGTTTGTAGTTGCAAATACTGTGGTTCATCTTGATGAGGATAGTCCGCATATGCACATTGTTGGAGTCCCTGTGGCAGATGGATATAAGAAAGGTCTTAGCAAGCAGGTATCAAAAAGGAAGGTATTCACTAAAGATGTGTTATCGAGAGTGCTGCAGGATGAACTTCGTGAGGTGGCTAATAAAGAAGTGAATGACTGGTTTGGGGAACAGATAAAAGAAAAGTCGAAAGGTCGAAATCACGACTTATCAGTTGCGGAGTATAAGGTGGCTCAGGAGACAAAGCATTTGACACAATTACAAGAGCAGGTGGAGGAATCGGATAGGGCAGTTAAGGCAAATAAAGCCATTGAAAAAGAATATACGGATAAAAAAGAAAAACTGGAGACTGATATTTCATATCTGGAAAGTATGAGGCGGATTACTAAGTCACTATCAGAAATGGACAGTAGAGAATCAAAATATATATCAAAGGAACTTGACGAAAAGAGGTCAGAACTTCAATCAGTAAATCAAGAGTTGGCAAGTGCTATTGAAAAAGCAGAAGATGTTGCGAAATTGCTTGATAGAATCAAGAATTTTGTATCGTCATTTAGATTATTTGCACCTACGATAGAAGAATATGCCAATCAAGTTGAAGCTGATAAGACAATAGAGGCAGGAAATTCATTCCGCGGAATATTAAATGAGCTGGGCAAGCTGCTGGAGGCATTCAAAGAACTGATAAAAGAAGGCTTGTGTTGGTTTCCGAGGCTAATGAGATGGAAAACTTCTAAAGGAGAAGTAGCTCCTGTATTCTTAGAGAAAAGTGATGGATATGTATATTCGCTGTATGGATATATGAATGTGGACACTAAGGAATATTACTCTAAAGCGAGTGTTAAATGGGAGATTACAGCAGGTAATCGTACAGGTACTGTTGAACAGATGGACGCTAATGTTGAGGCAATGGCGAGAGATTTGAAGGAGATATTGAGGAGAGGAGCGGAACAGAAGAGATTGTGGGAGGTGCATGAGGAAATTAGATAGAAACTAATGGATGCCCCAATTATTATGTGCTATAATTTTTTTAAGAATTTGGTCTTTAAATAGTAATTTAATTGAATTAACCATATGGCAGTTTTTAACCGATAATGAGAACATGACAGATGTGAAATTGCACGATAATATTTTGATATAAAAATTCGATACGGTATATTTTATTCAATAATTTTGAAGTTAAAAAAGGAGAATATTATGGATAAAGAATTAAAAGATGATATAGTTGAGATATTGGATATTGCGAGTAATATTGATAGCGAAAACATTGATTTTGGAAATGCTATATGTAGTATGATAAAAATGGAAATTCTAAGATTTCTCTTCTATATATCGTCATTCAAAGAATTTGATGACAAACATATCAAATTTATACAAGATTATCTTGACGTTGAAATGACAGAGCAAATTAAAAATAAGATTTATTGTTTTGATAAAAAGGAAATGGAAGAGACAGTACCGAATGGTTTATTGTGTCTTATTAATATGAGCAGAGAAAATTCTACTCGGATAGATATTGGCAATAAGTATTGCCAAATATATTATAGATTAGGTGTACTTTATGCCAATAAATTTGATGATAATGAATCTTTAAATAAGACAAATGGTTTTGTTGAGAAATTAAGAAAGTACGTTGGAAATGCTATAATATCTTTCGATGCGTTATCAGACGAGAAAAATATAGAAACTGAATCTGAAATAAGAGGATTACAGAAAAAAGCTACATGGCTAAAGTGTCCTAATTGTGGAAAATTTATAATGAATAATGGCTATTATTGTCAAGAATGTTTGGAAGATTTTGATGAAATGATATTTAATGATGATAACTATGTGGATACTTCTGGAATACCTAAATATGTTGATATTTATACATTAGATGAAAGTATGTATTCTAAATATTACTACACATCGGAAAAAGCAGGAGTTGTACTTGGTTATAGTTCTTCAACAGGCGAAGAGTATATTGAAGATACATTTGAAGTTATAGATGATGATATCATTACTCAGGATAAAATATGGGGTGACACATATGTTAAATTTGGAGATTATTTATACAAAAAAAATACATTGTATTTAGGAAATATTCCAGAAGGTCAATATTTTGAAGCATATTGTAGTTTTAATGATAATGTAAGACCGATTTGGTTTTTAATAGACGGAAGTGTGAAAATATTTAGTGGAGAAGGAACGGATGATGTAGTTGATTTTGAAGGCAAGTATATTCGTGACGAGGAATTATTGCGAGTCGATATGGTGAATAAACAAAATGGTCAAAAGCTAACAAGGATGTATATTGTTGTTAATGGTAGATTATGTAGCGATGCATATGCAAATGAGAGGGGGATAAAAAAAATAAATGCTTTAAAGGAAAAGAATATATCATTATTAATGAATAGTTCAGGCATTGCTACGATTACATCAAAAGAATTCTTTGAGAATTATCCATGTCCTTATTGCAATGCTAGAAGATGTTTTAATAACACAGGATGGGAACATAAAGCATTTGGAAGCATTTTGGTTTATGGAAGATGCAGTAAATGTAATAATTTATTTACAGAATGTGGAAAGCCAGAAGAAATAAAAAAAATAGCATATAATGGGAGTGAAGAAAATATATGTTATCATTCGACAGCGGGTGCAGTTAGATATTTGGATTCTCCGTGTCCTTATTGTGGTTCATATCAGGTAAGGTATGCAAAATGGAGAGATAAACAACTGTCAACAGCTTTTTGGGGATTTTTTTCTACAAAATTACATTGTCACTATAAATGTGAAAAATGTGGAAAAATGTGGGAGTAATGAAATAAATTTTTTTAGGAAGTTAGAGAATTTAGTGATTATAGTAAAATGAATATGAGTGGAAAAGTTTATTATGAACGATATATATATAAATGAAGATGACTCTAGAAATCGAGAACAAATGTCAGAGATAAAAAAATATCAAGGTACAAAAATAATAAGAGCATATAGGGATAGAATAGAAATTGGAGAACAATCCCCATATGAATGGACATTATTTAAGACACTTGGATTTAGTGGACGTGAAGGTGTAATTGTAAGTGCTGCAGAAATAGAATATGGAAAAGCTTTATTAAATAGTGTACTTTTGATGCTATCTGATAGAGAGGCTGGAGTAATTAAAAAACGAAGTGGATTGGAAAATGGAAGAAAAATATCTAGAGAAGAAATAGCAAAATTGTATGGTACAAATGAAAGAAGGATTCAACAAATAGAAGCAAAATCTTTGAGAAAGCTAAGACATCCAGATAGGTCACAAATTCTTTT
>NZ_JACRSW010000041.1 GCF_014384965.1 Jutongia hominis
ATTCAGGAAGCGGTGCAGATCATCCGTGTAGCTTATGATGGCATTGAGATTGCCATGAAGGTAGGAAGCGGCGGCATTGCTGCCATGCAGAAGGCAATAGATTTCTTAAAAGGGATGCTTGATTATGAAAAGTCACTTGGCAAGACATCCATGAGAAAGCTGATCTTAAAAGGTGGCGATTTACAGGTGTTGCAGTTTAATACCGAAGATATGAAAAAGGTTGAAAAGATGGCAAAGAAGTATGGAATCCTGTATTCGGTACTTCCAGACGGTAACAGGAAAGATGGACTGAGTGAGGTAATCTTTCATACAGAGGCAGTTCCCCGTGTGAATATGATGATACAGAAGCTCAAGTTTGGTAAGATTGCCACATTTGACGATTATCTGAAGAATGGAGATGAAAAATCCCTTGGCAAGCTGATGGATTTTTTGAAGAAACAGCAGGGAAACGAGAAAAGCCACACGATAGAAGGGGATAGGGTTAATACCGCTATTGACGGACTGATCGAAAAGGTCGGAATGTTTGCAATGGAAAAGAAAGCTATCAGTGTGGATCAGGTCAAGGAGAATTTCAGTATCAATGGTGAGCAGGCTGAAAGTGTTATCAAACAGCTTGAGACAATCGGTGTGCTTGGCAGCAAGAAGGAAGATGGTACGCATGCAGTCATGATGGATAAGGATGCATTTATCAACCGTGTCAGAGGATATCAGGACCTTGCAGAGAGAATGAGGGCAGTAGCCGCATCAAAGAATGCCAATCTTTCGGATGTTACAATCAGTAAGAAACTCATTATTGAGGAGAATGACCATGCAGTTAAGACAAGAATCCCCGGAACATGGGGAGACGAAGCAAGATATGTATGGCTTCGTAAAGAAAATATTATGGACATCCATAATGGAAAGACTATGCTCACGTTTCTCGATTCCAATAAGGATTATAAGCTGTATGACAGCCAGAATCGTGTTGTAACAACACAGAAGGGAACAGAGCTTTATACGCATTATGATAAGGTGGAGGCATCTGTCAGGGAGCGTTATGAGAAAGTCCAGAAACAGCAGAAAAAGACCACGCAGCAGAAAACAGTCACTACCAAGAAAGCGAGGTAGTTTTATATGCAGACAACAAAGAAAAAACCATCACTGATATTCATTCTTGTGGGTGCAGTATTAGCGGGGTACCTTGGTTATCTGATAAATGGTGCGTGGTCGGAGGGAGTGGCATTTAATGAATTTATGAACAGATTCAATGAAGTATGTGCTGCTCCCTTTGCAAACTATTACAATACGAATACTATAAAAGCGGTAGCCATTGCATTAGGAATCTATGCGATGGCTATTGTTATGTATTACACCAGCCAGAGAAACTATATGCCCGGCAAGGAGTTTGGTACAGCGAGATTTGAAAATCCAAAGCAGGTTAATAAGATACTGGCGGATAAGGACGAGAATTTCAATCGAATACTAAGCCAGAATGTGAAGATATCACTTGATTTCAGAAGGCTGAAGCTCAATGGAAATATTCTTATCTGCGGTGGTTCCGGTGCCGGTAAGACATTTTATGAGGTAAAGCCGAATCTGATGCAGATGCCACATAACTGTTCATTTATCTGTACTGATCCAAAAGGTGAGATTCTTAGAAGCTGCGGGCAGATGTTAAAGAATAACGGATACAATGTGAAGGTCATCAATCTGCTTGAGATGGATAAGTCAGACTGTTACAATCCGTTTTCCTATATCAGAGAGGAAACGGACGTGGTAAAGCTGATTACCAATCTTATCAGTAATACCACACCAAAGGGTTCCACTCCAAGTGATCCATTCTGGGAGAAAGCAGAAGGATTATTTTTACAGTCAATCTTTTATTATGTATGGCTTGAAGTACAGCCGGCAAAGAGAAACTTTGAGACAGTACTGAAGCTTCTTGGAGAAGCAGAAGTGACAGAGCAGGGAAAGGCATCGAAACTGGATGTGCGAATGAAGTTCTTAGAGGAGAGTTCTCCACTTGGAGCTAATCATCCGGCAGTAAAACAGTACAACAAGTGTATGAGAGGTGCAGGAGATACAGTACGTTCCATTATTATCAGTGCAAACTCAAGACTTGCATTTCTTGAGAATAAGCAGGTTTTACGACTTCTTTCTAAGGATGAGCTGAATCTATCTGATATAGGTATTGGAGTCAATGGTGATGGAGAGACGAAGACAGCACTCTTTTGTGTAATCCCCGATAGTGACAAGTCCTATAATTTTATTATCGGAATGCTCTATACTCAGATATTCCAGGAATTGTACTATCAGGCGGATTTTAACTGCGGTGGCAGACTCCCGATTCATGTGACATTTATGTTAGATGAATTTGCGAATGTTGCATTGCCAGATGATTTTTGTTCGCTGCTTTCTACAATGCGAAGCAGGGAAATTTCCAGTATTATCATCATACAGAACTTTGCCCAGTTAAAGGCACTTTTCAAGGATACTTGGGAAACCATTCCAGGCAACTGCGATACTTTCATCTATCTTGGAGGCAATGAGCAGAGTACGCACAAGTATGTCTCGGAACTGCTTGGAAAAGGCACGATTGATAAAAAATCAAGCGGAGAGACAAAGGGGAGGCAGGGAAGCTCGTCAAGAAATTATGATGTTTTAGGCAGGGAACTGTTTACACCCGATGAGGTAAGAAAGCTGGATAATAAGAAATGTATTATTTTTATCCGTGGATTTGATCCTATCATGGACAACAAGTTTATTCCATTTAATCATCCGATGTTTAACCAGACAGCAGATGGCAAGGGAGAGCCTTATGTTCACGAGATAAGAGGAGCAAATAATCTTATCGGTCCGCCATTTGAGATTCTTTCAGACAAGGCAGTTAAGTATTATGAAAAACTGAAGGATAAGGGCGAGAATGTGTATATAGATTCTCTAACCTATGAGCAGTTTATGATGCTTGGCGATGCGGAATTAAGCAGAAGATTCTCCATGCAGGATGAAGCAGAGCAGAAAGCAAAGATAGACAGGGAACAGGCAAATGAGCTTGAGTATGTCGATGAATCGCAGAAAGCAGATAGTACAGCAACTGCCAGTGGTTCTAGTGGAAACGCTGGTAGTAAGCCTGTAAGGAATCCTGAAAGGGAAAAGCCTAAGTGGGAAGATACTATTACAAACCGAATGCTTCATTGGTCATATACACCTGAGCAGAAAGAGGAGCTAAAGATGGCACTTGCGGCAGGAATTCCTAGAGCAACGATACTGACTTATTTCTATCCAGAGGTAACGGTGGAGAAGATGAGTTCTTATCGAAAGAAGCAGTAAGTTATCGCATAGGCACAGAAGTTGTGGTATACTGTGTCTATGTGAGATTAAAGAAACTTACAAATCGGAATTTACAGAACTACAAAGAAAGGATACATATTATGGAAGGAAGATCAATAGCATTTGTTATTTGGGTAATAATCGGCGTATTATTTATTGTAATGGGCATTTATGATTTTAATTCCAAGAAAGCAAAACCTTTCGGTTTTTGGGCAAATGCTGAGGTAGCGCCCATAGAAGATGTGAAAGGCTATAATCGTGCTTTGGGCATATTGTGGTGCGTGTATGGTGTTTTGTTTACGTTAATTGGATTGCCTTTATTAGATGGGCAGAATTCGGGTTTGATTATTATACCTATATTGGGTGCAATGCTTATTAGTATTGCGGCTATGGTAGCGTATGTAGTAGGTATTGAACCCAAATACCGCAAAAAGAAATAAATGGAAACTTCAAGTTTGTCTGACTGATAAATAATTTAATAACTGTTTTACAAAGCACTTTAGCCAATAATAGGTTAGAGTGCTTTTTTCATGCCATAAAAGGAGGTGGTTGAAGCACAACGCATCGGGGAAAGCCCGATTAATCTTTACAACAGGCATTGCCTGATAATCATATAGTAAAAAAACAAAGACAGAGAGGAATGTATATATTCCATTCGGAAATCAGCCGGATTGGAATGTGTACATTCCTTTCTGGCTTTTTCCATATCTGTCACACATCAAGAAAAAGGAGATTTTTATCATGAGAAAAGAACAGATTACAGTAACTAACAATTCAGTCTGCAATAGTGCAGAAAACAAGGGTTTGGAGGGAAAAGGCATGAAGAGAAGATTCATTCACTTTAAGAAGAGATTCGTTCCGGCAGTATCCGGAGCACTTATGGGAGTGATGCTTATGAGCACTACCTGTTTTGCAGCAGGTACAGGTACTTCCGCAGTAACACAGCCGCTTGAGAATTTAAAGACACTTATCATTGCAGTCATTGGTGCGGTTGGTGTCATCATTCTTGCAAAGAATGTTATGGAGTTCGCACAAGCCTACCAGCAGCAGGATTCATCTACCATGAACTCTGCACTGAAAGGAATTGTAGCAGGTGTCATGATGGCTGGTATTTCAACAGTACTGACATTCTTAGGCTTCTAAGATGGGGGAAAAAGTTCCCCTTTTAGTAAAAGGAAAGAGGTGAATAACAAGTATGGATATTTTTAAGCTTGGTGATAAGATCCTTGCACTTCTTGAGGCAGTGTTTGGGTTTTGGAACAATCAGATATCCCTGGTCTTTGCAATGCTTGGACAGTCACCGGTCAGTTTCAAGGGCGGAGGTCCCTGGGCAGTCATTGAGGGTATAGAGCCGGTCTTTGTAGCGGTCGGCTCTTCCCTCGTTGTGCTGTTCTTTGTTATCGGTTTCTGCTCGGAAAGCATAGATGTAAAAGATGAGATGAGGTTTGAGTCTATATTTCGTATGCTTATCCGACTGGGACTTGCAGAATGGTTTGTTGCAAATAATGTCACGATTATGAAAGCGTTTTTTACTTCCATAGGAAATCTGGTGGGACTTATATCTGCGGGGACAACGACGCAGCTTGCCATTGACAGTACACAGGCAGACATCATTAAGGGACTCGGATTTGGTGAGAGTCTGGTAATGCTGATACTTACAGCTTTGCTTGCAATCATCATTATTATCTGTGGATTCTTTATCATTTACACAGTGTATTTCAGGTTCTTAAAGATACTGATTATTGTGCCGCTTGGTGCGATTGCATGCTCCACAATGGCAGGAAACAGAATGGTCAGTCATACAATGGCTACCTACTGCAAATATTTTCTTTCGTGTGTATTCGAGGCAGTAACGATGGCACTTGCAATTGTGGTATGTAATGCATTTATCAATGCAGGACTTCCGGCATTTACAGGAAGTTACGCTGACTGGGCACAGACGCTTATTTATTTGTGTGAAATGACATTTACGATAGCAATGACTGTTGGAAGCGTGAAGGGTGCACAGACACTTACAAGCAAGGCATTTGGATTATAGAGGGAGGCAGAAATGGATAATGAAAAGAAACAGGTTACTTATAATTCAAGCATAACCGGAGAAACGCAGGTGACATTTGATATCCAGCAGTATATGAATAACAGGGCAATGTTTATCGGTCTTATGTGTAATGAAGATGGATATGAGGAGCCTTTTGGGGATGTGACTGTGAATTTGTCGGTTGCAGCACCAAATTACTGCGGATATCTGAATGTGAATGACATGCCGGATATTGAAAAGTTTATTACAGATAACGACCTTGGAGAGTTTACTGGATTCACGCAAAGGAGCGGGTTCTGTGAATATCCTCTTTATCTGTTCAATGTAGACAAGCTTAGGGAACTGTGTCCGGATGGAATGGATAAGTATGAGGCGAATATTGGAATGACAAGAAAGCCGGAGAAAAAGGATTTATCAAGATAGGAGGAAGCGACAATGGTAATCGAAGTAAACAAGGATATTGACCGCTATCAGGAATCGGTTGCGATGGGACTTACTGCAAGGCAGCTTATATTTTCCATTGCAAGTGTAGTGGTTGGTGGCGGTATTGTCCTTCTTCTTTACAAATATATCGGTCTTACTGGTTCTGCTTATGTGGCAATTCCATGTGTGGCACCGATTGCTCTTGGCGGATTCTATTCCTTTAACGGGATGAATTTCTACGAGTATATGGGAAAGAAACTGCATTTTATGTTTGGTAACAGGGCACTTACCTATGTATCAACAGAGGGAGAGCCTGCAATAAAGCAGTTAGAAGCAGAACAGAATGAACAGGTAAAGAAGAAAGGCAGAAAGGCTGAACCGGAGACTGTAACAGCTGATTCGGCTGTAAAGAAGCAGGAGGAGTTTGAAGCAATGAAGAAAAAGACGAGAAACATGCTGTTTGGACTTGTCGCAGTCATCGTGGCGGCAGTAGCAGGCATTGCAGTATATAAGGCAATGCATTAGAAACGAATAGTATCTGACCGAAAGGTCGGGAACACAGCCCGCAGGGTGAAGTTCCCGGCGGGCTTTCATTATAAGAAAGCGAGGTTAGAGACATGGGTTTATTTACAGACGGATTTAAGTTATTAAAGAAGGCGAGTGAGCCTTTGTATAAGACACCTAAATCCATTCAGGAAACCATAGAGATTATGGCGGTGGCTGAAAACGGTATTTTTGAAGTAAGCAGGAATAAGTATTCCAAGTGTTACCGCTTTCAGGACATCAATTACACAACGGCAACGGAGGATGAGCAGATCGGCATTTTTGAAAGATACTGCAAATTCTTAAATTCGCTGGACTGTAATTATAAGATTACGATTAACAATAAGAACAAAAATATGGAGGACCTCCGTGATAAGGTTCTTATTACAGAGAAAAACGATGGCTTCAATAATTACCGAAGAATCTACAATGACATTATTGAGGAGAAGATTATTGAGGGCAGACAGGGGATTGAACAGGAAAGATACCTGACGATCACGATTGAGAGAAAGAACTTTGAGGAGGCAAAGGCACAGTTTGCCACACTTGAGGCAACAATACACAAGGCTTTCATTGAACTGGGGGCGGAGATTGTGCCGCTTAACGGCAATGAAAGGCTGAAAGTGCTCTATGACTATTACCATCTTGGCGATGAGGGCAGTTTTGATTTTGATATCAAAAAGGCAAAGAAGGTCGGAGCAGATTTTAAGAATGATTTATGTAATGGTATGGTGAAATATTTCCCAGACCATTTTGAGGACGAGAGTAAATACTGCAAGGCACTTTTCATTAAGAAGTATCCCAGCAGTTTATCTGACAGATTTATCAATGAGATTACTTCCCTTCCGGTACACTCCATTACCAGTATTGATGTAGTGCCTGTGCCAAAGGATTTGACCACAAAGGTGCTTCAGAAGAAATATCTTGGTATTGAGTCGGATATTATCAAACAGCAGAGAGTCCGTAATAAGAACAATGACTTCTCCACAGAAATCTCTTATGCAAAGAGAACGGAGAAAAAAGAGATTGAGGCAATTATGGATGATGTTCGTGAGAATGACCAGTGTCTTTTCTTTGTAGGAGTTACCATTATCCTTATGGCAGAAAGTAAGAAGGAGCTTGAGAGTGTCTGCGAAACAGTAGAAACAATCGGAAAACGTAACAGTTGTACGATTGATACACACTACTTAAAGCAGAGGGAAGCACTCAACACGGCACTTCCGATTGGTGTAAGACAGGTGGAAACAATGCGTACCCTTCTTACCCAGTCGCTTGCGGTGCTTATGCCGTTCAATGTGCAGGAACTGAATGACAGCACAGGTAATTATTACGGTATCAACCAGATCAGTAAGAATGTAAATATCGGTAACAGAAAGAAGCTCATCAACGGAAATGGCTTTGTATTCGGAGTGCCGGGTTCTGGCAAATCATTCTTCTGTAAGATGGAAATGGGTAGCGTATTTTTATCGGGGGATGATGAGATTATCGTCATTGATCCGATGAACGAATATTTTGATATTGCACAGACTTATGGCGGAACCGTGGTAAATATGTCCACATACACGGACAACTATGTAAATCCGCTTGAGATGGATGTGTGGAGTCTTGATCCGAATGATTCAAAGGGAATGATAAGGGAAAAAGGGGAATTTATGCTTGGTCTTTGTGAGCAGTGTATCGGGGACAGCTTAAATTCCAGACAGAAATCAATCATTGACCGCTGTGTGAGAAAGATGTATATCGACATCGCAAGGGGCAGGGAAAAGTATATTCCGGTAATGAGTGACTTCTACGATATCCTTATGGAACAGCCGGAGGACGAAGCAAAGGATATCGCATTGTCTTTGGAACTTTTTGTAAATGGTTCCCTCAATATCTTTAACCACCAGACAAATGTTGATGTAGATAACCGATTCACAGTATATGGTATCAGGGACTTAGGCACGGAGCTTAGTCCTATCACAATGCTTGTTATGATGGAGTCTATTCAAAACAGAATTGTAGAAAACGGGCAAAAAGGCAAGGCAACCTGGCTCTATATTGATGAGTTCCATGTCCTGCTTAATTCGGAGTATTCTGCAAAATATTTACAGCAGCTCTGGAAGAAGGTGAGGAAACAAGGTGGACTGTGCACGGGTATCACCCAGAACGTCGTGGACCTTTTACAGAACTACACCGCCACTACAATGCTTGCAAACTCTGAGTTTGTTGCACTCTTAAAGCAGGCGAATACAGACAGTTCCAAGATGGCAGAGGTTATCGGTGTATCAGAGGCACAGCTTCGTTTCGTAACCAATACTGCATCGGGAATGGGACTTATCAAGTGTGGTTCCGTGGTAATTCCGTTTGATAATCAGATCAGCAAGGACACTGACCTTTACAGACTGTATAACACCAATATCCACGAAAAGATTGCGGAGCAGAAGAAAAGGGAGGCAAAATTTGCTGATTAGAATTGCAATGTATCAGCCATTTGGACTAAGTTCCGGATGGCTACTTTTTACCTTTTTTAAGGATACAGAAAGAAGGTGGGAACATTGAAGATAAAAAAAGTGGATGACAAGCCTATGGTCATTCACACTAAGAAAAAAGCTAAGATTCATATGCATGAACCGAAGAAAGCTAAAATTAAGGGCAGT
This sequence comes from Jutongia hominis, assembly GCF_014384965.1. Taxonomy (GTDB): domain Bacteria; phylum Bacillota; class Clostridia; order Lachnospirales; family Lachnospiraceae; genus Butyribacter; species Butyribacter hominis. The sequence goes on from NZ_JACRSW010000041.1 coordinate 8,953, forward strand.
AACATTTACACTGTACAGCGTGGTCCGAAAATTGCTAGTGCAAAGATAAATGATACAGGTAAAAAGAAGTCTTATCGTAAGAGTACCATTCATCAGGCAGAGAAGAAAGAAAAGGAACCTTCAAAATTTAAGAGAAATATACGGGAGTCCAATACTTCTATCAAGACGAAGAATACCAATCTTCATATAGCAGGAAGAACGGGAGCACTTGCGACTGGAGCAGTTACAGAGCAGGTGGAAGGCGGGCAGGAAGTGTCACAGGCAGCTTATCTTGCATATGAAGCAAGCCGTCCGGTTACGGGAACTGCTTCAAGGGGAGCGTCACTTTTCAGAAAGAAAGCGGCAGCCGAAGCAAAGAGGCGTATCAAGAAGGTAGAAACAGGAAAGAAGCTGGCAAAAAAGATGGGAAAGAAAGCTGCCAGTGATACGGCAAAAAAGGTTGCCGGTGACACGACAAAGACAGCAGCGAAAGAAACTGCCAAGAACACTGCAAAAGAAACTGCCAAAACTACGACAAAAGCGGCAACCACAGCGGCAGGTACAGCGGTTGCACCGGGAGCAGGTACAGCAGTCGGCATGGCGGCAGGCTATGCCACGGGTGTATCTATTGAGGCGAAGGATGTGAAAGCAGCGAACCGTAGCAGAAAGATTAAATTTTTTCTGGATAAGATGAAAGAACAGGAAAATCAGACGGACAGTGTTGTAAAACTGGTAAAAGATCTGATTGTAAAAAAGGCAGTTCTCTGGATAAAGGCGGCAGCTCCGATTATCGGACTTGTACTTTTTCTGTTGGTTCTTTTAGTGGTAATCGTTGCAGTTCCGGTTATTGCTGTGATAGCGATTCTTTATAATTCACCATTTGCCTTATTTTTACCGCCGCTGGAGTCAGGAGATACAGTGCAGACAGTTACAAGTGCTTATGTGTCTGAATTTAACCGTGATGTGAATACCAAAGTGAATGAACATACCGGATATGACTTTGGCGAACTGGTGTATGTAGATTATGAGGGAATGGATGAAAATCCAAGTAACTACTACGACATTATGGCGGTCTACATGGTCAAGTATGGTGTAGGCGATACTGCAACAATTATGAATGATATATCAAAGGGGTGGTTGCAGACTGTAGTAAATGATATGTGTTCTTATACTACAAGTAGTGGAACAAAAGATGTGGAGGAAACAGACGCAGATGGCAATGTAACAACTGTTACGAAGTCGGTACTGTATGTAAATGTTACGCTCAAATCATACAGAGATATGATTTCCGTTTATGGATTTGATTCTGATCAGGTAGAAATGCTTGAGCAGATCATGAGTCCTGAGTTTATGGGACAGCTTGGATATGCTGGAAGTGGAAGCGGTGGAGGCGGTGGAAGCCCCGGAGTAAGTTCCATGACAGAGGATGAAATAAATGCAATCCTCAGTGGTATTACAGATAGCAGGCAGAAAGCAGTCTGCTCTTATGCCCTTCACAGAGTGGGTTATCCTTACAGTCAGGAATTAAGAGATAGTGGCAATTATTATGATTGCAGTTCACTTGCGTATTATTCATGGAAGGATGCAGGTGTGAATATCAGTCATGGAGGAGCAACTACAGCAGCGGCAGAAGCACAGGGACTTGATGAAGCAGGAAAGACCGTATCTTATGATGAAATGCAGCCTGGTGATCTTATCTTTTACAGTTTCACAAACAACGGAAGATATAAGAATATCAGCCATGTGGCAGTATATGTCGGCAATGGAAAGGTGGTAGAAGCCCTGAATGAAAGAGTTGGCGTAGTTTACCGTGATGTGGCAAGTGTCGGAAAGATTGTAGTAATTGGCAGACCATAGAAAATTGGCAGAGAGGGCGAAAGTCCTCTCTGGGACAGGAGGTAAGAATGGATTTAAAGGATATGATTCTTGTAATGGAGAATTATAAGGGAACAGAAAGAAATATGCTTATGACTTTGGAAGATTATAAGAAGTTCGTTGCCATTGATGATATGTCAGAGCTTGCAGATCAGATGCTGCTTCTTGGAAGAACGCTTGCGGAAGGTTTTACAGAGTATTACAGGGCAGCAAATGTTACAGTTTTTGCAAAATTCTGTAGAGATGATGTGGAACTGGGACGCTTTTTGCAAGGATATTATAACGATTCAAAGAAATTTTACTTTGATAAGGCAACAAGTTCCCCAGAGTGTATTACAAAGATGGATGAGATTGGAATGACGGATAGAGGCTGGATAGATGACTTTATCCTGCATTATGAAAAATGCGACAGGACATTTGAAAGAGGGCAGACATTTCATAATTTTAATGACCACGATTATATGGTACTGGAAGCATTATCTCCACGCAATCTTGTGGTAATGGATATGAAAAGCGGCTCTCTCACGATTGCTCTTGGAGCAACAGAGTATAAGCGATATCCGAAAGACGAGGAGCCAACTAAGGATAACACAACGATCGGGGTATCGTGGGAGCACGGGATTTATCTTGGTTCCACACTTTCGCAGACCAACTTTAAGGCATATAAAAGAGAATACGGGACACCTGAAAAGATAAAAGATGTTTATGATTACAGGGCGAAACTCAAGCAGAAGTTTTATTTTTATCAGGATTTGTCAAAGGATGATGATATTCCAAAAAATATGCAGAATGATTTCCTGCACCAGATGTATAAGGAATTTGGAACGATAGAGGAGGAATATTTTTATGACAGGCTTGAAGATGGAAAGTATGATGAAGGTTTTAAGGAAAGACAGGTAAAAGAAAAAAAGAGCCGATGAGGAAAAATGGAATTGGAGGCTGATATCGAATGGAAAAAGAATTTGATATTGAGATAAAAGAAGTTCTCTCAAGGGTAGAGACAGTAAAGGCAGAGTCACTTGACGATGCCATAAACAAGGCAATGGATATGTATTATTCAGAACAGATAGTCCTTGATGCGGAGGATATGAAGGGAGTTGATTTTTCGCCATACAGCGAAGAACAGCTCCCTTCTTCATTAAAGGAAAATGGAGGAAAGACACGATGAAAAATGAGCAGACAGCAGTTATTAAGGATATGGAATTTTTATTAAACGAACTTCATAAGGAATGGGAAAGACCGGGAGAGGTAAAATCGTCTGTCAGTATTCCATATGAGAAAGTTGAGGAAATCAGCAGAAAGCTGAATGTGATTGTCTATGAGACACAGCAGTCGGCTGACAGCGACGGACTTGCCTTTAAGCAGAGCATAGCCAAGTCAAAGCAGTGTTATGTGCTTCTCAGGATTATGCGAAAGATTGTAAAAGGAAAGGGCAAATGTGATAGACAGGCGGTTGATGCAGAATTTGTGATTGAGCTTGACGGGGAGGAGTCAAAGCTCTTTAAGGAAATGTTTGCAGAATTACTGAAGTAAAAGGAGGGTGACACATGAGTGTTGATATGAAGGTCAAAGCGATATATGATTCAGAAATCAGCAACATCACCCGTTCTGAAAAGAACTGGAAAGATGTATTAAAAGTTGCTGGTCAGTTATATCGCTATGAATTTGATAATATCGTTATGGTAACAGCTCAGAGATCACCGGAGAAAAGTACCCTTATGGCAGATTATGACACTTGGAAGAAAGTGGGAAGATATGTAAAGCGTGGAGCAAAGGGCTGTGCTATCTTCCCCTCAAGGGCACTTAATCCCCGTATGAGATATATTTTCGATATCAGTGATACAGGCGGAAAGAATGTGAAGCTGACTTGGGATCTGGAGGGGGAAAACCTGAAAAGTTATGCAGACTTTCTGGTATCGGAAGGACAGATGGAGCGGTATAAAAGCGATGACAGGGAATCACTAAAAAATACGCTAAAACAGTTTACAGGAACAAATGTTTGGAATATAATAAAAGAGGAGTTCGGGGATAGAATGTCCGAACTAATGCAGCTATCAGGTAGTGTGATAAAGGAATTCAACGAAAAACGCAAGGGCTTACAGCAGGATAGCGATATGGAGCAGTTAGTATATTCCAGTGTTATGTATGCTGTAGGGACGAGATGTGGATTTGACTTATCTGTGCAAGAACAGGATTTCAGTCAGATTGTAAATATCAAAGATGAGGAGATAGTTTACCGTCTTGGTTCCCTTGTATGCGATGTCTCCTGTAGTGTTCTTAGAGAATTTAGTAGGAATTTACAAACGATTGAGAGCGAAAGGAGAATATCATATGTTAGAAGCAATGACTTACAAGGAAGTGGACGGACTGCTGTATCCGGAGCTGACAATGCCGGACGAGACAGAGGATTTAACGAAGCTGGGCAGATACGGGAGAATGGCAATGAAGTATCTTCTGGAGAACGAACCGGCAAGGTACAAGACACTGATGAGATTCGGGAAGATGTACGAGAAGATGTCGGCAGTAGAGGAGGAAGCAAACCAGCTTTACGATCAGTTGGAGGAACAGTATCTAATGAAGCACAAGCCACAGAATCCGTCATCGACAATGGAGATGTGGAAGATAAGAGAGCAGGCGAAGATGCAGGCAGAGGAAGTAGTGCTCCACCAGATCGTGATGAAGTTTCATTAGAAACACAGGAAGAATTAAATAGAGAGCTTGATGAGATTAACTCATTGGGTGTCAGTAAGGAAGCCGAATATACACAGGCTTCCTTTTTTTTCGACCAAAACGGGCAGGCAAGTTTTGGTGTGAAGCAGCCGGAGAAAACCAGACACAATGAATTTATGCGTCAGTTCGAGGAGGATAAAAAGGCTGCCCTTGCCAGAAAATATAATTACCTTAATCCAAAGAAAGCAGAGAGTGTACCAAGTGAGTATGTAAAAGAGATACTTATGAAAGGAACTGGCTTTGTCGGTGGAAAAGGCAGGGTGTGTGAAATCTATCAGACAGAGATAGACGCAGGAACCAGAGCAAAGCGTATCAAGGCAGAATATGGTCAGGGGGGTGCAAGCTGGCCGCTTGACGGTCTAGGCTTGCACGGGTATGACACATTTCACGGTTCGGGACTTCGTATCCAATGGAAAGATGAAGATGGAGAAGTAGAAGGATACGTTTCGTGGAAGAATGTCGAAAAGGAAATCGGTGTACTTATCCTTACCGGAGAATACCAGTCGGAGACACCTCGTATTGATGAGCTTGCAATGGACGGACTTCGTGAAGATGATGAAGTCATTGACGCAGAGTACCGTGAAGTTGATACGCAGGAGGAGAAATCAGAAATTGATGATTATGCTATTCCTGATGAGCCTGACAGTTATGCTGTAAACAGAAAGGCGGCTGAGTTACGGTATATCAAGCCGATTGATTATGCTGACCGTGTAGCTGCAATGGATAAAGATTTAAGAGATGCCATTGAGATACTTGTGTCAGAATGTAGCTGTTACACACCATTCCGTGCTTTCCTTATGGATGTGGTGCAATCGGATTTTGCATTTATGCCAAATAAGCTGGAACTGATCTGTGAGATAGCGATGGGAAATGTTCAGGGTGAGAGAAAGGCATATTGCAATAATCAGTATGGACTCACAGAATACACTTTAAGCAGTGCAGATGTGAAAGTAAGCTACAAAAACAGAAATGGAGAGAGGGCAGGGGATACCGTATCATGGCGTGAGGTATATGAAATCTTATCCTATATGGTAAAACAGCCATTTTACTGTGGAGAGGACCAGAAGGCAATCTATCAGACCATAAAAAATAAGATTGACAGGGAAAAGATGAATCCTGTTTACCGCAAGTTCTTTGATATTGAGGACAGTGTGAGAGAAAGCCGTCTTAAAACCAGAGAACGGGCGATTGCATATGGCTTGAATACCAAGATTGACACGGATGGTCGTATAATTTCTGATGAGGATAAGAATGTATCGGCAGATATTCCACAGAAGGATACCGAACCACAGGAGGCTGCCCCTGAAACACCTGCACAGGAAGTATTACCGCCAGTGGAAGGTCTGCGTGGAAAAGAAAAAACACAAGACCAGACAAAACTCAATTTCCATTATAACCTGTGGGAAACAGAAAAGGGTGGTGCAAAGACCAGATACCAGTGGAACATTGATGCAATCTGTACACTAAAGCAGATTGAAGCAGAAAACAGACTTGCAACACAGGAGGAGCAGACTGTTTTATCAAAGTTTGTCGGCTGGGGAGGCTTGTCACAGGCATTTGATGAGAATAATGCTGCGTGGAGCAAAGAGTATGCAGAACTGAAAGAGCTTCTTTCCGATGAGGAATACAGTGCGGCAAGAGCAACTGTAAATAATGCCTTTTACACTTCGCCGGAGATTGCAACGTGTATCAATTCAGCCCTTGTGCAGTTTGGGTTTAAAGGCGGAAATGTCTTGGAGCCGTCTATGGGTATCGGTAATTTCTTCGGAAGTATGCCAGCACCAATGCAGCAAAGCAGGCTGTACGGAGTGGAGCTGGACAGCATATCGGGAAGAATAGCAAAACAGCTTTACCAGAATGCCAATATCAGTATTACAGGATTTGAAAACACCACATATCCGGATAACTTCTTTGATGTTGTTATGGGAAATGTGCCATTTGGAGATTATAAGATATTCGATCCAAAGTACAACAAGTATAACTTCCGTATTCACGATTATTTTCTGGCAAAAGCACTCGATCAGGCAAGACCGGGAGGTATGGTTGCAGTGATTACCACAAAGGGAACACTGGATAAGAGTAATCCGACTATACGAAAGTATCTGGCTGAGAGGGCAGAACTTGTGGGAGCAATCCGACTTCCGAATACTGCATTTAAGGATAATGCAGGAACTGAGGTGACTGCGGACATTCTTTTTTTACAGAAAAGAGAGCGAAAAATTGATATAGAGCCTGACTGGGTACATCTTGGTGTCACAGGTGATGGCATAGCAGTCAATTCCTATTTTGCAGAGCACCCGGAGATGATGCTTGGTACAATGCAGTATGATACAAGGATGTTCGGACAGGACAGCAGATATACCGTCTGTGTGAATAATGATGAGAACTTCAATCTGTATGAAGCACTCAATAAGGCAATCAGTAACATCAAAGCACAGATGACAGATTTTGAGAGACTGGCAGAGAATGAGGAACAGACAGAGGAAGTCATTCCCGCTGATCCGGATGTCAGAAATTATACTTACACATTCTTTGAAGGAAAACTTTACTACAGGGAAAATTCAGAGATGGTAAGGCAGAAAGTATCACCGACAGCGGAGGGGCGTATTAAGAGCCTTGATGAAATCAGACAGATAACAAGAGAGCTGATTGATATCCAGATGGAGGGCTGTAGTGATGAGGAGCTTGCAGACAAACAGCAGCTTTTGAATGTAAAATATGATAAATTCGTTGGAAAGTATGGAGCAATCACTTCCAAAGCAAACCGTACAGCGTTCAGGGATGACAGCGATTATCCGCTTCTTTGCAGTCTGGAAGAAGTAAATGAGGACGGGGAGGTGAAGAAGGCTGATATGTTTTATAAGCAGACGATTAAAGCAAAGTCCGTGGTGGACAGGGTAGAAACTGCAGTTGAGGCTCTTAATGTATCGGTCAATGAGTTTGGATATGTAAATATTCCTTATATGCTCTCCATTTATGAAACAGACAGGGATACTCTCATAAAGGAACTCGATGGAATTATTTTTCTTAATCCTGACCGTTACAATGAAAATAACCCGGACGCAGGCTGGGAGACAGCAGATGAATATCTGTCAGGCAATGTAAGGGATAAGCTACGTGTTGCAAAGGCAATGGCGGCTGATACCGACGATCCACAGGCAGAAAGATTTGCCGACAATGCCGCAGCCTTAGAGAAAGTTCAGCCGGAATGGATTGAAGCCTCGGATATAGATGTAAAGATTGGTACAACTTGGATTGAACCGCTTGATTATGAACAGTTTATCTATGAGCTGCTTAATACACCAAAAAGGGCAAGGGCAATCAGAACGGAGTATTATAATTCCGGTATTCAGGTACACTTGAATAAAATGAGTATGGAATGGTTCATTGAGAACAAAAGTATGGATAAACATTCCGTGGCGGCAACGAAAACCTATGGTACAAGCCGGATGGATGCTTATTCTATTTTTGAGGATACCCTGAACTTAAAAACGGTCACTGTCAGGGACAGGATTGATGATGGTGAGGGCAAGTACCATTATGAAGTCAACAAAAATGAGACAATGCTTGCAAGGGAAAAGCAAAATATGATCAAGGAGAAGTTCAAGGAATGGTTATTTGCAGAACCGGAACGCCGACAGAAGTATGTGGAATATTATAATGAAACCTTCAATAATATCCGCCTGCGTGAGTATGACGGAAGCCATTTGCAATTTCCGGGAATGAACCCTGAGATTGAATTAAAACCGCACCAGAAAAATGCGGTGGCACGAATCCTTATGGGAGGAAATACTCTGCTTGCCCACTGCGTCGGAGCCGGAAAGTCGTTTGAAATGATGGCTGCGTGTATGGAACAGAAAAGACTCGGACTTTCCAATAAGACAATTATGGTAGTGCCAAAGCCGCTTATCGGGCAGACGGCAAGTGAATTTTTAAGGCTTTACCCGTCAGCAAACATCTTGGTTGCAACGGAGCGTGATTTTGAAAAGAGCCGGAGAAAGCAGTTTGTATCAAGGATTGCGACAGGCGATTATGACTGCATCATTATGTCGCACTCGCAATTTGAGAAAATTCCAATTTCGGCAGAGAGAAAGGAGCGAATGCTTAATGAACAGATAAATGAGATCACCTATGCGATTGATGATATGAAGGAGCGGAACGGGGAACGCTGGACCGTAAAGCAGATGGAAAGCCAGAAGAAAAAGCTGGAGGAACAGCTTAAATCCCTGACCGATGAGAGCAGGAAAGATGACCTCATTACCTTTGAGGAGCTGGGTGTTGACTCTATTATGGTAGACGAAGCACACAATTTTAAGAACCTTGCCATTTTTTCAAAGATGAATAATGTGTCGGGAATCAGCAGTAGTGGGGCTAAGAAGTCAACGGATATGCAGCTTAAATGCCAGTATTTATCAGAGATAAATGATGGCAGGGGCATTGTATTTGCTACCGGAACACCGATAAGCAACACGATGTGTGAGATGTATGTTATGCAGCTTTATTTGCAGAAATCGGCACTTGAGGAGATGGGAATTCATCATTTCGACTCGTGGGCGGCTAACTTTGGAGAAGTAACAACGGCACTGGAGCTTACGGTTGAGGGCAGTGGTTTCCGTTTCAAGAGCAGGTTCAATAAGTTTACCAATCTGCCGGAGCTTATGAACATCTTCCGTGAGGTTGCCGATGTGCAGACAGCGGATATGCTTGACCTTGATGTGCCAGCTCTGCGTGGCGGCAAGCCTATCATCGTGGAGTCGGAGCCGGACTGGTATGTGAAGCAGGTAATGGAAGAATTTGTTGTAAGAGCAGAAAGGATAAGGGGCGGGGGTGTTGATCCAAGTGTTGACAACTTCTTAAAGATTACGCACGAAGCAAGACTTCTTGGAACAGACGCAAGACTGATTGATAAGGACGCACCGAACAACCCGGACGGAAAGCTCAATAAGGTAGCGGAAAATGTCTGGAAAGAATATGTAAAAGGAAATGCTGATGGTCATATAGGCTGTCAGCTTATTTTTTCGGATATTGGAACACCGGGACCGGACAAGGACTTTACGATTTATGATTATCTGAAGGAGTCACTTATCAAGTATGGTATCCCTGCGGAGGAGATAGCATTTATTCACGATGCAAAAACAGACGCACAGAGGGATGCACTCTTTAAGGAAATGAGGACAGGTAAGAAAAAAGTCCTTATCGGTTCGACAGATAAGTGCGGAACCGGAGTTAATGTACAGACACACCTTGTTGCAATGCACCATGTCGATTGCCCGTGGAAGCCTTCTTCTATTGAACAGAGGGAAGGCAGAGGTATCCGACAGGGAAATAAAAACGATGAGGTGGCAATCTACCGATATGTTACAAAACAAACCTTTGATGCATACAACTGGTCACTTGTGGAAAACAAGCAGCGTTTCATCAGTCAGGTTATGACAAGCAAGGCAGTGAGCCGAAGCTGTGAGGACATTGATGAGGCAACACTTTCTTATGCGGAGATTAAGGCGGTTGCTACAGGCAACCCTTTAATCAGGGAAAAGATGGAGGTTGACAATGATGTCCAGAGATTAAAGCTCTTAAAGGCGTCTTATGATAATCAGAGATACGGATTGCAGGATAATTTTATGATCAAGTATCCAAAACTCATCAAAACTGCGACAGAGAAACTTGCCAATGTCAGGGAGGATATAAAGGCAAGGGATAAGGAATTGATTGATAACCCGGATTTTGCCATTACCATAGGCAATGCAACTTATACAGAGCGAGTGGATGGTGGAACCGTAATGCTTGAAGCAATCAGCAAATGTAAGACAGGCGAAACCACTCCAGTCGGTAAGTTTCACGGCTTTGAGCTTCTGGTGGAAAAGAATTTCCTCAGTATCAACTATATGGTGCTTCGTGGAAAGACGGAATACAAGGCAGAACTTTCCACAAGTCCGGTGGGAAGTATGGTAAAGCTGGAGAACCTGTTCAACGGACTTCACGAAAATGTTGATTTTCTGGAAAAGAAGATTGAACAGTACCAAAATGATCTTGAGGCTTCAAAGGCGGAGTATGACAAGCCGTTTGCATATAGTGCAGAACTGGAAGAAAAACTTGCAAGGCAGTATGAATTAAATGCCCAGCTTGACCTTGAGAACGCAAAGGCTATGGATGCAGATCTTGGCGGACCGGACGAAGAAAAGTCTGAGGACAGAATAGAAAATGCGGGTATTGTTGCAGAGGATAAGGGAATCTATATGCCAGACAGAAACAGGAAAAGATAGGAGTGAAACTCTATGAGTATAAGGAAAGTGGTCGCAGGACTACTGATTACAGCAGGGATTGCCATTATGGCAGTCCCTTTTTTCTGGTGTACAACCGGAGAGAGAAACACGAACCAGCTCATAAATGAATTTGAGCAGACATTGGAGGAGAAGCAGGATGAAAGGACAGAGGTTGAGAAAGAGCAAACCACCGTTAGTAAAGAGGAGAAAGCCATTCTTAAAGAAGGCAGTATCATCGGCATTATTGAGATACCGGGAATAGATATCAGATACCCGGTAATGGAAGAAACCGGAAGTGAAATGCTGAATGCCGGGACAGGGAACAATGCGTTTTGTTGTCAGGTGCAGATATAAGGAGGCGGCAGATGAATAAGAGATACCGACTGGGGGAGATAGAAGAAGCTGTATCGGAAATGGAGGAGCTGATCGACACTCAGGATGATATTGCAGAGATTGATGATGACTTTCAGATTGTCGTAAGCGGCTGGTCTGTGTATGTCGAAAGGCTGAATCTGACACTCAGACAGGGAGTTGCCTGTATCTGGGATACGGAGGCAGGATTATTTATGCCTGATTTTGATGTGACTATCGTGTATGAGGGAAACATCGAAACACAGGAATGGCTCTACTATGAGCAGGACGGAATGGTTGTTACACTTGGCAACTGGTTAAATGGCAGATTGTCTTGTGAACAGATAGAACAGCTTTGGTGTGAGCTTATCATACCAGAAAACAATGATAATTCAGAAGTATAAGAAAGAGAGGAACAGCGTATGAAGTATTCAATTAAGGTAAACGAGGTAAGAGCAAAAGATGGCAGCAATATCAAGGGTTTTGCGACCGTGGTATTTGGTGATTCATTCAAGATTACCAATATCGCAATCCTTGAAAATAAGGAAAAGGGAGAGCTTTTTGTATCAATGCCAAGATACCGTTCAAATGAGCGTGATGAGAAAAACAGCGTGATTTATAAGGATGTATGCAATCCTATCACGGCAGAGTTTCGTGAGGAACTCTATACTAATATCCTTGAGGCTTATGCAAAAATCAGGGAGCCGGAGAAAGCAGAAACACAGACACAGGGAAAAACTCAGGAAATGCCGGAGTTTTCCGTGACGGTAACACCTTATGAAAGGGAAGGCAGTAATATCAAGGGACTTGCCCGTATTTACTTTGAAAACAGCTTCATTGTAAATAATGTAAACATCCTTCAGGGCAAAGAGAAAATCTTTGTATCAATGCCTTCTTATAAAACAAAGCAGGTGGACGAGCACGGCAAACCGATTTATCAGGATGTCTGCTATCCGGTCACAAAGGATTTCAGGGAGAAGCTCTATAATGAGATTATTGCAGAATATGAGAAAGCAAAGGATAAGAGCAACGAAAAAGCAAGGGAGAATGCCGAACAGAACCACGGAAATCCCGACAGGGATAAAAAGGATACACCCTTTCGATAATTAAGGCTAAGGGGCGGCATATGCTGCCCTGTTTATAAGGAGGAAAAGCAGATGGAAGCAGAAAAGACACTTACTAATGAGGAGATCATAAGAGAACTTCTCGATTTATTAAAAAAGAATACTATGAAAGAACAGGCAAATGATGTATTTGAGATATGCACCTATGTGGATGGTCTGGAAAAAAAGATTGTGTCTATGACAGAAGAACTTACCAGTATGCAGGACCAGATCAAGAAAATGCAGGAAGATACCCTTATCAATAATGCAAAAAAAGCATTAACAGAAGCACAGGAGCGACTCAATGCCAGATGTGAGCAGATAAAGTCACAGGTATCTGAGATAAAAGTACAGGTAAAATCTACTGCCAAGAATATTGTTGATGAAACAAAGGCAAAGGGCAGGGCGGCACTTTACAGGGTGACAGAATTTGTAGGAATTAAGAAAAGACTTCTCAATGTCAGAACAGTGGTAAAAGATACGATTGTATCTACAGACAGGGATATTGCAAGGACAGCACTTCTTGCAAAGGGACTCCGAAAAGCCGGGCAGACCGTAAACAATGCGTTCCGTACCTTTGCAGATAAGCCGGAGGTGGATTATTCACAGAAAGAACAGAAACACCATCTCACAAAGGCTGTACTTGCCCCTATGAAAGCAGTGAGAAAACTGCTTGTATCAATGGAGATGCATCTGGACGCCTCGATTGATAAGCTGGATAATCTGGATATGACTGTGCAGTTTGATAAGGAAAAGCGTATGGAGCACACAAAGGATAAGGAACAGAAAGCACCGGATACAGAAAGAGAGGTCATCTACTCACCGATGGTAGCTGAACCACAGGAGTACAAGTATAATGCAGATGCTTTTGAGGCAAGAAAGACATCGGAAGCAAAGCAGGAAACGGTGGGGAAGGAGCTGCCAAAAGTCAGGGAAGATAAAGCCAGATAAGTTTAGGGGCGTGGGAGTAAAATCCTGCGTCCTTTTTATTTGTCTGAAACAGTTTATGATCTGGAGGATGTTTCAAGAAATAACCAGAATGGACTAAAAACAATAGATTTATTTGCTTTGTAAAAAATACCTTGATTGAACTTTAGGGTTGATTTATGGGTGATTCAAGGGGACCTCAATAGTTTTTTGAAATTCCCGTGTGAGGGGGAAAGTTGATTACAAACAGAATAAATTACAGCAGTGAAAGTGACGATACAAATGCAGGAAGAGCAGAAATGTTCTTCCTGTTTTTTAACAGAACTTCAGCAGCTGGCGGGGAAAGGAGACAGTATGGCAAAGTTCTTAAATTATGAGGACCGGCTGGAGATAGAAAGCGGACTAAAGGAGCACATGACTTTCACAGAGCTTGGAGAGAAACTGGGAAGGGACAGGACTACCATCACAAAGGAGATCAGGAACTATTCCATCGAACAGGACACCGGTTATGGAAGTTACCCGCATAATACCTGCAAGTACAGAAAAGCATGTAAGAGGAAAAAAGTATGTGGGACAAATGACTGCAGGCATCCACTGGTAGCTGTCTGTAAACAGTGTGAACTCATATGCAACCGTTACTGCGAGCATTATGAAGAAGAAATATGTACCCATCGCTTTAAACCGCCATATGTATGCAACGGATGCAGTGAAGTAAAGAAGTGTACGCTGACAAAAACTGTTTACGATGCTCTGGGAGCCCAGAGGCGGGCAACGGATAAGATATCGGAATCCCGAAGCGGGATCCTTGCTACGGAAGGGGAAATCGCCAGACTCAATGAAATCCTGGTGCCGTTGGTAAAACAGGGGCAGTCTATCCATCAGATCTACCTGACACATAAGGATGAACTGATGTGCAGTGAAAAGACCCTCTACAACTACGTGGATGGATGCCTGTTTGATATCAGGAACATAGACCTGCCAAGAAAGGTAAAGTACCGTCCGAGATATAAAAAACCGGAGCTGAAAGTAGACCGTGGATGCCGTGTGGGAAGGAATTATCATGATTACGAAGTATATATGGAACAGCATCCGGACACAGCAGTGGTGCAGATGGATTCCGTGATCGGCAGCAAGGGAGGGAAAGTCCTGCTGACGATATATTTTGTAAATGTGTCACTGATGCTGGGGTTCCTGCGGGAAGCGAACACCTCAAAGTCAGTGATAGATATTTATGATGAACTGTACCACCGGCTGGGAGGGCAGGATTTTAGGAAGCTGTTTCCGGTCATCCTGACGGATAACGGAAGTGAGTTTTCCAATCCCAGGTGTATAGAGAACGGACCGGATGGAAAAGGATTTCAAAGGACGAGGATCTATTACTGCAATCCAAGTGCGCCGTACCAGAAAGCAGAGATCGAGGTGGGACATGAATTTATACGCAGGATCCTGCCGAAAGGAAGAAGCTTTGATGAACTGACGCAGGCAGACGTAGAGCTGATGATGAACCATATCAATTCCTACCGGAGAAAGAAACTGAACGGAAAAAGTCCGTATGAAGCGTTCAGCTTTTATTATGGAGAAGACCTGGCGGAGAGGCTTAGATGCCACGAGGTTGCAGCCAAAGACATCAACCTCACCGCAAGACTTCTCAAAAAGTAACCAGAAGACAGAATAAAGCACAGACCGCCGGCTGAAATAGGAACAGCAGAAGACGTGAATTATGGCTTGCAAAATTTGTAAGCCAAAACTGACGTCCGGTTTTTGTGCAAAAAAATACTCTGCCATAAGGTGATTATATCATAAAAGCAAGGGAAAAAACGGGAAAGTCATTACAAAAGTGGAAAGTCGGGTACAAAATTTGCAGGTCGCTTTCAAAATGTGAAACTCGTTTACAAAACGGGAATCTCGGATGACTATTGAACTTAATTTTTGTTTATATGGTCATTTCCTGCAAAAATTGGTCATTTTCTGCAAAGAGTATTGAAAAACACCTTTTCTTAATGTAAAAAATGAGTAGAGATTAAAAGATATATATCCTATTAATTTCATTTGAGAAAAGCTGTGGGCAGCATATACATGAATTGTAAGATGCTTGTCGATAAAAAAGAAAAATAAGGAGGTAACATAATGAAGAAAGTAACGAAAATTTTTGCATTTGCAGTAGCAATATGTATGTTGTTTTCAGTAACTACAACTACTGCATTTGCGGAAGAAACAATTACCAACATGACGTATGATGAATGGTTGGCAGAGCAGGAAAACAATAACACAGATATTGAGGAAAATGATTTAGAGCCTGTCAAAGTAACAACGGAGGAAAATCAAATACAGACACAGAGTATGGAATATACTGAACGTGTTGGATTTAGATCATTAGATTCTATTTTTGAAGAAAAAGGAGAAATAGAATTGGATGATACAGTGTCAATGGATAATATGGCTGAAAATCTTACTGACAGTATTTCGGTTGATACTGAAATGGAAAGAACTGCACCAACAGCTAATTTAATTCCAGTTATAGTAAACGAAGACTCTTTATCAGAAGGGCAGATTACAACAGATACAAGAATTGCATTTTTCTATAATGATACAGATGAAGATGGGGACACAATAGCTTCCCGTTATGTGGATGGAAGTGCAGTAGATTATATTATTGGAACAATCAATGGGGGATTTGTTGTACAGATTACAGATCCGGGAACATACTATTTATATTATCAGGTAGAAGATAGTGCAGGAGAGTATTCTCGCGTGGTTGGATATTCAATTAAAGTTATTGAAGCACCTGCGAAAGAAACATATCAGGCGTTTGAAGGTAGTTTTACCTCAGAAAAAGATTCTGCTACATATGATTTTTCAATAGACTTTTCACAGATGGATTCTGCTGCCGTATGTTTAGTTAGAAAGGGCTATGTAGGCACAAATATTAAAGTTTACGATGAGAATGGAAATCAGGTTCTGAATAAAGGAACGAATTATAGACAGGCAAAAAATTGGGGTTATATTGATAAACCTTCCGATGATGTGACTGTTTGTAATTACACAGTAGTTGCTACACCTAATTCGTATGAAGATAGAGCAAGCGATTATAGGATTATAGTAGGCGATAAAAATGATACTGAATTGATGATGAGTGGCATTGAGAATACAGTTTTATTGGATCAATATTATGAATCAAAAGTAAATTTACAGAATAATTCATATGTACCTAATGTTGGTGAATATTGGTATAAATATAAAAGAAATTCGACAAGTGTTATTACGATTTTAAGTAGTGCTACAGATATTCGTTTTAAGATATTGAATGTGGATACTTTGGCAGTTATGTATGATTCAGCTAAGGATGACGATACGCATAAGACCTCATTTACAGGTAGTGGTGGTTGGTGCTGCGCTGAAAAAGCAAGGCTGACTACGGTAGTTGGAACAGAATATTATTTGGTAGTTTATTGTACGAATCCAACGGAAGGAGTATCTCTTAGAACAGGTAGTATAGCAACTGCTGTTGGAAATCCTGTTATGTGTGCTGCAAGCACAAAGATCATACCAGGAACATCTGTGACAGCTACGGGTTCAGGATATTCGTCAACACGGACATTTAGTGTAAGTGGAGATGATATTCCTAATACGGCACAGGTAAGAACTATTAGTCTTAGCGGAACAGGGATGTCTAAAATTAAAAGATGGAGATTAATGGCACCTAATAAGTCGGTTTGGGTTGCAAATGAATCTGACTTCTATCCAAGTATAAATTTTAATTTTGTAAATGATTCATCAAGCAACGCTAAACTAAAGGGAACATGGAGCGTGGCTTTTCAGTCGAGCAGCTCAAGTTACACATTTATTCCAAGTTATAGTGTTTCTTATTATTATGAATATGGCGATTGATGATTTTGGAGAATTTTAAAATTGATGTAATAATAAAAGTTTGATTGGAATGAGCAGCAATACTTGTTGTTGCTGCTCATTTGAGAGGATAATGTATGAGTGATAGTACCCTTCACATCGGAACGCTTGCTTCAAATAATGTAAACAATATTGTAAATGATACAAGTAAATATGATGAATACAAAGAAAAAGTAAAGGATTTGGAAAAAGAACTTCAAACCCGAAAAGACACTTTTGAGAAAATGACAGAACCACTGGTATATGTATGTGACTGTTATCAAAAATTTAATGTAGTCACAGGTATGCCTAAAAGCACATTCGGAGATTCTTTTGGCTATGCAATGCAGAAAGAAATTTCGGATTATATGCAGGATTTTTATGCTGGAAAGGTGAGCAGGGAGGATCTTGATTCTTATTTTGAGAAATGTTGTACTTCCATGCGTACTTACCGGACCGGACAGCATCAGACATCCGGAACCAATGAAGCAGATAATACACAGATCGTAAGTGAGATGTATGAGGTTTTTGCGAAAGAAAATGCAAGGGCGGCAGGTCAGGCGAACTATCAGGAAGGAAAAGCGTGGAATGAAAAATATTATTCTGATGGTCACAGTGATTGGACTTATTATAATTCAGATTATTACTATCAATGCAATGACACCAATGCGGCATTGAGAGAATCTGCTCGGAAGATGACGGAAAAATGGGAATTGGACGGGATTGACTGTGATGAAATAGAAGCAAATTCCAGCCTTACGTTAGATGGAGGTTTTGATTTTAACAGCATATGGAATTCGGATTTTAGGAATCAGGCTGGAAGGAGCAGTCTGGCAAAGGAATCAACGATACCGCCTGAGAATTTTAAGATGTTTTTTAAGGAACAGGTAACATCTTTTACAGAAGACAATAAATTTAATGGAAATCTGAAAATAACAATCGGAGAGAACAAATTCGATTTAAAGGTTCCATTTCAGACCTTACGAACTGGATCGGAAGGCGAAATTTGTAACGTTTGGGATTTAATGGAAGATTATTATTCAGAGTCAGGAGATAATTCTAACATCAAAAATTTCTTGGGGAATATGTCTGTATTTACACGATGGTACGCATATGAAACAAGAATCAATGACATATTTGGTGATTATGAAGTATCGCATAATTAACACGGTTGGAAAAATAAGAGAAAAGATATATTAGAAAGGTGAACTTTTGTGTGAAAAGTAAAATTTTTACAAAGATAATAGCTAGTGCAATGTCAGTTATGATGATTTTTTCGATGAGTGGAGTATCTGTAAAGGCAGCACAATTGCAGGAAAACAACGAATTGAAGACGGTTATGGTAGATATGAAAGATGTTGCAACAGGGGATGCTATAGTATATGCCAGTACGAGTACATCAACAAAGACATTGTCAAAGGATTATGCTACTTCAACAGGGCAGACAGGTGCAATCACTTCGATAGGACAGAATGTAGATTTCAGTAGTATTATTCCACAAGGATCAGTAATTGAAAGTATTACAATTTATTGTCCTACAGGTACTAGAGTAACGCAATCAAAATATACCACAATAAACAATTATTTGATTAGTAGTTATGAAACAGGAACAACAGCGACTGTATCTTTTAAGCAAACAAATAGCCCATCTTCAACAAGTAAAACTACAGCTTTTTCAGGAGAGGCAGCGAATGTTAAATTTTTAGTGAAAATTCAGGGAAAGATTATACAACAATATACAGGGATGGATGGATTTACTGTATTTGGTGGAAAGATGATAGTTACTTATCGCTAGTATGATTTAAGGAGACGAGTTAATGAGTATATCATTGTCAGGTATAGGAGCTATTGGAAAAGAGCAATTAATTTCCTCATGCAGTAACGGAGAACCGAATTGGTCTTATATTCCAACAAAGGGGGAAAGTTCAAAAACGCAGGCTGAATTTGTTAGTGAGATTAGAGAATTGGCACGACAAGCAGCTACGACAACAAATAAGACAGAATCCGAATATATTTCCAAACAGGTTCTTTGTTTACGAGCAGAATATCTATCAGATGTTGCACCTGATAGAAAACAATTATATGAACAGGCTAAAAATACAATGAAAAACCAAGGCAGTAATCAAAAATGTAAAGGATGTGGAGAATTAACATTATTGGATTTTTTGGAGAAAGCGGAAGGAAAAAATAGCGATTTTGCGGAAAAGCAGTTTGTGCTAGCGGGAGGAGGGACATTGAATTGCCCAATTTTAACTTCTGGTGGTTATGGTGCTGAAATTCAGTATCAGGGAGTAAAAGTATTATCTAATCTTGGAAACGGATGGGGTTATGAGATGACACCAGCGGAACTTGCAAAAAAAGATGAATTTTATTCTATTTATTGGAGTGAATATAATTCAGTAAAAGAAAATGGAAGTTCCGAATTGAGAGAGATGCCAGATTATTTGGATCAGGATAGACCGTCTTTTGAAGCTAGAGCATAAAATAAACTTTTCTTGACAAATACAAATCTTGATTCAAAGAGAGTTAGAGAATAAGAGAAAGGATGTATTAATATGAAAAAGTTTAAAATGTTATTAAGCGTAATGGCACTTGGAGTATTATTGATTACGAATGTTGTTCCAGTTAGTGCTGCTGAAAAGATTCAATCAACAAAAATAGAAAGTCTCAGTGAACTTGACTTAGATACATACACTCAGGAATTGATGGAAGCTGATGATGGAATACAATTATATGCACCGGCTCCAGCCTTAACACAATTTAAGTTACTGCTTATCAACTCTGAAAAAGCAGGGCAGGAGACTATTCAAAATTCTTCATCTTCAATGCAGGTAGGCTCACGTTTAGATCATGGTGGAACATGGTTTCAGGCAATAACGGCAGAAGTAGGGTATGCTAAAACCAGATACGCATATTTTAACGGTGTTAGAATGACATTGACAGCAACAGAGCCGATGTATCTTGACAGTGATAATATCGTAGATGGATATTATTGTCTTTGGACATATGAAGGAAGTGAATATGAAGCTGGAACATTTACAGCAAATTCCACTTCGGCAAATTCTCCGTGGAATACAATGAGTTTGAGATTTAATGTGTACTAAGGAGGATTTGCACTATGCAGATTAATTCTAATTATTCTATGAATGGTGTGCTGTATGAAACTAGACGTAAGCAGGATAATATCCCTCAATTTAGTACAGAATGTGTTGTTCAGGAAAATGAAAATATAAATCCGTATATGGAAGAAGTAGACTTTGATGAAAAAGCATTTGATATGATTGGATCGAACGCTCCACAGGATGTAAAGGATGCATGGATGGAAGCTGCTAAGGAAGTAAATGCAAATGGCTTGGGAATAAAGGGAAACGGAATGTTGAGCCATATATCGCAGATGATGGTACAAAGGCTGAATAAACAGATGAAAGGGGAAGACGATGTGGATAACATCGACATTTTGGGAAATACAACAGAATCTGCAATTCAGGCAACGAAACAGGCACTGTACGATTTAGATCACCCAAAGGAATATGTTCCGAAAAGTATAGAAGTTCAGCGAGCTTGTATGAAAGAAAGAGAATTTTATGTTGCGTTTCTGGAAAAATTAGAAAAGTTATAATTCATAAAACAAAAAAGATGCAGAGATGTATATTATCAACAATTATACATTTCTGCATCTTTTTATTTTGAGCATTCCAATAGTAATACGCTAAATCTTAAATAACTGTATATAAGGAAAATATGATATGATTATATTCAAATATGAAATTACAGGATCAGAGGTATACACAGTATGTACAGAGACACTATATTTCAATATGTAAAAAAACAATATGGAACAATTCCAGAATATCTGTGGAATGATTTACCAGATAGTGCAATACTTCGTAATGACAATGGAAAATGGTACGCAGTATTTATGAATTTGGAAGGCTTTAAAATCGGATTGGATACAAAAGATAGGGTTGATATTATGGTTGTAAAATGTAAGCCGGATATGATAAGTGTTATGACACACATGAAAGGCTTTCTGCCGGGATATCACATGGATAAAAGTAATTGGATCACAATTCTTCTGGATGGGACAGTCCAGGAGGCGAAGATATTAGATTTTCTTGATATGAGCTATGATTTGACGGACGGGGCAGATTGAGGAAAGTATGAAATAATATTTAAAAACGATAATATCCTCTTGTGAAGAAAGTTGCATAAAAGCTAAGTATATTTTCAATAAAGTTGTGAAGTTTATTTTTCATGGAAGTCTATCGCCTTTCGTTTTCCTATGACTATTACCATAATGATCTGCAAGATCTGTTTGTGGGACAACTGCATATTACATAGGGTAAAATCTGTGTGTGAAAAAGTTTGCATAAAAGCTAAGTAAGTTTTCAATAAAGTTGTGGAATTTGTTTCTCATGGAAGTTCATCTCCTTTCTGTTTACGCTGTCATTATAAAACACGAAGGGGGATATTACTTGCCAAAATAAAAAAATAAATAGACAAAAATTGCAACGGGCAGAAAGTGTGTAAATATTCTCTGTCCGTTGCAGTTTCTTATATATTTTTGCTATACCGATTGCTAATAATATTGCAACAGCGGATTTTATGATTCATTCCACGCTTATGAATGAACAGTATTCACATCAGATTGAAAATTTTAAAAACACTGTGGATGTCAGAGTAAAAGAAATGCAGTGATGGATATGATAAATAGCCAAAAAACGTCCGCAAATAGAATTTACAACAGAATATAAAGCAGATAAAGACGAATGGTATCAGATGTGCCATTCGTTTTTTTAATAAAAGCACAAATTAACCTACTTACGAGCATAAAATGATGTGCGTTGGGTTGTTTTCTGGACTATGAGAATCAAAGTCCCATTGATATGATTAACATGGAAAAGAGGTGCAAAATCTTGGATACAGGAAGAAAAGATGCCAATATACAGATAGGAAAGAGACTAAGAGAGGCAAGACTGAATATGAACCTCGAAAAGTCAGAAATTGCGGATGTATTAGGTGTTACAGTGGAACATTATCGAAAGCTTGAGGCGGGTATAACGGGAATATCTGTAGATAAAGTGTTGACACTCTATCATAAATATGGAATTGATCCTACATATCTGATAACAGGCGAGAGCAGTATGAAAGATTTTAATCTGGATTACTATGTTGCGAACAGCACAAAGGAGCAGAGAAATGAGTTTTTTGACCGTGTGCTGGCTTATTTATCTAAGTTGATTAGATAAATTGAAGTGCTTCCTACTTCCAAGCCCGAAAAGGAGGAAGTGTTATGCTTAATATTGCGGTCTGTGATGACAGCAGAACAGATGTAGAAATGCTGGAAAGTGCTTTTGATAAGTTAGCGCAGTACCAGTTTTCTTATGAAGTGTATTTTACAGCGAAGGAGTTGCTGAAGCATGTTATAGATGATGGTGAAATGTATCATCTGTATATATTTGACATTGAAATGCCGGAGATGAATGGTTTGCAGCTTGCAAAAGAAATCCGGAAAATAGATGCCAAAGCATTGTTTGTATTCCTGACTGGATATACGCAGTATGTTATGGATGTTTTTGAGGTTATTACCTTTGACTATATTTCTAAACCGATTACAGTGGAAAAGCTGGAGTCCGTCCTTTTAAAAGCCATGCAGTATCTTCATATGATAAAGCGTGACTTTGTCTTTCAGTTCCGAAAAAATCAGTTTCGTATTAGCTGCGATGATATTGTGTATTTTGAGAAGAAAGGTCGTCAGGCAGTGATACATACGATCTCAGAAAATTTCAAGGCAAATATGACAACTGAAGAAATATGGAAACAGCTTGATGATAAGGTCTTTGCCCATATTCATGTATCATATATCATCAATCTTGGGCATATCAGGGCGATTGAGGGAGATGAAGTAGTGATGGACAATGAAGAAAGACTTCTGATTGCCCGTTCCCATAAGCAGAATTTAAAAGAAAAACATATGGAGTTTGTAAGGAGGATGGTTTAAGGATGGAATATGTGATACGCTTTGCCATCAGCCTGTTTGATCTGGCAGTGTTTATGTATTATTTTCATTCCAATAAGAAAATGAAACCAGTATCAAAGGTATGGATATGGGCTGGATTTACCATTGCTGCAATTATATGGACATTTGTCAGCAACATAAAAAATCCGTATCTGAATCTTGCGACTCTTTTGATTGTGCTTATACTGTTATCATTTTATTATGAATCAGGAATGTGGACGAGAATTATAAATATTGTGACATTCATGGGTATTGGAATGCTGTTTGAACCTGTAGCTTTGCTGTTACTCCATGCGATGAATTTTCATATGGGAGAAAGTTATAAATATTATTTTGTAATGGTAATATGCAGCTTTGTTCGTGGAAATGTGATGTATATTCTGTCAAAATTGATTTCAAAGAAAGGGATGCAAATTGCTGCCTTTCCGAAAGAAATTTTGGGTGTGCTGGTTATGGTATTTACCTTTACGGTGTTGAACTGTTGCTTTATTATTCTTTTGTCATTGGAGGCGGGCAGTGAAAAAAGCCTGCTTATGTGTGCCAGTATTGTAATTTCCCTTGTCCTGACGGATTATTTTATGCTGTATATGATGGAGCGTTTTAATTATCTTGTGCAAAAACAGTATGAGGATGCAATGTACAGGGAAGAAATGCACTATAAAGACATCTATTATGAAGAAGCAGAAAAACAGAATAAGGAAGTGCAGAAGTTAAAGCACGATATGAAACATAAATTGCATGAACTGTATCATCTGGTGGAAAATAGTGATGGGCAGGAACTTTCAGAGAAAATCGGTGCAATGTGCAAGGAATTTGAGCAGATAGATGAAAAGCAGTATTCTGATAATCCAATCGTAGATTCTGTGCTCCGTATTAAATTTGGCAGGGCAAAGGCAAGGGGAATAAAAGTAGAAACATCTATTCGTATTCCAAAGCAGATGCAGCTTGATCACGGGGATATAGGTGTATTGTATGGAAATCTTGTGGATAATGCGGTAGAAGCCTGTAGCAAGGTGCCGGAGGGACAGCGTTTTGTAAAGATTGAAAATAAGTACCAGTCGGGGATTTTGCTTCTTGTAATAACAAACAGCAAAACAGGAAAGAAAAATAAAAGCCTGAAAACAACCAAGAAAGATAATATCCGACATGGGCATGGTGTTCAGAGTGTTCGTAAAGTGGTAGAAAAATACAATGGAACGGTCAGTTTTACAGATAAAGGGGATATATTTGAGGTTTCAGCAATGCTCTATGGAATTGAAGTGAAGGAATAAATGCAAAGCGTTACACTTAAATGTCAATCTGTTACACTTTGCCGGATTTTCCCATAAAGTATGATATAGTGCATTCATCAAATGTAAAGGAGGACATATACATATGTCAAAATTAAGAAGATTGATGAACCGACTCAGTCATGGGGCATTAACAAGCGTGGCAGCACTTGCCCTTACGGTAACTGCAACAAATATGAACCGTTGCTGCTGGTTTATTTTCGGACAGGACAAGTTACCGGATAATGCGAAAAAACTTAGAAAATTTTAAGGTGGTAACAGGGTATGATTGCTAAATTTGCAAAGAAGATAAATGAAATATTGATACAAAAGGGGATTGTGCAAAAAGAGGATGCAGAACTGTACCGATATGGGATAGAAAATGGCATTGTTGTTGCAGGAAACCTTTTGGCTTCTGGAATATTTGGCATTGTGACGGGGAGACCGGGACTTGTTCTGGTCTTCCTGTTATTTTATGCCTCGTTGAGAAGCTATAGTGGGGGCAGCCACTGTAAGAGTAGAATCGGCTGTTTTTTGATATCAATGGCAATTTTATTTATTCCGGTTTATACATATGAGCCTGTAATGAAAAATGTTCCTAATGCCGTGATTTTATTGATCGGAGTTCTTGCAGTGGTAATTATTATTGTCCTTGCCCCAGTGGAAAGTATCAATAAACCGCTTGATGAGGAAGAAAGAAGGTATTATGCAAGGGTAACACATTGCATAACGGCATTACAGGTATGTGTTCTTATCATTTTGTTTTGTCTGGATCTGCAAGATTATTTTTATGCCGGGTATGTAAGTATAGTCCTGGTAGCAGTATTTATGGTTATGGGAAAGATTGCAGTGAAACGATATGTGCAATAGCAAAATGTATTAAAAATAGGTATTGATATATAATTTTGTAGACGAACATGCAATATTACAAATATAGAGTAGTGGTTAAAATTTTGGATAAAGATGCCGAAATATAATAAAAAATAGGAAAATATACAAAAAATAATCCAACCAAATGAAAGAAGTATGTCAAATTTGTGTGTGGAAGGGGATGAGCATATGTTCAGAATTGCTATATGTGATGATGAAAGACAATTTAGAAAACGCATTCATGATATTTTAATAGAATATATGAATGAAAATGATATATTGTACGAAATTGATGAATTTGAATCAGGAAAGGATTTTATAAGTTTAGGTATCAATCTAGCAAAGTATGATATTGTTTTTCTGGATGTAAATATGGATGAACTGGATGGAATGGAAACTGCACAGAAAATAAGAAAAGTCAGCAATGATGTTTTTATAGTTTTTGTTACAGCATTTATTACATGTGCCCCTCAAGGATACAGCGTAGGAGCTATAAGATATATTTTGAAAAATAATGTAAATTTTCCGGAACTAATATTTGAGTGTATGGATGCAATCAGCATGAATATGAATTATGTAGCTCAAAAGAAGAAATTTAACTTTAATGAGGGTGCAAAGGTTGTAGCATTAGAGCGTTTGTTATACATAGAGAGCAGATTGCATAAACTGGAATTTTACATTATGGAGGACAAGTTAAAAAAATATTCAATATATGGCAAACTAGATGAGCTGGAAAAAGAGTTGCAAGGTAATGATTTTATCCGGATACATCAAAGTTATCTGGTTAATATGAAGCATATTGAGAAAGTCAGCCGGTATGAGGCGTTATTGAACAATGGTATTAAATTAGAAATTCCAAAAGCACGATATAAATTTGTTGAAGAAACATTTGTTTCGTATAAAGGAGAAATATAGATGTTGGTTAATTACATTCAAAGTATAATGCTGACGGTATTGGAAATAATATGCTGCAAAATATTTTTTGAAAGTTTTGCTGAAAAGAGATCCGAAAATAATTGGAGAAACTGTAGTATTATTTTAGGAACGGTAATATGTGGATATATAATAGCTTTGTTATTTTATGATCAGTTTGTCCTAAAGCAGATGTTAGCTATTGTTGTCATTGCGCTGTTTATGAGCTTTTATTTTAAAATCCATTTAAAAAAAGCAATAATCTTATCATTATTATTTCAAGCATTACTGCTTTCTGTAGACTATTTTACACTTTGGATAAATGTCTCTCTCTTTCATAGTGTAGCAGAAATTAATGAGTCACATTTTGTAGGTGGAAGTTTAATAACAGTTTTGGCAAAAATAATTCTTTTTCTAGTTGTTCTGCTTATCAGGAAAAAAATAGGAGGGGAGTCCTCGGATGTTTTAAGAAGTACAGATTGGCTTCGATTTATCTTTTTTCCACTTTTTACAATCTTCACAGTTATTGCATTGATCATAACATCTGGAAGCATTGAGAATCAAAAGCAGGAAAATGTATTCTTGGTTATAGCATTGTGTCTGGCAGGGATGAATATAGTTGTGTTCTATATGATAAATGATATATTAAAACGTGAAATTAAGATTCGTGAAAATGAAGTGTTTCAACTGAAAGCACGAAATCAGACAGACATGTACCGTTCTATTTCAGAAAATTTTGTTAAACAACGGAAAAAAACACATGAATATAAGAATCAGATTATGTGCATTGAGTCTTTGATAGAGATGGAAAATTATGATGAACTAAAGGATTATGTGAGAAGTATAAGCGGAAATTTGAGTACAGAGTTAGACTATATTAAAACAAATAATGTGATTATCGATGCTATATTAAATAGCAAATATAAGGAAACATTGGATAAAGGAATTGTATTTATCTTTCAAATCAATGATCTATCAGGAATTAAAATGCGTGATGAGGATATTGTTGTTATTTTATCGAATCTTTTGAATAATGCAATAGAGGCTTGTGAAAAGTGCTCAGGCAAAAAAGTTATGAAAATGAAACTGGTTAAAGAGAAAGACAACATCATTATATCTGTAAAGAATACATATGATGGTAAACTTAATATTAAAGATGGAGAAATACAGACCTCAAAGAAATATGAAATAGATGAGCATGGGGTTGGAATAAAAAATATAATTGAGGTTATAACAAAATATCAAGGCTCTTATGCTATACGAAATGAAAATAATGAGTTCTACTTCTCAGTTATATTGCCAAACTAAGATGAACCTTAAAAAAGTGATTTGTTGCAAGCAAATCACTTTTTTTGTCATTTTCTGCAAAAAAAGGTCACTTTCTGCAATAGATATTGTTTTGTAAACAGATAAAGTTATACTTAATCTGGCAGGAGGCATAACTATGATTGAA
>NZ_JACRSW010000029.1 GCF_014384965.1 Jutongia hominis
CGCTTTTATGTCAAACATATATTCTGTTTTCACGCTTTGCCTATAGTTGCTGCAAATCTGTTTTTGTACCACACATATCTTGCATTTTTGCTCTGATCGCTCTCCTACAAATTGGAATTTGCTTTTCCTTTCTTACCATTTTTAATCGAATTAAATACCAAGTAATTTTTCCAACTCATCCATTGCATCGCCAATCTCCATTTCAATTTCGCGAATATTAGCCATAATTTCTGAAGTCGGAGGATATTCTACCGGAATGTATTCGATCTCTTTGTATTTATTAAAGCTTAAATCATAGTCATTTTCTATGATCTCATCTTTTGATACCATAAATGACTTTTCTGTACGTTTTCGCTCTGCCTCTTTATCTAAATGCTTAAAACGTTCTATAATGTCCGGTATATCATTTTCTTCGACAGGAGTCCGTTTATCATCCAGACTTCGTCCATCTGCTGTCATTTCATAGAACCATACCTGATCGGTTCCTCCATTCTCTGTCTTTGTAAAGATCAAGATCGCTGTCGATACTCCGGCATATGGTTTAAACACTCCGGAAGGCATTGAAATAACTGCTTCCAAGCGCTGGTTTTCTACAATTTCTTTTCGAATTGACTTATGTGCTTTTGAAGAACCAAAAAGTACCCCATCCGGTACGATACACGCACATCTGCCACCGATTTTAAGAATCCGTAAAAATAATGCTAAAAATAAAAGTTCCGTTTTTTTAGTCTTGCATACTTTGAGCAGATCCCCTGATACCGTTTCCGCATCCAAACTACCCTTAAAAGGCGGATTTGCTAACACAAGAGAATATTTGTCTTTATCTGTGTTCTGATCTGACAGGCTGTCCCGGTATTCAATCACAGGGTTGTCAATTCCATGCGTCATCATATTCATTGCACCAATGCGAAGCATTGTACGATCCATGTCATATCCGTGAAACATATGATTCATATAATGATCTTTTTTCTGACGATCAAAGAAAATTTCTTCCTTTTTCTTTTCTTTTAAATATTCACCGGATGCAACCAAAAAACCGGATGTACCACATGCCGGATCACAGATTACTTCATCACTGGCCGGATCCATCATTTCAACCATCATTCGAATAATATGTCTCGGTGTACGGAATTGTCCGATCAATCCGGATTTTGCAATTTTAGACAACAGATATTCATAAACATCTCCTCTGACATCTGCTGTCTGCATCTCATTCATCATTGCATAGATTTCATCTAATGCATCGACTACTTTTGATAAAACCAATGGAGTAGGCAGTTTAAAAATCGCATCATCCATATACTTTGAGTATGCACTGTCTTTATCGTTATGCAATGTTTTAATAAAAGGAAATACCCATTCATGCATAACAGAATACATTCTGTCTGCCGGAAAGTCCCGGAAAACAGACCATTTCAACTGTATCCCGTCAATCATTGTATCCCCAATCTTCACCTCATTTGTAAAGATACTTTGATAAGGAAGCCCAAGCATGGCACTTTCCTTTGCCCTCTTATTATCCGCATCATCCAGATCACGAACAAACATCAGATATGTAATCTGTTCTATTACACTAAGTGGTTCTACAATGCCACTCGCTGCAAAAACATCCCACAACCCATCTATCTTATTCTTTAATTCTCCTGTTATCATTTACTACTCCTCTCCTACAACCGGATAAACGCAACGCTCTGTCCCTCTGCTGTCACCTTACTTCCATCACACTCTACTTTGCCACCAAACGCATAAATCGTTTCTTTGCCTTCTTCGTCAAAATCAAAAGATACATTCTGAGCGGACGGATTGATCACAACAAGCACTTTTTCTTCATAATTGCTTCTGATATAAGCCAATGGATAAGCGTCTTTCTTTGCATAGACAAATGAAATGTCTTCCTGATTAGAAAGTGCTTTGTGTGCCTTTCTGACCTGTAAAAGTTTTTTCACTTCCTGATACAGTGAATCCGGATCCTGTATCTGTGCCGCTACCGTCGGGCGGTCTTTTTTAGGATCCTGACTGATATAAAGTTTCTCTTTTGGTGCGGTACTAAATCCGGCATTCACCCCCTGATCCCATTGCATCGGAGAACGTGAACCGGTTCTGCCATAGCCGCCTTCGACCGAATCCAGTCCCTCCACATAACGCATACCGATCTCATCACCATAATAGATGAATGGTGCTCCCGGCATAGATAACAGAAATGCAAATGCAATCTTTAACTCATCCCCATGCAATAATCTTGCCAGACGATCCATATCATGATTTCCTGACGGAATACAGATCAGACCCTTCTTGTCTGCCTTTTTATAATTTTCGATATATTTTTCTACAAATACAGATACATCTCCCTTACCGCGTGAAGAGAAGAACGGTTCTTCACAGCGGAACAGATCGTTATAATGAGATGGTCCGAAATGAAGCAAAAAGTCCATATGGAAACCGCCAAGAATCGATTTGTCCGGTTCGCCCCATTCGGAAACCATAGCTGCTTTTGGAAATTCTGCATTTAAGAATTCCCGTACATTCTGCCAAAGTTTGATCGTTCCTTTGCTGTCAGGATCATTTTTAACCAACGAACCTGCCATATCCACGCGGAAACCGTCACAGCCCATTGTAAGCCAGAAACGCATGACATCTTTCATTGCTTCCAATGTTGCCTGTGGTCCCGGTGCATCCTGTGGCTGCTGCCAGTCTCTTTCCTGTGTATAGAAGCCATAATTTAATGCCGGCTGATGTGAGAAAAAGTTGACCGCACAGGAACCGTCCCTGTCAGAAATACCACGGATACAATTCATTCCCTGTGGCTCTTCCCAAATACAGTCCGTCCATACATAACGGTCTGTATATTCATTCTTCTCGGCTTTCATGGATTCTTTAAACCACTTATGCGTTACCGCAGTATGTCCCGGAACTAAGTCTAGGATCACATGCATGTCCCTTTTATGCGCTTCTTCAAATAAATGTGCAATATCTTCATTCGTACCATAGCGTGGTGCAACGGTATAGTAATCTTCCACATCATATCCAGCATCTCCAAATGGCGATAAAAAGCAGGGATTTAACCAGATTGCATTACATCCTAATTCTTTGATATAATCCAGTCTTTTGATGATTCCCGGAATATCACCGATTCCGTCTGCATTGGTATCCTGAAAAGATTGTGGGTAAATTTCATAAAATGTGGCATCTGCAAGCCACTCCGGCTGTTTATTCTCTGGCATATCAGAATCTCCTTGTTATATATTTTGTTATGGATAAACAATTGGATAAACGATAACGATACTACAGCTGTATCTTTACGCTAAACGCTATCCGTTTATCGACTTTATACTCACCATGTTACTCTTTCAAAGTTTTCCTTCCTGATCGGAAGAAATTTTGCATGTACACATACAATTCCACTATACATTTCCTCGTTTTAAAAAGCAAGAACAAAAGTAAAAAGCCCTGCCATCGTGCATATCTGCCGGATATCCGGTCGCACAATGACAAGACTTTTTTTGCAAGTTTATTCTACTAAAAACACATTTTGATGATGATCATCAAAGAAATCATAAACATCTGACTTTCTGATCTTGTTAAAACAGATCCTTGATTCTAATTTTTCTTTTTCTTTCTCTTTACTGCTGCAATGATTGCCTGCAATACGATGAAGAAACAGAGCAATGCAGATAATGTGATTCGTACCCACCAGCTTGAAAGAGTACCCTGTGTTGTGATCAGACTTGAAATAGTACCATTGATCAATACACCAAAGAGTGTACCGATTACGGTTCCGACACCACCACTCAAGAGCGTACCACCGATTACAGCTGATGCGATCGCATCCATTTCAAGACCTTTTGCCTGCTCTACGAAACCGGCACAACTGTTCAGACAGAAGAGGAAACCACCAAGACCGGCTAAGAAACCGTCCAGTACATAAGCTTTCATCTTTGTTCTCTTTACATTTAAGCCCATCATAACCGCACTTTGCTGATTGCCACCGATCGCATACAGGTTACGACCAAACTTGGTAAACTTAAGCATAATCGTGATCAAAATGACAACTCCAAGTGCAATGATCACAGTTGGATAAATATATGCCGGAATAAACATTCCTCGTCTGTTATAAGTACCAAACGGAAGATTGATACGGTAGTTTGCCCATGCTAAGAAAGTTTTGTTCTTAATGGCGATCATGTCGGTACTGATAACAGCTGTTAAACCTCGCCCGAAGAACATACCTGCCAACGTTACAATGAATGGCTGAATCTCCAGATATGTTACTAAGTAACCCTGAACGACACCAAAGAGAATACCGATCAGTAATGAGATCACAACGGCTGAGATTGCACTCATGCCTTTGTTTTCCATTGCATATGCGGCTGACATACAAACCAATGCGGTAACAGAACCAACCGAGATATCGATTCCACCGGTGATCATGACTAATGTCATACCACAACCTATAACGATCAGGCCAGCATTCGAAATGAACAGGTTCATAAACATCTGGGGTTTTGCAAAACCTTTGTCTTCAAAAATTATCATTCCTGCGATGTACATTACTGCGAATAACACGATTGTAATCATCAACAGGAATGTACTACTATTAATTTTTCTTTTAGCTTTTTTCTTTTCCATATTAATGACCACCTTCCATCGCTTTATTGTTCTTTAAAGCTCTTTTTTTCTTCCACTCATCTACAGATCTTCTAAATACAGGACTCTGGATCACCACGATAATGATAACGACAACTGCCTTGTATACAGGAAGCTGATCGGCTGATACATTCATTGCATAAAGTGTTGTTGTCAATGCCTGAATCGTATAAGCACCGATAACAGAACCCATGATGCTGAATTTACCACCACTTAAAACGTTGCCACCAAGAGCAACTGCAAGGATCGCATCCATTTCTAAGTTCAGACCAATGTTATTTGCATCTGCTGAGTAGATACGGCTTGAAGCAACAATCCCGGCAATACCTGATAAGATTCCACAGATCACATAAGTTAAAAACTTGATCATTGTAGAATTCAGACCAACCAGTCTGGATGCGGAACCGTTAATACCTACGCTTTCGATATAAAGACCAAGTGCTGTCTTTTTCAAAACCAGATTGACAATTATGATCGCTGCTATTGCGAAGAAAATCGGTGTTGGTACAGGACATTTACCGATATATCCACCCATTACTTTGAAAGAACCTACACGTACATATGTAATCTGACCTTTTGTAATAAGCTGTGCAATACCACGACCGGCTGTAAACAAAATCAACGTCGCGACCATAGGCTGTATGCCAAGATTTGCTACGAGGAAGCCGTTAAATGCTCCACAAATGGCTGCAACGATAATTGCTGCGATAATTGCAAGTGCCATGGAATTCATCAACTCATTGGTTGATACCTGACCACCGGATAAGATCTGACAACAAACTGCTGCGGCCACCGCCATAACTGCACCAACACTGATATCCTGACCACCGGATGCTGCTGTTACCAGTGTCATACCAATGGCTACGATAACCAACTCTGACGCACGGTTTACAACATCGACAAGATATCCGTAAAGAACACCGTTTTTAATAGATACTGCAAAAAAGTTTGGTGTCTTAATTACATTTACTAAAAGTACAACAAGCAAGCAGACGATTGGTAAAAAAAGACGGTGCTGCGTGATTGCTTTCCAGTTAAAACTTTTCTTTTCATTACTCATTGTTCTTGTCACCTCCTGCTATGGTCTCCATGATCTTCTCCTGTGTAAGATCATCACCCTTGATCTCACCGACTTTCTTACCATCACGGAGAACTGCCATTCTACTGCAGGTACGAAGCATTTCTTCTACTTCGGACGAAATAAAGGCGATTGACTTACCTTCATCTGCCAGTCTCAGAACTAATTTCTGAATCTCTGTTTTCGTACCGATATCAATACCTCTGGTTGGTTCATCTAAGATCAAAAATCTTGGATTTGTAAGCAGCCAGCGTCCAAGAATAACTTTCTGCTGATTACCACCTGAAAGACTCTTGATCGGTGTTTCCATACTTGCTGTCTTGATTTGCAATAGATTAATAAAGTTAGTAGCGGCATCTTCCATCTCTTTACGCTTCATTGGTTTAAACATTCCACGTTTTGCCTGCAATGCGATAATAATGTTTTCACGTACTGACAGGTCTGCAAGAATACCGTCTTTCTTTCTATCCTCAGGTAAATATGCCATTCCTGCTTTCATTGCATCTAATGGAGCATTTATCTTTACTTTTTTGCCAAAGACTTTCACTTCGCCGGTATCTGCCTTGTCAGCTCCATAAATCGCTCTTACAAGTTCAGAACGTCCGGAGCCAAGAAGACCGGTAAGACCAACCACTTCACCTTTGTTAAATGTAATATCAAAAGGTTTGATCGATCCATGATGTGATACACCAACGGCTTCAATAACAGGATCTCCTTCTTTTACCTCTCCACTTCTTTCACTCTTAATATCTGCAAGGTCATCAAAATCTTTACCCATCATTTTCGCTACTAACTGAACTCTTGGTAAGTTCTCTACATCATATTCGCCAACAAGCTCACCGTTTCTTAATACTGTGATCTTGTCACAGACTTCATAAACCTGTTCCAAAAAGTGAGTTACAAAAATAATACCTACACCTTTTGCTTTTAATTTTTTCATCAGGGCGAACAGCTTCTCTACTTCTTCTTCATCCAATGATGAAGTCGGTTCATCTAAGATCAATACTTTACACTCCATATCTACTGCTCTTGCAATTGCGATCATCTGCTGAATAGCGATCGAACATTCATCAAGCAATGTAGTCGGAGCAACATCAATATCTAAAGATTCCAGTAAAACTTTTGATCTGGAATTCATTTCTTTCCAGTTGATCATGCCAAGCTTTTTAGGTTCCCGGCCAATAAACAAGTTCTCTGCAACTGTAAGGTTCGGACATAAGTTTACTTCCTGGTACACAGTGCTAATACCATTGTTCTGGGCATCCTGTGGTGATTTGTTCACCATTGCCTTTCCATCCATGATGATCTCACCTGCATCGAAAGGATAGATACCTGTTAATACTTTGATCAGCGTTGACTTTCCGGCTCCATTCTCTCCCATCAAAGCATGAATATCGCCTTCGCATAGCTTAAAGTCAACATTAGATAATGCTTTTACACCTGGGAATGTCTTAGTGATGCCTTTCATCGTCAAAATTGTTTTCTGAGCCATTTGCATTCCACCTACTTTCTAAAAATGTGTAAAACCAGTGTTCTCACCGATTTCTCATTCCTTCCTGTACCGATTTCTTTGATTGAAAAAGGTATAAAAATAGCGCAATACAGCTTTTATGTTAATTTCTATATTGCGCTATTTCTTAAACACTTGTAGCGTTTTCTTTTATAAAACCTCTTTTAGTATGCACGTTTTGAAATCACATCATCTGTTACTACAGTAACATCATAATCTTTTCCATCTGCTGAAATCTTAGCAACATCTTTTACTGCTGCGAAAACTTCTTCGTCTACATACTGTTTCTTATCCGGCTCTTTGCCTGCTTCTAATGATTTGATGATCTCTTCTACACGAGGACCATGTAATGGGTTACACTCTGTGTCTAAGATGATCTTGCCATCTTTTACATCTGTTAAACCTGTCTTTGTAGAGTCGAATGACATTACAAGGATATCATCTTTACCTGTACCGACTTTCTTACCTGCTGCTGTGATCGCATCAATTGCACCGAATGCTTCGTTATCGTTCTCGCAGTAAACTACGTCGATATCATCACCATGTTTCTTTAAAAGTGATTCCATAACTTCCTGGCCTTTTGCCTGTGTGAATTCACCTGTTTCTTTTGCAAGTAATGTCCAGTTCTTGTTTTCTTTGCAAGCTGCTTCAAGACCTTTTGTACGTCCGATCTGAGCAGAAGCACCGATTGTACCCTGGATATCTACGATGTTGATCTTTTCATTTCCACGACCGGTTGCATCTAAGTAAGCTTTTAACCAAGCTGCTGCTTTCTTACCTTCAAGTTCGAAGTTTGAACCTACCCAAGCTGTGTATAAGCTGTCATCTGATACCTTAACCATACGGTCTACGATGATTACAGGAATTCCTGCATCTTTAGCTTCTTTTAATACTGTATCCCAACCGGTTTCTGTTACAGGAGCTAATACAATATAGTCAACTTCCTGCTGGATGAAGTTTCTGATCGCTTTGATCTGATTTTCCTGTTTCTGCTGAGCATCATCAAAGATTAATGTGTAGCCATTCTCTTCGCTGAATGTCTCTTTCATTGATGTAGAGTTTGCTGTACGCCAGTCTGACTCAGCACCTACCTGTGAAAAACCTACTGTAATGTTACCGCTCTTTGAGCTGTCATCTGCTTTCTTTGCATCTTTTGATCCGTTTGATGATCCACAAGCTGTCAAAGAGAAAAGCATACAAGTTGCTAATAATACTGAACATAAAATTTTCTTAATCTTCATACTATTTTCCTCCTCAATTTCTTGAATAGTTTTGGTTACCCGCTACAATTATTATTATAGATTTTCTTGTTGAATTTACCATAAAGAAAATTATGAAAAAAGTTTATTATTTTATCAGTAATTTTTATTTTTTATATTTTTTTATCCGAGAAGTTGAATTTTTTTGGAATTCTTACACGAATCCGCGTTCCTTCACCATATTTCGACCAGATATCAATACCATATCCGGCACCAAAATATAAAACAAGCCGTCCTTGGACTGCTGCCAACCCAAAACCCACATTATTATTCTGCTTCAATCCTTCTTTCACTTCCTGTAAGCGTTCCTCTTTCATTCCGATCCCATCATCAAGCACCTGAATGATAATATCATCTCCCGCATCGTCAAATGTGATCGTAATCTTGCTCTGACCTCTCTTTTCCTTAACACCATGGTAGAGTGCATTTTCCACCAACGGCTGTAATGTCAGCTTCGGCAGACTGATCATTTCAAACTCTTCCGGAAGATTGATCGAATATTCTAAGATATCACTATAACGGATCTGTTGGATTTCAAGATAGCTCTTCGTATGTAACACTTCATCAAATAGAGAAATAACATCCTCACCTTTTGATAAGGCGGTCCGAAAAAACATAGAAAGATGGGTCAGCATTTCAATTGCTTCATCATGCATATCAGCTTCTACCATCCATACAATCGTATCTAGTGTATTATATAAGAAGTGAGGACTTACCTGCGCCTGTAATAACTCTAGCTGTGTCATATGCTGTTTTCTTTCTTCCTCCTTGACATTTTCAAGTAATGTCTGGATACGTCGTGCCATTTTCTGAATACCCTGATCCAGATTTTTCACCTCAATCACATTTGTTTCAACCGGCAGGATTTCAAAATTACCATGTCCGACTTTTCGTACATTTTCGCTCAGGCAGCTGATCGGATGTGTAATCTCTTTTGCAAGCCGAAATGACTTTCTGACCATCCATGCTACAATCAAAGCTACGATCACACCGAGTATCGATCCTACTATCATTATCCGAATAAACATATTATCCTCAACCTGCTTTAAATATCCGGCCTCATAATAGATATAATCTCCCATCGCACTTTGTATCAGCTCAGTCAGAACATAGACGTTACTGGTCAGTTGCTGCTGTCTGGAATCATAACTTTCTGTCTTGGACAGGACACGCATACGCTTTTTCAAATTCTTGCAATTTGCAATCACACGATCAATCGCTTCTTTGCTTTCTTTGCGAACTGTCGTTTCCCGTAACTCTTGTGCTACACTGATCGCCTCATTAACATCCTGAATCGGCAATGTCTTCTGATCTACACTTCCTACGCAGTAATGATACATTTTCAGGTCCATATTTTCCTTAAAACTCAGACTAAACTTACTGCTAAGGTTCATATTGTGTGTGATCACAGAATAATTTCCAATATAAATACATAAGAAAAAGAATACCAGCAGTATACAGAATACTAATGAAAGTGCAAGACTCCATATTAAATATTGCATTTTTGTATTTAAGCTAAGTTCTTCGTATTTTACTCTTCTTTTTTTCACTTGGCTGCCCCCTGATTACGATATTCACTTGGTGTACATCCCTGTGTTTTCTTAAACAAAAAACTAAAATAATGAGAATCTTTATAGCCAACCTCTAAAGCAATCTCACCGGAACGCTTGTCTGTGCATCGAAGCAGCTCTTTTGCTTTATTCATTCTAAGTCCTGTCAGATATTCAATAAATGTCTGGCCCATTTTCTGACTAAACATCGCACTAAAATGGTTTGCACTAACATTTGCCACACAGGCAACGGTGTTCAGCGTCATGTTTTCATCAGAAAAATTTTCTTCCATATATTGTACTGCACTTTGTAATACATTCTGGTATTTACCACGGCTTTTCTCTTCTCTAAGCTCGATCGCTTTTTGCAACGCTTTCTTAATGCTTTCTTCGATCACCGACAGATCTGCCACCTGATTCATACCTGACGCTTCTAATAAAGAATTGTCGATCACATCTTTTTCATATCCCAGTTTCTGTAAAAAAGACACAATGCAAAAATGAATATTCAGCAAAATGTATTGACGAAACATTTTCGACTTTAATGCAGATTCTCCAACCATCTGTATATAATTCTTTACAAAGCTGTCCGTTTCATCCTCCAATGCATTGCACAAAAAGTTCTGAAAAATTGTAGGATTGACTACGTTAGTATCGACAGCAACTAAATCTTTTAATTCATTTTCCTCCGTATTATTTCCCAGAACCATATCAGAAGATATAACATGGGAATATCCAAAATAACGATATGCAAATATCTGCATTCCTTTCTCATAGCAATCAGGAAGCTGGCTTAATCGTTCTACGGGTTCTGAGGCACAAACGATCCACTCTAATCCACACTCATCCTTTTCCATGATCTTTTGCAAAGTTTCCACACAATTCTTTGTTTTTCTCTGCATTGTATCATACTCACCGGTCAGCAACACAACATAACTAAACATCTGGTTGCGGAACATATATGTATTGGCTTCTACTTGCAATACATCATCAATCTGCTTTTGTACATCCGCTGCTTTCTGTGAATATCCCTGATCTACAGAATCAGAATCCTTGCTTGCCGCAAGAGAAAAGAACACAAGATTATAACTTTCAGCTGTAATATCAATTGAAAGCTGCTCTGCTTTTTCATAAATTTTCTGAAGATCCGTATGTTTCGTGACCAGCATTTCAAAGAAGTCTCTGCGTGAATTATTCTCATATTCTTTCATCTCACGCTCAAATTTTTTATAATAATCCTGTTGTCTGTCTTTCTCTTCAAAATCTTTCTGAATCTTTTTTAATACCTTCTCAAAATCCGCTCTTGCAATTGGCTTTAGCAAATAATCATCTACACCGATTGCAATCGCTTTACGTGCGTATTCAAAATCATCATATCCACTAACAATCACTATACGGATATTCGGAAATTCTTTTTTCACAATACTGCTTAATGTCAGTCCATCCATAAAAGGCATCTTAATATCTGTGATCAGGACATCCGGTTTGCTTTTACGAATCATAGGCAAGGCGATCTCACCATCTTTCGCCTTGCCTACTAACTCAAAACCATATTCTTTCCAGGGAATCATTCTTTCTAATGCTTCCCTGATCACAATTTCATCTTCAATCAAAAAAACTTTAATCATCTTACCATGCTCCTATCTTATAACCTGCCGGTTATTCGATGGCGATAAACTTATCTGTCTCTCCTCTAAGATCCGCAGTAATCTCCTGATTGACGATCATTTCTTTGTTGACACTACCCATCTCGTCTACCAGATCAGCTGCACTGCGTGCAGCATTTGATACTCCGGTCGAACTTTCTGCTATGATACGGGAAATGTTTTCCATTGAAGTTCCCATCTTCTCCATCTCTGTCTTGAGATTATCTGACTTTTCAGAGAAACCATTCATCTTATCATTGATGTATTTTGCGTCCGTCTGATACTGACGGCTTGCTGTTACAAATGATTCATAATCCGGCAGAATTCTTGTATTTGTATATTCTACCATATTGTTGGCGTTATTGGCTAATTCATTTACAGCTTCGATTACCATTTGATTGATTTCCTGAATCTGACCAACTGTACTTTTAGTAGACTCTGCAAGCTGACGGATCTCATCTGCTACTACTGCAAAACCTCTGCCCGCTTCTCCGGCTCTTGCAGCTTCAATTGATGCATTTAATGCAAGCAGGTTTGTTTTGCCTGAGATCTTTAAGATCTGATCTGTCAGATCGTTGACCTGTGATACATTTTTGCTATTTTCAATTGCCTGCGTCAACTTTTCTGTAATCCCTTTGATCATTCCATCGGTGTCTACTTTATTTGTAACAGCATTTGTCTCCAATGCAGTCGCTCTTTCTGCCATCTCAACAGAATAACCATTCAGGTTATCGGAAGTATCTGCCATTTCAGCAACATCTCCCTGAATCTCACCGGTTGCATCAGACATACTCCCTACATTTGAGTCGACTTCTTCCATCGTAGCCGACAACTCTTCCATTGACGCAGAAATATCACATAAATTTTCGTTTACATGTCCGGAACTTTCTGCCACATTATCCACTACCGTATTCATCTTTTGCGTATTATGAATAATATTGGTCATAACATTTTGTAATGTTTCAATAAAGATATTGATTCCTTTTGCAAGCTGACCAATCTCATCCTCTGATTTTTCTGTCAGTCGAACCGTCAGATCACCTTTCTCCTGCTGAATACCTTCTACAACTCTGTTAAGCTGTGTATGTGCATGTACCAGCGGCGTCACAATCGTACGGTTACAAATGATTACAGCAACTCCTAAAATAACAGCAATAATCGCCAACATAACTATTGCAATTGCAACAGAGCTATAATAGCTTGCTTTTTGTGCACTGACACCGGAATCAACACTTTCCTTGCTCTGGTCACGTAACTGTGCCAAAATATCGCACATCTCGTCTGACATTGTTGTAAGCTCTCCATTTGTCATACGGATTGCACCTTCATTGTTTCCACTTTTACTCATGCTGATTGACATTTCATAGTTGTCAAGATAGGAAACCAGCTTCTTTTGGAAATCCTGATATAATTTTACTGCCTTATCTTCTGTCAGTGAATCTTCCAATGCTTTACTGTACTTGTTTACACTTTTCTTAGATGCCTCCATCGACTTTTCAATCGTATTCTGCCCATCTTCTTCTGCAAGACAATGTTGCAGCATCATTTTTTGCAGCATCGTAAATTCCTGTGATAACGAGTCAACTTCCATTATGTTTTCTAAATAGGTATCAGAGATCTTTTTACTTGACTGCTGTACGCGTCCGAGACTGCCAATACTGATAAAGCATGAAACAATACCAAGCACAGCGATGCCAAAGATCGGAACAAGAATCTTTACACGTACACTATGACTCATCTTTGTCTTAAATTTTGATGATACATTTCCCTTTTGTACCTTTTTCGGTGCTTTAACCTTTTGTACTGTATTTATCGGTGCTTTTTCTTTTTTTACATTCTCTTTTTTGTTTGAAAAAATAATCTTATCTCTTTTTTTCATACGATATCTCCATTTCCTGACAGACAAACTGTAATAATCACTTGCAAAACACTTCCTGTAAAAGCTTTGTAACAATCTGCTGTCATTCTGTTTTCCTTTTTCATATAAGTGCTTTTTCTATCTTCTTTTTACAGTATAACATTTTCATAGATAGGAAATGGATGTTTTTTTATCTGAATTGTTAGTTTTTTTACGATGAATGTGTCGAAAAATGGTATTTTTCGTCTTTATATACGCTAAATTCACCAAAAAAACTTATAGTCTCGCAATGTGTGACCGATGCAAAGCATCTGCATTTTGGGGTGATCTGTTCACAAAAATAAGGAGACAAAAAAGATTCCTCTTTTGTCTCCTTATGATTCGGTTTTGAATTTGAGTTTTAAGTTTTTTGTTTGAATTTTATTTTACATTTTAATTTGCGTTTGCATTCTTGATTTTTAAGTTTTTTGAAGACTGCATTTCCGGTTTAACATATTGATCTTAAACTTTTTGTTTGAAATTCCTGCCTTCTTTCTCGTTATTTCGTGTCCCTAGTGTGCTGACCTATTCATATTTAGCTAAATAGCAACATGCCGGTACACTAGTTCTGTCCATAATAGGCATTTGCTCCATGTTTACGATAGAAATGCTTATCACGAATGCTATCCGGTGCCGGAAGCACTTTTGGATTGATCAGTTCGGTCTTTGTAGCCATCTTAGCAACTTCTTCCAGTACAACCGCATTATGCACAGCTTCTGCTGCATCCTTACCCCATGTAAATGGTCCGTGGTTCTTACAAAGAACGCCCGGTGTATGCATTGGATTTAACTTTCTTTCTTCAAAAGTCTCAATGATAACAAGTCCGGTGTTTTTCTCATAAGCAGAATCAATCTCTTCCGGTGTCAGGCTTCTTGCGCAAGGAATCTCACCAAAGAAATAATCTGCGTGTGTTGTTCCATATAAAGGAATCGAACGTCCTGCCTGTGCCCATGAGGTTGCTTCCGGTGAATGCGTATGCACAACACCCCCGATCTCAGGATATTTCTTATATAATACCAAATGCGTCGGTGTATCAGAAGATGGTTTGTAGTCTCCTTCAATCTTATTACCCTCTAAGTCCATTACAACCATATCTTCCGGTTTTAATTTATCATAATCCACACCGCTTGGCTTAATTACAAAATATCCGCTTTCTCTGTCAATACCGCTGACATTGCCCCATGTATATGTGATAAGCCCTCTCTTTGGCAGTTCCATATTGGCTTCATATACCTGTTTTTTTAATTCTTCTAACATGCTTGTCATTCCTCCTTGTAACGTTTCATTTCTCTCTACAAACGATTGATCGGTTTATCAAAAACAATAAATCCGTGTATTCTTCTTTTGATCCGATCCATTCCATCATGAATCATTGTATTTTTTGATTCATTCTCAAAAATGCATTTTCATGCCTACAGATTTTCTACGGCTGCTCTTTCCACAGCAAGTCCTTTATTATAACGTACTAAGAAATCATCAAAGCCTTTTACATCTTCTGCATCCGGCTCTAATGTTGTTCCGCTCTGTCCGACAAATACTTTGTTGCTCAGATAATCTGCTAATGATTCGTTATCTTTATTTACAGCAAGATATTGTGCTAATACGGCAATGCCCCATGCACCACCTTCACTTGCCGTATCCATAACGGTTACCGGTGTATCCATAGCTGCTGCCATAATTTTCTGACCTGCTACCGGCACAGTAAAGAAACCGCCATGTCCGTAAATCTTGTCTACCGGAACTTTCTCTTCTTTCAGAAGGATATCCAGTCCGTTCTTTAATGCACCTAATGCCGTAAACAAATGTACTCTCATAAAGTTTGCAAGACTCACATTGTCATTTGCATGTCTGACAAATAACGGGCGGCCTTCATCGAATCCGGTAATGCTTTCTCCTGAGAAATAGTTATATGCCAAAAGTCCGCCACAATCCGGCTCGCCTTTTAATGCAACCTGGAAAAGCACTTTGAACAGTTCTGTCATATCTACTTCCATACCCATTGCCTCTGCAAATTCCTTGAAAAGATTTACCCATGTATTGATATCAGAAGTACAGTTATTACAATGTACCATGGCAACCAGATCACCAACCGGCGTTGTCACAAGATCGATCTCTGTATGAAGTTTCTTTAACTCTTCTTCCATAACGATCATCGCAAAGACAGAAGTACCTGCCGATACATTTCCGGTACGGACTTTTACGCTGTTTGTCGCTACCATTCCGGTTCCGGCATCGCCTTCCGGCGGACACATTGGTGCACCGGCTTCTAATGTACCTGTCGGATCAAGCATCTTAGCGCCTTCGGCTGTCAAGGTGCCCGCTTCCTGACCTGCAACCAGAGATTTCGGAAGAATGTCTTTTAACTTCCAGTCAAAATGATATAGTTCTACTAAACGATCAAATTTCGCAATTTTATCTTCATCATAATCTTTTGTCTTACAATCAATCGGAAACATACCGGAAGCATCACCCACTCCAAGTACTTTCTGACCGGTAAGCTGCCAGTGGATATATCCGGCAAGTGTTGTAAAGAATGTAATATCTTTTACGTGGTCTTCTTTCTTTAAGATTGCCTGATACAAATGAGAAATACTGTAACGCTCCGGTACATTGACCTGAAACTCTTGCGTCAGCTTCGCTGCCGCCTCTTCTGTCATTGTATTACGCCATGTTCTAAATGGTACAAGCAATTCATCTTTCTTATTAAATGCCATATAACCATGCATCATTGCACTAATACCGATTGAAGCAACCTTCTTTAATGGCAGGTCATATTTCTCTTTTACATCCTTTGCTACTGCTGCATAACATGCCTGTAATCCTGAATGGATCGCATCCAGGCTGTATGTCCAGATACCATCAACTAACTGGTTCTCCCAATGAAAGCCTCCGACAGCCAATGTTTCACAATTTTCATCCACCAAAACAGCCTTAATACGCGTAGAACCAAATTCAATACCAAGTGCTGCCTTTCCGTTCATAATACTTTCTTTTGCGTTCAT
The DNA here is from genome assembly GCF_014384965.1 of Jutongia hominis. GTDB lineage: Bacteria > Bacillota > Clostridia > Lachnospirales > Lachnospiraceae > Butyribacter > Butyribacter hominis. Next base: position 16,588 of record NZ_JACRSW010000029.1, read on the forward strand.
CGTAAAATCCCTCCATTTCTTTTATTTCCCTGATCATGCTTCCTGCCATCCGGCTTTTTATCATGATCCTTATCTCTTCCTGCAAACTTTTCCATCCTTGCAAATCATCTGATACTACTATGTTACAACGTGTCCGCTTGTATTTACAAGTTGTTTTTTTCTCCTTTTTGTTTAATATTTTATGCCCAAAAGCTTTCTTTTGTATTTTTAGGCAAAAACATGCCGGAAAAGATATTGTAGCACATTTTATCCAAACTTACATATATATGTGTTAATACGATTTTTATGCTTCATACGATCATTTCGCAGAGCATATAAGAAAGGACTTTCAATATGAGAAACATGAACCAAAGACCAAACTGTGATGCATGCTCAAGCCAGTATAATGATCCTCTTCGCGGTATGCCTCTTGCCATGGCATATGTCCCATGGCAGACATGGTGCAAAACCTATGATCCGCAAAAAGGATTAAGCTGTGGAACGATTTTCCCACCTTTGAACCTGCCATTTTACGGATGTATTCCGAGAGGATGCAACCAGCGAGGAGGTGCCTTATGACAAACGAACAGCATCAGCTTTTAATGTATATTGATCAGATCAGCTTTGCTTTGGATGATACAGTGCTTTTCCTTGATACACATCCTTGTGACACGGAAGCACTTGCTTATTATCAGGAATTAAAAGAGGAGCGGAAGATGGCAATGGAAAAATACGCTTCCAAATTCGGTCCATTGCAAAATGATAATGTAAAATGTGGCTGCTCCTGGAGCTGGGTTGAAACTCCGTGGCCTTGGGAATTAGAAGGGAGGGATTGCTAATGTGGAATTATGAAAAGAGATTACAATATCCTGTGCATATTACACGCACAAATGCAAAAGCAGCACAGATAATAATGAGCCAATACGGTGGTCCTGACGGTGAAGCCAGTGCATCCATGCGTTATCTGACCCAGCGTTATTCAATGGAAAACCGGGCTGTCATTGGCACATTGACCGATATAGGGATATCCGTTATGATAGCGACCACTATCTTAACACATATAAAATGCATTATCTTGATGCATAATGCATATAAAATAGAGTTTTTCACGGATTTGGATTCGGACAAAACGGTAATAATTTTACCGTTTTAGATTGCAATTTTTGGTTTTTCATGTCGATTAGTGTTATTTTTTGCAAAAAGTGGCGGTTTCCCGCCACTTTTTATTTGCTGTTTCTATCAACAAACTCTGTTTCCAATATCTCCGTCCGAAAATTCGCTCCGTTTCCGGTAGAGTGGATCCTAAGCTGTATGCCAAAAGGCAGCGATTTTAGCCATACCACAAGACGGTTACAGCCTCGTTCTTCTTCCCGGTACACAACGATTTCTTGGAGAATTTCACGATACAGCATCTCATTTTGGTCACCATCACCAAAGCTAAGAATTTCGTCCAATGCTTTTTCCAACAGGTCTGTCTTCTCTTGATCTATTCTGTAAAGTTCCTGCTTTTGTCTGCTTTGCGAAATAAGCTCCTGCAAATGTGTAATCTCTTTATCATACCACTGTATCTGCCTATATAAGTCGTCTTTCGATAGCTTATCATCCAGCATCATATCAAATGCTTTTCGTTTTTTTGCTTCTATGACACCAATTTTTTGTGTTATCTTATCCATGTCGATCAATAATTCTGATGTATATCTTACTTTTCTGACATTTTCTAATATCTCTTCTCGTATTCGCTCTTTATCTTTCTGATCGCAAAGCAGATCATTACAATATTTCATACAGCTAAACAATGCACGTTCATTGATACTGCGATTTGAACAGCCTATTTGCTGCCCTTCGAGAATCTTTGCTCCTCCATGGCGTGATTTTTGAAAACACCACCATGCACGATATGTTCCAGACTGTAGCTTTCTCGTTCGGCTGATAAAGCGGCTGCCACACTCACCGCAACGAATTTTTCCGCTGCACCAGTAACGATTGCTATGTCTTTCCTTCGAACGATACAAAGAAGAACGTCTTGCCAGCTCTTCCTGTGTGCGATTCCACAACTCCCTGGCAATGATCCCCTCATGATGATTTTTTATGTAAATTTTTTCTTCCTGACCGCGATTATATTTTTTCTTGTGCGTCAGATAATCCGGAGTAAATGTCTTTTTCTGACACAGATCTCCAACATATTTTTCATTATGTAAAATTCGCAAAATGACAGTACCCGACCACTCTTCCATACGTTTTGGGAAAATACCTTCTTCGTGTAATTCTCTTGCAATCGCAAATGCACCTTTTCCCTCATTCGTATATTTATGAAAAATGGATTTTACGATCAATGCCTCTTCTTCCTGAATGGATAATATACCATTTTTTACTGTATAGCCCAGCATATCTCTGCCGAAAACAACGCCCTGCTCCATGCGCCTTTTCTGTCCCCATTTCACACGCTCGGAAGTCTTGCGGCTTTCCTCCTGTGCCAGACTTGCCATGATCGTCAAACGCAATTCACCATCCTGATCGCGTGTATCGATATGGTCGATCGTAAAAATAATGCCAACACCTGCTTCTTTCAGCTTTCGTGTATACGCAAGTGTATCTACTGTATTTCTTGCAAAACGAGACACCTCTTTTGTTAAGATCAGGTTAAATCTCCCTTGCAAGGCATCTTCGATCATTTGCTGAAAACCGATTCTGTTACGAATCTGCGTTCCGCTGATTCCTTCGTCATAATAGATTTTGGTCAATTGCATATTTTGTTTTGCATTGATATATTGTGCAAAGTAACTTCTCTGGCTTTCGAGTGAATGCATCTGATCCTCTTTTTCTGTAGATACTCTGGCATAAGCAGCCACACGTAAAGGTGTCTGATACTCCAATCACATCACCTCATTTTGCAAAAGGATATTTAATTGGCTGTCAGATATCATTTTTTTGTCATACAGTTGCTTATAAATGCCTCGTTTTAATACCTTTTCAAAGGATTTCTTGGTGTCAAAAGGAATACGCTCGTTTCCCCGGTCATCTATTGTCTTCATACTATGTTCTTCATTCATAACAACTCTATTCTCCATTTTTATGATCAGACGCGATCGAATGCTTTAAAGGTGGTTGTTTTAATATACAACAAGTGCCTGCTTTTTATGTCATTTTCAGAGAGATCATATCATGGATTTTGCTTCAGATTCACGATTCTATTCTTGTAAAGCTGTTCCTACAAAGTCATTCTTACAAAACTTTTCATCCTGCTTTATAAAAATAATCAGCTCATTTGTTTGCTAAACACAAACAAATGCCAGCCTTACTATTGCTTTTTGTTTTTAAAAAACTATTTTACACAAGAAATCCTATTTTTTTCCTTATAATTGTCATAAAATGTAATTATCGGCAATTATTTTTCCAGAGTTTTATATCACGATTCATTGATAAATTGCCGATAAAAGTTTACTATCAATATATATATAATTTATGATTACAGCTTTGAGGAGAATACTATGGAAAGTAAAGCTAACACAAAACAGAAAGATAATATGCAGGAAAATAACCGATTTAATAACGATAAAATCTATAAAAACATTAAACTTCCTTTAAAATCACTTGCTCTTTTTATTTTTATTATGTCATTCGCAATTGATAAATTATACAGTTGTGCCTATCATGTTAATGATGCACCGGCACAAGTAAGTGCCGCACCGGTCGTTCCTACGTCAAGTCCATTTATAGATGCAAATACCTGTACACTTGTTACATATGACAAGATCCAGACCGGTTCATTTGCCGGCTCCTATGTATTATTAGATATTGTTATCGGTAATATCAAAGACAATAAACTAATCGAATCTGTCTCCTTCGATGCCTATTACAAAACCCAAAATGGGTATTTTAAAGATGAAGATATTTTAATTGATTATTCCGAACAACCGAAATTCAAAAAGATACGCAATTTAAAAAACGGAACAACTATACGATCTTGTTTATATGTAGAAACCGACAATTCATTTGGTGATGAGATCGCATCGTATAAAGTTTTAAAAAAGAAGAGACTAGATATTCATAAATTAAAAACAATAGCTAAAAAGCGTCTTAAATGATACAGGTCAGAAAGTAATCTGACAGATTATCCTTCTGACCTGTATATCATTTCCGGTTAGCATGAAACACTATTTTATTCTGTTTAATAATTTCATCAAACGCAATAAAGACAGTATTTATCAACGTAATACCTGCTAACCTATTTTAATAAAAATACCCATTCGTTACATTACTCTGGTCAGCACCTTTAAATTTTGCTTTGAATTTTTTCTTGCCTGCCAATTTGATCGTTGCTGTGTATTTTCCGCCTGCTCTGCTCCAGCCCTCTCCCGGTGCAGACATATAAAGTTTTTTAAACGTAAGTTTTGCCGTATTGTTACCGGTTACTTTGTAAGTTCCGTAGTCCTTATTCCTCCAGCCTTTTAAAACGACAGTACCATTTTTCTTGAATTGGAATGTATACTTTGAGCTATATGCCATAATAGGATCATCTACCTTGTTTGACCATTTCTTTGCAATCAGCAATTTCTTTGTCTGTGACTTAGATGCTGCATTTACCGAGACAGGCAGGATCATTGCAGCACAGATTAATAGTAACATTCCAATCATTTTTTTACTTTTTTTCATAATAAGCTCCTTTCGTATTTGCATCATACAAATATATTATCCCTTAATTGTCACGTTCATTTTCAACTTCTTTTTCCGGTTCATAACAATTTTCTCACATTATCCCAATGCTGCAAGATCATCCATGATCGAACCATCACCATTCGCATCAAAATATTCATTTCCTTGTGCATCAAACCACTGCTTGTAGCCATTACCATTATGCTCATAGACATGGGTTCCATCGCTTTTTACATAAATGCGATTTGTAATATATGGATTACTTGGTCTGGTATGTTTATATGTCCATTCACTCGTTGCATAACAGCCCGGACATTTGCAATTTGTTATCGTGGTCGCGGTTGATCGCGCTTTCGCTCTCTTTTCTGCCGCTTGTTCCAACAAAACATCCCTACGGCTCATTCTTCTGTTGACAATATGTACATAACAAGGCTCATGCAGATTATTGACGATCTGCTTTTTGGAATATTTGTCCGTATGATAGCGGGAAATAGACGCATTTAAACTATAACCGTGTGCTGTTGTATAAATGCCATGCCAATAAGGTTTTCCATTCTCATCTGTCGCTTTTACGACACACCATGCATGATCGATCGTCTCGCACGATACATATTTTGTTTTCAAACCTACTGCACGTCCTATATCATATGCAATCTTTCCGCCATCTGCACAAACTCCGGCAAATTTACCATTATACAGTTTTTGAAACTGTCTGTTAAATTTCACTGGGCTGTCACAGTTAGAATAGATCCAACGTTGGTTCATTCGATAATGCGAACGGGAATGCACATATACTTCAAGGATCAATGCTTTTTTCTGCGAAGTCGTCAGCTTTTTATAAATATCTTCTTCCTTATATCTTTCATATTTTGCTGTTGTATGGTTTTCACCTTCAAAATCCGTACTACGTTCATAGAAAAACTGATACGTGTGTGATTTATTTGCCATATCACGTTGTTCCCATTGCTCTAACGATTTTTTCAACCCAGCATCCGGATTGGCAAGCAGAGGTTTTAATTCCTTTTTGATCTTATCCAGATAATTTGTCTCTGTTTTAAATGTAATAACCTGTGTTCTTCCATTTTCATAATAAACCTTTACAGCCTGCTTTTTCCCCATATCGGCACCGGATAGTACAAAAATATACTTATTATCGTTTGGAATCAAACGAACTTTGAAATTCTTATCTTTGCTGATCTTTTTTACCTTTTTAACAGGGCTTTTTGTCTGATGGATCTTGTTCTCCATCGTTGCCACAACTCGTACTGTCTTTGCTTTGTAAGGTTTCTTCGTCTTTGCATCTGCACATTGTGCCTGAAAGAGACCAAGCACAACCGCAAATAACACCACAACAAACGTTCCAATATGTTTTACCGCTCTTTTCATAAACATTCTCCTCTCTCCATAAAAAATATTTTCCCGATACCTTCTCAAAAGAACTCTCTTCTATCTGTTCTTTCCACTATTATTTGTTACCTTTCTCATAATTGCATCTTTATACAGTACAAATGAAATCTACTCCGAAACTTACATACATCCTAAAAGTCTGGTTTTTTATCTCCTGTTTCGAAGTATTGCTCCTTTTTTGATACCTACATATCCTCCAAGAATTCATCTGCGTCAAATTCCTCTAATGTTTTCTCTTCCTTTTTTGTCCGGGCAAGCTTCGAAAGCTTTGTATTTTGCATAAACTTTTCTGTATTAAACAAAACCAATACATCCGTAATATCCGAATACTCGCTTTGGATCGTGCCGATCGGTGTTTTCCCATATCGATAGTCGATGAGGATAATATGGTCATAAGACTCTGTCAAAAACGGCACAAAACAGTTTGCGAAAGAATCTTTGATCAAAAGCAGTGTTTTCCCTGTCTTTGCCTTTGTTGTAATCTCCATTTGAAATGTATTCTTAGACAAAAAGACATCATAACGATTGAATCCTTTTTTTGCTGCTTTTGGGAAATACAACGTATCTGCTTTTACTTCTCCCTGATCCATGTTGATATGAATCTTCTGCGTATCTTTTGTATTATGGAACAAAACGACTTCGTCTTTTGGAACAGCGACATGTACTTTGTTATATGTTGTACCATAAAAATCATCAAAAACTTTTTCCTGCTGATAATGCTTGATCGGATACTCTTTTGCCTGACCGGTACGCTTTGCCCACTCCTGATATGCATAGAATGCACCAAGCGTCGTCCAATGATGATCGGTACGATAATAGATATATTCTTTTTGGTGCTTTTGCATCGTATCTTTCAGATTCAAAAGGATCTTCGGATCATTTAACCCTTTTTGAATCGAATCAAGTACATCTTTTGGCTCCTGTGCGCTGACATAGGACGGCAGATAATCAGACATTGCAAGCGTCTTAGACGGAACCATCATACAGCTTACATGTCTCTTTCCGTATTCTTTTTCCATATCATTTAGAAAAGAAGTCAGGGTATCAACATTCTCTTTTACCTGCTGTTTATCAAGCTGCTCTGTATCGTTTTTTTCAAGCAGATATCCTTTTTTGCCAATATAGACACCGTTAATGTCCTTTTTCCCAAGCTTTGTCTGAAGCGCAACGGCTGCATCTACCCAACGGTCACGCAGCGGAAACTGGTCATTCAGATAGTTTTCATATTCTGTCTGAAACGTCCCTTTTGTAAAATTCTTCTTCGTAAGCTTTGGTTTTTGCTGTAATTGTCTGTTTTCTAAATCAGAATATTTCTGATCAGGAAGAACAGTTATCGCAAGGCTGCCACTAAAAAGCATAATACAAAAGACAGCCACCATTATAATCTGTAATTTTTTCATTATGATAAAGCCTCCCTGTCAGAATCGAAAATAAAGAAACGGATTATATGACGAATTTACCAGCATCGCTACACAGCTAAGCAAAAGTACGATCACCAGTACGATTCGGCAAATTTCCCGTCGCATCGTTCCTTCCGGGAAGAAATACCGGTTACACCAGTCTTTTGACCATGATAAAGAACCAAAAAGTGCGATTAAAATCAGGATTCCATTCGATAAAAGCAAATAGAATGTCTGATCATTGATATATCCTGCTCCACCGTAAAAAAACATCGTCTTTATGTAACCGGCTGCATCTGTCATGTCCTGCCATGAAAAGAGACTCCAGCCAACCATTACCAGAAGCATGGTATAAAAATGTTGCAATATTGCCGGCAAAGCCTTTAAGACATTTTTCAAAAGAAACTTTTCTATTACAAGCAGGATGCCATAATAAACACCCCAAAGCACGAAATTGATGTACGCACCATGCCATAAACCGGTCAAAAACCATACGATCGCAAGATTTACGATCTGACGGACAATCCCTTTCCGATTACCACCCAATGGAATATAAACATATTCACGAAACCATGTTCCAAGAGAAATGTGCCAGCGTCGCCAGAATTCCGTAATGCTTTTTGATGCATATGGATAATTGAAGTTTTCCGGAAAAGAAAATCCAAACATCGCTCCAAGACCGATCGCCATATCCGAATAACCTGAAAAGTCAAAATAAATCTGTAATGTAAAAGCAAGAACACCAAGCCATGCTGTCGCTGTTGTGAGTGAACCCGTTTTCATTGCCGCAATCTGCTGCCAGAGCATTCCGATCTGGTTTGCGATCAATACTTTTTTGCCAAGACCGATCATAAAGTGAAAAATACCCTGACTAAACAAAGAAACCGTTTCTTTTCTCTGATCCAACTGCTTTGCCACATCTTTGTAACGGATGATCGGTCCTGCGATCAACTGCGGGAACAAAGAAACATAGGCTCCAAAAGTGATAAGATTTTTCTGTACTTTTGCATCACCACGATATACGTCGATCGTATAAGACATTGTCTGGAATGTATAGAAAGAAATTCCGATCGGTAACGGCAAATGTAACTGACCGGTTTTAATTCCCGTAACCTGATGAAGAATTTGCAAAAAGAAATCCGCATATTTGAAAAATCCTAAAAGCGAAAGATTGATCACAGCAGAACAACATACTGCTGCTATTGCACCTTTCTTTTTTTGATTCGCTTTACAATAGGCTACCGCCTGCCCTGCCACATAGTCTACAGTCGTAGAAAAAAGGATCAAAATAACATAAACCGGTTCTCCCCATGCATAGAAAACAAGGCTTGCAAGGAAAAGAACCAGGTTATGCCATTTCTTGGGTAAAACATAATAGGCAAGAAGAACGATTGGCAAAAAACGAAACAAAAACAGCAAACTGCTAAAAACCATATGCCCGTTTCTCCTTATATATTCTTCTTGATCGCTGTCTGTCCTTTGTTATTGCTCTTCTTAGATGGTGACATCGCAATATACCAGACATATTTTCCTTTTTTCCCACATACCGCATTTTGAAATACTTTCTTTTCAGTGGAAGAATAGTCACTCAGATAGTTGCTCTTACAATTACTCTGTTTGTATTTCTTCAACGTTCCAAACAGACTTTTTGCAGCGGAAACGTTTTTTGCCTTTATCACACAAAGACTATATACTTCTTTTGCATCAAATACATATTGCATTTCCCGTACTTTCTTTCTGTCGCTAGAAGAAAGAGCTCCAAAGTCCATTGTTGCATTTGACTTGTATTTTAACTTTTTTGTACCTCCGGTTGCTTTCAATCCGGCTGCGCAAAGTGCCTTACATGCCGGTTCACTTTTTGCCTGTGCCAAAGCCTGTGGCAACGTACACGCTACCATTATTGCTGCCATTACAATACAAATCATTTTTTTCCATCTGTTTCTCATTCTCTTAATCCGCCTTTCTTCCTCTTATCATTAATGATCTAATGCTTTATCGTATTTTCCGACCACTTTTCCAAACTGCGTATATGCAGGATTTTTCCAATGATAGCCATCTCCTGCTGCATACTGTGCTTTCAGATAACCACCGGAATCCTTTAAAAAGTCTGTATAATCCAGATAATTTGCATGAACTTTCTTTGCAAGCTTTTTCAGCTTCTTATTAAAGATCGGGATCTGCTTCATACCGGTATGCCTTGCACGTTCCGCCCTTGTTACAGGAGATACCGCACAAAGTACAATATCGGTATTCGGGCTTGCCTGTCTGATATAATTGATCATATCTTTATATTCCGCGATCATCAGACTGGTCTTGCGATAATGGATCTCATTCATTCCAAGCATCATATAAACACGGTATGGACGCTCCGCTACAAGCTTTTGCAAACCGGTTCTTCCATTAAAGATTCGTTTTGTATGGAACGTTACTGTATTTAATCCACGATAAGCTACTGTTTTCTTCTTTGCACTCGAATGCATCTGTGGAAATGCCTGTCCATAACCTACTCCCTCGCAGATCGAATCTCCGGCAAATACAATCTTTCTTTTGTATGTTTTCATTTTCATCTGTCTCTTTTTAGAAGGCACGCTGTCCGATGGTGACAGTTTTTTCTTCTTACAAGCCTGCACATAGAAAGAATAGGCTGTATGATTCTTTAATTTCTTTACCAGCAGATGTGTATTCTTTGTCACGCCTGCAAGATGATATTTTCCATTCTTCTTTGCATAATAAACACGATAATAATTCGCTTTTTTATGTTTGTTCCATGTCACTTTAACTACATGTGTAGAATATCGAAACAGTTTCACACCGGAAACTTTCTTCCATTTCTTCACCTTTGCTGTCGGCTGTACCGTTTCTTTTGGAGCGGATGTCTTATTCGATTGAGTCGATGGTGACGCCTCTGTTGTAGAAGTCGGACTGCTTTCCGGCAACACAGCCACAGTATTTTGTGGCTGTTCCTGTGCCTGAACCTTGGTCTGATCATTTCCGCTTCCTATGCCAAGGCTGCTAATAAGAATCGAAGCAGCTATTCCTACGCTCCATATATGATGTATCTTTCTGTTTTTCATATTATCCTCCATTTTCTCGTCGTACACTCTGTAAAAATATTACTGTATATCAAAAATCCATCTCGAAATCTTTCGTTCAAAAGATTCCAAGAGTACATTAACGTGCATTTTCCTATTCCGTAAATAAGTGCAAAGCCAGCGCTTTGCACTCCAAGAATTGCTAAAGCAATTCTTGTTGATGCACCGCTACCGTACATGCATTTTCCTATTCCGTAAATAAGTGCAAAGCCAGCGCTTTGCACTCCAAGAATTGCTAAAGCAATTCTTGTTGATGCACCGCTACCGTACATGCATTTTCCTATTCCGTAAATAAGTGCAAAGCCAGCGCTTTGCACTCCAAGAATTGCTAAAGCAATTCTTGTTGATGCACCGCTACCGTACATGCATTTTCCTATTCCGTAAATAAGTGCAAAGCCAGCGCTTTGCACTCCAAGAATTGCTAAAGCAATTCTTGTTGATGCACCGCTACCGTACATGCATTTTCCTATTCCGTAAAAAAGCAGATCCTACCGACAGGATACTGCTTACTATCTATGTAAAACAGTATATCGGTATCAAAATGCATTGTCAATGTGCTTTTCTGCGTTCTAACTCTTGCAAAAATCCCATTTTGCCGTTGTTTTTATTATTATGATATTGTCATTCGTGCGCACGCATACCATGTGCGTACTGTGTATTATTTGTGCGTACTGTATATTGTTCTATCACGATCTTTATCGTTTGGTTTCCTATCCGTTCTACAGATACATATCCTCATACAGTTTCTTTATACTCTCCGGGGCATCCAGCCATTCGTTACCATCATCATCGAAAAAGCGGATGACACCGCCACCGTTATGTGGATGATACACGATTCCTCCACCTGGTGGGGAAACACCTAAGACTGCCCGGTTTGAAACTGTTCTATACGGATTCCAGGCGGAATGACTTAGCTTTCCTGTACAGCCGGGGCATTTAATAGTTGCAGCCAAAGCAGGGGTATCTGCCACACGCTCTTTCCAGTTCTTTGCACGCTTCAGATAATGCAATGCTGTACGGGATGGTGTACGCAAAATAGCAGCAAAACCTTTTAATGTGCCATAATCCTCCTTCTTTAAATATTTGTCACTTTTCAGATCATATCCACACGAAGTTGTAAAAACACTCTGCCAGTATTTTGTTCCATCCTTGTCCGTTACTTTTGCAATACACCACGCATGATTCAAGTCTGTATTGGAAATAGACTTAACATTTAATCCAACTGCCTTGCCGATATCCATTCCCATATAAGCTCCATCGCTGCATACTCCCTTAAAAGTTCCGTTATACAACTGCTTAAACTGGTTATTTTCTTTACGGTGATGACAATAGTACCACTTATATTTTTTCGTTCCATTGTAATGCATACGTCCCCGGCAATATGCCTCCAGCACCAATGCTCTTTTCTGGGAAGTGGTAAATGTTTTCAGGATTTCATCAATGGTAAATGTCTCTGATACCTTTAATTCCTTTCCGTTGGCATCTTCATAATCCCGATGCACACGGAATTCGTATTTTAATTTAGAATTCCGCTTGATCAGTTTTTTCTCCCACTGTGCCAGTGCTGTGCGAAGTCCCTTGTCCGGATTGGCAAGCATTGGCTTTAATTCTGCCTTGATCTTATTCAGATAATTTACTTCTGTCTTGAGATTGATCTTCTGCGTTTTGCCATTTTGAAAATAAACTTGAACTGCCTGTGTCGTATTACAATCGGTGTCCGATATCTTAATACGATATTTCCCTGATAGGATCTTGATCGCAAATGCCTTATTCGTGCTTACTTTCTTTACCTTTTTAATCTTGTTGCTAAATGCATATGTCTTTGACTTGTCCTCTACAACTTTGATCGTTTTCGTTGCATATGCTTTTGCCGCTGCCGGTACTCCGATCCATGTTACAAACAGTAGAATTGCTATCCCCCAAAAAAACGGTTGCAAAAATTTTTTTCTTATCTCCATAAGTCATCTCTCCTTTCTTTTACTTATATGACAAGTCAAGTTGCAAAAAAGTTTTAAAAAAATCAATTTTTTTGATTTTTCATACTCAATGCATTGAGTATATAGAATATTAAGATTACCGTCAAGATTACACTCCCTGCCATTACGCAGCTTAATACATATTTTCTGTTTTCAGAATAAAAATAATAATATACTCAATCTATTAAGCATGCTCAAAGTATTAAATATGTTATGGTCATCATATAAAAAGGAGTGCGCATGATCTTATGATTTCTTATAAACCGTTTTTTGAAACTTTGGCGAAAAAAAATATTTCAGAATATGAATTGATCTTTAAGCAGGGGATTTCAGCCAATACTATCCACCGTATCAAAAAAGGAGAAGCCATCACGACAAAAACTCTGGATACCCTCTGTTTTATTTTAGATTGTTCCGTTTCGGAAATTCTTGAACACGACAAGACCAAATGAAAAGTATAGGAGCAGGATATCATGTCCTGCTCCTGTACTTTCATTGATAAGAAGAAAATTTCTCTTGCTTTAGGGTTGCAATCTTCTTTTCAAAGAAAACAACCAGATCTTTTCTTTCCTGTATGACAAATTCTTCCGCCATACACAAAAGTTCTTCTTTGTGTTCCTGAAAAAATCCATCCGGCAGATTGCCAAGTGTCTCCATGATCCCGGTCATGCGTGCCAGTTCCATTGCATTCATGACCACCTCTTTATTTCTGCTTGTACTTTTCATAGGCTTCTTCCAATCCGGACAAATCCTTGCGGCTCTTCATTTCCGGCAATGCTTTCATGCCTTTTGGCCAGTATTTTCTGTGATCCACTTCAGAACCGGCAGCACATTTGTATGCTTTCTCTTTGCACTTCATCTTTCCATTTATAATGGTGTAGTTATATAAATGACCATCATACATAGCTCCTGTATCACCATAATAGTCATCACCGGTTTCTACAATTACACCCGGCTTTCCGGGACGGTAATATAACCCGTTTTGAACAGAAATGCCTGCCAATTCATCTAACAGGTACACCCCTTTTTCTTCGGAATACGAATAGAACCGATACATTTCATCATATCTGGAATCACCATAATGCAAATAAATGATCAATTCAGGAATATTATCTTCATTCATGTCATGCAGCAGATAGTCATAATCCGTAATATGTACCTTTTGCCCTTCGTTCCACATGTCGTCCATCGTAATCTGTCTGCTCAGGAATTTTTTATAAGCTTTCTTCCACTTATCAGCCAAAGGTACCGGTGTGGCTGTAGGTTCCGGTGTCTTTGTCGGCTCTACAGTAGCCGTTGGCGTGGCAGTCGCTTCCCTTTGCTGTGTCGGTACTATTGTCGCTTTGTCAGGACTTGTCTGTCCCAGAACAACGCCCACAATCCCAAGTCCAATACCGCCTATCACAGCCACTCCTGCTGCTGCCATGGTAATTTTACCGGCCATTGAATTCAGGAATTTCTTACCGGCTGAAGCAGTTTCCATACTTTCTGCTGCTTTTGGCAGATTTTGCAATCGCTCTAAAACCGTATTGATCGGTGGGATCACCAGTCTGCCACTCGCAAGAAATGCATTTTCCTCGCTTTCTAATAAGAACAAAAGCAAAGGCAATGGTGCCATACTGTAGAGTTTGTAACCCCGTTTTTGCAATTCTTCGGACTGCTTTTTAATCCCTTTTCTTCCGTAATTCAATCTGGACTTAACCGTATTTTCGGAACACTCCATAGCTTGGGCAATTTCCCGGATACTGGCACCCTCCAGATGAAACATCAAAATACACATCCTCTGATCTTCCGGCAGCGCATCGATCATAGTCCGCACCATTTCCTGTGTTTCCTTCTCTGTGTATGCTATTTCCGGCTGTCTGCTTACATCGGTGTCCTCCCATTGCATTTCCATGGTCTCTCCTTCATCATTGACACCATCCAAATCTGAAAAAAATACCATTTTCTTTTTTTGCAAAGCATTTTTCGCTGTGTTGGCAACAATCATGCCCAGCCAGCCGGGAAATTTATCGGGTTCCTTTAACGTATCCAATTTTGAAAATGCCTGCACATATGCATCTTGCAAAACATCCTGTGCATCCGAATCGTTTCCCATATACTTTTTTGCTATGAAAAACTTTTTCTGGTAGGTACTCTGGTACAAAAAATTATACCCTTCCTGCCTGCCGGCAAGTGCCTGTGAAACCGCCAGAACGTAATCCGGATTGTTTCCTATTTGTTCATTGCTATACATATCTTTTCCTCCTTTTACCTATATGACAAGTGCCACGATCAAAAAGTTTTATATTTTCTAAATTTTTTTCAAAAAAACTAAGATATGGCTATTGTATCATACTTATCCTTTGTAATCAGAGGAGTTTCTATCTTATCAGCCAACCACTTCCGCTCTTACACTGCGGACTCTTTTGGTCTTTGTATTTTTAAAATCCGCTGTAATAAAAGTAAAGATTCCTTTTTTCAACCGGATCGTTGAATTATTTTTAATCTTTTTGCCACCAGTATATCCCAAACGAACCAGTTTCCATCCTTTTTTCGGTTTTACGCTGATTTTTACTTTTGTACCCAGATTGTGTTTCCAAAAGAATGGATGCTTTTTGAATTTAGAAGCATAATTTTTGCCATTAAAGGAAAATGATGCACATGGATTCCGGTATTTCCATAGTGTGATCTTGGTTGTAAAATGTTTGGTACTTTGTGTGCCATCTTTTTCTTTCCATGTCAGATCATAAGAAAGAGTCGTAGTTCCTGCGTTCTTTCTGGTAAAATGAATATCCACTTTGTCCTGAATCTTTGCCTTTACAATCTTTGGATTAGAAGATTTCAGGTTGATGATCTTAGCTCCCTTCGGGGTGTGGCTTCCATACAGATACAGATCTTCGTCATCTCCGATTCCCTCATCGCAGCTCCATACACAACGGGAAGTCGGGTAAGTGATCTTGTCCTGATTTACCGTTGTTTTGACCGTCTGGTCTGCCACCTCTTCTGCTTTAACATTCTGAGGGACGAACAGCATAGTGCAAAGAAGCAACACACTGATCCCCCTTTTTCCGATTTGACGCATTTCTCGTTTTGTTTTCATATTCTTCTCCTTCCTTGCTATTGTTTTAGCATTCCTTTTATTTTTGCATGCTCAATATATTGAGTATATTCTTTCTGACATAAAAAGTCAATAAATGTCTGTTCTTTTCGCAAGGCACTTTTGTCGGACTTTTGTCGGTTAGGATGTGGGCTGGAATGGTCGCTATTGGCACCGATATAGGTACAGAAGAACTGGCTCATCTCGAAATTGTTGCAACAATCATCCGCCAGCTCACCAGAAACCTGACACCGGAAGAAATTAAGTCATCGGGCTTTGATAAATACTATGTTGATCATACCCTTGCAAT
>NZ_JACRSW010000017.1 GCF_014384965.1 Jutongia hominis
ATATATCAGAAAATGAATCAACAGAAACAATAAGTCATTCATACCGTTAGGTATTGAATATAAAAAACAAAATATATCGGAGAGATATATTGACAAATTTCAAATATTGAGATAGGAGAAGCGTATGAAGAAACACACAAAACTATTAACAGGATTTCTTATAGGAATCAGTCTTGCATTCGGTGTTCCGGGTGCTATGGTAAAGGCAGGATCGTATTACACAGCAAAAGTAAATTCCTATGCCCCGGAGAAATATGTGGATGAACAGGGGATATGTTATCGGCTGGATGAAAATACCGAAGAATATTCTGTTACAGATTTTGAACAAAAGTATGATACTTCAGGAAAACCAATAATCACTCAGATTACAATACCGGATATGGTTTATTTCAGAAAAGTTACAAAAATGGAAAAAGCTTTTGCCGGTCATAAAGAACTTACTTTTGTTCAAATTGGAAAAAATATTCGGGAGACCAGGCAGACTTTTGAAGGATGTACAGGATTAAAAGAGGTCGACTTAAAGAATGTACAGACGATTGGAGACAGGACATTCAAAGGATGTGATACACTTCAAAAAGTAGTTGCAAAAGAAGTAGAAGGCATAGGACAGCAGGCTTTTATGAACTGTGGTGCATTACAAAATATCAATATAGGTTACAACTTAAACTATATCTCAGATCAGGCATTTTATAATTGTAAAAAACTTTCTAAGATTCGTTTGCCAAAAGATTCTATTGGACGTGAAAGTTTTAAGAATTGCATAAGCCTTTCGAAAGCGAATTTTTATAAAAGATCCAAAGATTATACGGTTGATAAAAATGCATTTCAAAATACAAAGTTAGAAAAAAAGGCGAAAAAGGAAAAACGTCCATTAGTTGTACAAAAGACTTTAATTTCTGTACCTTATAATATTAAAAAATTAAGTATTGATGGAAAGAAGATTTCGTGTGTTGCATCAGGAGCATTCCTTTCAGGCACAAAAGTAAATAAGGTGACAATCAAAAATGTAAATAACATTCATTATAATATGTTTTTGGGATGTAAAACAAAGGAACTTGTTATTTACAATGCAAAATACATGGATGACAATGTTTTTGAAGGTTTAGCCAGACTAAAAAAAGCGACCATAACAGGAAAAGTTTCCATTACATCTAAGATGATCGGCTATCTAAAGAATCCGAAGAAGCTAACTTTGTATGTGAATGCATCCAGAGTAAATACTTTACAAAAGAAATTAAAATGTAAAGTGCGTGCCATCAGCAAAAAGAAAATTGTAAAAGGAGCTTTTTATCAGGATACTTCTTTCCAAGGAAATAAAGCAGTGGAAGATGATCAGGGAATCATATATCAGGATAATGGTGGTACTTATAGTATAGTAGGTTTTAAACAAAAATATGATGCCAATGGAAATGCACTTACTGTCAATCTTGTTATTCCGGCTAAGATTAACGACTGCTATATTACAGGTATGTCAGATAAAGTTTTTGCTGACCGGAAAGAGATTACCTCGGTTATTTTTGAAAATGGATCAGAGCTTGTTGAGATTTCAAAAGAAGCTTTTCGTGGCTGCAACAAGTTAGAAAAAGTAGTTCTGCCAAATACGATAACATACATACAAAACAAAGCTTTTATGGATTGTACCGGCTTAAAGGACATTAATTTCCCGGATAATTTATATGCGATATTAGACAGTGCATTTCGAAATGATGTGTCTTTACAAAATATTCATTTTTCACAAAAACTAAATCTGGTTGGTTATCATAGCTTTGAAAATTGTACTAGTATTACAGAAATTTCTTTTGCAAGTAAGATAAGAGCAATTTGTGCAAAAGCATTTTATCAATGCAAAGCGTTGGAAAAAGTCAGTATTAGCAATGTACCTGAGAGCTTGAATGTGTCTGCTGATGCATGGAATGGTACAAAATGGCTTACCGCTTTTACTGAGAAAAACCAGCCTGCAATCGCAAATGGTGTTCTGCTTTGCGGAACAAATGTAGATGGAAAAGTTGTTTTGAATGGAAAAGATATTAAGTTAATTGCCGGCTATTCTTTTGCTAAAGGTAAAAAGTTAAAAGAGCTTCAGATCACCGGTGTCGATCATATTGGAGAAAATGCTTTTGAAGAAAATGCGCTTCAAAGTGCCAATATAAAAAATGTTAAGAAGATGGACAAGGAAATTTTCAAAGATACAAAGAAACTGACAAAATTATCAGTTAGCGGTATGAAGAAAATTAACTACATGGCATTTGCAAATATGCGGGGATTAAAAAAAGTGACATTAGGAAAAGATGTTTCCGAAATCGGATTAAGAGCCTTTTCTGGCTGTGACAAGCTTGTAAGTGTACGTTTTAACACAACCAAAAAGGTTACCTGGGAGTGCAAATCTGAGCAGGAGAAAACCATACCTATCGAACCGCTAACCTTTGCCGGTTGTAGAAAGCTTCGTCATGTTTATATGAAAAGCACCGCTTTTTCAAAAGACATGGTTCATGTGCTAGGCAGAAAAGTAACTCTTCATGTACCACAAAAAGTAGTTAAAAAATATCGGAAAAGTGCATTTATTAATTGCAAAGTAGCGGCACAGAAATAAAAGGCAATTCATAAAGCTGATTTAAAATTTCAAAGCAAAAAAAGAAAATAGTAAATCATGAATTGCTTACAGAGCAGTAACACAAAGATGAAAAAATGTGATTGATAGATCCATACCGGCCAGAAGTTTAGTAGGAAGATATACTTTTGGCTGGTATACACAGAAAGAAAAAGGAGAAGCGTATGAAAAAAATAACAAAAGCAGGAGTGTATTTATCCCTTGCTGCCATGTTGGCAATGGGGACAGGAACAGCCGTTTTAGCTTATAGTGATGAAAACTACTGGGGTGAGGATGTCTATACGGCAGATGAAGATTATACTATTACGGATAGTCAGGGGATAGTGTACTATGCCGACAGAACGAGCAGTGATATTACATATGGAGTGTATGATTTTACCCAGTCTTATGATAAGAATCATAAAGCAATGGTTACAAAGCTTGATATTGCTAATCGAATTGGCGGTACACCGGTAACTTCCATAGATAAAGGTTTTAAAGGACAAAAAGAGATTGAAGAAATTACCATGGGTAATAATATTTGGGATCTTTCAGGATCTTTTATGGGATGCACCGGGTTAAAAAGAATTAAGCTGTCATCCGCTATTAAGGAAATACCGGCTCGGTCTTTTCAAGATTGTAGCAGTTTGAAAGCCATTCAGATTCCAAAAGCATGTAAAGAACTTGGGACAAGTGCATTTGAAGGATGCAGTAGTTTACAAAAAGTAACATTTGCAAAGACACCTGCGAGTTTCAAAGTTGGAAAAAATGCTTTTAAGGGAACAGCATGGAAGAAAGCCTGCAAAATTGATTTTAAGCCTATGATAGCGGGTGGTGTTTTGCTGGATGCATCTACAGATGGAAACGGAGAAAATATGACGATTAAAGGTTCCAAGGTGAGCTGTATTGCACAAAATTCACTTGCAAATGCCCGTTCTGTCAAAAATCTTACGATATCAAAAGTAAAGAACATCCAGTCACACAGTCTGGATGGATGCAAAGCTAAGAAAATTACAATTTTACAGCCCAAAAAGCTTGGTGACAAAATGTTTGCCAACACAAAAAACGTTAAGAAGATTGTTATTACAGGAAATGTCAAAATAACGAAAACAACCATGAAGTCACTGAAAAATCCGAAAAAAGTCACGTTGTATGTGGAACAAAAAAGAGTGGCACAGCTCCAGAAAATATTACCTTGCAAAGTACGTGCGATTGCAAGTAAAAAGACAGCAAAGGGAAGTTTACTGACAGACAAAAAGTCAGTAAAGAACAGTAAGGTCCAGAGTAAAAAAATGACAGGAGAAGGTGTCATTGTCAACAAGAGTCTGGACGGAAAAATGATCGAAGATAATCAGGGGCTTGTCTATGAAATGGATAAAAACGGATATTATTATATTACGAAATTTGATCAAAAATATGATGAAAAGTTTAATCCGCTTCATACAGAGATCACTATTCCCGAAAAAATCAATGATATAGACGTGCTTGGAGTAAAAAGTCAGGATGTATTCCAATATTGTACGGAGATCACATCGGTGGCAATGCCGGAAAATATTAAATTGCCAAGAGCGGCATTTATGGGCTGCACGAATTTAAAGAAGGTTACTTATCTTTCTGTTGATGGCTTGTCCGTGTTCTACAGAGCCAAATTAAGAAATTATCTTTTTAAAGACTGCACGAATTTGGAAGAAGTTACACTGACAGAATGTTTTGAACTTGTGGGAAATTATGCTTTTATGAACTGTACCTGCTTAAAGAAGATAACATTTCCTAAAAATGTAGATGCCATAGGAGCATATGCTTTCTACAATACAGGACTGGAAGAAGTTATACTGGATAGCAAATCCGTTACCGGTATAGACACCAAAGCGTTTGCTAATTGTAAAAAACTACGTTGTGTTACAATTCGTGTATTGGATGCAATTTGTTCTCATGCATTTTATAATTGTACAAATCTGGAAAAGATTACCATTAAAGGATTTAGTATTCAGGATTGCACGATAGAAAGCAATGCATTTGTGAACACAAAATGGATCGAAACATATAAGAGAAAGAATCAGCCGGTTATTTTAAACGGAGTGCTGGTCAACGGTTATTATGTCAAGGGAAATGTTACGCTGGATGGAAAAAAAGTCAAGAGAATCCTTGGTAATTCATTTGCAGATAACCATAAGATAAAAAAGCTAAAGGTTAAAGGAGTTGACGAAATAGATGATTATGCATTTGTTGGTTCATCTGCTACGGAAGCATCGATAAGTGGATGCAAAAAAATGGGCATGTATCTTTTTGGAGATTGTAAGAAATTAAAAAAGATTTCCATAGAAAAAATAAAAACAATTCCAATGTATTCACTTGCTTTAGTTACAGGTCTGCAAAAACTGACATTGGGAAAAGATGTAGAAAAAATAGAAGCAAGTGCAGTTCATCATTGTCCTAATTTGCGAACGGTTTCTTTTAAGACGCAAAAACCGATTGATTGGTCATATGATACTATGGGCGGAACAGAAGGAAATATGTTCGTTGGTTGTACTAAGCTTCGTGACGTGTATATGAATAGTAAAAGTTTGCTGAAAGGTTCAGAAGATAGCTGGATGGATGCATTTGATAAGAAGAAAGTAACCATTCATGTGCCCAAAAAACTATATCAGAAATATGAAGATAGTCCATATATTTATTGCAAAGTAGTGGCAAAGAAATAAAAGGCAATTCATAAAGCTGATTCAAAATTTCAAAGCAAAAAGAAAATAGAAAACAGTAAATCAAGAATTGATTGTAAAGCAGTAACACAAAGATGAAAAAATGTGATTGATAGATCCATACCAGCCAGAAGCATATAGGGAAACACTTTTGGCTGGTAAGTTAAAAAGGGGAAAGTGAAAAAACAGGAAAATATATCAAAAAACTAAAAGATACTATTACGGAAAATAAAGAGGGTAATGCAAAGAAAAAGGAGAAGCGTATGAAGAAAATAACAAAAGCAGGAGTGTATTTATCCCTTGCTGCTATGTTGGTACTGGGGACAGAAACAGTAGTCTCAGCACATGATGACTGGGAAAAGGATGCAGAAACAGAAGAAAATTATTATACGGATGGTCAGGGTATTGATTATAAATATCTTGACAATACAAAAGTAGAATGTTATGTGATTAAAAAATTTACGCAATCCTATGATGTCAATAAGAAACCATTGTTTACTAAGATAGAAATTTTAGATCAGATTGATGGGATTCCGGTGAAGTCGATAGGAAATGCATTTGCAGGACACAAAGAAATCAGGGAGATCACGATGGGAAATGGTGTTTGGAAGAATTCAGGTTCTTTCAAAGGCTGCACCGGTCTAAAAAGTATTAAACTTTCTTCACAAATAACAAAGATTTCTGTTCAGGCTTTCAAAGGCTGCAAAAATCTTACTTCGGTTAGTATACCGGATAACTGTACAAATATCGGAAAGAATGCGTTTTATGGTTGTACAAGTCTTAAAACGATTCAATTTCAAACAACGCCAAGCAAATTAAAGATTGGAAAAAATGCTTTTTGTAATACCCCAAAGTTAAAAACAATTGTACTTCCGGGGAATGCCAAAATAGCCAAACAGATTATTAATACTTTAAAAAATCCCCAAAATGTGACACTTTATGTAGATCAAAAAAGAGTAAAACAGTTAAAAAAGACATTGTCGTGTAAAGTACGTGCAATACAAACTAAAAAAGTTGGAAGAGGAAATGTAATAGTCAGCAAAAGTGAAAATGGAAAGATTGTTGAAGATGATCAGGGATTAGTATATCAATTGGAAGAAAAAGGATGCTATATTACTAAATTTCATCAAAAATATGATGTAAATGGAACTCCGATATACCGTGAAATTAAAATCCCTCAAGATATTGATTCGATAAGGGTGCTTGGAGTTAAAAATTCAAATGTATTTCAATACTGTAAGGATATTACCTCTGTTACCGTACCGGATAGTGTTGATTTGCCCAAAGCAACATTTCTAGGATGTACTAATTTAAAAAAGGTTGTTTTTGTAGCAGGTGAGGGAATGCCTGAAGAGTTCAGACCGGCATTAAAAGATAATCTTTTTAGAAATTGTAGCAATTTAGAAGAAGTGATATTTTCAGAGAAAATGTACTCAATAGGAAGTTATGCATTTATGAATTGTGTCGGATTAAAAAAACTGACATTTCCTAAGAGATTATGTTATATCAAAGAAGGTGCATTTTATAATACGGGACTGGAAATGATTCAGTCAGATAATGAGTATATGTCTGTAGGACGCAAATCATTTGCTAATTGTAAAAACTTAAAATCGGTTGACATTTTGCAATTAGACAATGTAGGATCATATGCTTTTTATAATTGTACGAATTTGGAAAAGGTTACTTTAAAAAAGGTTGATAGCAATTGTAGGATGGAAGGAAATGCTTTTGAAAATACAAAATGGATCAAGCCATATCAACAAAAAAATAAACCGGTCATTGTCGATGGTGTACTGATCAATGGTTATTATGTAAAGGGAAATATTACATTAGGTGGTAAAAAAATCAAAGGAATAGCAGGACGATCTTTTGCCAATAATCAAAAGATTAAAAAATTAAAGTTGAGTGGTATAAAAAATATAGCCGGTAGTGCCTTTGCCGAGACATCCGTCACAGAAGTTTCTTTAAGTGGATGCAAGATTCTGGACACGCATCTTTTTAGTGAGTGCAGAAAGTTAAAAAAGATATCTGTTTCAGGAATAAAACAGATACAAAGTAAAACGTTTGCATTTATTCCGGGATTGAAAAAAATCATATTTGGAAAAGAGGTAACAAGCTTAGAAGAAAATACAGTATATCATTGTACTAATTTGCGAACTGTTTCCTTTAAGACGCAAAAACCTCTCAAGTGGTCATCGGGCGCTTGGGGTGGAAAAGAAGGAAAGATGTTTGTAGGTTGTACGAAGCTTCGTGATGTGTATATGAACAGTAAAAGTTTACTGAAAGGCTCGGAAAATAGTTGGATGGATGCATTTGACAAGAAGAAAGTGACCATTCATGTGCCAAAAAAATTATATCAGAAATATGAAGATAGTCCATATATTTATTGCAAAGTAGCGGCACAGAAATAAAAGGTAATTCATAAAGCTGATTCAAAATTTTAAAGCAAAAAGAAAATAGAAAACAGCAAATCAAGAATTGATTGTAAAGCAGTAACACAAAGATGAAAAATGTGATTGATAGATCCATACCAGCCAGAAGTATGTAGGGAAACACTTTTGGCTGGTATACATAGAAAGAAAAAGGGAGAAGCATATGAAGAAACAAATAATTATAACAGCAGGTCTTGTGATTCTGGCGTTGGGAATCGGAATTCTTTGCAAAGTGAATATCAAAGCGAAGAAGAATACAGAGGTTAAAGAAAGAACTTCCCAAGAGGAAATGTTGTATCAGGTTTCTAAAAAGGCAAAAGTAAACGATGAGAATCTTTATGATGATGTATCGGAAATTCTAGAACGTACAACAGGAGAAGACAAAAATAAAGCCAAAAGCAGATTGAAAAAAAGTGAAGAAGGACGAAAAGAGTTACTGAAAAAAGCACAAAAAGCAGGAATTAAGGTAAGTGCAAAAGAAGTTGATAAAGAAATCGAAGAGACTAAGAAGGCATTACATGAAGATGCCGAAGGTTATGCACAACTCAAAGCAGTGTTAGAAGGAAGCAATATGACGGAATCGGAGTATTGGAAAAAGATGCGTCAATTTTATAAGAAAAGTATCATGATCAATCAATATTTAGAGACACAGAATGGGAATGCTTCGACGGATCATTCAAAGTAGACAGTAATTGGAAATACAGAACGAAAAAAGCTTCGGTAGATCGTTCAAACTAGACAGAATGTTAGATTGGCAGATGGTTTAAAAAACGATTTTTATCAAAATACCAGGGAAAGAGGGAGAAATTATCATGAAAAATGTAAAGAAATACATTGTTGTTATGTGCGCACTGTTATTGGTGGCTGGCGGTTTTACATTCATTTATAAGCAGGTAAATGGCAAAGAAGAAGTTATGAAGAGTTTTTCGCAGGAACACAAAAGTTTAGCGAAGAAATATCCTGACTGGTTTAATGACAAAGGGGAATTCTACTATGGGGCATATCAGAAAGCGGATCAGGATAAATTGAACTTTCATGAAATGGTTGCAAAAGAGCAGATTCCAAAAGAGCTTTATCAGGCAATGACGACAGAACAGTTATTTGATGCGGTCGAAAAATATCCTACACTTTATACGTTAGGAGTATATGATTCACTATCCTTAGCAATACAGTCTGTGTCGGAAAGCTTTGATGCAATGAAAGAGTTGCAAAAGCGGGAAGATATTGTGCAATTATGTTATGAGCATTACCTTAGCCGAGATTTAACGAAAGAAGTAGATCTTAATAAGATCAATCAGGAAGAGGGCCAACTTTATTTTGAAGCTGGGATTTTGTTACAAAAGAACTCTTATAAAAAGCTGAATGCTTCACAACGAAGCAAAGTTGTAAAAAAGATAAAAGAGCATATCAAAGATTATGCGGATTCCGGCAAGAAACTCGGAAATCAGACATGGGCGGTTATTTCGAATGAGATTGATATACAGTTAAAGCAGATCGATACAAAGAATCCTTGGAGCAAAGAGTTTTAGAAAAAGTCCAGGATAGAAAATGCGACATATCAGTTACATGTCAAAGAGATGGGGAGGAAAACCTATGAAGAAATTAAAAACATTAATGATTATGCTGGTTGTTATTATTACAGCTCTGAGGTTTGGAAATATTTCAAAAGCCGCAGAAAATGATCAGGGAAGATATTGTGAAAATGGTTTGTATTATGAATACAACCAATCAACAGATGATTATATTCTGGTTGATGCAGATCCACAACTGGAAGCAGTTATTATACCGGATACAGTTGCCGGAAAACATGTAGAACGTATGGGATATTCTGTTTTTCAGGATAATACCCGGTTGAAGAAAGTTATGTTTAATAAGTATATTTCTGTGATTAAAACAAATACTTTTGCAAACTGTACAGCTTTGGAAGATGTTGTTTTATTGGATAATATCAATGTCGTGGAAGAGTATGCATTTTTGAATTGCACTAGCCTGAAAAAAATGACATTTGCCGATGGAATCTATTGTATCGAAAAATGTGCTTTTTATAATGCCGGATTGGAAAAAATTCAATTTGCAAATGATTATATATCGATAGAAAGTAATGCGTTTTTGAAATGTAAAAATTTAAAATCGGTTGCTTTTATTGGGGTAAGTGAGATTGGCTCAAAAGCATTTGGCGATTGTACTGTTTTAGGAAAAGTAACTTTCAAAAAGGTCAGCAGTGAAGCAAGAATAGCAAGCGATGCCTTTGAAAATACAAAATGGGTAAAAGCATATCAAAGAAAACACAAAGCGATTGTTACAAAAGGTGTTCTGATCAATGGGTACTATATGAAAGGGAATGTTACTTTAAATGGTAAGAAGATCCATGGAATAACCGCATTAGCATTTGCTGGAAACCAAAAAATTAAAAAAGTAAAGCTTAAAGATATAGAGGCAATAGGAGAAAAGGCATTTGTCAGATCCTCTGTTACAGAAGTTTCGTTGATTGGGGGCGAAATTCTGGGACATAATTTATTTAACAACTGTAGACGATTAAGAAAAATTTCTGTGTCAGGAATCAAGACGATTCCGGAGAACACATTTGTATCGATTCCGGCATTAAAGAAACTTATCTTAGGAAAAGAGGTAACCAAGATTGAAAGCGATGCAATTACAAATTGTGAGAAGTTACACACTCTTCGCTTTAAGACAAGAAAAGCAATGGACTGGCATCCATATGAATATGGCAATAAAGATGTATTCAAAGGATGCCCTAAAATCAAACATGTCTATATGAATCGACCGAAATGGGAAAGAAAAAATCCATCAGCAGACTGGCTTGCTTAGAGGATTTTTAGAATCTGGCAGATGGTAAAAAAGGAGGTGGCAGAATGAAAGGTTTTATACTTTGGAATTATACACGATTACCGAATATTTTGTTTATCATAATACTGCTTTGTATATTTGCCTTATCGGTGTTCCTGGTAAGAAAGATACATAAGAAAAAAATATATGTGATAACGGTATTGATCTTTGTTTTTACAGTTGTTTTTTGGGGGTACTCCCATAGAAATTATGGAATCAAAGAAATCTCATATCCGCTTATACAGGGTGATAATACAATAACAGATTCTGAAAAGATTTCGAACGTGATCGATGCATTGCACTTAAACAAAATGGATGAAATTCCATATGAAAAATCATCAGATCCCGGACAAAAGAATGGAAAAACAACGGTATTGGAAATTACATATAATAATGACCAAAAGATAATGATTATTTCAGATGATGATTACGCTGTTATCAGGAAAGAAGGTAAATCGTACTTGTATCGAAAATGATATTCAAGTGGATGATGGCAGCATGATCAATGGGAGAAGGTAACGGCGAATTTAGCATATGTCTGGAAATGTATAGTGTCAGAAAATTTAATTTAATTAAGTGAAAAAGTGTTGATAAATTATATTTTTCTCTTAATATAATATAATAGGAGTGTAGATCCGAATATTTTTTGGATGGCACTCCTGTTGTGGGTTATAGTAAAATGCTGATTTATAGAATAAAACTATATTTTGATAGTTGTATCGTTTTTTACAATACAACCAATCACAAATCCGATATGATAGTGCCAATGAATGAAACAGTCAAAGGTGCCTGTGATCGAAAGATCTCAGGTGCCTTTTGTTTTGACCGTAAGGAGGAGATCAATATGGCAGACAGAATCATAGAACATCCGATCTTAGGAAAGACAGAGAAAGGAAAGAAAGTGACTTTTACCTTTGATGGGAAAGAGATGGAAGGATATGAAGGAGAACCAATTTCGGTAGCATTAAAAGCAGCCGGCGTGATGAAACATCGTTATACCAAAAAGGAACATAAGCCAAGAGGTATCTTTTGTGCGATCGGCAGATGTACAGACTGTGTTATGGTCGTTGATGGAAAACCGAATGTCAGAACCTGTGTTACTCCGTTAAAAGAGGGAATGAAAGTACAGACACAATACGGTGTATCAGCAGAACCGTTTTA
This sequence comes from Jutongia hominis, assembly GCF_014384965.1. Classification (GTDB taxonomy): domain Bacteria; phylum Bacillota; class Clostridia; order Lachnospirales; family Lachnospiraceae; genus Butyribacter; species Butyribacter hominis. The sequence continues at coordinate 11,724 of NZ_JACRSW010000017.1, forward strand.
AAGAAAAAACTTTTTTGGGAATATAAAGTCGGAAAGGAAAAGTAGACCAGAGAACATGGATAACCAAAATCCATGTAGAAAAGAGGTAGCATATGAAAAGATTTGATTTGATCATAGTAGGAGCAGGACCTTCCGGTTTGTCAGCAGCGATCGAGGCGGCAAACCGGGGAATGAATGTTGTAGTATTTGATGAAAATGAAAAGCCGGGCGGACAGCTTTTCAAACAGATCCATAAATTTTTTGGTTCAAAAGAACATAAAGCAAAAGTAAGAGGTTTTGTGATCGGCGAACAGCTTCTAAAAGAAGCGTCCGAAGCAGGTGTTACGGTTGTTTTGAATGCGACAGTGATCGGCTTGTATCAGGACAAAGAGGTTGTTGTAAAGATTGGCGATGGCGTGGAACATTACAAAGCCGATTCGGTTCTGATCGCGACAGGTGCTTCCGAAAACATGGTGACTTTTGAAGGATGGACGCTTCCGGGCGTGATCGGTGCGGGAGCTGCACAGACCATGATGAATTTGCATGGTATCAAACCGGGACAAAAGGTTTTGATGTTAGGTTCCGGTAACGTAGGTCTGGTGGTAAGTTTCCAGCTTTTACAGGCAGGATGCGAAGTAGTCGGTCTTGTCGATGCAGCCCCAAGAGTAGGTGGTTATGGTGTACATGCAGCGAAAATAGCCAGATGCGGTGTTCCGTTTTATCTGTCCCATACGATTGTCAAAGCAGAAGGAACAGATTGCGTAACCGGTGTAACGATCGCACAGGTCGATAAGAATTTTCAGTTTGTAGAAGGAAGCGAAAAACATTTTGATGTTGATACGATCTGTCTGGCAGTCGGACTTTCACCGATGTCACAGCTTCTAAAAATGGCAGGATGCAAGATGGAAGACAATCCAAAGCGTGGCGGACAGGTGCCGATCTGTGACGAGTTTGGCGCAACGAGCATTCCGGGAATTTTTGTTGCCGGTGATGTATCCGGTATTGAGGAAGCAAGCTCCGCAATGATCGGTGGTCGAATTGCAGGAATTACAGCAGCACAATATCTTGGCTTTATTGATAAAGAAGAGCAGCTTACAAAATGTGAAGAAAATAAAAAGGCATTGGACGGACTTCGTCAGGGAATGTTTGCTCCAAAGAACAGAGGAAAACTGGTCGAAAAGACAGAAGAAGGTATTCCGGTATCAATGAATCTGTTGGAAAAAGGATTTATTGCCAATGATGAGATGGAACGTTTTCCGGGTGTGACACATAAAGCAGGAGTGCATCCGGTTATGGAATGTACACAGAATATTCCTTGTAATCCTTGTCAGGATGCATGTCCAAAACATTGTATTAAGATCGGAGAGAAGATCACTTCTTTGCCGGCTGTGGATGAGTCAGTCGATTGCATTGGCTGTGGAATGTGTGTCGCTTCTTGTTCCGGTCAGGCGATCTTTCTTCTGGATGAAACTTACGAAGAAGGTTTTGCTGCCGTGACATTGCCATATGAGTTCTTACCGCTTCCGAAAGAAGGTGAGAAAGGATATGGACTTGGCAGAGATGGCAAAGTGGTTTGTGAAGCTGAGGTGGTTCAGGTTAAGACAGCAAAAGCGTTCGATCATACCAATCTTTTGACGATCAAAGTTCCGGCTGATATGGCAATGAAAGCACGTTTTTATAAAAAAGAAGCCTGATTACTTTTTACAGTACAGGAAAATGAAAATGTTTGTATAGATGTACAATTTGAACAGGAAGCCTGTTAGCATTTCCTGAAGAAAAATGTATAAAATCACATCATTGTATAGAAAAGAGGGATCATTATGGAAAATATATTTGACAGATCGGTAGATTTGGGAGAATTTGTACCACAGCCGGATGACGATATGATCGTGTGCCGTTGTGAAGAAGTGACAAAAGGACAGATCAGACAGGCAGTACATGACGGGATGTTTACTATTACAGAGATCAGACGATATTTAAGAACCGGAATGGGGCTTTGTCAGGGACAGACTTGTGCAAAGTTAGTCAAAAGGATTGTAGCAAATGAGTTGAAAGTTTCAATGGATGTGTTAGAACCGGCTTCTTCCAGAGCACCAATGCGTCCGATCGAAATGGAAGTTTTTGCAAGAGAAAACAACTGATCATTGATAGAAACAGAAAACGACATAAACTCAGAAAAAAGCAGAGAATTATGACAAAAAAGGTAAATGTTTCAATGAAGGCAGCAGACGAAGCTTGGGAAAGCAAACAGGAGCAGATAGAAAAGGAGGCAGAAACATGGGAAATACAGCAGATGTGATCATTATAGGCGGAGGAATTATTGGCTGTGCCACAGCATATTATCTGGCAAAGAAGAACGTTTCTGTTATAGTTTTAGAGAAGGATAAAAGTATTGGAAATGGTGGTTCAAGCAGAAATGGTGGTGGTGTCCGTCAGTCAGGACGTGATCCGAGAGAACTTCCGTTAGCAATGTATGCCGTAGAGCATATGTGGCCGACACTTTCTGAGGAACTCGGTGTTGATGTGGAATATCACAAAGAAGGTAATTTACGACTTGGTAAGACCAAGAAACATTTGGAGATCCTGCAAGGACTGACAGACAAAGCACAGGCTTGCGGATTGAAGGTTAACATGATTGATGCGAACGAAGTAAAAAGGATCAATCCGTATCTGAGTGATGAAGTGATCGGTGCAAGCTGGTGTCCGACCGATGGTCATGCAAATCCTTTGACCGCAACGTTAGGTTTTTATAAAGCAGCAAGAGCATTAGGTGTCCGTTTCTATACCGGAGAGGATGTCATCGCGATCAAAAAGATCAAGGGAATTGCAAACACCGTTGTGACAAAGAAAAATGTGTATACCGGTGGGAAGATCATTCTTGCATCAGGATATGCGAGCAGGAAAATTGCTGCGACAGTCGGAATTGATGTACCGATGCAAAATGTATTGATCGAAGCATTGGTGACTGAAGCAGAGCCGAAAATGTTTAACCAGATGCTTGGTACAGCAGATGCCGACTTCTATGGTCACCAGACGAATCATGGTTCTTTTGTTTTCGGAGGTGCATCCGGTTATGAGGAAATGAACAAGGATGATGGTACACAGCCGACATCAAGCATTACGGCACCATGTATCTGCCGTGGTATTATGAAATACATTCCAAAGCTTGCAGATGCAAAGATCGTCAGAACATGGGCAGGCTATGAAGATGTCAGTGCCGATGGCATTCCGGTGATCAGTAAGATTGATGAAGTACCGGGACTGATTCTGGCATGTGGCTTTACCGGACATGGTTTCGGAATTGCACCGGTTGTCGGAAAGTTACTTTCCGAACTTGGTACAGATCAGCAGACAACGCTGGATCTGAAAGAGTTTCGTTATGACCGCTTTAAAGCTGTGATCTGAACCGGCATGGAAATGATCTGAAAATAGTTACGTCATAGAGCTGGAAAACTTTATAATATAAAAGAAAAAGCGAAAAAAGTTTATTAAAACAAGAAAAAGTAGTAGAAAATGGAAAAAAAGCATGGTATACTATTAGGGACGAAGGTGTCAATGGATAGATCCATTGGCGCTTTTTTGCTTTGTAAGCCCTTATAGTATCCGAAACAGGAGGGCGATAATATGGATACAGCAATTAAATTTTTATATCTGAGTGAACCGGATATGATCAAAGCCGGAGTAAAGAACATGAAGGAATGTGTTGATGTGATGGAAGATCTTTTAGTCACATTAAACAAGGGAGATTATGTGATGGGTGGCAAGAACCACAACTCCCATGGATGTATGGTTACATTTTATGATGATCCTAAGTTCCCGGGTATGCCAAAGAATGCCGATGACAGACGTTTTATGGCGATGCCGGCTTATCTTGGTGGCAGATACCAGATGGCTGGTATGAAATGGTATGGTTCTAATGTCGATAACAAAGCAAAAGGACTTCCAAGATCGATCTTAATGATGATGTTAAATGACAAAGATACAGGAGCACCTTTAGCTTTGATGTCAGCAAACCTTGTCAGTTCCTATCGTACCGGTGGAATTCCGGGAGTAGGTGCAAAGTATCTGGCAAGAAAGGATGCAACCACCGTATCAGTGATCGGACCGGGCGTTATGGGAAAAACTTCGCTGGCAGCATTTCTGAGTGTATGCCCGAATCTGGACACTGTTAAGATCAAAGGCCGCGGACGCAGATCGATTGATGCGTTGATCGATTTTATCAAAGCAGAATATCCGCAGGTGAAGAACATAGAAGTGTGTGATTCGGTAGAAGAAGCGGTAAAAGACAGTGATATTATCAGTTTTACCACAACGGTTCGTGATGATGAGGCATCTTTCCCTTATATCAATGAGAAATGGATCAAAAAGGGAGCTTTGATCAGTATGCCGTCGGCAGCACGTTTTGATGATGAGTTTCTGGCAAACCGCTGCAAGTTAGTCGTAGATAATTACAAATTATATGAAGCATGGGAAGAGGAGTACCCATATCCAAGCTATAAGGAAGTACAAATTATTGGTACAAAATTTACAGATTTAAAACATGAAGGAAAAATCAAACGAGAAGACATTATTGACATTGCTGACATTATTACCGGAAAACATCCGGGCAGAGAAAGTGACGATGAGATTATCGTCTATTCGGTCGGTGGAATGCCGGTAGAAGATATCGCATGGGGCGGTACGATATATCGAAATGCTTTAGAGCAGGGAATCGGTATTGAATTGCCATTATGGGACAAACCGGACATGGCATAAAGATATGAAAATGCCACGATCGGACAAACCGGACATGGCATAAAAGCAGCGATCCAATTGTTCTCTCAGAAAAGAGGGCATTTATGAAAAACACAATTTTACCTGTACAGCCAAGTCTTTTACTTATGACAGATGGCTATCAAAGAATCGATTCCAATCTGGATGGAATTTCTCATTTTTATCATTATTCCGTCAAAGATGGAAAAGGAAAAGGCTTTCATGCAGTTCCGGATGGAAGCACAGATCTTCTTTTTGAGATCAGTGAGCATGGTGTCAGTACATACATGGGTGGAACGGTTTTGCAGGTAAAAGAATGGGAAATGGAAGAAGATTGTACTTATTTTGGAGTTCGTTTTCTCCCGGGAAAAGCCCTTTTTCCTCAGGGAATGACGATAGGAGATGTAGTGGATGCAGATGTATGTGTAGAGAATCAGGATCTTGCCGGCAACCTTGCTGAAAAGATTGCCTTAGAGAAGGATTTTCAAAAGCAGGCAGCTATTTTTTCGGATTATTATATTCGCGTTAAAGCACAGCAGCTGCCAAGAGAAAATAGTTCTGCTGAGATTGAGAAGTTTATTCGAAGAAAAATGTATGAGACAGCAGGAAATATTTCGATCGCTGAACTTGCGAAGCAGAGTGGATATTCTGCTTGTTATATCCGTCGGTGTTTTGAGACAGTACATGGCATTTCTCCGAAAGTATTCGGAAAGTTTATCCGTTTTCAAAGAATGCTGCATTCCATCGGTGAAAATGCCGATCAGGCACAGATGGAAGCGCTGGCAGCAGATTGCGGCTATTATGATCAGTCGCATATGATGAAGGATTTTAAGAAGTTTTCAGGGATGACACCGGATGGATATCGTAAAGAGCTTCTGACATTAGAGCAAAAGAAGGAGGCTTGATGAAAGCATTGAAAAGCGGGAAAAGAAATGACGGATAGCTTAAGAAAGATAGGCAGGAAAAGCAGTATGGAGGAAACATATATGAATTTATCAAAGATTGAAATTATTATTGGCATGTCAAAGTTTTCAGATCTCAAATCGGCATTAAGTAAAATTGGTGTCCGTGGAATGACTGTGATGCAGGTATTAGGCTGTGGTGTTGAAAAAGGAACCTACGAATTTGAAATTGAAACCAATGAAGAGATGGAACTTTTGCCAAAGCAGCAGATCAATATCGTTGTCGAAACAGAAAAGGTCGATGAGATCATCGAATTGGTAAAGCAGGAAATGTATACAGGACACATTGGTGATGGCAAAATCTTTGTCTATGACATTACTAATGTGGTACGCATCCGTACCGGCGATGAAGGTGTTGATGCACTATAGTATAAGAGAGAGTCAAGCAAAACAATCAGAAAATGCATGATTATGCTTTTTGGGGACAGGGAAAAGACAGCATCAAGTGAATTGGGAAAAAGCGAAAGAAAAAATCTCAAAATGAGGAAAGGACAGGGGGAATTCTATGGCAAAAAATGATAAAAAATTAGGTTTAGGAAGTGTTGTATCGATCTCAGTCGGACTTGTCATTGCAACAAGCTGTCTTGTTTCTTTAGGGCAGGGTGCCGGAACGATTGGTGTTGTTTTCATCGGTGCGATGATCTTTGCCTGTCTTTTGAACATGACAACAGTAGCGTCTCTTTCGGAGCTGAATGCTTTGATGCCCAATACGACAGGCGGACTTGCACAATATACATTAGCAAGTATGGGTCCTTTTCCTACTTTGATCTCTATGGTAGGTGGCTATCTTTTGTGCAATATTCTTTCTTCCGGTGTTGAGGCTTCCATCTTTTCTTATGCGATGGCAGAAACAATTCCATTACCGATTCCAAGCATTGCCTATACATTTGTCATGACTGTTATAGTCATGATCGCCAATTTGTATGGAGTGGATATGTTTGCGAAAATCCAAAATCTGGTTGCTTTTCTGCTCGTTGGTTCCATGGTTGTTATGGGAGCAATCGGAATGTTGGGACTTGGAACAGGACACATGGTACATCAGCCTCTTTCGATGGCAAGTGATTTTAAAGATGTCGTTTCGATGGCAGCAGTTGCATTCTGGCTTTTTATTGGTGCAGAATATGTCATTCCGGTATCAAAGGATGTTAAGAATGCCAAAAGAAATGTGCCGCTTGGCATGATGATCGGCTTAGGACTTATCTGTCTGGTTCAGTCGATCATGGTATTGGGCTTTCATAATTATACAGCATGGGATGAGCTTGCTAACTCAGCAGCACCGCATTTGCTATATGGTTACAATCTGCTGGGAACCGGTGGAAAAGTCTGGATGACCTTTGTAGCGGCACTTGCAGTTGTCAGTACACAAAACTCAACAGTAAACGGACTTGCACGTATCAGCCAGGGTATGGCTAAGATGAATATGATGCCACAGATCTTTGCCAAAAAGAATAAAAAGAATGTTCCGTGGTTTGGCGTGATTTTTGTCAGTGCATTTATTTTTCTCTTTGCACTTCTGAGTAATGGTTCATCAGATGCGATTTCCTTTTTGATCTTAGTAGGATCCGTCTTTTGGATGATTTCATACATATTGGCACATATCGACGTGCTGATTCTTCGCAAAAGACTGCCCAAAGCGCCACGTTCCTTTAAAGTGCCATGTGGAAAGCTTTTCCCGATCATTGGAATCATTGGAACTGTATATATGGTATTGAATATATCGTCTGACCCGACAGAGAGAAACCAGATCTGGCTTGTAACAGCAGTAGTCTTTCTGATCCTTGCGATCTATTCCTTCTTCTGGATTAAATATAAAATGAAGATGAAGGTCTTTAAGAGTGTGCCACTTGAAAAAGTAATGGCAATGGAGAGTGACGCATATTATCTGGCGAGAAAGCAGCGTGGCTTGTGGCGGTGACCGGATACAAGGCATAAACACTGGATTTGTCGCAGGTGAGCTTTCCCTTATTGTTTCCCTTGTGTTATATCGTCCCACCGGTGTTTACGAACTATGATAAGGGAAAATACAAGGGCAAAAAAAGCTCTCTGTGCAATGCACAGGAGCTTTTTATATGTAGACCTCTATTTATTTGTGCTGTCTGCATCAATTACAGACTGAATCTGCTTCATAAGAGCATCATAGTTGTCCTTGTTATCAATTCCGCCGAGCATTGGTTCGCCTACAATATTGCCATTTCTGTCAACAAGTATAGTTGTTGGAAAGGCCATGATTTCTGAGGCATATTTACCGGCAGCACTAGAGGAGTCAATTGACAGATTACGATATTTGACACCCTGGCTTTCAAGAACAGAGGCAGCCTCTTTGATAGCTGTTTTATTGCCATCGAAGGTCTCAGTGTTGATGCCAACAACTTCTCCGCCCATTGATTTGATAGCATCATTTAATTCGTTAAGCTTGGATAATTCAGCGACACATGGTTTGCAGCCGGTAAACCAGAAATTGACGACTGTTACTGCATTACCGGAAAACAGGCTGTCATCAACCTTATTGCCATCAAAATCCTCACCGGAAAAATCACTGAATACAGATGAGGCTTTAGAGCTGTCCTTCTTGTTATCGTCTGATGATGTATTTTTGTTTTCAAGCTCTGCTATCTGTTCCTCGATTTTTCGTATGGTTTCGATATCCTCATTAAGTGTTTTAAGCTCATCGTCTGTGAATGAATTCTTGTTTGATTCTACGGTACTGGCAAGATAATCAGCATAATTTCCGTTTGGATCGGCGTCACTTTTGTTCATCATGCCAAATGCCTTGTTCCACACATCAGCGTGATCTGCAAAAAGCTGATTTTCCTGCTGATATAAATCATTAAGCCTGGAATCTGATTTGCCGGATGCTTTTGAGCCGGCTTCAGTCTGAGTGTTCTTAGAATCTGTTGTGGAAGCTTGCTTTACGCCACATGCTGTAAGTGATAATGCTATGCAGAGTGTAAAAATAGAAATAAATGATAATTTGTTTTTCATGAGTAATTTCTCCTATCTCAATATTTGAAATTTGTCAATATATCTCTCCGATATATTTTGTTTTTTATATTCAATACCTAACGGTATGAATGACTTATTGTTTCTGTTGATTCATTTTCTGATATAT
>NZ_JACRSW010000004.1 GCF_014384965.1 Jutongia hominis
TAATAAACATCACTGGGAAATCGTACCGCTTAAGGGAATATATGATACAGGACGATGAATGAGCAAACTTGTACATTCTTAAATGATCAAAAATGTACATTTTGATATTGACATTTATAAACGATAAGTGTAATGATCGGAAAAGGTTCTGTGAACCATAATACCAGAGCATTTACAGCTAAGAATGTAGATAAAAACAGAAGTGCTGATAATGTGGAATTTCGCCAGGAAGATATTAAACAGGTTTATCATAAGTTGTTCGACGAAGCTTTGGAACGATATAATGCAAAACAGAAACGGAAAGATCGGGTGATTGATAATTATTATGAAAAAATCAAAAGGGGAAAGCAGGAAAAGTTATTTCATGAAGTGATATTTCAGATTGGAAATAAAGATGATATGAATGCCAAAAGTGAAGATGGATTGTTGGCAAAAAGGATTTTAACGAAATTTATGGATGAGTTCCAAGCTAGAAATCCGAACTTGTATGTATTCTCGGCACATTTGCATATGGATGAAGAAACACCGCATCTGCATATTGATTTTGTACCATATATTACAGCTAGTAAGCGAGGACTTGATACAAGGGTATCATTAAAATCTGCATTGGCGGAAGAAGGCTTCACTGGTGGCACCAGAGGTGCTACCGAATTAAATCAGTGGATTGCATCAGAGAAGCAGGAACTTGCTACAGTCATGGAACGATATGGTGTGGAATGGTTGCAAAAGGGTACGCATGAGAAACATTTGTCGGTGCTCGAATTTGAAAAGAAAGAGCGGGCAAGGGAAGTAGCTGAATTGGATAGCCAGAAGCGGGAAATATCTTCGGTGGTTGCACAGCTTGGAGAAGAGGTTTCTGTAAAGAAACAGGAATTAAAGAATGCTACAACTGAAAAAGAACTGGCAGAAGAGGCTACGCAAAGGGCAAAAGAAGAAGGGGCTGTGGCACAACAGGAGAAGGAAGTATTGCTTGCAAGTAATCAAGATTTGAGGATGGAAAATGCAAGGCTTGAGAGTCGCAAAGATAGACTTCGTATGGATAATCATGATTTGAAGCAAAAGCAGTTACAGTTGCAGACCGATAATGAAGAACTGGAACAAAGGCATGAAGATTTACAATATACGAATAGTAAATTGGAGAATATGAATGATCAGTTATTTGCTGACAATCACACTCTGGAGCAAAGGAATGATTCATTGAAATCTGATAATCAGGTATTAAGACAGAAATACAATGATTTGCAACAGAATAATGTTCAACTTGAAAAGCAACAGAATGAACTTAAGAGCCATATAGAGCAGATGGTGCAGTCGGAGCAGTTATTACAGCGTGATGTAAGAAAGTATGATGAAGCACCGGAGTGGCAATTGCCGGAACCGGGAGCATTTGCAAGTGCTAAGTCATTTCGGGATAAGGTGGTTATGCCATTTGTGAATAAGCTGAAGTCGTTGATAAAGAATCTGACAATCCAGTGTGTAAGGCTAAAAGAGGAAGTATTACAGCTAAGGAAGGAAAAAAAGAGATTGTCAGATGATGTGGAGTTTTACAAGGGCAAGATTAGGGATATGAGTGATAGGACAGAGCTGTTGCAGGAAAAGGCTGATGATCTGGAGCGTGTGAAGAGATATGCCGGTGCAGAGCAGATTGATACGATTATTCGTAAGGTAAAGGAACAGGAGCGTACAGAGCAGCAGATAAGGAGGTATGGCAGGTCTTATGGGGAAAGATAATGGGAAGGATGGATTGATGATATGAAAGATAATCGAATGGACAATATCGTAGAATGTGTTTATAACATGGATAACGGCTATGCTGAGGTGTGGTTTACAGATGGAAATATGTTGCGTATAAAGTGCGAAGAAGTGGAGACTGTTCTGAGGATAACAGAGCAGTCACTGGCGAAGCTGCATAGGTTGTTGGATAACAAGCCAATAGAATATGTGGCAATGGCTTTGTCCGGGGAGATGCAGGCATATTGTGATATTGAGGATGATATGGTTAAGGGAATGTTTGGGACGATTGTGCAAGGGTATCTGAAGAAGGGGTATAACCGGGCTACGGCGGAGATGATGGCTAGGGAGTTTTTTAGGTATGAGAGATGAAAACTAATGAATAAATCATTATTCGGGAGGTCAACATTTTGAGTAATTGTTTGGCGTGAAAAAAGAAAAATTATATGATATATTAATTAATAGGAAAGAAGATTGGTTAAAAAATTAGTGTGTTTATAATCAATTGCATTCAATATTTAAACAGATAAAATGCTTGGATATAATAATTTGTGGTGAGGTGAATATCGTGACAATAGATCAGATTATCAAGAATATTGCACAGTTGGAATATAGTTTGTTTGTAGTAAATAGTTATGCAGCTGGAATTCAACAAAATGATGGACGATATATTACAAAATATTTTCCTATGTCACCATTTGTGATTGAACAAATGCTTAAAAGACAAGGGTCTATGGGATGTTATCAGCAGGGATATAAAACAAACAGAATTAAGTGGATATGTTTCGACTTTGATTGTAAAGATAAAGTCGAGCCAAACGTACTTTCTTTGTATAATCAGTGTATTGTTCCATTTATACAGATGCTAGATGAATTTGAAATTAATTACATGCTTGAGTTTTCTGGAAGAAGAGGTATTCATGTTTGGATAACATTTGATAAACTGATAGCAAAGGAATTGGGCTATCGAATTGTGTGTAAGTTGGAGCAGTGTTGTCCGGCACTGTATGGAATTATGGAAAGTAAGGAGTGGGGACTTGATAGATTTCCAGCTACAGACAGTAGTCGCAATAATATAGTTGGAAAACAAGTGAAATTCCCTCTTTCATGCCACATGTCTGGGGATAGATCGTTTTTTTTTACTAGAGTTTTTCAGAAAAAAGATGATACTGAGTCAGAAAAGTTCTTCCAAGAACAGCTGACGATACTTGAGGATTATAAGCCAAATGATGTAGAAAAAGTTACAATTAGATTGGGCATAGATATATCACAAAGCGATGAGGTAAAATTAAAATATAGAAAATATCGTTTAGTAGATAAATTAGAAATAACAGTGGATCAAGTGATAGATATTTTATCAGAGACGGAAGTATTCAAAAAAATTTTTTTGAGAATGAAACAAGGATTAGCAATGCCACAAGATTGGACTGTGTTACTTGGAACATTGTATCTATGCGATTCGAATGCACAGCTTGTAAAAGATGTGTTTAGGAAATTCCCTAATTATGATGAACATAAGACATATAGTAATATTGAAAAAGTAGGTGGTAGATATTTCCCGGCTACGTTTGAATATCTTTATCACATTTATGGAATGCAGATAGAAAGCAGCCTTGATGGACAGGAGACAAGTTTACATTATTTACTGCGCAAATGTGGTTTGGAACAAAATATTTTGGTACAGTATGAGGAATTGAATGAGAAGAAGGCTGTTTCTGATATTGGGCTTACAGTAAAAAAGGAAAAGGCTTATTTAAAAGATAATGATGAGGTGCCGGATGTTTCTATATGGAATAGGTTATGTAATTTGAGGCAATATGATTTAAAATACTATGATGATATAATTGAAAAGATAGTAAGAGGAGAAAAAATTGAATATGTACCAACTGAATATAAAGTTTATGAGAGAGAAGAATCATCAGAAAAGGTAAGAAGATTGGTATCACTTTCTGCTAAAGATCGCGTTATTACAACCAATCTTGCATTGCGATTGTGTAGCAAAATGAAAATAAATTGGAAATCATTTAGTTATCATATATCTTACACTTCGCAAGAGAGAATTTTTTATTATTGGTATTCATCATGGGGGAAATTTATAGATCACATCAGAGTATTTACAGAAATCCCTTTTATGGATAATTATGAAGCGTTTTATATAGACTTAAAAGGTTTTTATGATCATATTGATTTTGTGTCAGTATTTAGGTCTTTTGAAAATTTTCTGGATGAAGAAACAAAAAATATTTTTGTTTTTTTAACGGAATTTAATGATATATTGATGAAAAAGTTACAGAATGGACGACGGATTGGTGTTCCACAGGGACCAGCCTATGCAAGGATTATTGCTGAGATGTTTTTGAATCAATTATTAGAGTCTATGTGTCAGCAATTTAAAAATAGCGGATTTTATATGTATCGTTATGTTGATGATATTGTCTTTTTTTGTGAACCAGATTTTGATGGAAAGGCAATGTATGATTATTTAATTGGCACACTTCCATCAGCGGGACTCCCCATAAATTATGATAAAACCAAATATTTTGGAAAAATTAGTTCTATAAATGACGAAGATAGAAGAGAACTTCTTCATCAAGATAGTTTTAACTATGAATTAAAGGAAAATGAATATACAGGAATTCTTGTTGAAGAAGAAAGACGAAAAAAATTAAAGAATTATTTAATGAAAAATCCATTTAATGTAGGTTCTTTGGGATATATATTTGGCACAAATACATTTTCAGAGGCACAAAGTTGGTGCTTAGATTACTATCGTGAAGATATTTTGAAAAGTTGCAATGGTAGAGGGAGCAATTTTAGAAAATTTTATGAATTTTTATTTAAAAATGAAAGATATATGAAGCTTATTTTGGATAATGAGGAGTTAGAACTTATATCACTTGATTCGTTAAATTTTAGCAATTTTGTACATTCGCTGTATTATGCTGTGCAAGATCATGTGATTGCTCCCTCTCTTTTCGAAAGGATTAAGCATGAATATATAGAAAAATTGTTTGATACAAAAATGAAGAAGGATGACGAAATAATCATAAATGCTTTGAGATTAATTACTGCGGAGGTGTCAGATGAAAAAGCTTGAGATATATTTACAGGTGTTGCAAGCAGGACAACACGAAAGAAAAATAATATTGAAAACAATTGAAGAATTAAAATCATGTACACCACAAGAATTATCGGAGAATAGATTACTGGTTGCAGCAGTGTACTGCCAATTGCTTCAGTATTGTCAATCTATGTATGAAGGAAATGTTCCACAAGACATAGTAGAAGAACTATTACAGACATTTGAGAATATTGAACAGATTGGTGTAGAAGCGACTAAAAAGGAACGATATGATAGTAATTTGACCACAGTATGGTTTTTACATGAATTAAAAATACATGGTAAGACTGGGGATGTTTGGAGAATAGAGGATGAGTTGCTTCAAAACTCTATACAGATTCTTATACAGGAATTAGATAATATTTATTTTGTTTTTGATATTAAAGAAAACGAACAATATTTTTTTCCTATTCATAATATGATAGCAAAAGTTGTTGAAAGACCAGAATTTGTAGATATTAATAATCCCTTGGGAATATATCAGATACATATTCTTCAACTTGCTGTTAGATTATTTGTTAATAGTGAAGATAAACAGAAAATTCTTCAGACACTAATTGACCAGTGCAATTTAAGATTTATTAAGTATCTTAACACTTCTGGGTATATAATAGATACGTTGGATTTACTTAATTATCAGAAAAATGGAGTTATGATTTTTTATGATGCTATGACAAATAAAGTTCTTGTAAGGCATAAAAGCCGAGAATATTTTGAAGGAAAGCCTTTATGGGAAATAGATGGAGTAACAATCGAAGAGGAAAAAGATTATCATAGGAATAAAATAGGTTTTTTTGTGGAATATGATTTGGAGAAAAGCGATTCATTGGAAGATCATTCTGATATTCTAAAAACTGAAGAGGGAAGACAGGCTTTTTTGAGGTTGTTTTTTGATAAAAGGGCATATAATATTCTTTTTGAATATTCTATTATTAAGAAAGCGGATGGCTCTTTATTACCAGTTAATCCATTCTGTTATAATGATAATAAAATAGTAAAAGGATGGTTAAAAAATAAGACGGGCACAATTTACGAAAAAGAACATTTAATAGATGCGTTACGTGAATACAGGAGTTCGGCACTTAAAGTTTGCAAAGAGTGTGTGATGAATAGAGTGGCATTTGGTTTAGCTATTATGCTTCTTCAAAATGAGAATGTAGGAGTGAATGGACTTGGGGTGGATGAATTAAATTCAAGTGAATGGTATCAAAGTCAAGTGTTGAAAAATTGGGTGGAGCATTGCTCTGATTCTGTAGAAGCTTTGACATTTATAGCAGGGCAATGGCAAAGAGAAAATGAATACTGTGCCATTACTTATAAGAAAAATAAAAATTCAAGGGAGAAAAACATTGAAGAGCACGAAATAGAACCATTGGATTTTTATCCTTTAAAGAGCGATAATAGTTGGATGTATCAGATTATAGGATGCAAAAATCCAACAGGATGGTATGTTTTGCATGGTAAAGTTCAAGAGGATAGTGAAGGAAAATTTATTTTGGCTGTAGATTTAGTCAGCGATGTTGTAGGGAAAAAGTTTAGCCAAGATACAGAAATGACCCAATTATTGATAGACACAGAGGTTCTTGATGATCCAGAAGGATTGATTGAAGAGATTTGGGGAAGTGGTGATGAGTATTATTTGTTATATAACAATAAGAAACAAAGTGGCGTTGTTTGCAATCAGACTCTGTTAAAGATGTTGTCAGCACTTGAAAAAACTCAGAGTAAGAATTATCTTACATTGGAAACGGCTTCTGAAATAAGTCGGACACAGTATGATGACATTGTCGATATGATGCTACTTCAAAGAGCTGCTTTGGAGGAAGTGGGAAAAAGATACTTTTGTGATTTCGATTCACAAGTATATTACCGATTAATACATAATTTGCTTTGGTCAGAAATTGATAAGGTAAAGATAGGGAGTTATTTGAAAATATTTATGCATCATCAGAAGTTGAAATTTTCAGAAATTAATCGTGATGAAAAATTTATACGAAAGGATGTAAATACATTATATGTTCCTAAGGATGGGCGAGAAAGTGATAGTGTGCTTACAAGTATATACGAAACATATTTGAAAGCCAAAAGTGTTCGAGAGTCAAATGATATGTATAATTATATGCTAGTGTTGAAAGAAGATGGGTTCTATTACAATGACAATCGGATTAATAACATTGTATTTCTTTGTGATAATTTTGAATGCGGTTCAGCAACTATAAGAATGCTGAAGGCCTATCTGAATCTTGATGTTACGGACGAAAGTGAAAAGAGAAAAGTAGAACAGGTAAGAGCAAGTAGACAGAAATATTTTATCAAACAAAATGGTTCAGATGTTGCACCAGAACAACGTGTTGAGGTTCCATTAGAGTCTGTTATTAAAAAGAATAATTGCACAATAGAGATACACGGATATTATGGAACTGAAATAGGGAAAAAGGCAGTTGAAGATTTTCTTAATGAACAGCATATTAATTCAGGTGTGGTTTCCTATGAAAGGCAAATAACAAAACAAGCAACTCAGATTATGAAAGAAGTAAAAGAAATATGGCCTCATTTTGCTCCTAAAGCAAATGTATATACTGTAGTGCGTGAATTTAATATGCCTAAGATGAATGTATTTCCGGTAACAATGTTAAACAATCCCAAGATGGCGATTTGTATGTTTGTAAAAAAAGATGAAATTAAGAAAAGCCAAAAGTGATTTGGATGTTTGATGGCTCCATTTTGGCTCTAAAAATTTTAGACGAGGTACACAAAAATGCAAAATAAGATGAATATGAAGAATAAAATGCACAAATGTGTACCACAAAACAGCCAGATAAATCTCTCCGCCCAAGAGTTTGAATAGTAGCCACAAGTCTTGGAACCCGTTAAGCAAGCGGCTTCCAGGACTTTTTCTTTTCCTCTGCTACTATTTTGCTACTAATAGCAACTACTCTATATCACATCGTTTCGGTGGCAAATCAGTGTAGGTTTGTGTTAAATTATCTTTCTTTGAGGCATCTGTATGATTTTGGCAGATGTCTTTTTTCTGTTAATGGTGCTGGACCATATGGAAGATTTACTGCTAAGCCTTACCTTTCTTCGTCAGATATCAGAGGATTGCATAAGGCGGAGCTGTCACCATTCCAAAAGAAATTTTATGCAAAGTTATACAGGCTAAGGATTGTAGAACAGAAGTGTTTTGTAGTCAGTGGAGTAAAGTATACAGAGGATTTGAAGAGGTTTCATCGGTTACAGGACGAATATCTGCTGCTTGTGAATAATGACAGTAAAAGTGTTGTGGAGCTGGTGGATTTCATAAGTGAGCAGGAAGAAAAGATTCAGCAGATTGAGGGCAGACAGAAGGAGATATATAGAGAAAGCTCTAGCTGGAAACGGAAGATTAAGACGGATGAGCAGTATCATGAATATCAGATATAGCACGTGGAAGTGCAGGAAGAACTGGACGAGCTTAAGCAGGAGAAGAGAGAGATTAAGAGGCAGATACAGCTTGCTGATGGAATTATAAAAGAAGATTTGTATACGGCTTATTATGCGGTGTCGGAGAATGAGGAGATTGTTGCTGATAGAGAGATTGAAATACCGAGGATGGAAGAAAAGACTGCGGTTGAGGAAGGAGCGGCAGTAGTTATTGAGACTGATGCAAATGTTGAGGTAATGAATTCAGATAATTATCAGAATGAAATAGGTAGACAGAAAGAGCCAACGGATGGAGTTAGAAAACAACAGAATGATTTAGATGGCATAGAAATACCAGAGATTCTTAATTTGTCTGACGTGAATGTGGAAAGAGTTGGTGAAAGTATGACTGATGTAACAGATAAAAATGAATTTGTGGAAACTAGAGAAACTGAACCTGTGGACAAAGCTGACTGGATTGTCAGAAGAATATCAGAGCTTGGTGGTTATGAGAATGTCAGTGATTCTGTTAAGGCAGATATATTCGGATTTGATATTGCTGATATTAGTGGAAACATAAGGTTGTTTTCGGATGTAATGAAAAAACTTGGAATAAAGCTGGATGGGGATGAGCTTTATGAGGAATTCCAGAAGATTTATGAAGAGAGTGTTGGCAGAGATGCTGGTAAAGATAAAGTGGAAGATAAGATGTGGAATAGGGGCAGAGAGATGATTCCTCTGCATATCCCAGATTTACTTTACGTACCTGAATTATATATTGCAAATCGGGAAACAATCGCAAGAAGTTGCGATTGTTATTGATGATGTAGTGATTCTGTGATAACATATAAAATGTGGTACATGAAAACAGAGGTCAAAATGAAAGTATGAGGGTTTATCGTTTGGCTATGCAGATTGCAGAGCAAGAAAATGCGGATATGTTGATTGTGCAGTTAGCAGCCTTATTACACGATGTAGATGATGTTAAGCTTTTATCGGAAACACACGAGGCAAAGAAAAATGCAGTTGGATTTATGAAAAATAGTGGCGTGGATGATAAAGTTATAGCTTATGCGTGTAAGATTATAAATGAAGTTTCATTTGCAGGAATAGATTCTGTTGTGCCAAGCACGATAGAGGGAAAATGTGTACAGGATGCAGACAGGCTGGATGCAATGAGAGCGATTGGAATAGCAGGGACATTTGCATATGCTGTAGTAAAGGAAGAAGAATACATGATCCGGATATAAAACCTATGACTAATATGAATAAGGCAGATTATCAGCAGAACCATAATTCTACAAGTATTAATCACTTTTATGAAAAACTCTTGCTGCTTAAAGATATGATGAATACTGAGTCCGCAAAGAAAATGGCTGAGCATAGATAAGCTGTTATGGAGGACTTTCTTGAAGAGTTTATGGCAGAATGGGAAGGAGAAAAGTGATATGTTGGAAGTAAAATTTTATGATACAGTAGATGATTCACTATTGAAATTTGCAGTAATTATTTCGCAGAGCAATGGCAAGTGGGTATTTTGCAAACATAAGGAGCGAGATACCTATGAGGCTCCGGGAGGTCATCGTGAAGTGGGAGAAGATATTTTGGAAACTGCTAAGAGAGAACTTCAGGAAGAAACAGGTGCCATACAGTTTGATATTAATCCAATATGTGTTTATTCCGTTACGGGTAAGAATAGTGTAAATGAGACCGGTGAGGAAACATTTGGATTATTATGTTTTGCAGAAATAACGGAATTTGCTGGTAAGCTGGAAAGTGAGATGAAGAAGGTTGAACTTATGGATGAGTTGCCCCAAAACTGGACGTATCCGCTGATTCAGTCTAAATTGATTGAAAAGTATCTGCAGATAGAAACGCAGTCTTACAGCCAGATACAGCTGGCAGCAAAATAGACTATAGAATACATAAAGAATACTATCGAGCCGGGAATGAATTTACTCGAGATTCGAAAGCAATGTGAGGAAAACTGTTAGAGTTGGGTGCAGATTCGTTCTGGTATTGGGATGTTGGTGCATTTGTATTTGCAGGAGATGAAACATGCGTTTCTGTATCTGGTAAGCAGTATGTAACTTCGGATAGAGTTATAGGAAACAACGATATAATAACCATTGATTTAAGTCCACAGGCAGGTAATATCTGGGGAGATTATGCAAGAACTATTATTATGGAGAATGGCAAGGTTGTAGAGGATATAGGGATGATTGAAAATCTGGAATGGAAACGTGGTCTCCAGATGGAAGAGAAATTACATGCGGAATTGTTACGTTTTGCTACGAAGGAAACAACCTTTGAGAAATTGTACTATCACATGAATGAGTTCATAGTGGAAAATGGATTTGTGAATCTTGATTTTATGGGCAATCTGGGGCATTCCATTGTAAAAACCAAAGGTGATAGAGTTTACATTGAAAAAGGTAATATGACCAAGTTTGGCGATGTAAAGTATTTTACATTTGAACCGCACATAGCATTTCCAGATTCAAAGTATGGATATAAGAAAGAGAATATTTATTACTTTGATGAAAATGGGCTGATGAAACTTTAAGATATAGATTGGATGAAAAAATGATTAGAGAAGCAAACAAAAATGATTTAGATGAAATATTACAGCTTTACCTGTATCTTCATGAAAAAAGTATACCGGAAGATTCACAGCATTTAAGAAGCATATGGAATAATCTTATGAATGATGTAAATCACCATCTTATTGTTTGTGAGATTGATGGCAAGATCGTGGCATCCTGCGTATGTGTGATTATTCCCAATCTCACAAGAAATGTTCGTCCATATGCATTTGTTGAAAATGTGGTAACACATGGGGAGTATCGAAAGAAAGGTTATGCTACAGATCGCCTAAATTTTGCTAAGAAAATTGCAGAAGAGAATCATTGCTACAAGATGATGTTGCTTACAGGTTCAAAGGAAGAAAGTACATTGAATTTCTATCGAGATGCCGGTTATAACAGTTCTGACAAGACTGCATTTATACAGTGGATTGATATGTAAAATAAGGAGCAAGATTATGATATATGAATTAGCAAATCCAGAAGATATACAGGCTGTGTACAATGTGGTGCAGCATACAATAAAAACAATATATCCGAAGTATTATCCAATGGAAGTAGTAGATTTTTTCTACGGACATCACAGTGAGGATGCTATAGAAAAGGATATTAAAAATGGTTATGTAAGTGTGCTAAAAATAGATGGAACAATCGTAGCAACAGGTTGTTTTGTGGATAATCATATCACAAGAATCTATGTCCTGCCGGAACACCAGAAAAAGGGATATGGTACATTTATTATGAAAAATATCGAAGTTCAGATTAGCGAAAAATACGATAAGGAATATCTGGATGCTTCACTGCCGGCAGCAGCACTTTATGAAAAGCTGGGCTTTTCAACTGTAAAGCATGAATGTTATCCTGTGGAAAATGGAGTGATACTTGCGTATGAGGTTATGGAAAAGGAACTTCATAAAATCTCGACAGATATAAATTATGATGGAAGAAAATTTATCCCCAAAATGAATTCTGAAAACGGTGAGGTTGGTGAACAGACCAACTTTACATATCATCAGAATGGAAATCTATTGTGGGCTGAATATAGCGGTGGAGATATATTAAAAGGTTCGTTGATTGGATCGGTTTTATGTAATGGGGAACTTGATTTTGTGTATCACCACATGAATCAGAATATGCAAATAAAGACAGGTAAGTGCCATAGTGTGCCAACTGTACAAGAAAACGGGAAAATAGAACTTTCTGAAAAATGGCAATGGACAAGTGGAGATTATTCTAAAGGAGAGTCTTTGTTAGTTGAGGTGTAGGATGTTAGAAAGATTTGAATATAAAAGAGCAACAATGGAAGATTTAGACGAATTGGTAAGAACAAGGATTGTTGTCCTTCGTGCAGCAAATAAGTTGTCAGATGATGAGGATATGTCAGTTGTGGAGGAGGAATCATATGCATATTATAGGCGTGCGTTGGAAACCGGTGAGCATATTGCGTATCTGGTGTATGATAACGGGGCATTTATCGGTGCAGGTGGTGTCAGTTTTTATCAGGTAATGCCCACCTACCATAATCCAACAGGTAAAAAGGCTTACATTATGAATATGTATACGGCACCTGAATATCGCAGACAAAGAATCGCGCTTCATATGTTAGATTTACTGGTTAAGGATGCGAAAAAACAGGATGTGTTACAGATTGCGTTGGAAGCGACGGATATGGGACGACCTTTGTATGAGAGATATGGATTTGTGAAAATGGAAGATGAAATGGAGCTGATCAAATGACAAGAGTGTATTTCGTGCGTCACGCACAGCCAGAACACGATTGGGAAGAAGACAGGACAAGACCTTTGACGGAAGAAGGTAAGAAAGATTCTGCAATTGTTCTGGAATTTTTGAAGGATAAGAAAATAGATGCATTTGATTGTAGTCCGTATAAACGCAGCATGGATACCATTGCAAAGGCAGCAGATTTTTTTACAAAAGAGATTATAACAGATGAGAGATTGGTGGAGCGCGAAAAGGGACCTAATGGAAACAACCACGGAATGTTCCCAAAACGGTGGGCTGATCATAATTATCATGAAGAAGGTGGAGAGTCCATTGCTATGGTGCAAAAACGTAACATAGAGACACTGAATGAGATTTTATCAGATAATACGGATAAAGATATTGTTATAGGAACCCATGGTACTGCCCTTAGTACGATATTGAATTTTTATGACAATAGTTTTGGATGTGAAGATTTTCTGAGAATTATAGATTGGATGCCATATATTATAGAACTGGATTTTGAAGGCGATAAGTTGGTTGGCAAACAGGAACATTGCCATGTGCAGAAGGAATTTAAGGGCAAGCAGCGTGCGGATAAGAAGTAGTGAGGAATAGATGAATACACGATATTATATGGTCATTATCAAGGGGGAAATAAAGACATCCGAAATAATGTCATGTGGTTACAATAGAAATACCCAAAAATGGGATGTAAAATTCAATAATGGAAAAACATACTCGTATGCATATTTGAATGTGGAAAAGTTGACTGATCCGGAAGTTTTGAATCCTAACATGTATCGGATTAGCAGAGAAGGACGAGAGTTCTTTGATGTTAATGCAATATATGTATTTAGAAGCGGAAGTGAGTCTTATTGGCACATTTGTTTTGGCAATGGTAGTGAAAGAAATTATCGTCGGAACGACTTGCATATTATAGAGTCATGTCTTGCCCAGAGTCAGTCATCAAATGTATTTGAATATATAAAGCAAATTGCAGGTTTGAGTAATCTTAAGAATGAAGAGACTGGTGAAAAATTATTGTCTAAGAAGTTTGACAAGATTTCTTTTGTGGGTAGTGATGTAGCTCTAGCAAAGTATTTGAGTCCATCATCATTGCAAGGAAAAAGAGCAGGACGTGAATATATTCCAATTTTCCCATTTGGATGCAACAACAGTCAGTATAAGGCTGTAAAAAATGCCCTGGAGAATCAGATTAGTGTTATACAGGGGCCTCCAGGAACAGGGAAGACACAAACAATATTGAATATTATTGCCAATATATTAATGCAAGGGAAAACGGTACAGATAGTATCCAATAATAATTCGGCAACAGAAAATGTATATGAAAAATTATCTTCTCCAAAATACAATTTGGGTTTTATAGCTGCAACATTAGGAAGTTCTAAAAATAAGAAATTATTTGTTGAGCATCAGAACGCTGCTTATCCCGATTTTTCGTCGTGGAAAATGGGAGAAGATCCAGGTGTTTTGCAGAAGGAAATAGCAGAGCAATCCAGTCAGTTAAAAAGTGTTTTTGATAAGCAGGAAAAATTAGCGTGTTTAAGGCAGGAACTTTCACAGTTGGTTACTGAACAGGAATATTTCAATCAATATGCTAAAGAATCAGATGTTCATACAGATAGTATTAAGTTTAAGAAAAATCTATCTTCAAAGCAATGGATGGTATTGTGGCAGGAGTGCCAGTTGATTTCAGAAGAGAAAACGGCAATAGGATTTTGGTTTAAGATAAAAGCCTTATTTAAATATGGAGTAACCAATTGGGGCATTTATAAGCAGGATATTTCAAAGATAATTACAACCTTTCAGGCAATGTATTATTGTGCGAAGCAGGCGGAGTTGTCTGCGGAAATTGCAGATATTGAAAAGTATTTAAATGGTGTTAATAAAAATTTGCTTGAGGATTTATGCAATCAGTCAATGGTTGTCCTAAAAGACAAACTGGCAAGGAAATATGAAGGTAACAGTAGTAGGAAAACTTTTAGTGAAGATAATTTGTGGAAGGAACCATACGATGTATTGGCTGAGTATCCGGTTATATTAAGTACAACATTTTCATCAAGAAACAGCCTGAATTCAGATGTGGTGTATGATTACCTTATCATGGATGAGGCGTCACAGGTAGATATTGCAACTGGTGCGTTGGCATTGTCCTGCGCAAGGAATGTTGTTATTGTGGGTGATACCAAGCAACTTCCTAATGTTGTTACAGATGATATAAAGGCCAAGGCAAAATCTATATTTGACAGTTTTAATGTGAGTGAAGGATATCAGTATACAAACAGTTTTCTGCAATCCATTTTGGATGTTATGCCAAATGTAACACAAACATTGTTGCGGGAACATTATAGGTGTCACCCCAAAATAATCAATTTCTGTAACCAGAAATTCTATCGTGGTGAATTGATTATTATGACAACGGATAAGGGTGAAGAGGATGTTTTATCGGTAGTAAAAACGGTAGCGGGAAATCATGAGCGTAACCATTATAGCCAGCGCCAGATAGATGTTATTAAAAATGAGATTATACCAAAATATGTTTCAAATCCGGAAGAAACCGGAATTATTGCACCGTACAAAAATCAGGTAGAAGCATTAAGCAAGGAGATAACAGGTATTGATGCTGCTACAGTGCATAAGTTCCAGGGCAAGGAGAAAGAGAATATTATTATATCTACCGTGGATGATGAAATATCTGATTTTGCAGATGATCCATATTTAATCAATGTTGCTGTATCAAGAGCCAAAAAGAAATTGATGTTGGTTGTAACTGGAAATGAGCAATCAAAAGAGCACAATATAACAGATTTGATTGATTATATTCAGTATAATAATTTTGAGGTTACTGAAAGCAAGATTTATTCGATTTTTGATTACCTTTACAAGCAGTATACTGAGGAAAGAAGGGTATACTTGCAGAAGCACAAAAAAGTATCAGAATATGATTCGGAAAATCTAATGTATTCATTGATAGAGGACATTATCTCCGCTAACAAGTATTCAAGCTTAGATGTTGTTTGTCATTTTCCATTGAATATGTTGATTAAGAATCCAGAATTATTAAATGAGCAGGAATGTCAGTATGCAATGAATCCGGCAACACATTTAGATTTTCTGCTTTACAACAGAATTGGTAAAAAGCCTGTGTTGGCGATTGAGGTTGACGGATATGAATACCATAAAGAGGATACCGTTCAGGCTTCAAGAGATTTATTGAAAAATCATATAATGGAGCTGTATGAAGTTCCATTACTGAGATTTATGACTAATGGTAGTGGTGAGAAAGAAAAGATTATCGAGATGTTGGATAAGTTGGTTGGATAACCGAAACAGGTAATAAAATGGGAGATGATATTATGGCTGTATCATATAAACGATTATGGAAATTATTAGTGGATAAAGAAATGAGCAAATCAGATTTGCGTAAAAAGGCAGAAATTGCCCCTAACACAATGACAAAGCTTCGCCGTGATGAAGAGGTGAGCCTAGCAATTCTTAGCAAAATCTGCAAAACTTTACATGCAGACTTTGGTGATATTGTGGAGTATGTGCCGGATGCAGAAATATGGGATTTGTATAATGAGAACCGAGAGCTTCTGGGAAAAGATCATGTCAGAGGCGAGCAGTTACCGATAGATGGCTACCATTTGGTGGTGCATGTCTGGATTCGTAATTCTAAAGGAGAGTACCTTATCTCGCAGCGTTCTGCAAACAGACCGACATACCCTTTGATGTGGGAATGTGTAGGTGGTTCGGTTGTAAAAGGTGAGGACAGTTTATTAGGAGCAATTCGAGAGGCAAAGGAAGAAGTTGGAGTTGATTTGATGCCGGAAAATGGACAAGTACTTTTTACAAAGACACGAAAAATCATTGATGGAAAAATTTTTAATGATATTATGGATGTTTGGCTGTTTGATTACGATGGGGAGGTTGATTTAGGCAATGCCACAACAGATGAGGTGGCACAGGTTGCTTGGATGAATCGGGAACAGATAAAAGAATTGTTTGATGCAAATATGTTTGTAGATACATTGGAATATTTTGAACTATAGTCAAGTAAGTGGACACGATTATTAGAAAAATCTTTCTGGAACGAGGCATTAAGCCTGATTCCAGAAGAGTTCTTCTTTTTCGTTTGGTGTTAGCATCCCAAGAGAGCCGTGAGGCCTTCTTGAGTTGTAAAATCCTTCAATATATTCAAATATGGATAGCTGTAACTCTTGCAAAGAGTGATAGGTTCTCCGGTTAGTTTCTTCTTTTTTGAGGTATTTGAAGAAACATTCACAGCAAGCATTATCGAAGGGATAACCTTTCTTTGAGAATGATTGCACGACATTAAGAGAATCCAATAACTGCCTGAATGAAAAAGCAGTATATTGAGATCCTCGATCAGAATGGAACATAAGCCCTTTAGGACAGTTCCTTTTATCATAAGCTTTTTTGAACGCAGTCATTACTAAATCAACATCAGGTTTTGCAGAAGTGTTCCAGGCGATGACTTTGCGTGAAAATAAATCCATTACAATACAGAGGTAATATCGTTTACTAGTGGTACTAGAACATAAACAGTATAACCCCAAATGAGTATGTTGCATTCCCCTGATTAGTGATATAATAAATGCATTGGACTAAAATAGAGAACGGAGGCTATCCATGCAGGAAGAAAAAATATCACTCATCCGAAGCGGCTTAGAAACAGCATACATTAACGGAAATGTTGCATCAGAGTTATCCTATAAGCCGAATTTTGTTTCAAATAATTACAATGAAGGTAAGAAAGTTCTTTCTGTAATCGAGGATGAACTTTTGAAATGTGACAAGTTTCAAATAAGTGTTGCGTTTATTACACTTGGTGGAGTAACACCACTTTTGCAAACATTAAAAGAGCTAGAAAAAAAGGGGATTCCGGGAGAAATTCTGACTTCTGATTATCTTGATTTTAGTGAACCTTTAGCATTGAAAAAGTTACATTCATTAAGTAATGTTAAGATCAAAATGTATGATACAAAAGCTGCAAATAACGGTTTTCATACGAAAGGCTATATTTTCAAAGAAAAAGAAATATATCGCATTATTATTGGAAGTTCCAATATGACAAGTGCCGCACTCACAACAAATCGTGAATGGAATACGAAGTTAGTTTCGACATTTCAGGGAGAAATGGCAGAAGATATTTTACAAGAATTTGATGAGCTTTGGAATTCGAAATATGCATATGAGTATGATACATTTTATGAAGAATACAAACAAAGATATGATATTATCAAAACGCAAAAAAGGATAGCACAAGAGGAAAATGTCACTTCATTAGAGCGGTATAGATTAAAACCAAATAGCATGCAAGTTCGTTTTATCGCAAATCTTCGAAAAATTTTGCAGCATAATGAACAAAGGGCATTGTTGATCAGTGCAACAGGTACCGGTAAAACATATGCATCTGCTTTCGCTATGCGCGAACTCGGATTTAAACGGGTGTTATTTCTCGTTCATAGAGCAACACTCGCAACGCAGGCGAAAAATTCTTATCAAAGAGTTTTTGGTAATGCTGTGTCTATGGGATTAGTGGGGGCAGGTTATCATCAATATGGCAAAGATTATGTATTCGCGACTGTTGAGACATTGAACAAAGATGCACATTTGCAAAAATATAAACCGGATGAATTTGATTGTATTATTTTAGATGATGAGCGCGTTATAATAAGGACAAAGTTAGAGAAACCCAGTAAAATCAAGGGGTTAGCACTAATTTAGTCCTTATTTTTATACCATTTTAGCGGTAAAGATAGGGCAGCGCTGCAATATTAAACCGAAAATTCAAGTCAGCATCACAGATGTCCACAATCAGTCTGAGAGTGAATCTGTGCGCTTAGATTAGGTACAATTTTTATATCAAAAACATTTAGTGAGGACTAAATTAGCACTTGAGATGGAATACTCCATCAGCTGGTTTGGTCCTCTTTTTATTTGAGAGGAGTGGTCGAATGGGCAAGGTGTTAATTTGGTTCGTAATCATTATTAGTATAGTGGTTCTTTACTGTCTTATGAAAGTTAAGGCAGAGAGTGATGAACTGTATGAGGAATTAATGAGAAAGCATTTTTATGGCAGGTCAGAAGATATTCTTGCATCTGACAAAACCGAGCACTTGAAAGGGTGTGGGTAATTATATGAAATTTTGCAAAACAATAATGCAGACAATACAGAAAAGGAGTGAAAGGAACATGAATAACAAGTTAGAAGTAATCGGCATTGATCATGGCTGGTCAATGATGAAAACAATCTCTCAGGTATTTGTCACAGGTGTTAAGGAGATTACAACAACTCCGGCACTTTTCGGTGATGTACTTGAGTATGAAGGAAAGTTCTATAAGGTTGGAACTGTGAGGCAGGAAGTAAAGGATACCAAGGTCGAAGATGACAGCTTTTATCTTCTCACTCTTGCAGCAGTTGCTAAGGAACTTAAAAGAAGAGGTCTTGCAGAGGCAAAGGTATTTCTTGCTGTAGGACTTCCACTTACAAGATTTGGAGCTGAGAAGAATGACTTTATCAAGTACCTGACAAAGAATAAGCGTGTAAACTTCAAATATGAGAATGAGTCATATCATATTGAAATTGATGATGTGGCAGTATTCCCTCAGTGTTATGCAGCAGTAGTGGATAAGATTCCTACAATGGCAAAGAAAACGCTGATAGTAGATATCGGTAGCTGGACAATCGACATTATGCCGGTAATCAACAAGTCACCGGATGAATCAAAGTGCGTGACGATACCAAAAGGTCTTATTACCTGTATGCGTTCTATCAATGAACAGTGTGTAAGACAACTTAACGGAGAGGTAGACGAGTCAGAGATACAGAACATCATGCGATATGGCAGGTCAGATATTGATGATGAATACTTTGCCATTATCAAGGCAGAGATAGAGGATTTTGTTGATAAGGTATATAACTCAATCCGTGAGTTTGGGTATAACTTAAAGACTACACC
>NZ_JACRSW010000018.1 GCF_014384965.1 Jutongia hominis
CTAAGGCGACAATATCTCATTTGACAGGTACTAAAATGAAAATGCTAGATGTGACAGTTCCACCAATTGAACTGCAAGAACAATTTGTAGACATTATTCACCAAGTCGACAAATCAAAATTTTCTTTTCCTTAATAATTACAAATATTCCTTGGAAATTGCTTCCACACCATACATTTTATCAGATGGATGTTGCCACATGGGAAGAAAACTATGGGGAAAAAACACCACCAAAAGCAACCTTTGAAGAAAGATTACGGATATATCAAAGAGAAGCTGATCAGCAGCATACACAAAGGAATTTCCATAGCAGAGATAAAGGGGTGAGATAAGTCGCCCTTTTTTCGTCGGATAATTCATTTCTTTACGTTTCTATACTCTGTAGGAGTTAAGGAATACATTCTCTTAAATGTTTTACAGAAATAATCTGTATTACTGAATCCAGTTTCTATTGAAATGGCACTTACTTTTTTTTCTGTATTGGTAAGAAGTAATGCTGCCTTCCTTAACCTGTAGCATATCAGATAGTTGACAGGAGATGTATTCAGTACATTACGAAACAAATTCAAGGCAGTACTGATACTCACTTCCCCAACTTTGGCAATATCCAAAAGAGAAATGCTTTCAGGGTAATTCGAATGTATAAACTGCATCATCATTTGTAACCGTGCAAGTGAGGAAGAATTCACATTTTGAGTTTCTGGGTAACAAATAACATTTGAAGTTATGAGTGCCCATATCTTTTGTAATTGAACAGATATTTGTAGTTCATTTATTTCACCTCTGCTAAACTGTATAAGCTTTTGCATTTCAGACAAAATTTCTTTCTGCCATTCCTGTGAAGAAGAAAAAATGTAATAACCCAAAGATGAGTTCAGAAAGGGTAACACAAATTTCTGATAGATTAAACTTTCTTTCGGAGCAATCAGAGATGGAAGAAAGAGAAAATTTGGAATTACAGCGTCATTTTCGGAATGCATTTTATGAACAACTTTGGAATTAATAAATATTCCCTGTCCCTCGGACATGTCAAAATTATCTTCTCCTACATTAAAGTGAACTATACCGGATTCGATATATACAAATTCAAATTCGGTATGCCAATGCCAGTCAATACAGTTAAAATCATAATCGGTTATGTTTTCATCATAGAGTTTGTATGGAAAAAGATGAGTCCCATGTAAAGCAGTTTCCATCAGTGTATCATCGGTTTTTATACTTACAAGCTTTTTCTTTCCTTTCTGCGACATGGCAGTCCCCTCCTGAACAATCTGTTTTACGATATTATACAGCATAATTGCGATATTATATAGTGAAAAATAAATAAAATTGCTATATAGTTCTATTTAGCCGTAAGGAGAAGATAAATGTATGCACAGGTTGAATTTGGTTTATGTGATGAAAAAGAATGTATTTCTATCATTTTAGATAATGAGGAACAGGTAAATGAATTTATGTTAATGCTTATTGAAAAGTCATTTATAGTGAATTGTGAACCAAGATACTTAGGTGCGTTCTATGAGGGAAGTGTTTGGTGTGGAGATGAGCATTATCTAAGAATAACAACAAAGAGAGTTGAGGAAAAATGATGAAGAATTATAAAAAGACAAAATTGGCGTGTTATTTGGGATTTATTACGCAGGCAGTTGCTGCGAATTTTGCACCTTTACTATTTCTGAAATTTCATACAGATTACAATATTTCACTTGGAAACATTGCTATGATATCAACATCCTTTTTCTTTACACAGCTTTTGGTAGATTTGTTTTGTGCCAAGTACGTGGACAAAATTGGATATAGAGTATGCATTGTTGCTTCTGAAGTATGTTCGGCTGCAGGCCTTGTAGGTTTGGCATTTTTACCGGAAATAATTCCATCTCCGTTTATTGGTATTATTATAAGTGTCATTTTGTATGCGATTGGAAGTGGCTTAATCGAGGTTTTAGGAAGTCCTATTGTGGAAGCATGTCCGTTTGAGAACAAGGAGGCTACTATGAGCCTTCTGCATTCCTTTTACTGTTGGGGAGCAGTTGGAACTATACTTGTTTCGACCGTTTTCTTTCTGCTATTTGGAATTGGCAGCTGGAAATGGCTTGCTGTTATTTATGCATTAATTCCTGCTATCAATATTATTAATTTTGCAACTTGTCCGATTGAATCATTAGTAGAGGAAGGACAGGGAATGGGAATCAGAAAATTATTTTCAAATCCCATGTTCCTGATTGCCATTGTGATGATGGTCTGTTCCGGGGCATCGGAGCTTGCAATGGCACAATGGGCATCTGCGTACGCAGAATCAGCCCTAGGCTTTTCAAAGGCAGTGGGAGATATTGCCGGACCTTGTATGTTTGCTGTGACGATGGGAATTTCACGAGTGTTGTTTGGAAAAGCCGGTGATAAAATGAAACTAAACAGATTTATGATTGGTTCCGGTATCTTATGTTTTGTATGTTATTTATTAGCGTCATTTTCAGAAAATCCGATCATTGGACTTGCTGGATGTATTGTATGTGGGTTTTCTGTAGGAATCATGTGGCCCGGTACAATCAGCATCTCTTCCAAGGTATTTCCAACAGGAGGAACTGCAATGTTTGCACTTTTAGCAATGGCAGGTGATCTTGGAGGAAGCATAGGTCCAGCCATTGTAGGAAGGGCTGCGGACATGTTTGGAGGTAGTATTCATGTGGGCATGCGCATTGGACTCCTGTTTCCGATTACGTTGTGTTTTATGCTATTTTTATTCAATATAATGAACCACAATGCGAATAAGCAGAAATAGCTGTTATGTTCATGTGACAGTTAAATGTTGCCAGATGAAAGAACACTATGGGGAGAAAAATGCCCCTTAAAGAAACCAACGAAGAAAAATAACGGATATATAGAAGAGAAGCTAATAAGCAGCATACAGAAAGGGTTTATGCCAAAGGACAGGTAGATAGGATTAAGAAGTCTATTTTAAACCTACACACATTTCTGCAGTCCCATTAAGAGTGTAACGAGGACAGAGATGCTGGAAAAGTCTACCGTTAGTTACTGATTGATAACTATATAGACATTTTCCGCATTGATGAACAATGCAAAATAGTTTATGAAGCAACATACACTATCGAGGATGGAATCTATAAAACAAGCACCAAATGACTTGTAATGTCATTTGGTGCTTGTTTTGACTTAAGAATTATTTACCATAGTTCCAACGAATCTTCCGCATCTATCCACATCTGCATAGTACCGTCAAGATAAAGTCGAGCATACTTCACAGGATTGTCTATTACCAAAGCATTTCAAGCAGTTCACACAGTCCGTTCATATTATGCTATAATGTGTTATGCGATTTTGCTTCCCTTATTTTTTCCCTTACGAGGGATCGTAAAGCCTTGTGAAACGATATAACACAAGGGAATACCTAAGGGAAAGCTCACCTACAGAAAAGTTAGTGTTTATAAGGGTTAGCGGGGAGTTTATTAATAAAATATAACAGCTAATGAAACCCTTAAATTAAGTGATTATACAATCAAAATATGTGGCTCTTTTAAAGCAGGCAAACACGGATAGTTCCAAGATGGCAGAAGTTATCGGGGTATCAGAGGCACAGCTAAGATTTGTAACCAATACTACATCGGGAATGGGGCTTATCAAGTGTGGTTCGGTGGTGATTCCATTTGATAATCAGATTAGTAAGGATACAGACCTTTACAGGCTTTACAACACCAATATTCACAAGAAGATAGCGATGATGAAAAAGGAAAAACTACCGGAAAAAGTAATTGAGAGGAGTGGAGAATCTTGATATAATTAAATATAGTGATTTTAAAAAAGTTTATAATTTCTCGCTAAAATGGTAAAAATGAAATTGTGACACCACTGGTGACACAAATTAGCTGGACGAATCACTTGCTGATAATGTCGGGATGCAAGACAGATGAGGAAAAAGAGTTCTATATTCGTCTATGCATCAAGGAAAATTATTCTAAAAGACAGTTGGAGAGACAGTTAGACAGTGGGTATTATGAAAGATATATGTTATCAAAGGAAACTTTATTACCGGAATCAGTTAAAAAGTTGGGAGAAAATCCATTTTTACATTCTTTTATGGAAACTGTATTTGAAGAAATGTGCAGATATTATACTTTGAAGCATGGAATAGAGGGAGAATATGGATGCTTTCTTACTTCTGTAGGTTCTTGGTGGGGCGTGGAAAATATTGCAGATAAGGATGGAAATATTCGATCATAATCTGCGGATATCGATGTCGTTGCTATATCAGATATAGATAAACAAGCTGTTATTGGAGAATGCAAATTTAAGAATGAAAAAATAAATAAGGGTATTTATGAAACTTTGATCAGAAGAGGAAAACTTATAACTTCAAAATACAAAGTTTCAAAATATATATTCTTTTCATTAAGCGGATACACGGATTGGTTTGAAAATTTGAAAAATGAAGATGTTTTGCTTCTTACATTGGATTCGCTATATGAAATGTAAATCAAAATCTGCAAGAAACAGAAGATATTTTATTGTAAATAAAAGGGATGAAATATATAATAGTATTGAGAAGTGATGAGAGCAGGATATGTGTAGATAGTGGGATTTGATATCACATAATATTTGAAAAAGAATACAGCAGAACATATGGGGGAGGATGTTGTATGGTTACAAACTTTGATTATTTGAAAAAGGATCAGAAATTTTCAAAATTTGCGGATGTTGCAATTTCAGCTGAAAAAGTAATTCTTTTAGATCCGGAAGCGTGTATTATTAATTGCAGAAGGGCTATGGAATTTGCTGTAAAATGGGTATATTCCATGGACAATTTAGAGATGCCTTACAGAGATAATTTGCATAGCTTGTTAGAGGCTGATGATTTTCGACAGACTGTTGGTTCTGATTTGTGGAGAAGATTGGATTATATCCGAAAGACTGGTAACAGTATCGCACATAACAGTAAGAAAAAGGGCAGAGATGAAGCAATGCTTTGTCTGGAAAATCTATTTATTTTTATGGATTACATTGCGTATTGTTATGCAGATGAGTATGAAGATAGAAATTTTGATGAAGGAATTATTCTTGCAAGAATTAATAAAGCAAAAGAATCAAAGCAAGCTGCCAAAGATGCAAAAGAAGAGTTAGAAAAGATACAAAAAAAGACCGCACAACAGGAACTGGATCTTGCAAAGTTAATAGAGGAAAATGCATCATTAAAAAAAGAATTATCGGCACGACGAAAAGAGCAGCAACAGACGTATGTTCCAAAGCCGCTTGATATGACGGAATACAAGACAAGAAAATTGTATATTGATTCGATGTTAGATGAAGCAGGATGGAAAGAAGGCAAAAACTGGATTAATGAAGTACAGATTGAAGGAATGCCGAATAAATCAGAGATTGGGCGTGCAGATTATGTTCTTTATGATGATATGCAATGTCCGCTTGCGATTATTGAAGCGAAGCGTACTTGTGTTGATGTATCAAAAGGAAGACAGCAGGCGAAACTGTATGCCGATCTGATAGAACAAAAGTATAAGAGACGGCCGGTTATTTTCTTAACAAATGGTTTTGAAACAAGAATTATTGATGGACGTTATCCGGAACGAAAATGCAGTACGATCTATTCTAAGAGAGATTTAGAAAAATGGTTTAACCTGAAAAAAATGCGAACAAGTCTGAAACACATTACAGCGGATAAAGAGATTGCAGGACGTTATTATCAGCAGGAAGCAATTAAGAAGGTGTGTGAAAGTTTTGATCAGAACAATCGCAGAAAAGCATTGCTTGTTATGGCGACAGGATCAGGAAAGACGAGAACAGTCATTGCTTTGTGTAAAGTCTTGCTGGATGCGGGATGGGTTAAGAATATTCTTTTTCTTGCAGATCGTAAATCATTAGTAACACAGGCAAAGAGAAGTTTTGTAAATATGCTGACAAATTTGTCATGTACTAATCTTATTGAAGAAAAAGATAATTATAACGCACATTGTGTTTTTTCTACATATCAGACGATGATGCAGTGTATTGATACTGTAAATGACAAAGAAGGAAAACTTTTTACCTGCGGTCATTTTGATCTTGTGATCTGTGATGAGGCACATCGATCTATTTATAATAAATATAAGGACATTTTTTCATATTTTGATGCACCGCTGGTAGGTTTGACAGCAACGCCAAAGGACGAAATAGACAAAAATACGTATGAGATTTTCGAGTTGGAAAATGGGGTGCCGACGTTTGGATATGATCTGGCACAGGCAGTTAAAGATGGCTATTTAGTGGATTATGTTTCCATCGAATCAAAGCTCAAATTTATGGAAGAAGGTATTGTATACGATGAACTTTCTAAAGAAGATAAAGAAATGTATGAGTCTACTTTTGGAGAAGATTCAGAACAAATGCCGGATACAATAAGCTCTTCTGCGTTAAACAGCTGGGTATTTAATGAAGACACAATTAAGCAGGTATTGCATACGTTGATGAATGATGGTATTAAAATCGACTATGGTGAAAAAATCGGCAAGACAATTATTTTTGCAAAGAATCATAAACATGCGGAAGAGATATTGAGGGTTTTTCATAAAGAATACCCTTATTTACCGGATTATGCAAAAGTAATTGATAATTATATGACATATGCCCAAAGTGCGATTGACGAATTTTCTGATCCGAAAAAAATGCCGCAGATCGCTATTTCTGTAGATATGCTGGATACGGGAATCGATGTGCCGGAGGTTCTTAACCTGGTTTTTTTTAAAAAAGTCATGAGTAAAGCAAAGTTCTGGCAGATGATCGGAAGAGGAACGAGGCTTTGTCCAAAACTTTTGGATGGAGAAGATAAGAAGAAATTTTATATTTTTGATTTTTGCAACAACTTTGATTTCTTTAGAATGAATAAAGGAAAGGCAACCGCCAATACAGTTGCCTTGCAAAGTGCTATTTTTAACTTAAAGTTTGAAATTTCATATAAATTGCAAAATATGGAATATCAAAAAGAGCGTTTGATCGCATATCGTAAAGCATTAGTAAAGCAAATGAGTGAGCAGGTAAAGGAACTTCCGCGAGATAATTTTGCGGTAAGACAGCATTTAAAATATGTGGAACTTTATTCTTTGGAAGAAAATTATCAGACACTTACTTTTGAGGACACGCTATTAGTAAAAGAAGAAGTGGCACCATTGATTCTGCCGGATAATGATGAGATTAAAGCGTTGCGTTTTGATGCATTAATGTATGGTATCGAACTTGCCTGTCTGGTTGGAAAGAAGTATGCGAAGGCCAGAAGCGATCTGTACAAAAAAGTTGCAGGCGTTGCCGGAGTGGCAAATATACCGGAGATTCAGAAACAGTCAGATCTGATAGATAAAATTCTGCATTCGGATTATATGGAACATGCAGATATTAACGAATTTGAAGAAATCAGAGAAAAGTTGCGTGATCTGATCAAATATATTCCACCTAAGATCAGTCAGTCATATGACACTGATTTTTCGGACGAACTGTTGTCGCAGGAATGGAAAGAAGCTGAGTTAGATAATGACGATCTGAAAAAATATAAAGAAAAGGCGGAATATTATATCAGAAAGCATCAGGATAATCTTGTTATTGCAAAACTTCATTCCAACCAGCCATTGACGAAGATGGACGTAGAAGCTTTAGAAGAGATTCTTTGGAAAGAAATAGGAACAAAGCAGGATTATGAGCAGGAATACGGGGCAAAACCTCTGGGGGAATTAGTTCGCGAAATCGTAGGGCTTGATATGAAAGCAGCTAAGGCGGCATTCTCAAAATACTTGTATGATGCAGGATTTGATAGCAGACAGACGTATTTTGTCAATCAGATCGTGGAATATATTGTTCATAACGGAATGATGAAAGACTTTTCTGTCTTACAGGAACCACCATTTACTGATCAGGGCAGTGTGGTTGATATCTTTACCGATGTGTCAGTGTGGATGGGAATTCAAAGTGTGATAGAAAGTATCAATGCAAATGCTATTGCGTAAACTTTACATACCGGGATGAATTTCCTGTTATAATGTCCGTGTATGGGTGATTTAAAAGATGTGTTACTTTCCTTTGGTTGAGTGTGGAAAAGGAAAAGAGAAAGATAAGTGGTGAATAAGATGATAAGAACATTTCAAAGACATATAGTTAGAAAACAAATGGAGTTATCAGAGAGTTTATGGCAGTTTGAACCTTGTTCAGGACCATATGGAGGACAAAGATTTTTGATGGCTGTACCAGGATGCTGGGAATCACATCCACTTTTTGCTGATTATAGAGGAGAGGGGATTTATCGAAAAAGATTCCAAGCAGAGGGGGATATTCAAATAGAATGTAAAGGCGTTAGTCATACAGCAGTTTTGGTGCTTGATGGAAAACAGATAGCACAGCATTACAATGCATACACACCGTTTTTGGTTGTAGTAAAGGATCTTGCAAAAGGAGAGCATTTGCTAGAGATAAAAGTTGACAATCGCTTTCATGAGAATAGTGCGCTTCATTTACCAAACGATTACATGTCATATGGTGGGATATCAAGAGGTGTTATGGTAGAACAGCTGCAAAGTGCTTATTTTGAATACGCGCATGTAAAGACGATTCGAAAAAATGATCGATGGTTCATAAATCTTAAAGCAGCAATTTCTGTGTTAAAGAAGGAACGACTGAGAGATAAAAAAGTAATTGCTAAAGTGACAATAGATAATCAGACCTTTGAATGGAATATCAGAATCGATGAAAAAGATAACTATGAATTAAATACAGTTTTGGAAATGGAAGATGTTTTAGAATGGAATCCAGAGTCTCCTAATTTATATCAAATGGTGTTACAACTTTTTGTTGAGGATGATATTATCGATGATCTAATAGAACGCTTTGGATTTCGTGAGGTTCGTATTAGTGAGAATAATATATTGTTAAATGGTAAAAAGCTTCGGATCAAAGGAGTATGTCGTCATGAGGATCATCCTGATTATGGCTGCGCATTGCCCTATGGAGCAATTTATCATGATCTTGTTTTGATTCAGCAGATGGGAGCAAATTCAATACGTACAGTGCATTATCCCAATGATGAGATTTTTCTTGATCTTTGTGATGAGATGGGCATTCTTGTTTGGGAAGAAAATCATGCCAGAGGAATTGAAGAAGAGCAGATGAAGCATCCGTTGTTTGAAATGCAGGCAGAAAATGTTATTAAGGAGATGATAGCTGCACATTATAATCATCCAAGTATATTTATATGGGGGATTTTGAATGAATGTGCCAGCGAGACACTTTTTGGCAGAGAATGTTATAAAAAGCAATTTGAATTGATTAGACAAATGGACGATACAAGACCATGTACTTTTGCAAGTTGTAAGTTCTTTCAGGATATCTGTTTTGATCTTCCCGATGTTGTTTCATGTAATATTTATCCAAGATGGTATGTCGATCAATCAACAGAAACATATATGACAGAAATATTTGATTGGATAGAGCAGGATAAACAAGGAAAGGATAAGCCATTTCTTGTTTCCGAAATAGGTGCTGGAGCAATCTATGGATATCATAATCAGCATCAGGGAAAGTGGACAGAGGAATATCAAATGAAAGCACTAAATGAGCAAATCTCAACATGTTTACAATATGATGGATGCAGTGGAGTATATATATGGCAATTTTGTGATAACAGAGTCAGCAAGGAGTGGTTTGCAAGTCGTCCCAGAGAGATGAATAATAAGGGTATCGTGGATGAATACAGAAGAGAAAAAATGTCATATGCAAAAATCAAAGAAATATATGGGCAGTATGGAAACTATTTTGATTGATTTTGAGAAGGGATATATAAATAGTATGTTTGTAGGATGGAGCATAGAGAAATGATCGCTGTTTTATATCAATTTACAATCAGACAGATAAATTTTGGAACACTTATTTTACTTTTTTGTCTGATGGGAGTTGTTGCAGGAATTCAAAGGCTTGGGTATATTGACCTTTGTACACTTTATTTGATGAATCGTGCACAAAATATCAGAAGGATAGCATATTATCTGATTGGAAGCAGCTTTTTCTTTAGTATGTTTTTGACAAATGATGTTGCATTAATTATTTTGGTGCCTTTTACAATAGGAATTATAAATCGCATTGGAGCATCTGATCAATTGATTCGCTTTATTGTCTTAGAAACGATTGCTGCTAATATGGGAAGTATGCTGACACCCATAGGCAATCCACAGAATGTTTTTTTATACCAGAATTATAAGATGACATTAGTAGCATTTTATCGGATTATTCTTCCTTATGGTGTAGTAGCATTTGTTCTTTTGGGTATCTTTATTTTTATCCTTTTTCCTACAGAACCAATTGAACAGGAGCAAAATATAACGGATACGGGCGAAGCATATGTTATTAAACATAAGCTGCTTTGGACAATAGTCTTTATCGTATTATTTCTTTTGTGTATATTAACGGTATTGCGTTTTGTGCCACATGTTGTAACTTTTTTTGCAGTTTTTATTGGTGTTTTTCTTTGCGACAGAAAGATTTTTTGTCGTATCAATTATGGGCTTTTGATCAAATTTATTATTTTGTTTATCGTTGTAGGGGATGTGGCACAAATCCCATGGATCAACAAAATGCTTTCTACAATGATAGTAGGAAATGAAGTTGCAGGAGGCATATTAATTAGTCAGATTGTGAGTAATGTTCCGGCAGCAATTCTGATTGCACGTTTTACATCGAATGGAAACGCTTTACTGCTTGGTGTTAATATTGGTGGATTGGGTACATTGATTGCATCTATGGCAAGTATGATCTCTCTGGATTATTATGAAAAAAGTATATTTGCTGATAAAAAAGCATATATTCTTTCTTTTACAAAATATAATATTCTCTTTTTGCTTATAGAGATTGTGCTTGTGTTGTTGTTGCTATAGCTATCAATATGCCACATGTATATGTGCGATTTATAGAAGGAGTAGATGGAATTTGATTGCCCTATATCATATTGCATGCCAGGTTTCAAGCAGATACGTTTTACGAATGAAATGTTTTATTAAATCAATATAAAAAAATAGTAAATATTTTTCCAAAAAAAATAGAAAATTCATTGCTTTTTTTTGGAAAAAATGCTATATTAAATAATGCTTGTATTTGATGAACAGTAGAATTGTTTATGCTTATGCAGGCGTTTTTAGTGTTTACGGAATATAAAATCATCAAGTGTTATTCCGATAAACTTGATTTAAGATTAAGTTGTCAATTATTTTCTAAGAATGTGATAATTTTTTATGTTTGTACGATACTAACATAAGACAATAGTGTGCAGTGCGGATCAAGTCGTAGAGATTCTAAAAATAGTCTGTCGGGGAAATTAATTTTTGGCATATTAATCTACAGATAATTTTACTAGGAGGATTTATTTATTATGGAAGAGAACAACTCTTTTAAACCTTATGTCAGTGCAGACAAGGTATTGCCGGAATTTACGGTTTCATCGATTTTGATCGGTATTATCCTTGCGATTGTCTTTGGTGCAGCCAATGCATATCTTGGACTTCGTGTAGGTATGACGGTTTCTGCGTCTATTCCTGCAGCCGTTATTGGTATGGGTGTGTACAAGCTGATCGGTGGTTTTTCTTCGAAAAAAGAAGAAACGATTCTGGAAAGCAATATGGTACAGACAATTGGTTCAGCCGGTGAGTCTTTAGCAGCCGGTGCTATTTTTACCATGCCTGTTCTTTTTTTGTGGGCAGCAGAAAAGAAGGCACAGATGCCTAGCATTGTAGAGATTGCATTGATCGCAATGATCGGTGGACTTCTTGGTATCTGCTTTATGGTACCTTTGCGTAAAGCATTGATCG
Organism: Jutongia hominis; assembly: GCF_014384965.1. Lineage (GTDB taxonomy): Bacteria > Bacillota > Clostridia > Lachnospirales > Lachnospiraceae > Butyribacter > Butyribacter hominis. The sequence goes on from NZ_JACRSW010000018.1 coordinate 11,837, forward strand.
TAAAAGAACATGGAACACTGCCTTATCCGGAAGGAACTGCTTGTGCTGAAGTGCTGCTTGCAGGTCAGGAAGGTGGCGCAAATGCAGCAATCGTATTTATCGGAATGGGAATTTCTGCATTAGTTAAATTTATCGTAGATGGATTGAAAGTAGTATCAAATGTTGTAACGATCTCTATTCAGAAGATTCATACAGAAGTCAGTGCAGAAGTGTATCCGGCATTGATCAGTGTTGGTTATATCTGTGGTTTTAAGATTGCATCTTATATGTTTGCCGGTGCGATCCTCGGATGGCTTGTATTGATCCCGGCAATCTATCTGTTTGGTGCAAATACCATTTTATATCCTGCGACAGTAACGATCGCAGAAGTATGGAAGAGTAGTGGGGCATCCGGTATCTGGTCAAATTATATTCGTTATATCGGTGCCGGTGCTGTAGCGGCCGGTGGTATTATCAGTCTTGTGAAATCACTTCCTCTGATCTGCCGCACATTTGTAGATGCACTTCGCGGAATGATGAACAAAGAAGCAATTGGTAAAGAAGAACGTACTAACCGTGATATGAATATGGGACTTGTTCTGGGAATGCTTGCTGTATTGATCATTCTGATCGCAGTATTACCTGTTATTCCGATCGGTGTCTTAGGAGCAATTATTATTGTTATTTTTGGTTTCTTCTTTGCAGCCGTTTCTTCAAGAATGGTAGGTTTAGTCGGCAGCAGTAACAACCCGGTATCAGGAATGGCGATTGCAACATTGCTGATCACAAGTCTGATCTTAAAAGCAACCGGTAATTCAGGCGCATCAGGAATGGTTGCAGCGATCGCAATCGGTTCTGTTATCTGTATTGTGGCAGCAATGGCCGGCGATATGTCTCAGGATCTTAAGACAGGTTATATCCTTGGAGCTACACCGGTAAAACAGCAGTATGGTGAATTGATAGGTGCTGTTGTATCCGCTATTACGATCGGCTTTGTTCTTTATCTTTTAAATAGTGCATGGGGATTTGGAACACCTGCACTTGCAGCTCCACAGGCTACTTTGATGAAAATGATCGTAGAAGGCGTTATGGGTGGAAATCTTCCGTGGACATTGGTATTTATCGGTGTATTTATTGCAATTATGGTCGAACTGCTGTCAATACCGGTTCTTCCTTTCGCAATCGGTTTATATCTGCCGATTGAACTTTCTGCCTGCATTATGGTAGGTGGTATCCTTCGTCTGGTCTTAGAAAAAGTATATGAAGGAAAAGCAAATAAAGACAAAGTGATCAACAATGGTGTACTTTGCTGTTCAGGAATGATCGCCGGTGAAGGTCTTGTCGGTATTCTACTTGCTATTCTTGCAGTTGCTACAGTAAACGGTAAGACGATTGCAGAGATCGTAGATCTGTCAGGAGTTGTGAACTTAGGACAGATTGGTGGACTGATTGTAATGGCATTGATCATTCTTCTGATCCTCAAATTTACAATCTGGAGTAAAGAAGCAAAGGAAACAAAATAGTGAAAAAAGACAATAATCTGTTAGATTATGTGCCGTTAATCGCACAGCAGATCCAATGGTCAGAAAATGAAGACGGTATTGTGACAGTTGATGTTGTCAACAAAGGAATATTTAACCGGATCGCTCAGGTTTGCTTTGGACGACCAAAAGTCAGCCATATTGCATTGGAAGAATTTGGAAGTTTTATCTGGAAACAGATCGACGGAAAACATACAATTTATGACATTGCAATGTTGGTACAAGAGCAATTCGGTGAAAAAGCCGAACCGCTGTATGACCGTTTGCTTGCTTATTTTCGTACCTTACAAGGGCATGGTTTTGTTGTGCTGCAGGCACCGGAAAATAAATAATATGATAAATATTTAAGCGTTTGGATAGCAAATCAGGGAAAGCCAGTCCCGGCAAGTGCCGGAGCCGGCTTTCTTTTGCTATAAGGTAAAAATGTTTTGTAAGGATGTGATTTAAACCTTCGGTGTATAAAATGGGTGCATTTTACAGATTTTACAGAGAAATCCTTTACAGACTTTATAAAGAATATTAAACTGATAGAAGAAGAAAGGATTTGATTTTTCAGAGATGTGCGGATTGGAAAGTACAAAGAAAAGTGGCTGAATTTGATACGGAGAAAAGAATCAGAATGTGAAAATTAGGAACTATTTTTTAGAAAAGAGGATGATTATGGAAGATAATGAAATGAAAGAGCGAATTATGGATGAAATGCAAGAGTGGGAAATCCCTAGCCAATTTCTTGTAAATTTGATTGAATGGATGAGGAAAAAAGGAATGGATGAGAAAGAAATTGTAGATTGTCTGGTGTATTCCTGCTCAAATCGATAAGTGTAAGAACTTGTTAAGTAACAGGATAGTCAAACAGCAAATGAGACAGAAATAAAAATTAGCTGGAAAATGATAAACAATGGATTAAGAAGAAAAGAGCTTCGTTTCCTTTGCAGCTTTCTTTCAGGCTGTCTGCTTTGGGGAAGTTATGCGCCGGAAGGCATGAATGTTGCATTGTATAGCCTGCTGTACAATGGATTTTATATGCTGCCAAATATCATTATCGGTGTAGTTGTGATCGTAGCTCTTGGAAAAGTGGCACCGGGATTTTTGTTTGAGAAGGAATAGAACAGATACGAGTCGGAGGGCTTGTTGTTACATATAGAATCTATTTGCACATTATAAAAATGAACGGAATGATTTAGAAAACCTATATCATTAAAGTGCGTATGTTTTTTTGGAAAAGAGGGGATGAAAATGGAATTACCTTATTCGGAAGAACTGAACATAGGACATTTAAGCAAATTGTTTGGGAAAACAACAAATTGTTATAAATTTTTTTGGTTCCAGGCAATCCTTAGAAAGTTAGATGGTATACATAACAGATTTACCTTTGAGGAATTGATCAATGAAATGATTGTCGATGCATGGTATATGGTGACGGAATATCATCTGAGACTCGGACCGATCGGCAGTAAAGATAACTTAGAAGAAATTGCAAAATATATTCATGAAAACTATCATATTCGTTCGACTGAAAAAAGAGACAAACTGATGGAATTTCTTCAAACTACAGAAGATAAAAATATCAAAAAATACAAATTAGATTTGATCAGATATGTTCCCTATAAATTACAAGTTCCTTTTTATGATGAAATCCACATTGACCATAGCACATGGTGCGGATCAAAAGAAAAATTAACAAATAAAATCAATAGTCAAAAAAGGCTGATCTATTATTTTGCTTTATATTCCGGGCTTAATACGATAATAGAGATAGATGCCTTGTGGGCAGCGTATTTGTTAAAACATAAGGAAATTATAAAAGGCTGGACGCAGTTGAGTTTAATACACTATCTTCAAAATAAAAATCCAAGCGTGCCGGGAATTGCGGATAAATTAGAGCATCGCAATACGAGAGGAGACACGGAAAGAGTAAGGAAATATTGGCAATTGATCATACAAAAGGATCCCTCTTTAACAGATATTTATGGGAAAATTGATCTGAAAGATGTGTCGATTTCCGTTGATCATTTTATTCCATGGCAATACGTTGCCCATGATGAATTATGGAATTTGCATCCCACAACGCAATCAATTAACAGCAGCAAGAACAATTCTTTGCCAGCTTGGGAACTGTATTTTGAGAAACTCGGTGGTTTGGAATACAGGGCATATGAATTGAAAAAAGAGCATCCCGAAGTGAAAGAAACATTTCAAAAGATCGCACCGTATCATTTGAATAATCAAGAAATTCGAAATCAATTATATGAGGATGGTCTGGATCGTAATTCTTTTATTTCGAGACTGGAACACGTGATCCGACCGATTTATGAGGCAGCACAATTGTCCGGGTTTAAAGAGTGGGTGTATAGGGAGAAGTAGGATTCAATAAAGGTGGGAGAGAGATAATGGCATATAAGGAACTTATAAAGAAATTTAATTGTATTCGTGATTATATGCGAGAATTTTATGTATATGGTTTCAAAAGTAGGGGTGAATATACAGAAAAAAGTGCACGATCTTATGATAATGAAAAGCGTCGGATAGAAAGCTGGCTTGGTGATTATATGCAGTTTCGTCAGACCTCAGAAGGTAAAAACATTTTTATTTCCATTGATAGCCGAGTGGTTGGTCATAATCCCCTTTATAAAGCCTGGAAAGCTAAGAGCTTCACGGATGGAGATATTACACTTCATTTTATATTATTTGATATTTTAAGTTCGCCGGATGTTAGTTTGACTACAGGTGAGATAGCAAAACAAATTGATGAATATGTATATCAATTTTCAAAACCAAGAATATTTGATGAATCCACTATAAGAAAAAAACTTCGGGAGTACATTAGTGAGGGGCTTTTACATGCAGAGCGACAGGGAAAAGCGGTTTATTATAGTCGTTTCAGGGAAGAGTTCTCTCTTAATCTGGATTTATTAGATTATTTTTCGGAAGTAATGCCTTGTGGGGTAATTGGCTCATTTTTATTAGATAAAGTGGAAAAACATCAAAGTCATTTTGCTTTTAAACATCATTATATAACAGAAACAATGGATAGTGACATTCTTTGCTTGTTGTTTATGGCAATTAGGGAAAAATGTACGGTTGTGCTTGAAATATTTAATAAGAAAAAAAACAAGACTTCTATAAGTCATGTGGTACCACTTAAAATTCGAATCAGTGTTCAGGGCGGTCGCCAATATCTTATGGGATATACGTTAGACTATCGGGAGATCAATGCATTTCGAATAGATAATATTGTAAGCGTAAAGTTTGGGGAAAGATGTGATCGGTTTGAGCAATATGAAGAGCAGTTTGGAAAAATATCACCTTATATTTGGGGGGTTAATACTAAAAATTCCGTAGGAGAACAATTGGAACATGTAGAATTTATAGTATATTATAAAGATGATGAACAGCATATTCGTAATCGATTAGAGAGAGAGAAACGCTGTGGAACAGTAATACATATGGATAATAATCATAGTAAATTTGTAGTGGATGTATTTGATAGCAATGAATTGATTCCATGGATAAGAACATTTATATGTCGGATTATAGATCTACATTTTTCAAATAAAGATTTAGAGAATAAATTCAGAGGGGATATGGATACCATGTATGAGTTATATGGTGTTGGAGGTGATGATTAAATGCTGTTTAGTGAAATATATAGTGCATATTACAATGCTGTAGCCGCTATATTGACAGAAGCAGTTGTTCATCCGGTGATGGATGAAGAATTAATAAATATTATTGAAAAGTATGCATTTGAAGAAAGTAAGTTTGTTATATTGGAAGAATTAAAAAAAGAAAAATGGCAGCTAATTAGAAAAGATGGAACTACACCAATAAAAAATAAACCAACAATGCCACTTACTCTTTTGCAAAAAAGATGGTTAAAAGCAGTTATGAGTGATCCCAGAATTCAGTTGTTCGGGGAGACCAGCTATGAAAAGTCAACCATAAATTAGCAAAAAATTTCTTTTTCATATCGGTGGTAAAAAAGGGTAACTTTAATAGAGCTCCCTTAGGGTGCTTTTTCAAAATCTATCGATAT
>NZ_JACRSW010000006.1 GCF_014384965.1 Jutongia hominis
TATTATGGCTTCCTTCATTTCCTTTGGATATTTGTTATAACTCATAGCAATCACCTGTCCTTCTGATACTTATCATATCAGCTTGGGAGGTGGGTGACAACTCCCCTACGCTAGAGGGAACTATTAAAACCTCATGAAAACCCTCTCTCAAATGATGGTCATCATGAGGTTGTTATATCATATTTTCACTTCCATAAGCATCAAATTTGCTCATTTTCTACATTGTTTGGCGTATGATGTTAGATTCAATACCCTACCCACTAACAAAATCAACGATTTACTTATACAATCTCGTCATTGTAGAAATTTTCTTAATATATCTGTAATATGTACTCTTACTCATGCCAAGCTGTTTCATCAGTTCAAACGGACGGATTTCTCCTGACACCACTTTCTGATAATGCTCTGAAAATTCATCAATCGGCATCACTGCTGGTCTGCCGTAATCATCCCATTCACCGCGAGCCTTTTTAGAATCTATACCTGCACGCTGTCGTTTCTCTTTCTTCTCAATCTCTGCCTGAGCCATAGCTGCATATAGTTCTATAAGCATATTATTGATGGTTTCCATCAGCATACGAGCCATAGCATTATCCAACTTTGATAAATCCATAAGTGTAGTTGGAAGTTCCAGTATCTTTACATGGATGCCATTATCCCTGTAATACTGCAACTCCTTTAAAGTCTCCTGCTTATTTCTGCCAAGCCTGTCTACCTCGGTAATAATTAACTCATCACCTGCTCTTAATACATCCTCTTTCAATACCTGATATCTTGGACGATTAAAATTCTTTCCTGTCTGCTGGTCAGTAAATAGTGTCTGCTGATTAAAAGAAAATCAGCCTAAAAGCATTGATTTTGCTGAGTTTTTTGCTCAAAGATGGTATAATAAAGTGCACAGTTTAAACGGATCTAAAATCTTTTTTCGTGCAGTTTTCAATAGAAAAATACCATTTATGGAGCGGAAAATAATGTACAAATATACTGATAATACACAAAGCAACTTCCTGAATTTCAATCAGCCAATAGGACTTCACATGAACCCTGAAAACAGATGGGTAAAAATGGCAGATGCCATTCCATGGGAAATCTTTGAAAAGAAATATTCTCGCCTGTTTAAAGGAAAAAATGGCCGGGTAGCCAAGCCGTTACGTCTTGCCTTTGCTCTCTGATTATCCAAACGAAATATCAGTATTCGGATAGAGAACTGGTTGAACAGCTGACTGAAAATCCATATTATCAGTATTTCATCGGTCTTCCAGGATATCAGGAAGAACCGCCCATTGATGCAAGTACCTTAGTTTTGTTCCGCAAACGTCTGAAAATGGACGTTATCATGGAAGCAAATGAATATATGCTAGAAGCAGTCAAAGAAAAGGAATCCAGCAACAAAAAGGATGATGATCATACGAATCCGCCTTCAGGAGGATGTGACGCAACGGATACCAAGCCGGAACAACCCACTGAAAATAAAGGAACTCTGATCATCGATACCACCTGCGCTCCATCGAATATCCGATATCCACAGGATTTTTCGCTGTTGAATGAAGCAAGAGAAAAACTGGAAATAATTATCATTCGTTTTTGTAAAGCATACGGACTTTCCAGACCTCGTATGTACCGCAGAGTGACAAGAAAAAATTATCTTGCACTTGCAAAAGCAAAAAAGCACAGCACTAAGAAAATCAGAGCAACGATCCGTAAACAGCTAGCATTCATCAGGCGAGACATCGGATACCTTGAAAATTTCATGCAGGACGGTTATGCACCGACATCGAAAGAGATACCCCTTCTGCTGACAATCTATAAGCTGTATGAGCAACAACAATACATGTACCAGAACAAGATCCATAGCGTAGACAACCGTATTGTCAGTATTACACAGCCATGGATCCGACCAATTGTCAGAGGAAAAACGAAGTCACCGGTAGAATTCGGGGCAAAGTTTGATCTGAGCATTGATGATAACGGGCTTGGCAGGATAGAAAAAATATCCTATGATGCCTACAACGAAAGTACAGTGTTGAAAGAAACCACAGAGCGTTTTAGGGAACGAACCGGTCAATATCCGGAACGTATCTTAGCAGACCAGATTTATCGCACCAGAGAAAACAGAAAATACTGTAAAGTCAATGGAATACGATTATCCGGTCCAAAACTTGGGAGACCAAGTCTTGAAAAACAGTCAGCGAAAGAGAAAAAACAGGAATATCAGGATAACACGGATCGAATAGAGGTCGAAAGAGTCTTCAGTTTAAGCAAACGATGCTATGGAATGGGCTTGATTAGAACCAAACTTTATGACACAACCTTAACTTCAATCGCGTTATCCGTATTTGTGACGAATCTGTTCAAGATACAGTCACAGATACTTTTTATACTTTTATGGCTGCTGGAACTATTAACACATCAATCTGCTGATTTTGAATCGGAAACGATTTAATCAGCAGACACTAAATATCTTTTCCAGTTCCAGATTGTTCTGCTCACAATAGGTTGTAATCTCCTTGATGCCTCTGTCTAAATGCTGTTCTCTTGTACTTGTTCTGTGATAACCATATCTCTTCATGATATTAGCTCCTTCCTTAGTCCTGAAATGTGTACTTTTTGAAACTACAAAAAAAGGACTGCTAAACAGTCCCGAAATCTATGGATATTCCTTTATGGAACGTCCCGGTATTTGTGTATGCTGTTTGACACCACCTCAACCCTTGATTTATCGTCATGGGCGAAGCGGTGTCAATACTTACAAGTTTTGAATATACATCATATTTCTTTTAAAACTTCAACTATTTTCTTTTTATATTCCATGTTATTAGATATTGCACTCCGTATCAAACTTTTTTCAGTAGTTTCATCGAATTTTATATATTCTTCAAAATAAAAAATTATAAGCAATGTATTTACAATACTCGATAACACTTCTACTTGTTTTGTTAAAAAGTTCACATCCTTTTTTATAAATTTAAATTCATCCAAGTATTCTGTCTTTTGGAAAAAATTACTGTTTGTTCCATGAACAAAATTAGATAACTCTTTATATTGTCTAGTCCAATCTTCAATAACCTTAGATGCTATTTCCTGCACTTCAGCGTCATCAACATTATACTTCATTGAATATGGATAATTTTTTATATAATCCTTCAATTCATTAAAACCACTAACAGTCCTTGAATTATCATCCATCTCTTTTTTAAATAATTCTACAGGATGTTCGCTATAAAAAATAAACGTCAATATTAGTTCTTGAGTTCTTCTTAACATTATTAATGCTGGAATTTTCATATCAATATTTCCCAATAAGATAATATGAACTGCATTTGATAACATTTCTTGAAAATACATTTCCGTCTTTGGCACCTGATGAAAAAAAGGCATCAAATGCTTTTTCCAAACTTTAATTGTCATCATAAATGTTAATGCTTTTTGAGTAAAATCAACTAATTGCTCTTTAGATTTTATTATAATGCCATACTTGTCATTTATAAATTGCGTTACTGCATTAAATTCTTCTTCTAATTCATGCCCAAATATTACCATTATTCAACACCCTTATAACTATCAAAGAACTCAAACCAAGCCTCCATAAAACCTTTTTCATCTGTCATTTGTTTATCATTTAGACCAGAACCAGTTGATGCACTATTAAACTTATTCCATGCTTTTAAAAAGTTATTAAACTGTTCTGGACTCTGCATATAAACCTCATTAAGTACAATTCCTGCTGCTTCTGCTCGTGAGCGTCTATACCAATAATTTTTTATTTCAATATTCAAACATTTTTCAGCAAACTTTAGTATTTCCTTTGCAGAAGGAAATTTATTTTTATCTAATAAAATCATCGGTAAAATGCCCAACAACTCATCTGTACTACTGTCGAGAATAGTTACTTCTTTCTTTTCTCCGATAACATCTAAAACTTCTTTTCTAATACTATTAGCTTTATTTATATCCATATCAATAAAATCAATACTGCCTATCATATCCATTAAATCCAGTAGAGAATATAGAGCATCCTTTGTCTCTTTTTTCATAATTACAACCTTCCTTTCTGAACCAATTCCTTTGTTATATTCTTAATTTGATTCACTATGATTAAATCACTCATATCTAAAATATATTTTTCAGATGATAATTCAGGGTCTAATCCCTTTACTATATCTTCACACTGTTTCAACTCATTTTGAAAAAGTTTCAATTTCCATTTTTTCTGTATAATAGGCTTATTATTTTTATATAATAATCTTGAAGGTATTACCATATTTAATACTATTCCTACAAATTTTATTTCATGCTCAAACTGCCCTTGAATAGTTTCTTTCACATAATTTTCCAACATTGGTAAACCAAAAACAGATAATGGTTCCGCTTTCATTGGAACTAAATACATGTCAGATGCAAGCAGAGAAACTTTTGTATATTCAGATATTGTTGGAGGACAATCAATAATTACAATGTCATATTTTTCTGATAACTCGTTCTGTATATACTGACGTAATTTATATGGACCAGCAGCTAAATTTAATGTCATTATATGTAAACTTGATGGAATTATGTCAAATGTATTATCAACATTAAAAATCCACTTTTTTTCTTTTCTTTGTTCGTAACCTTTTAGAACAGAATTAGCTTGGTAATCTGGTGACAAACAACCATATACTGACTTATTTCTATCATCCAATATCTCATTCATTTGAGGTTCAGTAAGTGTATATTGCGTTGCATTCATTTGTGGGTCCATATCAATAAGAATAACCTTCTTTCCTTCAACCTTAGATAATGTATATGCAACATTAACAGCAAGTGTTGTTTTTCCAACTCCACCCTTCATATTTATAAATGTTATCACTTTTGCCATTTTTAATCCTCTCTTTTCTCTAATGTATCAAAACTTTACTTAGTTCTATTCTATCAATCCAAAATACCTCAATGCATCCTTAATATACTCCACCTTCTCCTGCGGACGCTGCTTCACTTCTGGATTTTCCTTCTTGGACTTATTATAATTCTCGCCCATATCCAGACCACACATCCGCTTCACCTGTGCAATATAAGAAGTATGCACATTCACACCATACTTGTCCTTCACATAATCCTTAATCTTCTGATAGGTAGCCTTTTCTTCTGGTGTGTAATTGCTCTCTTCATCAGGTTCCATTGTCACCTCAATTTTCGGTGTATCTTTTTTGAGGGATAATTTAACAACCGTCTCCACGTGTGCCGTCCACGGAAACATATCCACCGGACATGCCTTTTTCACACAATATCCTTTTTTCGTAAGATATTCTAAATCTCTTGCCAGTGTCTCAATATTACACGAAATATAAACGATTCTTTTCGGTGATACATTGACAACCGCAGATAAAAATGCTTTATCACTTCCACTTCTTGGCGGATCCATAAAGATCACATCAGCTTTTTCTCCATCTTTTGCCATCTGCGTTAAAAAGTGTCCTGCATCTGCTTCATAAAATTGAACATTTTTGATGTTATTATGTCTTGCATTCCAGTGGGCATCTGCTACCGCATCCGTATTTGACTCAACACTGATCACTTCTTTCGCATCTTTCGCTGCGATCATACCAATCGTTCCAATTCCTGAATAGGCATCTATCACACGTTCTTTTCCGGTTAACCCTGCATATTCGATTGCTTTCTTGTATAACGTTTCTGTCTGCACCGGATTGACCTGATAAAATGATTTTGGAGAAATTTTAAAAGTCAGACCGCACAGCGTATCTATAATAAATCCCTTTCCATAGATAACCTGCTCTTTTTCTCCAAGTACCATACTGGTCTGGCGGTCATTGACATTGATCACGATACTTGTAATTTCCGGATGTTTTTCGCACAGGGCTTTTACAAAATTCTTCTTTGAGGGAAGAACCGGTGAACCAAGTACCAAAACAACAAGAACTTCTTTACTTTTTTTCCCAACACGAACCAATACATGACGTAAAAGTCCATATCCACTATCTTCATCATATGTTTTGATCTTAAATGATTTTAAAAGTCCACGGATCGTACCAATGATCCGGTCCGCATTCTTATCTTCGATCATACAGCTTTCGATTGGAACAATACGATGCGTTCCCTCTTCATAAGTTCCCGAAATAAAGGTTCCATTGCGTAATCGTCCAAATGCGGCTGCAACCTTGTTCCGGTAATGATAGGGATAATACATTCCAACAATCGTATCCGGCTTTACATATTTTTTCAAATATTTTTTTACTGTTTTTTGTTTTTGTTCCAATTGTTCTTCATAGGACATTCCCTGAAAAACACATCCTCCACAACGTTTACTATATTGACATATTTCCTTTTTTTGTGTTTGTTTTTTTTCTTCCATAATCTGCTCCGGATCTTTTATTTTCTTTTTTATTTTGATACATCAGTCTGTCCGCTGTTTTGATCAGATCTTCGATTGCAAAGTCTTTTGTGATTTCTTTGACAGCCATACCAACGCTGGCTGTAACCGGATATTCTTTTTCTTGCATTCCGTCTGTCACATCCAGATGATTTTGCAACTCTTTTTGTATTTTTTCTTCAGTATAAAATGCTTTGTCATCCGTAAAAAACACACAATCAAATTCATCTCCGCCAAAGCGGGCACAGATACCATCCTGCGTACCGATTCTTTCAACCGCTTTTGCTAAAGAACAGATTGCAAAATCTCCTTCTGCATGACCAAAGGTATCATTGATATATTTGAGTCGGTTCATATCAATTGAAATTAAAACCACATATTTCTTTTTTGTTTTTTGAAGCATTTCATTAAATTGAATAAAAAAACCTCTCCGATTATATACCCCTGTCATGGCATCCCGCTCTGACAATTCTGCCAGTTCATGATTTGCTTGTAATAAATGTTCTTTTAATTCATTTAACTTTTGCTGTTGCAATACCATATTGATCGAATTCGATAAAAACATAGAAAATTCGTCACAACGTTGCGTCGCTCTTCTGTCAATTTTTTCCAGAGCATCTGCTGTATATCCAAATGCTCTTTCCTGAATATTTAATACACGAAGCAGAAGAAATGTACAATCTTCTAATTCCGATCTGATTTCATCCAGCCAATGATCAATATGAAATGTATGCTCTGTATTTGTAAATTCTTCATGACTGCCACGCATGATCGTTGTCATTGTCTGAAATGTACCATCTTCTTTTCCATAAATCAGGTTTTCTTTTACACAGGCATAACGCAAATGATCACACCACATATATTCTGTATCAGGAAGAATTTTCGCAATCTCTCTGACTGTATGTAACGGCACAACTGATGATATCAGATTATTCATTGCCAACGTATGCCATACACTGTCCCCAAGATCTGCATTTAATTTTCCTACCACTTTATTATGGTCATTCTGGCTCTTTTTACAACATCCGCAAGACTGATTTAATTCAACACGATACTCAATTTGATAGGAATGCGGAATAATAACCTTATTTTTGATAAATTTATGAATCTCTCTGAAAATAAAAGAGGCTGCTCCCACATTATCCGGTATGCAAGTTGATAATACCGGTGAATATACTTTTCCTTCGTTGATTCCATCATATCCGGTCACAATAACATCTTCCGGCACACGGTATCCTGCATCATGTAACATATCACAAGCCACGATCGCCATGGCATCATTCGCACAAACGATTGCATCCGGCATAGGCAGATTAGAATTGAGAAAACGCTGCATTTCTCTTCTTGCAGGACGATCCCAAAAATCACCGTATCCAAGACGTTCCTCTTCAAATGGAATGCCATTTTCAGCAAGTACCTTTTTATATTGCTCTATACGCATTTGCGAATAAAGATTATTTTTGAATCCCGCAAGCATATTGATCTTTCTGGCACCATGATCCTGTATTACATGACGCACCATTGGTTCAAACCCTGTCTCTTCTGTATGAAATAAACAATAACATCCTTCAATCTGTCTCTCAATGCAAAAACAAGGAACTTCTTTTACATGCATAATCCGTGCAATATGTTCAAGTAACACATAATTCTTGATTGATTCCGCTAAAATAATTCCGGCATCAAGAGAAATATATTGCGAAAGCCGGATCAATTCTAATTCTGCCGGAACATTTTCTGTATCTTCTTCCACACAAGTATCCAGCGAAAATATCATGATCCGATAATTTTCCCGTTGACCTTGCTTTTGCAATTCCTGAATAAAACGAATATTATTTTCTTCAAAAAGTCTGGCACAAAAAAGACCAATCCATTTTTCTCTTTCTTTCATACTCCCTGTCTCCTAATCCAATTTATATGTTATCCTTTGTTTTATCTACGCTAGAGATTACAGCTATCTTTATAATACTAAATATTGTTTCATTTTTCAAATCAATATTAAAAAAAGGCAACGTCAACACGCTGCCGGTTATTCCTCTATTATATGAAGAATTTACTATTCTCTAAAAAAGACAATTCCTCTTTGAAAATTTTTTCTCTATTTCATTAAGTATTTTTTTAATTAATACGATACCTTTGATATCCGTTTGTTATCGTAACTATTACTTGAACATCTTGTAGTTCTTTTGCAATGGATCTATCTTATTAAAAGAATGCTTCCGTTGTCTTTTAACCATTTTTTGTGTACTTCATAATCCGGCATCACTTTTTCCACTTCTTTCCAGAATCGTTTAGAGTGATTCATTTCCTTGCGATGACATAATTCATGAATCACCACATAATCTAATACTTCCTTAGGTGCAAGCATCAGCATGCAATTAAAATTCAAATTGCCTTTACTGCTACAACTCCCCCATCTTGTCTTCTGATTACGTATTGTGATTCGTCCATATGTCACACCCATTTTTTCAGCATAATATGCTACTCTTTGCGGAATGATCTTGCACGCCTTCTTTGCAAGTTCCCGAATCCTATCATCCGTCAACTGATATGTTTGAAACAAATCTTCTCTCTTTTGTCTTTTTTGCTGCATTTCCCGGTAATTTTTCTCAATCCATGCCCACTTTTCAGATACAAAAGCCTGCACATCTTTTTGCTTCATGCGATTCGGAACACGAAGCAGCACCTGACAGTCTCTTGTGATCTCAATGGCGATCGTTCTTCTGTTGGAACGAATCATTTGAATGGGAATGTTTTTTTGAAGATCCATGGTATGTCCTTTCTGTGGGGGGAATGATTTACCCTAGATTATTCAAGACGTTTTTCTTTTACACTATCTAACATAGCTTCATCAATATCTCTGGATTTCGTCTTACACCAACCAATTATAATATCCCGGTCCTCTAAAGTTTTCATTTGCCGTTTTTGATTCCACTTGACGTCATATAAGTTCCTACTAATATTGCCAATACCGATATAATTGCAATAATACCGGAAATGAAATCTCTGATACCATCTCCAGCCACAACGAAATGAAGAGCAGCCAATATTATTCCAACAACTATTAATGCAATTCCATACAATACTTTTATCCACTGTACACTTAATTTCATCCCGGCTCTCCTTTCCTATCTAGCTCGCTAATAAATTTTTCTATCAGTCTGTTTACTTCATCCGGCTGGTCCGTATTGGAATTATGACCGGCATTCTTTATCCATTTAATCGGTAAACCTTCTCTCCGATGCCATTTTTTATTGTAGCTTTTGGCTGAACCCGCTTTATCCTTTTCGCCACAGATAAGAAGTGCCGGGCAACTGATATGATATGGCAGATCCGCTTTGATTGCCTCAACAAGCATTCTGTAACCAAAACCGGCAAGCCTTGCATATTCTTTAGGATCCGGATCATAGGACATCATCATCTTTCGCATAAGCTTCTGACCATAATCCGTCTCTGCACACCCTCTTGAACCAGCCCTAAGAAGTGCTTTCCATGGATATATTTTGTATAATGGCTCTGCTCTTTCAAGAAGCCATATTTCCATTGCAGTCATATAAGACTTTTGAAGAGGTGCAGAATCAATGGAGATAAAGCCCTTTATCTTATCCGGATATAATTCCATATACATTTGAGCCAGATATCCACCCATAGACTGACCGATAAAGATGGGATTATAAATTTCTTCTTTTGTTAAGATTTTATCAAGCCATTCTGCCATGTCAGACAGACTGTAATGATTCGTAAATGGTCTGGATAATGCATGTGATGGTGCATCCCATACAAACACATTCTGTTTCTTCTCAAAATATTCTGTCTGCTTCTCAAAAAGCCGGTGATCTGCCGTAAGTCCCGGTAAAAACACTAATGTAATTTTTTGTTTATCTATTATATTTACAAAATAATGGATGCAGCCACAGGGTGTCTTATAACTGTTTTCTGTCATTTTCCTTCCCCTTTCCATAAACCATTTCCCAATGATTTATCATTTCCAGATATTCCCGTTCAAAAACAGTTACATCATAATTTCCTGCTCTGTACCAGGACTTTAGCATTCCTTCTGAAGCATACAGAATTTCTTTATATATACGAGCAAACTCTATATCCTTGCGGATGAAATCGAGATTCAAAATTGACAGAAGCATTTCCAATGTCGTTTTGGCAGCATCCTGTACATCCGGTTGGATGATGGATTGAATATCCGGCTCTGTTTCAAAGTATGAATTAACGGAAAACAGGGATAAAAATGTGTATTTTCTCATCATTGCACCCTTAGCCATCAGACCTCGACGCATCATTTCAAAAAAATCATCTGTTTTATATACCTTATATTTACATATATATTTTTTTGTTAAATCCGCTGCATAATTCCATAGAAAAATATATAACTCCAGTTTGTTATGAAAATAATGAAACAAAAGTGATTTGGAAATTCCGGCTTCTGCCGCAATTTCTGAGGTTGGTGCCTTTTTATATTGATTCGTTGCAAATACTTTATATGCAGCATTTAATATTTGCGATTGTTTTTCTTCTGGCAATGCATAAAATTTATCATTCATAAGCTACCTCCATTGACCAATTCGGTTAATATAAGTATATACCCATTGACCGATTAACGGAAGACCTTATTTGATCATCACGTCAATGACTATCTGTTCATAATAACGTCTCTATTATCTATAGTGGTGTACTCTCATGAAAACATTCCTAAAACATCTGTATAATTCTTGCAATCTCCATAACTACAATCTTTAGCATCACTCCACCGGACATCACATAAAACCATATCTCACGCATATGCTGTGACTTTGCAATTGGTGTTGCTATTGCTGCAATAATTATGATTGCAGCTCCGACACATCCAACGATGTTTGGAACACTCACAAGTGAAAATATACCGGGATTACAGCTTCCATCTATCGTATACTGAATTGTTTTATCCAGTCCGTCTCTTGCGGCTGCAAAGCAGCATATAACAAGACCATATGCCAAAACAAACAGGCTCCTTCTGCCCCAGAAATTAATGTTACTTCTGCTACTGATTGAATATCCTACAAACCCGACCAGCGATAAACTCATAAGTGTAGTAACTGTTGTTACCATGTTTCCAAAATAAAGTTTCATCTGTTTTTTCTCCTATCTCAATATTTGAAATTTGTCAATATATCTCTCCGATATATTTTGTTTTTTATATTCAATACCTAACGGTATGAATGACTTATTGTTTCTGTTGATTCATTTTCTGATATAT
>NZ_JACRSW010000005.1 GCF_014384965.1 Jutongia hominis
ATAGACTAAGCAATGCCTCTTTGTTATTAAAAAGCATTCTAAAAACGGTATCTTTGTAGTTTCGCTGCATCTTTAACTGTTGTTTCTTCATAATACGCTCCTTTACAGCCGGATAGATAATCTGTCTGGTTTTGAACCAAATGACAAAATGACAGTTTCCCCGGTCTTGGTGACAGGAGCCTTAAAACTCCTGCTTTGATAGTGAATGAAAAGCATAGAGTTCTAAAGATAATATAAGAAATTAAGATAATGCCTGATAAGCTTTGGCATTAAAGAAAGTATTAGATTTATGCTTTGGTCTATTGTAACAAATGAGGGTTATTTTTACAATATTTTTCTTACGATGTCCTTTGTATCTAACCCTTAGTATCGTACTAATATCACATGTATCTTACATCTTAAATGTCAAAACAATAATTTTCCCTGTTTAGTTTCCAACATAAACTTACTTCAAAGATTTTGCATACAAAACTCTGATAGAGTTCAATACACAAAGCATGGCAACACCGGAGTCTGCAAAAACAGCCATCCACATAGATGCTATACCGCAAAGCCCCAACACCATAACTGCCACTTTAACCGCTAAAGCAAAAACAACATTCTCATATGCAATTTTTTTGGTCTTTCTTGCAATGTTATAGCTTTCATTTAACGCACTCAGACGAGAAGTCATAAATACGACATCTGCAGCCTCAATCGCTGCATCCGCACCACTACCCATAGCAGCTCCGACATCTGCTCCTGCAAGAACAGGTGCATCATTGATACCGTCTCCGATAAACATAACCGCACCGTATTTCTCACGAAGTGCCCCAAGATTTTTTAACTTATCTTCTGGCATCTGACGTGCAAATACTTCATCAATCCCTGTCGTTTCCTGTACTGCTTTCGCATTTTTCTCTGTATCTCCGGTCAGCATGGCTGTATGAAGACCTAATGTTTTCATACGCTGGATTGCTTCCGTAGAATCCGCCTTAACCAGATCATTGATCTGGATACGTCCGGCATATTTACTGTCTTTTGCCACAAACACTTCTGTGCCGCATTCCTGTAGATCATTTTGTGGAATAGCGATCTGATATCTTTGTAAAAGTTTCTGGTTACCGCATAAGATCTTGCCTTCAGGCAAAGTAACTTCAATGCCCTCACCGGAGATTTCTTTCATATCTTCCGGCTTTTCAGATGTTAATTTTCTTTCTTTCACCGCTTCACGAATGCTGACTGCGATCGGATGTGTTGACGCACTCTCTGCACTGCCGGCCCACGTAATGATCTGTTCTTCTGTAAATGCATCAGCAGGTATCACAGATTCTACTTTGAAATTACCTTCTGTGATCGTTCCCGTTTTATCCATAACAACAGCTTTGATGTCAGCAAGCATTTCTAAGGAAACGCCACCTTTGAACAAAATACCCAGTTTCGATCCTGCTCCGATTCCGGCAAAGAATGCCAATGGCACGCTAAGAACCAATGCACATGGGCAACTGATGATCAGAAATGTTAATGCCGTATATACCCAATGTGCCCAATCGCCTGTGACGATAGACGGAATGATGGCAGTTGCTGTCGCTGCAAGTACAACAAACGGGGTATATATTCTGGCAAATTTTGTAATAAAACGATCCATTTTCGGCTTAGAGGCTGCTGCATTCTCTACAGCTTCCAAAATTCTTGTCACCATAGAATCTTCTAACAATTTATCCACTTGCAAATATAAAATGCCGGAAGTATTGACACAACCGGAAAGGACTTCACTGCCCGGTGCAACAGCTACCGGAACCGGTTCTCCTGTTACAGCAGAAGTATCAATACGGCTTTCGCCTCGCAATACCGTACCATCCAATGGAATGCGGTCTCCCGGTCGGATTTCGATACAATCACCAACTTTTACATCTTCAGGATCCACCTCTATTACTTTTCCCTCTTCATATAAACGTACCATTTCAGGTCGCATATCAACTGCTTCCATAATCTGTTTGCGGCTCTTATTTACTGCCACATCTTCAAAAAGCTCACCGATGCGATAGAATAACATAACACCAACAGCTTCCGCAAAATCGCCAACTACAAACGCTCCGATCGTTGCAATACTCATTAGGAAATTTTCATCAAAAACTTTTCCTCCAAAGAGATTTTTTACAGCTGTCAAGACAATTTCAGCCCCTAATATAATATATGCAATAACGAAAATACTTTCAGGAAGATATTGCACATTAGCGAATTTTTCTACAAGTTCCGCAACGACAAATAATACTGCTCCGATTGCAAGAACAATTGCATCTTTATGCTCAGCAAAGAAAGAAGTCTTTTCTTCTTCCTCTTCTTCGTCATCATGATGATAGTAATGATCGTGGTCATGGTCACAACAGCTATCTTCGTCATCGTCATGATGGTGGCGATGATGCTCGTGGTCATGGCCGCAACAACAATCTTCGTCATCGTCATGATGGTGGCGATGATGCTCGTGGTCATGGCCGCAACAGCAATCTCCGTCATCGTCATGATCGTGCTCGTGATGCTCATGCTCGTGATCATGGCCGCAACAGCAATCTCCGTCATCGTCATGATGATGCTCGTGATGCTCATGCTCGTGGTCATGGCCGCAACAACAATCTCCGTCATCGTCATGATCGTGCTCGTGATGCTCATGCTTGTGGTCATGGCCGCAACAACAATCTCCGTCATCGTCATGATGATGGTGATGCTCGTGACTATGTGCTTTTGCTTTTCTTTTTCCGCGCTTCAGACTGCCAATCTCTGTACCGGGTTCTACTTTATCCGCAAGTGCCTGTAATGCTTTTACTGTCTCATCCGGATTTTCTGCTTCTACATATAACTGCTGGGTCGTAAAAGATAACGTTACGCTTTCCACTTCCGGCAGTTCATTCATTTTTGCCTCAAGCTTTGCTGCACAGTTTGCACAGTCAATGCCTGTAATCGAATATTTTTTCTTCATAGGATGCCTCCTTAAAATGAAAACGCTTTTCAAATCATTTGTTCATATGAACATTCATTCATATATTACAATTAATATAACACCCTTTTCTTTATTACGCAATAGTTTTTGAAGAATTATTTTTATATTCTTTTCGTAAGACTGCTTTTATCTCTAATGTCATAAAAATCCATCTATCCAATGACATCAATCACGTATCACTTTATCCAGACATTCATGTTCTTCACATGTTGTATTCGTTATCATACCCTGTGCATCCACAAAAGATCTTTTTTCATTTGCATCCTTATAAATAACAGATACATGGTATGCTGCGGACGGATTGCTGCTATAACTTTTTATACCCAACCAGACACCTTCGCCATCTGCGATCGTACCTGTCGTACTGTCATATAAATATGGCAGTCCCAGATCATCTGTAGCTGCTTTTTGAACAATATCTACTCCAACGCAGGTTGTAATACCTCCCTGCAGATCCATAATACGGTTTAATGTTGACATTGTCCTAAACATATTATAATACAGATCAATGCCGTCAACCGAAAAAGCATTCCAAAATGTCGGGTTTGTCGCCTTCTTTGTACATCCACTGCCGGGATAGTGTGTTGTCGTGCTGATATAGCTTGCAAGCGCATTTAATTTTTGAAGATTGGTTATATTATCCGTCCAAATCT
This sequence comes from Jutongia hominis, assembly GCF_014384965.1. Classification (GTDB taxonomy): domain Bacteria; phylum Bacillota; class Clostridia; order Lachnospirales; family Lachnospiraceae; genus Butyribacter; species Butyribacter hominis. The sequence goes on from NZ_JACRSW010000005.1 coordinate 3,631, forward strand.
TTGTTTCCACTTTATGACGTGCATGTGCATAGTATTCTTCATCCAGATAATTTTCCTTATCATCACATGGTTGTGTTGCAATGTAGATCACATCGTATAATGTATCATCCCTGTATGCTTTTATTTTGCAAACACGCACACCTACTCCTGCCTTAACCGTAAGCTTTCTTGCACTAAGACGTTTTTTGTCAGTATCACTGATTGGCTGTTGTGCACATGGACTAACAATGTTGTCCCTGCCATAATCATATCTTGCGCGAAGTTCTTCTGTTGTATTACTAACCATAGCGAATCGGAACAAGTTCACCGTTTTCATTTAACTTTGTATATTGGTCTGTCTGTTCATCACTGCCGTCTTTATAAACTTCATAGGTACATTTTCCTTCCGGTTTTGCATCAAAACGAATATCAACCGGCTGTCCGACAATCGCTTCCTTTTGACCATAAGATGCCATCTGCGGCATCGCCTTGTCTATTTCAAAAGTATCTGTCAATTCACCCGTATAATTTCCCATTCCATATACATGAACGGTGGCGAAACCTACATACAATGCCGAGTGTATTCGGCAGTTCCAGACTGCCATCCGGCTTTTCAGTTGTTCCCGTCTGGAAACTCGCCACCAAATGTAAGCAGATTATACCATGTACTTCGTCTGGCAGATAACATATCTGCACTATAATACATTTAACAATTAGGCTAAATATTAAACGAGGAGCATGATGAATTCTTGGGTATACAAGATACATTAAAAGCACTGGCAGATCCAATACGACATAACATTACTCTACTTTGTTTTGGGGAAGCATTCAGATTCGTTGTAATGATCGTGATTTTAACATTGAATGCTGTGCAAAAGCCACCTCGAAAATCGTTCCCCCAGTCTTGCCTGATTTGATACAAATACTGCCATCATGTACTCTAACGATTTCACGGACAAAAGCAAGACCCAGTCCTACGCCACCCAGCTCCCGGCTTCTGGATTTATCCACACGGAAGAATGGCTCGAACACACTCTCCCTAAGCTCCTTTGGTATTCCGCTTCCCGTATCTTCTACAGACAGATAAACATGCTTGTTTCTCTGATATGCGGTTACTGTAACCTGTCCGAGCGGATGATTATATTTGATGGCATTCTCAACCAGATTGTATACAAGCCTGTAAATAAGGATATCACTGCCTATCATAGTGGCATCCTCACATTTTCCAATCAGCTTTATATTCTTTTCCACGGCAAGAGGCTCAAGGTCTGCCAAAACCTCTTCAACAATAGCATCCAATATAATTTTATCATCCCTTCCCACCGTCTGAAGCTCACTCATGTCAAGAAGAGTCTTTACCATCCTGTTTAATTTATCATTTTGTTCCGTAACCATTTTTATGGTCTGCAAAGTGTCTGCATCATTTCCCGGGTGAGAGGCAGAATTATATAAATCAAGCCGTACCTGCATTAACGCTAATGGAGTACGCAGCTCATGTGCTGCATTTGCAGTAAACTGTCTCTGTATCTCAAATGCTTCCGACAGACGCTCAAGCATCTTATTATAAGAAATACCCAGCTGGTTCAGTTCCTTAACATTGTTTTCCTCTATTCTTGAATCAGACAGATTCTGAGCCTGTACCTCTTCAATTTTATCTGAAAACTCCCTGATTGGTCTGAGTGCATGCCCGCTTATAAAATAAGTGACGACACCTCCCAAAAGCGCCAGCAAAACCGTGATTATCAGACTGTTTCTTTTATAATCGGCCTTATTATTGTACACCTGAACCGAAAATTCATCCGCAAACTCATCCCACTTATCGTCCGGTATGCTGATATATATTTCATCTGATTTGTTTCCTTTTTCATCCCCCTGTGACTCTACCGCATCCTGCAGAGAATCGATGTAATGCACACCATTTTTATAGACAAACATAGTCAGACAGCCACATATAATAGCAATACACAATGCAGTAATGCACGTAAGTCTCCACTGTAGCGACATTCTTTTCATCTGTCAGACTCCTCCCGTATTTTATAGCCTTCACCTACCTTGTTCTGAATGGGATCATATCCCAGCTTCGCCTTAAGCTTTTTTCTAAGTGAAGACATATGTACCCTGATTGCTCCGCTAAAGCTGTCTGCCGTGGCATCCCACACATGCTCTATCAGCTCCTCCTGACTCACCGGTCTGCCTATATTGATAAGTAAATATTCCAAAATACCATTCTCTTTTCTTGTCAGTGGAACCGGCTCTTCCTTTGCATATGCCTCGCGTTTAATCGTATCAAACTTTATTTCTCCGCATTTAAGACATATATCATTCTGTACAAATTTCCTTCTTGTCAGGCTTCTGATACGTGCCTCAAGCTCCTGCAGATGGAATGGTTTTTCCATGTAATCATTTGCTCCTGCATCCAGTCCCTCTACCTTATCAGCAATCTGACCTCTTGCAGATAATATCAAAACCTTAGTTTCATCATTGTATTTTCTAAGCTCCTTAAGAAGCTCCATGCCATCCATCCCCGGCAGATTCAAATCCAAAACTATCAGATCATAATTCTCCGACAGTATACATTCAAGAGCCTCTTTCCCATCATAACAGGTATCCACCTCATAACCGGCAGCATACAGACTCTTTGCAACCATATCACATATTTGTTTCTCATCCTCAACAATTAATAATCTCAAAATGTTCTCCTGCTTCTTAACAATAATTTTACAACCCATATTGTATAATACCAAAGTCAGCTGGTCAACAATACAACAAAAAGGAGCAACATTATGTTGAAATACCAAAAAACATGTCAAATCATTCTGCTTATCCTTGGTGTATCCATGATAAGCTATGGTGCAGTCAGAGGTGAGGCGGCTACAGTGCTTGGTAAAGCAATAAAACTATGTCTGGAGTGTGTAGGAATTGGATAAGGAAAAGAAATTACTATCAAGAAAACTGGCAAAAATACGTGGCTGGATACAGGCCGCAGCAACGCTGCTGACCAATATTCATATTCCAAATTTATTTAAGGGTAAAATATATCAGGGCAATGCAAAAACAGTATGCGTACCCGGATTAAACTGCTACTCCTGCCCTGCCGCGACAGGAGCCTGTCCAATAGGGGCATTTCAGGCAGTTGTCGGATCATCAAAATTTAAGTTTTCATACTACATAACCGGATTTTTTATTTTACTCGGTGTAACTCTCGGCAGATTTATATGTGGTTTTTTGTGCCCATTTGGATGGTTTCAGGATTTACTTCATAAAATCCCCGGAAAGAAATTATCCACAACCAAACTAAAGCCTCTTAGGTACCTAAAATATGTCATTCTTATTGTTTTCGTTATACTTCTTCCGATGCTTGTAACGAACTCTATAGGAATGGGAGACCCGTTCTTCTGCAAATATATCTGTCCTCAGGGTGTTTTAGAGGGTGCTATACCGTTATCTATTGGAAATGCTGCTATCCGTTCTGCGCTGGGAAAGCTTTTTTCTTTCAAGTGTATGATTTTAATTGCAGTGATTGTACTCAGTATCTTATTTTACAGGCCCTTCTGTAAATGGATTTGTCCGCTTGGAGCAATCTACTCATTATTTAATAAGGTCAGCCTGCTCAAAATCACCGTTGATAGCAGCAAATGTGTCAAATGCGGTCAATGCTCAAAGGCATGTAAGATGGATGTGGATGTGTGTAAGACACCGGATCACCCCGAGTGCATACGCTGCGGTGCCTGCATAAAGGCCTGTCCGAAGGACGCCATCTGCTACCGGTTTATGGGAAAATCATGTCAAAAAAATGACAACAGATAGCTATTAAACATTTTACTATTATTTTAAAGCATTCCTATAGAGAATGAAATTTGAAAAAAATAAAATCTCCCCGTAAGATGTATATGAGTTTGGCGACTTAATACATCGAAGTACAAAGGAGATTTTATAACATGAGTAAAAGAAAC
>NZ_JACRSW010000021.1 GCF_014384965.1 Jutongia hominis
ACAGAAGACTTATGCAGTATTTCTTTAAAATAAGAGAGCTGGTATAATGAAAGGAGTTTAAGATGCACAGAATACGGGACAGTCCTATGTGTCCCGTGCATTACAGATAAATAGTTCACCGCAAGGGTGGATGGCACGGAACACAAAGCCCGTCCCTCTTGCGGAGAAGGGATGGGTGATTACTATGAAGAAGATAAGGATTATCTTATTATCCGCAGTACTGGTCTTTTCAATGGCTGCCTGTAATGGTGGTAAGGAAAAGGCTGATAATAAGACAGAGAAACAGACGGAAAGTGTAAAGCCAACTGAAGAAGCAGAAATGGCAACGGAAGCTGTCACAGAGGTCGCAACCGAAGCTGGAAGTGAAGAGACAGAGAAAGATATTGCCGAGGTTAAAGATTCAGAAGAGAAGACGGATAAGGAAGATAACCAGTCTGCTGATAATGAAACTGCTTCAAAGCAGAAAGAAAAGTCAGAGCAGAATGACGAGTCGGAACAGAAAGCTCCTGCAAGTGGTAATAAGGAAGCTGGTGGAAATCAGAGTAATGCAGGTAATGGTGGTCAGACTACAGACATTCCGAAAGACAATGTGAGCAATCCAAAGCCTGCATCCGTGGCGTACAGTCCACAGAATGTTGTGTCACTTGCAACAGCAAAGTGTCAGGCAGGAGGGATGATTACCACACAGCAGAATTTACAGAATCATTTGAATGACGGCAGTATCACGCAGGAAGAGTACAATGAGTATTATCCTTACGATGGTATGGAAGGCTCTTATTATAGTGTGTTTGTAGAGACAGACCTCAACAAAGCAAGTACCATTGATGGACAGCGGTTATCATCTGAGGATGCAATTGCAGAATATATTGCAAGTATGTTACTTTTGGAAACAGATCCGGTATTCTACATCAGTTATGATGGAGTTTACACGACAGGCGGCACAAACTATTACGAGTTTCGATGTCACAGATAAATAAAAACGAATAGAAGCAGAAGGAAGAAAGATGTAAGCCATAAACTTATGTCTTTCTTTTTTTATGCGTAAATTAAGGAGGAAAGAGCACATGAAACAGAAACTAAAGCGTTTTATGGCAGGATTTATGGCTATGCTCACACTGGTTGGAACACTCTTTACGAATGGAACAACAGCATTTGCAGCCAGTCCGCAGGCAAATATTGCGTTCTGGAATGCGTCAGTCAAAAATTCCGGAGAAGTAAGTGAGCTGAAGCCCGGATATAATCATGGTAAGATTCTGTATTCAATTCTTGACGGAAATTCTGCATATTGTATGAATTTCGGATTAAGAGCAGATGGCGGTCAGCTTATGAACAGCTACGATGATGCGAGCACATCAATGTCAGCACAGCAGAGAAAGCTTTTAAGTTACTGCCTTTATTATGGGTTTAACAGTACACAAAAGGCGGCACCAAGCAATAGTCAGTGCAATGAGTATATCGCAACTCAGGCAATGGTATGGGTTATTGTAGCAGATATCTTTGGAACCGGAAGTGGTGATTCGGCAGCAAGAAAGCTCTGTAACACAGCACCAAGTCCTGATTCTTCATACAGCTATTATGAGAGACTCAGGGACAATATCAACAGTTCCTACAATGCAACGCTTCCAAGTTTTGCATCACGCAGAACCAGTGAGGCACCAACTTATGAATTAAAGTGGAATGAGGGAAGTCAGAGATTTGAAACAACATTATCTGACAGCAATGGTGTTTTATCGGATTTTGATTTTGGCATCAGCGGATATTCTGTTGATAAGAATGGCAACAGTATTACAATCTCTTCAACGAGCGTGAATACTACAGCTACAACAGGAACATTCACATCCAATGCTGGCAAGGTTGAGACAACATCAAGCTGTGTATTCTGGCTTACAGGAAAGAGCGGATATCAGGAGTTTATTTCTGAAAGACCGACAGCAGATCCTATCAAAGCATATATCAAGGTCAAGACAGAGAATATCGGATATGGTGAGCTTACAAAGACAGATGAGTCAAGCGGAGTGAAGCTTTCCGGTGCAGTCTATGGAATCTATTCTGACAGCGGATGCACAAACAGAATACAGACCATGACAACAGATGGAAACGGATATGCAAAGTCAGCTGCACTTGTCGCAGGTACTTATTATGTAAAAGAGATTACCGCACCAAAGGGATATGTCCTTTCCGGTAAAGTTCATACACTTACTGTAAAAGCAGGACAGACAACGGGAATCTCTGCAACAGATAAAGAGCAGCTTGGAGCAATCACAATCTATAAAGAGGGTGAGGTGCTTAGCTCATGGAATGGAAGTAACTTCACTTATGAGAAAAAGAAGCTTTCCGGAGCAGCATTTAAGGTAACTGCTGGAGCAGATATCTATAAGGCAGATGGTACAAAGGTGTATAGTGCTGGCGATGTTGTGGCAGAAAGCCTTACAACAGGAACTGACGGACAGGTGGTATTATCTGACCTTCATCTTGGAACTTATGTGGTAACTGAGATTAAGAGCATTGACGGGTATACAATCAATACCACACCTCAGACAGTAGCAGTTGAGTATAAGGACCAAACTGTGACAGTACAGTATGAATCAACTACGATTGAGAATACAAGACAGAAAGCCGATGTATCTGTCGTAAAGAAGGACTCTGACACAGAGAATCCTCTTGATGGTGGCAAGTACACACTTTATGCCGGAAATGACATCAAAAACTATGCCGGACAGGTTATTGTGACAAAGGGTACAGCTCTTGAGACAGTAACTACAGGTGAGGACGGAAAGGCAAGCTACAGCGTGGATCTGCCAATCTCTAACGGATATTATATCTCAGAGACACAGGCACCATACGCTTATATCAGAAACCAGTCTGATGTGTATAGTTTCAACTTCAATGTATTGCCTGAAACACAGGCAAAGGCATCATTCAGCCACACATTTAAGAATGACAGAACTACAGCTAAGATTCACATTTACAAGGTAGATAAGGAATCGGGCAAGGCAGTTCCACAGGGTGATGCAAGCCTTGAAGGAGCAGTTTATGGTCTTTATGCCAGAAACGATATCGTGCATCCGGACGGAGCAACAGGTGTTGTATTTAAAGCAGGGGACTTAGTTGCAACTCTTACAACAGATAAGAATGGCGAGGCAGAGGTAAATAACCTTTATCTTGGCAACTATTATGTGAAAGAAATCACACCATCAGAAGGCTATCTTCTTGATGAAGAGGAGCATGATGTAGTATGCGACTACGAGGGAGACTTAGTAGCAGAGGTATCAAGAAGTACAACTTCCGCAGAGCAGGTCATCAAGCAGCCATTCCAGCTTATCAAGGTATCGGACAATGGCGATGATACTGAAGCAGGACTTCTTGCAGGAGCAGAGTTTACAGCTTACTTAAAATCATCTTTACCTGTAAAGGAAGATGGAAGCTATGACTTTGATAAGGCAACTCCAGTAGTAATCGGTGAAAATGGAGCCACAACAATCACATCAGACGACAAAGGACATGCAGTATCCATTGCAATTCCTTATGGAACTTATGTGGTAGTAGAGTCAAAGACTCCGCATAACATGAAGACAATCAAGCCATTTGAGGTAAAAATCAGCGAGAACCATCCTGACAAGCCTCAGACATGGAGAGTATTCCTTGACAGGGAGTTTACTGCAAAGCTTCGTGTAATCAAGAAGGATTCCGATACAAAGCAGACAGTACTTGTACCAAATGCAGAGTTTAAGATCTTCAATATTGATAAGAATGAATATGTGAAGCAGTACACAACTTATCCGTCAAAGGTCGAGCATACTTCATTCTTTACTGACGATGATGGAGATTTAATCTTACCTGAAGCACTTAAAATCGGTAACTACCGTATTGAGGAAGTATCTGCACCATACGGATATGTTGTAAATGATAAGTATGTCAGCATCTCTGTTGATACTGATACAGCATTTGAAACAGATGGTGATACAAATGATGCAATCATTACTGTGGAATATTCCGATGCCCCTGCAGTCGGAGAAATGACTGTAGAAAAGAAGGGTGAGGTACTTGACGGATTCAAGGGTGGACTTCTTGCAAGCTCATATGAGAAAGAGTTTGTTTATAAGGAAGGCTCACTTGCCGGAGCAAAATTCAAAGTTTATGCTGCCGAGGATATTTACACAGCAGACAACCAGAAGGATGCAGACGGAAACCGCATTAAGTATTACAGCAAGGGAGACCTTGTGACAACTCTTACAACTGGCAAGGATGGAAAGGCAACAGCTAAGAATCTTCCTCTTGGACAGTACAGAGTTGTGGAAGTGGAAGCTCCATACGGATATGTATTAAATCCGAATGAGCAGAAAGTGACATTCACATATGTGGATGATAAGACACCTGTTATCAAGGAAAGCCTTACTTTCTCAGATGACAGACAGAAGCTTGATATGTCAGTGACTAAGCTTGATGCAGAAGATAACACACCGATTGCAGGTGCAGTATTTGGTCTTTATGCAGACGAGGATATCAAGAATGTAGATGGCAAGGTAATTATCGAGAAAGGCACACTTCTTGAGAAGACAACATCTGATGAGAATGGAAAGATTGCTTTTGTTAAGGATTATCCATTTGCAAAATATGTTGCAAGGGAGCTTGTAAAGCCTGCCGGATATGTGACAAATGAGGAAGCAGTAAACTTTGATACAAAATATCAGGGACAGGATGTTAAGACTGCTGTATATAACAGCAAGTATAAGAACACTCCTACAACCTTTGAGTTTACAAAGACAGATATCACAAGCGGTGCAGAGCTTACAGGTGCAACACTTACTGTACTTGATAAGGATGGAAATGTGGTAGACACATGGACATCTGATGCTAAGGAAGCACATGTAATCAAGAGACTTGTAGTTGGAGAGACTTACACTCTTCGTGAGGAATTTGCTCCTTACGGATACCTCAAGGCAACTGATATCCAGTTTACAGTAGAGGATACAGGCAAAGTGCAGCATGTAGAGATGAAGGATGAAGTACCTACAGGTTCCATTGTCATCAATAAGGATGGCGAATTTGTAACAGATACTACTCTTATGAAGGGTTACTGGTATGACTTTATCTTCAATTTCTTCAAGGACAGCCTTGCAGGAGTAACTTTTGATGTATATGCAAAAGAGGATATCGTAAGTGCTGACGGACTTGACACTGTATATCATAAGGCAGGAGACAAGGTGGCAACCATCGTGACAAATGATAAGGGTATCGCAAGAATTGATGACCTTCCACTTGGCAAGTATTATCTTGTTGAGACAAAGACCATTGATGGATTTGTATTAGATGATACACCGATTGAGGCAGACCTTTCCTATATCGACCAGAATACAAAGGTTGTTTTCGCAGGAATGGATGTGACAAATGAGCGTCAGAAAGTGCAGATTACTGTTACAAAGACTGATTCAGAGACAAAGAAAGAGCTTGAAGGTGCTGTATTTGGTTTGTATGCGAAAGAAGATATCGTAAATAAGGATGGAAAGGTTATTGTCAAAGCAGATACACAGATTGAGAGAGGTGTTACTGGAAAGGATGGCAAAGTAACATTTACCTCTGACCTTCCGCTTGGACAGTATTATGTCAAAGAGATTGAGGCACCAAAGGGCTATGTGAAGTCTGATAAGATTTTTGATGTGGATGCTTCATATCAGGGAGATAAGGTAAAGGTTATCGAGTTTAAGGCAGCATTTGAAAATGCACCGATCAAGGTAGAGATTTCAAAGACTGATATCACAGGCGAGAAAGAATTACCTGGAGCAAAGCTTTCAGTTATTGATGCTGATGGAAAGCTTGTTGAGAGCTGGACATCAGAGGCAGGAAAGACTCATATGATTGAGAGACTTCCTGTCGGAAAGTACACACTCAGAGAGGAATCTGCACCATATGGATATAAGGTGGCAAGTGATGTGACCTTTGAAGTAAAGGAGACAGCAGAAATCCAGAAGGTATCCATGAAGGATGAGCAGGCAGTCGGTAAGATTGTCATTGAGAAAACTGACAAAGTAACCGGAAAGCCAATCGAGGGTGTTGTATTTGAAGTAAGAGATAAGGACGGAAAGGTGCTTGATACACTCACTACTGACAAGAATGGTCATGCAGAGAGCAAGGAGCTTCCTATCTGTACTTACAACGAGGATGGAACTTTTAAGGAAGATATCCATTATACAGTAGTTGAGACAAAAGCAGCTGACGGATATATCCTTGATGAAACAGCCCATGATGTAACTCTTCGATATGATGACAATGCACCGGATGTTGTTGTAGCAACTCTTAAGCTTGTCAATGTACCGACAGAGCCTAAGCTTCCACAGACAGGCGACAATGCAAATCCGCTTCTTTATCTTGGAATTGGTGCACTTGCACTTATTACAGGTGTTGGAGTCGGACTTCGTGGAAGAAAGAAAAAGAATAAACAGTAATAATTAACCTTGCGGGGAATGTAAGCCAGTGACTTATGTTCTCCGCTTTTTTGATTTGGAGGACAAACAGTGGTAGGAGAAAGAATCAGATATTACAGAAAACGACAAAAAATGACACTCAGGGAACTGGGCGAGAAAAGTGGTTTTGAAAATAGAGGTGATGTAAGAATTGCCCAATACGAAAATGGTTCAAGAGTTCCAAAGACGGGAACGTTGAACAGGATTGCAAAGGCACTTGGTATTCCGCCAGAAGAATTATTCTGTGAGAACTGTAGAAAGTGCATGTTTCTCAAGAATTATTACAGAAAGAAAAGAAAATCTCATACCACTTTTGATATGGGAATCGAAGAAGACAACAGTTACAGAGAACACAATAATCCCGATGATGAGGGAATTTTATATGACAATTTAGATTAAGGAGGAACCGTAATATGATGAATTACGAGATTTTTAAGGAAGTAGTAAAAGAAAAGTTTATGGATTATATGCCTGAGAAATTCAAAGGAATGGAGCTTGTGGCAGAGCCAGTGGAAAAGGTGAATGTGACTCTTGATGGCATCATCTTAAGAGAAGAAGGCAGGAACATTTCGCCTACGATTTATATCAATGACATGTATAAGAAGTATCAGGACTGTGGTGATCTTGAGGAAACACTTATGGCTGCATGTGATTTTATGGAAAGGGCATATGAGCAGGCTCCGGTTGTTGATGTGGACAGCATTATGAAGGATGCTAACGAGAAGATTGTATTCCAGCTCATCAATACAGAGCAGAATAAGACATTTTTGGA
>NZ_JACRSW010000037.1 GCF_014384965.1 Jutongia hominis
CGGACACTTGATATCAAGTCACCGCTTGTAGCAGAGCAGGGAAAGGCAAGGTGAAAGCATGGATGGAAGATTTACGGATGAAGAGCTTGCCATAGCAAAGAGTGTTGACCTGTGTGCAGTTGCAGAAAGTCTTGGGTATACAGTAAAGAGGATTGGCAAATACCACACTTTAAAAGAGATGGATTCCATCCGCATTTACAACAGAAGCCATTGGTACAGATGGTCAAGGCAGTTTGACAAAGGCAACAATGGCGGCTCACAGATAGATTTCTTGCGGGTGTTTTGTGGAATGAGTGTAAAAGAGGCTGTGTTCTGGCTTTTAGATTTTGCAGGATATAGAAGGATCGAGAATCCTGTAAAGCAGCCACTTGTTCATCAGGTATCGCAGAAGCAGGCAGAGGAGAGAAAGCCATTTGTCCTACCGGAACCGGCGGGAGATAATTCCTATCTTATTTCATATCTGAATCAGGAGAGAGGAATCAGCAGGACTGTCATAGATCTGTTTTTAAAAGATGGACTGATTTATGAGAGCAGGCATTACCACAATGTTGTTTTCAAAGGAAATGATAAAAATGGAGTGACAAGATTTGCAAGTATGCGGGGAGTGTTTGATAAGCAGGGTAAGCCATTCAAGTGTGATGTCACAGGCAATGATAAAAACTATGGATTTAATGTAGTAAATGTTAACAGTACAGAGCTTGTAGTATTTGAGGCTGCAATCGACCTTATGAGTTATGTGGATATCTTCACGGATTATGAATCAAATAAGCTGGCACTTGGGATGCTTGCAGATGCACCACTTGAGACTTTTCTTCGGGAACATCCGCAGATTACTTCCATCCGGTTCTGCCTTGATGGAGATGAGCCGGGGAGAAAAGCAGCAGCTGAACTTATGAGAAAGTATTATGAGCTTGGATATGAGGTAGAAGACTGTCCGCCTCCAGCCGGATATAAGGATTACAACGAGTGGCTTGTGGCGGCAAAGCTTAATCTTAATCAAATGAATCAGAGAGCAGATGAACCGGTCAGGGCATGAGAACTTGGATTTTGATGTGTGGGGGCAGAAAGCGCCCCCAAAACAGCAAAGTGGGGGCAGAAAGCGCCCCCAAAATGTCAAAGTGGGGGCAAAAAGCGCCCCCGCAATTCGGACACGATAAAAACCGGATTGAATTCAGTATAAAAGTGGGGGCAGAAAGCGCCCCCAAAATAACAAAGTGGGGGCAGAAAGCGCCCCCAAAGTAGCAAAGTGGGGGCAAAAAGCGCCCCCACTTCCATAAACAGAGGGTTTTAGGGAGATTTTCTCCCTAACTAGATGGCATTAGGACAGAGATGTCTCTAATGCGTATCTAGCAGTCGCCGGGGACTAACTGGAGACTGGAGCTTTGGTGAATATTTACTAAACACGGATAAGGAGGTGCAAGGAAGCAATGGATGCAGAAGTTACGCTATTTTCAAAACCAGAAGAACTGATTGCCTGGGCAGACACATTTGATATCTTACTTAACCCTTCGATAGAAGATGCTGCAATATTGCTTAACTATATGGAAGGTCATGATTATGCTATTGGCATAGATTCTGATGGGAAGATGTACAGACAGGATGTAGCTGAGGAGAATGGTGAAATTGAACCATACCCGATAGATGATGTTATAGATACTGTTTGTGAATGGAACTATGAACTGATACTTGATGCTGATGCACACAGGAATGATCCAAAGGATTTTAAAGATTACAGTGAGTTTCAGGATAAGTATGACAGTTTGAAAGCAGATGAAAAGAGGCTGGACAGGTTGTTTGAAAAGACCTGTTATGCAAAGGAGATTGATGAAATGGCGGCTGCTTTGGTGGAATCATTCATTAGCCATCTAAGTAGCAGGGATGATTCGGAAAAAGCTGCGGTGACAGTTGCAGAAGGAATTAATGATTATAGTACGGGTAAGAGAGGAAGGTGAGTCTATGGCAGATAAAGTTCATTGTATTAGGAAAACACTAAGACTAATGCCAGAGGAAGCCAAGATGCTTGCAAAAAAGGCATGTGATAATGGAATGAATGAGGCTGAGTATATCCGTCTTCTTATCAGTCAGAAACCAAATGATTATCCGGAAGTAAGGAAGATTCTGAAGGAACTCATTAATGAAGTCAACAGAATTGGAATAAATATCAACCAGATAGTATTTAACAATAATGCCGGGCTGTATTCCAAGGAAGATAAGACACAGCTGATAGCTTATATGCGAAAACTGAATCAGAAGGTAGATGAGGCGGTGGTAAAGATTGGCAATCAGTAAAATCCTTAATATGAAGGATTGTGGTGGGCATTTTCACGGAAAACATCTGAAGAGATCTCTTGATTATGTGATGAATCCGGAGAAAACACAGGATGGAAGGCTCGTTGGTGCAATCAACTGTCAGGTCGATTCTGCTTTTGAACAGATGAAAGCTACAAAACGGAAGTTTGGAAAAGTTGATAAAAGGCAGGGATATCATATCATTCTCTCATTTAAGGAAGATGAAGTGAATCCTGATACGGCATTTGAGATAACCCGCAGATTCGTGGAAGAGTATCTTGGAAAATCATATGAGGCAGTATATGTGGTGCATGATAATACAGCACATGTTCATTCACACATTGTATTTAACAGTGTGAGTTTTGTGGATGGGAAAAAGTATCGCTATGAAAAAGGAGACTGGGCAAAGTATATCCAGCCAATCACGAATAAGCTGTGTCAGGAATATGGTCTTTCGATCATTGATGTTGATGATGGCAGTAAGGAAAAAGAGCATGAAAGCTATAAGGACTGGAGCGAATATCGTGAAGGCAGTTTTGTATGGGCAGATATGATTAAGAGAGACCTGGATTCCTGCATACTGCAGGCAGGAAATTATGAGCAGTTTCTGGAGCTGTTATCTGACAAAGGATATGAGGTCAAGCAGGGAAAGTATCTGGCGGTAAAGCCACAAGGAATGACGAGATTTCGCAGATGTAAGACATTAGGTGACATGTATTCTGATGAGGTAATCCGGGAAAGGATAGAAAAAGAGGATATTTCATTTTACCGGGAACAGCAGAAAGAAGTACAACCGGTTCTTTGTAAGTGTAAGGTGAGAAGATACCGAAGGGCAAAGATGTCGGGGCTTCAAAAGAGATACTATGCAAAGCTATACCGGATAGGAAAGCTGAAAAAGAAGCCATACAGTCAGGTATGGAAGTATAAGGATGATATCCGTAAGATGCATAAACTGCAGGAGGAGTATTTGTTCCTTGTAAATCATGACATTCATTCAGCAGAGGAGCTTGTCAGTGTAATCAGCTCATTGACAGATAAAAGAAAAGAAGTTTCAGCAGAGAAAAGCCGCATTTATAAGGCTAGGGAGAGAAGTCGAGAACTTTTTGATATAGCAGATGATATGAAAGAGTTAGAACCTGCTGAGAAGTCTTTCCTCCAGGGAGATGAATTTTTTACGGATGAGCATTTGCAATGGGAAACTTTGAAACAGAAGCTTTTATCACAGGGATATAGCCTTGAAGAGGTGGAAGCACTGCGTAAACATTATAAAGAGGAGTATTCCAAAGCATGTGCAAAAGAAAGGGCAGTATTCAAAGAGTTGAATATTGGTAAATCTATATGGAAGAGTCTTATTCCAGACAGCGTATCAGATGGAAAAGATGCACAGTACAACAAAGAGACAATACGAGACAGGAAAGAGCAGCCAGAACGTTAGGCTGTTTTTTTAGTAGTTAGGAGGCATATATGGAAGAAAACAGAGAACCGCTTAGTGCGATAGCAATCGAGAAAAAATTGCAGCTTCTCCGAAATAAGCATTTTAGTGAAAATACGATTGCTCTTGTAAAAAGTGATTATGAATATGGACTGAAAGAGGAGGAGATCAGCCTTTATCTCAATAAGTCATACGACATTGAACAGATGAAGATTTTATCGGAATGTCTGCACAAGGATGTTCCAAAAGATGTGATTGATATTATCAAGAATACCAAGTATTCGGTTCATCAGATGCAGGTGTCCCTTGAATTTTATGAAAAGGGTGTACCTGTTCAGACAATTAAGGAGGTTATGGACAAAGGGGAAAAACCTATTACCATGCGACGATTATATGAGGAAGTTCTGGAACAGCTGAATAAAGTCAAGAAACAGATTCCGGAAGAGTCTGAGTATGTGAAAGCACTTATTTCTCAGATGGATGAAGTGGTTGCAAAGATAAATCATCAGAATGAAAGGTATGATGCCTTGAATAAGAAGCTTTCTGAAATAGAAACGTCCAAAGATGACGAGGAAGTCAGGGAGCGTCTGGTCAAGGAGAATCAGGATAAGGATGCTCTTATCAACAGTCAGCAGAATGAACTGAATAAGGCAAGCAGTACGATTGCAAGACTCAGGGATGATATTGAGAAAAAGGATAAGGAGATGAAGCGTATGGGAGACAGAATAGAGTCATTGGAAGATAAGATCATAAGTGTTGCCACAGAGAATAAAAAAGAAGCAGAAAGTAAGGCAGAGCCGCAGGAAAGCCAGTCCGTATCACAGGCAGATAAAAAGATGGTTGATACAGTTGCAGTTCCTCAGAATATGCAGGCTGTGGCAAACGGGATTCCGGTCTATTATCAGATTCCGGTAGTTGATGGTACTGGAAATGTGGTGCAGAGACTTCCGATTGAGAGAAGTGTGAGAAAGAGCAGCAACAGCGGAGTGGTGAGCCTTTTTGCAAGACTGTCATTTAAGAAAAAGTCAAGGGCAGACATTGTAAAGCTGGTTGCATCGGGAGACCTTGTTCCGGCGCAGCTTGTGCAGATTAAGAGTGCAATAGAAAAGGGACTTACTGAGTCACAGCTTGTAGAGCTTATAAACAACAA
>NZ_JACRSW010000012.1 GCF_014384965.1 Jutongia hominis
CGGACACTTGATATCAAGTCACCGCTTGTAGCAGAGCAGGGAAAGGCAAGGTGAAAGCATGGATGGAAGATTTACGGATGAAGAGCTTGCCATAGCAAAGAGTGTTGACCTGTGTGCAGCTGCTGAAAGCCTTGGGTATACAGTAAAGAGGATTGGCAAATACCACACTTTAAAGGAGATGGATTCCATCCGTATCTATAACAGAAGCCATTGGTACAGATGGTCAAGGCAGTTTGACAAAGGCAACAATGGCGGCTCACAGATAGATTTCTTACGGGTATTTTGTGGAATGAGTGTAAAAGAGGCTGTGTTCTGGCTTTTAGATTTCGCAGGATACAGAAGAATTGAGAAGCCTGTAAAGCAGCCTCTTGTTCATCAGGTATCGCAGAAGCAGGCAGAGGAGAGAAAGCCATTTGTCCTACCGGAACCGGCAGGAGATAATTCCTATCTTATTTCATATCTGAATCAGGAGAGAGGAATCAGCAGAGCAGTCATAGATCTGTTTTTAAAAGATGGATTGATTTATGAGAGCAGGCATTACCACAATGTTGTTTTCAAAGGAAATGATAAAAATGGAGTGACAAGATTTGCAAGTATGCGGGGAGTGTTTGATAAGCAGGGCAAGCCATTCAAGTGTGATGTCACAGGAAATGATAAGAACTATGGATTTAATGTGGTAAATGAAAACAGTACAGAGCTTGTAGTATTTGAGGCTGCAATCGACCTTATGAGTTATGTCGATATCTTCGCGGATTATGAATCAAATAAGCTGGCACTTGGGATGCTTGCAGATGCACCACTTGAGACTTTTCTTCGGGAACATCCGCAGATTACTTCCATCCGGTTCTGCCTTGATGGAGATGAGCCGGGGAGAAAAGCAGCAGCTGAACTTATGAGAAAGTATTATGAGCTTGGATATGAGGTAGAAGACTGTCCGCCACCTGCCGGATATAAGGATTACAACGAGTGGCTTGTAGCGGCAAAGCTTAATCTGAACAGGATGAATAAGCGAGCAGATGAACCAGTCAGGGCATGAGAAAACGGATTTTGATGTGTGGGGGCAGAAA
Source organism: Jutongia hominis (assembly GCF_014384965.1). GTDB lineage: Bacteria > Bacillota > Clostridia > Lachnospirales > Lachnospiraceae > Butyribacter > Butyribacter hominis. The sequence continues at coordinate 1,068 of NZ_JACRSW010000012.1, forward strand.
GCGCCCCCAAAACAGCAAAGTGGGGGCAGAAAGCGCCCCCAAAATGTCAAAGTGGGGGCAAAAAGTGCCCCCACAATTTGGACACGACAAAATCCGGACGAAAGCAAAAATAAAAGTGGGGGCAGAAAGCGCCCCCAAAATAACAAAATGGGGGCAGAAAGCGCCCCCAAAGTAGCAAAGTGGGGGCAAAAAGCGCCCCCACTTTCATAAACAGAGGGTTTTAGGGAGATTTTCTCCCTAACTAGATGGCATTAGGACAGAGATGTCTCTAATGCGTATCTAGCCGTAAACCTAAGAGATTCAGACAGGCGTGTGGGTGGAAGAGATATACAAAACACGGATAAGGGAGGTGCAGGAAAGCAATGGATAAAGAACTTACAATAATCACAGAACCAGAGGAACTTATTGCCTGGGCAGACACATTTGATATCTTACTAAACCCTTCGATAGAAGATGCTGCAATTCTGCTTAACTATATGGAAGGACATGATTATGCCATTGGCATAGATTCAGATGGGAAGATGTACAGGCAGGATATTGCTGAAGAGAATGGCGAGATAGAACCATATTTGATTGATGATGTTATAGATATTGTCTGTGAATGGAACTATGAACTGATACTTGATGCGGAAGCACACAGGAGTGATCCAAAGGATTTTAACGACTATAACGAGTATCAGAGCAAGTATGAAAGTCTGAAAGCAGATGAAAAGAGACTGGACAGATTGTTTGATAAAACCAGTTATGGTAAGGAACTTATAGAAGTTGCTACAGAGCTTGCAGACAGGGTTATTGCCCAGCTGGGTAATAAAGAACTGGAAAAAGTTGCTGTAACAGTAGCAGAAGGAGTAAGAGAATACAGTACGGGTAAGAGAGGAAGGTGATTCTATGGCTGATAAAGTTCATTGTATAAGGAAAACACTAAGACTTATGCCACAGGAAGCGAAGGTACTTTCTGATAAGGCAAAGGCAAATGGAATGAATGAAGCCGAATATATCAGGCTTCTAATCAGTCAGAAACCAAATGATTATCCGGAAGTAAGGAAACTTCTTAAAGAGCTTATCAATGAGATAAACCGAATCGGCATTAACATCAATCAGATTGTATTTAACAGTAATGCTCAGATATATTCCAAGAAAGATAAGGAACAGCTTGTGGCATATATGAAAAAGCTGAATCAATCTGTCAGCGAGGCGGTGGTAAAGATTGGCAATCAGTAAGATACTTCACATGAAGGACAGCGGGAATTCTTTTCATGCAAGGCATTTAAAGCGGGCACTGGATTATGTAATGAATCCTGAGAAAACGCAGGGAGGAAGACTTGTGGGAGCCATAAACTGCCAGGCAGATATGGCTTTTGAACAGATGATGGATACAAAGAAGCAGTTTGGAAAAACAGACAAGCGACAGGGGTATCATATCATTCTTTCTTTCAAAGAGGATGAGGTGGAACCAGACAGGGCTTTTGAGATAACACAGAAGTTTGTAGCAGAATATCTTGGTGATGCCTATGAAGCGGTATTTGTGGTTCATGATAATACAGACCATGTTCATTCACACATTGTATTTAACAGTGTAAGCTTTGTGGATGGGAAAAAGTATCGCTACGAGAAAGGTGACTGGGCAAAGTATATCCAGCCGATTACCAATAAGCTGTGTCAGGAGTATGGTCTTTCCATTATAGATGTGGAGGATGGCAGCAAAGAGAAACAGCACGAGAATTATAAGGATTGGAGCGAATATCGTGAAGGCAGCTTTGTGTGGGCAGATATGATAAAAAGAGATCTTGATGCCTGCATTTTACAGGCAAATGATTTTAGTGGATTTCTGGAGCTGCTGTCGGAAAAAGGATATGAGGTCAAGCAGGGAAAGTATCTGGCAGTCAGACCACAAGGGATGACAAGATTCAGAAGATGTAAGACTCTTGGCGAGAATTATTCACAGGAAGCTATTGTGGAGCGTATTGCTAAGGAAGATTTATCCTTTTACCAGTCACAGAACGAGGAAAGGCAGGCAGCGATAGTAAAGTGCTATGTCAAAAGATACCGCAGGGCGAAGATGTCAGGCTTGCAGAAAAGATATTATGCAAAGCTTTACCGGATTGGAAAGCTGAAAAAGAAGCCATACAGTCAGGTATGGAAGTATAAGGATGATATCCGAAAGATGCATAAGCTACAGGAGCAGTATCTATTTCTGGTAAGGCATAAGATTGAGAGTGCGGAAGAACTTGTTTCGGTACTTGATAATCTGACGGATAAGAAGAAAGAAGCATCAAAGGAAAAGAGTAAGACCTATAAGGCTAAGGAAAGATTCAAAGATATTTTTGACAAGGCTGAACAGATCCGGGAGCTTGATGATGCGGAATCGTGTTATCAGAGTGGGGATACCTTCTTTGAAGATGAGCACAATGCATGGGAAAGGCTTAACACTGAGCTTCTGGCACAGGGATACAGTATGGAAGAGGTCGAGAGTCTTAGAAAAAAATATGAGAGCAAGTATGCACAGGACTGTAAGGCAGAACGGGCGGTATCAAAGGAACTTAATCTTGGAAAATCAATATGGAAGGAACTTACTGTATCAGCTTCGGCAGAAGAGAAGCAGTATGACAAAGAAACAATAAGAGACAGAAAAGAACAGCCGATACGTTAGGCTGTTTTTTTAGTGGTTAGGAGGCATATATGGAAGAAAAAAGAGAGCCATTAAGTGAAATGGCTATTGAGAGAAAGATACAGATTCTTCGTAATAAGCATATGGACAGTGAGGTTATTGCTCTTGTCAAAAGCGATTATGAATATGGACTGACTGATGATGAAATCGGTCTGTATCTTAACAAAAGTTATGACATTGAGCAGATGAAGGTGTTATCAAAATGTCTGCATAAGGGTGTATCAGAAGAGTTGTTAACGCTGCTGAAAGATAGCAGGATGGCAGCACCTAAGATGCAGACAGCATTGGATTACTATGAAAAAGGTGTGCCGATTGATGCAATCAGAGAGGTAGTCCAAAAAGATGATACAGCAGTAAATATGCGCAGGATGTTTGATGTGGTATTAGATAAGCTTAATAAAGCCAAAGAGCAGGTGCCACAGGATTTAGAGTATGTGAAAAGTCTTGTCGCTCAGATGGATGAAGTGGTTGCAAAGATCAATCACCAGAATGAAAGGTATGATGCCCTGAATAAGAAGCTTTCTGAAATAGAAACGTCCAAAGATGACGAGGAAGTCAGGGAGCGTCTGGTCAAGGAGAACCAGGATAAGGACGCTCTTATCAACAGTCAGCAGAATGAACTGAATAAGGCAAGCAGTACGATTGCAAGGCTCAGGGATGATATTGACAAAAAGGATAAGGAGATGAAGCGTATGGGAGACAGAATAGAGTTATTGGAAGATAAGATCATAAGTGTTGTAACAGAGAATAAAAAAGAAGCAGAAAGTAAGGCAGAGCCGCAGGAAAGCCAGTCCATATCACAGGCAGATAAAAAGATGGTTGATACAGTTGCAGTTCCTCAGAATATGCAGGCTGTGGCAAATGGGATTCCGGTCTATTATCAGATTCCGGTAGTTGATGGTACTGGAAATGTGGTGCAGAGACTTCCGATTGAGCGAAGTGTGAGAAAGAGCAGCAACAGCGGAGTGGCAAGTCTTTTTGCAAGACTGTCATTTAAGAAAAAGTCAAGAGCAGACATTGTAAAGCTGGTTGCATCGGGAGACCTTGTTCCGGCGCAGCTTGTGCAGATTAAGAGTGCAATAGAAAAGGGACTTACTGAGTCACAGCTTGTAGAGCTTATAAACAACAA
>NZ_JACRSW010000039.1 GCF_014384965.1 Jutongia hominis
GCTTTCCATGCTTTCTTGGTTAAGCCCTCGACCTATTAGTGACAGTCAGCTCCATGCATTACTGCACTTCCACCTCTGCCCTATCTACCTCATAGTCTTTAAGGGGTCTTACTGGATTATCTCCAGGGATATCTTATCTTAAGGGGGGCTTCACGCTTAGATGCCTTCAGCGTTTATCCCGGCCAAACTTGGCTACTCTGCCATGCCATTGGTATGACAACAGATACACCAGCGGTTCGTCCAACCCGGTCCTCTCGTACTAGGGTCAGCTCCTTTCAGATATCCTGCGCCCGCGCCGGATAGGGACCGAACTGTCTCACGACGTTCTGAACCCAGCTCGCGTACCGCTTTAATGGGCGAACAGCCCAACCCTTGGGACCTGCTACAGCCCCAGGATGCGATGAGCCGACATCGAGGTGCCAAACCACTCCGTCGATGTGAACTCTTGGGAGTGATAAGCCTGTTATCCCCAGGGTAGCTTTTATCCGTTGAGCGATGGCAATCCCACTTTCATACCACCGGATCACTAAGTCCTACTTTCGTACCTGCTCGGACCGTCGTCCTCGCAGTCAAGCTCCCTTCTGCCTTTGCACTCTTCGAATGGTTTCCGACCATTCTGAGGGAACCTTTGAGCGCCTCCGATACCCTTTCGGAGGCGACCGCCCCAGTCAAACTCCCCGCCTGACGTTGTCCCCCGGCCGGGTCACGGCCGCAGGTTAGAAACCCAATACTGCAAGGGCGGTATCCCAACAGCGACTCAGATGCAACTGACGTCACATCTTCTCAGTCTCCCGCCTATCCTGTACATGCAGTATCGAATCCCAGCATCAAACTGGAGTAAAGCTCCATGGGGTCTTTCCGTCCTGGCGCGGGTAACCAGCATCTTCACTGGTATTTCAATTTCACCGGATGCATTGTCGAGACAGTGCCCAAATCATTACGCCTTTCGTGCGGGTCGGAACTTACCCGACAAGGAATTTCGCTACCTTAGGACCGTTATAGTTACGGCCGCCGTTTACTGGGGCTTAAGTTCGAACCTTCGGATTGCTCCTAAGCTCTCCCCTTAACCTTCCAGCACCGGGCAGGCGTCAGCTCATATACTTCACCTTTCGGTTTCGCATAAACCTGTGTTTTTGCTAAACAGTTGCTTGGGCCAATTCTCTGCGGCCTGGTTTCCCAGGCACCCCTTCTCCCGAAGTTACGGGGCTATTTTGCCGAATTCCTTAACAATGCTTCTTCCGTCGGCCTTAGGATTCTCTCCTCATCCACCTGTGTCGGTTTACGGTACGGGTTCAATATACACAATAGCGGCTTTTCCCGACAGCCACTCTGCATTCTTCGCTACCCTTATGTTCGCTCCGCTTCACACCTCCGGCTTATACGGCGGATTTGCCTGCCGTACGCCTCCTGTGCTTGCACCGGTCTTTCCATTCCCGGCTAATGCTTTGTGGCTGTGTCCCCACAGTTCTGATATATTGAAGTACTGGAATCTCAACCAGTTGTCCATCGACTACGTCTTTCGACCTCGCCTTAGGTCCCGACTTACCCAGAGCAGATCAGCTTTACTCTGGAAACCTTAGATATTCGGCCGATAGGATTCTCACCTATCTCTCGCTACTCATTCCGGCATTCTCTCTTCACTGCTCTCCACTGCTCCTTACGGTACAGCTTCGTCGTGCAGCGAATGCTCCTCTACCAATCACTTACGTGATTCCACGGCTTCGGTGTCGTGTTTCAGCCCCGGACATTTTCGGCGCAGGAACTCTCGACTAGTGAGCTGTTACGCACTCTTTGAATGAATGGCTGCTTCTGAGCCAACATCCTAGTTGTCTTCGAATTCCCACATCCTTTTCCACTTAACACGCACTTTGGGACCTTAGCCGGTGGTCTGGGCTCTTTCCCTTTTGACTACCCAACTTATCTCGTGCAGTCTGACTCCGTTACATCATCTGGCCGGCATTCGGAGTTTGATATCTCTTGGTAAGCTTTGACGCCCCCTTAAGAATTCAGTGCTCTACCTCCGGCAGACTAATAACAGGCTAGTCCTAAAACTATTTCGAGGAGAACCAGCTATCTCCGGGTTCGATTGGAATTTCTCCGCTACCCACACCTCATCACCACCCTTTTCAACGGATGTGTGTTCGGTCCTCCACCGCCTTTTACAGCAGCTTCAACCTGGACATGGGTAGGTCACCCGGTTTCGGGTCTACACTATGTGACTTCACGCCCTCTTAAGACTCGGTTTCCCTTCGGCTCCACACTTTCCGTGCTTAACCTTGCCACACCATGTAACTCGCCGGACCGTTCTACAAAAAGTACGCGGTTGTACAT
>NZ_JACRSW010000002.1 GCF_014384965.1 Jutongia hominis
CAGCCGCATAATATAAAAAGTCCGGGAGACGCTACATTGCATTCTCTCATGTAACCCGTCAACATATCAGTTCATTATAAAAATATTAAATTTTTGTCTTGACAACTGAGCCACTATAGAGCCACTATATACCCCTACTAAAGCATATATACAGGAATTAGTTAAAGTAATGCTCTCATTTTCAAAAATTTTATTTATACCATAAGACTTACTTAAATTATTTATTTCTATCATCTGAAAGACCTCTTTTCATATACATAACCACACCTATCAATAATAAAATCAAGATATTCATCATTGATAATCCAATAGAAAATTTAACAAAGGAAAATTTTTTTCAAAAATACATTTCTAAAATTGTTAAAGCCACAATCATGACTAAAACAAATATCTTGCTCATATTCCCATGTAATAATGTATTAGGTGTGATTTCAGTTCTGGGCATTTTATAGTCAAAGTACACTCCCATAAAAGAGCAAAGTATATTCGTAAATGTACCATACAGCAATAAAGATATATCAAAAAATAGCCCATTTTTACCAATACTGCAAAGCTACAAGAACAGATATGCAAATCAAACTACAAACAGCCAATACTAAAGCATTTTGTATTGGCTGTCCTAGATAATCCACATTAAAATACCAAAACAAAACACCTAGATACAGTCCAATTAAAGTTAATGTACATTTGACAAAATATGATTTTTTTCTTCCAAATAGAATGATGTTAAGTGTTTTTTTCATTGGTCTTATCCTTTACTATATCAAAGTAATATAATATATGGTACTTCCAATGAGAAGTAATCCCATGATAATACTATTTAATGATGATAACTTTTTTTGCTTGATAAAAGTAAAATTCAGTACCAAAGAAATAACAGGAACAAGCCATATTCCCAAAATACTAGGGATAGGATAATAGGTATCTCCATTATGCAAAATATTTATCTTCTCCGGTAAGAAAAATAACATAATTGTGGAAACCAAAAACATAAGAATAACAATAATAAAATTGATTTTAGCATACTTTTCATTATTCCCAGTAAAATTTTCTCCTAAGACATCTTTTAATATTTTTTTAATCATAGTTCACTCTCCTAATTTGTTTTTTTTTGTTTGATAAAAGAATAAATTGTAGGAATTCCAACCCAAATAACAAGCCCAATGAACAAAACCAACTCTGATTGCTCTGTTACAAAATATAAAATCAACATAATGAAAACTAATGGAAATGTAATATATCCTAATAATCTATTCGCAATTTTCCATGTCTTTTCATCTGTCGTTGTCCAAGGTAATCGTAATCCCATATACTTATTTAAAGGAAGTTTTGTTGAAACATTTCCAGTAAAAAGCATAATGGTAACCACAAAAATAAATGATGTTGGAATGTTGACGATGAAATCATTATCTATTAGCGGAACAAAATATAGTGCAACTGCCAATATTACCGTCAATCTATTCATACGACGCATTGTTTTCACTTTTGGATTATCTTTAGATAAATTTGTAATAACTGCCATTCTCGTTTGCGCAACACCCATTAAACTAATCAAACCTGCTCCTATAAGGAAATTAACATTGCTTAAATTTTTGAAAAAGGCGATCAGAAGTGCTGTGATAGATAACCCAAATATACATATATCTAAAATAAAAATTGATTTCTTCATTTCTAAATCACTCCTTTTTTCCAAAAATAGACATAAATCCAGACAATGCTTGTTGAAGTACTGTTACATTGATTGAATAAATGACAAAATTTCCTTGCTTTTCTGAACTAACTAACTCTGCTTCTCGTAAGATATTCAGATGTTTTGTTAAAGCAGGTTTCGATATGTCAAAATGTTCCGCTATTTCTCCAGCACTTAAATCTTTCTCATTCAATAGTTTCAAAATTTCTCGTCTAGTTGGGTCACTAATAGCTTTAAAAACACTTCCCACACTCACACCCCTTTCATTTAATCAAAAAGTTAATTAACCTTACGGTTAAATACTAAACTAAGAAATGCTTCTTGTCAATAATTTTTAAAAATTATTTTCATAAAAAGACTTGCATACTACTAAAAAGCAACATGTATAAATGTCAATATCAAAATGTACATTTTTGATCATTTAAGAATGTACAAGTTTGCTCATTCATCGTCCTGTATCATATATTCCCTTAAGCGGTACGATTTCCCAGTGATGTTTATTA
>NZ_JACRSW010000023.1 GCF_014384965.1 Jutongia hominis
GCAGGTTAATAAGAAAGTGTTGAAGGTTGTAGAACGTGTCATGAGAAAAGAAGCTGTATATGGGATAGATGGATTTCCACCTGCGTGTTTAGGAATATGGCATCAGCCGAAACGTCCGATTAGCCGGAAAGAAAAAAATAAGAGATAGTTAGTGAATCTATTTATTAGATTCCTAATACAATAGGAAATTCAAGATTTTAAATGATGTCAAAGGAGAAACGAATGAAAAAAATAAGATTATTAAGTTTGGCTATGGTATGCAGTATGCTGTTTTGCACACCTGTAATGGCGGCAGAAATAACAACGACTGAAGATGCTGTAATTGAGAATAACCCAGAAGTAGTTACTGAGTCTTTGGAGTCAGTTAAGTTAGAAGAAATGTCTCCTATAAGTTTATCCGAGGAACAATATGATGTCTTGTCTGATGATGAAATCCAAACATATGGAACAACTCCAGATGATTATGAAGAAAATGATTCACCTACTACAGCATTTTCATATAGCAAGGTTGAAACATTAACGACTCAAGTAACCAGCAATAATGATTTATATCGTTTAGGAATGAAAGCGGCAGGGCTTCATTCAGAAACAGATGAAGATTGGTTTTACACTTCATTAACTGCGGGTGAAACATATTTTGTAGATTTACGAAATGTTGGACGCAGAGATTGGTATATAGAATTATATTATTTGGGTGAAGATTTAGATTCCTCATATTTTTATTCAACAAATCCTGAATATAATAGTGTTTATAAAGGAGCTGCTGAAAAATACTTTTATTTTACTGCAAAAGATACCGGTAAATTTTACATAAGGATTTGTAGTGGAAATGATTGGGTAGATTCCATGTATTATTTCTTCTATGTTGGTCCTGCTATACAAACTTTTGATATTGTAGATATGCCAACATATGGAGGGGTAAATCTTTTTGGAACTGCGTATCAAACTTATACATGTGATTTGAGAAATGCGTTTCCATCTACAACAGCAATAATAAATATTAATTTATCTGATTCCTTCTCAAAAGGAACATGTTCACACCTGAGTAAATATATGAGTGCAGGAGGAAGAACATATTACAATACACCAGGTGACAATGCAATTAAGAGCATAACCAATGCTTCAATAGGTCAATTATGGACATTTGGAGCAAAATGTTCACAAAATACGCATAGTGGAGTGCATTGGTCGGGAAGAATTAATGGAAAGTTTAAGTGTATTATGGAGCCATATCCGGGTAATGAATTAGATTTATAAAAAGTATTTCATGTAGGAGTCAGAGCATATTACTGACTCCTATGCAGAAAGGAGAACAATTTTATGAGTATAACGAAAGTTGGAAGTTCCTATAATTTCATTTATAACACAAAGAC
>NZ_JACRSW010000026.1 GCF_014384965.1 Jutongia hominis
TTTTGATTTGTCGACTTGGTGAATAATGTCTACAAATTGTTCTTGCAGTTCAATTGGTGGAACTGTCACATCTAGCATTTTCATTTTAGTACCTGTCAAATGAGATATTGTCGCCTTAGCACCTTCAATAGCAGTAAAGCCACCATTCTCACAATTGTACTTAAACCACCATGACAAATAGTCTGGTAAAATTATGTCCTGATTGCATCGCACCCTATGAAGTGCCTTTTGAAAAAAACATTTCTTAATCTGATTGTGCCAAACTGCACATCTGCCAATCTCTCCACCTTCACAAACAAGTAAATCTCCATCCTCAAGACAAAATTCTTCCCGTTCTTTTTCATTAAAATCCATTTCATTCAAATTGCCTAATTCAAATCTAAACCATTGAACATTGAAATTAGCTAAATAAGGATATTTACATGTGCCCGTCTGATGTTTAGTATCAAGCATTTTGCCTAATCTTGAAGTAGTAATATCAGAAAACTGCTGACATTCCCATTTTCTATCATTATGAATAACATCCCCAAACATCTCGACAAATCGGGCTTTGATCAAATCATCCAATAATTGCATTTCTTTTTTTCTGTCATCAATTATCTTTTCACATTTTTTCAAGACTGTAACAATTTTCACTTGTTTTTCTATTGGATCAAGATTAAATTCCTCATGCTGATAATCTTTAAAATATATATGAGGAATAGTTGCCCCTGTAAAATACTTTTCTAAATGCATATATTTTACAACATAAAAAAGATACTCTGGTAATATATTCTCTTTTGGTAAAAGATATTGCATTGTGCCTATTACAGAAGATTTTGCCGGATGCAAAGTTGTCCTTCCAATTCCTGCACCATCCTTAACAACAGCAACATATGGCTGATCTTGATGATAAAAATCTACATTTCCAATATAACCTGATGCACCGTATATCGGATATTTACCATTCATTTTAGATACATCTGACTGTTTCAAGTTTGAAGAACCACGCTCACAAACTTCTCCAAGTTCCACTCTCATCTACATCATCTCTACAAATCCAATCCCACAAAAGCATTGCATTTCGAACAAATGTTTGCTATAATATTCTTGGTGCTACCCTATTCGGTAGGCGGTTAGCCTTCTCCACAAGAGTTTTAGCTTGTGTTTACATAGAAATCCTTTGCTGGAAATCTATCGAGGAGGTTTGTGCTTATGCTTACAACGGAGCTTTTTATAGCCATTATCAGCTTATGTATTACTTGCTTTGCTCTTGGTTATACCGTTGGTTCTAAGAGCAATAAATAGACACAAAAATAACCGCCCGGTCTGGTAAACTTTGGCGGT
>NZ_JACRSW010000019.1 GCF_014384965.1 Jutongia hominis
AGAAAGAAGGTACTTATTATGTCCAGATCAAGAAGAAATTTCAGTGCTGAATTTAAAACCAATCTTGTCCTCCAACTGCTTAAGGGCGAGAAAGAACTCAATGTTCTTGCTGTTGAAAACGGTATTCAACCAAATCTCCTTCGTAACTGGAAGAAAGAATTCCTTGCTAATGCTTCTCTTGCTTTCGATAATAAGCGAGAAGACAATCTCCGGGAAAAACTTGCCGAAGAACGCAAGGAAAAAGCTGAATACGCTAAAAAGGTCGGTCAACTTACCATGCAGGTTGACTGGCTCAAAAAAAAATCTGAAGAAATTGTCGGACCTGACTACGAGAGTAAATTTAGTCCGAAACCTTTTGACGACTAAGGAGCTGTCGGTTTCTGCAGGAGCCAAACTACTCGGAATCAACCGCACCAGCGTATATTATAGTGGCACCCCGGTTTCAGAGGAAGATTTGGAATGCAAAGCGATCATTGACCATCTGCATACTGATAATCCTACTTGGGGAGCCCGTCAGATGTCTGCTCAGCTTAAGCTGCGCGGATACCAGGTTGGTCGCCGTAAAGTAGGAAGATATATGCGCGAAATGGACATTACACCGATTTATCCCAAAATAAATCTGTCTAAGCGCATGAAACAGGCAAAAGTCTGTCCATATCTGCTTCGTAATGCATTCATAGACCGCCCAAATCAGGCATGGTCGATTGACATTACATATATTCCAATGAAGCATGGATTTCTTTATCTGACAGCCATTATCGACTGGTACAGTCGTTGTATCGTTGGCTGGGATGTTGATGACACTCTGGATACCACTATGGTTATCAATGCATGTAAAAAGGCATTTAAAGTAGCAAAGCCGTTAATCATCAACTCGGATCAGGGCAGCCAGTTTACCAGTGATAAATATATTGCTTTCATTCGTGATAACGGTATTCGCCAGAGCATGGATGGTAAAAGCCGCTGGGCAGATAATATCATGATTGAGCGCTGGTTCCGAAGCTTCAAGTATGAGGAAGCATATCTCACGGAGTATGCTAATCTCAAGGAAGCAAGAGAAGCCATCGGAAGATATATCTACAATTATAACTTTGAGCGATGCCATCAGGCAATCGATAACAAGCGTCCTGCAGAGATGTACTATCCGGCAATGCTTTTGGATGAAGCCAGAGCAGCCGCATAATATAAAAAGTCCGGGAGACGCTACATTGCATTCTCTCATGTAACCCGTCAACATATCAGTTCATTATAAAAATATTAAATTTTTGTCTTGACAACTGAGCCACTATAG
>NZ_JACRSW010000022.1 GCF_014384965.1 Jutongia hominis
TTCCTCTGTCATTCGGAATCTATTCACTCTCCATAACGGTCCAAGTGATCTATTACTTTTATGACCATCTATACCAAGTTCCGCTATTCAAAAGCTGTGACATACTTTCTTCATATCTTTTCACTGCTTTCTGCTGAATGGAACTAGGCACCACATAATCGTTACCAACTTCACGTATTTTCCCATTTACCAGTTCGCAATGTGTCCCGTTTATCACAAATTCTCTGCTTGTATCCACTCCCTGTGACGCAAGAAAATCTAAAATATAATCGGTGTATGTATCTGTCATACTTGAAAAATACTGCTGATCCGCAAAATGTATCAGGGAGTTCAGACCACCTATCATCATATTGCATCTTTCATCATCTGCCTTGCTTCCGTTTCCATAGCCCTCGCCCCAGACAAAATCTTCCTGTACCGTCATGCTGTATCCATTTCCAAGATTAAATCTGCTTCCAACCCCAATCGTGATACTGTTTGTACTGGGATCATATGGTTTGTACCCTCTGGTTTTAAATGGCTGCTGTACGGTTCCAAAGGTTTGAATCTCGGATGGGAGATATGACATACCCGTAATTGCCGTAAACGCTTTCTGCCCATTCACATAAAAGGAAGTATGGGTTGCACTGTCTATATCCGCTGTAATCTCGACTTTCTCATCATTGGCAAAAGGATTCTGTCCGGTCATTCCGGTTCCATATGCAAACAGCATTCTTGTAAACTGATATCTTGTATGCTCATCAAAATGATTCAGTGTCTCTGTATCTTCTCCCTTTACATCTCCATTGCAAAAATCAACAAATTCATTTTTGCTGCCATCTTTTGTAGATAATTTACCTGTCTTTGTGTTATAAATGAAATTATAGGAACTTCCAACTTTCGTTATACTCATAAAATTGTTCTCCTTTCTGCATAGGAGTCAGTAATATGCTCTGACTCCTACATGAAATACTTTTTA
>NZ_JACRSW010000024.1 GCF_014384965.1 Jutongia hominis
TCGGACGTTTCGGCTGATGCCATATTCCTAAACACGCAGGTGGAAATCCATCTATCCCATATACAGCTTCTTTTCTCATGACACGTTCTACAACCTTCAACACTTTCTTATTAACCTGCTTCATTCTCTCTCACCTCCTGTTTAAAAATTTTTGCTATACACAGCAAAGCTGCACATAATATAACAGCTATTGCCATATAACTAATGTAAACCATATCCGCATCTAACAGAACACATCCCAATATTATACACCCCTCAAGTAAAACAATAGTCCTTGCGGATTTTTTCGATTCCATCAATTCCTCTGATGTCATGTGCATATTAGGATGATTCACTGTACCAATCAATCCTATCCCCGTTATAGCAATTACCAATATTGCAAATAACCATTGCGGATGTTCTGACAGTCTTGCACTGATAATTACAATAACTAAATAAGAAACAATGGTTGCCAAATAACATTTATAATACTTGTCCAGATGATATCCGCCAGTTCGCTTTCTTAATTCTAAGAAAAACACAAGAAAAAATATAGTTGGAAACAGTTTATGGAACGCCAAACTGATTACGATAATACTGCCAACCGTAATAAATTTCTCAATCCAACAGATAAAGACATAAATATATCTTTCTTCCATGTCTTTATCAATTAACCTTGCTTCAGTCATCTGACCAATTAAATCATCCGCCATTTTTTCAATCATAGTTATGCCTCCTGCCAGATTAAGTATAACTTTATCTGTTTACAAAACAATATCTATTGCAGAAAGTGACCTTTTTTTGCAGAAAATGACAAAAAAAGTGATTTGCTTGC
>NZ_JACRSW010000013.1 GCF_014384965.1 Jutongia hominis
ACAGAAGACTTATGCAGTATTTCTTTAAAATAAGAGAGCTGGTATAATGAAAGGAGTTTAAGATGCACAGAATACGGGACAGTCCTATGTGTCCCGTGCATTACAGATAAATAGTTCACTGCAAGGGTGGATGGCACGATGTAACACTTCGATATGATGATAATGCACCGGATGTTGTTGTAGCAACTCTTAAGCTTGTCAATGTACCGACAGAGCCTAAGCTTCCACAGACAGGAGACAATGCAAATCCGCTTCTTTATCTTGGAATTGGTGCACTTGCACTTATTACAGGTGTTGGAGTAGGACTTCGTGGAAGAAAGAAAAAGAATAAACAGTAACAATTAACCTTGCGGGGAATGTAAGCCAGTGACTTATGTTCCCTGCTTTTTTAGATTAAGGAGGAAACGTAATATGATGAATTACGAGATTTTTAAGGAAGTAGTAAAAGAAAAGTTTATGGATTATATGCCTGAGAAGTTCAAAGGAATGGAGCTTGTGGCAGAACCCGTGGAAAAGGTGAATGTGACTCTTGATGGCATCATCTTAAGAGAGGAAGGCAGGAATATTTCGCCTACGATTTATATCAATGACATGTATAAGAAGTATCAGGACTGTGGGGATCTTGAGGAAACACTTATGGCTGCATGTGACTTTATGGAAAGGGCATATGAGCAGGCTCCGGTTGTTGATGTGGACAGCATTATGAAGGATGCTAACGAGAAGATTGTATTCCAGCTCATCAATACAGAGCAGAATAAAACATTTTTGGA
>NZ_JACRSW010000036.1 GCF_014384965.1 Jutongia hominis
ATATATTCAGTATAGCGTTACTGATATACATTCTTTTCTAGCATTTGTTAATCTTCTTTTAAGAATTAACTCGCAATCTTTTGATTGCTTGGATGTCTGACTTCATAGTCTCAGATCTAAGATCTGAACCATGATTTCTTTTACAGTATGCAGTTTTCAAGGTACCATCTTCTTTGCTCCCTGACTTTTGAAAGCCAGTGAAGTGTATCAAAGATTTTATTGTTTGTCAACCACTTTTTCGATTGACTTTTGACAGAGTATTCTGTCAAATGGAGACGGAGAGATTCGAACTCTTGACCCCCTGCTTGCAAGGCAGGTGCTCTCCCAACTGAGCTACGCCCCCTTATTTAATTGGCGGCCACCTACTCTCCCATACCGTCTCCAGTATAGTACCATCGGCCGTCTGAGTCTTAACCATCGTGTTCGGGATGGGAACGGGTGTTACCCCCAGACGCATCGCCACCAAAATTTTCTGTTATCTTCCTTCGTGCAATATGATGCTTTGCTATAACTATTCGGAATCCGCTCCGCTTCTTCCTCATAGAGCAAACCCTCATATAACAATCTTTTTGTCTCAACATCCTTGCAAGCACGCTTGCAGTCTGTTAATCCAAAAACCTTTATTGCACTCGGTCTTTGATAACTAAACAGTAAAACAACCCTTACTCTTTTTCTTAGAAAGGAGGTGATCCAGCCGCACCTTCCGATACGGCTACCTTGTTACGACTTCACCCCAGTTATCGATCCTGCCTTCGGCAGCTCCC
>NZ_JACRSW010000038.1 GCF_014384965.1 Jutongia hominis
AGCATCCCTTTTAAGAAATCTATTGCCTTCTGCATGGCAGCAATGCCGCCGCTTCCTACCTTCATGGCAATCTCAATGCCATCATAAGCTACACGGATGATCTGCACCGCTTCCTGAATCTCTTCTGCCATTATCGCACCTCCACTTTCTCTCTGACTGTTGTTTTAAGCGTTTCTGTCTCTGTAGTACGGATTTCCTCGGCTGATACATCAATACCATAAGCAGTCAAAATATCTGCCAGATGATTGATTGCTTTCTCCTCCTCGATACGATACATTTCAAGTGCCACAAGCAGGTTTTCCACCTGTTCCACCCATGCAGGCTTCATATCATATTTAGACCTGTATGTGACCATAATCTCGTCCGACTCAGCCTTATCCGCTGAATGTGCCAAAGCTTCAATAAGAGAAATCGTGTCTTCCTTGCTGCCACTTCTGAATGCGAACTGGACAACAAAGTTTTTCTCTTCCTCTGTAAACTGATGCTCCACACCATTCATTTCTGTTACTGCTTCATTTACTACTGCTAAATTCATAAGTTCCTCCTAATCTGCCATGCTGTTTTCAAGCACAGCAATCTCAATGATCTCCTTCATCTTTTCCGCTGAAATGTTGTTGTTTATAAGCTCTACAAGCTGTGACTCAGTAAGTCCCTTTTCTATTGCACTCTTAATCTGCACAAGCTGCGCCGGAACAAGGTCTCCCGATGCAACCAGCTTTACAATGTCTGC
>NZ_JACRSW010000025.1 GCF_014384965.1 Jutongia hominis
ACACTTGCAAAATGCACATTGATAGGTTTTAAATCTGACCTTAGATTGACCACACACACTACTTCCCTGTCAAACTGGCACATACAGTCTCCCATGACAGCAGCTATATCCGCCGGATTGTTAAAAGTGTGCTCCGAATAAATCGGAGCATCCTTTACAAGTCTTACCGAAACCACATCAAGCTTGAAGTCATTCTTCTTTGGCATCAGACACCGCCTCCTCTCCAAACTCGACACGGATAACAAAATCACCTTTCTGGCTGTTTATGAGAGCAATGAGTTCTTCCATTGTAAGTTCCTGCTCCATAACTGCCTCCTATCTGGACTTTTCCTTCGCATCATATACAAGGGGAGGTTCTGCAACGATACCATCAAGTCTCTTGTTAGGTGTATCAGTTGCAAGTGTGAGTTTTCTTAAATCCTTATCATAGTGATATACCTGATTGGAAAGTCTCTCGTCCAAAGACACCTCCTGCATATTTACCTCGACTACCATCTGTGCAAGCATCTCAGGGCTTCCCATATCTGAAGATACTGCAATAACCTCATGCACGCTCGAAGGGAGAATATAAAGGTCACTCTCTAAACTCTCTGCCAGCTCATG
>NZ_JACRSW010000028.1 GCF_014384965.1 Jutongia hominis
ACACTTGCAAAATGCACATTGATAGGTTTTAAATCTGACCTTAGATTGACCACACACACTACTTCCCTGTCAAACTGGCACATACAGTCTCCCATGACAGCAGCTATATCCGCCGGATTATTAAAGGTGTGCTCCGAATAAATCGGAGCATCCTTTACAAGTCTTACCGAAACCACATCAAGCTTGAAGTCATTCTTCTTTGGCATCAGACACCGCCTCCTCTCCAGACTCGACACGGATAACAAAGTCACCTTTCTGGCTGTTTATGAGAGCAATGAGTTCTTCCATTGTAAGTTCCTGCTCCATAGCTGCCTCCTATCTGGACTTTTCCTTCGCGTCATATACAAGGGGAGGTTCTGCAACGATACCATCAAGTCTCTTGTTTGGTGTATCAGTTGCAAGGGTGAGTTTTCTTAAATCCTTATCATAGTGATATACCTGATTGGAAAGTCTCTCGTCCAAAGACACCTCCTGCATATTTACTTCGACTACCATCTGTGCAAGCATCTCAGGGCTTCCCATATCTGAAGATACTGCAATAACCTCATGCACGCTCGAAGGGAGAATATAAAGGTCACTCTCTAAACTCTCTGCCAGCTCATG
>NZ_JACRSW010000003.1 GCF_014384965.1 Jutongia hominis
TTTATGGAAAGGGCATATGAGCAGGCTCCGGTTGTTGATGTGGACAGCATTATGAAGGATGCTAACGAGAAGATTGTATTCCAGCTCATCAATACAGAGCAGAATAAAACATTTTTGGAACAGGTGCCTCACAGGGAGTTTCAGGATCTCTCTATTGTGTATAAGGTAATAATCAGTGCCGATAAGGATGCGGTGCAGAGTTCAAAAATTACAAATGAATTTGCGAAAAGACTTGGAATGAGCGAGGAACAGCTCTTTAAGTGTGCAGCGGAAAACACAAGAAGACTCTTCCCACCTGTCGTTCGTAGCATGAATGACATTATGAGAGAAATGTTCGCAAGGGATGGGATGCCACAGGAGATCGCAGAGATGATGATAGCTGAGATTCCACCGGAGCAGACGATGTGGGTGATTTCCAATGAAAAGGGTATCAATGGTGCAGCGTCCATGCTTTATGAGAATGAGCTTCATGAGCTGGCAGAGAGTTTAGAGAGTGACCTTTATATTCTCCCTTCGAGCGTGCATGAGGTTATTGCAGTATCTTCAGATATGGGAAGCCCTGAGATGCTTGCACAGATGGTAGTCGA
>NZ_JACRSW010000020.1 GCF_014384965.1 Jutongia hominis
GGGAGCTGCCGAAGGCAGGATCGATAACTGGGGTGAAGTCGTAACAAGGTAGCCGTATCGGAAGGTGCGGCTGGATCACCTCCTTTCTAAGAAAAAGAGTAAGGGTTGTTTTACTGTTTGGTTATCAAAGAGATAACAGAAAATTTTGGTGGCGATGCGTCTGGGGGTAACACCCGTTCCCATCCCGAACACGATGGTTAAGACCCAGACGGCCGATGGTACTATACTGGAGACGGTATGGGAGAGTAGGTGGCCGCCAATTATAAAAAAAATAACGCTGGATCAGCGATGAGTAACAAGAAGTCATTCTTGTTATTGATGACTGATCCAATCAGTCAGGGGGACAGAGTTCGAAAGAACAAAGCCCTGGTACCTTGAAAACTGCATACTGTAAAAGAAATCATGGTTCAGATCGAAGATCTGAAACTATGAAGTCAGACATCCAAGCAATCAAAAGATTGCGAGTTAATTCTTAAAAGAAGATTAACAAATGCTAGAAAAGAACGTATATCAGTAACGCTATACTGAATATAT
>NZ_JACRSW010000034.1 GCF_014384965.1 Jutongia hominis
CTGCACACAGGTCAACACTCTTTGCTATGGCAAGCTCTTCATCCGTAAATCTTCCATCCATGCTTTCACCTTGCCTTTCCCTGCTCTGCTACAAGCGGTGACTTGATATCAAGTGTCCGGTAATCTGTGCTCAGGGTAATCTTAGGATTATCAATCATGCCTTTTTCCCTGAAACTGAAAAATTCACGATTGTCTCCACCGACTATGATATGGTCAATGAGCGGTATTCCCATCAGTTCACACAGCTTGTTCATGCGGTCTGTCATCATCGTGTCTGCCTTGCTTGGGAATACATTCCCGGATGGATGACAATGGATTAACATCATGCTTGCCGCATTGCTTAGGATACTTGATTTAAACAGCTCTCTCGGATGTGCCATTGCCTCATTTAAAGAACCAACACTTGCAAAATGCACATTGATAGGTTTTAAATCTGACCTTAGATTGACCACACACACTACTTCCCTGTCAAACTGGCACATACAGTCTCCCATGACAGCAGCTATATCCGCCGGATT